>NZ_CP015910.2:0-1200000 GCF_001676785.2 Brachyspira hyodysenteriae ATCC 27164 | reverse complement strand
AACTTCTGCCGAATAAAAATTTAGCAAAATCAGAATTCTCATCAGCCAATAATGATAAATTAGCCCAAACATAAGAATCATTAGTTTCATTTTCTAAAGTTAAGAACTTTTCATCTTCTAAAGGAGTATTATTAATAAATACATAATTAGCTATATTAGTAATATCTTCTTTATTTAATTCTTCATTATACCAATAATTGTCTTTAAGTTTCAATGTAACAGAAAATATTTCTTTATTCCATGAAATCAAATTATATTCATCTAATGCCAAATATCTATAAGCAGCATTTTCAGCAACAGAAACTAATTTATCTTCCTGACTTGCCATTTTTATCATAAGCTTATCTAATTCGGTAATATCCTTAACATCAAAAAGTAATGTCATTTGCTGATATCCATTAAAGAAAACTATTCTTGATGTTTTAGAAAAATCTATATAATCATTTAATCTATTTGTCATAACTTCAGCAACGAAATCATCATCTCTGTATTCTAAATATCTATCAGCATATTGCTGCATAAAAAATTTATTGAAAATGTCTTGTAAATTAATTTCTCCTTTTTCAGCCATAGTTCCAGCATTAATAGAGAAAACACTATCAACATTATTTGGTATATATTTTTTATCTACAGCATAAGTTAAAGTGCTTAATGTCAATAAAAATAATAAGATCAAGGATACTACTCTGTTCATTAACTATCTCCTTAAAATGAGTTACAAAAAAGAATATATTTTATATTATATTAGACTATAATTAAAAGTCAAGTATTTATTTGTATACAATATTTTATATTAAAAAAATAATATAATTTCAAGTAAAAAAATCTTGCAATAATATATAAAATACTTATAATCATAAAATATGCTACTTCATAATATTAGGATATAATATGAGATATTTGATACTGCACGGTCATTTCTACCAGCCTCCAAGAGAAAATCCATTTTTAGGCGAAATACAAAAGGAAGCAAGTGCAGCCCCCGCACATGACTGGAATGAAAGAATAACGAATGAATGTTATAGTCCTAATGCTTATTCAAGAATATTAGACGGTTATGGAAGAATAAATGATATGTCTAATAATTATGAATATATGAGTTTCAATTTTGGTCCTACCCTACTTGATTATATAGCAAAGACAAGAGAAGATCTATTAAAACGTATATTGGAAGCAGATAAAAGAAGTATAGAAAGACTTGGATATGGAAATGCAATTGCTCAGGTTTATAATCATATAATATTGCCTCTAGCCAAAAAAGAAGATATGAGAGTGCAGATAAAATGGGGATTATATAATTTTGAGAAATATTTTGGAAGAAAATCAAGCGGAATCTGGCTTTCAGAAACTGCAATAAATTTAGATGTAGTTGATGCTTTATATGATTGCGGTGTTAAATTTACAATACTCTCTCCATATCAAGCACATTATGTAAAAAACATAACAACATTAGATGTATCAGGCGGAAAAATAGATACTTCAAAACCTTATTGGCTTTACGGACACAATGGAAAAAGAATAATTGTATTTTTTTATGATCCATATATATCTCAGGCAATAGCCTTTGAACATTTACTTACTTCATCTGATAAACTTGCAGAAAGAATAAGAAATGCTTATGGAGAAAGAAAACTTGTAAATATAGCTACTGACGGCGAAAGTTACGGACACCATGAACCTTTTGCTGATATGTGTTTGGCAAGATATTTTAAAGAGAATGTTCATTATGATAATATCACTCCAACTAATTATGAACATTATTTAAATATACATCCGCCTACAGAAGAAGTAATACTTCATAGCGGAACCGGTGGAAGAGGGACTTCTTGGAGCTGTTCGCATGGAGTAGAAAGATGGAGAAGCAACTGCGGATGCGGAGGCTGGGACGGATGTGATTTATCTTGGAGAGGTCCTTTAAGAGATGCTTTCGATATTTTGAGAAAAATGCAAGATAAATTATTCAAAACTTTCCTAGACTTCACAGATGAAACTAGAAATTCTTTAAGAGAAGAATATGTAAGAGCTATATATAATGATTTAGATGCAAGAGATCTATACGAAATATGCAGCAAATATATATCATTTAAAGAATTTGTATTTTTAATGGAATCTTATAAATACTCTTTATTTTCATATACATCATGCGGCTGGTTCTTTGAAGATGTATCGAGACTAGAACCTATAAAAAATATGCAGTATGCTGAACAATCTTTCCATTATGCTAGATTATTAGTAAAAGATAAAAATGTTGATTTTGTTGATGAAGCTCAAAAAGAATTTTTGAAAATGCTTGAAAAATCAATAAGCAATAAACCTGAACATCATAGTGCAAAATATTTCTATGAAAAAGAAGCAAAAGTTGATGTATTTGCAAAACTTTATGTTATTAATTACTTTATATTTAATCTCATAGCAAGTGAATACAGAGATGTTCATATCAATATTTTCAAACATGAAATAAAATCAACTAAAATAGAAAAAAATATTATAGAAGGTGTATTAATAGATAATATAGCAGCAGATATATATTTTAGAGTTAATACATCTAATGAAAATCATGAATTTAAAAATCAAATACAAATATCAGAAAATTATGATGAACTAGATAAATGCTCTGTTTATACAATGTATTTGAAAGATTTAAATTCAGATATAAGAGATAAATTAGCTGACAGTTTATTTGAAAATGACATAAAAAAATTAGATCATTTGATGCATGAAATATATCCTGAATATAGAAAACTTTTCACATATTTCAATTTAAACAGCGTTACTCCTGATTATGACTATAGAAGAATAATGGGTGCTATGGCTTCTCCAATACTAAGAGAAAAAATCATAGAAAGAGGAAGAGACGCTTATGATGAAGTATCCGGTGATTTAAAAGATGCAAGAAGTGCAGGTATATTTATATCAAATAGCGGAATATCAAGTCTAATTGGAGATAATATAAAAAATGCTTTGAATACATTATATGAAACAGGAAATACTGAAACAATATATGATGCACTTAAAGATATTAAATTTTTATCAAATAATGATATGCCTATAGATAGAAATACATTTGAAAATATATTTTATAAAATAATTTTAAAATATAAAAACACAGACATAAAATTTAATGATGAAGAAAAAGCATCATTTAAAGAGTTAGGATATTGGCTTAATTTCAATATGGATAATATATAATAATAATATTAATTATAAATAAAAGCTGATAACTTTATTAATTAAGTTATCAGCTTTTTTTGTATATACATTATTTTTTTAATTATTTGTATTTACTGTATTTACTTCATTAGTAGTATTATTAGTATTCATTTCATTAGTGTTTCTCATTATTAAACTGCCATTAAGTAAGCTTAATATAACTGTAAATGAATTATTAGTATTGCATTCTACATTTATTCTTATAACTCTGCCATTTTCAGTTGAGTTTTTAGCAAGTTCTATTTTTCCATCAGGCTGTTTTCCAAAATAATAATTTGTTGTGATATAATATCCTTCATTTTTCCATAAATAATTTGCGTACTTCACACTATAACTAAGAACATCATCAACATCATAAAAATTTAATATTTTTATATCACCCTCTTCTATATCATCTATCTTAGGATGTATTTTTAATCCTGTAACTTTATTAACAGACGATACAGCATCATTTCCTATTGTATATAATTCCTCATAAGGTTTATCCTTGGAAATGAACAAATATGTTATTATTGATGCTGCTATTATTGCTATTATAGTTGATATTATTTTTTTCATATAAAGCCTTATTATTCATTAAAATTTTCTATAACTTGATTTTTACAAATTATATTAGCTATTATTTTATTATCCTTTTTTAATTTTCTTAATCCCAAAATAACATAAATAAAAAACACAATAAAAGCAAATATAGGGCCTAAATTATGTTCTATATTTGATAATTTAGATATATACTCTCCAATGAAATACCCTGCTATAAGACAAATCAAAGGTATTACATAAACAAAAAAGTTAGTACCCCTTTTTAGTTCTTCTACTTCTATAACAACACTGTCCCCTTTATTAGCATTAATATTATTGAATGCTCTAAGAACAACAGGTTTACCAGAATTACATATAGTACATCCATCACAGCTTGCGCTTCTTTGCAATTCAACTTTAGCTACATTATTATCATAAGTTTCCAATACTAAAGCAAATTCTCTTTTCATTATTATCCCCCTTTATATTATCGTAACTTTTTAAAGTTTTTACAAAATAAAAATATTTCCCTGCTCTCATCTCTTGAACTTTTGGGCTTGAATACATTTACAGAATCAAAGTATTCAGATAGTTCTTTCTTAAAATCCTGCAAATCTTTACCGTCAAAAACCTTTATAAAAAAATTCCCATTTTCTTTTAATACTTCTTTAGCTAAATCAAATATAGATCTGCATAAAGAAATAGAACGGAAATGATTAGTTTCTCTGTCTGATGTAGTATTCGGCATAGCATCGCTTACTACAACATCGAATAAAGTATTATTGAATGTTGTAACATCCATATCCTTTATATCTCCCAATATAAAAGTAAATCTTTGATGAGCAAATGAATTAGGAAGTATATCAACACCCACTACAGAACCGCTTTTCAATATTTTATTGAGCATATACTGACTGAAAGATCCTGGAGAACAGCCTACATCAAGAACATTATCTGATGCCTTTATAAATTTAAATTTATTTTGAGCTTCTTCTAGTTTAAATACACTTCTAGCCTTATAATTTTCTTCTTTTGCCTTTTTAAAATAAAAATCCTGTACCTTTTTCATTTAACAATCAACTATCCCATAAACAATTTTCTATCATTTTGAATTAATTTTAAATAAAAATCAACTACTAAAATATAACATTTAAAATAAAAACAGCAATAGAATGAATAACATCTATCGCTGTTTATATCTATAACCAATTTATCTTATTTACAATATCCAATTTAGTTTTTCTTCGCTTCTAGTTACTCCAACAGGCAAATTTGTAAGCTGTGATTTATCAAGCAAATTTTCAAGTCTCTTTATTCCAACAATATCAATTCTTGACATAGCAGCATATCTTATAGCATCAGGACTAACCATAGCACAAGTTATAAGCATAGTATTAGCAATATTAGCATTAACAGCATAATCATATAAATGTACAAGCTCATCATTAAATATAGGGCTATAAGAAGTCCTAAAATAGATTATCTTTTTAGGAGAATGAGGACTATTACTCTCTTTAGCAAAAACTATTAAATATTTTTTATCAGTTATCTTAGAAGAGTATGGAATAAGTCCTATGCTTGCTACAACTTTTAAAGCCATATCAATGAAATCATCACCCTCTAATTTAAAGAACTTTTTAATATTTTCACTATATCTAGAATCTTTATAATTGTTAAGTTTTTCATTGGCATCTCTATAATTAGGATCCATTACGATTACACTTTCTAATATCTCCATTGATTTATTGATATTACCAACTATATCATAACATTCAGAAAGAGTATAAAGTATAGCCAAATTTAATTCTTTATCATAGCTGTCATAACTTATAGCTTTTTCCAAAGTTTTTATAGCAGATTCAATATTTTCTAATTTTATATAACAAAGCCCCATTTCATATAATGATCTGACAGAATATTCTTTATCTTTATAAGAATTAGAATAATATCTTATAGCAGTTTTATAATCTTCTCTTCCCCTATAAGCTCTTCCCATATTATAATTTAATAAAGGATCATCAGGAAACTTCTTATAAATATTATTCATACCAGATATAGCATCATTGAAATTGCCAATATTAACAAAACAAAAAGCCTTATATTTTAAAGCTTCAGAATTATTAGGCTGTACATCTAATGCTTCATCAAAATATTTTATAGCTGTATCATATTGTTTATTTTCATAGTATATTATGCCTATTTCCAAAGAAACTATAAGTTTATAGTCGTCTATTGTAAAAAGTGTAAGATATTGAGCTAATGCTTCTTCTTTTCTATCAATTTTATTTAAAGCTCTAGCCAATGATAAAATAGTTTCCGGATTTTTATCTCCGTCATCTATAGCATGTCTGTATTCTACTATTGCAAAAGAATATTCTTCCATGTTGGCATAGCAATCACCTATCATGGCATGTATTTTTGCCCTTTTTGTACCAGGTTTATCTTTAGCTAAAATCTCTTTAAGTTTTAATAAGGCAACATCATTTTTTCCTTCGCTAATAAGCTTATTTACCTTATCAATATCAGAAATCTTATCTATTGATTTCCCAAATAAAAATTTTTTTACTATAAGCAAAAGTGTAATGAATACACATACAAATACTATAATAGCAATATTATTCATACTTCAAATCTACTCTATATTTTAAATTTATACTATATATAAATTCGGAATTATTATATATTATTTTAAAAAATAATTCCAATTTTTATTGTAAAAAATTTATCTCTTAACCATTCTAGCAAATATTTTAAAAATTTCAGCAGCTAGAATAACTATAAATGAAATTCCTACGATTTTTAACCAAGTATTTAAACTTAAAGGTACTGTATTAAAGAATCCTCCGGCATACTGAGTTGCTAATATCTGTAATACAAAAGTGATACCCATACTTAAAAGCATTAATTTATTATTAAAAAAGTATTTAAATACACTATCAAAACCTAATTCTCTACTGTTGAAAGAATTAAATATTTGGAACATTACAAACATAGCAAATAACACTGTAGACTGCTCAGCTTCAGCAACTTTTAATATATTCATCTTACTTTGAAGCATAAATAATATAATCATAACAGTAGCTGAAAATACTATTTTGAATATCATTTTTTTAGTTACAATGCTTGCATTTCTTTTTGTAGGCATTCTTTTCATCAAATTATCTCTTATAGGTTCAAGTCCCAAAGCAATAGCAGGAGGTCCGTCCATAATAATGTTTATCCATAATAACTGTATAGCAGAAAACGGAGATTTAAATCCTGTTAATGTAGAGATAAGAACAACTACAACAGAAGCCAAGTTAACAGTAAGCTGAAACTGTATAAATCTTTGGAAATTATCGTATATTCCTCTTCCCCATTGAACAGCCTTAACGATAGTAGCAAATGAGTCATCAAGAAGAACTATATCGCTAGCCTCTTTAGATACTTCAGTTCCTGTTATACCCATAGCAACACCAACATCGGCATTCTTAATAGCAGGAGCATCATTAATACCATCGCCTGTAACAGCAACAACATTACCCATTTCTTTTATAGCATTAACAACACGCATTTTTACAGTAGGAGTACTTCTAGCTATAACTGATATCTTGCTTAAATTCTGTTTTAATGTGCTGTCATCCATAGCATCAATATCTTTTGCCTCAAGAACAATACTATTTTCATTAAGTATTTTTAATTCTCTTGCAATCGCAGTAGCAGTAACTATATTATCACCTGTAAGCATTTTTATATTTATTCCTGCACTTCTGCATTGCTCAACAGCATCGTAAACCTCTTTTCTTACAGGGTCTGATATAGCAACAAATCCGTCATATACCATATTGTTTTCAAGCTTTTCTCTTATATTTTCTATATCATCATCTACTATTTTATGGGCGAATGCTATTACTCTTTTTGCCTCATTTTGGAATTTTTCTATCGCCTCTTCAATACCTTTTTTCTCATCATCGCTAATGCTGCACATAGCCATTATTTTTTCAGGGCTTCCTTTAGTAAATACAATAGTTTCATTCTCAACTTTAGCAACCGTTGTCATATTTTTAGTTTCTGATGAGAAAGGATATTCATATATGATTTTTGATTTCTCTCTTATCTCTTTATAATTAAATCCTGATTTACTAGCAGCAACTAATAAAGCACATTCTGTCGGATTACCTAAAAACTTAGCAATTCCGTCTTTATAATCAACGTCAGCAGTAGAGTTTATAGCAAAGTTTTTTATAATCTTTTCATTCTTAATATTTTCAGGTTCTATATATTCACCATTAGCAAATAATTTATTTAATGTCATTTTATTCTCTGTAAGAGTACCTGTTTTATCTGAACAAATAACATTAACGCTTCCTATAGTTTCACAAGCAACCATTTTTTTAACTAATGCATTCTGTCTAGCCATTTTTATAATATTAATAGATAATGAAACAGCAACTATTGTAGGAAGTCCTTCTGGAACTGATGCTACAATCAATACTATACTTGTAATGAATGCTTCTGATATAGTATCAAAACTAGCATTACCTGTTCTAATAAAATTAACTACCTGAATAATAAAAACTATTACAGCAGCTGTTATACCGAACATAGCTATTCTTTTACCCAACTGAGCAAGTTTCTCTTGTAAAGGTGTAGAAGTTTTCTGAGTTTTTGATAATTCTCTAGCTATTTTACCGAACTCTGTTGCATCTCCTACAGAAGTAACAATCATCTTACCATTACCTGTAGTAACAAATGAACCAGAATAAGCCATATTTATTCTCTCAGCTACAGGAGTTTTTGTATCAGATAATAATGCTTCTGCATCTTTTTCTACAGGTTCACTTTCTCCTGTTAAAGCAGATTCATCAATATTTAAAGATACACTTTCAATAAGTCTTCCATCAGCAGGCAGTTTATTTCCTGTTTCTATAAAAGCGATATCCCCTACTAGCAAATCTTTCTGATTTATTATTTCTATATTTCCATCTCTTATCACTTTTACTCTTATATCTTCATTTATACTATTTAAAGCCTCGAATGCTTTGGCACTTTTACCTTCCATAACTATAGTAATAGTAATAGATAAACTTATAGCCAAAAATATACCCAAGCATTCTAAAAAATCAGCATGCCCTCCATTGAAATATGCAACTGTATTAACGCTTATTGCTATAATACCTGCAAAAATAAGCATGAGTATCATAGGCTCTTTCAATGATTCTAATATTTTCTGAATCAAAGTTGCGCCTTTTTCTTTTGTGAAGCTGTTGGCTCCATATTTTTCTAAGCTTTTCTTTCTGCCTTCCTCTGTTAAACCTATTTTTGGATCAACATTCAGAGCCGTTAAAATATCATTTTTACTCCCTAAAAAACTATCCATAAACTAACCTCTCATTTAATTATTTTAATTTTAATAAAAGAAAAAATGCATAAAAAAAGACTCATGCATAAATAAATCATTAAAGAACAATAAATTCATCCTTAAAGATTTATTTATACCTGAGTCTCATTAATTAAGGCTTGCCAAACTCTACAATTTAAGAGCTGCGATGTTGACTTTGCCGCGTAAAATTACGCCAATTACTCCCTCATGAGTATTTGATTATGTATGAGTATATTATACCAGATAAAAAAACAATGTCAATATATTGTAAATAAAAAAAATATATTTTCTAATATATTTACATTATACAAAGTAATATAAAAATATACAAATAATAAAATACACCTACTATAGTTCATAAAAAACAAACAGTAAATATTGACTTTTAATATACTTACTATATCATTTTACATAGATTACAGTAAGGTAATTATGTTTATGATAATGTTGCTATATCTTGATAATATTTATTTTCTTAAAAATTTAGTAAATGCTATATAAATTCATTTTATATTTTTAATAATTTGTTTAGGAGATTATATATGTTAAAAAAAATTATAATAACTGCCGTATGCATAATTGCAATCATATTTATAATAACTTGCTCAGCATCAATAACTAATTCAACATATTCTTTAGAAGAGGATATTGGAGATGGAAGCTTTATAGATCCTAATGGCAGTGCTGCAGAACCAATTATAGTAGATCAGAGTATGATATCAGAATTTATAAAAAAACATAATGGAGTCTATTATTCAAAATATGAAGACGGAAGCCTTGATATGAGGTATATAATAGATGGTGATAAAATATATAATGGATATGGTACAGAAGTTATAGCTACAACTAAAACTTTATCTGGTAATAAATTGCAAATATACATAAAAGGAAAAACTTCAAGTGTTGTTTCCGGTTATGATATGAATGATGAAATGTATACTTTTAATTTTGCTACAAATAGAAATATATATCTTTTTGCCAACGCTATATTTCATAAAGAAACATATTCTTTGCAGAAAGGATATGATGATAAAATGGGAGAGCCTATACCAGAATTGCAAATAGAAGCCGGAAATTACTATTACTATGATTATGATGATACTAAAAAATATTATATTCTTATATCAACAACAGGACAAATATATATTGATGAACATTTAAATGTAACCTATTCAAGTGCATATTTGCAAAATAAACTTTTAACATTAAAATATAATAAAGTCGGAGGAACAACAAGAAAACAGGAACTTCATTTTTATAATGAAAGATTGATATTTGGTAATACTTGGATTAATAATCAATTGCAATATGAAGCTTTAAAAAGATATGATTCATTCAGTCCTTATATAGGAGTATATAAGTCTTCAGATGGTACTACAACTTTAACTGTTAAAGCTGAAAAAGTAGAACTAATTACTGATGGACTTGGTATACGCGATACATATACACCTGTTATGGTTGTAAATACTTTGACTATATATAAATATTCATCTAGAACTCCTACTAAAGAATATAAAATAGTATTCAGTGATGATAAAACAAAAGCATCTTATACTAAACCAAATAACGGCGGTACTATAGATTTAATAAGACAATAATAAATAATTTTAATAGTTTATTTTTTATATATAATAATATAATATTGACTTTTTTATTCGTTTAAAATATTATTTGATTAGATTATTATAATATGTAAATATTATATTTATTTAAAAAATAATAATTCTTTAATTTGGGAGAAAAAAATGATTAAAAAATTCTTATTAATTTCAGCATTTATTATATTTGCTGTAAGCTGCTCAGGAAATAATTCAAATCAGACAGCATCAAATTCAATAATAACAAATGCTTCAGAAATATCTAATTTCCTAAAAAAATATGATGGAAGATATTACCATCAGCATGAATTTACAAACGGAAGTTATACTCATGTTGCCTTTAGAATTGAAAATGGAAACATGTATATAGGTGAAGATAAAACTCCAGCAAGTGAATTATACTTATCAGGAAATTCATTGGAACTAAATGTTAATGGAAATACTCAGTTAAGTAATACATATAATCAAATATATTCAATAATAGAAGTTAATCTTTTTGATGATCATCTAAAATTTAGTGGTAAGAATATTTTTGATAAAGAAGATTTTAACATTCCTGATGAAGACTATATAGTAATAAAGCAATTCAAGGAATTAGGTAATTATGCTGGTAATTATTATATACCAACATATGACAGCAATGGTCAGATTAAAGTAAAAAATTACACTATACTTATAGATAAAGAAGGTAATATATACGGATACAAAGGAATGACAAATGTGGGAATGACATTCACATTAAATGGTAATATGTTACAATCAGAACATAATGATAAGAATAATGAAAAAGTTATAATGTCTTATGAATTAGAAAAAGATAGAATAATTTATCAAATAAATTTCATATATGGAAAAGAATATTCATATGAATTAATGAAATCAGATATATTTACACCTTATTTGGGAACATATTCATCAGGAGATATCATTGTAAAAGTAGAAGAAAATAATGCTAGCATTAATACATCTAAAGGAGATTATCATTCTTCTATAATAAATGGAAATGATTTAACAATATCAGAAATATTCTTTGAAAATAATGAAAATCCAATAGAAATAAAAGAACATAAAATAATATTCAGCGATGATAAAACAAAAGCTAGTTATATTAAACCAGATGGAACAACTATAGAATTAATTAAACAATAAATAATCTTAATAAAGATAGAAAATAAAAAATCCTATTCATATTTATTTATGAATAGGATTTTTTTATATTCATAAAGTTTATAAATTAGCTTTTTTAGTAAAATTTATTGAAAAAAAAAGTGTTATATGATAACATATAAAAATATATCATTGGAGCAATAAATGAGAAAAGGTAAAAAAAATCCATTTCAAAAAGAAGTTGAAAGAAAATTTGGAACTAGCGGATTTGAACTTAATTCATTTTTATCCGGCGGGAAAAAAATGAAAGTTACTAAAGAAGAAATAGAAGATAGATATGATATAAGTCTTGAGCAATTTGCATATTTTGCACAAATATCCGGATATAAAGTTCTAGCCGACAGTAAATCTCTTATAATATTTAAATAATTTATGAATAATAATTTTAATGTGCTGCTCTTAAATGATTTATGTTCTTATGGTAAAGCATCTCTAACAGTTAATATACCTGTACTATCTCATTTTGGTATAAAGGTTTCTCCTCTAGTTAGTGTTATACTTTCAAATCACACTGCTTTCGAATCTTTTTGTGCTTTTGATTTAACAGAGCAATTAGAAAAGATTGTGGAAGAATTAAAAATAAGAAAACCTATTTTTGATGCTTTTTATGTAGGTTGGATAGCTTCTGGAAAACAGCCTTCTATTGTTGTTGATATAATAAAACATTTTAATATTAAAACTGTTCTTATAGATCCCATACTTGGAGATAATGGAAAGCTATATCCTTCTATGTCTGATGAACATGTAAACTCTATGAAGGAAATAATAAAATATGCTGATATAGCAACTCCTAATATTACAGAATTAGCTATCTTATTGGGAAGAGATCCTTCAATAAGATACAAAGAAGAAGAAGTTACAAATATGGCTAAAGAACTTTCTGAAATGGGACCTAAAACTGTAATAGTTACAAGTGTTTCAAAAGATGAAAATATAGGATGCCTATGCTATCAAGATAATAATATAATAACAAGCTATTATCCAAAAATCAATATAAGTATACCTGGAACAGGAGATGCTTTTGGTTCTTCATTATTAGGATATATACTAAAGGGAGATAGTATAGAAAATGCTTTGAAAAAGTCTACAAAGTTTATATATGACTGCGTTGAAGCATCTATAAAAGATAATGATGACAGAGTTTATGGAATAGCTATAGAAAAAAGACTCAATTTACTTTAATTAAAAAAAATAATTTAAAAATCCCACCCTATAGTTTTTCTATCACACTTGTAATTTCTGCTTTTATATTTTTTTTATTTCACACTGTTATTTCTACTCCCCACCCAGTATACTAAGAATTTATAACTATTATTACCGCACGGTAAACAAAATTATAAATATTAAATATATAGTAATTGCAAATAAAATTATCAATAAAGTTTCGCTTAGCGTGCGTGAAATAAAATAATAAATATAATAAAATTTGGGCGGGCGTGCTTTTATAAATTAAGCAAAAAAGGTAGTTAAGCTTTTTATTTTCAGTAAAAAATAAAAAAGCATAAAGGGCGGGATTGAAATATGCCATTTATGCTTTATTAGTTTTTATTAGCGACAATAATAAGCTTATTCTATTATTTTCTTTTGTACATAATCAATGTCAGTTAATATTGTATTTCTAACTTCTAAATTTCTTCCCCATACAGCTTTGCTTAATGCAGTTTGATAATTATTCAAAGCCTCCTTGAGTAAAGTTTTTGTATTACGGTCTATATATTTTTCTGCTCTAAATTTATAAATATCTGCTAAAAGTTTATAGCCGCTGTAATCATCAGGAACTAATGCTAAATAATTTAAAGCATAAGTTTCAGCATTCATATCATTTTTTAAATTATTTAGATAAACTAAAGCAGCTCTATAATTAGCGGCAGCATAATTCTTTCTCATTCTTATTATACTCTCATAATCTGCTAATGCTGATTTAGCATTACCCATAAGTTCATTAATATATCCTCTTTGATATATATAATTAATATTTCTACTATCAAATGATAAAGCTTTATTAATAATATTCAAAGCCTCATTATAATTTCCCATTTTAGTATAAATCTTTGAAACTGCATAAAGTCTATCAGGATTATTAATATTTTCAGTAATTAAATTTTGAAGATCCTCAGAAGAAGGATTATAATTTTGAATATTAACAGCACTTTCAGCTACATATATAGGATTAACATTAACATATTTAGAAGCTCTATTATAGCATAAGAGAGAATATTCATATAAATAAGCTTTATTATATACTCTTCCTAATAATGAATCTTTTCCTCCATTAACATTAATATATTCAGTGATCTTATTAATTATGTTAATTCCTTCTATGTTATATTCGTAGATATATGCTTCAGCAAGCTTTATTCTATTATCTATATATGCAGGTGAAATTCTTAAAATTTCTTTCATAGTAGATGATAAACTTACATAAGCATTTATATTATCATAATAACCAATAGAGCTTAAATATGAATCTATATACATTTCATTTTGAACAGCAATAGCATCATAATTACTTCTATTTCTTCTTACAGCCAAAGCAGCAGTCTTAGTTGCATTTTCATATCTTTTATTCTCATATAAGTATGCTGCATAAAGTCCGTATGTTGTTGATTCTATTTTTTTTATATATGCTACATCATAATTTTTATTTCTTAAATCAGATATATAAGCTAAAGCCTCATCAAATTTATTATATCTAATAAATTCGAATACTCTATCCGTAACTAAATTCAAATTCAATTTTAATTCTTCTTCCCAATATTCAGTTGCTCTTATATCTATAGCATCTCTCTCTTTTTGATATGCTGAAGTATCATTGTTTGAAGCTCTAATACCTAATAACTTTCTAAGTAAAAAAACATTATTAACACTTATCGTATTAGCATTAAAATTCTCTTTTAATATATTTATAGCTTCATCTATAGAACCTAAATTATTATATGCATCAGCAATATATCCTATTCTAAGCTGCTCTTCATTTCCATCAAATTTATATTTAGAAAGAAGCTGCCTTATATCAACATAATATTTTTTCTGTTTTAATTGTTCAGCCTTATCTAATATTTTATTGTATTCTATATTATTCAATAAGTTATTTGCAATATCCTTATATGAAGAAACTGAATTTAATAATTTATAAGCCTCATCATATTTTTTTTGTCTTATTAAACTTTTACTATAATCAATTTTATTTTCATCAGAAATATTATACAAGTTAATAATCTGAGATATTATTTTATCAGGATAATAACTATACCCCAAACCATATAACATAGATGCAAAAGTCTCATATAATCTAGGCTTATTATATGTATATTCCAATCCTCTTTCTAATATTTTTATAGCCTCAGTTTCATTGTTTTCATATAAATATATTTGAGCCAATATAGCATAAGCCTCATCAAAATCTTTTACAGATGTAATAAGTCTTAATAATATACTTTTAGCATTATTATAATTTTCCAAAGCAAAATATGTTTTAGCTAATGCAACTGTTATTTCCGGATAATCTTTAGAATATGAAGATATATTATTTAATATATTTAAAGCATTTGTGTAATTTTGAGAAGTTAAACTTGCATTCCAAGCATATATTTCTCTCTTCACAGTAGCATTACTTATTTTAGTTTGAATTCTAATTTTTTCTTCATTATTAGAATACCTTGCCTTTCTATAATTATCTATAGCCATATCATATTGACTATTTAAATAATTTATATCTCCCAATCCTTCATTAGCATATGAATTATTTTGCTTCATACAGGCATTAAAATAATAATCCGCACTTTTAATATCTCCGTTTTTTAAAGAAGAATTACCTGCTAAAAAAAGCCAATAAGGATTATTAGTCATCTTGTAGGCAATAATACATGACCTTAAAGTTTCTTCATATTCATTAATATTATCAAAAAACTCAATAATCAAACCATAAACTTTATCATAATCTTTTTCTTCTATATATAATGATAAAAGTCTCTTAAAATCTAAAGAAGCATAATAAAAATCAGCCCTTCTATAATATGAAAGCCCTCTAAAATAATATATTTCATAATAATCTTTATAATTAATTTCTAATGAATTACATAAATTAATTGCTTCAAAAAACTTACCGTCTTGTATAAATTTTCTAACTTTATCTAATTCTCTATTTAAATTATTTTGTGTATTTTCATCTAAAGTAACTTTATCAGAATTTATAGATACGCTTTCTAAAGTAATATTTGCATTTCTATCACTCATTACAGTATGATATTGTAAAATATCTCTGGAATATGCCGAAATATATATCGTAAAAACTAAAAATAAAATTTTATTTATTTTCATAACAAGTCCTTATTTATCATTTCAAATATCGGAATGGGATTTGGTATATTTTAATTATGACGGATAAAAAATGAAAGAAATTATTGTACTAATATCTAATGCAAATAATATGAAAGATAAATCAAATCAATTCATGCTTAATATGGTTGAACATTTTTATAAATCCTCTATAAGAATAACAGTATTTTCAAAATCATTTCCAAAGAATTTTCCTGCTTATATTGCAAGAAAACATTTGTCTTTATTATTCTTAAAAAAATCTGCAAATAATATAGCAAATATTGCTGAAAATGCTGATGCAATTATAGCTATAGATTTCCCTATGAATATAATAGCATCTATGACAAAAAATATTTTAATAAAAAAAAGAATTAACAAATTACCTGTAATAGTATGGTATACTTTAAATTTCCAAAATCATCTGTATTTTCAAGAAAAAAAAGACAGTAAAACAAAATTAATAGATAAAAGACTTATGAAATTAGATTATGAGCATACTGATAATATTGATATAATAATATGCGGAAGTAAAAAAACAAAGGAAAGATTATTATATTTACATAAAGATATCAAAAATATAGAAATAATACAGCCGTATTTTTCTCCGTATATATTCATTAATAACGATAAAAAAGAAAAAGATAAATCTATAGTGATATTTTATAATAAAGAAGACAGTATATTCAAATGTACAGCAGCTTATGCGCAGTATCTTAAAGAAAATGATGATATATATAAATTAAAAATTATAGGATATGATAAAGAATTAAAAGAGAATATTCACAAATTAGCTATAGAACAATATGTGGAATTTATAGATGAAGATGATAATTCAAGAATTGGAAAAGAAATAGAAACTTCAAATGCTATGATAATACATAATATAAAAGATTCTTTCTATACACAATTAATAGCAGCTTGGCATTATAAAACATTACCTATAATAGATGCTAAAAGCTCATCTGCTGAAATAGCTTCTGATGATAAAAATGCCTTAATATATAATTCTAAAAATCCAATATCAATAATATCAAAAATAAAAAAAATGACTGAAAATAAAAAATCTTATGAATTATTTATGTCTTCAATAGATGAAATGCAAAATACAAATGAAATATTAGAATTAATTTCTAATTTCAATCCTAATTAAAAAAAGGAGGATAATTTCCTCCTTTTATAATTATTCATTTCTATTTACCAGTTAGACTTACTAGGCTTTCTTAAAGCAGGCTCATCATTAGAAGGCATAACCTTTTTAAGTTCATTAAATAATCTTTTTTCCTCAGAAGATAATTTAGATGAAACATCTATATTAACTATAACTAATAAGTCCCCTCTTCCAGATCTATTAATATGAGATGCACCGCTTCCTTTTAATCTGAATTTTTGTCCGCTATTAGTTCCTGCAGGAATTTTTATTTTCACCTTCTTTTTATCCAAAGTTTGTATATAAATATCAGCACCTAATGTAGCCTGAGCAATATTAATTCCAACCTCGGTTATTAAATCTATACCTTCTCTTACAAAGTTAGGATGAGGAGTTACATGTATATATAAATATAAATCTCCTGCTATTCCTCCTCCTATAGCCTCACCTTCTCCGCTTACTCTAAGCTGAGTATTATCCTCAATACCTTTAGGAATATTAACAGAAATAGTTTTAGTTTTCTTAACTGTTCCAGTTCCTCGGCAATTTTTACAAGGTGTTGTTACTATAGAACCGCTTCCATTACATCTGCTGCATGTTCTTCTTACACTGAAAAATCCCTGGGCCATTCTAACTTCTCCGCTTCCTCCGCAAGTAGGACAAGTCTGAGTCTTTGTTCCAGGTTCTGCTCCTGTACCATGACAAACATCACAAATATCATTTTTATCTAATTTGATTTCCATTTTTTTACCAAAAACAGCATCTTCCAAAGATAAAGTAACATCATGTCTTATATCATTACCGCGTCTTTGAGATCTTGATCCTCTGCCTGAAAATCCGCCCCCAAAGAAAGAACTGAATATATCATCTAAATCACCAAAACCGCCTGCTCCTCCAAACATTGATGAGAAGTCAAAACCGCCTCTGCCATAAGCATCAGCAAAATCACTATGTACTCCCTGAAATCCAAATTGATCATATTGAGCACGTTTTTTCTCATCAGATAAAATTTCATAAGCCTCTGTAGCTTCTTTAAATTTATCTTCAGCCTCTTTATTACCAGGATTCCTATCCGGGTGATACTGCATAGCTAATTTTCTGTATGCTTTTTTTATTTCATCATTAGTAGCAGTCTTTGCCACTCCTAATACTTCATAATAGTCTCTTTTGTCTGCCATTTATCATATCCTCTTAATAAAATTATCTATTCTAAATATTAAAAATTATTTTTTTCTTCTGCTTAATATTAAACCCAATCCTACACCTGCCGCAGCTAAACCTCCTACAACATATTTATTGGAAGATAAATATTTAATGTTATACTGCATACGAGTCTCTTTATTAGATAAAATTTCATAAGCTTCATTTATATCTATAAATCTTCTATTAGCTTCTTCATTACCTGGGTTTCTATCAGGATGAAATTTCATAGCCAATTCTCTATAAGATTTCTTTATTTTTTCATTGCTTGAAAACATATTAACATTAAGTATTTTATAATAATCTTTATCCATAATAAATATCCTTTATATATAAAAAAATTCACCAAGTTATTATTTTTCAAAAAACATTAAACTTTCAACTATCAATAATAAAACAGAAGAAATCCATATAGATCTAGTTCCAATCATATTTGTAAATAATGTTCCTAAAAAAGCACCTAAAGCAAAAGAACATAATATTGTAATATACATTAAGCTTTTTTTTAATCCTGTTTTATCTTTATTAAATAAAAATTTAAATAAATTCTCTGAAGCAGATCTTAAATTACCCGTACACATATTTGTAACATAAGAAAGTCCTTCAACTTTATTAAATGTTATCATAAATATTGCTGACATAAATGATATACTTCCCACAATCACAGTGTCAGAAAATGTTTCAGGCAATATACCTACTATAAATAATACAATAGAATGTATTAATATAATAACATATTCAAATTCAATTATATTCCTTTTATTCAAAATTTTCTTTATATACAAAGCAAAAAAAATTCCAATAACAAAAATTATAATAGATATAAAATAATGCAGAGTATCTTTAAATTGTTTTTTTACCAACCCCATAGCAAAAAATATTATATTACCTGTCTGAGCATAAGCAAAAACTCCGCCTCTAGTAATATAAGTATAAGCATCCACAAAACCGCCAACCATAGTAAGTATGGATGCTATATATATAGTTTCTGTTGTATGAATAGATTCATTCTTTCTTTTAATAAAAGCTATAATTTTATTTTTCACTTATCTGCCTTATTTTTATTGCCAAATATTATAACACAAAAAAATATTTTTTAAATAAGTTATAATTTAATAATTTTTTATACATAAATTTTTATTATATATAAAACTAATACAAATTTTAAAAGAATAAAAATATTCTCAATTATTTAATATATATTTTTTAGTAATTTAACAATTAATTAAATATATTTTATACAGCACCATTAGCCTTTAATAATTCAGCTATTTCTAAATGCCCTTTTTCTAAAGCATAATTCAAAGCTGATTTACCAGATTTATCTTTTATATTTACATCAGCACCTTTATCTACTAAATATTTTACAACTTCTAAATGTTCAAAATGAAAATTGTCAGATGCCGCCATTAAAGCACTATTTAAATCATTAGCACCTTTATCTATCAAATATTTTACTATATCTAAATGTCCTCTGCTTGAAGCTGTCATTAAAGCATTATTTAAATCATTAGCACCTTTATCTATCAAATATTTTACTATTTCTAAATGTCCGCCTCCAGCAGCAAAACTTAAAGCTGTTCCATGAAATCCGTCTTCATCATTTATATTTGCTCCTGAATCTATAAGTAATTTTACTATTTCTAAATGTCCTTTTTCTGAAGCATAACTTAAAGCTGTTCTAGTAAAATCATCTTTGGCATTTATATTTACACCCTTATCTATTAAATATCTTACTACCTCTAGGTGTCCGCTCTCTGAAGCATAACTCAAAGCCCAATTTAAATCACTGGCACCTTTATCTATCAAATATTTTACTATTTCTAAATATCCGCCATCTGAAGCATATCCTAAAGCAGTATCAAATCCGCATTTTGCATTTACATCAGCACCTTTATCTATCAAATATTTTACTATTTCTAAATGTCCTCCGTCTGAAGCAGAACTCAAAGCAGTATTAAATCCGCATTTTGCATTTATATCGGCGCCTTTATCAAGCAAATATTTTACTATTTCTAAATGTCCGCTTTCTGAAGCACTACCTAAAGCACAATTTAAATAATTAGAGCCTCTTTCTATTAAATATTTTACAACTTCTAAATGCCCATTATCTGCAGCATAAGTTAAAGCACTATTTAAATCATTAGCACCTTTATCAAGCAAGTATTCTACTACTTCCAAATGTCCTCCGATTGAAGCAGAACTCAAAACAGTATAAAAACCGCTTTTCACATTTACATTAGCACCTTTATCAACTAAATATTTTACAACTTCTAAATGTCCGTTTTCTGCTGCATAAGTTAAAGCATTATTTAAATCATTTGATCCTTCATATATCAAATATTTTACCATTTCCAAATTTCCGCCTTTAGCAGCAATAGTCAAAACAGTTTCTCCGGCTGTATCTTTGGTATTTATATTAGCACCATTTTCTATTAAAGATTTCACTTTTTCTAAATCATTATTTTTTACAGCTTCTAATAATTCCATTGTACTTAATACTCCTATAAATTTTACTATTTTTTATGTATAGTAAATATCAAAATCTTTAAGTTTGTAAAATTATTTTTTCATTTTTACATGATTTTTTACACATAAAAAAGAAATATTAAAATAATTTCAATTATTTTATCGTAAAATATGGATCTAATAAAATTGTTACAGTTAATAAAATAAAAAATACAATTATATTAAATTGTCAAAGAACAAAAATTTTAAATATATTTTATTATTTAGCCCCTTTTGATTTTAAAAATTCGGCTACTTCTGAATGCCCATTTTTTGCAGCAGACGTCAAAGCAATATTTAAATCATCAGCTCCTTTATCTATTAAATATTTTACTACTTCCAAATGTCCTTTTTCTGAAGCAAACATCAAAGCTGTTTTACTATGCCAGGTATCATTATATTTAGCATTTACATCAGCCCCTGAGTCTAATAAATATTTTACTACTTCCAAATGCCCATTTTCAGAAGCAGACATCAAAGCTCCATTTAAATCATTAGCTCCTGAGTCTATTAAAAGTTTTACTATCTCTAAATGCCCTTTTTCAGAAGCAGACATCAAAGCTCTATTTAAATCATTAACTCCTGAGTCTATTAATAGCTCAGCCATTTCAAAATCTCCAATATAAGAATAATAAATTAGCATTAATTCATATATGCATTCTACATAATTTACGTTTACGATATAATAAAATGAAACATTATTATAATTTAATCTTAATTTAGTTTCTGTATTAGAAGCACCAGCTATAACAAGCTCTTTTACTATATCTCTATGACCTTTTAATAATGCATATTCTAACGCTATATTAAGTTCATTATGTTCAAACTCTTCTGTTGTTTCTAATATATTTTTTACTTTCTCTAAATCTCCGAGTCTGGATGCTTTTACTAATTCTATATTTCTTTTCATTAATAATTCCATATAAATATTAAAAATATAGGCGGCTGAAAATCAAACATTAAAAATTAACTTCCAACCGCCCATTAGACTTTATATATTCAACTTTTACTTTTTATCTATTTTATTATTTATTGTCATCAACAACTTCATAATCAGCATCAACTACACCG
This sequence comes from Brachyspira hyodysenteriae ATCC 27164, assembly GCF_001676785.2. NCBI lineage: Bacteria > Pseudomonadati > Spirochaetota > Spirochaetia > Brachyspirales > Brachyspiraceae > Brachyspira > Brachyspira hyodysenteriae. Next base: position 1,177,895 of record NZ_CP015910.2, on the reverse strand, counting down.
TCATCTTTTCTGCCTGAATCTTGGCTGTTATTTTGCTGTGCTTGTTGTTGTCCAGCATCAGGCTGTGCTTGCTGCTGAGCTCCTGCTTGTTTATAAAGTGCCTCTGAAGCTTTGCTCCATGCTGCTTGTAAATCGTCTGTAGCTCTTTTAATACTGTCTGTATTATTAGAATCTACTGCTGATTTTAATGCACTCATTTTTGATTCAATTTCAGACTTATCTGATGGCTGTAATTTATCGCCGTTTTCTTTCAATAATTTTTCTGTCTGATAAATCATATGGTCAGCATTGTTTTTAGCTTCAACTTCCTCTTTTTTCTTCTTATCTTCTTCAGCATGTTTTTCAGCGTCCTGAACCATTTTGTTTATTTCATCTTCGCTAAGTCCGCTTGAAGAAGCTATTGTTATTTTCTGCTCTTTACCAGTACCTAGATCTTTAGCTGTAACATGTACGATACCGTTAGCATCAATATCGAATGAAACTTCGATTTGTGGTACGCCTCTTGGTGCAGGAGGTATTCCTACCAAGTCAAATCTTCCAAGCTCTCTGTTGTCATTAGCCATTTTTCTTTCACCTTGTAATACTCTGATAGTTACAGATGATTGATTGTCTGCTGCTGTAGAGAATACTTGTTTTTTGTTTGTAGGTATAGTAGTGTTTCTGTTGATTAAAACAGTCATTACTGAACCTTCTGTTTCAATACCAAGTGAAAGCGGAGTAACGTCAAGAAGAAGAACATCTTTAACATCACCTTTAATGATACCGCCTTGTACTGCAGCACCCATTGCTACTGCTTCGTCTGGGTTTACGCTTTTATTTGGCTCTTTTCCAAATATGTTTTTAACTGTTTCCTGTACTAAAGGTACTCTTGTAGAACCTCCAACAAGTATAACTTCATCTATATCGCTAGTAGAAAGTCCTGCATCTTTCAATGCTTTTTCACATGGGATACGAGTTTTTTCTACTAAATCTCTTACTAAGTCCTCAAATTTTGCTCTTGATAAAGATACATTCAAGTGTTTAGGACCTGAAGCATCTGCTGTCAAGTATGGCAAGTTAATATCAGTTTGTAATGAACTTGAAACTTCTTTCTTAGCTTTTTCAGCAGCTTCTTTTAATCTCTGTAAAGCCATTTTATCATTATTCAAGTCAACGCCTGTATCTTTCTTAAACTCATCTATTAACCAGTCAATTATAGCTTGGTCGAAGTCATCACCGCCCAAGTGAGTATCACCGTTTGTACTTTTTACTTCAAATACACCATCAGCTAATTCAAGTATAGATATATCGAAAGTACCGCCGCCCAAGTCATAAACTGCGATTTTCTCATCTTTCTTTTTCTCCATACCATAAGCTAAAGCTGCAGCAGTAGGCTCGTTTATTATTCTTAATACATTAAGTCCAGCAATACGGCCAGCATCTTTAGTAGATTGTCTTTGGCTGTCATTGAAGTATGCAGGTACTGTAATGATTGCATCTGTTACTGTTTCGCCTAGATATTCTTCTGCTGTTTGTTTCATCTTTTGAAGTATTCTTGCACTTATTTCCTGAGGAGTGAAGTTTCCTTCTAAAGTTTTAATTTTTACTTTTCCGCCTTCTTCTATAACTGTATAAGGCATTCTTGAACGTTCTTCTGTTACTTCAGCATAAGTGTTACCCATAAATCTTTTAATAGAGAATATTGTATTTTCTGGGTTAGTTACCATTTGGTTTTTAGCAGGCTGTCCTACTAATACCTCGCCTTTATTTGTAAATGCTACTACAGAAGGAGTTGTTCTGTTTCCTTCAGCATTTGTTATTACTACAGGCTTACCGCCTTCCATTACTGATACACATGAATTTGTTGTTCCTAAATCTATTCCAATTATTTTACTCATAATAAATTTCTCCTTTGTTCAAATATTACTAAATCTTTTAATATTAAAATTAATATTAATATATCTTAAAATTGTTTATATATTATTTGTTATTAGTCCTTCGTCAGAACACTAACAACATATTCAGTATGACCATTACCTAAATGTGAAGTAGTAAGGTCAACATTGATTACTTCTTTGTCTTTAATATGATTGTTTATAGCATCACTTAAATCCTGAAGAACTCTGTTTATATGCTGTATGTTTTCTTTTTTGTCTGCTTTCGGCTCGTAATAAGCTCTAAAAAGTTGAATATGTGCCATAAAATCTCCTAATTAATTTATTTATTCTTTAGCAGCAGCCGGCTTTCCAACTACCACTTTAGCTGTTCTCAAAAGTTCATCATTCAATTTATAACCTTTAGCATAAACCTCAACAACCTTTTCTTTGTCTATATCCGGAACTTCTATCATAGTCAATGCTTCATGTACATTAGGATCAAATTCCTCACCTAAAGATTCTATTTCAGAAACTCCGTTGTCATGCATAAAGTCTATAAACTGTTTATGTATTAATTCTATTCCTTTATAATATTCACTGCCTTGAACATTAGAATCCTGCTCTCCTGCTTTTAATGCTCTTTCAAAATTATCCATAAAAGTTAAAAGAGATAATAATAAACCTTTATTTGCTCTTTTTATGCTGTCAGCTTTTTCTTTAGCAGTTCTTTTTCTTATATTTTCTGCCTCTGCCATAGCGTACATATATTTATTTTTCATATCAGCAGATTCATTTTCTAATTCTTCTATTCTTTTTTTCAAAGCAGTTATTTCATCTTCCTCAACATTTCCAGCATTCTCTTCTGATTTCTCATTATTTTCAACAGCCTCTGCCTCTGTATTTTCTTCCTCTTTATCTTCACTTGTTTCTTTTATTTCCTCTTCCATTTATTCTCCTTTAATTAACTGTTATTTTATGACTTTTAATATTCTCAACTTTATACTACTATTATATGCAATAAATGTGCCAATATATAAAGTTATAAAAATATATTTCATAAAAAAAACATACTAATACACTACATATAAAACATATCAATAATCAAAACTAATTATAATATGCCAATATACTATAATATACCATTTAGTATAATACAAAAACATATTAAAATATATATGTAATTTTTAATTATAATAGAATATATAGATGCATAATGTAAAATGTATTATTTTTATACATAAAAAATATTAAGTTATGTATTATTTTTATACATATAAATATAATAAAAGTATAATGATGATAATATTGAACAATAAAAATTGGGGTTAAAAAAGTATCACCCTGGATAAAGACATCAGGGTGATAAGGAGGTTTATGAAAAATTGTATTAATTTAACAATACGTTGTAATTATATATAAAATCATATAAAAGTCAATGATTTTTTAGATTTTATTTAATAATTTTATGATATTCCTGCTATTATATCATTAATTTCTGAGTATAAATGGGAGCCTGTTTTCAATTCATCTTTCACTTTATCTCTGGCATGTATTACAGAGGCATGATCTCTGTTAAAATCAAGTCCTATTTCTGTAACCGATTTCTTAGAATATTCGCAAGCTAAATATATAGCAACATGCCTAGCTTTAGATATAAACTTTGTTCTATCTTTGCTCTCAAAAGATGATATTTCTATGCCGTAATAGTCTGCCACTATCTTTTTTATCTCTTTTATTGTAGCATTTTTTAATTTAGGCTTGTTAGTAAAATAATCTTTGAATATATCAAGTTTTTCACATTGCTCTATATTTGGTGTTATTTTCATTAAATCTCTTATGGATAAATAAGCCCTTATTGCACCTTCAATTTTCCTAACATCGGTAGTAATATTTTCTGCCATATATTTCATAACTTCTTCATCTATGCTAGTATGCAAATCGAATAACTTTCTCTCTATTATTGCAAGTCTTGTTTCATATTGAGGAGGTTCTATTGAAAGAATAAGACTCTTTTCAAATCTATTTTTTAATCTTGCTTCTATATTTCTCAACTCTTTAGGCGGCTTATCGCTTACAAATACCATCTGTTTTGAGGCATTATCCAAAGCCTGAAATATCTCAAATAACTCTTTAGATGTTTCCTGGGCACTTTCAAGAAGCTGCAAATCATCTAATAAAAGCATATCCAAAGACTTATATCTTCTCTTAAAAATTTCAGGTTTTTTGCTCTGAAGTCCTGATACATATTCATCTCTGAAACCGCTTCCATCTATATAAAGAACTTTAGCATTAGGATTATTTTGCATATAACTATTACCTATAGCCTGAAGTAAATGTGTCTTTCCTATGCCTACACTTCCATATATATAGAGAGGATTATATTCTTTACCTGGATTGGATGATACATATTTAGCAGCTTCAAATACATATCTATTATTATTACCTTGTATAAAATTATCGAATCTGAAATAATCATTTAAATTGCTTTTACTATAAAAATTTTCTTTTTTTGATGCTTCTAATGTATTTTTATTAGAATTATTTTCTTTATTATTATCAATAGATTCTTCAGCTTCTTCTATATGTAGATATTTATTAACTAATTCAGCATCTACTTTTACATCTATATCTATATTATGCCCTAGTCTATCTTCAAAAAAATCTTTTATTCTTTCTAAAAAATCTTTTTTTATATGTGCCGCTGTAAAATCTCCAGAACATACTATATCAGCTTTATTCTCATTATCAGCTATTAAAACACTTCCTTTCAATAGGGCAATACCCGCAAACTCATCATCTTCACTTATAATATCTAAAAATTCATTCCAATATTTTTGTATCTCTTCCATCTTTCTATCTTTAAAATATATTCTAACTATTTTATAATCGGAATTTATATTTTTAAATTAAATATAGAAAATTACAGTATATATATAATTACTAATTAGATGAAACTTTGAAAACTAATACTATAAGAAGAACCAATATAAGTATAAATATAATAGTAAATATAAATGCAGCCCATTTTATATATTTAACAATTTTATATATAGATGTATTTTTATCTAAAACAGTATTTTGAATGCCATGCAAAGCTGATGCTATTAAAAATAGAGCATCTTCTCCCCAACCGGCAACAGGTATGACATCTGGAATAAAATCAACAGGAGAAATTGTATATATCAAAGCTAATATAAACGGAATCCAAGAAAGTATAGAATTTAGAGATTTATTTTTATCAGTATCATCATTATTAACTATTTCCGGTTCAAATACCTTTTCTTCTTCTTTTTCATTATAATTATTTTCATTATCAGACATATATTTCCCCAAAACAATCAATTATATTCTATATAATAAATCAATATTTTTATGACCTGATTCATTACTATTAATATTATAAAGCAGGTGAATGATATCCCTTATAATTACCATTTGGATAACGAATACATTTTGCTGAAGTTAATTGTTTTATAGTTTTATATTGATTACCGCAGTATTTGCAAGTATATTCATCTTTTTCTATACCTTCATAAAGTTTATGCTTACCTTTATAATTTCCTTCAGGATAACGCATACAATTTTGAGAAGTTAATAATTTTACTGAACTAAACTTATTTCCGCAGTATTCGCAATAAAAATTTTCCTGAGCTTTAGGCCTTAAGCTAGCAGTAAAACAAAAAAATACAAAAGTTATTATATATAATGTTCTCATTTTTTATCACCTGAAATTAAATCTTTATATTTAGAGTCTTTAAATTCTATATAAGGTTTGGAACTAAGCATATGTATAGCTGTTATAAGAGAATAGCTAACCCAAGCCTTTTTTTCTGTAGGTTTAGATGATGAAGATTCATTCTTTTTAAGAAGCTCATTTAAAGATTCTGCTATATCATCAATATGTTCTTCAAAAAAATCCTCACAATCATCGCATGTATCCATAGTAGCCTGCCCTTGTATTTCTTCTACATTTTTACCGCACCAAACACATTTTACAGACATTTATACACCTCTTATAATTTATTTTTCGCCGTATATTATACAGATAATATTTAATTTGTAAAGATTTTAAAGATATAATTTTATATATTTTTATAGAAATTAATAAACATAATTCTATAGTTTCAAATTTTTTTTCATATTAAAACAAGTATTTTTATACTTCATCATTTATTATAGTCATATGAACATGGTCTTCCCATTTGCCGTTAATCTTTAAATATTTTTTGGCAAGTCCTTCATATTCAAAGCCTAATCTTTTAGCCAATTCTAATGAAGGCTTATTATGAGGCATTATATTTGCTTCTATTCTATGTAATCTAAGTTCTTTAAATGCTATTATAATGGCAGCATGTAAAGCCTCTGTCATATACCCCTTATTCTGTTCAAATTCATCTAATTTATAACCAACAGTACAAGATAAAAAAACACCCATAACAATATTACTAAAATTAATCATTCCTATAATTCTTTTTTTATCTTCAATTTTATAAATCCAAAATTTAAGCATTCTTTTTTGTTTAACTTCTTCAAGCTCTCTTTTTATTATATCTTTATGAGTATTAATCTTATAAAATACATCAGGTCTTTGAGGATCAAACTCTTCAAAAAACTCTTTATTCCTACTATAAAAATCAACTATCTCTGAAGCCATATTAACATTAGGCTGAACTAGAAAAAGCCTATTCGTTTTATAAGTTTTTTTAAGCATATAAAATTAACCCTACTCAATTATAATTTTAGAATTAACTATATTAAAACCTTCAAGCTTGAGTAAATATTCTTTTTTATCAAGTCCTCCTGCATATCCTGTTAACTTTTTATTTACTCCTACAACTCTATGACAAGGTATTATAATAGCTATTTTATTTTTTCCTTCGGCTGTTCCTACTGCTCTAGATATGCTTCCCTTTTTATCTGAAATATTTCTTGCTATATCGGAATAGGTAACAACTTTTCCAAAAGGTATCTTTGAAGTTTCCATCCAAACATTATATTGAAAGTCAGTACCATATATAGCTAAAGGAAGAGAGAATTTTTTTAAACCATTTGAAAAATAATCATCTAATTCTTTTTTTGCTTGCTTTATTATAGATGGTTCTTCATCATTTGATGATACTTTAATATTATTTAAATTAAATTCCAATGATGTGATATACTTATAAGTTTCATCTGCTGTTAGTATTAAATCCCCAATAGGGCTTTTATGAATATAGGCTTTACTAAAATTAGATTTTTTTTCAAGCCTAATAATTTTCACAATTTAACCTTTTTAAGATTGATAAGAGGACAAGAAGTATATAACCCCTCAATAGATTCTGGATTAACAGCCGCAGAAGCGTATTCAAGTACATTTACACTTACTAAATATTCTGCATCTATAGAAGCCACATATTCAGCAGTGTCTCTTGCTGTAAAAAATACACAGTAATCAAGAGCAACCCCAACAAAATCAAGAACTAAAGTTTCTTTATTTTCTCTTGCAGCATCTATAAACTCTTTATGCATATAAGAAAATCCGGAGTTACCTTCATCATCAGGATCAACTCCCTTTTGAACATATATATAATCTCTTTTCTTTCTAAGTCCGTCAACTATAGCAGAACCATAAGTCCTAGCAACGCAATGACGAGGCCATAAAGTAAGAATCTCTTCATCCCCTGTATCTTGATCTATAACTTTAATTTTTGAAAAAGGCTCTTTTTCATGAGTTGAAGCAAAAGATATATGATTTGAAGGATGCCAATCCTGAGTTGCAATTATAGCATCATACTCTCCATTTTTTATAAGATCATTTATAACAGGTACTAATTTAGCAGCACCTTTAACAGCCATAGGGCCACCTTCCATATAATCATTTTGCATATCTACTATTGTAAGTATCTTTATTTTACTCATAACCCAAGTCCGTAAATATTAATATTTAGGAAATTTTCTTAAGCCCTATACTCTCTTGCACAGGAATAAGAGCTTCTATAGTTTCTTTTATTAATTCATCTATATTAACGCCTAACATTTCAGCACCTTTATTTATAACTGTTCTGTCTACTTTGGCGGCAAATGCTTTATCTTTGAGTTTCTTCTTAACGGATTTAACTTCCATATCATCTAAACTCTTTGAAGGTCTAACTAAAGCACATGCAGTAATAAAACCGGCAAGTTCATCAACAGCATATAAAGTTTTTTCCATATTGCTTAAAGGTTCAATATCTGTACATAGCCCGTAGCCATGACTTTGAATTGCTCTTATAAAACTTTCAGGAAGTCCCTCAGCTTCTAGTATTTCTTTAACTTTAATGCAATGTTCATCAGGATATTTTTCATAATCCATATCATGTAAAAATCCTACCATACCCCATTCATCTTCATCTTCACCGTTTTTTCTAGCAAAATATCTCATAACTGCTTCTACTGATAATGCATGCTTAAATAATGAATGCTCATCATTATATTTTTTAAATAATTCAACAGCTTTATCTCTTTCTATGCTGGCCATTTAAAAACCTCCAAATATTATCATAAGTATATATTATATTTTTCTATTTTTCAATATTTTATTCTTATTTATATAATATTTTAATAACAAAAAAGTTATAATAAAAATAAATATAAAAACGATGATTATAATGTATTAGTATACATAATATTAACTTAATAATAAATGGAAATAATATGAAAAAAATTATAATAATAACATTATTCATAAATATTATTAGTCTGTATGCATTAACAGAAAATGAAAATAAAATGATTAATGCAGTAAAAACAGGAGATATCAGAACTATACAAACTCTATTATCGCAAAATATAAGCCCTAATATTAAAGATGAAAGAGGATACTCACTAATACATATAGCTGCTGAAAATAATCAAACAGTTTCTATAAATGTACTTAAAAATTCTCCGTATACTGATTTAAATATTCTTTTGGATAATAATACTAAAATAACAAATAATAATAAATATATAGACGGTTCATACTATTCGGCTATGGATATTGCAACTATAAACAAAAATTTTGAAAGTGTTAAATTATTAATAGATTCCGGAGCTAATATTAATTTCCAAATGAAAGAAAAACCAAGAAGTGAGTTTTTAGCTTCAGAATATGCTAATCCTCAAATATTAGAACTTTATCTTAATAAAAATATATATCTGCTTATGAATAGCGAAGATGTTATATCTTTAATAAAATCAGCAAGTATTGGAAATAATACAGAAAATATAAATTACTTAGTAAAGAATTTAGGAATAGATGTTGATACTAAAGATACTAATACCATGCTTCATTATGCTGTTGGACATGGTTCTGTAGAGGCAGCAAGCGAACTTATAAAATTAGGTGCTAATATTGATAACACAAATGCAAATTTCAAAACATCATTGCATTATGTTATAGAAAATAATTCTAATAAATTGCTTGAAAGTGTCAATTTGCTTTTATCAAAAAATGCAAATCCAAATATAAAAGATAAAAATGGAAATACTGCCTTGCATTTAGCTGTAATGAATGCTCATAAATCAAAAAATGAATATATAGAAGTTATAAATGCTTTAATAAAATATAATGCAAATGTAAACATATTGAATGATAAAAATCAATTAGCATTAAATATAGCAGTTTCAAATAATGATACTGAAATATCCAATATTTTAATAAATGCCAAATCTGAATTAAATAATATGTATAACGGATACGCTCCTATACATACAGCAGTAAAAAATAATAATATGTCTATAACTGATAATTTATTATTAAATGGTGCTAATGTAGATGTAAAAGATAAAAGAGGATATAGTCCATTAGCTATAGCTGTAGAAAACAATAATTTAGAAATGTGCAGAAAACTTATAAGAAACAATGCTACAGTAGACAGTAAAGCAATAGAATTAGTTAAAAAAAATAATAATAAAGAAATAAGAAAATTACTTGGACTTGAAGCTATAAATTAAAAAATAATTAATTATCTTACTGCACCGTATTTAATTAAAATCTCAGCCATTTTATAATTTTTATTTTCTTCAGACATAGTTAAAGCTGTTTTATTATAATTATTTCTTTTATTTACATCAGCTCCATTTTCTATTAATATTTCAACAAATTCTCTATAATCTAATATGGCAGCATACATCAAAGCACTATAGCCATGAATATCTTGAATATTAATATCCGCACCTAAACTAATAAAAGTTTTAATAGTTTCAGCATCGGCCTTATTTAAAATATTATACATTAAAGCTGTTTTACCATCTAAATTCTGAGCATTAATATCAGCGCCTGATTCAGCAAGTAATTTTATAATATTAGTATCTCTGCTTGAAGCGTACATTAAAGCTGTAGATTTATAATTATCACTGAGATTAACATCAGCTTTATACCATATAAGCATTTGTATCATATCAAAATCACAAGTATTGCATGCATATATTAAAGCTGTTTTACCGCTATCATTTTGCATATTAGGATTTGCATTGTTTTTTAATAATAATTCTAATATATAAATATCTTTATTGAATACCGCATGCATCAAAGGAGTAACACCGTATCTGTCCTGAACATTAATATTAACATCTTTGCTATTGAGTATATTCCTAATTGACATAATATCGGACTTTTCAGCTGCCATAATTAAATCATTTTCTTTTTGGGTAAATGAATATATAATATTGCAGCATATACTTATAAAAATTATAATAAATACGGTTCTCATAATTTACATTCTATATTAATATTATATAATTCTATTATTAAATAAAAATATATCAAGAAGTAAATTATAAAATTAATCAATATTTAAACTAGATCTATTTATATAAAATACAATATCAAATATTAACTGCATAAGACAATACGCCATTAACTATTTCTTCTCTCACCTTTCCGCTTTCAACTAATTTTTTTAATAATTCACTTACCCTGCTTTCATCTTCATTGAAACTAATAGCTATCATATGAACTGTATCAGGCTGTCTTATTAAAAAATTTATTATATCTTCTTCTGTTATTTTTTTGGTATTTCCTTTTGCCTTATCGGATACACTTGGCACATCTATTTCAATACTGCAGTTTGCTTCAAAATATTTCTTTGCCTTTTCCATTTCTTCATCATTCAATGCCTTAGCCTTTTCATTTGAAGTTCTTCTTGTAGCTGTAACAAGCTGTACTCTATCAGGTTTTATTTTATTTACTATTTTTATTATATCATCAAGCTCTTCTTTACTGTCATTTATATCTTTAAGTAAAAATACCTCAAGCCAATACTCGCCTTTAAAAACTCTCCTAAACTCTATAAGTCCATTAACCATTTTATCAAAATCAATTTCTTTATTAGGCTGATCTATAAGTTTAAATGTATCCATATTACCAGCATCAAGAGAAGGTATAACCAAATCGGCAATAAGCAAATCAGAACGCATTTCCTGTTTATAAAGCAAAGAACCATTTGTTATAATGCATACAGGAATATCAGTTATCTGCTTTATTTCATAAATAAGTTTTTTCAAATCCTTATATAAGGTAGGCTCCCCTGAACCTGCAAATGTTATATAATCAATATTTTTATTATTAAGCAAAGCCTCTTTTAGTTCATATATTATTTCATCAACAGAATAATAATTAGCAAGATTAGTTTTAGTATTTTCCTCAGAACCTAATTGACAGTATATGCAATTATAACTGCAAGTTTTATGAGGTATAACATCTATTCCCAAAGAATTACCCAACCTTTTTGAAACTACAGGCCCGAATACTCTTTTTGTTTTTAACTTTGATTTAGATTTATTCTGATTAAGAAGTAAAGGTTCTTTAGTTTCTTTTTTAGTATTATCATATCTTTCTTCATTTGCTTTATAAAATGCATTTGTTACTTTATCAAGAAGTTCACCGTCTAAACTAAATACGGATAAAGCGAATATTTCAGGCTCTTCATAATGAGTTTCTTTATTATTTTTATATTCTTTTTTTACTGCTTTTTCTATAGCTTTTACTTTTTCTTTTATCTCATCTTTTTCAAGCATATCAGTTTTATTTAGTACGATAATAGACTTTTTCTTTATTAATTCTTTACTATACTGCTTCAATTCATTTCTAAGTTTTTTATAAGTATCGGCCACATCTTCATCGGTTAAATCTATAACAAAACATAAAGCACCTGTTCTTTCTATATGTCTTAAGAAAGTAAGTCCAAGTCCTGCACCTTCGCTGGCACCTTCTATGATTCCCGGAATATCGGCAATAACAAAACTTCTCTCATAATCTAAATAACAAACTCCCAAATTTGGAGTAAGTGTAGTAAATGGATATGATGCAATTTTTGGATTAGCTCTTGTAAGTCTTGCAAGCAAACTTGATTTACCGGCATTAGGCATTCCTACAAGTCCAATATCAGCAATAAGTTTAACTTCTAATCTTATATTTAATTTCTCACCATCTAAACCATGCTGTGCATAATCCGGTGCCTGATTTGTAGCTGTAGCGTAGAATTTATTTCCTTTTCCGCCTTTTCCGCCTCTAGCAACAGTATATCTTTGTCCGTCTTCAAGTAAATCGGCCAATATATTATTTGTATCTTCATCATAAACAACAGTACCAATAGGAACTCTTATAACAACATCATCTCCCCTTTTACCATCGCTTAATCTAGCTCTTCCAGGTTCTCCGTCTCTCGCTCTGAATCTTTTTCTGCTTTTTATCTTACCGAAACTATTTATTCTTGCATCCACTCTAACTATAACATCTCCGCCGTCTCCGCCATTTCCTCCATCAGGTCCTCCCATAGGTACATGAGCTTCTCTTCTGAAACTTACGCTTCCAGCTCCTCCATGTCCTGCTTCTATCTCAAAACTTACTACATCTATAAATTGATCCATTTTATTATTACCTTGCTAATTAATTATTTTTGATTTATTGAATATTAATTATATTATAAAAACATATTTTATCAATGCTATAAATATTGAATAAATAATCTTATATATACCTAAACAACTATATTTTGTCAAAAATAAATTTTTTAAATTTAAAATATTTGCAGGGCTTTGCCCCGCACCCCACTTCTTTTGCGACTGAAGGAAGTGCCTGTTGTATTGCCACAAAGAAGCAAAAAGACTATATTTTAACTTAAATTTAATATTTTATCTTACATGTAAGACAAAATTAGTATTATTTAGTACTAATTTTATACTTGCACTTTCGCCGTAGGCGTACTTCGTATGGTTCTTTGACGCTGTCCGCCTGTGGCGTGCGGCGGTAAAAAGAATAACAAAAATTGACAAAGTTAAAAATTTTTAGTATATACTAAAAGTTTAGTTTATAAAAAATGATTTTTTTAATATTGCCAGACTATTACAAACAATCTATATGCCAAAACTTTTTATACATATATTTGATTAAATATAAATGCATTATCTTAATTTGATTATGATATCAACTCTTCTATTTTTTCTTCTTCCGTCTGGAGTATCGTTAGAAGCTATAGGTTCATCATCTGCAAAACCTTTATAAGATAATTTATCATGATCAAGATTAGGCAAGATATAATCTGCAACTGATTTTGCTCTTTTTTCTGATAAGTCCTGATTATATTCTTTTCTTCCTGTATTATCAGTATGTCCCTCTACTATAATTTCTCTATCAGGATAAGTTTCTTTTATTGCCTTAATAACATTATCTATAGTATTTTTTGCTTCAGGTTTTAAAGTATAAGAATCAGTATCAAAAAGAATCTCTCCAAGTCTTAATACCAAACCTTCCGGTACTGTATCTATAGTAACATTATCATCATTGTAGAGATTATCTTCAAGTTTTTTTCTATTATAATCTTCTTCTTCTTTTGTTATTGTATCATAAATTTTATAAGTACTGATAATATTCATCTTATACTGCAAACTAGCATAAGATAATTCTTTTCCATAACCAAATAATATTTGATATCTCTCCTGCTGAGATACAGGAATATTTTTTTCCATATCCCAAAGAAATGTACCATAATTAAAGCCATATATTCTTTCAGGATAACCTTTTCTTGAAAGTCCTGCCTGAAGTAAATCTTTATCAGTCATAATATGATATTGTATAACAGCATTTCTGCTTCCGTCACTATTAGTTTCAATATTGGCGAATAGATAATCAGATGACAATGCCATTGTTAAATTAGGGGCATTATTTACTTTAACTATTTCAATAGATTCTCTATTCCAAGATTCAGTAAGTTTTACCTCATTATCAGGAAAAGTAGGAACATGTCTTACATTAGGCATAAAATAATTATAAGGAACTTCAAATTTTCCATTAGTATGAATAATAAAATCGCTTGTATATTCTTCATCAAGATGAAAAACTTTCTCACCTTTCATCATTCTAAAAATTTTGAATACTCCGCTTACTCTATAACCGCCTTTTGGAGCTATAGCAATAACAGTTAAATCAACAATATTTCTTTCTTTGTATGTGCTTGTTAATATACCATTTTCATAATACTCTACATCAGCAGTTTTTACAGATTCTATTCTTTTTCCTTTTTCTAAATTCCAATAGAATCTATGTGTTATTTCTGAATGTAAAATACTAAAAAGCAAAGTAGAAAATATAAAAACAAATAAACTAATTTTTTTCATAAGATAAATATTATAATAAATTATTTTTTTACTTTAGCACTTTCTTTTTTTAACTCTTTCAATCTTTTCTTTTCTTCTCTTATTCTTTCTTTCTCTGCCTTACGTTCCAATTTCATTCTTTTCTTATCTACAGCTATTGTTTTTTTCTTCTCTTTTTCTATATCTTCCTCTGTCTTCTCTGTTTTGAAAGAAATTACTAATTTATATAACTGAAGGAATATATACTGCAATTCCTTAATTCTCTTATCCATTGTCTCCATATTATGGCTGCTTGTACTTGATAAATTAGCCACATTTTCTATTGAATGTACTAATTCCTTCATTTCAGTTTCTGCTGTATTAACTACATTTACTACATCTTCCGCTAACTTATCTACACTAGAAATATTCTGACTAACAGCCGAACTCATCTGCATCTGCTTCAATGACAATTCCTGTACATCTTCTGTAATATTATTTAAGTTGCTGATATTCATCAAGATTTCTCTTCTGCCTATATCTAATTCATCATTAGCACCAGAAATTGTAGCTATCAAATCTGCTAAAGTATTGGAACCTTCCAAGATCTTCTCCATTGATTCTGAACTCTTGAAAGCCAAAGATACTGTATGATCTATAGCCTGTGTTGTCTCTTCAATTATCTCATTAATGATCTTAGAGTTCTCTCCTGTATCCTCTGCTAATTTTCTTATCTTATCTGCTACTACTGTAAAACCCCTACCATGTTCTCCGGCATGAGCTGCCTCTATTGCCGCATTCATTGCTAAAAGGTTTGTCTGTTCTGCTATATTATGTATTACCTGTGTAATGTTAGTTATCTGTTTAGAATATTCTTTAATGCTTTGTATAGAATCTACTACTGACTCACCTATATTACTTCCATCTTGAGCTTCAGTGTATAAAATCTTAGCATAGTCATTAGCTTTAGTTGCTCCATGGCTTACTGTTACTATATTAGCCATCATCTGCTGTACTGAACTACTAGTTTTAGCTACAGCCTCTGATTGCTGCTTCATCTTATCATTAATATCATTAATATTTTCTAATAATAACTGAACTGTTTCATTAACTGCTGTAAATCTAGTACGCTGCATAAAGCTTACTCTAGCAGCATTCGCTGAAGACTCTGCTATTTTATTAGAATTAATAAGCTCTGTTTCGAATTCTTTATAAATTGTATTAAAATCACTAATACTTATACTAATAGAGGCTCTCATATTTTGAATATTACCTGTTAAAGTATAAGCATTGTTTTTTACACTAACTATAATATTTCTTACCTTATCTAGAAACTTATTAAAAGAGTGAACCAACTCTCCTGATTCATTATTACTAATAACAGGAAGTCTGATTGTTAAATCACCTTCTCCTTCACTTAATGATTCTGATACGTTCTTAGCAAATACCAAAGTTTTTCTAAGTGAAAGTATTAAAGCCAATATAACTAATAAAAATGCCAATAAACCTAAATATATTGCTACAGAAGCCTTTATTATAGTATTTCTAAATAATTGATTCTGATAAGCATTACTATGCTCCCATACATTTATAATATATAAATTATTAAACAAAGAGTATTTAATAGCTAATACATTAGAATCTTCAATGGAAATAACATTTACATCTATTATACCATTCTTATGGTTATTATACTTACTATTTTTTATTTCTATACCAATAGCAGTGTTATCTAAATCTCTCTGGGTATTACCTATCAATGAAGGATTATTGGAAGCCTTAATATTATATGTATCATCTGTTAAAAATATATTTAGCTGACTCTTAAATACATTATCTGATAATACATCCAAATATACAGAACTTCTTACCTCTAAACTAACAAAACCTACATTTCTATTATTAAGAATAATAGGATTATATATATAAAAAGTTTCTGCATTTGGTGTTATATCTATTAAAGAATTAGTTTCTGTTAATAATTTAGTGGTATAATTACCTGCCATATTAGGTCTTGAATTAGTTTTAATCTCAGCTAAATTATTAATATCATTATATCTCCAATTTATTAATAAATTATCTATACCATTAGTATTAATATCAATATTAACATTTTCAATATCTGATAGATACATAGATACAGATGATATATTATTATTATTGGCATATCTTGTACTTAAATATCTTGATAATATATCAACATAATTATTCAAAGTATAATTATTTCTATATAGTATATTCATATATGCTACTATATTATCAGATATACCAATATATTTTGCTAAAGAATCTGAAATATTATTAATAAAGTCATTAGCATAACCTTTTTTCACTATCATATCATACTGTCTGTCATAAATTATTTCAGATCTGTAATGCATACCATTAATTAAAGTAACAATAAATATTACAGTTGCCATTGATACAGGTAAAAAATTATATACCATAGGCAAATAATATTCTTTTCCGCCTGTCTTTTTATATAATGGTCTTACTAAAATGTTAAAGAATATAGATGAAACGGCCATAGCTATACTAATCAGGAATATAACCATTATAAGACGTATATTAAGTATTTCAAATAATGTTATACTTCCATCTAATATATAAACCGTATAAGATACAATAGCTACTAAAACTACCGCTATACCAGATTTAACTACATATATTTTTCCTAAAGGTATAGATTTTCCCTTCTCTACTTTTAAACAGTCGAAAAACATACTTACTGCTGTAAACAAAGCCAAAAAAAGTATGAATATATATACGTATCCTCTTAATGAACTTGACTGCTGATAAATTGTTTTTAATAGTATAGAATATGAACCAACTGAAATAGCAGCCATAATCAAAAATGCTACTGGTATATAAAACTTTAATCTTTTTTTTAATCTATCTTCATTTACCTGAAAAAACATATTATTCAACCTATAAAATACTGGTTTATTATTTTAATTCTCGGCATAATAATATCAACATTTAGAAAAATAGCCTACTTAATTTTACAAACTACTTTTATTCATTAATATACCATTTTTTAATAAAATTTACTAGTTAAAAACTGTATTTAATTACTAAAAAAATTATGCTTCAATATACTAAAATATAATACTTTTATTTTTTTACTTTAGCACTTTCTTTTTTTAGCTCTTTCAATTTTCTCTTTTCTTCTCTTATTTTTTTCTTTCTCTGCCTTACGCTGCAATTTAATTCTTTTTTTATCTGCTGCTGTTAATTTTTTCTTCTCTTTTTCTATATCTTCCTCTGTCTTCTCTGTTTTGAAAGAAATTACTAATTTATATAACTGAAGGAATATATACTGCAATTCCTTAATTCTCTTATCCATTGTCTCCATATTATTACTGCTTGTACTTGATAAATTAGATACATTTTCTATTGAATGTACTAATTCCTTCATTTCAGTTTCTGCTGTATTAACTACATTTACTACATCTTCCGCTAACTTATCTACACTAGAAATATTCTGACTAACAGCCGAACTCATCTGCATCTGCTTCAATGACAATTCCTGTACATCTTCTGTAATATTATTTAAGTTGCTGATATTCATCAAGATTTCTCTTCTGCCTATATCTAATTCATCATTGGCACCAGAAATTGTAGCTATCAAATCTGCTAAAGTATTAGATCCTTCCAAGATCTTTCCCATTGATTCTGAACTCTTGAAAGCCAAAGATACTGTATGATCTATAGCCTGTGTTGTCTCTTCAATTATCTCATTAATGATTTTAGAGTTCTCTCCTGTATCCTCTGCTAATTTTCTTATCTTATCTGCTACTACTGTAAAACCTCTGCCATGGTCTCCTGCATGAGCTGCCTCTATTGCCGCATTCATTGCTAAAAGGTTTGTCTGTTCTGCTATATTATGTATTACCTGTGTAATGTTAGTTATCTGTTTAGAATATTCTTTAATGCTTTGTATAGAACCTACTACTGACTCACCTATATTACTTCCATCTTGAGCTTCAGTGTATAAAATCTTAGCATAGTCATTAGCTTTAGTTGCTCCATGGCTTACTGTTACTATATTAGCCATCATCTGCTGTACTGAACTACTAGTTTTAGCTACAGCCTCTGATTGCTGCTTCATCTTATCATTAATATCATTAATATTATCTAATAATAACTGAACTGTTTCATTAACTGCTGTAAATCTAGTACGCTGCATAAAGCTTACTCTAGCAGCATTCGCTGAAGACTCTGCTATCTTATTAGAATTAGCTAATTCTGTTTCGAACTCTTTATATATTGTATTAAAATCACTGATACTTATACTAATAGAAGCTCTCATATTCTGAATATTACCTGTTAAAGTATAAGCATTGTTTTTTACACTAACTATAATATTTCTTACCTTATCTAGAAACTTATTAAAAGAGTGAACCAACTCTCCTGATTCATTATTACTAATAACAGGAAGTCTTATTGTTAAATCACCTTCTCCTTCACTCAATGATTCTGATACATTCTTAGCAAATACCAAAGTTTTTCTAAGTGAAAGTATTAAAGCCAATATAACTAATAAAAATGCCAATAAACCTAAATATATTGCTACAGAAGATCTTATTATAGTATTTCTAAATAATTGATTCTGATAAGCACTTTTATGCTGCCATATGTTTATAATATATAAATTATTAAACAAAGAGTATTTAATAGCTAATACATTAGAATCTTCAACAGAAATAACATTTACATCAGTGATATTATTTCTGTAATTGTTATGCTGATTCTTTTTTATTTCCAAACCAATGGCAGTATTGTCTAAATCTCTCTGAGTATTACCTATCAATGAAGGATTATTAGAAGCCTTAATATTATATGTATCATCTGTTAAAAATATATTAAGTTGACTTTTAAACATATCATTTGATAATACATCTAAATATACAGAACTTCTTACCTCTATACTAACAAAACCTACATGTCTATTATTAAGAATAATAGGATTATATATATAAAAAGTTTCTGCATTTGATGTTATATCTATTAAAGCATTAGTTTCTGTAGCCAACCTAGTAGTATAATTAACTCCTATATTAGGTCTTAAATTAGTCTTAATCTCAACTAAATCACTAATATCATATTTCCAATCTATAGATAATTTATTAATTTCATTAGTGTTAATATTAATAATATTAACATTTTCTAAATCTCCAAAATATACACTTACAGATGAAATATTACTATCATTGGTATATCTTGTACTTAAATATCTTGATAATATATCAACATAATTATCCAAAGTATAATTATTTCTATATATCATATTCATATAGCCTGTTATATTATCAGACACTGTAACATATTTTTCTAAAGAATCTGAAATACTATTAATGAAGTCATTAGCATAACCTTTTTTTATAATAATGTCATACTGTCTGTCATAAACTATTTCAGATCTGTAATGCATACCATTAACGAAAGTAACAATAAATATTACAGTAGCTATAGAAATTGGAATGAAATTATATGCTATAGGCAGATGATATTCTTTCTTACCTGTTTTTTTATATAATGGTCTTACTAAAATATTAAAACTAGTAGAAGCAATAGACATAGCAACACTAATCAAAAATATAACCATTATAAGACGTATATTAAGCATTTCAAATATAGAAATTTTGCCAAGATATATATGAAGGCTGTATGAAAAAATAGCTACCAAAACTACTGCTATTCCCGCTTTTATTACATAAATCTTGCCTATAGCAACATATTTTCCTTTCTCTAATTTTAAACAATCAAAGTAAATACTCACACAGAAAACAGCAATCAATATAAAAATAAATATATACAAATAACTTATTAACGAACTTGATAATTGATAAACTGTTTTCAATAAAATGGAAAAAATGCTTACCGAAACAATTCCTGCAAAAACAAAAAGTGCAGGCATATAAAATTTTAACCTTCTTTTTAGTACATCATCATCCATTTTAAAAATCATAACTTGAAACCTACAATTTATATACTACTAAAATATAGTCGGTAAATATTATTATTTATTTAGCAACAATAATATAATTAATTTGATACAGTTTTAGCTTTGGCAACAGCCTCTTCTATAGAACCAACAAATCTAAATGCCTGATCTGGTAAATCATCATAATCACCATTACAAATACCTTTAAAACTTCTTATAGTATCTTCTAATTTTACATATCTTCCCTGTAATCCTGTAAACTGCTCACCTACAAAGAAAGGCTGACTTAAGAACTGTTCTATTTTTCTAGCTCTTGATACTATTAATTTATCATCTTCTGAAAGTTCATCAGCACCAAGTATAGCAATAATATCCTGTAAATCTCTGTATCTTTGTAGTATATGCTGTACTTTTCTTGCTACATCATAATGTTCCTGACCAAGTATATTAGGATCTAATATTCTGCTTGTTGAAGCCAAAGGATCCACTGCCGGATAAATTCCTTTTTCACTAACTTCCCTTGATAATACAGTAGTGGCATCAAGGTGAGTAAATGCTGTAGCAGGCGCTGGGTCTGTAAGGTCGTCTGCAGGTACATAAACTGCCTGTATTGAAGTAATAGATCCATTTTTAGTAGATGTTATTCTCTCCTGTAAAGCACCCATCTCTGTTGCCAAAGTAGGCTGATAACCAACAGCTGAAGGCATACGTCCAAGTAATGCAGATACTTCACTTCCTGCCTGAGTAAATCTGAATATATTGTCTATAAACAATAATACATCTAAACCAGCAGAATCTCTAAAATATTCTGCCATAGTTAAAGCAGATAAAGCTACTCTAAGTCTTGCTCCAGGAGGCTCATTCATCTGACCATAAACAAGGCAAGTTTTATTAATAACTCCAGACTCCTTCATCTCTGACCATAAGTCATTTCCTTCTCTTGTTCTCTCACCTACACCTGCAAATACAGAATAACCGCCATGCTCGCTTGCTATATTATGTATAAGCTCCATTATAAGAACTGTTTTTCCTACTCCGGCACCTCCGAAAAGACCTGTTTTACCACCTTTAATGTAAGGAGCTAGCAAGTCTATAACTTTAATACCTGTTTCAAATATTTCAAGTTTAGGCTCTAAATTTTCAAACTTTGGAGGCGATGCATGTATTGATCTGTATTCTTTAGCAACTATAGGCTCACCTTTATCTACAGTCTGTCCCAATACATTGAATATTCTTCCTATAGTTTCTGTTCCAACAGGTACCATTATATGATTACCTGTATCAAATATATCATCTCCTCTTGATATACCGTCTGTAGATTCTAAGGCTATGGCTCTTACTCTGCCGCCGCCTAAATGCTGCTGTACTTCACAAATAATATGTCTTTGAACACCCTCTATTTCTTTGTCTATATAAAGAGCATTCAATATGGCTGGAAGATGTCCTTCTTCAAATTCAGCATCTAAGGTAGAACCTACAACCTGAATAACTTTTCCTCTTTTTCCTTCTACCATAAAACATTCCTTAATTTTTTTTATATATTTTATTACCTATTGAAAACTTATTCAAGTACTTTAACCATTTCTTTGTGAATTTTTTTATTGCTTGCTATATACTGTTCCTTAGAGAAAATATCATATTCTCCCATATTTATATCAGTTACCATACCGCCTGCCTGTTTTAATATAATAGTTCCGGCACATATATCCCAAGGTGAAAGGCCATATTCAAAAAATCCGTCTGCAACACCTTCTGCCACCATACATATATCAAGAGCAGCTGAACCATCTCTTCTTAAAGCTAAAGTACTTTTTACCATATTAGCAAAATCTACCATTCTGTCATGAAGAAAATCATCATCAACATTGGCATTATAATAAAATCCTGTTATTATAATAGATTCTACTAATTTATTACTGCTGCTTACCTTTATAACTTTATTATTTTTATAGGCTTTAGATTTTATATGAGCTTTATAAACTGTATCTGTAAGAGGAGCATATACAACACCTAATATAGGTATTCCTTTATAAGCAAGTCCTATAGATATACAATAAAAAGGATATCCATGTATAAAATTACTGGTTCCATCTATGGGATCCACTATCCAAGTGAATTTTTTACTTGTATTATCTTTAGATTCCTCTCCATAAAACCCAAATTTAGGATAGCATTTTAACAAATATTCTTTTATCTTTTTTTCATTTTTTAAATCAACTTCCGTAAATAAATCTGCCTTACCCTTCTTTGATACTTTTTTTGGACAGCCAAAATATTTTAATGAATATTTACCTGCCTTAATAGCTATTTTCTCAGCATCTTTCAAACATTTATTTAATTTAGATTTTGGAAGATCTTTTATTTCATCTAATATAGTATTATATTCAGAAGAATTTGAATTTTTATTCTTTCTGGAAAAACCATTTGTAAGCATTTCTATAATATCATTTAACATATTAACCCTCCAATCAATTATTAAATTTATTTTTTAGTATCTGTTTCTCTGAAAAGCAAAAGAGAAGGATTATCTTTTATTTTTTCAGTAAATACTCTTAAATTATCAACAATTTCATTAAAATTAGTATGTACTTTAGGATCTTTCATTATAGCACCTATTGTACCTTGTCCTTTCTCTACATCATTTATAACATAAGATAAATCTCTAGCAATATTATTTATATATCCTAAAGTTGCACTTGCATTTGATATTGAATTATTAATGTTAGCTTCATTACTAACTATAACACCAGATATCAAATTAATAGTTTGTGAAAGATTACTTACAACCACTGATAATTCCTGGAAATTTAAATCTTTACCTATATCTCCTATAGAACCTAATGTTGTTTCTATACTAAATGGTTCAACACCCTTTACTATTGTATTAGGGGCCATGCTTTTCATACCTGTAGTATTTATAGCAGGAGGAGATACCATTATATATTTTTCTCCAAGTCCCAAACCAACTGTCTGTATAGAGAATTTAGTTCCGTCAGGAATTATAACATTCTTATCAGTAATAAATAAAGTTACTCTTATGGTACCGTCAGGATTTATGGCTATTTTTTCAATAAAACCTATTTGAATTCCGCCTCCTCTATATGAAACTTTACCATTTTCTTGTAAATCACCTATAAAAACATAATCTACATATATTCTATATCCATCACCCCTAACCTTTATCTTACCCAATAATACTATAGCTCCTACAAATATAACAAATGTAACAATAAAAAATATACCTAATTTAATTTTATTTTTCATGATTTTTCCTTATCCTAAAATTATATTTTAATTTATATTATTATAAAAGAAAAGATATTTAATCTTTTGGTCTAATACTTTCTATATCTTCGCCTTTTTTAGCTATACTGCTCATAAAGAAAAATTTCAAATGAGGATTTTCTGTTTCTGCCAAATGATCAGGATCTCCTCCCTCAATAATTTGTCCTTTGTACAGCATAACAACTCTGTCAGACATTCTAAATACACTAGTCATATCATGTGTAATAACTATACTAGTAACATTAAGAATAGACTGCATTTTTACTATTAAATCATCTATAACCCTAGACATAACCGGATCCAAACCCGTTGTAGGTTCATCATAAAGCAATATCTCAGGGTCCATTGCTATAGCTCTAGCCAATCCGACACGTTTTTTCATACCTCCGGAAAGTTCTGAAGGCATTTTATGTTCTATATTAGGCATTCCTACCATTTCAAGAACTTCAGCCACTTTTGCTTTTATTCTTTCTTCCGGCATATCTTTCTTTATTCTTCTAAGTCCGAAACTTACATTTTCATATACATTCAAAGAGTCAAATAAAGCAGCTCCCTGAAATACCATAGCAAATTTTTTTCTTACTTCTGTAAGTTCATTATCAGATATTTTATTAATATCATGCCCATCTACTATTATAGTACCGCTGTCAGGCTGAAGCAATCCCATCAAATGTTTGATAAGAACACTTTTACCGCATCCTGAATTTCCTATAACAGATAGAGTTTCTCCTTTGTTAACCTTAAGATTAACACCATTAAGCACCTTTTGAGTACCAAAACTCTTATGTACATCTTTTAATTCTATAATATCGCTCATATTATAAAGTTACCCTCAACATTTTTATAATATCATATGTTTTTATAAAATAATCACCTAAAGCAGCTGGAATCAAAACTGTCTTTCCAGCATTAAGTTTTATAATATTATCAGTAATATTTGATTCTATATGCCCTTTTCCTTCTAAAACCATAATTATTTCAAAAGTTTCATTATTAGTTTTTGAAGAATAGTATTCATTTATAGTGTATTCCTCTACCGTAAAACAATCATTAGAAAATACTGTATTAATTTCCAATTTTTCATTTTTAAAACGGTTTTGTTTGTTAGATTTTAAATCGAAAGCATTAATATCTTTTACAACATTAAAAGCATCTTCTATATGAAGTTCTCTAGATTTACCATTTTTATCAACTCTATTCCAATCATAAAGCCTATAAGTTACATCACTAGGTGTTTGTATCTCAGTTATAACAGCATTACCTAGTATTGCATGTATACATCCGCTTGGTATATAAAAAGCATCACCCTTTTTTATATCAAAATAATTGAACATATTTTCTATATTTTCATTATTAGATAATTTTTTTTTTAAATCTTCTTTTGAAAAACCTTCTTTAATACCTATAAGAAGTTTAGCATCACCATAAGTTTCCATAACATACCACATTTCATTTTTACCATGTTTGTTATGTCTTTTATTAGCATATTCTTCATCTGGATGAACTTGAATGGATAATTTATCTTTTGAATCTATAATTTTTATAAGCAATGGAAAATGTTTTTCTTTAGTTTTCGTACCTAACAGTTTTTCACCATATTCATTTACTAAATAAGATAAAGTTTTACCTTTAAACTCACCATTAGAAACTATACTATTATCATTAGGCAAATCACAAATTTCCCAACTCTCACCTATAGTTTTATTTTTATCAAAAGGTTTTGAATATAGTGAACTCAGAGAATTTCCGCCCCAAATAACTTCTTTTGCTATTTCATTAAATTCTAATAAATACATAGTTTAATTATATAAGATAAAATAAATAATTCAATATATTATAATCCAAAATATTTTTTTATCCTGCTTTCTCCTATAATTTTTACTTTATTATTAAAAAGCAAATCAGAACATATTACATTACTTTTTTCAAAACCTATTAGCTACATTAACAAAATTATCTGTTACATCTTTATTATCTATATTTATAAGTTTACTGTCAATAATTTCAGCAGATTTTCTAATAGCAGAAAGTCCCCGGACATACAGGAATTAAATTATACCAATAGATATAACCTTTAAAAGTTCATCTGACTTATTATCATTAACATCATATCTGCATTTTAATCCAAATAAACAGGAACTTATAAATTATTCCTCATAGTTTATTGCGGTATTATATACTAAAAATAATTTTATTAATACTGCTAAAAAAATATAATGTAAAAAAATTATAATTTTATAATACATTTTATTATAAAACTTGTTAATTATATAAACAAATAAATTAACTTGACAATAGTATTATATTAAATTATAATCTATTAAAATAAATTATTTTAAATAAAGAGGTTTTTTATCTATGTCAAAAGAATCATATAAAGATAGAATGGAAAAAGCTATTTCAAGTTTACAAAATGATTTAAAAGGTATAAGAACAGGAAGAGCTAATGCTTCTATATTGGACGGAGTAAAGGTAGAGGCTTATGGAAGCAGTATGCCTCTAAAACAAGTAGGTAACGTTTCAACACCAGATTCTAGAACTATTATGATACAGCCATTCGATAAAGGTTTAGTTAGTGACATAGAAAAAGCTATATTAAAAGCTGATTTAGGATTTAACCCTTTCAATGACGGCGGAAATATAAGAATAGTAGTTCCTGAACTCACTAAAGAAAGAAGAGAGGAATTAAAAAAAGGTGTTAGACATAGAGGCGAAGAAGCTAAAATTGCTGTAAGAAATATAAGAAGAGATGAAAACGATAAAATAAAAAAAGAATTAAAAGATAAAACTATCACTGAAGATGAATCAAAATCTCAAGAGAAAAAAATACAGAATGATACAGATTCATACATAAAAAAAATAGATGATATGATTAATACAAAAGAAAAAGAATTAGATACTATATGATTACTGATGAGCTGAATATACCTGCACATGTAGCTATAATCATGGATGGCAACGGAAGATGGGCTAAGTCGCATAATAAAAGTAGAAGTCTTGGGCATAGAGCTGGAAGTGAAAATGTAATTAATATAGTAGAAGCCAGCTGCGAGCTTAATATAAAATACTTAACACTATATGCATTCTCCACAGAAAATTGGAAAAGACCCGAAGAAGAGAAAAAAGCATTATTCAAATTGTTAAAAGAATTCTATAAAAAAGAAATTAAAAGACTTATTTCAAATAATATTTTAGTAAAACATATAGGAGATATTTCAGCATTTCCAAAAGACACTATAGAAACAATAGAAGAAACAGAAAAAGAAACTCTTGAAAAATGTAAAAATCCTATACTCACTGTCATATTAGCTTTAAATTATGGCTTTAGAGATGAATTGAAAAATGCTATAAAAAATATATGCCATGATACTATAAATAATAAAATAGATATAGAAAATATTGATGAAAATTTTATTCAAAATTATCTATACACAAAAGGAATACCGGATCCAGATTTCATAATAAGAACATCAGGAGAATCAAGATTGAGTAATTTCCTAATGTATCAGGCTTCATACAGCGAATTATATTTTACAGATATATTATGGCCGGATTTTTCTAAAGAAGATTTTAAAAAAGCTATAGAAGAATATTCAAACAGAAATAGAAGATATGGAGGTCTGTAAAGATTTATGAAGAAAAGGCTTATATCTGTATGTTTAACATTGCCATTATTTCTCATAATAATGTTTTATGATAAAGTTATATATTTATTTCATTTAGCAATATTAGCAATATCTATTTTAAGTGCATCAGAAATATTTTATATGGCTAAAGTTCATAGACAAAAAAATTTAAGAACTGTAATAACAACTATGATAGCTATGGTATTGGGATATATTATAACTATATGTGATGTAAATGTGTTCAGAGGAGATTTCTCCAATCTTTATAAAATAGTAGAAACTAAACATCCCTCTATGGATTTGTCATTGGTAATGGTTTTTGCATTAATAGCTATACTATTTATCATTAATATGTTCAAAGTGCATGTATCAACATTTGAAGAAAAAGGAAGAGCAATATTAACAGCTGTTTTTTGTTTTATATATGTAGGTTTAGGAGTATGGCATATATCACTTATGCGTTTTATGCCAAGCGGAAAATATTATATAGTATTTATTTTGCTATGTGCTTGGTTAAGTGATACAGGCGGATATATTGTAGGAAGAAAATTAGGCAAGCATAAATTATCAAATAGTGCTTCACCCAATAAAAGTTATGAAGGTTTAGTAGGTATGTTTATATTTACAATACCATTTTCAATATTATATTATTTCTTATATTCAAATGGTTATTTATCCTATTTACTAGGAAATAATATACCTAATTTCTCTTTTCCTCAAATTATGTTATTAACTGTAATATTTACATTTACAGGTTTCTTAGGAGATATGGGAGAAAGCCTTATAAAAAGAATGTATGATACTAAGGATTCAAGCAAGTTATTTCCAGGTCATGGAGGAGTATTCGATATATTTGATAGCGTAATACTTACTGCTCCAATATCATATTATGTATTCTTATTATTACAATAACATATTATAGCTGATAAAAAATTATCATCATATGTTTTTAGTTTATCATTATATAATTAAAATATTATTTTATTATATTTTTAGTAAATACAATTATTTGTTTTTTGTATAGATTTTTATATTTTATAAATATATAAAAAAAGGATTTAACAACTAAATGCTAAATCCTTTTTATTTTTACTATCAAATATTAAATAATAATATCAAGCACTATAAACTATATCTCCGTCAATTATAGTTTTTAATATTTTTATATCCTTTATTTCTTTAGTATCAACTTCGAATATATCTCTATCTAAAACTATAAAATCAGCTAATTTATCTTCTTCAATACTTCCTTTGATATTATCTTCAGAAGACATATATGCACTTCCCATAGTATACAAATAAACTGCATCTTTAACTGTAAGTTTTTCCTGAGGCATCCATCCATTTTCAGGCCATCCATTTAAATCCTGTCTATTAACAGCACAATGTATACCTTCCATAACACTAATACCATCAACAGGGCCTGATGATCCGAATCCCATATGAACTCCCATATCTTTTGCTGTTTTATAAGCATAGCAAGTAGAAGCCTTTTCTTTACCTATTCTCTCTTCAACTATATGCATATCATAATGTAGGAATATAGGCTGATAATATATACCTACATTCAATTCTTTCATTCTTTCAAATAATTTTTTATCTGTTATTTGGGCATATATTAAACCATTTCTTCTATATTTGAAATCTTTTGTATTTTTTATTTTTTCTATTGAATTCAATGCCATATCTATAGCACCATCTCCTGTAGCCTGTATTGCTAAAGAATAATCTAAACTATTAGCATAAGCAACTAATTCATCAAGATCTTCCTGAGTATATTGAGAAACGCCTCTGAAACCCTGAGCATCATTATAATCATCTCTTAATAATGCAGTTCTAGAACCTATAGCACCATCTATAACAAGTTTTATACGAGCTACTTTAAATCTTTCATCATTAATATATTGATAATAATAATAATCTCTAAAATCATCTATATCTTTTTTATTGATAAACTGTGCCTGTTCGCATACTCTTATTTTTAATTTTTTCTCTCTATGCAATTTCTGATAAGCATCTATAATTTTTCTATAATCGAAATCAGGCAAACTTCTTAAATCATCTGTTTGAACAGAAGTTATACCCATTTTGAAAAATGCTTCCTGAGTATCCAATATTATTGATTTAAGAGTATCTATTTCTAATGATTTGATTTTTGATAATATTAATATCATATCTTTAGAACTTATAAGTCCATTTTCAAAATCTATACTATCAGATTTCATATCCTCTGTAATACCGCATATTTCAAGTGCTTTGCTGTTTGCAACTATCATCTCTCCGCAGCATCTTCTAAATGCAACAGGACATTCATTAGATATATTATCCAAATCATTTTTTGTAAGCATTCTTTTTTCTTCAAAATAATCCTGATTCCATCCCCAGCCTATAATCCAGCCTTCATGTTTTTTTGCATTTTGCGCTAAATCCAATACTTCTTTTATAGACATACATTTACTTAAATCAAGCATTGTATTAAAACGAGCATATTCAACAAAATTAACACAGCTGTCATTAAATCCAGGAATAACTGTTTTTCCTTCTAAATCAATTATATCTTCAACATTTGGAAATTTTTTTGCTACTTCTTCATTAGTTCCAGCAAAAGCTATTCTTCCATTTTCAACCGCTAAAGATTCATAAATATTATCATTTCTGTCCATTGAATAAATTTTAGCATTTTTAAAAATCCTCATTTATTTCCTCCAATAAAAATTATAACATAGCCTTTATATTATCTATCTCTTCATTAACTAAAAGCCATTCATTTTCTGTTTCTTCTATTAGTTTTTTAACTTCCAAAAGCCTTTTACTTTTTTCATCATCATAATTCACAGATGTTTCAAAAAATTTTAATATCTCAGCCTCTTCTTTCTTATAGTCCTCTATTTGCTTTTCATATTTTTTAAGCAAAGACTCGCATCTTGAAAGTCTGTTTCTAATTTTTTTTCTCTCTTCATAATTATTGGTGTTTTTTTCATCATTACCGCTGCTTTCTTTAGCATTATTTTTATTTTGATATTCTAATTCTTTTTCTTCCTCTTCTAAAGCATCAAGCCTTACCCTATAAACATAAGCCTCATAATCTCCAGAATAAAGAGAAAGCTTTTTATCTTTAACTTCTATAATTGTATCAGCAAGCAAACTAGCAAAAGTTCTATCATGCGAAGTAAAGAATATTGTTCCGCCATAATCTCTCAAAGAATTAGCAAGTGCCTCAACTGTTTCAAAGTCCAAATGGTTAGTAGGCTCGTCCAATATAAGTACATCAGCACATTGAGTAATAGCAGCAAGAAGTGATAATCTTGCCATCTCTCCTCCGCTTAATACTTTTATATCTTTATTAACATCATCGCCTGAAAATAAGAAACTTCCTAAAAGTGTTAAAAGCTCCTGAGTTAATAATCCCTGTTTGGCATTCTTCTTTAAATAAGATAATACAGTATCATTAGAAGTCACATTTTTATAAGTATCCTCTCCGAAATATGCTATCTTTATACCATAAGAATAATTATAAGTACCAGATATAGGATCAAGTCTTCCTGCTATAGTTCTTAAAAAAGTAGTTTTACCTTCACCATTCTGACCAAGCACTGCTACTCTGCTTCCTCTTGCTATTTCTATTCTTCCGCTTTTAGCAACTATTTTATCTCCATATCCAACTGCCAAATCATCAGATATAAGAGCAAAACCTTTCTTTTCAGGAACCTCTGGAAGTTTTATTCTAACATTCTTTGCTGGGTGATTAATTTCTATAGTTTTTAATTTTTCTATCTGTTTTATACGAGATTGTACAGCTTTTGCCTTAGTGGCTTTATATCTGAATCTTTCTACAAATCTCTCTAAATGAGCCTTTCTCTCCTCTATATTCTTATTATATTTTTTTATTGTATATTCTTTTTCTTCTTTATATTCAAAATAATCTTCTATATTTCCAGGAAAATATGTTATTTTAGAATTTTCCATTTCAATAGTTTTTTCGCATGTTGTTTTTAAAAATTCCCTATCATGTGAAACTATTAAAAAACCTCCATTATAATCTGTTAAAAAATTTTCTAAATCTATCAATGTATTCAAATCCAAAAAGTTTGAAGGTTCGTCTAATATTAAAAAATTAGGTTCATAAAGCATCATCTCGGCAAGTTTAACACGCATTCTATATCCGCTTGATAAACTTCCCAAATTATTATTAACTTTTATATGATCTATTCCAAATCTGCTTGCAATTTTTGAGCATTTCCAAGATTCTCTGCCTGTAACTCTAGTAAGATAATCTATTACCTTTTCATTATCATCGAAATCACCCTGCTGACGAAGATATCCTATTTTTACATCATCAGAAAATATTACTTCCCCATCATCAGCCTCTTCAAGTCCCATAAGAATCTTTAAAAGTGTGGTTTTTCCTGCTCCGTTTCTTCCAATCATTCCTATTTTAGATTTCTCTTCTATAAGAAGATTTACATTATCAAGCAATACTTTATGAACAAATCTTTTGGATATATTAACTATATTTATAATACTTTTAGCCATATTTTATTTTTAATTTAAATATTTTTATTTTTATTAAGCATTAATTCTATAATAATTTTAAAAAATATTCAAATATAAAAATAAAATAATTATATTAAATTATTAAATTATTCTTTAGAAATTTCACTGAGTTTATACACCAAACTTTTGAAATATTTTCCTCTCTCCTCATAATTTTTAAACATATCAAAGCTAGTACAGCCTGGTGATAATAAAACTGTATCTCCATTTATTGATATAGCCGAAGCATAATTGAAAGCATCTGTCAAATCTCTGACTATAATTTTATTTTCAAAATGAAGCATCTCTGAAAGAGCCTCTGCTGCTTCTCCTATAAGTATAAGTTTTTTTACTCTAGCATTTATAATATTATTTAAATGAGTAAAATCTATATTTTTATTTCTTCCGCCCATTATGAGAATGATATCCTTATCAAAAGATTTTAAAGCACTCATTACAGAATTCATTGATGTGGCTTTTGAATCATTGACATATTTTACTCCGTTAATTGTGGCAACTAACTCTACTCTATGCTCTATACCCTTAAAATTATTCACAGCTTTTTCTATATATTCAACAGGTATATCATCTTTCAAACATATCAAAACAGCTGCCAATATGTTGGCTATATTATGTTTACCTATCACTTTTCTATTAGCTATAGAAAATAATTTTTCATTCTCATAATATATATATTCATCTTCTTCATTGTAGTAAATTGTAGCAAATTTACTTTTTAAAGAAAATGTAAGAAGTTTCATTTTACAATTACCATTAAGCTCATTATACCAAATATTAGTATATATATTATCATAATTGAGTATAAGAAAATCATTTTTATTTTGATTAATAGTTATATTCTTTTTTGTATTAAAATAATCTTCAATATCTTTATATCTATCAAGATGATCTTCAGCAATATTTAATACTGCAGCTATATGAGCATGAAATTTTTCAACTGTCTCTAATTGAAAACTTGAAAGCTCTAATATTACATCTTCATCCTCCTCTATTGTTTCAATATCTTTTGAAAAAGTGTTACCGACATTACCTAGAAGTCTTGCTTTTTTATATGATTTTATTATATCATGCACTAAT
Organism: Brachyspira hyodysenteriae ATCC 27164; assembly: GCF_001676785.2. Classification (NCBI taxonomy): domain Bacteria; kingdom Pseudomonadati; phylum Spirochaetota; class Spirochaetia; order Brachyspirales; family Brachyspiraceae; genus Brachyspira; species Brachyspira hyodysenteriae. The sequence goes on along the minus strand of NZ_CP015910.2, from coordinate 1,144,977 downwards.
GTAACAGTAGTAGTTTTTCCATCTGTTCCTGTTACTGCGATATAATTTCTATTAGGAAGAAAATTGTATGCAAATTCAATTTCCCCTATAATTTTTATATTTCTTCTTTTAGCTTCTTCAACTATAGGTATTGTATGGGGAATTCCAGGAGAAATTATTATAAGAGTAATATTATCTAAAATAGATATATCCTGATTACCAAAAAATAATTTGACATCTTTATCTTTTAATGCTTCTATACTGTCTTTAAGTTCTTCTTCTGTCTTGCTGTCACTCAAAGCATATTTAATATTAGTATTAAAAGCTCTGTTAATATCATATAAAATATTAGCAATACTTACTCCGCTTCTTACAGTAGCTCCTAAAATTAATATATTCTGTTTTTTTAATACTTTTATATAAGTTTTATTCAAATCTAAAATCATTTTAACACCAAACAATTATTTTTATAAAAACTAATTATAACAAAATAATGATAAATTTAAATAATATATTTTTAAATTTATTGTATATATATTTCAGCACTTGAGTATAATGCGGCCTTTCCTGACAATTTTACACGATTACCATTAAAGCTGCAATATAATATACCGCCCCTTTTAGAAGCCTGAAATGCTATAATATCTTTTTTACCCAATTTATCCGCCCATAAAGGCACAACATGACAATGTCCTGAACCGCAAACAGGATCTTCATAAACGTTTAATTTCGGTGCAAAACTTCTTGTAATACAATCATATTCGCTGCCTTTAGAAGTAATATGCAATAAAAGTCCTTGAAGATTCTTTACTTTTTCAATATCAATATTAGCTTCAATTACTTGCTTTTCATTTTCAAGTACGCATAACAAATCTCTGCCCATATATGCTTCTAATGGTTTAAATCCTATAGCCTCTTTCATTTCATCTGTAACATCTATTTTTTTTAATTCATAAGACGGAAAATCCATTTCATACAAATCATTATTTTTTACAACATTTAAAATTCCGCTTTTAGTTTTGAAGGATATATTCTTTAACTTTTTATCAATTATATTCATTAATACGAATGCTGATGCCAAAGTTGCATGTCCGCATAAATCTATTTCACCGCCAGGAGTAAACCATCTAAGTTCATAATCATTATAGTTTTTTAATATGAATGCAGTTTCAGAAAGATTATTCTCTTTTGCAATATTAAGCATCATATCATCTGAAAGCCATTTATCTAATAAACAAATAGCAGCAGGATTTCCGCTAAAAACTTTGTCTGTAAATGCATCAACAATATACTGTTTAAGTGAATAATTTTCCATTGTATGCCTCTATAAAAAATTATTATGATAACTTTAAATTATTTTATCGCTTTTTTAAAATATAACAATAATAAATCTATATATTTACATAAATATCTTTAGTTTTTAAATTCATTATATTAAGAGTATTCCATTTAGTTTGAGTGATAATATGTATTTCATTATTAATAATACAAAATTCATTAGAATAGCTTGATACTTCAGAATGATAATCTTATCTTTTTAAATAAATTACTTCCAATGTTTCTATATTGATAACAGCAGAATTTAATCCTTTCTCCTCAGTTATACATATATAAGGATACATTAATTTTAAAACCGTAACTTCTTCTTTGGAATTTATATTTTCTATTTTTATTAAATATTTATATGAATTATATTTTTTATTATACTTTATTAATTTAGAATCATCAGTAAATAAAAAATATTCTTCTAAATTTTTATCATTTAAAACGGCACTCTCTATCATAGTGTTTATGATAAAATAAAAATGAAAAATATCAATGAGAATCTACTCAGCCCACCCACCCGCCCCTATTTTTTATTAGATTAGCATTTTATTTGTATGCTTCTATATGTATAGTAGGTTCTATACTCAATCTTTCTCTTATGGCATTTTCAAATAATGTAGCCTTTGAATGAGCATCAAAAACAGTCATATCTTTAGGAAAACGCATATGGAAAGTTATTTCACTATGATCTCCATAAGTATGTATATGAAAATGATGTAAATTCAAATCAGTGTTATCTATATTCATTTCTTCAGCTATTTTTTTTATACTATCAATTGTTTCTTCAGAAGGATACTCACCTATCAAAGGTTTTATGCTAGATTTAATAACATCAAAAGCAGCATAAAATATAACAAGCGAAACTAATATACTTAATACACTGTCTAACCACCAAAAACTTTTACCAAATAAAATACCAACTAATATAATTATAGAAGTAACACTATCACTTCTATGATGCCAAGCATCTGCATACAATGATTTAGAACCAGATTTTCTGTATCCCCAAAAAGAATACTGTGCTAATAATTCCTTTACAAGTATTGAAACTATCATAGCAACTATAGCCATAGTTGTAAATGAAGCTGATTTTTTATCCATAATGTTTTGAATAGCTTCAGAGAAAAAAGTATATCCTATAAATACAAGCATTATTCCAACTACAAAACTTGTTATAAGCTCAATTCTTCCATGTCCGAAAGGATGCTCTTCATCTGGAGGTCTTTTTGAAAATATTCCGCCTATTATAACAATTATACTGCTTATGCAATCACTTAATGAATGCCAAGCATCTGCCATAATTGAAAGAGAACCTGTTAATAAACCTACAGCATACTTAAAAGCAAATAATAATATATTAATAATTACAGATACTATACCCTCTATTATCATGTATTTAGATTTCTTCTCATTACTCGTATTCATATTTTATAACCCCAAATTAATTTTAAGTATTGTATTAAAGATACTCAATTTAATATAAAATGTCAATTATTCAAATATAAATTGTTGTTTACAGATTCGAATGTTTTAACTTTAATTAAAATAGTATAACTAATATAAGAATTATCAAAATCAAATTAATGTCTTGATAAAAGTTAAATTTTTTGTTAATATTTTATAGATTATCAATTTAAGAAAATAAAATATTTATAATAAGAAAAGGAGAATAAAATATGTCAAATATAGCATTTCTATTTCCTGGTCAAGGTTCTCAATGTGCTGGTATGGGAAAATCTTTGTATGATAATGTTGCTGAATCTAAAGCAATATTCGATAAGGCAGCTAATATTTTAGATGATGTTGATATCAAAGCATTATGTTTTGAAGGAAGCGAAGACGATCTTAAAAAAACAGAAAATACTCAGCCTGCTTTAGTTACAGTAGGTATGGCTGTTTATGAAGCTTTAAAAGCTAAAGGCGTTAAAGGAAATTTATTTGCAGGTCATAGCTTGGGTGAAATTACGGCTCTTTCAGCTGCAGGATATATATCATTTGAAGATGCTGTAAAAATTGCTAGAACTAGAGGTTTGTTAATGGCTAAGGCTGGAGCTGATGCACCTTATGGTATGGCTGCAGTTATGGGATTAGATTATGATGCAGTTTCTAAATGTATGCCTGAAAATAAAGAAGTTGTTGCTGCTAATTATAATTTAAAAGATCAGATAGTTATATCAGGATTACTTAGTGCAATAGAAGCAGTTACTCCTAAACTTCAGGAGGCTGGTGCTAAAAGAGTACTTCCTTTAAAAGTATCTGGAGCTTTCCATTCTCCGTTTATGAAACCTGCTGCTGACAGCTTAAAAGAATTCTTAGAAAAAATAGAATTACATAACAATGACAATAAAGTATTATCAAATGTTACAGCTGAAGTTCATGATTTTAATTCTATTAAAGAAAATTTATATAAGCAAATGTTCTCAACTGTAAGATGGTATGACAGCATGCTTAATATGCAAAAACAAGGAATAACAAAAATATTTGAATGCGGACCTGGAAAAGTTTTAGTTGGAATGACTAAAAAAATCACTCCTGATATAACAGCATTACCTGTATTTGATATTGATTCTTTAAATGCTGCTATTCAATAATATAGTTAACTAAAAAATAAAAAAAGACAAGATTTATTTTATTAAATATTTCTTGTCTTTTATTTTGCAAAAAATTATGAAAATAAAAAAGGACATATAAAATTAATTATATGTCCTATTATATTTATATAGTTAATATATTATAGCTTACCAACTAGATCAATTCCTGGTTTTAAAGTGCTAGCACCTGGTTTCCATTTAGCAGGACAAACTTCACCGCCATGTTCAGCTACATATTGAGCAGCTTGAACTTTACGTAATAATTCATTAGCATCTCTACCTATTCCCATATCATGTACTTCATAAGCTTTGATTTCGCCTTGTGGGTTTACAATAAAGCTTCCGCGTAATGCTTTACCTTCTTCTTCTACATATACTTCAAAGAATTTAGCTAATACTCCTGTTGGATCTCCTAGCATTGTATATTTAAGATTTTTAATAGTTGGTGTAGCATCTGCCCAAGCTTTATGTACAAAATGAGTATCTTCAGAAACTGAATATACTTCACAATTAATTTTCTTTAATTCATCGTATACTGTACCTAAATCAGCTAACTCTGTAGGACATACAAATGTAAAGTCTGCTGGATAGAAGAAAAATACACTCCATTTTCCTAAAACGTCTTTAGTTTCAACTGTTTTGAATTCACCGTTTTGATAAGCTTCAACCTTGAAATCTATTAGTTTTTTATTAATTAAACTCATATTATAACTCCTTTTATTTATTGTTTGTATACTCTAACAATACATCAAATAATATTTTTTGTCAAGTGAAAAAATATCTATATTAGTAAAAATTACTAAAAAATATAGTTTTTTATAATTTTTATTTTGACTATAAAAAAGAATTAATTTTATTCATTATATATAAATGACATTATATCTAAATTTTTTATAATCTTAATAAAAACATTATTCAAAATCAAATTATATTGTCATTATTATGGCATAAACTAAAAAATATAAATTTTTTAAGCTATAATTTTTTATAATATAAAAATAGGCTGCATATAAAAATACACAGCCTATAAAATAATCTATTTATAATAATGATTTACTGTTTCACATTACCGGAAGAATTACTATTTTTGCTCATTGAATCCATACCGGATATGCTATAACGCATTTCAGTATCAGCCATAACATTTTTCATATTGTAATAATCGAGTACTCCGATATTACCTTTTTTAAGTGCTTCAGCAATAGCAAGAGGTAATTGAGATTCAGCTTCAACAACTTTAGCTTTCATCTCTTCAACCTGAGCACGCATTTCCTGCTCTCTAGCTATAGCCATAACTCTTCTCTCTTCAGCCTTAGCCTGAGCAATCTTTTTATCAGCTTCAGCTTGGTCAATCTGTAAGAAAGCACCAATATTGCTTCCAACATCAACATCAGCTATATCAATAGAAAGTATCTCAAAAGCAGTACCTGAATCTAATCCCTTAGCAAGAACAACTTGAGATATTCTATCAGGATTTTCTAAAACTTCTTTATGTGAAGCAGAACTACCTATAGTAGTAACTATACCCTCACCTACTCTTGCAATTATCGTTTCTTCTCCTGCACCTCCAACAAGTCTGTTAATATTAGTTCTAACAGTAACTCTTGCAGTAGCTTTAACTTGTATACCGTCTTTAGCAACAGCAGCAATTAAAGGTGTAGCAATAACTCTAGGGGAAACAGAAGTTCTTATAGCATCAACTAAATCTCTTCCAGCCAAATCAATAGCGGCCGCTCTTTCAAAATTTAAATCTAAAGAAGCTTTATCAGCAGCAATCAAAGCATCAGCAACAGCAGTTGGATTTCCGCCTGCTAAATAATGTGCCTCAAGTTCATTGCTTCCTATTTTTAAACCAGCCTTCCATAATTTTATCTGATTCAATACTATAAGTGAAGGATTAACTCTCCTTAAACGCATAGTTATTAATGTTATCATATTTATTCTTACACCAGAAAATAAAGCAGTAACCCATAAACCTATTGGGAAGAAGCGTAAGAAAATAATGATAAATATTAATATTATAACAATACCAATAAACATTGGAATAACAGGTATATAACCATAATCAAACATAAAAACCTCCAAAATATCAATTAATTATGTACATAAGTTCCTATAGACTCACCTAAAATAGCCTTTGTAATGTTTCCATTTGTATGCATATTAAATACTCTTATAGGCATATTATTATCATTAGCCATAGCGAAAGCTGTCATATCCATAACTCTTAAATTTTGATTAATAGCTTCTTTAAATGTTACTTCATTATACATTTTAGCATCTGGATTCTTTTTAGGGTCTTTATCATAAACACCATCAACATTAGTGCCTTTTAATACTATAGAAGCACCAATCTCTAAAGCTCTAAGTATTGCAGTACTATCAGTTGTAAAATAAGGATTAGAAGTACCTCCGGCTATTATCAAAACATTTCCTCTTTCCAATATACGAATTGCTTTGTCTCTTTCAAAACCTTCTATCATACCTTCAATATTAAAAGCAGAAAGTATTTGAGTAGGAGTGCCTGCTGCCATAAATCTATCTTTCAAAGCTATAGCATTCATAATAGTGGCAAGCATACCCATAGAATCTGCAGTAGCTCTCACCATACCTGTTTTATCAGATAACTGCATTCCTCTAAAAATGTTTCCTCCGCCTACAACAACAGCTATTTCTGTATCACTTCCAGCTTCTTTCATCTCTAATGCTATTCTATCAACAACATTATTATCTATACCATATTCTTTTTGACCAAGTAAAGCTTCGCCTGATATTTTGAGCAATACTCTTTTTTTCATTATTGACCTCTTTGTAAAGTTAATTTTTTGAATTATACTATTTTTTTCATATATAATCAAGATTTAATATCATATCATTAAATAAAAATATTTTAGTATATACCTAAACAACTATATTTTGTCAAAAATTATTTTCTTAGTTTTATTATTTATGGGGACTAGCCCCCCTCCCAGTTCTTTTGTTGGCACAAAGAATCAAAAAGACTGCATTTTTATAGGCTATACCCTATATTTAATAGACATGTTTTTAATATAAAGTTCTAGCATTTGCGTTTTTTGCTACTTTTTTGTGCGGCAAAAAAGTAGATAAAATTATATAAAGTGGATCAGTTGACAAACTTAAAAATTTTTAGTATATACTGAAAATTTCTAAGTTTGTCAACCGCGAGCTGCGGTACCTTCCCACACGGTATCACTTATCCTTAACGAATATCCTCTATACGTGCGGATGATTACTCATTATTGTACAAAATTAATAATTTATATTAATAAAAAAGCAAAAATTGACAACTGTAATTGTACCTGTATATTAAAAATCTAAAAATTTTTTTAAAGCATCATTGGTAAGTCTGTAAACTCTGGCATCCTTAACCATTTCAGCTCCGGTTGATAAATAAAAATCTATACTAGATTTATTCCAATCCAAACATTGCCATTCAAGCCTTCCGCAGTTTCTACTAAGAGCTATTTTTGCAACTTCTTCAAATAGTTTCTTACCGTATCCAAAGCCTCTGTATTTTTCATTGACATATAAATCATCTAAATAAAGCCCATGCCTTCCAACAAAAGTAGAAAAAGTTTCAAAAAATACAGCATGCCCAACTGGAACATCATCTTCAAAAGCAATGACAACCTCTGCCTTTTTCTTATCAAAAATATTTTCTTTTAAACTTTCCTCTGTAAGATTAAGTTCATGCTCCAAACTCTCATAAACAGCAAGCTCTTTTATGAATCTCATTATAGTTGGTATATCTTCAACAGTTGCAAATCTAATACTAAATTTTTTATCACTCATCTATACAAACCTTCAAATTTTATAATAATTATTCTTTTACAAATTATTCTTTAGCAAAACTTTTTAAAACATCATGACTCAATCTATATGTAGTCCAATCTTCCATTCGTATCGCATTTAAAGATAAATAGAAATCAATGCTAGGTTTATTCCAATCCAAACACTGCCAATCCAATCTCTCGCACCCTCTTTCTACTGCAATCTTTGCAACCTCTTTCAAAAGCTTCTTTCCGTAACCTAATCCTCTATAATCAGGATTAATATATAAATCTTCTAAATATACTCCCGCCTTTCCCAAAAATGTAGAAAAATTATGAAAGAATAATGCATATCCTATTTCAATATTATTCTCTGAAGCTATTAAAACCTCGCATTTCTTCTTTTCAAATATCCACTCTTTAAGTATCTCTTCGGTAGCAGTAACCTCATGCTCTAATTTTTCATAACGGGCAAGCTCTTTTATAAATTTTAATATTAAAGAACAATCTTCTACAGCAGCAAATCTAACATCAAATTTCTTATCACTCATTTACAAACCTTTTATATTATTTTAAATTATTAGGATTCAAGCATTTTAAACTATCAGCAACAAATAATCCGTCTTTTCTTATCAATTTATCATCAAAATAAATTTCTCCTCCGCCGTATTTTTTAGTCTGTATACATACCAAATCCCAATGTATTTTAGAGCTGTTTCCATTACTAGCATCATCATAGCAAGCACCGGGAGTAAAATGGAAACTTCCCATGATTTTTTCGTCGAATAATATATCTTTCATAGGCTCTGTAATATACGGATTAACTCCTATAGCAAACTCTCCTATATATCTAGAACCAGCATCACTGTCTAATATTTTATTTATTCTGTTTGTATCATTACAAGTTGCATTTATTATCTTTCCATTTTTAAATTCGAATTTAATATTCTCATAAGTAAATCCGTCACTATATAAAGAAGGTGTATTATAAGATAAAACACCATTAACAGAATTTTTCACAGGGGCAGTATATACTTCCCCGTCAGGTATATTAAGTTCACCAGCACATTTTATAGCAGGTATATCTTTTATAGAGAAAGTTAAATCAGTTCCCTTTCCAACTATTCTAACTTTATCAGTTTTATTCATAAGTTTTACTAAATTATCCATAGCCTTAGACATTTTAGAATAATCCAAATTACAAACTTTAAAATAAAAATCTTCAAATTCATCTGTACTCATAGAAGCCTGCTGTGCCATAGCTGGTGTAGGATAATTCATAACAACCCATTTAGTATTTTTTACTCTCTCTTTCATATGAACAGGATCAAGATAAAACTTTTCATATATAGCATGATTTTCCATTTTTACAGAAGAACTTTCTGAACTATTTAATCCGCCCCATATTCCAACATAAGCATCCATCTCTTTCATAAGCATTAAATCAGATTTAGCCCAAATTTTCATCTGCTCTTCATTACATTGCTTCAATAATTCTCTAAGTATATGAGGATCATGATTCCAAACAAAAGGACTTGCACCTACCTTATAAACTTCTTTAATAATAGCATTTACTAAATTTCTTTCCTCGCCTTCACCGTAAGATTTTATTAATATTTTTTCACCTTTTTTTAATTTACATGAATAAGTAACTATATTTTTCGCTAATTTTTCTATTCTAGAATCTTTCATAAAATGTTTCCTTAATTTTATATCATTTATTTTAGATTGATTCATTTTACATAATAAAAAATAATAATCAATATATAAATTATAAAACGCTATAGAAAAAATATTATTTAGATATATAATTTATAAAAAATGAATTTGGATTATAAAATGAGAAATAATATATTGTCTATAATATTTATAATTATATTTAGTTCTTTATTATACGGTCAAAACAATGCAAAAGATGTTGAAGGTTTCTGGGGTATGCCTGAAAAACCTAAAGGAAGAATGAAAGTAGCAAAGATAATAGTTATTGATAATAAAGTATATGCTTATGGAATAGCATTGCATAATGATGTAAAAAGTACATTAGACATACATAATCCTAATAAATCACTTAGAGATAAAGATTTAAAAGGATTAATATTTATATATGATATAGAATTCAAAGATGGTGAGTGGCAAACAGGAAGAATATATCATACAGATCAGGGAAGCACATACTATGCCAAAATAAGTTTATCAGATGATAAGAAAACATTATATCTAAAAGCATCATTAGATAAAAAAGGCATAGTAGGAGCAACCGTAGAATGGACAAGACTCTCAAAAGAAGAATCTAATAAATATTCAGATATTCCTGTAAATCAATTAAGAACAATAGAAGGAAAAGGAATATAAATATTAATTAGTTTCTTCTATAATCTCAGCCCTACTAAAATTATATATACCGAATATATCATAAACAACATTAGTTAATTTTTTATTCTGCATTACAGTTCCGGCATAATAATATATTGGAATAATAGCCATATCATTCATAGCAATATCTTCAGCTTTATGCAAATACATACTTCTGTCTGAATCACTTTCAGCAATGGAAGCGTCTAATAAAGCCTTATCAAATCCAGGATTAGTATATCTACCCTCATTCAATACATATCCTGTTTTTACTAAAGCTAAAAATGCAGCAGGACTATTATATCCGCCAATCCAGCCCTGTCTTGCCATATCAAAATTTCCATCTCTTCTAGTTTGTAAAAGTACAGCCCATTCCTCCTGCCTTATCACCATATTTATATTTAATGCTTCTTTTAACATAGCTTGTATGCTTTCTGCAATGGTAACATGAAAACCAGGATTTGTTATAAATTCAAATACAGGGAAATTTTCTCCATTAGGATAACCGGCCTCTGCAAGTAAAGCTCTAGCCTCTTCTACATTCTTTTGATAATCTTCAGTCTTTGTAGAAAAATATCCGTCTTTCTTATCCCTAAAATTATTTGTACTATCAACATCTTTTATATTATAAGGAACAATACCAGCAGCAGGCTTCTCTCCTCCTTTCATAATATTATTCACTATATATTCTCTATCTATAGCTAAAGAAATTGCCTTTCTTACTCTAGCATCATTAAAAGGTTCTTTTCTATTATCAACTTCATAAAAATAAAGTGATATATTAGGTACTGGTCTTGCTATGCCTTCTTTTAAAAGTTTTTCTCTGTCATTTATAGGTGTATTATGATAAAAATATATTTCTTCATTAATTATTGCTGACATTGCTGTATTATCATTATCTATAAATTCAAAATTAATAATATCCGGTTTTATTTCTTTATAATTCCAATAGTCTGTATTTTTTCTTACAACTAATCTTGAATTATGATCCCAACGTACAATTTGAAAAGCACCGTTTCCAACCATAGTATTAACATCTAAAGTCCAGCCATCCTCATTTTGACTGACAATATCCTCTCTCAAAGGCGTATAAGCAGTATGAGCTACCATCTCCGCAAAATAAGGCACAGGATATTCTAATTCTACATATAAAGTTTTATCATCTAATGCTTTAACTCCTAATGTTTCTTTATCTTTTTTCCCCATCATTATATCGCTTGCATTTTTTATAACATCTAAAAGTATTGAATATGAAGCTCCATTTTTAGGATCAACTATACGTTTCCAAGCATATACAAAATCATTAGCTTTTAAATCCATTCCGTCGGACCATTTTGCATTGCTTCTAATATTAAAAATATATATTGTATTGTTATTAGATGAAGTCCAGCTTTCAGCAGCACCAGGTATTATATTATTATTTTCATCTCTAATAGTTAAATTTTCAAATAAATGTGTTGTATATATCATAGCATCTACTGCAGAATTTTTAGTAGGGTCTATAGTTTGAGGCTCAGGGCCAACAGATACCGTTAATTCATTCAAAATATTTTTTGGCTCTTTATGGCATGATAAAATAAAAATAACAGATAATAAACAAAATAATTTAATTAATATATTCTTTTTCATAAAATAATATTTCCTAATATAATATTAATACTTTATAGTATCGAAATAAATTATAATTATCTAACTTAAAAATTAAAAAAATAGGGCATCTTAATAATTAAGACACCCTACTATAAAAATGTTATATAACAAATTATTTTTTATTCTTATTTTGCAAGATTATAAGTATCCATAGCTATAGCTTTTTCTTCATCAGTAGCTATAACATAAAGTTTGATAGCAGCGCCATCTTTTTCAAAATTAGCACAGCCTCTAGCTTTAGAGTTTTTATCAGCATCGCATTTAATACCAAGCTCATCTAAACCTTCAAGTATTCTTCCTCTGATATAAGCACTATTTTCACCTATACCGCCTGTAAATACTATACCATCAAGATGTCCTAAAGCAGCCATATAAGCTCCTATATATTTTTTAACTCTATAGCAGAACATAGTAATGGCAAGTTCAGCCTTAGGATTAGTTTTAGCAGCTTCTTCCAAGTTTCTCATATCATTACTAACACCAGAAACACCTAAAAGACCGCTTTTTTTATTTAAAATATTATCCATTTCTTTTGCAGATAAATTTTCTTTAGCCATAACAAAAGTAGGAACAGCAGGATCCATATCTCCTGATCTAGTACCCATTACTAAACCTTCTAAAGGAGTTAAACCCATACTAGTATCAATAGACTCTCCATTTTTAACAGCTGTAACACTAGCACCATTTCCTAAGTGGCATACTATAACATTAGCATTAGGTTTGTTAGTTACTTTACAGAACTCACCATAAACATATTTATGAGAAGTACCATGGAAACCATAACGACGTATTTTATATTTATCATACCATTCATGTGGAACAGCATACATATAAGCATAATCAGGTATTGTTTGGTGGAAACTAGTATCAAAAACACCTACCATTTTTACATCTTTTAATATTTCTTTACAAGCACTTATACCTTGTAAACCAGCTGGGTTATGTAAAGGAGCTATATCGCAGCAAGCTTCAATGGCTTTTATAGCTTCATCAGTAATTAATATACTTTTATTGAATGCTTCACCGCCATGAACAACTCTATGACCTACAGCAGATATTTCATTCATATCAGCTATAACGCCAACTTCTTTGTCTGTTAAAAGAGAGAAAATTAAAGACATACCTGCTTTATGATCAGCAACTTTCTGTTCTATTTTTTTCTCTTTTCCCTTTTCTACAGCTGTGTGTTTTAAAGCACTTATTTCTTCGCCGATTTTTTCTAAAAGTCCTTTAGCTAAAACTTTTGCTTCAGGCATAGCGAATAATTGATATTTAATACTTGAACTTCCTGAATTTATTACCAATACATTCATAAAATGACTCCATAGTTTTGATTATTTTTATTCATTATACCATACTCCGTATATTTATCAATGAATTTTTATTTCATTAATAAATAACTTAATAAATAAAAAAGGATTTAAATACATAAATATCTAAAACCTTTTTATGAATATATGATATTTTTCTTATTCTTTATTTTCTATCCACATAATAGTATATCTCTAAAATGATTTGCTTCTGTAGGAAAGCCATATAGTATCTTTCTTTACTTTAGCTTTTATAGTTATATTCTGTCCCAAATACTTAGCATATTCATCGAAAAATTTCTTATTGAAATAAGAATCTCTCTCCTCTGTAGTTATAACTATATTTGTAAATATAGATGTACCTACTATTATAATAGTACCTGTAATCTACTGTTTCTTAGTAAAAAGCATAAAGAAAAAAACTAACATAAAAAAATAATATTATTTTTACATTTATTTTCTTTTATTTTTTACAAAATCATTATAGAATTAGATTTATAATTATATAATTTTAAAAAATTTTGGAGATTAAAAATGAAAAAGTTAAATTTCATAATAATATTTATCTTTTTATCAACTTTAATACTTAGTGCTAATACTATAGAAGACGAAGTATTTAGATTAATAAATTTAGAAAGAAGTAAGGTATCTTTACCTCCTCTTCCTAATAATCAAAGACTTCATTCATTAGCATTATATCATGCTGATAATATGGCTAAAAATAAATTCTTCAGCAATACAGATTTAGACGGATTAGACTCTAAAGCAAGACAAGTAAAATTATATCCTGAAATGGTTGGAAATATAAGTGAAAGTTTGCATAAATTAGACGTTGTTCCTTTTACTGATAAAAAAGCTGCTGAAAGCATTGTTAAAGATTTGATGAAAACTCCTGACAGCAAAAAGAACATATTAAGCAAGGAATATAATGCTATAGGAGTTGGTGCTGTAAAAAGAGGTGTTGGTGTTTATACTACAGTAACATTTGCCAACATAGTTGCTGAATCTGTTGACTTCTCACCTAAAGCTAAAGAAGGCAGTGAAATAACTGTAAAATATAGAATACTAAATGGGGCTGCTTTTACTGATTTTAAATTGGCTGTAGAAATGGCTGATCCTGAAGCTAGAATCACAGGAGATGATGGAAAAACATACATAGGAAAAGTAATATATGATGTTAAAGATATGGGCAACTCTATATTAGGAAGAACTTTCAAGGCTGAATATGGAAAAGGAGATTATAAAATTTCTATTCTATATAAAGGTCAGCATTTCTTAAGTAATGTAAGAACTATAACAGTAGAATAACTTTAATAATGCAGTGTGCGCATATGAAGTTTAGAAGAAGATTCAATATAAAAAGCGGAATAGATTTAACCCCCATGATAGATATAGTATTTAATTTGCTTATATTCTTCATGGTGGGTTCAACAATTATAGTTACGCCTCAAATAGAAATTAGTTTGCCAAAATCAACATCAGCAGTAGGATCCGATAAAAATGAAACCGTAGTAATAAGCATATCAAAAGACGGACAAAAATATATAAATGGATACATATCAGAAGATATTGATGCAGATCTAAAAAAATTAGCTGATACAGAAGGAGAATTGGAAAAGCCTGTGGAAATACGTTCAGATCAAGATGTAAAAACTCAAACTTTAATATCTGTTATAGACAGTGTCAAAAATGCAGGATTTACAAGACTAAGCATAGCTACTGAAACATCAAATGATAATTAATTTTCATATTAATTTATACTTATTAAAAACTTAAATATAAAAAAATAGCTGCTAATAATAATTATAGCAGCTATTTTTATTATTTTAATAATCTATTAATTATCTCTAAACTGTAATGAATATAAATATTGATACTTTCCGCCTTTCTTCATTAATTCTTCATGAGTACCAGATTCTATTATTTTACCATCTTCTACTACACATATATAAGTAGCATTTTTAATAGTTGAAAGTCTGTGAGCTATAACAAATGTAGTTTGAAGATTAATAATTTCATTTAATGCTTTTTGAACATACATTTCACTTTCGGTATCTAAAGCACTTGTAGCCTCATCTAAAATAAGTATTGACGGCTTTCTTAAAACAGCTCTAGCTAATGCTATTCTCTGACGCTGTCCGCCAGAAAGCATAATTCCTCTAGGACCTATATGTGTATCATAACCATTAGGTAATTTCAATATAAACTCATCAGCATGTGCTATTTTTGCTGCTCTAAACATATCATCATCTGTAGCTTCAGTATCGCCATACAAAATATTATCTCTTACGCTTCCATAAAATAAAATATTTTCCTGTGATACAACTCCTATATGCTGCCTTAAACTTCTAGTATTTATTTCATTTGCATCTATTCCATCAAATAAAATTTGTCCGGATGAAGGTAAAAATAATTTAGGTATTAAAGTTACAAGTGTAGTTTTACCTCCGCCTGAATTACCTACAAAAGCAACAATATCACCTTTTTTCACTTTAAAATTAATAGGTCCCAATTTGAAAGGTTCTTCATTACCTCTTCTAGGATACTCGAATTCAACATCTTTAAATTCTATAGAATTTTCTATAGGCTTCATCTCCATTTTTGACTTATCATCAACTTTTTCCTGAGGCAAATCCATTATTTGAAATACTCTTTTACCTATAACTTTTGTAGACTGCAAACCTACAAAAAGTCCTGATAAATCTCTTACAGGAGTAGAAATATTAAGCATATAAAGCAAAAATCCCCATAAAAACTCAAAAGGCATTTCTCCATTAAATACTAAATATCCGCCATAAGCCAATATAAGCAGCATAGCAACTATCATAATGAGTTCTACTAATGGTCTGTTCAATGCTGAAACCATAGTCATCTTTCTTGTATAATCTATTATTTCATTATTATAATTTATATATCTATTAACTTCTACATCTTCTTTAGAGAATATCTTTATAACTTCTATACCTCTCATATTCTCCTGCATTATACCGCTCATATTAGCATTCATTTCCTGAGATTTAGAAATTCTAGGTCTTATAAGTTTTGATATTTTATCTGTTCCTATAGCTATTAATGGACTTGCTATCAAACAAACTAATGTAAGCTTAACATTCAAAAAGAAAAGTACTGCTAATGTAAGTATTAAAGTTAAAGGTATTGTAATCATATTAGGAAAAGTACCTGTAACAAATCCTGATATCACTCCTCCCTCACCTATACGAGCCAATATTGTACCTTCTCTTTCCTGCTTAAAATATCCAATATCAGTATTTAATACAGCCTTGAGCATATCAGCCTGAACATCTCTGTTTATTGCCTGAGAACAAAAACCGAATAAAAATGATTTAAAATAATCCAATCCAACTCTTAAAATAACATAAACAATACCTATTATTATTACAGCAGTAAATTGCAAAAGCAAATTAGCATTGAAAATATTTCCTGAACTGAAAGCATCTCCAAGTATTGATTTAGCATCTATTTCAAATAGTTTTTTCAAAAAAGGTATTCTATCTACAAGCTGTGCAGATTTTCCACCTGTAAGTGCTATAGCCATTTGACCGAAAAAAGGAGGAAGTATATTTATTACGGTATATAATAAACTAAGTATAAATGGTATAAAATATAATCCTTTTTGCTTCCATGCATATTTAAACATTCTTCTATATACATGTTTTTCATCAGAAGAATAATATTTATCTATATGAATATCGCTTCTTGCAGTTTCATGAAGTTTTTTATGTTCTTCTTTTTTTTTGAAAAATTCTTTTATTTGTTTAATCATTTAAAAAACCTAAATTATTATTTTTTTTATTTTATAGTAAAACACACTATATTTCAATATTCTATTAAATTCTCACCATATTCCAAACGCAATTTTCTATCAGCCATGTTAGCAATAGAAACAGAATGCGTAACTATTATCAGAGAAGCATTACTTTGTTTTGTCATATTCCATAATAATTCTCTAACCATTTCAGCATTTTTTTTATCCAAATTCCCAGTAGGCTCATCAGCCAATACTACACTAGGTCTGTTTATCAAAGCTCTGGCTATAGCAACTCTCTGTGCCTCACCTCCTGAAAGTTCTCCTATTCTATGCTCCATTCTATCTTTTAAACCAACTGTTTCAAGCAAAACCTCAGCTTTTTGTCTGGCTTCCTTTTTATTATATTTAAGCATTAAAGACGGTATCATAACATTTTCTAAAGCACTAAACTCGCCAAGCAAATTATGAAACTGAAATACATAACCTAGAGAACTATTTCTAAAATGAGCTAATTGACCTTCATTCATTTTTCCAATGTTATTACCTAATATATCTATACTGCCTTCTGTAATATCATCTATACCGCCAATTAAATTTAAAAGAGTAGTTTTTCCGCTGCCGGATTCTCCTGTTATGGCAAGTATTTCATTTTTATAAACTTTTAAATTTATTGATTTTAAAACTTCTACTTTAGGAGGTCCTGCATAAGTCTTTTTTAAATTTTCTATATTAATTAAAACCTCTTTATTATCACTCATATCTCAATACCTCCGCAGGTTTATATCTGCTTGCTATATAAGCAGGTATTATAGCAAATAAAACTGAAAGCAAGAATGAAATACTAGCAACCATTATAACCTGAGAAGCATGTATTATAGAAGGAAGTCCTCCGCTTACATAATATATATCTGAAGGAAAGAAATCAGGTACTATAGGTATTGATAATCCTCCTATTTTAGAAGGTATAAACCATATAATATTAACTATTACCTGAAGTATTATTCTAATGCCGTCTAATGCCTCATTTACATAATTAGCAAGTAATATGCCAAATATTACACCAAGCACAGTACCTATTAAACCAATTATAGCTCCTTCCAAAAAGAAAACTTTAGCTACATTTGAAGGCCTTAAACCTAATGTCTTTATTATAGCAATATCACGCCTTTTATCTTTAACAAATATTATCTGACTTGAAGCTATATTTAAAGCTGCTATCAATATAATAAAAGAAAGTATCAATGCAAGCATCAATTTTTCTGTATGCAAAGCCTGAAAGAAATTTCTATCGAATAACATCCAAGGCATAACATTATAAAACTCTTTTAAATCAGTATCAATTTTTTTGGCAACTTTATCAGCATCAAAAAAATTTCTCACCTTAACAGCAACGCCTGTAACAGCATTATCATATCCAACCATTTTCTGACCTGTAGTAAGAGGAACTATTACCATTCTGCTGTCATATTCATAATACCCTGTTTTATAAATACCTTTAATAGTGAAAGTAGTTTTCTGAGGTTTAAATCCTCTTTCAAAACTTCCTGAAGCTGAAATTATATCTATAGTATCGCCAATAGACAAAGCATAATCTTTTGCCATTTCAGATCCTATTAAAGCATCATTAGTATTCATATCTTTATTATTGCCTTCAACAAAATTAAAATATTTTATGAAGTCTTTATCGGTTGTGAATATATTATCTTCAAAAGAACGCACTGTTATAAGAGTAGTAAAACCATATGAACGCATTATACAAGGTAAAACTATATAAGGATAAGCACTTGTTATTTCTTTATTGTTCATTATGTTATCAACAACATATTTATAATCTGTAAGCGGCTGATCACTATAAGCACTGATATTTATATGTGCCCTCATTCCAAGTATTTTATCTCTTATATCATCTTGGAAGCCATTCATAACTGAAAGTACAGTAATCATTACCATATCCCCAACTAATATTCCAAGAACACATATAATAGTTATTATTGAAACAAATGAAAATTTCTTTTTGGCTCTTAAATATCTGACGCCAAGCATTAATTCTAATCTCAAATTATCTCCTTAAAATAAACAAATCATATAATATACAGTTTGAGATATTATATATTATATACAATAAATTTAAACCTATTTTATTTAAATGTAATAAAACTTTTATAATATTAAAATCACATTACGAACAATAATTTATGATTATTTTTTTACAAATAGAAGTTTGAATTTCGATATAATTTTTAATATAAATGTTTTTATATTATTATCACACATATTGAAATCTTTAAGAGCATTATTATAATCTTTCAATTTATATTCAGCATAACCTCTATAGAAATATATTTTACTATCAGGATTTCCATATTCTATATATTTATTAAAATCTTCAACTGCTTCCTCATAATTTTTTAATTTTAACTTAACTTCGCCTCTTTTGCAGTATGCAGGATAATAATTAGGCTCCAATTCTAAACATCCATTAAAATCAGCTAAAGCACATTCATATAATTCTAATTCTAATAATGAAAGTCCTCTATTATAATACGCTTTAGAATAATTTTTATCTAATAATAAAGCTCTATTAAAATATTCCAATGCTTCATTATGCAATTTCAAATCCTGCTTTATTATACCAATATTATTATATGCATGTACATTTTTAGAATCTAATTCTAAAACCTTATTAAAATAATCTAATGCTTCATCATAATTTTTTAGATTATATTTTGAAAGTCCTATATTATAATATGCTTTTATATAATGATCATCTAATCGTATAACTTTATTAAAATATTCAATAGCTTCTTCATACATTCCCAAATCATTTTTTATCAATCCTATATTATTATAGGTATGAACATTAGGAGAAATTTCTATAGCCTTTATATAATATTTAATAGCTTCCTCGTACATTCCTAAATTATGATTAGCTAATCCTATATTATTGCAAGCTTGAATACAATTATTATCTATATCCAAAGCCTTTTTATAAAAATTAATAGCTTCCTCATACATTCCTAAATTATGCTTAACTAAACCTATATTATTGTAAGCATTTACATAATGAGGATTAATATGAATAACCTTTTGAAAATCATCAATGGACTCTTCATACATTCCCAAACTGCTCTTAGCTAATCCTCTATTATTATAAAGTTCAACACTATCTCCATAATAAAAAATTAATTGATCAAAATATTCTAAAGATTTCTTATAATCAGCACTATTAAAAGCTTTATTGGCTAATTCCAACAAATTATCTATACTATTCATAAATAACCCCAAATATTAAAGCTACAAAATAGTTCATAGCTTAATAAATAAAAAGATATATAAATGCCGGAAAGAATTGGTTTTTAATAGAGATATATATCTGCAAAAATTGTATAATAGTTTTTATATTTTTCAACTATTTTATTAAATTATATTTAATCTAAATTCTAGTATATTTAATTATATTTACGCTTATATCATTATAGAAAAATGTTTTTAATTCATCAGATTGAAATAAATTAGTATCTATTTCAGGAAAAAATCTATCGCAATGATAATCTTTATCTATATGAGTAAGATATATCATATCTGCATAATCTAATGCCTTTTTATAAATAGATTCTCCTCCTATAATAAATATCTGCTTATTTTTTTCCAAAAGCAATTTTGAAATTGAATCTTCAAAAGATTTTTCATAAAAAAGATTATCATATTTATTCAAAAGTTCTGTATTTACATTAGAAGATATAACAATATTTTTTCTATTAGGAAGAGGTTTAGAGCCTAAAGACTCGAATGTTACTCTGCCCATAATAACAGCATATCCTGTAGTTGTGCTTCTAAAAAACTGCATATCCTCTTTTATATGTCCCCAAGGCATAACACCATTAAGTCCTATGCCGTTTTTAGAATCCACTGCTGCAATTAATGAAACTATCAAACTGCTACCTCCGCTTTTATAGTTGGGTAGTATTTATAACCTTCTAATTTGAAATCCTCATAAACATGACTAAAAATATTAGGACGATTATCTATAAATAATTCTGTTGTCTGCTCTAAAGGCTCTCTTGAAAGCTGAAGTTTAACCTGCTCTATATGATTATTATAAATATGTGCATCTCCGAATGTCATTATTAATTCTGAAGCATGAAGTCCGCTATGCATAGCTAAAAGCCTTGTAAGTATAGCATAAGAACTTATATTAAAAGGAACTCCCAAAAATAAATCGGCAGATCTTTGATATAAATGAGTAATGATTCCTCCTTTGCTATTAACTGAAAACTGACACATCATATGGCATGGAGGAAGATGCATTTGATCAATCTCTCCCACATTCCATGCATTTAAAATAATTCTTCTGCTTGCAGGATTATTTCTTAATGTATTCACTATATTTGATATTTGATCTATTTTATTTCCTTCTTTAGTTTCCCAAGCTCTCCACTGTTTTCCATATACAGGTCCAAGCTCTCCCATATCATCAGCCCACTCATCCCATATATGAACATTATTTTCTAATAAGAATTTTATATTTGTAGATCCTTGCAAAAACCAAAGTAATTCTATAATAACACCTTTCATAAAAACTCTTTTTGTTGTTATTATTGGTATTTTATTTCCTTCAAATTTAAATCTTAATTGCGGACCAAATATCCTTCTTGTACCTACTCCGGTTCTATCTTTAGTCTCTTCGCCTTCTTCTAATACTTTCTTTAATAAGTCTAAATAGTTCTGCATAAATAATCCTAATATTATTTTATCTATATTGTTACAGAATCATTATTATATATGTTTAAAATATTTTATCAATATTGATATGTATAATTAGTAATATACAATTTTTATTTTATGATAATTATTACGATACTATATATGATACTAGATTAAATTAAAGGACTGTCAATGTATAAAATATTTATTATGATTATATTATCTTTTTCAATAATTATAGGTTCTTGTGAGAAAAAAGAAATTATAAGTGTAGAAAAAGGAGTTGTTGACCATAGATTCACTGGAAGCTGGCAACTAAATAATGGCAATGAAATATATACTTTTTTTAATAATAATAAAATAGAATATATAAATAATGACGGTCAGGAAAAAAAAGTTTATACTTATGAATGGAAAAAAGAAGGAAGCAGTTATTATTATAGATTATGGAATAATGCTCTAGATAGCTGGTCAAATTTTCCTATAAAGTATATTAATACAAATACAATAAAAATATACTCAGACTTCTTTAAAAAATCTTATATTTAAGATATAATATGCAAAACTAGTAATGGATATATAAAAGTGGATTTATTGGTTATTATATTTTTTATAGCTATTATATTTATATTTATATTAATGTTCGGAATACTATTTTTTGTGTCAGGTATAGGTAAAATAATAGATTTCATATCAATGATAGTATTTAGAAATCATGAGGATTGTCCATTTTGTAATTGTAAAAATTCTATGAGAATTATAAAAACATCTTCCGGATACAAGAAAGTTTGTAATAAATGTAAATTTTCTATAGAAGTTGATAATGATAAAAAGAATGATGATAATGTATAAAGATTACGAGGGGAGGGAATCGAACCCTCATGCCTAGGGCGCTAGATCCTAAGTCTAGTGCGTCTGCCAGTTCCGCCACCCTCGCTTAATGTTTATATATTATACATTATATAATTTTTTTTGCAAGAAGTGTTATATGACTAAAATTCAAAAAATTAAAAATTTTTTCAAAAAATTGAAGATTTTTTTCAATGAAGAGATATATTATACAGATCCTAAATTATTCAATCCCATACAAAAGTTTTTTTTGAATTCTTATAGAATAATAGTCTTTGCTGTAACAGACTTCTTTAAAGATGACTGTACAATAAGAGCAGCAGCTTTAACATATCTTGTAACATTATCTTTCATACCAACATTAATAGTAGGACTTTTTATATTAAGAATATTTAATATATATCAGAATATATTTGTATTTATATTCGATTGGATGGAAAAAAATGCTCCATTCTATGAACCTATGGTAAGGCAAATACTTAATATAGCTGATAACACAGATTTGGCTAGTTTTGGAATAATAGGTATCATATCAACTGTAGTAAGTGTTGCGTTGATACTTCATAGCATACAAAGATCATTAATAAAAATATGGCGCGTAAAAATAAAAACTTCTATACCAAGGGTAGCAGCTAATTATATAGCATTATTATTTTTAATACCCATACTTATTGGTATATCATTTACTCTAATTACATATACATCTATAAGTTTGCATAGTCTTCCTGCATTAATTAAAATATTATTATCTTGGGTTACACCTATAATATCTACTTCTTTATTAGTATTATTCTTGTATGTATTAGTACCTCAAACTAAAGTAAATTGGTCTAATGCCACTATATCTTCAGTATTGGTTGCAATGGCTATAATAACTCTATTTAGTGTATATTTTAAACTTAATATAGATGTAAAAAATTATAAGCAAATATTTGATAATGATAAATATAAAATAGAATACTTAGTAAAAGAAATAAATACTACAGACAAACAAAATAATATAATAGAATCAATAATAACAAATAACAATAATAATAATTTAGAAACAAATTACAATGTAGAAACAATTAGTAATAATGATTATCTAAATACTAATAAAAATATGCTTCAAAAAAATCAAAAAATTGATGTTGATAATATATCCAGCATAAAAATAGAAAGAATAAGCTACATTATTATACAAAATACTGGAACAGGCTTAGGGGGAACTACATATAAAAAAGAACCTATAGAAACTAATATGCTTGAATTTTTAACTTTTTCCCCAAATGTAACAGAACAATTATTAAAATATAATTTTCAAATAGATGATATAGTTACTATAAGCAGCGAAAATAATATGCTTACAAGTATAATGCCTGCAGAATTGTCTTCTGCAAGTTCTTTTGCTCAAATACCTGTTTTATTATTATTGTTATATATAGTATGGCTTATAATATTATTCGGAGCAGAACTCACCTACTCTATACAATATTTCAGATCTTATGGAGTGGATAAAAACAGTATTAAATTATCATTTGCCGAAAAAGAACTTATAGCATTAGAATTTATGCATATAATATCATATAGATTTATAAAGAGAAAAAAAGCTATAACCATGTATGAATTGGCTAAAGAGCTTAGAACAGCACCTACAATTATTACAGAAATATCTGAACCATTAGAAAAATCAATGTATGTTATAAAAATATCTAATGGACCAAATATATCATATTCTTTAGGCTGTCCTCCCGAATCAATTACTATAGGAGATGTTTTATACTCACTTAGAATGGAAGGAGGATTTAGAAATAAAACTATAAAGACAGACGATAAATATAAAAATTTATTATATAAAAACAAAGAAATTTCTAGAAAAGATTATAATACTAATTTCCTTAATCTACTGCATTATAGAGATAATAAATAAAAAATACCTTATAAAAAATCTAATATTATTTGACTTGAATAATTTATATTACTATAATAGTTATATAAATTATTGAGGGTAGATTTATGAAAAATATTTTAAAACATATTAATAATTTAATGTTTAAATTTTTATTTCCATTTTCTGCTTTTTTATTTACAGTATATATAATTATAATATTAATATATGAACCTATATATAAAGAAAGGTTTATGAGAGAAAATATAAATTTCATGAATAATGTTCAGATGGATATAGCAAATTGGCTATTATATTTTAATTCTAAAATAGAAGTTATCAAATCATACAATACTGCTCCAATATCTAAAGAGGATAT
The DNA here is from genome assembly GCF_001676785.2 of Brachyspira hyodysenteriae ATCC 27164. Taxonomy (NCBI): domain Bacteria; kingdom Pseudomonadati; phylum Spirochaetota; class Spirochaetia; order Brachyspirales; family Brachyspiraceae; genus Brachyspira; species Brachyspira hyodysenteriae. The sequence continues at coordinate 1,120,410 of NZ_CP015910.2, read as the reverse complement.
GTTAATAGCATTCGGAGAAATACTAAAAGATCCTGGAATGGTAGATTTATATTTTGCTAATGATATACCTTTCAAAAATGGAGGTTCATTCATAAATCTTTTAGAGTCAAGCTTACCTCCTGATTATGATCAAACTACAAGGGAATGGTTTCAAGGTGCATTAAAAACTACAAATTTTTATGTAAGTGCTCCATACATAGCAGCAACTACAGGAGAAGTTGTTGTAACATTTGCTAAGGCTGTTTATACAAATAATGCTTTAAAAGGTGTTATAGGTATGGATATATCATTAAAAAATTTGCAAACTATATCTGATCAATATGGCAGTGAAAATAATGCCACTATTAACGTTGTTACAGATAAAGGAATATACTTGAATCATAAAGATAAAAACTATTTACTTAGTGAAGAAAATACATTATTAAAAAATAATTTATTCTCAAAATATATTAATGATGTTACAGGAAAAGAAATTTTTTATAATTTAGAAAATAAGAACTGGATAATAAGTATGAAAATTCCTTCTGTATCATGGATATGTACTAGTTACGGTGAAAATACAAAATTAAATAAATCATTAGGATTTTTTAAAATTTCACTATTGTTAGTTATATTGTTTCTAATACTTTTAGAAACTGTATTAGTTATGCTAATAGCAAGACCTATATCAAACAGTTTAAATTTGGTAGCAGTCAATATGACCAAAATGGCTGAAGGTAATTTCCATATAAAATTTGATGAAAAATATAATAAAAGAAAAGATGAGATGGGAAGAGTTGTAAACTCAATAAATGATATGCAAGCTCATATATCAGAAGTAATATCAAATTTTAAAGAAGAGATTAACAATATAAATAATGATGCAGCTACAATTTCTAATGGAAGCATACATTTATCGGATAGAACTTCATCTCAGGCAGCTTCTTTGGAGGAATTAGCAAGTTCAATAGAGGCATTATCAAATTCTTTAAGAGATACCTCTATAAACTCATCAAAGGCTAAAGAAGTTAGTGCTAAAGCAGCAGAGGCTACAAAAAATGGAGTGGAGGCTTCAAACAGAACATTAAAAGATATGCAGGATATTTCTGAAGCAAGTAAAAAAATATCTGATATAACAAAGATGATACAATCTATAGCATTTCAAACTAATATATTAGCACTTAATGCCGCAGTAGAAGCAGCAAGGGCTGGAGAACAGGGAAGAGGATTTGCAGTTGTTGCTTCTGAAATAAGAACATTGGCACAAAATGTTAATGATGCTGCAAATGAAATAACAAATATTACATCCGATACAATAAATAAAATAAATGTTGGAAATGAGGCTGTAGAATTATCTGCTAAACTATTAAGTGATATAGAAAATTTTGTATTTGAAGTATCTGAAGATTTATCAAATATAACAAATGCTATAATAGAAGAAGATGATAATATTACACAAATAAAAATGGCTGTCAATTCTTTAAATGATATTACTCAAGAGAATTCCTATATGGCTCAAGAAAGTGCTAATCTCAGTAAAAATGTTTCAGAAAAAACTGAAGCTATGGTAAAAGATTTAGAATATTTTTCATTAAAATAAAATTAGATTAACCTAATAAAATAAAAGCCCCAGTAAAAAATACTGAGGCTTTTTTATTATAAACTTAATTATTATAATTTTTATAGGCTATTTATTAATACATACCGCCCATTCCACCGCCAGGCATTGGAGGCATTGGTTTTTCAGGTTCAGGTATATCAGTAATAATAACTTCAGCAGTTAATACTTGGCTAGCAATAGAAGCAGCATTTTGTAAAGCACTTCTTGAAACTTTAGCAGGATCAATAATACCAGCTTTTAACATATCAACCCACTCATTAGTAAGAGCATTGAAACCCATATTGCCTTTTTGTTTTTTAGCTTCAATAGCAACAACAGAACCGTCTAAACCAGCATTTGTAGCTATCATTCTTATAGGCTCTTCAATAGCTCTTTTAACGATATTAACACCAACTTGTTCATCAGGGTTTTCTACAGTTAAAGATTCTAATTTATGCTGAGCATGTAAGTAAGTGATACCGCCGCCAGGAATTACACCTTCTTCAACAGCAGCACGAGTTGCAGATAAAGCATCTTCTACTCTAGCTTTTTTCTCTTTCATTTCTACTTCAGTAGCAGCACCTATATTGATAACAGCAACACCGCCAGAAAGTTTAGCTAATCTTTCTTGTAATTTTTCTCTGTCATAATCGCTGTCAGTTTCTTCTATTTGTTTTTTAATAGTAGCTACTCTATTTTTAACATCTTCTTTGCTTCCAGCACCTTCAACAATAGTAGTATTTTCTTTATCTACAGTGATTTTTTTAGCTCTTCCTAATTGTTCGATAGCAGCATTTTCAAGTTTCATACCTAAATCTTCGCTGATAACTTGACCGCCAGTAAGAATAGCTATATCTTCTAACATAGCTTTTCTTCTATCACCAAAACCAGGAGCTTTAACTGCACATACATTTAATACTCCTCTCATTTTGTTAAGTACTAAAGTAGCTAAAGCTTCATTTTCAATATCTTCAGCAATAATAATGAAAGGTTTTCCTGTTTGAGCAATTTTCTCAAGTATAGGAAGAAGTTCTTTCATATTAGAGATTTTTTTGTCATAAATAAGAAGTAAAGCATCTTCTAATTCAGCAGTCATGCTGTCTCCATTAGTTACGAAATATGGAGAAATATAACCTCTGTCAAACTGCATACCTTCAACTAAAGAAAGGCTAGTTTCTAAAGATTTAGCTTCTTCAACAGTGATAACACCTTCTTTACCAACTTTTTCCATAGCATCACTGATTAAAGAACCAATTTCTTTATCATTATTAGCAGAAATAGTAGCAACTTGAGCGATCTCTTCTTTACCTTTGATTTGTTTAGCTTCAGATTTGATATGAGCAACTATTTCACTAACAGCTTTTTCTATACCTCTTTTAATAAGCATAGGATTAGCACCGCTAGTTACATTTTTCAAACCTTCTTTTACCATAGCTTGAGCTAAAACTGTAGCAGTAGTAGTACCGTCACCAGCAACATCATTAGTTTTAGTAGCTACTTCTTTAACTATTTGAGCACCCATATTTTCAAATGGATCTTCTAATTCTATTTCTTTAGCGATAGTTACACCATCATTTATTATAGTAGGAGGACCGAATTTTTTGTCTATTACAACATTACGTCCACGCGGTCCTAAAGTTACCTTTACGGCATTAGCTAAAGCATCTACACCTCTCATAAGGGCACGTCTAGCTTCTTCATCAAATAATAGCTGTTTTGCTGCCATATATTTTCTCCTTAGTATTATTAAATTAAATTATTAGCATTAATTAATATTTTAAAATTATTTCATTTTAAAATTGTGAGCATTATACATTAAATAATAAATATTTTCAAGTGTGTATGTTAATTAGATTAAAAAAAGCATTGATACATAATATCAATGCTTTGAATAAAAAAACAGATTAATCATAACAAACCAAGTCTGCGTTCTTTTTTGATTTTTCTCTTCATTCTCTTAAGAGCTTTTTCTCTTTGAAGTTTTTTCTCAAGAGAAGGTTTTTTATAGAATTGTTTTTCTTTAAGATCCTGTAAGATGCCTTCATTTTCACAAGCTCTGCGGAATCTTTTAATAACGCTTTCTACTGGTTCGCCTTCATTAGCGAATACTCTTACCAATTCACTCACCTGCCTTTTTATAAAATTATTAGCGGCGAAGGGACTTGAACCCCTGACACTGCGGATATGAGCCGCATGCTCTAACCACCTGAGCCACGCCGCCAGAATAAATAAGCCTTTATTATTGGCTATTAGCGGGGGCAGGACTTGAACCTACGGCCTTTGGGTTATGAGCCCAACGAGCTACCAACTGCTCCACCCCGCGATGTCTAATTATTAAATATTAAAGCATTTTACATGTTTTTAGAAAAATGTCAAGCACTTTTATATAAACTTATCCAAAAACTCTTCTGGTTTTTCATTTTCTCCTGACTCAAATAACCCTATTATATATTTATTTACAAATATTTTCTCTTTTTTTACTTTAGTTTCGCTAAATAATCCTTCTTCCCTTAACTTTGATAATAATCTAGCAGCTTTATCTCTTTTCCATCCAAACATCTCCATTAAATCAACTATCCTTACATAAGGAGTAATAAATATAATAGAAAATACATTAGAATCTGTTAATTTCTTAAAATTTTTATTAAGCAGTAATTTATTTTTTAATACTAATAAATTCTTATGAACAAAACTAATAGTATCTACCGCATATAAACATATTCCTCTTAAAAACTTTAAATATCTTATTATAGATTCTTTATCTGATGTGCTATTCATACTAGCTTCAAAAAATTGATATGGATACAATATTGGAGTATCCAACAATTTTAATTTATATGAATATATATTAAATATAACACGGCATATTATAAAACTGCTATGATAATCTTTAACATATTCATAAGATATTTTTTGATAAACTAATAATTTTAAAATAGGATCTAAATCTAAACCATCTATATAATTAATATCTTCATCATAAGTTTTATCAATAATAATATCATTTCCTTCCAATAAACTTACTATCTTTGATAGAACTGCAGAATTATAATCAGAGTTTAAAAATTCTTTTAATATACTAAATTCTTTATGTTTAGAATGATATTCCTCTAAAATACCATATGATATCATACCTATATCCTTATATTCATAATGATTGGCAGGATTTAATATCAATGATAATATACTTAAAAGATACTCTGAATTTTTCAGTGAAATACAAGACATTCTAAAATTATAATAAGCATGCCAAGTCTTTGCAAGTTCTTTTAAAACATCAATATCATCAAACATATTTGTATCAAACTTGTTACACATATTTTTATATTAACATAAAAAGATTTATACAGCAATATTAATTTATATAATTAAAAAAATACTTAATTATAATATTAATAATATAACATTTTATAATAAAAATTTATTTAATAAAATACTATAATCACAAATATTTTTCATATATACATACTATTAATGTTCTTTAATTTTTAATAAACTTTGACAAATAAAAAATAGAGTATATAATATAATTAAATATGGGTTAAAGGTTGGCATAATGACTCCTCGGGAACAGATAGTAAATGCTGGAAAAAGACTATTTAAAAAGTACGGATTCAAAAAAGCATCTATGAGTGATATAGCATTGATGGTACATAAATCAAAAAGCAGCATTTATCATTATTTCAATAGTAAAGAAGAAATATTTTTTGCCATAGCAGAAAATGAAGCTAATGATCTAAAAAAAGAGTTATATGAAGCGATAAAAAAAGAAGATACAGCAGAAACTAAATTAAGAGCATATATTCTTACAAGACAGAAAGGTTATATAAAACTTGCAAATCTTTATGAAGCACTTCATAGTGAAATATTTGAAGACTTCACTCTTATAGAACATATGAGGGCACAATATCATAAAGAAGAATATAATACAATAAAAATGATATTAAGAAGCGGAGTTAAAAAAGGGCTATTCAATATAGATTTAAGACTTGCCACTGAAGCTATTCTTGCCATAATAAAGGGTTTTGAATTGGAATGGGCTAAAAATAAAAATTCAGAGGTTTATGAAAAAGATTTGGATACTATTATAAATATTATTTTCTATGGAATCGTTAAAAGAAATTAAAAATAATAACATTTTTTTTCTATATCCGCTTACATATATAATATACATTACATTATCATTTTCAATTGGCATAGCTTTAGCATTCAAAACTAATAACTTTCTTTATATTTCAATTATAATTTCTTTAGTACTTATAGTTTTATCAATAATATTAGCATTAAAAAATAAATTAAATATTTCTATAATAATGCTAATATTTTCATGTTCATTCATTGGATACAGTTATACAATTATAAGGTATTATGATATATTAAAAAATCCGCTTAGTAATTTTGACAAACCAATAGAAGCATACAATGCAAAAATATTATCATATGATGGAGTTATAGGTTTCAGAGAAAGATATATTGCTTATGTAGATAAAGTTTATGACGGCACTAATTGGTATAATTATGCAGGAAATATAAGACTATATAATGATTCATCAAAAACATTATTTATTAATGATGAAATAACAGTATCATCAAAAATAAATTTATACAAAAATATATTAACTAACGATGACATTTATAATTCTAAAATAATAATAGAAGTTTTATCAGACAGAATGCTTTACGGCGCAGCAAGCATATACAGATATAATAATTTTGTAATTCAAAAAAACGGATTTTCTATTATTAATTATATAAATGCCCATTCTATAAAAATAAGAAACATAATAAAAAAATCATTAGGCTCAAATATGGAAGCTATACCCTACTCTATAGCACAAGGAATAATGATAGGCGATAAAAATATAATACCATATCATATAAGACAATACTTTATAGATGCTGGAATATCCCATATACTTTCTATATCAGGACTTCATATTTCAATGATACTTTCAATTTTATTTTTAATACTATCGTTCTTTCCTATAAACTTTTATAACAGAATATTAATATCTACAATAATTACAATAATTATATATCCTCCTATGACATTATTTTCAGTTTCTATAATAAGAGCAAGTATAATGGCATTTTGTCTTCTTATATCATATTATTTTGACAGAAACAGAAATGCTATAAATGCATTATTTCTATCAGGATTAATTATATTACTGTTAAATCCAAATTCAATTAAAGATATAAGTTTTCAATTTTCATTTTTAGCAACTTTAGGAATAATTATTTATTATCCTATATTCAATTTCTATATAATAAAAAATATAATAAAAATAAATACAAATAATAAAATTACAAACTTAGTAAAAAATATTTCTATAAAACTATTGGCATTTTTATCAATAAATATATTTGCACTTATAACTGTTTTTCCATTAAGCGTATATCATTTTCATATAATAAATATCACTTCTATAATATCCAATATATTTGCTGTACCTCTATCTTTTATGATACTATCATCATCTCTAATAACAATAATAACATATCAAATATATGAACCATTATCAATTTTTCCATCAGCATCAGCCGAATTTTTCTCAGAACTTTTAATAAATTTGTCAAATAAATTCAGCAGTATTAATTTTCTTAAATATGAATTAAATTTTAACTTATATTTTGCAGTATTTATAACGTTTATAATAGTGTTTATAGGAATCATAATAAGAATAAAAATTAATAAATCAAATACTTTATTAACAAAAGATTTAACAAGAATTTAAAAATTAATATAAAACTAAAAATTTACTTTGACAATTATATATATTTTAGTATAATCTAAGTCATGAATAAATATATTTTAATACATAGAATAGTTAATGCTTCTATATTTATGCTTTTCCCCATAGCAGCTTTCTATATAATAGAGCATAATAATATAAAAACAGGTATATATGAAGCTATTTTTATTACGGTGAATGCTATTGAAATATTATTATTTATTGCATTTACAATAGTGTATTTCAAATGTGAATGGGGAACAAGAAAACATCATGCTTTAGTAAAGGCTGGAATTTCTTTTATTGTATATTTAATTATTATTATAATGACTATAGCAGCTATTTTATAATTTAGAGGAAATAAATAATGCAGAAATTTTTGATGTCTGTATATACGATATTCGGATATGTTTTTTATCCTGTAATATTTATAGTTTTTTCCATTATGATGATATTTAATAAATCCATTAGAAAAGGTGCTTTATCAAGATTAGGTTTTATATATCCTAAAGAAAATAATAAAAATGCTGTATGGATACATGCTGTAAGTGTAGGTGAAATAGTAGCAGTTAGAGAAATAGTATTTACTTTAATAGAAAAAGGCTACACAATTTATTTATCAACTACTACAGTAGGTGGATATGATATAGCTAAAAAGAATTACGGAGATAAAGTAGAACTATTCTATCTTACTTTAGATTATCCTCATATGATTAATAAGCTTATAAATTTAATTTCACCTGAATATGTAATGATAGCAGAAATAGAAATATGGCCTACTCTTATATATTCGCTTCATAAAAAACTTATACCTCTATATATGATTAATGGAAGAATAGGTAAAAAAGAAATAAAAGGATACAAAAATTTTAAATTCTTCTTTAAGCCTTATTTCAATATGTATACAAAAATATTAGCTCAAAGCAATGTTGATAAAGAAAATATGATATATATAGGAATGCCGGAATCTCTTATAACTGTTACAGGAAATTTGAAATATGATATAAATTATTATATAGATGAAAAAAAGATAGATGATTTAGAAAATATGATACCTGTAAATAAATTTGTTATAACAGCAGGAAGTACACATGCAGGCGAGGAAGAGCTTATATTAAAAGCTATAAATGATCTAGGAATTAAAGATAAAGTATATGTGGTTATAGTACCTAGAGATATAAATAGAGGAGAAGATATACAGAAACTAGCTAACAAATTAGGTTATGAGATGCCTCTTTATACAGATTATGATAAAACATCTGAAGACGGAATAATTATTAATACAATAGGTGAATTATTAAATTGGTATAAACTTTCTGACTTAGTTATAATGGGCGGTACTTTTATGGGAACTATGGGCGGACATAATATATTAGAAGCTATTTATTTTAAAAAGCCTGTTATAGTTGGAAAGTATATGTATAATTTTATTGAAATATATGAGTATATGAAAGAAGCTGTACTCACATGCGATGATAAAGAAAAATTAGCTGATACAATAAAAGAAGCATATCAAAATGAAGAGCTTAGAAATAGTTTAGCAGATAAAGCATATAATTTACTCATACAAAATAACGGTGCTTCCAAAAAAACCATAGATATTATCAACAAATACCAAGGTATACTATAGCATTATATAGTTTCATATTGACTTTTATATAAAAAACATTTACATTAATAATAGGTTTATGAAAGTTTTATGGAATTAATTTATGCAATATTTAAATTTCTATATTTAAAAATTCTACGTTTGTGTTCTCAAATGTTAAACGTTCGTTTATTCTTTCACAATTTTTTATCTAAAGAGAATATTCTAAATTATTTCATGTTTCTATCATATCCCTAAACATTTTTATTCGTTTTAAGGAGAAAATATGAAAAAAAGTATTATACTAATCAGTTTATTTCTGATTACAACGGCATTAGCCTACTCTCACTCTTTAGGTGTGGGACTTTATATCCCATTAGGAGGAAGTATTCCTAGCCTATATCAAACCGACAATTTAAATCCTAATTTATCATTAAGTCCAAAATCATCATTTGAAGTAGGTGTTATATTTAACCCTAGAGTTACACTTAATATAGATAAATATAATGATATATCTATAGGTGTAGATGTTGGCTGGTATAGAGACACATTTAAATTCCAAACAAGTTCTAAAAACTTCACACATGAATTTGATACTGTTATGACAGGTATTAATTTTAGATGGAGTCCTTCTCTATTTGTATTAGGTATAGGAGGTGGTGTTAAATTTCCTTTCACAGGTAAATATTGGGAAGGAAATAATAATATAGCATTGAGTGCAGGTAATTTCTCGGCTAGATTTAATAATACTGTTATACCTTATATAAGACTTTATACAGGTATAGATGTATCTCTTATAAGTTTAGCATTATATGTTAATTTTGATATACCAAACATGCAAATAAAAGATAATTTAGCTTCATTAGGTGAAGGATACAGTTATCCTGGAAAATTAGGATCTGTTGATATAGGTGTTCAGATAGGTTTACATCTCGATATATTCAAATTTGGAGAAAATGAATAATCAGAATTCTCTTAAAGAATAAGTATAATAAAAAAGTTTTGTAACAAGTGGGGATATATTTATATATATCCCTAATTTATATATAAACTGATAAAATAACTATAATTTGATAAAAGAATACTAAGGTACAGTATTGTAAAATATCATATTTTCATATTGACTTTTATATAAAAAACATTTACATTAAAAATAGGTTTATGGAGTTTTATGGAATTAATTTATGCAGTATTTAAATTTATATTTCAAAAATTACCTGTTTAGCTTTTCAAATTTTAAACATTCGTTTATTCTTTTATTATATTCTTCAATGCAAAATAAATATTATAAATTATTTCATATTGCTATCATATATATCATAATAGTTTTAAGGAGAAAAATATGAAAAAAATTATTATACTTATCAGCTTATTTACTATGGTGTCGGCATTAGCCTACTCTCATGCTTTAGGTGTAGGACTTTATATCCCATTAGGAGGAAGTATTCCTAGCCTATATCAAACAGACAATTTAAATCCTACTGCATCAATAAGTCCTCAAACATCATTTGAAGTAGGTGTTATATTTAACCCTAGAGTTACTTTTAATGTAAATAAACTTAATAATGTATCTATAGGTATAGATGTTGGTTGGTATAGAGATACATTTAAATTTCAAACTGATTCAAAAAACTTTACACATGAATTTGATACTGTTATGACAGGTATTAATTTCAGATGGAACCCTATGCTATTTGTATTAGGTATAGGAGGAGGCGTTAAAATTCCTTTCACTGGTAAATATTGGGAAGGTAATAATAACATAGCATTAAGCGCAGGTAATTTCTCGGCTAGATTTAATAATACTGTTATACCTTATGTAAGACTTTATACTGGTATAGATTTATTCCTTGTAAGTTTATCTTTATATGTTAATTTTGATATACCATATTATCAAATAAAAGATAATTTAGCTTCATTAGGTGAAGGATACAGTTATCCTGGAAAATTAGGATCTGTTGATATAGGTGTTCAGCTAGGTATTCATTTAGACATATACAAATTCGGAGAAGAAGAAGACGAAGAAGAAGAAAGATATTTATATTAAGAAATCATCATAATAGAAAAAGTTTTATAACATATTGGGGATATATTTTTATATATCCCTATTTTTATATAAACTTATAAATTCACTTGCAGCATATAGTGAACCTATTACAAGTACTGGCTTATTGGTTTTATTAATAGATTTTAAATTTTCAACTGCATCATGAAAATTTGGTATATGCTTAACATTAGTATTATCTTTAAAATACTGATAAGTTTTATAGCTGTCTGTTTCTTTATACGATATATTATCCGGTGAACTTAGTATTATCAATGAAGCATGTCTTTTTAATACATCAGACATATTTTTTATATCTTTTTGACTCAAAGGAGCAAACAATATTATAATATCATCATACCATTTATATATAGTATTTAGTATCCTTTCTAATGATTTTGAATTATGAGCACCATCTACTATTATATCAGGATTTTTATGCATAAAAGTAAGTCTTGCATTGATACTAAAATCTTTTAAAGACTTTACTGCCTTATTAATATTTTTTTCCGTGTGATTATTATCTGCTTTAAGAAGTATATTTAATGCTTTAAAAGCTAGAGATATATTTTCAGACTGATGTTCCCCAAGCAATACAGTTGAAAAATTATATTTTTTATCATTCTCCAAATAATTAAATTCTAATTTTTCATTGCTGTTGAGTATTATTTCTGCATCAAAATCTCTTTTAAAAACATATAATTTGCTATTATTTTCTTTTGATATATCTTCTATTATCTTTATAGAATTTTTTTCCTGATATGCTGATATTACAACAGAATTAGGTTTTATAATACCTGCTTTTTGGGTAGTTATTTCTTCTATAGTATATCCTAATATTTCCATATGATCATAAGATATTGATGTGAGAATGCTTATATAAGATTCTACTATATTAGTACAATCCAATTTTCCTCCTATACCAACTTCAATACATGCATAATCAACACCCTTTATAAAAAAGTAATACAGACCCATTATTGTAAATATTTCAAATACTGTTGTATTACTATATATTTCATTATTATCTATAATATTCTTTATTTTTTTAGTTATATTGATAAAATCTTCTTCACTTATCCATTCTTCATTTATAGATATTCTTTCTCTTTCATTTATTATATGAGGGGATATGAAAGCTCCAGCCTTATAACCTATAGATGAAAGCATTTTAGATAATACTAATGTAGTAGATCCTTTTCCTTTTGTTCCTGTAACATGTATAACTTTAAAAATCTGTTTATATCCCAAAATTTTTAATATACCTTTTACATTGTTTATATGATTAAAACTATTTTTATGCAGTGTTTTTTTACCCATAAATGAGTATATATAGTCTAAGGCTTCATTCATATTATCCATAATTTGTTTCCATTATCTAACATAGTTTCTTAAAAGCATAAGAATATCATATTTTAAAAAAGACTGCAATATAAAAGTAAAAAATCTATTACATTTTTATAAATAATATAATTTAATTTTAATATCAATAAATCAATGTTAATAAAAATTAATAATTGAAAAATATTCTATATAGTTAAATAACTTGAATTTATAATTATATAATATATAATATAGATAAAAATGTATATCACTATATTAGGTGAATAAATGACAAGACAAGACAAGACAAGACAAGACAAGACAAGACAAGACAAGACTTATCAATATAAGTTAAATAAATCAAATCAATCTAAATCAATAAGATTAATTTCATATTATATATTGTCCTATATCTTTATAGGATTTTTTTTATTATTTTAATGGAGTATATATGTTTGTAAATATAGAAAATTTTGACATTGAAATTTTAGACGAAATAAATAATATTTTGGATATTGATACAAATGGAAATAAAATTAGTGAAATGTTTTATATAGAAAGAAAGTTTCTAAATGGTATTATTAGAAAATTAAAACCTAAAAAAATTTTAGAAATTGGTGTTGCTGCTGGAGGAAGTTCAGCTATTATTTTAAATGCTATAAAAGATATTAATAATGCTAATTTATATTCTGTAGATTATTTAGATATGTTTTACAGAGATGCCAATAAAAAAGTTGGATTCATAATAGATGAAAAATTTAGCCATTTAAATTATAAACGTCATTTATATACTGGTGGTGTAGTTGGTAAATTTATAGATAATATAGGCGGTGATATAGATGTTTGTATTTTAGATGCTATGCATTCAAATCCTGGAGAAATATTAGATTTTTTAATGGTTTTACCTTATCTAAAGAAAAATGCTGTTATTATTATACATGATATATTCATATCATATACTTGTTCATCATTATTTGAAACATTACAAGGAGAAAAATTTACTCCTAATATAGGTAATAAACTAGAAGCCATTAATTATGCTGGAATAGGAGCTGTAGTATTAAACGATAATATAAATGACATTATAGAAAATTGTATTCTATTATTGATAAAAAATTGGAATTATATGCCTAATGATATAGATATCAAATATGCAATTGAAATTTTCAAAAAAAATTATAATAGCAATATAGTTGATACTTTTAATAAAATTGCTGTAAAAAATTATATTAATTTCAAAGTTAAAGAAGAAAAAGAAAATTTTATAAAAAGTTATATTGATAATGTAAATAAAAAGGCTTGGTGGATACCAATAAAAAAAATAAGAAATGATTTTAGAGTAAAGAAATTGTCATTAATTAGTGAATTATCTTATAAAGATTCTTTTAATACAAAAGATGATATATATAATAAAACTTTTCTATAATTTTAATCAAAAATGATTAATAGCAAATAATATTATCAATAAATTAAAAATAAAGATATATCATAAAATAAAATTTTATTTAAAATTATTTTATTATTCTATACACTAATTTTATAATTAAATTGTATAGTTTTTTCTTTATTAACATTATTTTAATAATTGAAAAATATTCTATATAGTATAAAATATATTATCAATTTTTAATATTATTATTGACTGATTGGAGGAAAAGAATATGAAACATACTTTAGAAGGGGCATACACCCCTAAAAATATTGAGGACAAATTATATAATTTCTGGAAAGAGAATGGATTTTTCCATGCTGTTATGGATAAAAATAAAGAACCATATTCTATAGTCATACCTCCTCCAAATGTTACAGGCGTTCTTCATATGGGACATGGCCTTAATAATACGCTTCAGGATATACTTATAAGATTCCATAGAATGCTTGGAAAATGTACTTTATGGATGCCGGGAACCGACCATGCAGGTATTGCCACTCAAAATGTTGTTGAAAGAAGATTAAAGGCTGAAGGAAAAAATAAACATGATTTAGGAAGAGAGGCATTCGTTAAAAAAACTTGGGAAGTTGCTAATGAACATCACTCTATAATAGTAAAACAGTTAGAAAAAATAGGATGTTCATGCGATTGGGACAGAGAGAGATTTACACTTGATGAAGGACTTAGCAATGCTGTAAGAGAGGTATTCGTTGAGCTTTATAATCAAGGTTTAATATATAGAGGAAAATATCTTATTAACTATTGTCCTAGCTGCGGTACTGCTTTGGCTAATGATGAAGTAGAACATGAAGAAGTTGCTGGTGCTTTATATCATGTTAAATACCAAATAGAAGGAAAAGATGAATATATTGAAATAGCCACTACAAGACCTGAAACTATTTTGGCTGACGTTGCTATTGCTGTTCACCCAGATGATGAAAGATATGCACATCTTACAGAACAAGATATTTTAATACTTCCTATAGTAGGCAGAAAATTAAGATTAGTAAAAGATACTTATGTTGATAAAGAGTTTGGTACAGGAGCTTTAAAAATCACTCCAGCCCATGACCCTAATGACTTTGCTATAGCTCAAAGACATAATCTAGAAATAATAAATATACTTAATGCAGATGGTACATTCAATGAAAATACACCTGCCAATTATCAGGGTAAAATAGTTAAAGAGGCAAGGGCTTTAATAATACATGAACTTGAAAAAATAGGTGCTTTCGTTGGAAAAGATAATATTAAACACCAAGTAGGACACTGTTACAGATGTCATAATGTTGTAGAGCCTTATTACAGCGATCAATGGTTTGTAAAAATGAAGCCTTTAGCAGAAAAAGCTTACAAGGCTGTTAATGACGGCAATACAAAAATATATCCAGAAAGATGGATTAACACTTATAATCACTGGATGACTGATATCAGAGATTGGTGTATAAGCAGACAATTATGGTGGGGACATAGAATTCCTGTTTGGTACTGTGATGACTGCGGCGAGATGATGGTTTCAAAAACAGATATTACAGAATGTACTAAGTGTAAATCTAAAAATATTCATCAGGATGAAGATGTACTTGATACTTGGTTTTCTTCTTGGTTATGGCCTTTCTCTACTTTCGGATGGCCTGAAGTTAATGAAGAATTAAAATACTTCTACCCTACTACTGCACTTGTTACAGGTTATGATATATTATTTTTCTGGGTTGCTAGAATGATTATGGCAGGAACTCATTTTATGAATGATGTGCCTTTCAAAGATGTTTATCTTAACGGACTTATAAGAGATAAAATCGGAAGAAAAATGTCTAAGAGTTTAGGAAACGGCATTGACCCTATAGAAATAATTGATGAGCATGGAGCTGATGCATTCAGATTCACTTTATCATTCATAACTTCATTAGGCGGTCAGGATATTTGGCTTGACAGAGAACTTTTCAAAATGGGAGGAAAGTTTGCTAATAAAATCTACAACAGTGCTAAATATATTTTTGGTAACATCGATGATAATGCTAATATAAAAGATTTAGATACTTACACTCTTGAAAATAAAGACAAATGGATATTATCAAGACTTCAGAAAGCTATTGAATCAACTACTCAGAAATTAAAAGAGTATAGATTTGATGAGGCTTCTCAAACAATTTATAAATTCTACTGGAATGAATTCTGTGATTGGTACATAGAAATAAGTAAATTCGATTTGAAAGACGAAAGCAAGAAAGAAAAAACTATTGCCGTTCTTTTATATGTACTTGAAGAATCAATGGCTATGATTCACCCATTTATGCCATTCATCACAGAAGAAATTTATTCTAATTTACCAAAGCATAATATTGATTCAAAAGCATTAATGATTAGAGAGTATCCAAAAGCTAATGCTAAATATATATTTGAAGATATAGAAAAAGATTTCAACTTGATTCAAGATATAGTTTCAGGAATAAGAAATTCACGTTCATCATTTAATTTGCCTCCAAATAAAAAACTTGATGTAATAATTCGCTATACTTCAGACTATTTCAAAAATACTGCAGAAAGCTATAAGGATATTATATCAGCACTTTCACTTACAGAATCATTGAATATAGTTTCTTCAGCAGAGAGCGAGAGAAATAAAGGTTCATTCGTTAAAGTATTTGAAGGCGGTGAGATAAATGTTAATCTTGTAGGCATAATAGATTTAGAAGCAGAGAAGAAAAGATTAGAAAAAGAAGCAGCAGGATACAAAAAAGATTTAGAAGCTGTAAACAAAAAACTTTCTAATGAAAACTTTATGAAGAAAGCTAAACAGGAAGCTATTGACACTGAAAACAGAAAGAAAAAAGAGTTTGAAGATAAATTAAAAGGTATAGAAGAAGTTTTATCTTCTCTATAATGTTAGTTTGTTAAATTTATATTTTATTATTTTCGGGGACTAGTCCCCGAACCCCCTACTTCTTTTGTTGCCACAAAGAAGCAAAAAGGCTATATTTTGGCTTTAATTTAATAAATTATCTTACATATAAAACGATTTTAGTATTATTTGGTACTAATTTTATACTTGCACTTTTGCGAAACGTATTTGAGTTTATCGAGGATATAGGGTTCTTTGACGAAGTCCGCGGCGGGAAAAAGAACAATAAAAAAATTACTAATATAATTATTTAAATATAAAAACTTGGCTTATATTTATTAATGTAAGTCAAGTTTTTTATTTTAACTAATTAACCATTGACAAAAAAGTCAAATACTAATCATACAAATTTTATAATGAGTTTTTTATTAGGAAATTTCTAAGCTTTTTATAAAGTACTTAATGTTATGGAAATTTATTATCGAAATTATTAAATATTTTAATTATTTTTATAATGAGTTTTACATCCAACTATAAATAAATTATTATCTTCAATATAATATACTAATCTATGCTCATAATTTATTCTCCTTGAATACAATCCATTTAATTCACCCTTTAACCTCTCTGGTTTTCCTATACCAATTAATAAGCCATTTCTTTCTATATCTTTTATAAGATCATTAATTTTCTGTAATATTTTTTTGTCATTCTTTTGAAAATAAAGATAATCTTCCCAAGCTTTATCATAAAAAATTTTATTCATTTAATAACTCTCTTTTATGCCCTAATCCAGATTTTAATTCCAAATATCCTTCTTTTAAAAATTTTATATTTTCTTCGTTGTAAAAATTATCTTCATCATTATTTATATCTAATTGTTTAGTTTTTTCTATTTTGAATGGAATAGACTGAGTATTTATAGAGGTTCTCAAAAATATATTAATAGCTGTATTAAAATCCAAGCCAAGATCATTAAAAAGTTTATCAGCTTCATTTTTTAATTTATCATCAATTTTAATAGTTATTTCTGACATTTATATTGCCCCATAGATATTTATTATAATGTTATTATATCTATAAACTAATTAAATACAATATTATTTTGTTAGTTTATCAAATTAAAAAATTAAGTATATACAAAATATGTTTATATAGACTTAAAAAATAATTAATCTCTAATTAAAACATCAATGCTCCTTTTTTAGATAGAGAATAATACATTAAATTTTGAAATCATAATCATTTAGAAGATATAATTTTTATTATTTCAATGGTAGTTTGTAAACTCTTATAAAATGAAGATATAGGCAGAAACTCATATATAGAATGAAAATTATGAGCACCGGTGAAATAATTAGGAGTAAGAAGACCTTTCGATGATAAAACAGAACCATCAGTGCCGCCTCTCATAGATAAAGTTTTAGGCTCTATATTAAGATTTTTCATAGACTCATACATAACATCTATTGCAAATCTATCATCTTTTATAGAGTCTGATATATTGCTGTACACATCTTGAAGATTTAATTCTATATTAGCTCTAGGGTTTAACTTTGTATATTTTTCAACAGCCTCTTTTACCTTTAGTTTTTTATTTTCATAAAGAGATTTATTATGATCTCTTATGCTCAATCTTAAAGATGCATTTCTCTGATTTCCGCTTATACCCTGAACCCAAATATAACCTTCCTTTTTTTCTGTACATTCAGGAGTTTCTTTTCTGTCAAATTCATTGGCTATATCTATGGCTATTAATATAGGATTAACCAATACATTTTTTGCACTCATAGGATGAGCAGTTACGCCTTCTATATTTATAATTGCAGTAGCAGCATTAAATGTTTCATACACAATCTCCCCTATTTCGCATGAATCTATTGTGTATGCAAAATCAGGTTTAAACACATTCAAATCCAATTCCTTAGAACCTAATAGTCCAATCTCCTCATCAGGTACAAATGCTATGTATATATCACCATGTTCTATATTATTTTCTATGATATATTTTAATGCCGACATAATAGTCGCTATTGCCGCTTTATTATCTGCACCAAGTACGCTAGTTCCATCTGAAAATATAATATCCTCACCTATATAATTATTTATTTCATTATGTTCTGATACTTTGAATATTATATTTTTTTCTTTATTCAAATAAAAATCATCACCTTTGAAATTTAATATTTGAGGATTAACATTTCCATCAAGTCCTATATCAACAGTATCAAGATGAGCCACAAAG
Organism: Brachyspira hyodysenteriae ATCC 27164; assembly: GCF_001676785.2. Taxonomy (NCBI): domain Bacteria; kingdom Pseudomonadati; phylum Spirochaetota; class Spirochaetia; order Brachyspirales; family Brachyspiraceae; genus Brachyspira; species Brachyspira hyodysenteriae. Next base: position 1,101,622 of record NZ_CP015910.2, on the reverse strand, counting down.
CCAACAGAATATACATTATCTTTATTTTTAGGAAGCAATGCTGTAACTATGGCATTATTATTCAATACAATATTTTTTAATCCCAAAGTTTTTAAATCGTCAGCAAGAATACCAGCAAGTTTCATTTGTCCTTCAGAACTTGGTATAGTGTTTGAACCTCCCTTGCTCTGACTTGCTATTTTTACATATTTAAAAAAACTATCTATTTGAATTTTTTTAATATCTTCATTACTAATCATTTATAAACCTTTATAATAAAAACATATTAATGAACAGGAGGATAAACATATCCGCTATTAAAACCTATAGGTATATTCAATGCCCAGAAACCATAAAGCATTATAAGCAATGCAATAAATATTCCTATACTATAAGGTATCATCATTGAAGATAATGTGCCTACTCCTGTTTTCTTACAATATTTTTGACAGTAAGAAATAATCAAAGGATAAAATGAAAACATAGGAGTTACAATGTTCATAGCAGAATCGCTTACTCTGTATGATGCTTGAGTCAATTCCGGAGATATACCAACAGCCATAAGCATAGGTACAAGAACCGGAGCCATTATAGCCCATTTAGATGAAGCAGAACTTATTAATATATCTAATACTCCTGTAAGCAGTATAATACCAGCTATGGTTACCTGAGGAGGCATATTCAAAGATTTCAAAAACTCAGCGCCTGATATAGCCATCAATGTACCTACATTTGAAGTTCCAAACATATATAAAAACTGAGAACAGAAAAAAGCAAATGTTAAAAATGATGCTAGATTTTTTATACTATCAGCCATAGCACCGCTGAAATCTCTTGATGTTTTGAATTTATTAGTTAATTTTCCATATACAAATCCAGGTATTACCAAAAACAAAAATATAACTGGCACTATTGCCTGCATAATAGGTGCATCAGGTGTAGTTAACTGTCCGTCAGGAGCTCTTAATAAAGAGTTTTTAGGTACAAGCAAGGCTATTAAAATAATAATCATAGATATTAAAACTAATATAGCAATATTGAAAGCCTTATTTTCTTTTTTACTTACCAGAGATATATCAGTATTTTCTACTACCGCATCTTTATCAATAGGCATAGTTCTCCATAAAAAAGGCTCTACTATTCTATCAGTTACAAACCATCCTACTAAAATTACAGCAAATGTTGATGAAAAACTTAAGAAATAATTGCATAAAACATTAACAGTGTAAGTTGGATCTATCATTCTTGCTGCATTTTGAGTAAATCCCTGCATTATTGGATCTATTATTGAAGGAGTATAACTTGCAGAATGTCCTCCTGCAAGACCAGCAAATGAAGCAGCAATTCCTGCTAATGGATGCTTTCCAAAAGAAAAAAACATCATAGCAGCTACCGGCATTAATATAACATAAGCAGAATCTGAACTTATATGGCTTAATATAGATATAAACATAACAGCAGGAGTTACAGCTTTTTCCGGTATAACACTTGATATTTTAATTATAATCATTCTAATAAATCCGCTGCCATTGGCTACACCTATACCCAATGTTCCAACAAGTGTTATTCCAAGAGGAGGGAAGCTCACAAAATTGCTTATCATTTTTGTTATAAATTTTGCTAATTCATTAGGAGCAAGCATATTTATAATTTTTATTTGTTCTCCTGTTGTAGGATGAAAATAATTAAATGTAAAATGTGATAATATCCATGAAAGTATAACCATTATAAAAAAAGCTATAAGAAACAAAATAGTTATATCAGGAAGTTTATTACCTAAAAATTCAACTGCTTTTAGAAAATGTTCAAATTTGTTAGTAGTATTTTCTAATTTAATCTCTTCTTTCTTCATAAAATATATCCTCAATATAGACTTTAAATATTATATAATAAATACTAAAATATATTAATTTTTTAATTTTTCATAAATATCTTTTAATGTAGTTTTTTTAAGCTCTTTTTCCATAGCATTCTGCACATCATCTAGTTTAGGCTGAAGTATATCATTAATCCTGCTTCCAACAGGACATTTTTTATTCGGATTTTCATGAAAGCTGAAAAGTTTATTATTATCTAAACTTTCTACTGCATTGAATATATCAAGTAAATTTATATTTTCTATTTTTCTATTTAAAGAAATTCCTCCTGTTCCTCTTTTAACAGTAATAATATCTGCCTTTTGAAGCTGTATTAAAATATTTCTTATTATTACAGGATTAACATTGACACTATCCGATATAAGACTTGATGTCATTTTCTCATCTTTAAATTTTAATATGCAAAGTAATGTGTGAATTGCTATTGTAAATCTCGAACTAATTTTCATACATTCATCCTCAAAATCATTTAAAATTATAATATATTTATACTATTAATGCAAATATAAAAGCATGATTTAGTTGTAATACTTGACATTACAATAAAATTATACTATTATTGTAACAATTATCATTACAACAAGGAGTAAACTCATGAATAAACTATTATTCTTAATAGATTTTTTAATGAAAGAAGGTAATTACAAATATGATGAAAATTTGAATAATGCCATAAAAGAAAAGAATGAAGCAGTATTGCATAATTATTTCAGATATTTAATGAATATAAGAAGTCCAAACAGTATAAGCGAAGAATATTTAAATATAGAAGATGAATATTTACAAGAACTACTGAAAAATAAAACAATAACAAATATAGATGATATAAAACCAATGAATAATAATTTATGTATATGGCAGGGAGATATAACAACTTTAAAAATAGATGCAATAGTAAATGCTGCTAATTCTGCTATGCTTGGATGTTTTATGCCACTTCATAAATGTATAGATAATGCAATACATAGTGCATCAGGAACTAGATTAAGACTTTACTGCAATGAAATTATGAAAGGAAATTTTGAAAAAACCGGAAACTGCATAATAACACCTGCATTTAATTTGCCTAGTAAATACATTTTACATACAGTAGGTCCAATAATACAAAATGAAGTTTCAAAAAAAGATGAAGAGCTTTTATCTAAATGTTATAAATCATGTTTGGAAACAGCTAAAAATAATAATATAAAAAGTATTGCATTTTGCTGCATATCTACAGGAGAGTTTAGATTTCCAAATGAATTAGCTGCCTATATAGCAGTTAAAGCCGTAAACAACTTTTTAAATAATACTAAATATGATATCAAAATTGTATTCAATGTATTTAAAGATTTAGATTACAAACTTTATAATAATATTTTAAATTAATCAGGAGCAATAATATGAATGAAAAACTAAATGATATTAAATCAACAGAAAAGTTAAAATCAGCTATAGAAAAATCAGATTATATATTAATAGGAGCTGGTGCAGGACTTTCATCTTCTGCCGGATTTCTGTATGATGGAAAAAGATTTGATGATAACTTCAAAGAATACAAAGAAAAATATGGCTTAACAGATATGTACAGTGCCGGATTCTATAACTACCCTAGCTTAGAAGAATTTTGGGGATATTTCTCTCTATTTGTTTATATTAACAGATATGATTTAAAAGCAGATGAAACACATTTAAACCTTTTAAACATAGTAAAAAATAAAAATTATTTTGTCATTACAACAAATGTTGATGGAAGATTTGAAGAAGCTAATTTTGATAAAGAAAGACTATTTAAAGTTCAAGGAGATTATTCTCTTTTTCAATGCTCTGTACCATGCAAACAGGAAACTTTTTACAATGAAAAATATATCAGAGAAATGGTTAAATCTAGAAAAAACATGAAAATACCTTCAGAACTTATACCTAAATGTCCTCATTGCGGTGCTAATATGTCGATGAATTTAAGAAGCGATAATACATTCGTTCAAGATGAAAATTGGTATAAAGCCAAAGATAAATATAAATCTTTTTTGAATAATTCCCAAAACAAAAATATATTATTTTTAGAATTGGGTGTAGGATTTAATACTCCGGGTATCATAAAATATTCTTTTTGGGAAATGGCATTAAAAAATAAAAATTCAATTTATGCCTCTATTAATTTAAATAACTGTTTAGCTATATCTGGTTTGGAAAATCGTTCTATATGTATAGATGATGATATATCTAAAGTTTTAAAATATATAAAAAGTTAAAAATTTTAGTTGTAATACTTGACATTACAACTAAACCATGTTATTATGATTGTAACAATAGCTATTACAACTCTTTAATTAAAGAAAATATTTTATATAAAAAGGAGAATTAAAATGAAAATTGCAATAATAGCAGCAAACGGAAGAGCCGGAAAATTAATCATGAATGAGGCATTAGAAAGAGGGATAGATGTTACAGCCATAGTAAGAGATAAAACAAAAATAAATAATTCAAAAGCAAAAGTTATAGAAAAAGATTTATTCGATTTGACAAAAGATGATTTGAAAGAATTCGATACTGTAGTAAGTGCATTCGGAGTATGGGAAGAAAAAGAGCTTGATAAGCATTCATTAGTTATAGAGCATTTATGTAAAATACTTGCCAATACCAATATTAGATTAATGGTAATAGGAGGTGCAGGAAGTTTATATGTAAATAAAGAGCATACTATGATATTAAAAGATACACCTGATTTTCCAGATATTTTTATGGGTGTAGCTGTAAGTTCTATTAAGGCATTTGATATATTAAAAAGTAAAAAAGATGTTTTATGGACTTACATATCACCTTCTGCTGATTTCCAAGCTGACGGAGAAAAAACAGGACAATATAATATAGGACATGATGAATTACTTTTCAACTCAAAAGGTGAAAGTGCTATTAGTTATGCTGATTATGCCATAGCTTTTGTTGATGAAATACAGAATAAAAAATATTTAAATCAACAAATAACATTCTGCTCAAAATAATAATTAATAGTGGAGTTAGTGGAGTTAATAGAGAAAATTATATTCTCTATTAACTTCCTATAACTCTATATTATAAAACAGTATGGTAAAAAACTATACAACAACATCATAATAAAACGTTACGCATCATAACAAAAATATAAAAATATCACTATATTTATAAAATTAAATTTATTTGCAATATATCCGATTTTAAAATGTAAAAATAACTTGAAAATCTTTCAATAATAATGTTAAATATATCAATAATTTTAAGGCAGGTTTATTATTAAAAATATAAAAAAATATATAGTAATTATTTTCCTCATAATAATAATGTTATTTGCAAACTCTTGCGATACTTTCGATATGTATATAAGAAAGGCATTAGATGGTGTAAATTTATATGAACTTAGTGTTTTCGGAGAATCTCTTGGACGCGATATAAAAGTTGTAGAGCTAAGAGGTTTTGATGTAAATAACTTTAGAAGCGATAGAGTTTCCTACTATATAAATAGATATCAGGGAAGCTGGAAGCCTTACATGCAGAAAATTATAGACAGATCTCAAATATATCTACCCTATATAAAGGAAGTATTTGCTGAAAAAGGAGTACCTGAAGATTTAGTTTACCTACCTATAATAGAAAGCGATTTCAATCCTCAGGCAGTTTCTCATGCAGGTGCTGCCGGACTTTGGCAATTTATGCCTATGACAGGTGCTATATACAATCTTAAAGTTAATTATTGGTCTGATGACAGATTCGATCCTGAAAGATCAACAAAAGCTGCTGCTGATCACTTAGTAAGACTTGATAAAAATTTTAAATCTTGGGTTATTGCTCTAATAGCTTATAATGCCGGAGGAGGAAGGATATCAAGAGCTATAAGAGAAGTAAAAAGTAATGATTTTGAGGATCTATTAAAGGCAGGAGTTCTTCCTAAAGAAACTGAAGAATATATACCAAAATATGTTGCTGCTGTTATAATAGCAAAAAATCCTGAAAAATTTGGATTTAAAGTGAATAAACCTAAGGTAGTATTTCCTCAGGGTGATTTAGTTTATGTTGATGATGCTGCTGATTTATCTGTTATTGCTAAAATGATAGATGTTGATACTGAAGATTTGAAAGCTTTAAATCCTCATTTAGCAAGAGGAGTAACTCCTCCTGGTATGGTTAGATATCCTTTAAGAGTTCCTGAAGGATTAGGAGATAAATTCAATGAAACCTTCGCTAAAATACCTGCTTCGGAAAGAGTTACTTTCAGAAGACATGAAGTAAAAATGAATGAAACTCTTTCTCACCTTTCTAAATTTTATGGTGTTCCTATAAATGCTATAGTAGAAATTAATAAATTAAAATCAAGAAGTCTTAATATAGGTCAGCAGGTAATGATTCCTATACAAGGTCTTGATAATGCTAAACAGGTTGATTTGGCTCAATATGAAGAAGAACAGCAAAGAATAAGAGAAGGTAAATTTGTTTATTTTGAATCTTTGCCTCCTCCTGATTATGAGTATAAAGATATAATGTATCATGTTAGAGCTGGTGATACGCTTTGGATTATTGCAAGAAGATTTCATATTGATATAGCAGAAATAAAAGCTTGGAATAAATTAAATAGTAATGTACTTTCTATAGGTACAGAAATATTCTTAAGAATACCTGTAAATAAATAATATTATTTAAGTCTCTCATTTATTAGAGTTTCTAATCTATTTAATATTTTTACTCTTCTCTCCCAAAGATAATCAACCATAGAGTCGTATATTTTTATTTGTTCTTGAAAAGCATCGAATAATTTATCATCTTTATGAAGTTTTTCTATTTCTTTTATAAGTTCTGTATTATCTTCATCTTTTTTAAAGAATAATAATGCATTTTTATTAACTAAATCAAGTTCTATATTATCATCTCCATTGTATATTGGTATGCATCCTGATTTAAAAGCATCAAAAAGTTTTTCTGTGATATATCCGTCACTGATTGTATTTTCAGGACATATATTAAATTTAAAATCTTTTAAATATTCCGTTTTTACATCATTAAAGTTTTGTTTTAATGTATCATCATTATGAAATAATTTACTTGGACAGCTTATAGAATCTATTTTTTTTATTTGATTATACATTTGAGTTCTTATATTAGTGGCATCATGACTAGCAACCAATGAAGCAAATCTATTTTTTTTAGATTTAGCATTATTAATATCATCTATAATTTTCTTGATATTATCTTTAGTGTAGTTTTTATTATCTAAAAGTCCATGAAAATTATAAAATATCCAAATAGGAAATCGTACATAATTTTTATATTTATCCTCATCTACCCTATCAAAACCAAGAGATAAATCTACATCATTAACACAATTATCATAATATTGTCTCCAAGATTTATCTATTGCATCTTTTGAAACGCACTCTCCTGTATAGAATATTTTAATTTTTGCTTTAGAGTTTTCTAAAAAATATCTTTTACCTACAGGAGCAAAAAATTCTATATCAGGATTGTAGCTTATTTCTAAATCATCAATATAATTATTTTTTATTAAATTATAAAAATAATTATTAGTAAACTCATTCTCATTTACAGACCAATCATTTCTTACAAAAAAAGTTATTTTATTTCCTATATTATTTTTATAATGATTATAATTTATTTTATAACCTAAATCTTTTAAATATACAGAATTGATTCTTATGCTATTTCTAATTTTTTTAAAAGGAATAGCCCATACCAAATATTCAATCAAATTTTTTTTTAAAAATAATTTATTATTCATGAATAATTAATTTTTAAATTTATCTAAACTTAAACCTACAGTTTTCAAATCATATTCAAGCATTATTTTAACTAATTCTTTAAATGTAGTTTTTGGTTTCCATCCTAATTTTTCTTTTGCTTTTGTAGGATCTCCTAATAAAAGATCAACCTCTGCAGGTCTGTAATATCTAGGATCTATTTCTACATATTTTTTCCAATCAAGCCCAACAAGTCCGAAAGCTTCATCTAAAAATTCTCTAACAGAATGTGTCTCTCCTGTAGCTATAACATAATCATCAGCCTTTTCCTGCTGAAGCATAAGCCACATAGCTTCAACATAATCCTTAGCATATCCCCAGTCTCTTTTAGAATCTAAATTACCTAAATATAATTTATCTTGTTCTTTATTTAGTATTCTAGCAATGGCATGCGTAATTTTTTTAGTAACAAAAGTCTCTCCTCTTCTAGGACTTTCATGATTAAATAGTATACCATTACAAGCATACATATCATAACTTTCTCTATAATTAACAGTAATCCAATATGAATACACTTTAGCACAAGCATAAGGACTTCTAGGATAAAAAGGAGTTTTTTCTGTCTGAGGTGTTTCTACAACTTTTCCATACAATTCACTAGTTGATGCTTGATAAAATTTTGTTTTTATCTGAGTTTCTTTAATAGCATCTAATAATCTTATTGTACCAAGTCCTGTAACATCAGCAGTATATTCAGGCATATCAAAACTTACTCTTACATGGCTTTGCGCTGCCAAATTATATATTTCATCAGGCTGTATCTTTTCTAATATTCTAGATAAATTAGAACTGTCTGATAAATCTCCATAATGAAGAAACATTCTTACATCATTAATATGCGGATCACTATAAAGATGATCTATTCTTTCCGTATTAAAAGATGAACTTCTTCTAATAATTCCATGTACTTCATAACCTTTTTCTAATAAAAGTTCTGTTAAATAAGAACCATCCTGTCCTGTTATTCCTGTGATAAGTGCTTTCTTCATATTTGTATTCCTATGTTATTGATTATAATTTTTCAAAAAATCGTTATAAGCTATTTTTAATCCTTCTTCAAGTTCTATTCTATATTTCCAGCCTAATGAATTAATTTTTGATACATCAAGCAATTTTCTCATAGTACCATCCGGTTTAGAACTATCCAATATTATATTTCCTTCAAAGCCTATTACTTTTTTTATTAACTCTGCTAATTCTTTTATAGTAACTTCTTTTCCTGAACCTATGTTTATAAACTTTCCTATATCTTTATGACTCTTATTTTCCATCAAATAAAGACATGCTTCAGCTAAATCATCAGAAAACATAAATTCTCTTAAAGGAGTACCGCTTCCCCAAATAGTTGTTTCTTTAAGATTATTTATCTTAGCCTCATGAAATCTTCTAATAAGCATTGGTATAACATGAGCATTTTCAGGATGATAATTATCATTTATACCATAAAGATTACATGGCATTACGGCTATATAATCTGTATTATATTGTCTGTTATAAGCATCGCATAATTCTATACCTGCAATTTTAGCTAAGGCATAAGGCCTATTTGTACTTTCTAAATATCCTGAAAGCAAATATTCTTCTTTTATAGGCTGAGGACATTCCTTAGGATATATACAGCTAGAACCTAAAAACATTAACTTTTCAACATTATATTTATATGATGCTTCTATGATGTTATTTTGTATTTGCAAATTATATAATAAAAAATCAACAGGATAGGTATTATTCGCATATATTCCGCCTACTTTAGCTGCTGATAAAAATACCCACTGTGGCCTTTCTTGTTCAAAGAAATTAAATACTTCTTCTCTGTTTCTTAAATCTAATTCTGAATGTGTTTTTCTTAATATATTATTATATCCATTTTTAGTAAGAACTCTGTCTATAGCACTTCCTACCAAACCTTTATGTCCTGCTATATATACCTTCTTCACAATGCTGCCCCCAAAAAAATCTTATTTATCTTTTCCTGTTATTGCCTCTACTATATTAACTAAATTGGCAATAGAACGGTTAAAATATACTAATACATCTCCGTATAAGTGAGCATTTAAAGCAGGTATTAATGATTTATCAACATTATCATAATGTCTTTCTCTAGCTTCATAATAAAAACCTTTAATCTGATGATATTTTTCCATAGCCTCATCATAAGTTTTTTCTTTATTTAAAGAATAATATTGAAGTATTAATCCTGATAAATAATCTATAAAATCTTTATTATTATGAAGCATTTTTATTATATCTTCTTTTTGAGTTTCACTAAATAATGTTTTCTTTTCATTTCCTTTAATAATAGCTTTTCCCAAGTCCTTTAAATTATCACCTAAATTTTCATAATATGTGCTTATATTTATAAGAGAAGCAATATTAGCTGAGTTCAAAGTATTCTTACCTAGCAACTTCAATAAAAAGGCATGAATTTCCTGATCCGTATTATCCAGCATTTTTTCATGATCTCTTATCTTTGTAAGAAGTTTCTCACTTGGATTATCAAATAATTGTTCTATTCTAGAAAGCATCTTCTTAGCAATATCGCCCATATATGTAACTTCTTTTCTTACTTCTATTTCAGCAGAAACAGGCATATTAAGAAGTTTATCAGAAAGAACACTAACATGTTTTTCATCTTCTTTATCTTTAATAATTATACAAACTACTTTTTCTAATTTTTCTGTTAAGAAGTAAAATACTATAACGTTTATAATATTAAACATAGTATGTGCGGCTGCTATATAGAATGATATATTGACATATTTATTGTTTACTACAAGATTAGGGTCACCTATATTCATAAAACCAACAATCACATCAACTAATTTTATATAGTATGGGAATAGGAAGAACATATAAACAACACCGAATATATTGAATAAACAGTGTACCAAAGCTGCTCTTTTAGCATTAGTTGAAGCTCCAAGAGTAGCTAAAACAGCAGTTATTGTTGTACCTATGTTTTGTCCTAATATTAATGCCACTCCTGTAGGATAATCTATCAATCCAACAGAAGCTAATGATATAGTTACACCCAAAGCAGCACTACTAGACTGTATTATGGCTGTTACAACCATACCTATCACTACGCATAGGAATCTTCCATACATTGTGTCAGCATTAGCCATTAAAAACACTTTTTCAAAATCTTCAGAACCTCTTACACCTTCAAATGCTGTTTTCATAAGTATAAGTCCGTAGAATATCATACCGAATCCCATCAGTATTTCACCGAAAAATCTTAGCTTTCTATTCTCTGAACCGAATATTACAATTATGGAACCTATACCAAGAGAAGGTAATGCCAGAACATCTATATTTAATGATATTATCCAACCTGTAACTGTAGTACCTATATTAGCACCTAATATTATATTAATAGCCTGCGATAAAGTAAGCAAATTAGCATTTACGAAACTTACTGTCATTACTGTAACCGCACTACTAGACTGAACTATAGCAGTTATAAGAAAACCTAAAGATATTCCTAATATTTTATTTTGAGTAACTTTATGAAGTATATCTTTTAATGCGTTTTCTGTACTTTCCTGAAGACCATCTGAAAAAACTTTAAGACCGTACATAAAAAGTCCGAATCCGCCGACTAAATAAAAAGATAATGTTAGAAGCATATTTGTATCCTATAAATTTTATAAAACTAGGAGTGCTTAGAATATCATAAATAGCTAAAAAGTCAATCAAAATAATTTATTATGTTAACAAATTGTAACATTTATATCATTTTATATAAAAATAATATACAATATATTTACAAATTAATGATATTTAATATAAAATAGCAGAAATATGCATATTTAAGTTTTCTTATTTATTTTTATGAATATTGAAAATTAATGGAATTGTAGATAATTAAAATTGATTTATTTCAGAAGTTTCTACGACATACAAAAATTCTTTATTGGCTTTATCAAATTTTAATTTATTATATTCTTTTAAAGGCATTTGTTTTTTCAAATAAGGCAAGGCAATATTTAAATGATTTTCTCTATATCCTATTTTTTCATCAGTAAGCAAAACAAATCCTAAATAAGTATATAGTTTAATAGCCCTAAAACTTCCAGCCTGAGTATGCAGAAATATTGGAAAGTCTTTTTCATCTATAGAATTAATAACATAAGAGATTAAAGCCCTTCCTATACCCTGCCCTTCATATTCTTTTTTAACTTTAAACCAATGTATTGTAGTTATAAGATTATAAGCCTTCCAAGCAAAGCATGTTCCTACAGGAGTATCATTTTCATCACAAATAAATAAGCATTTTTCAAAAAATAATCCTTCATTACTTCCATATACATCTTTAAAATATTGCTCCATAAAACTTCTATAGTTCTTCTTATCTTCTTCATTATCAAATGGAAATTCAAACCATAAGTTTAATTCATCTCTTTTACAATTTCTTATATGATAACCATTAGGAATATCTGATAATGCATTTTTATTAATTGATTTGCACATCATAAATAAATTACTATCTTCTAGTTTTATACTCATTATCTATTATTAGACCATATCTATTATATTAAATTTTATCTTTTTTCTATTAAATATATTAATTCATCTTTTTCTTATGGTTTATATTTTTCTTTATACATAATATATACTTAATTATTTTTTATAAAATACAACATTTTGAACTATATTTCAATTTTTTATATAAAAATTATAAATTTATTAAAAAAAATAATAATATTAACAAAAAACCGGTTACATTACTATTGACAATAATACTATTTAGTATATAATGCTTTCAGCAAATAAAAAAAATAAAAAAGGAGATTAATTTATGTCTTCTCAAATGAACGAACAATTAGAAGCCATTTACAACAAAATAGTAAAAAGAAATCCTGGTGAAGCAGAATTTCACCAAGCAGTGAAAGAAGTGTTAAGCACCTTAGAAGTTGTATTGAAGAAAAAGCCTCATTATATTGAACAGAAGATAATAGAAAGAATATGCGAACCTGAAAGACAAATTATGTTCAGAGTTCCTTGGATGGATGATAAAGGAGAAATACATGTAAACAGAGGTTTCCGTGTACAGTTCTCAAGCGTTATAGGACCATACAAAGGCGGACTTCGTTTTCACCCATCTGTTTATTTAGGTATTATCAAATTCTTAAGTTTTGAACAAATATTCAAAAATGCTTTAACAGGCTTACCTATAGGCGGTGGTAAAGGAGGTTCTGACTTCGATCCTAAAGGAAAAAGTGATAATGAAGTTATGCGTTTCTGCCAAAGCTTTATGACAGAACTTCAAAGACATATAGGATATGATATAGATGTTCCTGCTGGTGATATAGGAGTTGGTGCTAGAGAGATAGGATATTTATTCGGTCAATATAAAAGACTAAAAAATAGATTTGAACCAGGTGTATTAACAGGTAAAGGCTTAGGCTACGGCGGTTCTTTAGCTCGTACTGAAGCTACTGGTTACGGACTTGTATACTTCACTGACCTTATGCTTAAAACTAACGGCAAAAATGGTTTTGAAGGTAAAAAAGTAATAGTTTCAGGTTCTGGTAACGTTGCTATATATGCTATGCAGAAAGCTACTCAATTAGGTGCTAAAGTTGTTGCTTGTTCTGACTCTAATGGTGTTGTTTACGATGAAAACGGTATCAATTTAGACACTGTTAAAAGATTAAAAGAAGTAGAAAGAAAAAGAATTAAAGAGTATGTTAATACTCATTCTTCTGCTAAATATATGGAAAATGGAAATATTTGGGATATTGCCTGCGATATTGCTTTGCCTTGTGCTACTCAAAATGAACTTGATGCTAAAAGTGCTGAAACATTAGTTAAAAACGGATGTATATCTGTTACTGAAGGAGCTAATATGCCTGCTACTCCTGAGGCTGTTGAAGTGTTCCAAAAAGCTGGTATTCTTTATGCTCCTGGTAAAGCTACAAATGCTGGAGGTGTTGCTACTTCTGCTTTAGAGATGCAGCAAAATGCTTCTATGGATAAATGGGATTTTGATTATACTGACGGTAAACTTAAAAATATTATGACTAATATCCATGATACTTGCTATCATACAGCTGAAGAGTACGGATGTAAAGGCGATTACTTGAAAGGTGCTAATATAGCAGGATTTGTTAAAGTTGCTGATATAATGATTCCTTATGGTTTGATTTAATATACAATACTCATTTTATAGTAAAAAGGCCGCTAGCATATTTACATATATGCTAACGGCTTTATTATTGCTTTAATTAAATAATTGCTTCATTAATAACATAATAATAAAATTTATATAACTTCATAATAATATACAAACAAAATAATCTATTATACCTCTTTAGCTGATGCTATTTTAGCATAACCTTCCCAAGCAAATACAGCTTTTTCTTTATAATCAGCATATACTTCTTCAACATCGCATATATATAAATTATGATCTCCTGTTTCAATAAATTCTTTTAAACTACATTGAATAGCAGCAGCACTATGACAAGGAATTTTTATATCACTTGTAGGAATACTCTGCATTTTTATACCCAAGTTTCTTATTTTATCAATATCTCTTCCGCTATACATACCGCATCCTATTACAATTTCTTTAATATTCTCACCAGGAATTGTAATTATAACTTTTTTATTTTCACGAACTAACTCTCCACCGTATGAATCTTTAGTCATTGCATAAGCTATCATACTTGGATTATAAGATAAATAAGTATACCAAGATACTGCGGTAATATTAGTATCTCCATCAGGCTTCTTAATGCATACTAATGCCACAGGATTTGGAGAAGTGATTGTTGATACTTTTGCTAAATTTATTTTTTCCATGAAATACTCCTATAAAAAATATTTAATATGATAATTAATTTATATAAAAAAACAAGTGCATACTATAAGTAATAAACTAATATACAATTAATTATTAAAAATAATAGCAATGCACTAAAAATCACATTACTATATTTTTTAATTAATCATTAAAACTTTTTATAATTTCAGAATACTGTCTGAATCTTAATAATCTAAATTTATAATTATATTTTTTAAGAACTTCTTCAGCTCTCTTTATAAAATCATATTGATTGTATAAAAGTAAATCTATATATCCTCCTATCATACCAAAAGCACTGCCTAATACTACACCTATTTCCTTACCGCTTCCTCTCTCACCCATTACGCTTTCAAGCTCATCTGTAATATTATTTCTCTCTTCAAGAAGTTTTTTATTTATATCTTCAACATTAAAATCATTATCTTTATTATCTGAAAATGCATAAGCCAAATATACAGCCCTTGCTCCCATTTTTGAAATATTAACAATAGCATCTATATTGTAATTGGCATAATCATCAATAAGTTCCATATAGCATGTATTACCAATAAATATATCTTCTCTGAAAAAATTATCTGTAGGTTTACATTCATAAACTGTATATCTATTTATAGGATCTAAAATAATATCCTTATTTTTACTTTTTAGTATATTCATGATAAAGTCATAAAGTTTTGTAAGCTCTATCATGCTATCAAGTTTTTTATCGCTTTTTTCAACGTTTCCTAAATATAATCTTGATATATTCTCACCTATAGCATGCTCAAGCATTATATAAAAAGCATTATATGCATAATTTTCATCTAATTGATTTAAGATTTTATTATAGAATTTAAAATTAAATAAATTAGTATCTTCATCATATTCAGAGTATACTAAAATATCTTTAAAGCTCAAATCTTCATTATACATTCTGAAATTAGAATCTTCTATATCTTGTTTTTGCATATAAGGAGAAAATTTCCATTTACTTTTTAATTTATCAGGCATAGCAGCTGTTATTCTAGGAGTAAGATAAAATAAATATTCCTTACCCTCTATAGTGAATGTAAACTCATAATCACCGCCGAAATTAAACTGCAAATCATTAGATATTAAAGATACACCATTAGAAACAAATTCGATTATTTCTTCTGATGACATATTAGATTTTTTATCTATAAAATCTGATATAACTTTCTCATTTTCTTCAAACCATTTCCAAAATCTATTTACTCTCTCTTCAAAATTGATTCCATTATCTTTATCTTCAGAGCATAGCATATAAAAATTATAAGCATCTGCATCTTCATTATTTAAATCATAAGCTTTTTTAAAATACATTTCTGCATTTTCTTTATCGCCTTTGTAATAATAAGCATAACCTACCCTATAATTCCATAAAGCATCATCAATTCCTTCTTCTCTTATATACATCAAATTATCTAATGCTTTATCATAGTTTTCTGTATTATTATAAGCTCTCGCAAGTAAACTAAAAAGTTCTATATCTCTTTCATCTTCCGGGATTGAAGTTATAATTTCAATAATTTTTTCATGCTCATCATCTTCATGCAATCTATTTATTTCTTCTATTATACTCATAATACCCCCTCTAAAAACTATATATTAATCAAGTTCAGCTCTTGAAAATAGATTTCTTATTAATTTATCATCCTCGCATGCATCTTTAAAAGATAAAGCAAATTTCTTTAATGCTTCAATATCACTGCTGTAAGCACAAAACATACTTGCTTCAGAATCAAAATCGATAACATCTTTTAATTCAGGAACTTTTTCATTTAAAAATACCAAAGCTAATGACTGCCAATCATAACCGCAGCCTTCAAAACCTTCGTCTTCTCTTTCTTCAAATACTTCTGCTTTATACTCTCCTACATTAAGACAAAGAGAAGCAGTATTTTCATGTTCTACAAAAAAGAAAGGTTTTATTTTTTCATCAAAGCTGTTACTCATTATCATTTCCTTTTGGTTAAATTATTAGATATATTATAATTATATAAACTTTTTTTCCTAAAACAAGATAGTATCATATTAGAGTTTATAGAAAATATAAATATTAAGACTTTTATTGATAAAAAATATTTTAGAAGAAAATAATATATACTATTATAAAATAAAAAAATTAGTGTATTGATAATTCATGTTGACTCTTATAATATATAATAAAAAAACCTATTTCATAATAATAAATCATGAAATAGGTACTATATTAATTAGAGCTCATGAGTTATGTTCTTGTGCATCCAAATTGCCTACAAACTTATCAAAAGTATAAAGATTTCTTCCTTCTAAATTTCCTAAAATCTTTATTTTTTTAATAATATCATTAAATAGCTCTTCTTCTTCAAGCTGCTCTTCAACGAACCATTCCAAAAATTTCAATGTAACATAATCCTTACTATCCATTGCTATGCCGACTAATTTATTAATACAATTAGTGATGTACTCTTCATGCTTAATTACTTTCTCAAATAACTCTGCCACAGAATTAAAATTACATTCAGGAGCTTTCATCTCTCCCATTATAGCCTGTCCTCCTGCTTTATTAATATACTCTCTAAATTTTTCCAAATGTGTATGCTCTTCTGCTGAATGATTATATAAAAATCTGCTGCATCCTTTAAGTCCCTGTTTCTCGCACCAACCCGCCATATTAAAATAAAGATTTGCTGAATAATGCTCCTCATTTAAATGATCATTTAATAATTTTACTGTTTCTTCTTTTATTATAGGCATAATAAACTCCTTTTTTAGATTTAACTAACATTATTTTATAACACTCTAACATTTTTAACAATATATTTATATTATAAAAATATCCTAATGTTATATTTTTTAATATAGCATTAGGATATTATGAAACATATATAACAATTATATTTAAATTAGAATTTTAATTTGAAATACTCTATAGATTTAACCAACTCATTAGCCTCACTGAGTAATGACTCAGAAGCAGAAGTAGCCTCAGTAACTAAAGCGGCATTTTTCTGAACAGCATTATCCATATTATTTATAGCTATATTGATTTGTTCTATACCTCTTTCTTGTTCCTGAGCAGCTATATTTATTCTGTCCATCAAAGAAGAAGCCTTATCCATCTTATCAGAAATTTCATCGAATATTTCTTTAGATTCTCTAACACTCTTAGCAGCTAAATTGATTTTTTCATTACTGTCTGTTATTAAAGAAGTAATATTTTTTACTGATTCCTGAGTAGTCTGAGCTAGATTTCTTACTTCACTTGCAACAACCGCAAATCCTCTTCCCTGATCTCCGGCACGTGCTGCTTCTACAGAGGCATTCAAAGCAAGTATATTTGTTTGGAATGCGATGCCTTCTATAAGTTTAGTAATATCCATAATTTTATTACTAGACTCATAAACATCATTCATTTTACTTACACTTTCTTCTACTATATTACCAGCTTTAACTAAATGTTCTTTAGCTTCTGATACCATACCTGTACTAGTAGATACATTTTCAGCAGATTCTTTAATAGCACTAGCCATCTGATTCATTGATGCTGCTGTTTCTTCCAAACTAGAAGCTTGAGATTCTGTTCTTTGAGATAAATCGTTATTTCCAATCAAAACTTCATTTGCTGCTGTAGAAACCTGCTCTGCAGAATTTTTAACAGTATTTATTACATTGTTAAAATTCTTCATAGCTTTATCCCAGCCTCTTGCTATATCTCCCCATTCATCAGTTCTCTTTTCAAATCCTTTAGGTATTTCTCTAGTTAAATCACCTTCAGCCATAGCTAAGATATCTTTTGATAATTCATTTATTATATTTGATACCTTTGATCCTATTATATTTGGTATAGTTAAGAAAAGAATAATAATTATAACAAGCAAAATTATAAGAAGAACATTTCTCATAACATTACTGTCTTTCAATACTATATCTTTTGGAGAAGCTAATTATAAACACCAATAAACTCCTTTGGATATTTCTATTGATGTAAATGCATATAAAAGATTTTCCTTAGAAACACCACTATATCCCTCTACTAGCAATGATTTACCGCTTTTAATATTCTCTAAAACATTATAATTTTTATAATGTGGATATACTTCATAAATATTTTTAGATACATTATCCATATTATAACTATCATACACTACAAGCCCATTTTGATCATATAAAGCAACAGTTGTATCCTCAAATATATTAATATTTCCCAATAGAGCAACAACAGAATCAACAAATATATCAACATAAATAACACCTAAAAATTTATTTTGAGGCATTATAGGTATACATAAAGTAAATAGTACTGTATCAGCATTAACTGTAGAATTATAAACTCCGGATACATATACAGCTCCTGTTCTTTTAGGTTCTGTATAATAATCTATATTGAAAGTGTCTATTCCCAAATAAGATTCTCCATTACGGGATATATAATAATTAAATCTTCCATTAGAAGGTCTATACTCTGTATTTGTATAATCTGCATCATTATCAAGTGCATTAGGTTCAAAGGCTATTGATAAACCATTTATATCATCAGGAAGGCTATTAAAAAATACTGAAGTTAATTGTTTATATGTTGCTCTGTCTCTTATTCCTCTGTTATAGATATTTTCTATATTAACTTTAAGTCCCATGACATTATATAAATGTTTTTCTATATTGAATTTTATATTGTTAGCTTCTTTATGTGAGGTTTCTTGTAAAATTTTATAAGATAAATTTTTCGTTATTTTACCTACATATAACATAACTATGGTATTTGACGCTATGACAATTATCATAATAGGAACTAATATAATGGCTGTAATCTGAAATTTCAAACCTACTTTTTTAAACATTAACAACTCCAACTAAAATTCTTTATATAAAAAAAAATTTTATAAAGATATTTTAATAGGGATAAAAAAATTAAACCCTACCATCTACTAATATATAATAAAAAATAAAAAATACAAGCAATATAAAAATTTATTATAAAAATAAAAAAAATACTTGATTTTTTATCATTCTACTAATAGAATGCATAAGTATATTTTTTAGAAATTTATTTAAACAATTTTATTAAATGGAGAAATAATTATGAGTTTCAGAGAAAATAGTTCTTTAAGAAGCGACAGAGTATTAAAAGGCGATGAAAGAGCGCCAAACAGATCATTATTCTACTCTATGGGATATACAGATGAAGAATTAAAAAGACCTCTGATTGGAATTATTTCTGCATATAGTGAAATTGTACCTGGACATATACATCTTGATAAACTTTCTCAGGCTGTTAAAGCCGGCGTATTAATAGGAGGAGGTACTCCTATACTTATACCAGCAATAGGAGTTTGCGACGGAATAGCTATGGGACATTTAGGAATGAAATATTCACTTCCTTCAAGAGAATTAATAGCTGATTCTGTTGAAAGTATGGTTATAGCTCATGGTTTAGACGGAGTTGTACTTGTACCTAACTGCGATAAAATAGTTCCTGGTATGATAATGGGACTTTTAAGAATGAATATACCTGGAATAGTTATAAGCGGAGGAGCTATGCTTCCTGGTGATCATGGAGACGACAGAGTAAGCTTATCAAATATATTCGAGGCTGTAGGAGCTAAAAAAGCTAATCTTATAAATGATGCTGAATTAGAAGATTTTGCTCAAAACACTTGTCCTAGCTGCGGTTCTTGTGCCGGTATGTACACTGCTAATAGTATGAACTGTCTTTCTGAGGCATTAGGTATAGCTTTGCCAGGAAATGGAACAATACCTGCTGTTTATTCTGCTAGAACATTACTTGCTAAAAAAGCCGGTATGCAGGTTATGGAATTATTAAAAAAAGATATAAAACCTTTAGATATAATAACTCCTGAATCTTTTAAAAATGCTCTTGCTGTTGATATGGCTTTGGGATGTTCTACAAATAGCGTACTTCACTTACTTGCTATAGCTAATGAGGCAGGAATAGAATTAGATTTAAAAATAATAAATGAAGTAAGCGACCGTACTCCTAATCTTTGTCATTTAGCACCTGCAGGACATAACTATATAGAAGATTTATACAAAGCTGGCGGAATACCTGCTGTTATGAAAGAGCTTGATAAAGGCGGATTTATAAACACTTCTCTTTTAACTGCTACAGGTAAAACAATAGCTGAAAATATAAAAGATGCTGTTAACAAAAACAATAATGTTTTAAGAAATATAGAAAACCCTTATAGTAAAACAGGCGGTATAGCAATACTTTGGGGAAATATAGCTAAAGACGGATGCGTTGTTAAACGTTCTGCCGTTGCTGATGAAATGCTTGTACATAAAGGACCTGCTAGAGTATTTGACTCTGAAGAATCTGCAATAGCTGCTATATATGCCGGTAAAATAAATAAAGGCGATGTTGTTGTTATAAGATATGAAGGACCAAAAGGCGGACCTGGTATGCGTGAGATGTTAAACCCTACTTCTGCACTTGCCGGTATGAAATTAGATAAAGATGTTGCTTTGATAACTGACGGAAGATTCTCAGGAGCTTCAAGAGGTGCATCTATAGGACACGTTTCACCTGAAGCTGCAAGCGGCGGAGAAATAGCTTTCATAAAAGAAAATGACATCATAAGTATAGATATACCTAATCATAAAATCAATTTAGAAATCTCTGATGAAGAAATGGAAAAAAGAAGAAAAGAGATTGCTATTAAACCTTTAGAAGAAATTAGAGGCTGGCTTGGAAGATATAGAAAACTTGTTCAGTCTGCTAATACTGGTGCTGTATTGAAATAATTATAATTAAAAAATAAATTGATGTTATAGAATTAATGATAATATATATAACATCATATAAGCACTATTAATCTAAAAGTCATTATAAAAAATTAATATTACAGACTGCTTGAATACCTATCTTTTAAGCCATGATAAAAATCGTTTAGTTTATAGCTGATATAAGCTTGGACTAAATTTAGTTTAAATAAAATTTTTTAAAGGAGAAAAGTATGATTATTAAAAATTAATTTCTGAAAATAAACTTGTTTCAAGTGTTTACATAATAAATATATAAACTAAATAAAAAGCAAACAACAATAATAAAAAAATAATATTAATTAAAGGATAAAAAAATGAGTTTAGAAAATTTATTTCTGCCTAACTTTAGTATAGGAAGCGATGCATATAAAGATATATATGATGTATGTTCAAATTATGGAAAAAAAGCTGTTATAATATCCGGTAAAAAATCTCTTCAGGCATCAATAGAATCAATATTAAATAATACAAAAGATATAACAATAACAGGAATGTTTCATTACGGCAATAAATCAACTTTTGAAAATGTTGATTTACTTAAAAACAAAAAAGCTGTAATGGAAGCTGATATGATATTTGCTGTAGGAGGAGGAAAATCATTAGACACATCAAAAGTTTTAGCACATACAATAAATAAGCCTATATTTACTTTCCCAACATTAGCTTCAAATTGTGCCGCTGTAACTAGCATTTCTGTTGTTTATAATGATGATGGAAGCTTCAAAAAAATGTTCAGTGATAAAAGACCTCCTTTGCATACTTTTATAAATACTGATATAATATTAAATTCACCTGAAAATTATTTCAGAGCCGGTATAGGTAATGCAGTTTCTAAACAGTATGAAGCATTATTTTCAACAAGAAATGAAAATCTAAATTATAAAAATTTCTTAGCAGTAGAGATAATAAAAAACTGTTCTAATGATATATTAAAACATTATTCAGAAGCTATAAATGATTTTCAAAATAAGAAAGTAACTGATGTTTTAAATAGAGTAATACTTCATATAATATATACAACAGGCTTAACATCAGTAATGGCAAAAGATGATTATCATATATCTTTAGCACATGGCATGCATCATGGACTTACAAAAGTAAAAAGAATAGGAGATAATTTGCTTCATGGTGAATTGGTATCTTATGGCATATTATTACTTCTCACTATGGATAAACAATATGAAGAAAGAGAAAATATTTTCAGATTCAATAAATCTATATCTCTTCCAACATGCTTAAAAGATATAGGAATAAACAAAGCAAGTTTAGAAGATGAAGAACTTAATAATGCCTTGGAAGTAGCCCTTGCCGGTAAAGACTTAAATATAAGTCCGTATAAAGTTGATAAAGAAATGATATTAAAAGCTATAATAGATTTAGAAGATTTTAATAATAAACAATGATAAAAAATAATTTATAAAAAGGATGATAAAAATGAAAACATTAAAACAAATAAGTAATTTCTTTGGTAAGTATATGGCTGTAATAGTATTAATAGTAGCAGCCGTATCATTATTCTTTCCAAAAACAGTAAGCTTTATTAAAACAAGTTATGTTAACTATCTTTTAATGATAGTAATGTTCGGTATGGGACTTACATTAAAATTAGAAGATTTTAAAGTGGTATTCACAAGACCTAAAGACATAATAATAGGGGCTATAGCACAATTCACTATAATGCCTTTACTTGCATTCTTACTTTCCATAGCTTTTAAACTTCCTCCTGAACTTGCTGTAGGAGTGATACTTGTAGGTACTTGTCCGGGAGGCACTTCATCAAATGTCATGACATATTTAGCTAATGGAGATGTAGCTTTATCTGTGGGTATGACTTCTGTATCAACAATACTTGCTCCTTTTGCTACTCCCCTACTCACTTTACTATATGCAGGACAAAAGGTTGATGTTAATGCTGTGAGTATGTTTGTATCAATAGTTCAGGTTGTTATACTTCCTATAGCTTTGGGTTTCATAATAAATAAATTCTTTTATAAGTTTACAAACAGCATAAAAGAAATACTGCCTTTAATATCAGTACTTGCTATTGTGGCGATAGTAGCAGCCGTTGTATCTGCAAACTCACAAAGATTAATGCAGGTTGGTTATTTAGTTATAATAGTAGTTGTACTTCATAATTGTTTGGGTTATTTGCTTGGTTATTTATTAGGTAAATTATTCAGATTAAATAATGCTAAATGTAAAGCTGTATCAATAGAAGTTGGAATGCAAAACTCTGGACTAGCTACTTCACTTGCAGCAACTCATTTTGCATCAATGGCATTAGCAACAGTACCTGGAGCAATATTTAGTGTATGGCATAATATATCAGGTTCAATAGTAGCCAATATAATGGCATCCAAAATTAAAGACTAAATAAAAAATAAACAATGGAGTTATTTTATTAATTCCATTGTTTAAATAATATTCATACATTAATAATGATAATTTCTAAATATTTATATATACTGAAATAAATTATAAAAGAAAAAGCAATGAACTTAAATAAATATTCAAGCCCATTGCTTAATCAAAAAACTCCCACTATTATTTATATTTATTCCTTTACCCTATTGGCAGCATCGTTAATATCAAGTTTATAAAGCTCATCTATAAAAGCAACAGCAAAACTAGCAGGACCTTCAGATTTCTTTGAAGCTTTCTCTCCAGCTGAAGCCATTATACACATAGCAGAGGCAGCAGCTATTAAAGGACTAGATACAGCAAGCATAGCACCTGTTATAGCAGTAGATGTACAGCCCATACCTGTATTAACAGGCATTAAAGGAGAACCTCCGCTAACATATAAAACTTTATTACCATCTGTTATAATATCAGTTTCACCGCTTATACTTACAACTGTATTATATTCCTTGGCTAAATGCTTACCTGCCTCAAGCGCCATATTAACATTAGCAGTGCTGTCTACTCCTTTAGTTTTTATGCTCTCTCCGGCAAGCACCATTATCTCAGAAGCATTTCCTCTTACAACTTTCGGATTATAATTTTTTATCAAATCAATAGCTGTTTTAGTTCTCAATTTTGTAGCACCTGCTCCTACTGGATCAAGTACAAAAGGAACATTTTTTTTATTTGCTATCTCGCAAGCTTTATGCATAGCCTCAATAGAAACTGTAGTCAATGTTCCAATATTAACAACAAGCGATGAAGCAATAGAAAGCATATCTTCAAACTCCTCTTTCTCGAATGTCATCACAGGAGAAGCTCCAACTGCAAGCAAAGCATTAGCTGTAATTTGCATAACTACAAAATTAGTAATATTATGAACTAATGGACTTTTACTTTTCATTTCTTTTATTGAATTAAATATTTCTTCTTGTAATGTACTCATTTTATAACTCCTTATAATTTAAATAAAAATCTCAGAAATACAATATAAACATGCCTTTCCGGCTATTTTTAATTTATTATTTTTAATATCGCAGTATAGTACTCCTGTTCTTGGAGAAGCCTGAAATGCAGTAAAATAATCTTTATTCAATTTCTTGGAAAGCAAAGGTATAATATGACAATGCCCAGAACCGCATACATCAACTTCATCTGCGTCCAATTTCGGACCGAAAGTTCTAGTAATGCTGTCATATTGATTATTCTGTTTATCTTTTACATCAGATGTTATATGAAATAAAAGCCCGTCTAATTTTTTTATAGTTTCTAAATTTGGTTTTGCATTTATAACCTGATTTTCATCTTCCAATACACATACAATATCTCTTCCTATATAAGCTTCTAAAGGTTTTATTCCTCCTATAGCTTCTATTATATCAGATGTAATTTCTATAGGCTTTAAATCATAATTAGGAGTATCCATTTCATAAAGATCATCTTTTTTTCTAATGGTTAATATACCCTCTTTAGTATTTAAACTCACCTCATTAGATTCTTTTTCAGCGAAATTTAATATAGCATAAGCTACAGCAAGTACAGCATGTCCGCAGAAATCTATTTCGCATTTAGGAGTAAACCAATACACATCATAATTATTTCCATTCTTTATAGTGAAAACAGTTTCTGAAATATTATTCTCCATAGCAATATTCTGCATAAGTTCATGAGAAATATTTTTTTCTAATATACAAACGGCTGTAGGATTACCTTTGAAAACCTCATCAGCAAAAGAATCTATAATATAGTATTTCATAATTAATCTCCCACTTATTATATACTAATTATCAACTAAGAAAGAAATATGCAAAAGGCACAGCGAATAACAATGAAAGTATTATTCTCTCAACCCATATTATCATCATATCTCTTATCTTTATAGGTATTCCTACAGCCAATATTACAGGTATAGGAGCAGCAAAATATAAAATCTCAGTAACGCATACCACAGCAACTACAGACTTAGCAAATTGACTAGCATACATTACAATACTTGAAGAACATGACATTTCAACTAATGTAACAGAACAAGCCTTTGCCACTATATAAGCCTCATCTCCAAGCCCAAGTAATTTAGTAACAGGTAAAAATATATAGCTTATAACATCAAATAAAGGAGTATAATTAACTATTAAAAGTCCTATAAATGTTATAGCCATAAAGTTAGGCATTACTGAAATAGAAACAACAAGTCCTTCTTTAAGATTCTTAACAACACTATTTAGCACACTATCAGAATGACTAGCAACTTCAGCAGCTTCATTTAATGCCAGCTTAAAAATATTTCCGCCTCTATATATAGGCTCTTCAGCAACTTCTTTATCCATATATCCGTCGCTAGGTTTATTTCTTAATGGATAAAGTCTTACAGTTATAGCAGTTACTATAAAAGTTATTAACATAGTACCAAAAAAATATATATTCCATTTATCTATAACATTAAACATCTTAGCAACAACTATCATAAAAGTAGTCGAAACTGTAGAAAATCCTGTAGCTATTATACAGGCTTCTTTTTTAGAATAAAAACCTTTCTTATAAACTTTACTTGTCATCAAAAGAGCAATAGAATAACTTCCTACAAATGAGGCTATAGCATCCAAAGATGATCTTCCAGAAGTTTTCCATATAGGCTTCATTATACATCGCATAAATATACCGGCAAATGACATAAGTCCGTAATCTACCAAAAATGATAAGAATATAAAACCTATACTATTAATCAATGCTATTTGAGTGAGCAGATTATAAGAAAAAAGAAGCATATTAGGTTTATGAAAATCATCAGGTCCTAATCCAAAATAAGCCATTATTATAAATGGTATCGATGTAAGTTTAATAAATGAAAATACTATTTCAGTTTTATTTTTATTCCAAGACTTATTTATAAAAGGATATATACCTCCGAACATAGTTATAAGAATACCATAATAAGGATCTACAAAAGGAATTTTTCTTATAAAACTTACTAAATGATCTATAGGTATTGATTTAACATCGCCTATCTTAATTGGTATAAATAACATAAATATGCCGATAAAACTAAGTACAATAAATTTTAAATAAATTGATTTACTATATTTAATATTAGCTAAATCATTACTGCTTAAAACACTTTCAGAATTTGAAACATTATCCATAAAAATTTCCTTAAATATAAATTCATAATTTAGAGAAACCTTAATGAAAATAATGAGTGTATAAGAATTAAAAAGAAAATAATTTTAGAAAACTTATTCGATAATAAAATATTTCCCTACACTGGCATTATCCAACAGGTTATAAGGGTCTAAGTTATTAAACTTACTCTCAGCCTTTTAAGCTCCCCTAATTTTTTATAATATTATATAACAAAATAAAATTATTTCAATTACTATTAACGATATTTTTTAGATTTTATTATAATCAAGCACGCTTCAAAAACATCAAATTTCTTTTGGTAAGTTCTATAATCTCATCTTCAGTCATCTTATCAAAACCTAGTCTTTTTTCTTCTTCAAGCAATTTTAATTTTTCCTCCTTCTCTCTTTTTATTTTAATTAACTCTATTTCTTTAAGCTTCTCTTCTCTTTTTATCAGTTCTTCTTTAGTATAATATCTTTTAATAGTGTTTTCTCTGTCGCCTTTAATCAAATAAATTTTTAAATAAGACAAAAAATCAAGCCATATACCCGATAAGTTATCTTTATCCTTAACTTTTTGCCTAGCTAAATTAATACAATCCTTCCAATCAAATTTCCTATCATCGAAAATAGATTTTATTTCTTCCTGCTTGTATTTAGTTTTAAAAGAATGTACTTGATATAATTTAGTCGCTTTGCTTCCTGTAATAAAATTAAAAGTATCAATAAGCTCATTAACAAATGAATCAAAACTATGAGAGGGAGAATTTATTTTTTTATCTGTTTTATTTATTTTATGCGAATCTTTTTTATTATCTGATTCACTTTCTTTATTATTTAAGTTATTATTTTTATTATTATCTTCGACTTTTTTGTCTATGCCGTCTGTAGAATTTTTACTATACCGTATAGACTTTTTTGATGATACAGATTTTTTTATATATATTTTTCTTTTTTCATTATTCTGCTTACTCTTATCATAAATGCATTTTATATAACCATACTCTTCTAACTGTCTTACGGCTCTTGAAATTGTATCCTTACTCACAGAATAAATTTCAGCGAAGTAATTATTATTAGCCCAGCAGTAACCTTTATCGTTGGTGAGTGCTGTAATTTCACCGTAAATTAATTTTGATAATGGCTTTAATCTCTTATCATATCTTACAGCCGAAGGTATTATAGTATAATAGTTTTTACTTTCTTTCATATTTAATCCTATTTAATCCTACAAAAAAACTTTATACTATATACAAAAAATATAATGAATTATAAGTTTATATTAACGCCTTTTTGATTTTATTAATAATATTTTATCAATAAAAATTATATACCAATTATGTTATTAATTTTTGAAGTGATAAACGATCAGATGATAACTTTAGTTGTAAGCTACATTTAAGCAAGTTTATCGCTAGCAATAATTAGTAATTTAATTCAATAATTTTATTATAACTTCTCTATTTCTTCTGTAGTTAATCCTGTTAATTCACTAATAAGCTTTATATCCATATTCTTATTTTTCATATTTCTAGCCATTGATATTTGCGTTTCTTTTATACCTTCTTTTATACCTTCTTTTATACCTTCTTCTCTTCCTTCTTCTCTTCCTCTTATTCTCTCTTCACTTAATGCAAGTATGTCAAAATAATTCTTCTCATATTCTGCATAATTTTCAAATAAATCTTTTGTATCTGCAAACTTATTATACTCATCATAAACTTCTTTCATTATAGGATTTTTTTTAACTAATATATCCATAATTTCCTCCATTTTTTCTATTTTTTCTTTAATTGTCAAAAAATAAAACCAAGTATCTAATTCTTCTTTAAGATTTGAATTACTAGATAAATATTTCTGTAATTCAAGAAAATGCATTTCAAAATGATTAGTAAGTATATGATTGGTTTCAAGCTCTTTTATTACATAACAGCTATGCTCTTTGTCAATATCTTTTAACAAATTAAAGTCTAAAATATTAATCACTATTACCTGTTTTAAATCATTATATTTTTCATTATTCCTTAAATTAGATACATAACATTTAGCCCAATAATATAAACTTCTATAAACAAATGACTGATTTCCTATCCTCTGTATTTCTACTAAAACAGTTTCTCCGCTTTTTGTAACTGCCCTTACATCTACAATAGATTGTTTATCATTAATAGTTTCTTTTAAATTAAAAGTATTAAGTACTTTCACTTCCTCAAAAGGCTCTTGATTGTAATCTGTTCTTACTGCATTAATTAAATTAAGTAAAATACGCTCATGTCCTTCTTTGGCAAACATATAACGCATAAAATAATCATTTAAAACATTAATATTTTTTATTTCACTCATAGCTTTATTATACTAAATTAATTATAAATGTAAAGTTGTATATAATTTAGTTTAAAGATTTATTATTAAAGATATATTTTTTGACACTATATAAAGATTATAGCGTATATTCTCTTATAATCTCTTATATTTTTTATATAATATATAACCATTATAAATATTGAAATTTATAAAATTATGTATTAAGATAAAATTTATGAATAATGTATCAGTGCTAATCAAACCATCATCATCTTTATGCAATATAAATTGTAAATACTGCTTTTATATAGATGAAGCCAAAAACAGAAAAATAGAAAATAACGGCATTATGACTGAAAAAGTTATGAAAGCTATAATAGATAAAGTTCTTCAAAATGCTGATAAAAATGCATTGTTTTCATTTCAGGGCGGAGAGCCTACAGTAACCGGTTTTGAATATTTTAAATCGTTTGTAGATTATGTGAATATCAGCAATAAAAAAAATATCAATATAAATTACAGCATACAAACTAACGGTTTATTGATAGATGATAAATGGTGCGAATTATTCAAAGAAAATAATTTTTTGGTAGGACTTTCTTTCGACATAATAAAAGATATACATGATGATTACAGAGTAGATAAAAGTAATAATGATACTTACAACAGAGTATTAGAAACTAAAAAGCTATTCGATGCGTTTAATGTAGAATACAATATACTTACAGTTCTCACATCCGAATTATCAAAATATCCTAAAGACATATATGAGGAAATAAAAAAACTTGATATAAAATATACTCAGTTCATACCTTGCCTATCTGAAATGAATTCATATAGTACAGAATATTCTATAAAACCTAAAGAATTTTCAAACTTCTATAAAGAAATATTTTCATTATGGAAAGAAGATTTTTTTAATAATAATTATTACAGCATACAGTTCTTTGACAATATCATTCCATTATTTTTCGGAGGCTATCCTCCTATGACTTGCGGTATAAACGGAAAATGCACAAATCAAATAATAATAGAAAGCAATGGAGATGTTTTTCCTTGCGACTTTTATTGTTTAGATGATTATAAAATAGGAAATATAGCTGAAGATGATTTAGTGCAGATTTATTCAAGCAGCAAAGCAAAAGACTTTATAAATGAAAAATCAAACAGAATAAATGATGATAAATATGCATTATGCCGTTCTTGTAAATATCAAAGAGTATGCAGCTCTGGATGCAAGAGAATGGAAAACAATATGTATATAGATGAAAGCGGAGAGTTTTGCGGATTTAAAGATTTTCTTGACTATGCTATAAATGATATGGCTATAGTATGGAAGATGGTATCAAGATAATTTTTTATAATAAATAACTCATTTATGAAAATGATCATATATATTATTTGCTGCTTTATAGCTTATTCCAGGTATATTTCTAATGCTTTCAAATGATGCATTTTTTATATTGTCTATATTTATAAAATGAGAATATAATTTCTCTATAGTTTTCTTACCTATTCCCTCTATGCTTTCAAGTTCGCTTCTGACCATCTCTCTGCTTCTTTTCTTACCATGACTGCTGTTAACCCATCTGTGAGTTTCATCTCTTACCTTCTGTAAAAATAATCTTGCAGGCTCATTATCGCTAAGCTGTACAGGTTCATTTCTATTTGGCAAATATATCTCCTCAAACTTTTTAGCTAATGCCATTATAGGCTGACCTTTTATATCAAGTTCCTTCAATGCCTCTATAGCTGAATTAAGCTGTCCTTTACCTCCGTCTATAAGTATTAAGTCTGGGAAAGTAAGGTTCTCATCTCTTAATCTTTTGTATCTTCTGTAAACTGCCTCTTTTATTGAAGCGAAGTCATCTATTCCTGTAACTGTTTTCATATTGAATATTCTATAATTCTTATTGTCAGAAACTCCATTAACAAATCTCACCATTCCAGCCATAGTATAGCTTCCCTGAATATGTGCTATATCGAAAGACTCTATTATGCTAGGAGCTTTTTTCAATTTGAATATTTCCTGAAGTCTTGTTATTCCTAAAGGTACTTCTCTTATCAATGCTTTTTCTTTGAATAAATGTTTGGCATTTTCATTTGCTATTGCCATTAAACCTTTTCTGCTTTTATCTAATTTTATATCAACATCTCTTCCTGAAACCTGCTTTAAATAATCCTTTATTATATCAACATCATTAAGAGGAAAATCTGTAGATATAGAAGCCGGTATCAAATTGGCATGAGTATAATATTGAGTAAAGAATGCAGATAGTATTTCAGAATATTTTGACATACCATTTTCATTATAATAATCTTCATCATTAGGAGACTGCATACTGAAAGTTTTTCTGTCTGCAAGTTTGCCTCCTTTAACCGATAAAATTACTATAGTATAATTGCCATTCTCTCCATAAGCTCCTATTATATCAATATCATCGCTTTCTGGAATATAAATACTCTGCTCTACTGTTATATATTTAAGCAAATCAATTTTATCTCTCAAATCTTTAGCCGCTTCAAACTCCAGCTTTTCAGCATGAACAAACATTTCCTGTTTTAATCTAGCCACCAATTCATCAACATTGCCCTCAAGCACCATTACAGCATCATCTATAGTTTTATCATACTCTTCTTCAGTGATTAAATCGGCACAAGGAGCTGTACATTTTCCTATATGATGATAAAGGCATGGTCTTATAGCTCTTTTAAGCGGAAAATCATATTTACATCTTCTTAATTTGAAATTATCAATTATAAACTTTACTATATTATCCGCCCTTTCCGCAGCGACATAAGGTCCGTAATACTTTTTATATTTTCTGGCATTATCTTTATCTATTACATTTCTAGCCTTTATAACTCTTGGAAAATGCTCATTTGTAATTGCTATAAATGGAAATGATTTCTGATCTTTAAGAAGTATATTATAATGAGGCTTATGCTTTCTTATCATCTCAGCTTCTAATATCAAAGCCTCAACTTCATTTTCTGTAAGTATATATTCAATATCTCTTATATGCTCAACTAATGCTGTTGTCTTAGCATCTTTATTTGAATTATTAAAATATGATGATACTCTTTTCTTTAGAGATTTTGCCTTACCTATATAAATTATTTCGGATTTGGAATCCTTCATAAAATATACTCCGGACTTATCCGGAATACGTTTTAATTTATCATGTATATAACTTTTAACGTCCTGATTCATAATTATCAACTTTTTATCAATTATACATAAAATAAAAAACTTTGTCAAAGCAAAAGTATACTATATATTACTTTGTATTTAAATATAAAAAAACAAACATAATCCTATAAAAATATAAGAAAATGTTTGTTTTATATTTATTAAAGTAAAATACTTACAATTATTTACTAGAAGCTTTAGTCTCCCAAGGAAATAAAAGCCAATTATCATGATTAATATTTTTATAACTATATCTAGGCTTTATTTTGCTTGTATGCTCTCTTACAAATAAAGTAGCAATATCAAATTTCTGATCATCAAAATATTTTAGAGTTTCTCCTGTATCAGATATATCATCAACAATCAAAGCAGCTTTATTCTTTACTTTCAATCTCCAAACTTCTTCCATATTTAATACCATAGGAATTTTAAGTCTATGAGAAAGCATAACAGCAGGAACTAATCCTCCTCTTGCCAATCCATAAATAACCTCATAATGAATCTTTGAATCTTCTATTTGTTTTGCTAATACTTCTATAGCTTCATCTATATTTTCCCAAGTGATTATATCGTATTCCATTATAAAACCTCTTTAATACTAATAAATTAAACACGTAAATTTATATCAAATCTTGTTTTAAGCATTTCAAGCAAAGATTTTTCCACATTATTAATATCTTCTTCTCTTAAAGTTTTATTAGGATCATAATATGTTATAGATATTGCTATTGATTGTTTTCCATCTTCAACCTGTTCACCTACATATCTATCAACTACATTAACATTCTGTATGATATTATTAAATTTACTTATAGATTTAATAACCTTGCTGAACTCTATATTATTAGAGCAAACCAAAGCTAAATCTCTAAATACAGCAGGATATTTACCTATATCTTTTAATTTCTGCTTTTTAACTCTCTCTTTAACTAATTTCAAAGTCTTTCTAATATCAATATCCAAGAAATAAACTTCACCGCTTATATCAAAAAGTTTAAGAAGTTTAGGATGAAGTCTTCCAATGATACCTATTTTCTCCCCGAATATAACAATCTCACCAGACATAGTAGGTATAAGCCATTTATGTTCTTTAGGTATCAAATTATAATCAGTACATTTTAAATCTTTTATTAAAAGCTCTTCAATAACTCCGCTCATATCAAAGAAGTCATAAGCTCTAGCATCCTTATTCCATAACTTTTCCTGATAAAGTCCGAACATAACAGCAGATAAATGCTTTTCTTCTACAAAGTTATCATTTTCTTTATAGAAAATATTTCCAACTTCAAATAAAGCACCGTTTTTATGTCTATGATTCTGATTATAAGCTACACTATTAAGAAGAGAAGCTAAAGTTGTAGGTCTTAAAACATCCATATCATTAGTTAATGGATTTACTACTTTTATAAGTTTTTCTTCTTCTATTCCTAAAGACTTAAATACATTACTGTCTCCCATAGAATACTGTTTAGTTTCATAAAGTCCGTAAGAAGCCATTCTATGCTTAACAAAGCTTACTTCAGAATAGTCTGTATTTATAGGATTACATTTGATATGAGGTACATTAGAATCTATATTATTATATCCGTAAACTCTAGCTATTTCCTCTATCAAATCCTCTGCTATAGATAAATCATGTCTGTAATAAGGTATTTCTACTTTTAGGTTATTCTCTCCAAGTGCTACAGCTTTAAATCCGTATCTTTTGAATATAGAAGATATTTCCATCTTATTCATATTAAGACCTAAATATCTTTTTACAAGTCCGCAGTCAAATACTATTATATTAGCATCAAACTGTTTAACATTAACCTCTTTAGATCTTGAAGCTATTTTGCATGAATTATCTAATGTAACTATTAAATCAACAACTCTATTTAAAGCTGCAAGAGTAAGAGTATGGTCTATATCTCTTTCAAATCTGTATGAAGCATCTGTTTTTGTATTAGTTGCTATTGTAGATTTTTTTACAGCTATATGATCGAAATAAGCACTTTCTATTAAAATATTTTTAGTTTCATTTTCAATTTTAGTAGAATCACCGCCCATAACTCCAGCAACACCTATAGGCTTTTCACTGTCTGCTATAACTAAAACATCATCTGTAAGATCTATTTCTCTGCCGTCAAGTAAAGTAATTTTTTCTCCGCTTCTGGCATTTCTAACTATTATTTTACCATCTTTTATTTTATCGAAATCATAAGCATGCAAAGGCTGTCCATATTCAAGCATAACATAGTTTGTAACATCTACTATATTATTTATAGGATTGATTCCGCACATTTTTAATCTTTTCTGCATCCAATCAGGAGAAGGTCCTACAGTTATATCTTTTATAAGCCTTCCTACATATTTATAACAGCTTTCCTGATTTTCAACAGTTATATCTATATTACCGCCTGCAGCATCATAAGTATTAACAGAAGGTATGCTTACTCTTCTTTCTAAAACCAAAGAACATTCTCTGGCAAAACCTATAATACTTACTAAATCTCCTCTGTTTGCTGTGATTTCAACATTGAATATATGATCTGTACTTCCTACTATAGTTGAAAGAGAATTACCTAATATACTGTCTTTATCTGCATGTACTTTTTCTATATCTTCATCTAATATCCAAATTCCGTAAACGCCTTCAGCTTCTTCATAGCCCAATTCAGTTCTTGAACATATCATACCATTACTTTCAAAACCTCTTATAGAAGCTTTTTTTATTGTTAATCCGTTTGGAAGTTTAGAACCAATCATTGCTATAGGTACATATATGCCTTCTTTTACATTAGGAGCGCCGCATACTATTGAGAGTGTATCTCCATCACCAACATCAACCTTACATACACTTAATTTATCTGCATCTGGGTGTTTATGAACAGATATTATTTTACCAATAATGACTCCTGGTATATCTCCTCCGGTAGTCTCTATTGATGAAATTTCACTTCCTGCTAGTGTTATCTGTTTGGCAATTTCCTCTACACTAAATCCGTCTAAATTAACAAATTCTTTTAGCCAACTTAATGGAACTCTCATTATTATATCCTTAATTTAATTCACTTATAAAAATATTTTATTATCTATATGCTCGCCAACCCTAAAGGGTGCCTACTTAACTGCCTATAATAAGCAAATAAATTTTATTTGCTGGCCTAGGCTCATTTTTTTATTATCACTATATATTACATATTACTTATTAGGCTTACTTTTACCATTGCTTTAAGAAATCTATATCATTTTCATAGAACATTCTTATATCAGTAATACCATACTTAATCATAGCTACACGTTCTATACCCATTCCAAAGGCAAAACCTGTATATTTAGTTATATCATATCCTACATGTTTAAATACATTAGGGTGAATCATACCGGCTCCCATAAGCTCAAGCCAGCCTTCGCCTCCGCAAGTTTTACATCCGCTTCCGCCGCATATTACACAAGTAGCACTCAAATCAGCACCAGGCTCTACGAATGGGAAAAAATCAGGTCTTAATCTTATCTGTGTCTTATCTCCAAACATTCTTTTGCAGAATAATTCTAATATACCTTTCAAATCATTAAAACTTATTCCTTTATCAACCATAAGTCCTTCAACTTGATGGAATACAGGAGAATGTTTTGAATCTATAGCATCTCTTCTAGCACATTTACCAGGAGAAACAACAGCTATAGGCGGAGGAGTTTCAAGCATAGTTCTTATCTGCATACCTGATGTATGTGTTCTAAGTACATGCTCCTTAGATATAAAGAAAGAATCATGACTGTCTCTTGAAGGGTGATAATAAGGTATATTTAATGCCTCAAAATTATGGAAATCATCTTCTATTTCATTACCTTCCACAACTCTGAAACCTATTTCTGTTAAAATAGAAACTATTTCCTCTTCTACTCTAGTAAGAAGATTAATTGATGCAGATTTAGGCCTTCTTCCAGGCATTGTTATATCTATTTTGTTTTTTTCTAAAGAAGATAAAAATTCTTGTTCGGATATTGAGTTTTTCTTTTCTGATAAGGCATTCTCACAGTAATTCTTTATCTCATTAATTTTTTTTCCGAACTCTTTCTTCTCCTCAATATTATCTATAGAAGATAAACTTTTCAAAAGTTCTGTAATCTTTCCCTTTCTTCCTAAATAACGAATTCTTATATCATCTATTTCTGACTGAGTATTAGCATTTTCTATGCTGTTTTTTAAAAAGCTATGAAGCTCCTCTAGATTCTCCATTGATTTTTCCTATTAAATACAAAATTAAAATACCACAATATTATATCATGAAATTATATTCAATACAATAAAAAAAAGATATAATATATTAATGAAATTTATGAATAATAATTTACAAAATTTTTTCAATATTTTCAATAAGAATTTTTACTTTTTCTAAAATATTTTTATCATTCTGCTCATAAAATATAACATTTTTTATATCTTTTTCAAAATTATCAGGTATTTTACTGCATAATTTTAATACATACTGCACAAGTTTCTTTTCTCCAACATGAAGCTCTTTATTCAAAGCAAATAAAATATCAAAATACGATGATAATATAGCAGTTATTCTATGATTAATACTAACAATATCACCTCTTTTTACTGCTTTCTCTAATTGTTCATAGAAAGATGCTGTTTTTTTACCATACATAACATTAAAATTCTTTTCTATTATATTGTTTTTTAATTTTTCAGGATATTCCAAATTTAATTCATCTTGAAATTTTTTAAATTTTCCTTCTTTATCATAAAGTATATTAGAGTTCTTAATATTGTATAAAAAAGCAGTAGTATAGCCTATCTTTGAATTGCATCCTCTCCATACATATTCCAGCTCTCCTTCAATCCAAGATAAATCCCTATACATAAAATCCAAACATATACCGCTTTCTTTAAGTATAATCTCATCACCATATTCAAAATAATCATTTCCTATTTCAGAGTAAGATGCATACTTCAAAGCAAATTCTTTTCTTGATTCTATATCTTCTTTATTCTTTGTTAATCCTTTAGAATAAACATAAATATCATAATCAGACATATCATCATTAATTAAACTGCTTCTTGAACCAGACAAAACTATAGAATCAATATTATTATTCTTAGTCATTATCTTTATATAATCATCTATAATATAACTAACATCATTTAAATTCATAAATTTATCCTAATTTTTATATCTTTATAATTTGTATATTTAAGAATTAATTATTATATTTAAAATAATTAACATGATCTAACAGTTATATTATACTTACAATATATACACACTTCCAAATACTTATATAAGATTTTTTATTATAGTTTATTTATTTCTTCTATAGTTAAACCTGTAATTCTGCTTATATCTTCATTATTCATATTCATATTTTTCAAATTCAATGCTATAATTTTTGCTCTGTTTATTTCACCTTGTTCTATGCCTTGTTCTATGCCTTGTTCTATACCTTTCTGAAATCCTATCTCTATACCTTCTTTTTTTCCTGCTTCTCTTTCATATTGCAACATGGCAGCCTGTCCATAAAGAAAAGTATCTCTTTCATTATAGGCTGACATCTCCTTATCATCAGCTACAAATCTTTTATATTTATCTATAACTTTAGGCATTATATCATTACCTCCTATAAGTTTATCAATATCTTTTTCTAAATCTTTTGTAGTAAAAAAATCAATCCAAGACAAAAGTTTATTTTTATTATAGTCATCTATACTAGTATTTTTTAATATTTCTGCAAATCTTTTAATCTCTATAAAATGTATCTGAAAATCGTCCAATCTAAGAGTAGGATTATAAATATCTGCAAATGTAAAACATTTATGTTCTTTTCTTATATCAGTTTCACTTCCTATATCTAAATTAAAATTTATGAAACTAATACTAATCATTTTACTTATATTAATATATAAATTACTTTCTTTTAATTCAGAAGCTATATTTTTAGCTATGTAGTATAATATTCTTTTTATAAAATTGTTATTTCCAACTAATTGTATTTCAATAAGTATCTTCTTACCATCTTTAGTTTTTGCTTTAACGTCAAGAATAGACTCTTTTAAATTTTCATTTTCAGGTAAGTTATAAGGATTTATAATTTCAAGATTACTTACAGACTCAAAACCAGCATCATTTAGAACAGCGTTAACAATATTTTCTAATATATCCTCATCGCCTTGTTTACCTATTAGATATCGTACAAATAAATCATTAAGTCTGTTAATCTCTTTCATACTTTTATTATACTAAAAACATTTTAATTTGTCAAAATAAAGCTACAAAATAAAATTTACATACTAACTAATATAACATTATCAATGAAATATATAAATTTCTGAAAAAACAACATTTTTTATAATCATCTTAACAATATTCAATTATTTTTAATTTTG
The DNA here is from genome assembly GCF_001676785.2 of Brachyspira hyodysenteriae ATCC 27164. Taxonomy (NCBI): domain Bacteria; kingdom Pseudomonadati; phylum Spirochaetota; class Spirochaetia; order Brachyspirales; family Brachyspiraceae; genus Brachyspira; species Brachyspira hyodysenteriae. The sequence continues at coordinate 1,063,021 of NZ_CP015910.2, read as the reverse complement.
AAAGCATATTTATGAAAATATATACATGTTGGAATTATACCTATAGCCCAGCCTACAGGATTTGCAAACCATACTCCTATATATCCAAAAGGTATAGATAAAAATACAGAACCTCCTACCTTTATAACAAGTTCAGTTATACCAGAAATTAATGGAATCAATGCCTTTCCTATGGCTCTTACAGAATTATTATATAAAACTATTATACCTAAAAATGGATAGAATACAGAAGATATTCTCAAATAACCCTTACATATTTCTGATATTATATCTATATATTCATCTTTACTTGATATGAATATTCTCACCAAATGATCACCAAATAAAAATATTATAGCAGCGGCCAATATACTCAATGATAAAGAAAGTAATATTATGCTTTTAAAACCTTCTTTTATTCTATCAATCTTACCAGCTCCGAAATTTTGTGCTGTGTATACGGCAAAAGCCTCAGAAATAACAAAAAATGCCATAGAAGCAAATTGATTTATTCTGTTTCCTGTAGTGTATGATGCCACAACATTAGTACCGAAAGTATTAACTACACCGCTTATAATCATCTCGCCTATTGATAAGAATATAGCCTGCACACTCATAGAAACACCTATTTTTATTATCATAAGTAAATTATCAGAGTCAAATACCATATCACTTTTACTCAATTTCAAAATAGGAAATTTCTTTATAATATAGAGTATGCTTAAAAAAGCTGAAATTACTTGAGATATTACAGTGGCTATTGCGACACCGGTAACATTCATATTTAATAAAACTACAAAAATTAAATCCAATATAATATTAAGTATAGTTGTAAGTATCAAAAAATATAAAGGAGTTTTACTGTCTCCCAATGCTCTTAATATACTAGCTGCCCCATTATAAAAAAGCTGTCCGAATGATAAGCCTACACATATTTTCAAATAAATTATAGAATTTTCTATTATATCATCAGGAGTCTTCAAAAGAATCATCAAAGGCTTTGAAAAAAATAAACCGAATATCAAAAGTATTAAAGAACTTCCTAATGTTACATAAATAGAGTTTAAAAAAGTTCTTCTAAGCATATTATCATTTTTAGCACCGAAGAACTGTCCCATAACTATAGAAAAAGCATTAGTAAAACCTACTGCAAATGATAAAAAGAAAAACATAGTTGAAGTTGTTGCCCCTATAGAAGCTAAAGCTCTGGAACCTGCAAATTTTCCTATGATAATAGTATCTGCAACGCCGTAAAACTGCTGAAATATTCCTCCTATAAGCATTGGTATAGAGAAATATATTATAGTTTTAAATGGACTTCCGACAGTCATATCTTTTGTCATAATAAATCCTAAAATTTATCTTCTTCTTTTGACAAAAAACTTCATTACATCATTAACATAATCACTGGAAGTATCAAGAATTATACGCTCAATAGAATTTCTTTTCAAAAAATCAAGTCTTTCTTCCATGATTCTATTCTGCTCATTAAAATATTCTTCTCTTATTTTTTTATTAGACATATCAAAATAAACATAATCATTATTTTCTAAATCAGACAATACTAAAGTACCTCCCAAACTAGGAAGATGATACTCTAGTTTATCATTAACCAAACATACTATAAAATCATGACGTTTTCTTGTAATATCTATTTCTTTTTTTGGAAGTTCAGAACAGGCATCTGTAATTAAAAAAGTAATGCTGTCTCTTTTTTGTATTCTATTAAAATATTCTAAAGCATTAGCTACATTAGTCTGAGTACTTTTAGGATCAAATTCTATAAGCTCTCTTATTATTCTAAGTACATGATTTTTACCCTTGTTTAAAGGAATAAATTTCTCTACTGTATCAGTAAATATTAAAAGCCCTACTTTATCATTATTTTTTAAAGCAGAAAAGCTAAGCAATGCACTAAGCTCTACTATTAGATTATGTTTTGTTTTAGTGAATCCGAAATCAGTAGAGGCTGAAAAATCCGCAAGTATTACAACGCTAAGTTCTCTCTCCTCTCTGAATCGTTTAATGAAAGGCTCATTATATCTAGCACTAACCTTCCAGTCCATAGCCCTTACATCATCGCCTACAGTATATTTTCTTACTTCATCAAACTCTATACCTTGACCTTTGAAAGCAGAATGATACTGTCCTGCAAAATAAGAGTTAACTATTCTTGAAGTTTTTATCTCTATCTGTCTTACGGATCTAAGTAAATCCTGAGTTGTTATATTGCTGTCTTTAAACATTAATACCCTAATTATTTTTTATTGTGAATAATATTATATTATTAATCAGTAAAAAAACAATACCCATCAATCATAATGAATAATTAAAAATTATTATTTTTATTGCTGCAAGGATCATATATAAACATCAAATAAATTATTGACTATATGTTATTATTATAGCTACAATAAGCTAACTCGATTTTTATTTTTTATATAGCCATTAATCAAATTTTTTATATTTGAGTTTCAAGTATTTTTCTATTTTGCACCATTGGCTTTAAGAAAATTAACCATTTCTTCCTGATCTTTTTCTTTTGCCATGCTCAATGCTGTTTTTCCATTATCTGCTTTATGATTTATATCGGCTCCTGCATCTAGTAAAACCTGAGCCATTTCCAAATTTCCTTTAATAGCAGCTCCCATTAATGCAGTATATCCTTCATTAGTAGTAGCTCCAATATCAGCACCTGCATTTAATAAAGCTTCAACTATTACTATATGATCCTCTATAGCTGAAACTATCAATGGACGATATCCCACATTATCAGGCTTATTAATATCAGCATTATTCTTTATTAATTCTTTCACAATATCGCTGTAGCCATCTATACAAGCAGCTAATATAGGAGAAGTACCATCATCAGCTGTTATATTAATATCAGCATTATTCTTTAATAATTCTCTTACAACATCTGTTCTTCCAAATCTTGCTGCATATATTAAAGCACATCCTCCATTAGAACCTTTTTCATTTATATTTGCACCGGCTTTTATTAATTCTTTAACAATACCTACATCTCCAATAATAGCTCCCATCATTATTGCTGTATCACCATAATTATTTTTCTCATTAACATTAACTTCTAATTTTATAAGCTCTCTTACAATATCAGTATATCCGCTGTCTGATGCTACCATTAAAGGAGTACTTCCATTAACATCTTTTATATTCACTTCAGCTCTAGCATTTACAAGCATTTTAAGAACAGACAAATTTCCATTGACGCAAGCCCACATTACAGCAGTCCAGCCGTCTTTATTTTTTAAATTTAAATCAGCTCCTTTTGATATTAAAATCCTTATAGTGCTAGTTTTTCCCTCCAATACCGCAGCCATAACAGGAGTATTGCCAAAACTATTGCCCATATTAATATCAGCCCCATTTGACAATAATTCCTCCACTATTTTATCAAAACCAAGAAGAGAAGCCCATATAAGAGGTGTATTGCCTTCTGCATCTTTAACATTTACATCTGCCCCATCTCTTATTAATTTTTGTAAAGTCTTAATATCATTATTAGCTATAGCTTTTATTATTGGTATACTTACAGGAGGCTCCTGAGATTCCTGAGAGTATAAAATAAATGCTGATAAAAGAAAAATTACAATTGATAACTTTCTTAACATAATAACTTCCAAATTATAGTATTATGTTATTATAACATATATGAAATATTATTATAATCATTAATATGTAATTTTTTAATTTTTTTAATAAAAAAGAATTATTCATATTGACAATAGTACGTATACGTATTATTATTTATAAGTAAATTGAATAAGGAGGTTTAGAATTGATGTTATTTTGGCAAAAAACTTTTTTCATTTATTTTTTAGTAACTTTTTCAGTATTTGCAGCTGAAAAAACTCCAATGGATTACCTAAACGATAATACTCCTCTAAAACCAACTAAAGTATTTGATAATGTATATTGTATAGGTTCTGTGAGTGTTGTCGCTTGGGTAATAACTACATCAGACGGATTAATATTAATAGATTCTATGTGGGATGACAGAGATGCAAAACTCATAGAGGATGGTATTAAAGGTTTCGGATTGGACCCAAAAAATTTAAAATATATAATATTAAGCCATGGGCATGGAGATCATTACGGCGGAGCTAAATATTTGAGAGAAAAATATGGAGCTAAAGTTATACTCACAAAAACAGACACTGATTTAATATACAATCTAAATACAGGAGCAAATTCTCCTCGTTCTCCAAAAACAAAAGTTGATATATATTCAAAAGATAAAGATATAATAAAACTAGGAGATACAAGCATAACTATATTAGAAACTCCTGGACATACTGCAGGATGTACTTCTTTTATATTCCCTGTTAAATTCAGAGGAAAAGAATATACTGCTGTACTTTGGGGAGGAACAGGACTTCCAAAAGATAGAGATTTAGTATCAAAATATAAAAAATCAGCTGAATACTTTAAAAAAGAAGCTATATCAAGAAATGCATCTATATCATTAACAGCACATTTATTCGCTGACAATGGATATGCTAATTTAGAAAAAGCAGGCAATCTAAAAGCAAATGAACAAAATCCATTTATTATGTCAAAAGAAAATATGGAGAAATATTTAAACTCTTTAATAGAAAGAGCTGAAAAAGAATTAAATAAATAAAAAACAAAAGCAATTATTAACAAAAAATAAAATATATGCTATCATAATAACAGTTTATGATAGCATTTTTTTATTAGGAGTTTAATATTAAAAATATAGGATATGATGTTTGTTATACTGCTAGAAAAATATATCAGTATATAGGAAAACAAATAAATGAATTTGATATTACCCCAGAACAATTAATAGTATTAAAAGAACTTGCTAAAGAAGAAGGTATATCCCAAAAAGAATTATCATTCAGACTCGATAAAGATCAAAATACAGTAAAAGCCATGATAGACAAATTGGAATTAAAATCTTTTATAATTAGAAAAGAAAATAAACTTGATAAAAGAGCCTTTTCATTATTTCTAACAGATAAAGCAAAAGAAAAGCTTCCAATTATGGAAACTTATGAAAGTAAAGTTTTAGAAAATATAGTAAAAGAATTAAGCGAAGAAGATACAGATAAATTTGCATCAATATTAGAAAAAATTAGAAAAAATATATCAGATCTATAGAGGCAAAGGATAATTCATAACTATAAAATATCCTCCGCCTTAAAATATTATTTATTGCTGAAATAATACTGCTTTGAAATTTTTAGCAATATTACAAGCAACTTCATAAAAATGTTCAGATGCTTTTTCTTCAAATACTTGATCTAAACATTCTTTAAATAAATCAAGCCAAATATCAAATAGTTTAATATCGAAAGGAAGTAAATTAATATGAGGCTGTACAGGATTTCCCATATATAAATTTTCATTCAAAAGCATAGTTTTCCAAAATTTAGCTATTTTTTCTTTATGTCTTTCCCAAGAAGCATCATCAATACCAACTGCCCCATTAAATATAGGACCTAATTGTTCATGTGTTCTAATTTTGGCATAGAATATATCCATTAATTTTTCTACACCTTCATTGTTTATTTCATTGTATTTCATATTTTATCCCCGCTTTTATAATATAATTTTGTTATATAATATAATAAAAAATTTAAATATGATCAAACTCTATAGTTTTTATAATAAAATTTTTTATCATTTTATTAAAAAAATTAAAAAATACTTACAAACGACATAAAATTACACAATATATAATAATACCATAGAACTGTAATAATTTATTATATATAATAAAAAATGTTTTATTTTTTTATTTCTGCAATATTTTATAAAAAAATACGGGAAGATAATTTACATATCTTACCCGCATTTTATTATAGATATAAATGAGTAAAAATAATATTATTTCTTAGTATAATCGTAGAAACCTTTTCCAGTTTTTTGTCCTAGTAAACCGCCTCTAACCATTTTTCTAAGTAAAGCGCTAGGTCTGTATTTAGGATCTCCAGTTTCTTTTTGTAGAACTTCCATAATAGCAAGAACGATATCAAGTCCTATTAAGTCTCCTAAAGCTAAAGGTCCCATTGGGTGATTAGCACCTAATTTCATAGCATTGTCAATACCTTCAGCTGAAGCAATACCCATAGCATATAAGTCAATAGCTTCATTGATCATAGGAACAAGTATACGGTTAACTACGAAACCAGCTGTTTCTTTAACTTCTACAGGAGTTTTTCCTATTTCTTCAGATATTTTAATAATTTTATCAACGATATCTCTAGGAGTGTTAAGTCCAGAAATAACTTCAACCAATTTCATAACAGGAGCTGGGTTAAAGAAGTGCATACCTACAACAGGTCTGCCTACACCAGCACTTATTTCTGTAATAGAAAGAGAAGAAGTGTTAGAAGAGAATATACAATCAGGTTTACAAATTTTATGTAATTCAGAGAATGTTGTTTTTTTAACTTCTAAATTTTCAAAAGCAGCTTCAATAATCAAATCTGCATCTTTACAAATCTCTTTTAAACCAGTAGTAATTTTAGCTAAAATTTTATCAGCATCAGCCTGCTGCATTTTACCTTTAGCTACTCTTCCAGCAAAACCTTTAGCAATTTTCTCTTTACCGCCTGCTGCAAATTCTTCTTTTATATCGCATAAATAAACTTCATAGCCTTCTGTTTGAGCAAAAGCTTGTGCTATACCAGAACCCATAGCACCTGCACCAATTACACCTACTTTCATTTTATAACTCCTTAAAATTTATTATTATTACTTGTTATAAACTGCTATTATATTAATAATAGCTAGTTTACAACTTTAAATATTTTATTATTTATTAACAAATTTTTCAACTTTTCTTTTTTCTAAGAAAGCTTTCATGCCCTCTTTTTGATCTTCAGTTTCAAAACAAGCACCGAATAATTTTTCTTCTATAACAATAGCTTTATCCATATCTACTTGTAAGCCTTCATTAATAGCTTTTTTACAATTACGTACAGCTATAGGGGCAGCAGCAGCTATAGAATTAGCTAATTTTTCAGCAGCTCCCATAAGTTCTGCCTGAGGATAAATTGCATTAACAAGTCCTATTCTTAATGCTTCATCAGCTTTAATATTTTTACCGGCATAAATCATTTGTTTAGCCATACCCATACCAACGATTCTAGGAAGTCTTTGAGTACCTCCGAAACCAGGAGTGATTCCTAATCCTACTTCAGGCTGACCGAATACAGCATTGTCAGAACAAATACGAATATCGCAGCTCATAGCTATTTCACATCCTCCGCCTAAAGCGAATCCATTAATAGCTGCTATTACAGGAATAGGGAAAGTTTCTATTTTTCTAAATACATCGTTTCCTTTTTTACCAAAAGCCTCTCCCTCTGCTTTGCTGGATGTACTCATTTGAGATATATCAGCACCTGCAACAAAAGATTTATCGCCTGCGCCTGTTAAAATTAAACATCTTATATTATTAACATCTACAGAATCAAAAGTTTTTTCGATTTCATCTAAAACCTGAGAATTAAGAGCATTAAGAGCTTTTTCTCTGCTTATAGTGATAATACCAATCATACCTTTTTCTTCATATTTAATGAATTCCATTTTGTCTCCTTATCACATTAAAATTGTTATTATTAACCATAATTTTAATATTTTATATACTAGCCTTTATATTTTAATAATACAAAGGCTAGTATTTAATAACCTTCTTAGTTAAAAGTTATTTCATTAAATAAATCAGACTTAAACACTATCTATTATTAAAAAGTACTATTCTACTATTCTCTTTCCACTATAGTAGCACAACCCATACCGCCGCCAATACAAAGAGTAGCAAGTCCTCTCTTAGCATTTTTAGCTTCCATTTCATGAAGTAAAGTAACAAGGATTCTACATCCAGAAGCACCTACTGGGTGTCCTAAAGCTATAGCACCGCCATTAGGGTTAAGTTGTTTTTCTACATCGATACCTAATTCTTTACCAACTGCAACTGACTGAGCAGCGAAAGCTTCATTAGATTCAATGATATCGAAATCTTTAATAGTTAATCCTGTTTTAGCCATTAATTTTTTAGTAGCTGCAACTGGTCCGATACCCATAATTCTAGGTTCAACACCGCCTAAACCGCCTGCAATCCAAGTAGCCATAGGTTTAATACCTAATTCTTTAGCTTTTTCTTCGCTCATTACTACTACTGCAGCAGCTCCGTCATTAATACTAGAAGAGTTACCTGCTGTTACTCTTCCACCATCTGGTTTGAATGCTGGTTTTAATTTAGCCAAGCTTTCTACTGTAGTTCCAGCTCTAGGGCCTTCATCTTTATCAAATACGATATCGCCTTTTTTAGTTTTGATAGTTACAGGTACTATTTCTTTTTTGAAAGCACCAGCTTCCTGAGCTTTAATTGCTTTCTGCTGAGAATTAGCAGCAAATGCATCTAATTCTTCACGAGTAAGTTTCCAATCATCACAAACGTTTTCTGCTGTAATACCCATATGGTAATTATTGAATGCATCTGTTAAAGCATCATTAACCATAGTATCTATTACTGTATCATTACCAAGTCTGTAACCATAACGAGCTTTTTTAAGAGCATATGGTGCTAATGACATATTTTCAGTACCGCCTGCTACCACGATATCAGCATTTCCAGCAGCTATCATATTAGCAGCAATGTTTACAGCATCAAGTCCTGAACCGCAAACAACATTTATTGTCATAGCAGGTACTTCTACTGGTAATCCTGCTTTTATAGAACTTTGACGAGCAACGTTCTGACCTTGTGATGCTTGTATAACACAACCCATATATACCATATCAACTTGATTAGGAGCTACTTTAGCTCTGTTCAATGCTTCTTTTATTACTATTGCACCCAACTCTGCAGCTGGAACTGTACTTAAAGATCCGCCCATACTTCCTATTGCAGTACGGCAAGCACTAGCTATTACTATTTTTCTAGACATTTTTAATCTCCAAAGAATTATTAAATTCCACATTTCTATTCATGTGTTGCCTTTAGTATAGTACATTTTTTTATCAATTTCAATTAAATCTTTATATTTTTTTTATAATACCTAACTACAGTATATTATCCATTAAATTTAGTTCATAAAATAATCAAAATAAATACCTAACTAGTACATAATTATGAAAAAAAATAATACTGCTATTTATAAACTAACACATATATATGCTATATAATTTATATCTTTTTATTAATTTTTATGTTAAAATATAATAACTATGATTAAAAATATTATGAAATTACCGCAATCAGTAGCTAATCGTATAGCTGCAGGAGAAGTTATAGAAAGACCGGCATCTATGCTAAAAGAATTACTAGAAAATGCAATAGATTCAGGGGCTTCAAATATAGAAGTTTCTGTGGAAGAAGCAGGCATTAAATCTATGATAGTAGAAGATGACGGCAATGGTATTCGTTTTGATGAACTTCCTTTAGCTATAACTCATCATGCCACAAGTAAAATACATTCTATAGAAGATTTAGACTCAATATATACTCTTGGCTTCAGGGGTGAGGCTTTGGCTTCTATATCCGATGTTACAAATTTAGAAATAGTTTCAAAAAGCGTAGAAGAAAGCAATGGAGGAAAAATAGTAGTAGAAGGCGGTAAAATAATAGAACATAAACCTGCTGCTGCTTCACAAGGTACAAAAATCATAGCCAAAAATCTATTCTTTAATATTCCAGCCAGATATAAATTCTTAAAACATATTTCAAGAGAGTTTTTCTTAGTTAAAGAAGTTTTTGATATGGAAGCATTAGTGCAGCCTAAAATATCTATGAAACTTAAAAATAATGGCAAGGTTGTAAGTTCATATATAAAAGTTGATACTCTGAAAGAAAGAATTGAAAATTACATATCTGACAGCAATATATTTAGAAACTTGATAGAAGTTGAAATAGAAAAAGATGATGTATTAATATACGGTTTATTTTCAAATTCTAAAATAAGCCAATCTATGAGAAAGAATAATTTTATATTTTTAAATAACCGTCCTATAGAGAATAGAGTTCTTGCTTATGCTATAAAAAATGCATATTCAAATGCCATACCTAAAGAGAGATACCCTTTCTTTTTCCTATACATAAATATTGACAGCAGTAAAATAGATGTAAATGTTCACCCTAGTAAAAAAGAAGTAAGAATAAAAAATGAAAGAGAGATTTCAGGAATACTGTATAACACTATAGTAAACAATATAAATTCTGGAAACAATTTAGATTCTGTTAATATAGAAGTTGATCTTGATAAGGATATTACCCCTACTTTTCCTATACAGCAGAATAATAATTATAATACATATAATACCTCAAATTATAATACTCAATCATCAAATGAAATAAAATATGATAATACAAGCTATTCAAATAATAATTATGATAAAGATGATTTAAATTTAGAAAATAGCAATATAATAGAAGAAAATAATCTTAATAAAGAAATAAATTTAAATAACAATAATTTTAGCTCTAATAATATAGAATTCGGAGAGTATACAAGGGCTATAGGACAGGTATTTTCATCATATATAGTAGCTGAACGCGGAGGAGAAATGTATATAATAGATCAGCATGCCGCTTATGAAAGACTAAATTATGAAAGAATATACAAAACTCTTATGTCAAAAAAAATAGAATATGAAAAACTCCTTATACCTTGCGAAATTGAGTACAGAGATTATGAAATTGATATTTTAAATGCATCAAAAGAATCAATAGAATCATTAGGAATAAAATTTGAAGCTAATTCAAAACATAGCATTATAATAGAAGATATACCAATATACATTCCTAGAAATCAAAAAATTGAAAAAATCATAAAAGACATTTTGGATATATACATTTCAAAGGGAGACAATAATAATTTAGAAAAAGTTATAAAACATACCTGCTCTACTATATCATGCAAATATTCTCCAAAGGCTGGAGATAAACTCTCAAACAGCGATATGCAGACATTACTTGATTTGCTTGAAGAAGAAAATATACTTACAAACTGCCCTCATGGAAGACCTTTTGTATTAAGGCTCTCAAAAGAATATTTAGATAAAAAATTCTTTAGATAATACGATTTTTATTTTACTACTAATAAACTTATAAAAAAATATCTTGTTAATTTATGATTAAAACTCTAACTTTACATTTATAGTTATTTTAGTATAATAAAGTTATGAAAGATTTAGAAAAATTAAAGCAAATATTAAATGAAACAGTTACAATAAACAATTTAAATAGAATTAATGACTATTTTATACGCTATTTATTTTCACATGAAGGCAATGAAAACATAGCATTAAATTTCATTAATGCTGTATTTAAAGATTTAGGCTTTGAAACTTTTAAGAAAATAGAAATATTAAATCCATTTAACATAGCAGAAAATTATGATGAAAAAGAATCTATAGTTGATATCAAGGCTATCACAGAAAGCGGAATAACTGTATTAATAGAGATTCAGGCTAGAGGTAATGAAGATTTTATAAAAAGAGCTTTATATTATTGGGCTTATAATTACAGCAGTAGTTTAAACAGAGGTTCTTTTTATGATGAATTAAAACCAACTGTAAGTATTAATATTACAAACTTTATACTAACAAATGAAGATAAAGTACATAGCTGTTATGTATTAAAAGAATTGAATAATAATAAAATTCTTACAGATCATTGTCAATTACATTTTCTAGAATTACCTAAATTCAATTTAAAAAATATTTCTGCAATAGAAAGTTTAGATAATATACATAAAGAATTCATTTCTTGGGTTAAATTTTTTAAGGGGGAAGATATGTCTATTTTAATGAAAGAAAATACTATATTTGAAGAAGTTGAAAAGAAATGCCGTACTTTTGTAAATAATACTCCTGTAATGGATAAATATAAAAAACGCGAAGTAGATGCATATTTCTTTGATAAAAGCATAGAATTGGATTTAAAGAAAGCTAAGGAAGAAGGAATAGAACAAGGCGAAAAAAATAAAGCAATATCTATAGCTAAAAGCTTCAAAAATGCAGGAATAGATATAAAAATTATAAGCGAAAACACAGGATTGAGCATAGAAGAAGTAGAAAAACTATAACAAAAAAATTATGAGCATATGACGAATTCCCCTAAGGCATCATATACTATACCGAAGGTACGCATAGCGAGCGAATAATTTTTTATGAATACAGATAAGAAATAAAACTATAATAAAAATTTATTATTATAATAAACATCATTAAAAAGCATAAAACAAATTCATTAATTTCATATTTCATAAATCCTATTTTAATTGACAAAGTATAATAATTAATATATAATCCAGTATATGCTTAGGGGGTATATATGAAAAAAGTATTTATTATATTATTCTTGTTTAATATTCTTTTGTATTCTCAGACTTTAGATGAATCGTTATTTTTAGCTGTAGAAAATAATAACATAGAAGAAGTTAAATCATATTTATCTAAAGGAGCAAATCTAAATGCTCGAGATGAATACGGTATTACAGTATTAATGTACGCTGCTGTAAGCGGAAATTATGAAATGGTTAAATTTTTATTAGAAAATGGTGCCAATATAAATACTAAAGACAATGATGGAAACACTGTATTATATTATAATATTTACTATGATCATTATGGAGAAGAAGAAAAACTAGAAAATGCTAAAAAAATATTTAATTTATTAATAAAATACGGTGCTGATGTAAATACTAAAGACAATGATGGAGCATCACTTCTTAATAAATCTTATAGAGCTTCAACAGCATTGGCACAAAATAGAGAAATGTTTAAAGTATTAGTAGAAAATGGTTTTGACTTAGAATCAAGAATAAAGGCTGGGGAGCATTATCCTGAAGATTATGATTATACTCCTTTAATGATAGCAGCTTTAAGAAATGACTATGATATGGTTCAATTTTTAGTTGAAAAAGGTGCCGATGTAAATGCCAAAACACATTCTGAATATAGCTCAGTAGTAACTCCCCTATTACTCTCATTAGATTATGAACATATTGAATCTAGATATGATGAAAATTCATCTGTTGCAGAATTTTTAATAAATAATGGTGCTGATATAAATGTAAAAAATAATCATGGAGAGACACCTTTAATGTATGCTTCCAAACTTCATAATATAAAAGTGGTAGAACTTCTAATACAAAAAGGGGCTGATATAAATGCTTTCAATAATTATGGAAATACAGCCTTAATATATGGTGTAAATAATTTAGAAACAGTAAAATTATTAGTGGAAAATGGTGCAGATGTAAACTTTTATAAAGGAGGAAGTACTGCTTTAATATCAGCATGTGAGTATAGTCATGAAAGAAATATAGATGTAATAAAATATTTAGTTTCAAAAAAAGCCAATATAAATGCACAAGATAATAAAGGAGACACAGCTTTAAATAAAACTCTTGATACTTCAGATGAAGGAAGTATTGATATACTAGACTTTGAAATAGCTCATTTTTTAATAGAGCAAGGTGCTGATGTAAACATAAAGAATAAACGAGAATATACTCCTTTGATATATCTTGGTATGGGTGAAGGTAATTTTAACAATAAAAGTTTTCAGGAATATCGTATAAAATTAGCTGAGGTTTTATTAGAAAAAGGTGCAGATATTAATGCTCAAGATTATGAAGGATACACTTCTTTAATTTGGGCTTGTGCATCATCAGGATCAAGGTTTGCTGAACCATATGTTAAATTTCTAGTAGAAAAAGGAGCCGATGTAAATATAGAAGATGAACATGGAGATACTGCTTTAGATATAGCAAATAATCTTAAACTTAGAAAAATTGCCGGTATTCTAAAAAAAGCTCAAAGAAATAGAAAGTAAATTTTGATGATTAAACTTGTAACTTTACATTTATAGTTAATTTAGTATAATAAAGTTATGAGAAATATTAATGTTTTGAATGACTATTTTGTGAGATATTTATTCTCATCACCAGACAGTAATTTAATACTGCTTGACTTTATTAATTCTATAATGCTTGATTCTAATATGAAGACATTTAGAGATGTAGAAATTCTAAATCCTTTTAATTGCAAAGAAAATTATCAAGATAAAGAAACTATAGTTGATGTTAAATGTATTACACAAAATGGAACAGTTGTCATTATAGAAATACAGTTACAAGGTAATTCAAGATTCCCAGAACGCATATTATATTATTGGGCTTCAAATTATAGCAAACTTTTGAAACATGGTGAAAAGTATGATGCTTTAACTCCTGTCATAAGTATTAACTTACTTAATTTCAATTTAGATGATAATGACTCTGTACATTCCTGTTATATGATTTATGATACCAATAACAAAAGATTACTTACCGACCATCTTCAAATACACATATTAGAATTGAAAAAATTTAAATATGATTTATTGCAGCCAGATTTAAATTGCTGGCTAAAATTTTTCACAATGAAAGAGAAAGATAATAAGGGGGAAATTATGTCAGATTTAGTAAAAGAAAAGCCTATAATGGAAGAAGTACAGAAAAGATACAATAACTTTATTAAAGATAGATTAATGATGAATGAGTACGATAAAAGAGAAGCATATCTATATGGTAATCAAATAATACTTGAAGAAGAAAGAAGATTAGGAATTGAAGAAGGAATTAAACAAGGTCTAGAACAAGGTGAAAAAAATAAAGCAATATCTATAGCTAAAAACTTAAAAAATGCAGGTATAGATATAAAAATTATAAGCGAAAACACAGGCTTGAGTATAGAAGAAATAAAAAAATTATGAGCGTATGCTAAATTTATTTAGCATAGCCTTTGAGCGAATAATTTTTTTATGAATATAAATAAGAAATAGAAAACCTATAATAAAAATAAAAAATACATAATATTTTTTATATTATCTATTAGTCAATATGCATAGTTAAATTTGAAGTCTAATATAGAAATTCATAAAATTATTAAAAATAAAAAATCTTTAGTATATATACATAATCAGTTTATAAGTTAATTAATTAATAAATAAAAAATTTTTAATAAATTCCATTTTATTGTATAATACAAATAATGTTTTAAAAATGATATTTAGGATTTATTAATATGAACAAAATAGAAAGCTATTTTTTACAGCAGAATAAAATAAAATTCTCAAATGTAGTTTGCTCTCAGCATGATAAAAAAATAATATTAAGAAATCCAAAAAAAGCAGTAAAAAAAGAAGAAAAAGATATTAATGATAAAGGCATAGAATCAATGAAAGAAATAAAGAATGAAGAATTGAAAAAGATATATAGTGAAGTAGAAAAATGCATGAAATGTGAGGCTCTATGTAATAGCAGATTAAATGTAGTATTCGGAAGAGGAGACGAAGAACCTGATATAGTATTTGTCGGAGAGGCACCGGGAGCTGATGAGGATAAACAAGGACTTCCATTTGTAGGCAGAGGCGGAAAATTATTGGATAAATGGATTGAAAGAATGAATATCAATAATAAAAAATATTATATAATGAATGCTTTGAAATGCCGTCCTCCTGAAAACAGAGATCCTTTACCTGAAGAAAAGTCTAATTGCAGAGATTATTTTGTAAATCAGTTAAAAATACTTAATCCTAAAATAATATGTGCATTAGGACGTCATGGTTTTGGTAATTTAATAGATTTTGATTTGAAAACTCCTTTCGGAAAAGCTAGAAATAAAGTGCATTACTACAATAATAATGGAAAAGATGTACCTGTAATAGCAACTTATCATCCTGCTTATATTTTGAGAAATCAAAAAGAGGAAGATAAAGTTATAGCCGATTTGGAGTTTATGCTCAGTGAATTAGAAAAAATTGAAAATAATTAAAATAATTTTTATTAATAATAGGAGTTTGCTATTGAAGAAATATTTTATTTTAATGTTAATAATATGCAAATGTCTGATGCCTAATTCATTCGATAATATAGTAGATGCCTCAGAATATGAAACTTATGAAAATATAGAGTATTCCAATATCCCAAAAAAACCTACTATATTTGATTATATAAATCATAAAAATGAATTATCTGATATTATAGAAAGAATAGATAAATATTTAGACAATAATGGAGATATTAATGCTGTAAATAAAAATGGCAATACTCTTCTTATGGAAGCTGTAGCCATAGGATATTATGATTTGGCCGATTATTTGGTAGAAAAAAATGCAGATATATCTATAACTAATAATAATGGAGAAAATGCTTTAATACTTTCCGCACATTATCCTTATATAATGAATCTTCTTATAAACAATAATGCTGATATAAACATTGCTGATAATAATGGCAAAACAGCACTTCATTATGCATGCGAGTACGGAGATTTATATTCAGTAAAACTTCTAATAAAGAGCGGCGCTGATATTAATAAAAAAGATATATTAGGAAAAACTATTCTTATGTATGCCGTTGAAAATGAACATCTTTTATTAATAAAATATTTGGTAGAGGATTTGAAAGTTGATATTAATGAAAAAGATGATTGGGGTCAGAATGCTATGTTTTATGCTACAAAAATAGATATAGCAAGGTATTTAATTTATAATGATGCAAATTATATAGATGTTAACTCAATAGGATTAAAACCTTATGAAGTTATGAAATACAATGGTTATATAAATGTATCAAATTATTTGCAAAAGTTAGAAAAAAGGAGATAACTTACAAAAAATACCTTTAAGTATTTTTTTTATAAACCGAGAATATTTACAGTATATTGGAGTTTATATGAATATCAAGGTTATTTTACTATTTATTACTATAAATATGCTTCTTTTTCCTCAGTATCTATCTTTGACTAATAATAACATATTAGTTAATATAGGTGAAGGAAGAGTTGATTATACTACATATACGATATATGCAGATGCAACAGCCGATTTTGTTACAGATACTCGTTTACACCCTGAAGCATTATTAATATTACAGCAGCAGGCTGAAGAAGAAACAATGAAAACATTATATGATACATTGGGAAATATACCTATAGACAGTGAAGATAATATTTACAGCATAATAGAAGAAAATAGATTTTTGAAAGAAAAAGTAGTAAATTCTATAAATAATGCCAGATTAGTAGGTATATCATATCCTACAAGAACAAGCGTTAAAGTTCTTATGGCATTGGATATAATAACAAATAATCTTATGTCAGATTTAATAAATAATATACATATGTATAAACCTGAACCTATAGTAACTTATTTTGATGCTGGTACAGATTACGACAGTCTTGTTATAGATGCAAGAAATATAGGTTTTATACCTTCATTATTTCCTACAGTATATGATGAAGATGGTAATGAAATATATAGTTTAGCATATATAAATAAATCCATTGCTTCTACAAATGGATATATTACATATTCTACAAATTCTTTCCTTACAAATCAGAATATTACAAATACAATAGGAAAAAAACCTTATAATATTGTAGCATGGAGATCAAGAGGAAGATTTGCAAGCGATTTAGTTATAGGAAATGAAGATGCTAGTATAATTATGAGCAGCCCAAATCTTAAAAATGCTATAAAAAACTGTAAGGTTGTATTTATAATAGACTAATTTATTATACTTTTATTATTCATTTTTTTTTCAAAATATGATATAGTATCTATTATATTTTTAGGGTTATTTCTTATGAGTATTATAGAAAGTTATATAGATGATATTTTTAAAAATCATCCGTATATAGATAATATAAAAAAGTATGTCAATAATGAAATTGATAATATAAATTTTGATACCGAAGAAATAAATCACCCTATTTCAAATAACCATACAATATATTCAAATCTGTTAGATCTATATATGAATGATAAGCAAAATGATAGTTTAATCAGATTATTTAAAATCATATCTATGCAAAAAATAGAAAATATATACATTTTCGAAATGCTTGTCATAAATATAATATCTGGTATGAATATTAAAGAAGCATTATTGAAATGCATATCCATGAAAAAAATTAATGATTGGAATAAAGAATACAAAAAGTATTCATACAATATAAATCATATTTCAAATGAAATAATGAATGCTAAAATTAATATACTAATATATTATTATTATGCTAAAAAATACTTTCCAAAAGAAACGGAAGAATATATAGAAAATATATGCTCATCAAATATAGATGATATCATTGAAGAATATGGTGATAATACATTAATAGCTTTAATGGCTTTGACTGTAAAGATATATTTTGGAGATTACAGTAAAATATCTGCTATATTAGAATATTCAAAAAAAGTAAATTACTTGGATTCAATACTTTCTCTTTTTCTTATTTTGAATATAGATAATAGTATATCAAATAGATTCGTAGAATTAATAGAAAATAATATGCTTAATGAAAATAAATATTTATTTATAAACTTAGCATATATGATAAGACTATTTTTCTTAACAAGAAAGAATTACAGTGAAAAATTTGAAAATAAAAGTTTCGATGAATTTATACATGATCTTGTTGATTTTAATATACCAAAGTATTTTATATTTCTTATAAAATATTTGGATACAAATTTATCAATAAATTCAAATAAAGTATTTGAAGGAATAAAAAATCTATACAGCAAAGATAAAGAATCATTTTATAAACTTTATAATATATTAAAAGAAGTTGATATACCATATATTATAGAAGTAAAAGCAGTATTAAATTGTGTTCTTTTAAATGCTAAAGATGATAATGCCGATTCATCTATACTTGACAATAGTATAGATTATTTCATAGAAAATATAAAAAAAGAATTAGAAAAAATATATGATATAAAATCTGAAAATATATTTGAATTATTAGAAAATAAAATTATAGATAAATACGATTTGTCTGTTAATCTCAGCAATGAATTAATATTTACAACAAAAATTATAGTTCTTATGTATGATTATAATGAAAAGGCAAGAAAGGTTGTTCGAGCTTTATTAAAATCATTACCATATAATTTGACTATACCATTAATGATTAAAGACAGAAAAGAATTTTATAATATAAAATTAAAAGAGATATTAGATTATTTGCAAGGGTATGATTTAGATTTAAAAGATTTAATTATAACATATCTATACACCTACCCTATTTATATTTTCAGCACAAAATACATATTAAAGCTTGTTAACAAAAACGCTGATTATACAGTAGAAATGTTTCATGACAAAACATTTTTGAAAGCAGCCTCATATAAAAGCTATGCTCTAATAGATTTTTTAGAACTTCTATATAAAAAAGATAAAGCAGCATTAAAAAATTATTCTGCTATCTGTTATGTGCTGCATTTAAAAAATAAAGAAATAATAAAATGTGCTTTAGATTTAATAGAAGAAGATGAATATAATTCCAGAGCTTATGTAGAAAACAGCATACATGCCTATAGAGAAGATGTGCAGTTTGAATTAAAAAAGATAATAAAAAAATGGAATTACAGAAGAAAAGGATTTAAATTCAAAACTTTGGACGATATAAATCAGTATATTGATGATTATTATGAAGAAAGTTATGAATCTTTAATTGATTTTATAGATGAATCTTTAATATCTGATGTTGTTTTGAGAAATGATAAAAACACTAAAGTTCCTGTAAAAGTCATAAAGTATATACTATTGGAATATATGCTTCTCAAAGAGCCATATAGAATAAAAGACATAGACAGAATGATAGATTTATTTGATATGGATTCTGTTAGAAATACTTTTGAAAATATATATAAATATTGGACTGATAATAATTGTGATGAAAGAAAAAAAAATATTATTCTGCCTTACTGTATTTATGCTGATTATAGTCAGTTAGTTAATTTGTATGATAAGATAGAATATTGGCATGATAATTTTCAATCATCTTTAGCGGCATATATAATACCTGCTATAGCAATGAACGGCGAGAAATTTGCTTTAATGATAATAAATAATATTATTTATATGTCTAAAAATAAGATTTTAAAAAATGCTGCAATAGGTTCTTTTGAAAAAGCAGCAGAATGTTTAGATATACCTATTGATAATTTATTTGATAAAGTTCTTCCTAATTTAGGGTTTAATGTAGAAAGAAATAAAGTTATAAATTACGGCAAACAAAAATTCACGCTTCAATTATTAAGCGATTCTTATTTGGAAATAATAGATAATGAAAATCATAAAATATTAAAAGAGCTTCCAGATGCTGAAGAAGGCGATGATGAAGCAAAAGTTATAGAAGCAAAAAAGGATTTAATATATATAAGAAATGCATTAAAAGCCATTATTTTATATCAAAAATATAAACTAAAAAAGGTAATGTTTAATGCAAGAAAATGGGATTATGAAACTTTTTTTGAAGTGTTTGTAGAAAACCCTGTTATGCAGTATTTCACTCTTGCATTCGTTTGGGGAGTATATGATGAAGACAATAATTTAATAGAGTGCTTCAGATATATGGAAGACGGATCTTTAATTTCAATAGATGAGGATTTATATGAACTTCCTAAAAATATAAAATATTATATAAGTTTATATCATCCTATTGATAATGATGAAGACTATCAAAAAGTTTGGACTTATCAATTAGAGCTTTATGAAATAAATCAGCCTGTTGAACAAATAAAAATAAAAAGATATGAATTAAAAGATAATGATGTAGAGAATGATGCTATAATTTCTTTTAACGGTCAAAATTTATCATTTGAATATATGGAAAACTTATCTAAAGAATTAGATATGAAAACAGAGTATTTTGATGAATATGTATCTTACTATATGGCAGATAATGTATTAAAAATTATATGCGAAATTAACTGTCATACATATGATGAGGATATAGTAATTGAAAGTATAAAATTCTATGAATTAGAAAAGCATAATAAATTCGGTAAAATAATTTCTCCTTTTGATATAGAAAAAAGATTTATCAGCACAATGATTCATTATTTATCCATAGGTTTTTATGATTAATAATTCTTTATCAGCAAATACTTCAATACGAACTGCAATAAAAAATGATTTAAGACTCAATTATCAAACTAGAGTATGGCTTGATGTTATAGCATTGCCTGCCATAGAACTTAAAGAAAAGATAGAAAAAGCAATGGAAGAAAATCCATTCTTAGAATATGATTTTAATGATAATTATTCAAAACCATCATCAGCGGGAAGCGATATCAATTCTATAATAGAAAACACAGTAGAAAATAATAAAGAAAGTTTATTTTCTCATTTGAAAAGTCAGATAGATATTACTTTTAATGATAAAAAAGAAATAGAGCTTGCAGAACAGATATGCAGTTTTATAAATGAAGACGGATATTTAACCATTGAAAGTGATGAGATTTCAAATATATTGAATGCTGATATAAAGCAAATAGAAAAAATAATTTCTATAATAAAAACATTTGATCCTTACGGAGTTGGAGCAAAAAATATTAATGAATGCCTCTCTATACAATTAAAGATGAAAAAAAAAGAAGCAGATGAAAAAAAAATATATGATACAGCAATAAATATTGTAGAAAATTATTTAGATGAATTATCAAAAAAGAATTATGATAAAATAGCTTTAAATTTAAACATAGAAGTTAATACAGTATTAAAAGCTTTAAAATTAATACAAACATTAGAACCCTATCCAGCAAGAGAATATGATACATCCTCTGTAAAATATATAGTTCCTGAATTATTTATTTTTAAGGAAAATGATAATTGGTTTGTAAAAACAGATGAAACTTTTATCCCCCACTTGAAAATTAGCAAAAAATATATTAAACTATTAGATAGAGAGGAAAGTAAAGATAGCATAAACTTTTTAAAAGAAAAAAAGAAAGAAGCTGAAAGCCTTATAAATGCATCTAATGACAGAAAAAAAACTTTATTAAAAATAGGCGAAGCTTTGCTTAAATTTCAGATAAATTTCTTTGAGTACGGAAAAGAGTTTATGAAGCCATTAACTTTAAAAGATATGTCTTTGGAGGTGAATTTAAGCGAATCCACTATAAGCAGAATAGCTAATGGTAAGTATCTTAACACTGTTTGGGGTACATTTTCTATAAAATACTTTTTCTCTAGAGCTGTTAATGGCGGGCTTGGTTCTAGAGGCGTTAAAGAAATTATAAAAAGAATTATAGAAAACTCTCCGGCAAAATTAAGCGATGAAAAGATCAGACTTATACTAAAAAGCGAAGGTATAGATATATCAAGAAGAACCGTAGCTAAATACAGAAAAAGTATGAATATTTTTTCATCAAGAAACAGATAAAACAAAAGGAGATTTTATGCATCAAAATATCATTGGAAAGAACGTTAGAATCACTAAAAATGTTAGAGAACATATAGCAAATAAGATGCAAAATATCAAAATACATGCTGACAGAATAATAGACGCCAATATTATTTGCGACTATATGCATGGTGAATATACTGTACAAGGAACTATAGCTTTCGGTAAAAAAGTATTTCATGATAAAGAAAAAGAAAAAGATCTATATGTAGCAATAGATACTATGTTTCAAAAGATAGAAAGAGAAATAAGAAAATCAAAAGAAAGAAATATAGATAGAAGTCAAAGAGCTGTTGTAGATAAATCTGTACAAGCAGAGGAGGAGGATAATGCTTATTCTATTAACTCTGTTGGAATATATGAAAAACCTTTAGATGAGCTTGATGCTGTATTACACTTTAATAGCGATAAAAAACCTTATATGGCTTATTTACCTATTAAACAGGGAGCAGATTTATTCAGTATAAAAATAGGAAAATTTCCTGTATTCTTATTTAAAGGTAATGATAACAAAGTATTTGAAGTATATAACAATAATGAAGAATACTGGAATATTGATGAGGTGAGCGTAACTCCCGACAACAATATAGATGCTAGTAAAAGTGAAAATTATTTAATAAAAGAATACAATGTAAGTGAAGCTGTAAATTATCTTACAGAAAACACTGATAAAAAATTTGTAGTTTATATCAGCAGCATAACAGAACAAGCAGAAGCTTTGTATAAAGAATCTGATAATTCATTTGTTCTAATAAGAATGTTTGATATTTAATTTATATATTTATAATTAACCATTTTGGAGGGTAATAATGAGTTTGATAGATTACATAAATAAAGATTCTATAATGATAGATGTTCAGGAAACAGAGAAAGAGCGTCTTCTCTCTAAAATGGTTGAGCGATTAGATGAATGTAAATTACTACTCAATAAAAATGATGCTGAACATGCTATAATGGCTAGAGAGCAATTAATGAGTACAGGTGTAGGCAATGGTATTGCAATACCTCATGCTAAAACCGATGCTGTAAAAAATATTGTACTTAGCGTGGCAACCATTAAAAACGGAATTAATTACAAATCTGTTGATAAGAAAAAAGTATTTGCCGTTTTTATGCTTCTAGCTCCAAAAACTTCAGCAAGCGAGAATTTAAAAGTACTTACAGCAATAGCTAAAATATTAAGAGACAATCTTCATTTCTTAGAAAAACTGATAAATGTTGAAAAACCTGAAGAGATTATGGAACTCATTGCTAAAGAGGAAATGAAAATATAATGCCTAAAATAACCGTATCTAAATTCTTAGAACTTAATGAAGCGAAAAATAATACCCTAAAAATAAGACGTTTAACAGGTCTCATAGGAATGGAAAATGAAATAATAGGCTATGATATAAACAGGCCTGGTATGGCATTGTTTAAATATTTTAAGGATTTTGCATATCAAAGAATACAAATACTAGGAAAGGGAGAAGCTAATTATATCATCACTTTAAATGAAGAAAATAAAATAGATGTATTTGAAGAAATGCTTAGTTATAAAATACCAATATGCATATTCACTTACAATATAAATCCTCCTGAATCGTTTATAGAAATTGCTAAAAAAAATAATATATGCGTAATAATAAGCGAATTAAAAACATCTGATATGATTAGAGGTATAGAAGGATTAATAGAAGAAGAATTTGTTGAATCTTTCACTATACATGGCGGACTAGTAGAAGTTTTCGGTGTAGGAGTTTTAATTTTAGGTAAAAGCGGTGTTGGAAAGAGTGAAGCTACTCTAGAGTTAATATCAAAAGGGCATAGACTTATATCTGATGACATAGTTGAATTTAAAAAATTAAAAGACGGCAGAATAATCGGAAGAAAAAATGAATATATAAAGCATAATATGGAAGTACGGGGAATAGGAGTTGTTGATATAAGCAGACTTTCAGGTATGAGTGCTATTAGAGATAAAAAAAGGCTTGATTTAATAATAGAACTTGAACACTGGAAAGATGATGAACAATATGACAGAATGGGCTTATTTGATAAAACTTATAGTATATTAAATACTGAAGTGCCTTATCAAAAAATTCCTGTTCGTTCCGGAAGAAATGTATGCATACTTATAGAAACCGCTGCTAAAAATTACAGATTGAAGCAGATGGGATATAATAGTGCTAAAGAATTAGATAAAGCATTAATAGCACAAATAGAAAAGAAGAAAACTGATTCTGCAAATAGTTATTGATCATTGTTATTATTTTGATCTTCTATTTTTAAATAAAATATATCATTATTATCGCCGCTTACAGAAGTAAATCCATTTATTATAGCTGTTTCTATAAATCTATTAGGAGATGAATATTCTGCTTCCTCAGCACTAAGAACTTTTACTTCTTTTTCTAAACGCTCTATTTCATTATCTAATTTTGATAATTCCATAAGTATTTCATTAGCTTTAACATTCCTTGCAAATGTAAAAATACTTATCACTATTACAAATAATATCATAGCTATAAAAAGTGAACCTATAGAGTAAGTTTTCTTTTCTTTTTTATCTATATTTTGCTTATTATCATGCATATTTATCTCCAAAATTATACCTTTTGAGCTATTCTCATCTTAGCACTTCTGCTAGCAGGATTAGATTTTATTTCTTCATTTGTCGGAAGTTTAACTTTATTATTTAGAAGTTTAAATATACCATCTTTATTCTTAGTTTTTTCATTTTCTTTGAAAAATCTCTTTATTATCCTATCTTCCAAAGAATGATAACTCATAAAAATAACTACCCCATTTTGTTTTAATATAGAAGGTATATTTGATATTGATTTTTCAAGTATATTAAGCTCATCATTAACTTCTATTCTTATAGCCTGAAAAACTAAAGTTGCTGGATGAATTTTTCCATATCTTTGAGATTTATCGGTATTATGAAATATAATATTTTCTAATTCTCTTGATGTTTCTATTTTTCTTCTGTTTCTCTCTTTTACTATAACATTTGCCATTTTTCTGGCATTGCTAATTTCTCCGTAATCTCTTAATACTCTCTCCAATTCCTCTTCACTATACCCATTTATAACATCATAAGCACTTTTCTCATTGAGTCCAAGCCTCATATCAAGTCTTACATTATCTTTAAAAGAAAAACCTCTTTCAGCTTTTTTAAAATGAAATAAAGATACACCTAAATCATAAAGCATAAAATCAACATTTCCAATTATACTATCATCAAGTTCTTCAATCATCTTATCATAAGTATTATTATAGTAATGGAACTTGTCATAGTTTTTCAATCTTTTTTTAGCTATTTCAAGTATAGCTGAATCTCTTTCAAAACTATGTACTTCAAGGTTCAAATCAAGCATTGCCTTAGTATGTCCGCCCTCACCTAATGTGGCATCAACTGCGATTTTAGCATTCTCAGGTATAAAGCTTAGAACCTCTTTAAGCATAACGGGTGTATGCACTATTTCTAATTCTTCATTATTATCCATTTGTAAATATTATCGGAACAATTAACATTAAAATAATTTCTATAAAAAATTAATTTAAAAATTCTATAGATTTTTATATTGATTTTTTTATACATTTTATTATCATATATAATTAATATTTATGATTAAAGGAGTTTTATATGGGAAAATTAGGAAGAGTTTTATGGCTCATTTTCGGCATTCTATTAATAATATCAGGTATAGCTACATTATTTAATCCAATAGAAACTGTTTTAATGTTAGCTTATATAATAGGATTTTTAACAATATTCTCTGGAATAAGTGCTATATTCTATTACTTTAGTTTAATAGATAAATCAGGTTCTACTTTAATTCTATTAGATGGTATAATATCAACAATATGCGGTATTATAATTATTTCTAATTTGCAAATAAGCGGTGCATTTGTACCTTATATGGCTGCTTTCTTTGTAATAGTAAGAGGCGTTGTTGCCATATCTTCTTCTATTGAACTTAAAAAGTTTGGATATAATCAATGGGGACTTTCTATGCTCAGCGGAATACTTACTTTGATTGCAGGAATAATTTTAACTTTCAATCCTATACTTGGTGCTGTTTATGTTAGTGTTGTACTTGGATTAGCTTTAATATTATATGGTATAATAACATTACAATTATGGTTTGCTTTCGGTAAATTCTTTAAAATATGAAATTATACTGATAAAGATGTATTGATTTTATTTATTAATATTGTTAAAATAAATCAATTATTAATTTGGGAGAAAATTTATGTTTGAAAAGAATTTAAATAGCACTATATGTTTCTGCAAAAATATAAAATACAAAGAAGTTATTGATGCTATTCAAGCAAATAATTATACAACACTTGAAGAAGTTATGCATCATACAAAAGCAGGAATTACCTGTTGGAGCTGCAGAGGGGATATTAAAGACTTATTAGAAGAATATAAAAAAACAGGAAAGATATTAAGTATAAAAAAATAATAAATCGGAGATATCTAAATTGATAGATAATAATTTTATATGCAAATGCAAAGAACTTTCTATTGAAGAAATAAAATATTTAGAAAAAGAACATGGCATAAAAACTTTAAAAGAACTTGTAAAATATACTAAAGCTGGAACAGAGTGCGGCGGATGCAGAAATAAATTGAAAGAAATGTTTAAATTCAATTTAAAATGATATTATAAAAATATTTCATATATAAAAAGGAGAGTAACAAAATACTCTCCTTTTATATTATAATTAAAATTTATTAATTATTTAATAATATCATAAATGGACTTTGCATTAAGCCCATATTTATTAATAAGATCTTCAACTGTTCCTGATTCTCCGAAAGTATCTTTTATACCAACTCTTATAAGTTTAGCAGGATATTCATCAGTTAAAACTTCAGATATAGCAGAACCAAGTCCTCCAATTATAGAATGCTCTTCAACACTAATAAGTTTTTTATGCTTTTTAGCCATCTCAACAACAATTTCTCTATCTATTGGCTTTATAGTATGAACATCTACAACTGTTACAGATATTCCGTCTTTTTCAGCCATCTGAGCAGCATCTAAAGCCTCTGATACCACTATTCCGCAGGCAAATATACATACATCTTTACCTTCTCTAAGTACATTAGCTTTTCCTATTTTGAAAGGTGTATCCTGTGTTGTTATTATATTAGTAGCGGGTCTTGCCATTCTTAAATAGCATGGTCCGTCATATTCAGCAGCAGCAAATACAGCTTTTTCAGCCTCAAAAGCATCGCAAGGAACTATTACAGTCATATTTGGTATAGAACGCATTAAAGATATATCTTCAATACTTTGATGGCTAGCACCATCTTCACCAACTGATATACCAGCATGAGTAACTGCCACTTTAACATTTAATTTAGGATAGCAAATAGAGTTTCTAATAATTTCAAAAGCTCTTCCTGCTCCGAACATAGCAAAAGTAGAAGCAAAAGGTATTTTACCTTCAATAGCAAGTCCAGCAGCTGCTCCCATCATATTCTGTTCAGCTATTCCCATATTGAAAAACCTATCAGGGAAAGCAGATTTAAAAAGTTTTGTCATAGTAGAGCCGGATAAATCAGCATCTAAAACTACAACATTTTTATTTATTTCTCCAAGGCGTTTCAAAGCCTCACCATAAGCATTTCTTATTGCCTTTTTTTCCATAATAATTATTCCTTAATATTTATACTTAATAAAAATTTTCATTAATCAAGTTTATTCAACTCTTCCATAGCCTTTTCATATTCTTCTTTATTAGGAGCTTTTCCATGCCAGCCTACATTATTTTCCATAAATGATACTCCCTTACCTTTAACTGTTTTAGCAATTACGCATTTAGGCTTTCCAGATACTTTTTTACCAAATACTTCTTCAAGTTCCTTTTCATTATGTCCATCAACAACATAAGTTTCAAAACCGAATGCTTTCATCTTAGCTTCTAAATCACCTAAACTCATAACTTCATCATTTTTACCATCTATTTGCAATCCATTATGGTCTATAATAAGAGTATAATTATCAAGCTTGTAATTTGCAGCAGCCATAGCAGATTCCCAGAAAGTACCTTCTTGAGCCTCTCCGTCTCCTGCTATAACAAAAACTTTAGCATCTTTTTTATCTAATTTGTATCCTAAAGCGGCACCTAAAGCTATACAAACTCCTTGTCCCAAAGAACCTGTAGATGCCTCAATACATTCTAAATTCTTTTTGGAAGGGTGTCCTTGAAGTCTTGAGCCTAATTTTCTATAAGTTAAAAGCTCATCTGTTGGGAAAAATCCTCTATGTGCTAATGTAGAATAAAGTACTGCAGAAGCATGTCCTTTAGACATAATAAATATATCCCTGCCGTCCATTTTTGGATTTTTAGGATCAATATTCATAATCTTAAAATATAAAGTATGCATTATCTCTACCAATGATAAAGAACCGCCTATATGTCCTGAATTGGCATTATAAACCATACTTACTATATCTTTTCTTATTTGAGTATTTAAAGAAGACATAATAATTCCTTATATAGTATAATTTTTATTTTATGATATAGTATAACAATATTATTGTCAAATAGTATTGTTATAAACTGAATTATTTATATATTCTATATCTTTTTTGCTTAAACTTTTGATACTTATATTGATATTAAAATCTTTCTTTTTATTTTTCATTTCTTTTATATAATAACTTTTAAGAAGTCTTTTGTTTTCTATGAACATAGTTTTAATTTTTTTATCTACGCTTTTTATATAATGCTCTACACTCAAAGCAATATTAACATTTTCAACCTTCCAAGCAGATAAATATCTTAAAGGCTTACGAAACTTTGTATAATTAGCCCCCCTGCCCTTTGCATGTTTATTAAATCTATTTATAAGATCATTAGTAATGCCTGTATAGTATGAATCAGTTTCACATAGTATTATATAAACATAATAACTTTTATTATCTTCCATTTCTTATATCACTTATTATGGTATCAACATCAACATATATATCATTATTATATTTTTCAAAAATCTTGCATACATTATTATAATCTTCAATAGTATCAACAGTAGTTCTAAGTTCAGGCATAGCAAACTCTTCATTTACTTTAGGATTTTCTATTTTGAATTTATCTGGGTTTCTATAATGATACTGCGTAATATGCTCATGCTCAAAACTGTCTTTAGAATTATCATCAGCAATTTTTAAAGCCTCATAATTTATCACTTCTACACCGCTGCCGTAAGGAAGTAAATCATAATGACTAAGATCAGCATTTTTTTCTATATGATAATCTATAATCATATCCAAAGCCTTAACACTCACCAAAGGATTATCTCCTGTAGCACGCACAACTATATCAGCATTAAACTCTTCAGCAGCTTTTCTATATCTGTTAAGCACATCTTCTTCACTTCCAACAAAATAACTGCATTTCAATTCATCAAATATATTTTTAAACGCTTCATAAGATTTTTCTTCAGTAGCAACCACTACATCATTAGACCTTTTAGAACTTCTTAATCTTTTAATAATAAGTTCAAGCATACTGTTACAATTAGCCATAGGTTTTAATGCTTTTTGAGGAAGCCTTGTAGAACCTAATCTTGAAGCAAGTACAATAACTATATTTTTCATATTTTTAATTAATTTTCTCCTATTTTTATAAAAATATATTTTTCAAATTTAATAAAATTATTAAATATGACTCTATTAATTTATATATAAACTATTATATTTTGTCAAAAATAAAATTAATATTTATATTGTGATATTGGGGCTTTGCCCCCCCGCGAAGCGTACCCGTAGGGTAACCCCACTTCTTTTGCGACCGAAGGAAGTGCCTGTGGTATTGCCACAGGCGAAGCCCGCCTCGCTGCAGGCGAGAAGCCAAAAGGCTACATTTTGGCTTTTATTTTATGAATTACCTTATATTTAAGATAATTTTAGCATGATTTAGTACTAATTTTATACTTGCACTTTTTGCAACTTTTTGAGGCGGGAAAAAGTTGAATAAAAAAATGACAAACTTAAAAATTTTCAGTATATACCAAATCTGGCAAAACGTATTTAATTTAAGCAGAACATATTATATTTAGTAAAGTTAACAATAAATTGTATACATTAATTACAAACTCTTAACTAAATCATTGATCTTTATAACCTGAGTCCATAATTCCTCAACCTTATTCAAATCAAATATAGTGCCTGAATCTGAAGGGCTTTTATCAGGATTAGGATGCACCTCCATAAATACGGCGTCTATTCCCAAAGCAACAGCCGATTTCAATATAGCAGGTATAAACTCTCTAGCTCCCCCAGATTGTCCATTATTAGCAGAAGGCATTTGAAGCGAATGAGTAGCATCATACATAACAGGTGCATAATTTTTCATTATCTCCAAATTCTTCATATCTACAACTAAATTACCATATCCGAACATAGTACCTCTTTCGCATAAAAAGAGTCTGTTTTCATTGATAGCATCAGTACATTTATCAGCTATATATTTACAATCATAACCGCTTATGAATTGTCCTTTCTTAACATTAACTGCTTTTCCTGTTTCGCATGCTGCTCTAAGCATATCAGTTTGTCTGCATAAAAAAGCTGGTATCTGTAAGAAGTCAACATATTTAGCAGCTTCCTCTGCATCTGTAGGTACATGTATATCTGTTAAAGTAAGAAAATTAAATTCTTTACCAACATTCTGAAGTATTTGAAGTCCTTCTTTCATTCCAAGTCCTCTGAAAGATGAAAGAGATGTTCTGTTTGCCTTATCAAAACTTCCTTTGAAAACTAATTGTATATTTAATTTATCTTTTATTTCTTTTAATTTTTTTGCTATAGTCATTGTCATTTCTTCGCTTTCTATAACACAAGGACCAGCAACGAATATTAAATCTTTATTTTTATTAGTAATGCCTTTATAATCAAAAATCATATTATATCCTTTAAAAATATAAAAATTATGTTTATATGATACAATATTAATACTTAAAGTCAATGATTATACAAAATTATAGCCTGCATCATATATTCACAAATAATGAAAAATAAATCAAATATCAAAAATACTGTATTTACTTAATTATAAAAATAGTATATAATCGGACTAAATCTAATATTGGAGTTTTTATTATGATTAAATTAATTGAAATGAAAGAAAATTTACAGAACAAAGATTTTTATAAGCAATTATATGATGATGCCTTTCCGCCTGAAGAGAGATGGAATTTCGATATGACTTTGGAAAACAAAGATAATCATAATTATAAATTTTATGCTATATTAGATGATGATGTTCCTATAGGCTTAACTATGCTTTGGGATTTAGATGATTTTAATTACGGTGAATATTTGGCTATAGATAAAAATTTAAGAGGAAAAAAATATGGTTCTGAAGTGCTTACTAAAATACTAGAAATATTAAGCAATAAATTAATAGTTATAGAAGTAGAGCCTTATGATTTAAATGAAATTGCACAAAAACGCATTGAATGGTATAAAAGATTCGGGCTAATACTCGCAGATCATGAATATGATATGCCTTGTATAAATGAAAATCAGGAAATATCAACTATGAAAATGAAAATAATGACAAGCAGAAAGATACAGGATAAAGAAGAGCATGACAATATCACAAAAATAATATATAATAAAGTATACAAGCCTAGATTAGATGAAATAGATAAATGGAAATAGAATTAATAGAAAGTATTGATTCTTCAAATTATAATGAAGAAATTATAAAAGACTCTTTTAATATCCGTGAAAATTGGAGTTTAAAAGAGTCTTTAAATAATAATAACAAAATCAAAAAAAATCTTTACGACATTAAAAAAGATAATATCCATATAGGCGTTTGCTTGTCTTGGCTTCTTGAAGAATTTGCATATATAGAATATTTCGCCATAGAAAGAAAATATAGATGCATGGGATACGGTTCTGCTGCATTAAAAAAATTAATGAAAATACATGATAATATAATATTAGAAGTTGTGCCTGAAGATACTAATGATTTAGCATATAGAAGAGTAAATTGGTATAGATCTTTAGGCTTCTATTTATATAATGATACATACCCATATCCTTATTTTCTTGATAACGGAGAAGTTACATTTATAGATTTTAGATTAATGTCATCTAATGAACTTACTAGTTACGAATATAAAAAAATAGTTAATCTTCTTCATAAGAATATATATAATTTATATTGATTTACTAAAATATTTATACTATCATATAAATATAATAATCAAATTTTGAGGTATTGAATTATGAATGATAATAAATACTCGCAAAAAATAAAAGAATTAATAAAAGAAATGACTTTGGAAGAAAAAGTATCTCTTTTAAGCGGTAAAGATTTCTGGTCAACAAAAGCAATAGACAGATTGAAAATAGACTCTGTATACTTAACAGACGGCCCTCATGGAGTGAGAAAACAAAGCACTGAATCGGATGAATTAAGTTTGCAAAAGTCAGTTTCATCAACCTGCTTTCCTACCGCCTGCTGCTCTGCCTGCTCATTTGATCCTAATATAATGTATGAAATGGGTGAAGCAATATCAAAAGAAGCAAAGGCTAATAAAGTTGCTGTAGTATTAGGACCTGGAGTAAATATAAAACGTTCTCCTTTATGCGGAAGAAATTTTGAATATTTTTCTGAAGATCCTTATCTTGCCGGAAAAATGGCCAGCGGTTGGATAAACGGATTAGAAGATAATGGAATACAGTCAAGCCTCAAACATTTTGCTGCAAATAATCAGGAAACTTTAAGACTCATAATAGACAGCGTTGTTGATGAAAGAGCTTTGAGAGAAATATATTTATATGCATTTGAAATAGCTGTAAAAGAGGCTAAACCTTCTACTGTTATGTGTGCTTATAATAGTGTTAATGGAACATTCGCATCGGAAAATAAATACTTGCTTACAGATATACTTAGAGATGAATGGGGATTTGATGGTATTGTAATTTCAGATTGGGGTGCTGTTAATGACAGAGTTGAAGCTTTAAAGGCTGGACTTGATTTACAAATGCCTTCAACTAATGGAGAAGATGATAGAAAAGTTTATAATGCCGTTAAAGAAACTATTATAGATGAAAAAATATTAGATAAAGCCGTAGAAAGACTTTTATATTTCTCTCTATATTCTATGGATAATATTTATGATAATTTCGATTACGATAAAGAAGAACATCATAATATAGCAAGAAAAATCGCTGAAAACTCTATAGTATTATTAAAAAACGAAGACAAAATACTTCCGGCAAAAAAAGAAAGTAAAATTGCTGTGATAGGAGAATTCGCTCAAAAGCCTAGATATCAAGGTAATGGAAGCTCTCTTATAAATGCATACAAAATAGATACTGCAGAAGAATATTTCAAAGAAAACAATATAGAATTCAATTATGCTAAAGGATATGATTCAAATTCAGCTGATATAGATAATGCATTAATAGAAGAAGCAGTAAATATTTCAAAAGACAAAGATATTGTAATAATATTTGCAGGACTTATAAACTCTTATGAATCTGAAGGATTCGACAGAAAACATCTAAACTTGCCTGAAAATCATAATCATTTAATAGAAGAAATTTCAAAAGTAAATAAAAATGTAGTCGTTGTACTTTCTATTGGTGCACCTGTTTTAATGCCTTGGATCGATAAAGTAAAAGGTGTTATTAATTTATACTTAGCAGGAGAAGCAGCTGTAAGTGCCGCTTTCAATATAATATTTGGTATAGTTAACCCAAGCGGAAAATTAGCTGAAAGTTTCCCATTAAGTTTGGAAGATAATCCAAGCTATAAATATTTTCCAGGAGGCAATAAGGCTGTTGAATACAGAGAATCAATATTTGTAGGATATAGATATTATGATAAAGCAGAAAAAAAAGTTTTATTCCCATTCGGATTCGGTTTATCATATACAACATTTGAATTCTCTAATTTAATTGTTTCAGATGCCAACACTATTGCAGGACTTGATAATATACATGTAGTTTTCGATATAAAAAACACAGGAGATGTATTCGGATGTGAGGTTGCTCAAGTTTATATATCTGCTCCTGAAAACAATGTATTTAAACCAAAAAAAGAATTAAAGTCTTTTATAAAAGTATTTTTGGAACCCGGAGAAACTAAAACTGTTATACTAAAATTAAATAAAAGAAGTTTCTCTTTCTATAATGCTGATACAAAACAATATGAGATAGAAAGTGGTGTATATACAATATATATAGGTAATTCATCAAGAAATTTATTATTAAGTAAAAATATGGAAATAAACTCTATAAATTATTATCAAAAAAGAATTGATAATTATTTCAACTTTAAAGATATAAATATTTCAGACAATGAATTTCAGCAGCTTTTAGGAAGAAAATTAAAACCTATAAATATAAAAGCATCTAAACCTTATCATCTTAATAATAATTTGGCAGATTTGCTTGATGAGAATATAGCAAAAGAATTTTATAATAAACTTTTATCAGGACTTGATGATATGTTTAAAGATGATAAAACAGATACTAAAAAAATGTTTGAAAGTATGATGCTTGAAACACCTCTTCGTTCTCTTCATACTATGAGCGGAGGTATTATTACAAGAGAAGATGTTGAAAACTTAATAAATACTTTAAATAAATAATTAATAAAAAAGCGGAAGAATTATTATTAATTCTCCCGCTTTTATTTTTGTTTCATTATTGATTAATCATCAAATTGCTGTCCCATTATTTGTCCATTTCCTGAAACCATAACTTCCATCATATTATTTAATTTTAATTTGTAGTTTCCCCACTCTTTTTCTGCATCAATTATAGCAGCCTGAGGATATGCATTTTTTATAGCTTGTACAACAGCAGTAGGAAAAGCAGCATCAGGTATAGGAGCATATTCGCTGTCTATATTTTGCCAATCTCCATTAGCTAAAAAATCTATGGATACACCATTAGACAAATTTACATCAAATTTTCTTCCGTCTCTTTCAACTTTCCAAATCTGAACACCAGGGAAAACTCTATTTATAAAAGCTGTAGCTTGCTGAGGTAATGCTGAAGGCGGAACTACCATATCTGCAAAAAGACTAGAAGCTGATAAAATAAATAATGATGCTAAAAAGATAGATAATTTTTTCATGATTTACTCTCCTTAAATATTGATATATGTAAATTATCTTTACAATTATAAGTATAGCATTTTTATATTATTTGTCAAGTTTATTTACAATATTTTTACTATTTTTTACATTTTTATTTTTAATATAAATATGGGTAGAAGATTACTCCTACCCACAACAAACAAACTTAAACTAACAAATATTAGATAATTGTACCGCTTTTTACTATTGTATTTTTAGGAATTATTACAATACCATCTCTAATACAATAGAATTCACTATCCTGATGCTGTATTTTCTTTTTATTTGTAATAACAACATCATTACCTATTCTTACATTCTTATCTATAATTACATTTTTAAGAGTACATTTTTTACCAATACCAATTTTAGGTATATGCTTAACATTTAATCTTTCTATATCATCACTATCTTCGTAATAGTCACTACCCATCATAACTACTCTTTCTAATGTAGAACCGCTTTGAACTACTGAACGAACACCGATAACGCATTCTTTTATAGTAGCATTTTCTATTCTACATCCATCTGCTATAATACTAGATGTTACACTAGCCTTTTCAACTTTAGAAGGAGACAAGTAGCGAACATGAGTATATATAGGAGCATTTTCATCATAGAAATCGAAAGGAGGATTTTTACTTCCAAAAGATATATTAGCTTCAAAATAAGCCTTAATAGTTCCTACATCTTCCCAATAACCTTGGAAAGCATAGCTGAATACTTTATACTTCTTGATAGCTTCAGGAATAATATCTTTACCGAAATCCATCATAGATACATCTTCTAAAATTTCTTTAAGTACATTTCTTCTAAACACATAAATACCCATAGAAGCTAAATATTCTTTATTAGGATCTTCTATGTTAAACATTTTCTTTTGATCTTCGCTTAATTTTAATGAATCAAGCTCTTCAGCTTCTTTAGGTTTTTCCATGAAGTTAGTAATCTGGCCTCTTTTGTTTACAAGCATAACGCCGAAACCTTTAGCATCTTCTCTTACAACAGGAACTGTACCAACTACTATATCAGCACCTGTTTCAAGCATATGCTGAAGCATTACATTATAATTCATACGATAAACCTGATCGCCTGAAAGTATAACTACATTATTAACAAATTCATTATCAAAATGCGGAAGATTTTTTCTAACTGCATCAGCTGTTCCCTGATACCAATCTATATTAGTATCTGTCTGTTCTGCAGCAAGTATACTTACATGTCCACCTGAGAAGTTATCGAATCTGTATGCGTTGTATATATGATTATTCAAAGATGCACTATTAAATTGTGTTATAACATATATATTTCTAAATCCGCTATTTATACAGTTAGATACAGGTATATCTATCATTCTGTATTGACCGCCCAAAGATACTGCAGGCTTAG
Source organism: Brachyspira hyodysenteriae ATCC 27164 (assembly GCF_001676785.2). NCBI lineage: Bacteria > Pseudomonadati > Spirochaetota > Spirochaetia > Brachyspirales > Brachyspiraceae > Brachyspira > Brachyspira hyodysenteriae. The sequence goes on along the minus strand of NZ_CP015910.2, from coordinate 1,026,288 downwards.
AGCGTGCTTTTACTAAAGGATAAAGTCTTGTTCCTCTACCTCCACCAAGTATCAAGGCAACAGTATTAAATGCTCTCATAAAAAAACTCCAATAATTTTTATTATACTAAATAATTCATATGTTATAAGTATAGTAAAAAAAAATTGACTTTTCAAGAATTATAATGATATATTACAATACATTAAAATGTTTTAAAGCATTATAAACGCCATCATCATCTATATCGTCTGTAATATAATCAGCTATATCTTTTACCTCTTTATTAGCATTTCCCATAGCCACACCAATAGCAGCATGCTCTATCATAGTAATATCATTTCCGCCGTCTCCGAAAGCCATTGTCTCTGATAAGTCTATTCCATAATATTCTATTATTTTATCTATGCCTATATGTTTACCGCCGCCCTTTGTATTAACATCTGTAAAATCCGGATGCCATCTGCTTGATTCACAATTTTTAAATATCTTACTCATTAATTCTTTTTCTTTTTCAGCATCTACAAATAAATTTATCTGCAAAATATCATTTATATTCTCTTCTAAAAAATCATAATAATTATCAATTGCAGGAATAGGAAGATTTATAGACTCAGAAACTTTTTTAACTTTATCTGTAACATAATTAATATATATACCGCTATTCATCATAACTGAACATGGAAATTGCTCTTTGTTCTTCAAATAATCCATCAATGAATACACTTCCTCTTTAGCTATACCATGTCTGTAAATGGACTTATCACCTATATAACAATCAAAACCATTTGCTGTTATATATCCGTCAAACTTTAAATCTCCTAAATTATTTATATGCTTTTTTATTCTTCCTGTAGCTATAAAAACTTTTATTCCTTTTTCTTTCAAAAGTCTTATAGCTTCTCTAGAAGAATCTGAAACTTTATGTGTATTAAAACTAACTAAAGTACCATCTATATCAAAAAATACCGCTTTTATCATAAAAAATCCTTACATCAATATATTTAATCCAATATATTAAAATGTTTTAAAGCCTTATATACTCCGTCATTATCTACATCATCTGTTATATAATTTGCTATCTTTTTCACACTTTCATTAGCATTTCCCATAGCTACACCAATGGCGGCATGTTCAATCATGCCCATATCATTTCCTCCGTCACCGAAAGCCATGGTTTCTGATAAATCTATGCCGTAATATTCTATTATCTTATCTATACCTACTTCTTTACCGCTATATTTTGAATTTACATCAGCAAAAGAAAAATGCCATCTGCTAGACTTAGAATTTTTTAATACATTATCCATTAAATATTTTTCTTTATTTTCATCTACAAAAATATTAAGCTGAAGAATCTTATCATAATTATTTATAACATAATCATTAAAATCTATAGCCCGAGGAATTTTGACATTAGCCATAGTATAAAGATGAACAATTATATCATCTGTATAATTAATAAATACATTATCACTTGTTACTACTGTGCAAGGGAATTTATCTTTATTAAGATAATCAATTAAAGAAAATAAATCATTTTTATCTAAAGCAACTCTATATATTTCTTTATAGCTTCCATTATCATTTATGAAACAGCTTCCGCCATTTATTGTTATATATCCGTCAAATTCTAATCCGTCTAAATTATCTATTTGATATAAAGCCCTTCCGCTTGCTATAAAAACTTTTATACCTTTATCTCTTAAAATTTTAATAGCTTCTTTGGAAGAATCTGAAATTTTATGTGTATTGAAACTAACCAAAGTACCATCTATATCAAAAAATACTGCTTTTATCATTTGTTAGTACCATCTTTTATTTTATAAATTTGAAATCTGCTAAGAATTAAACAATAATAATAAAATTATTATTTATTATATTCAGGCTGTTTTTTAATAAATAAAAGACCTAATAAATTATAGGCCTTTTATTTATAAAAATTAATTAAGATATATTACTCAATACTCCTAAAATAGCATTGGCAAATTCTTTTGAAGAAGCAGGACCATTGGATGTTATAATGTTTCCTGAAACAACAACATTATCTTTCAAAACATTAGCATTACCATGTCTTACATGCGATTCATCAGCAGGCAAACAAGTAACATTAATGCCTTCTAATATTTTAGCATTAGCCATAATTACAATACCGCTTCCTATACCTGCTACTATTTTCTGATTATCCAAAAATAATTTAGCAAGTCCTTGAGTACGCCAATCGTCCCATAAAGTTATGCATCCTATACCGCCTACAAATACAACAGCGTCAAATTCAACAGCATCAACCTCACTGAATAATAAATCAATATTTGTCATACCGCCTAATTTTCCTTGAGCTGTACCTATAAATGTAGATGATACTTCTGTTTTATAGCCGGCAGCTTCAAAAATTTTTTTACTCTCAAAATATTCTTCATCTTGAAAATTCTGCCCCGACATAACATATAATATATTATTAGTTTTTCCCATTATACAACATCTCCAATATTTATTTTAAGTAAATGATTATAAACCGCAATTTTTATCATAATTATTTTTATTCAAAATAGCAAGTTCATAAGCCTTAACATATTCTTTAGCACTTTTCTCCCAAGAGTTATCTATTTTCATAGCCCTTTTCTGCATAGCAGTAAATCTATCTCTATGATCATAATAAACACTTACAGCCCAGCCAATAGTATTATATAATGCTGAAGGAGTAGAATCATAGAATTTAAATCCTGTTCCCTCTCCTGTCTGTTCATTATAATTTTCAACAGTATCTTCAAGTCCTCCTGTAGCATGAACTATAGGTAAAGTACCATATCTTAAAGAATACATCTGATTAAGTCCGCAAGGCTCAAATAATGAAGGCATTACAAACAAATCACAGCCTGCTTCTATCAAATGTGATAGTTCATTACTATATCCTATATAAGAACCTACTCTTCCAGGATATCTCTTAGGTATATCTCCAAAGAAACCTTCAAGACTTTTATCACCTGTACCAAGTATACAGAACTGAATTTTCATATTATTAACTAAAGAATCTATTATAGAAGCTATAAAATGATATCCTTTCTGATCAACAAATCTTCCTATTGCTCCTATTAAAACAACATCATCATCCTCTTCAAGTAAGAATCTTTTTTGAAGTTCTTTTTTACATATTTTTTTGCCTTCCATTTTATCTGCAGAATAATTTTTAGGTATAAATTTATCTTTTTCAGGAGACCAAACTTCTTCATCTATACCATTAAGTATTCCAAAGAAGCTAGTAGTTTTATTTTGCAAATAAGGAGCCATACCATGTCCGCCGTAAGGAGAAGCAATTTCTCTAGCATAAGTAGGGCTTACAGTAGTAACTACATCAGAAAAGAATATTCCTCCTTTAAGGAAATTTATATTGCCATGATCTTCAAAAGTATCAGGACTGAAATTATTCCAGCCTAAGCCTAAATAATCATAAGTGGTAGTAGCATTATATATACCTTGATAATTTGCATTATGTATAGTAAGCATACTAGCAGCATGACCTATTTGATCATTCCAGTGCCAAGTTTTAATATATGCAGGAATAGCAGCAGTCTGCCAATCATTAGCATGAACAACATCTACATCTAACTGCAAATCTTTACATAATTGTAAAGCTGCTCTTGAAAAGAATCCGAATCTCCAAGCATTATCCTGATAATCATTGAATGAAGCATCATGATAAAGTCCTTCTCTGCTGAAAAAATTATGATGTTCTATGAAATAAAAATCAATTCCATCTTTTACAGTCTTAAACACAGAGCACCATTCTTCTCCGCTACCCATCCATACTCCCATAGTAGGAAGTACATTCTCTAAATAACAATCTTGAAAATTAATATCTCTATATTTAGGAAGCACTACGCATGCTTCTACATCAAGCTTTTTTAAATAAATAGGCAAAGCACCAACAACATCGGCTAATCCTCCTGTTTTTATAAATGGTGTAGCCTCGGATGATGCTATCATAACTTTCATTTTTGACATATAAAACTCCTAAAATTTGGAATATATTTTTAAATATATAACTTTATTTAAAAACTTCAAGTGAAATTATGACTTTAGAATGTTATTATAATAAAAAGTTTAATAAAAAACAAAAGAATTCTATTTTTTATCAAATAGAATTCCTTTTTAAAGAAAATTATTATAAATTAAATACTAATTTCTAATATCTCTAAAACTTTATCACCAGCAGGTACTTTTATAGTAACAACATCACCTATTTTTTTACCTAATAATCCTTTAGCAATAGGTGTTACTATAGTTATTTCATTCTTACTCATATCTGCTTCTAATTCACCCACTATTCTATATTCAAAAACAGCATTTCTACTTTTATCTTTAACTTTTACTCTCTTACCAAAAGTTACAGTATCCTTATCCAAATTAGCAGGATCTATTATTTCGCAGCCTGCCAAATCACTTTCCAACTTTGATATCTGAGCATTCAATAAACCCTGCTTTTCTTTAGCAGCATGATACTCAGCATTTTCTTTTAAGTCTCCTTTTTCTCTAGCCTCTGCAATAATAGCAGGCAAAGTTTCAAACTCAGCTTTTAAATCAGCAAGTTTAGATTTAGCTTTATCATATCCTTCTTTTGTTATTGGTTTAGCCATTTTCAATATCCTTAAAATTAGTAATTCTGATATTATAAACTATTTTTAAATATTTACAAATAAAAAAGATTAATGATTAACCTTAAAATCAGATAATTTACATATTATCAAATTCATATTTCCAATAATTTTAAAAGAATATTCATCAGGATAATATCTAGTGGAAAATACAATCTCTCCGTCATTTATAAATATCTCTATGGCTGAAGTATCAATTAATATTCTTAAATTTTCTAATTTTTCTAAATAGCAACTTCTTTTATGTCTTCCTCCCCCTATTTTCTTTCCTATATCAGTTATAAACTCTAATGCAAATTTACTATCTTTATATTTAATAGAAACACCTTCTGAAATTAATAATTCAAAATTATCAGAGATTTTTATATTATCAATTAAAACTTCATAAGAATTAGTAGCTTTAGAAATTAAATTATCAGATAATGAATCATAAGAACATGATTTTTCAAATATTTTTTCCTCTCTCAACTTCTCTAAACTTTTATGAGGTTTTTGATAAAGTTTTCCGTTTTTAAAATTTAACTCTCTTGCCACAGTTAAACAATGCTGCCATCCGTATTGAACAGTTAAATTTTTATGATCATCTTCTGTATCAGGAACTCCCATCCAACCTATTATAATCCTATTTCCATTTTCATCTAAAAATGTCTGCGGAGCATAAAAATCAAATCCTCTGTCAAGAACAGTAAAGTTATTAACTTCTATATGTTCTTTATTTTGATAATCATCATTAATTAAAAAATATCCTGAAAGATAAATATTTTCATATACATTTTCAATTTGCTCTACACCTTGAGGACAAGTAATTAAAATATTCTGTCCATCTAAATCAAACAAATCAGGACATTCCCACATATATCCAAATCTATTCTTAGAATTTATAGTGCTTGCATGCTTCCAATTTCTTTTATCCTTAGATTTGAATATCAATACCTCTCCAATATCATTATCCCTATCTATGCCATATTTTCTAGCTCCCTGAACCATATAATAAGAATCATTTTCTTTCCATACTTTAGGATCTCTTATATGATTAGTTATATCTTTAGGATAATCCTTCATTTCCATTAAGCATTCTTTTTCAGAGAAGTTAATACCATCTTCGGAGACTGTAAGCATGGTATTAGCTTCTCTGCCGCTTTCGATGTAATCATGCTCGCCTAATAGTTTTACATTGCCTGTATAATAAATATGTAATTTATCATCTTCTATAAAAGCAGAACCTGAGTATACACCATGACAATCGTATTTTTCATCCGGATATATTGATACTCCCACATATTGGTAATTTATCAAATCTTTAGTTATATAATGTCCCCAAAATTTTAATCCGCCATCAATATCAAATGGTGAATATTGAAAAAATATATGATACTCTCCTTTAAAATATGATAAAGCATTGGGATCATTAAGCCAGCCTAAAGGAGGCATTAAATGAAAATTTAATCTCCATTTATCATCTTTATTATCATCATTAAAATATTCAATTTCCTTTCGCTTTATTGCTTCTTCAAAAACTTTACTAACCAGCCTCATTTCATTCCTCTATTAAATATTTCATATTAAATGCATAATAGTACTTAATATCATGTATTAAGAAATAATACATGATATTAAGCAAATAAATTATTTTATTGGATTTATGTAGAAATTATTATGTAAATGTCTTATTTAATTTTACTCCTCATCTTCCTGCATATACTCATCAGGAACACCAAAAAACCAAGTAAGAGTAAAAGATAAAATAACAGTAACTAAAGCAACGGAAATATAACCAACTAATTGTTTTCCGTCATAAATATAAAGCAATGCTCCAGGTATTCCTGTAACACCATTAGCAGTAGCCTGTAAATTCAATAATCTTGCAATCAAACCTGTTATACCGGCAGCAATAGCTCCGCAAACCATAGGCTTTATTCCATATCTTATATTTATACCGAATATAGCAGGCTCTGTTATACCTAGCCAAGCTGATAATGTAGCACCATATCCCATAGCTTTTACAGTTTTTCTTCTAGTTTTTAATGTAACAGCTAAACAAGCAGCACCTGCAGCCAAATTGGCAACTGATAAAAGAGGATTAATAGGGTTAAAAGTAGTAGCAGCAAGTAATGATATTTCTATCAAGTTCATTATATGGTGTACTCCTGTTACAACTATAAATATTATTCCAAACCCTATTATAAATCCTCCTATTCCAAAAGGTAATGATAAAGAAAAATTTATAGCTATCAATATCCATTGTTCAACTATATGAAAAATAGGACCTATTACGGCTAAAGATAATATCAGCATTATGAGTAAAGTTAAAAAAGGTGTTGCTAGTATATCTATTATATTTGGTATTACTTTTCTTAAATTTAATTCCACTTTAGAACCTATTATGCCGGCAATAAGTGCAGGAAGTATGCTTCCTTGATATCCTACTATTGGTATAAATCCAAATAACATTATAGGTTTAACTCCGCTGTCCGGATTGGCTACTAAATATGCATTAGGCAAAGCAGGTGAAACAAGCATCAATCCTAATAATATACCCAATATAGGAGATCCTCCGAATACCCTAAATGTTGACCAACATACCAAAGCAGGTAAAAATGCAAATGTCGTTTCTGTTAAAACACTCATAAATGTCATAACAGAAACAGGTATATTTGACATTTGCAAGTTGAATAACCCTAAAAAACTATCATTAATTAAAGCACCTTTAAGCCCTAAAAATAATCCTGTAGCAATCATAGCAGGCATTATTGGTACAAATACATCAGCAAATATACGGATAAACTTTCTAAAATTATTTTTCTCTCCCACTTTTTTAGTTTCTTCCGTATTTTGTTTTGATGCTCCTGTAACACCTAAATTAACAACTTCAGCATAAACTTTATTTACCACCCCTGTACCTAATATTATCTGATATTGGTCTGAATTAAAAAATACCCCCTTAACACCTTCTATTTTCTGAACATCTGAATCTTTTATACTTTCTCTCGATTTTACTATTAATCTTAATCTAGTGGCACAGAAAGCGGCGGAAATAATATTATCTTTATTAACTACTCTAATAATTTCTTCAGCAGTTTTTTTATAATTAATAGCCATAACAAAAATCCTATTGAAATTGTCTATTATGTAACCGGTTACATATATATTATAACAATATTTTGATATTTGTCAAGTATTATATATTTTTTTATAAAATAATTATATAAATTTGTATTTAACGATAAAAAGTATATACTTTATTAATATCAGGATAATAAAAATGGCTATGAATAAAAAAATTACTATGAAAGAAATAGCAGAAATTGCTGGTGTAACAAAAACTACTATATCCAGATACTTTAACGGCGGATATCTAAAAGAAGAAACAAAAAAAAGAATAAGAGCAATAATATCAGAATATGATTATGAACCAAATACATTTGCAAGATTAAAAGCAAAAAAAAGTCATATTATAGGAATAATAGTACCTGCTTTGGACTCTATAGTTGGTGCAAGAGTATTAACAGGACTAGAAAAAACACTTAGAGAAAAGCATTATATGCCTATAATAATGAATACAAATCATCAGCATAAATTGGAATTGCAGTATATAGAAAAATTAAAAAGACTAAATGTTGATGGAATAGTATTGAGTGCCACATATATTACTGAAGAACATAAAAATGTATTAAAAAAATTAGATATACCAATTGTAATCTATGGTCAGGAATGCAGTGAAGGAATAAGCATAGTTAATGATGATTATAATGCTGGTATAGACATAGGAGAATATATAGGAAGCAAGAATCATAAAAATATAGGCTTTATAACTGTAGATGAAAATGATGTTGCTGTTGGGATAACAAGAAAAAATGGCGTATTAGACGGATTATCCAACTATGGAATAGAAAATATAAATATAGAAGTAGCAGATTTTTCATATGAGAAAGCAAAAATAGCAACAGAAAAATTATTAAAAAATAGAGATATAGATGCTATAATATGTTCAACAGACAGACAAGCTTTAGGAGTATACAAAGTATTAAAGGAAATGGGACTAAAAATTCCAGATGATGTGTCTGTAATATCTTTCGGAGGATATGATATTGATGAAATAATAGAGCCTGGACTTTCAACAATAAAATTTGATTCTTTTAATGCTGGAGTATGCACAGCAAATACATTAATAGATTTAATTAATCATGTAAAAGTGAAAAATGTTCTTTATGTTAATTATGAATTCTTAGAAAGAAATAGCGTAAAGTAATAAAGCATAATATAAAAAATAACTGACTAAAAAATAATAGCCAGTTATTTTTTTTATTTACATTTTATATAATGATATTTTTAATCATTAATTACAATCAATATCTATATAATCACCTAATTTAAAATGCTTAGAAAAATCAGCATAATGATCTAAAGTTTTTCTCTTTATAAATTTACCATCGCCTTTATTTCCTAAGAACTTATTATCTTTGCATACAATTTTACCTCTTGATATAACTGTATCAATAGAGCATAAAAGTTCCGTTCCTTCATAAGCAGTATAATCACAAGCACCATGCATATTTGATTTTGTGATAACTGATTTTTTATTAGGATCTATTATAGTAATATCAGCATCAGCATTTGGTATAATAGCACCTTTTTGAGGATAAAGTCCGTATATCAAAGCTGGATTATAGCATAAAGTTTCAACGAATTTATTTATGCTTATTCTTCCTTTCATAACGCCTTCAGAGAACATCAAAGGGTATCTCTCCTCTACTCCGCCTGCACCATTAGGGCATTTAGTAAAATTGTCTTTTCCTTTCACCTTATCAGTTTCATAATTAAAAGGACAATGATCTGTAGCTATTACCTGAATATGTCCGTCTGCAATGGCTTTCCATAATCTGTCGCAGTCTTCCTGTTTTCTTAAAGGAGGAGACATTACAAATTTAAGTCCGTCTTCTCTGTCATACTCTTTATCAGTTAAAACTAAATATTGAGGACAAGTTTCAGAGAAAATATTTTTATGTCCTAAAGCTCTGGCATTAACTATTTCATCAACACTCTTTGAAGCGGAAGTATGAACTATATAAACAGGAGCATTTCCGGCTACAACTGATAAATGTATAATTCTATTAACTGCCTCAGCTTCAGCCTCTGCAGGTCTGCTTATAGGGTGATAATGTGCAGAAGTTTTGCCTTCTTCAACAAATTTCTTCTTTAAATACTCAACTACATAATGGTTTTCAGCATGAAAAGCAGAAACTCCATTAATCTCTTTCATCTTCTTTAATACTCTTACAACATTATCATCTTCTATTTTATAATTATATGTTAAATATAATTTTGTACTTTGCAAACCTTCTTCTTTTGCTAATACTTCAAGTCCTTTAAGCACATCTTCATCAACATGCTGTAAAACTCCATGGAAGCTATAGTCAATAACAGCTTTATTATCAGCAAGAGTATGATAATATTTTAATTGATGAAACACATCGCAATCTTTAGGGCCGAATCCCATATGATCAACTATAGTAGTAGTACCTCCGCAAGCAGCAGCAATAGTACCGGTATAGAAATCATCAACTGCTCTTCCAATTCCCACATCTATATCCATATGAGTATGAACATCTATTCCACCTGGCATTACATATTTGCCTGAAGCATCAATTATTTCTGCTCCGTCGCATTTTAAATCAGCACCTATTTGAGAAATTTTTTCATCTTCTATTAATACATCAGCTTTATAAGTTTCTGAAGCATTAACAATAGTACCATTTTTTATAATAATCTTTTTCATTTTATAATCCTATATTTATTTGTTTATTAAAATAATTACTAAATTTATATGAATTAAATAAAGCATATTCAAGCAAAATTAAATATACTTATTAATTTTTTTATTTATATATAAAAACTTGTCAGATGCTCATAATTTTTTTATTTCTTCTATACTTAAACCTGTAATCCTGCTTATAACATCAATATTCATATTTTCTTTTTTCATTTCTTTAGCTATATTTATTTGGCTTTCTTTATAACCCTTTTCTATGCCTTGCTTAAATCCTATTTCCATACCTTCTTTTTTTCCTTCTGCCCTCTCATACTGTAGCATAGCAGCCTGTCCATAAAGAAAAGTATCTCTTTCATTATAGGCAGACATCTCTTTTTCATCTGCTACAAATCTTTTATATTTATCTATAACTTTAGGCATTATATCATTACCTCCTATAAGTTTATCAATATCTTTTTCTAAATCTTTAGTGGTGAAAAAATCAATCCATGTCAAAAGCTTATTTTTATTATAAGCATCTATACTAGCATTTTTTAATATTTCTGCAAATCTTTTTATCTCTATAAAATGTATCTGAAAATCATCTAATTTAAGGCTAGGATTATTAATATCTGATAATTGAAAACATTTATGTTCTTTTTTTATATCAGTTTCACTTCCTATGTTTAAATTAAAATTTAAAAAACTAATGCTAATCATTTGACTTATATTAATATAGTTTTCATTCTCTTTTAATTCAGAAGCTATATTTTTTGCTATATAATATAAAATTCTTTTTATAAAGTTATTATTTCCTATCAACTGTATTTCAATAAGTATCTTTTTGCCGTCTTTAGTTTTTGCTTTAACATCAAATATAGACTCTTTTAAATTCTCATTTTCAGCTAGATTGTAAGGATTAATAATTTCAAGATTGCTTACAGATTCAAGACCTGCATCATTCAAAACAGCATTAACAATATTTTCTAATATATCCTCATCACCTTCAGTACCAATTAGATATCGTACGAATAAATCATTAAGTCTGTTAATTTCTTTCATAGCTTAATTATACTAAAAATTTTATTAATATCAATTTATAATTTATATAATTTTCATTCATAAAAAACTAATACATAAAATTATCATATATTTTTAATGAGTATATTATATAAATTATTATTAAATTGACATAAAATAACTTTAAACATATAATCCAGTATATACTTAGGGGGTATATATGAAAAATATTATTTCCATTATTTCTATTTTTGTTTTAATAGCCTGCAGTGGAGGTAACAGCAGCAATACTAAACAAACAGAAAATACTCAAACTAATCAAACTCAAACAAATGAACAAGTATATATTAATCCAACAACTACAAATACTAATGAATATGTTCAAGTTACAAAAATGTATCCTATGCATTCTCAGACTTTCTTTTTAGCTGTACAATATAATAACATAGAAGACGTTAAATCATATTTAGCTAAAGGAGCAAATCCAAATGCTCAAGATGAATACGGTTTTACAGCATTAATGTACGCTGCTTTAATGGGATATGATGATATAGCAAAATTACTTATAGAAGAAGGTACTGATGTCAATATTAAAGATAATGCAGGTGCTACAGCATTAATGTATACTGCTAGAAATACAAATTATGAAATGGTTGAATTTTTATTAAAAAATGGTGCTGATGTAAACATTAGAGATACATCAGGAGAAACTGCATTATATTATAGTATTCAGCATGATAGTTTCGGACAAGAAAATGCTATAAAAATACTTAATTTATTAATAAAATACGGTGCTGATGTAAATACTAAAGACAATGATGGAGCATCTCTCCTTGATGTATCCTATAGAATTTCAGAATCTTTTGATAAAAATAAAGAAATGTTTAAAATATTAGTTGAAAATGGTTTTGATTTAGAGTCAAGAATAAAGACGGGTAGATCTGATTATGATTATACTCCTTTAATGATAGCAGCTTTAAGAAATGACTATGATATGGTTAAATATTTGCTTGATAAAGGTGCCAATCCTAATACAGCAAATAATGAAAACAAAACAGCTTTAACAATTGCTAATGATTATGGAAAATTTGATATTTCAAAATTACTTATACAACAAGGTGCAAATATAAACACAAAAGATGAACACGGTCTTACAGCATTAATGAACGCTGCTATGATAGGAGACTATGAAATGGTTAAATTTTTATTAGAAAATGGTGCCAATATAAATACTAAAGACAATGATGGAAACACTGTATTATATTATAATATTCGCTATGATCATTACGAAAAAGAAGAAAAACTAGAAAATGCTAAAAAAATATTTAATTTATTAATAAAATATGGTGCTGATGTAAATACTAAAGACAATGATGGAGCATCACTTCTTGATACAGCTTATACAACAGAATTGGCACTAAATAGAGAAATGTTTAAAGTATTAGTAGAAAATGGTTTTGACTTAGAATCAAGAATAAAGGGTGGGGAGTATTATTCTCCTGCTGATTATGATTATACTCCTTTAATGATAGCAGCTTTAAGAAATGACTATGATATGGTTAAATTTTTAGTTGAAAAAGGTGCCGATGTAAATGCTAAAACACATTCTGAACATAGCTCAGTAGAAACTCCCCTATTACTCTCATTAGATAATGAACATCCTGACTATAGATATTATTATTATAAAAATGAAAATTCATCTGCTGCAGAATTTTTAATAAATAATGGTGCAGATATAAATGTAACAAATGAGGATGGAGAGACACCTTTAATGTATGCTTCCAAACTTCATAATATAAAAGTGGTAGAACTTCTAATACAAAAAGGTGCTGATATAAATGCTTTCGATAATTATGGAAATACAGCCTTAATGTATGGTGTAAATAATTTAGAAACAGTAAAATTATTAGTTGAAAACGGTGCTGATGTAAACTTTTATAAAGGAGGAAGTACTGCTTTAATATTAGCATGTAAACCTAGTTTGGAAATAAATATAGACGTAATAAAATATTTAGTTTCAAAAAATTCTGATATAAATGCCCAAGATAATGAAGGATACACAGCTTTAAACAAAACTCTTACTACTATGCCAGACTTTGAAATAGCTCATTTTTTAATAGAGCAAGGTGCTGATGTAAACATAAAGAATAAAAACCAATATACTCCTTTGATACATCTTGGTATGCTTGAAGGTAGTTTTTATAATATAAGTTTTCAGGAAAATCGTATAAAATTAGCTGAAGTTTTATTAGAAAAAGGTGCAGATATTAATGCAAAAGATTATAATGGATACACTTCTTTAATGTGGGCTTGTACAAGAAAATCTAATGAATCATTTGTTAAATTTCTAGTAGAAAAAGGAGCCGATGTAAATATAGAAGATGACGATGGAGATACTGCTTTAGATATGGCAGAGAATCTTGAACTTAGAGAAATTGCAGATATTCTAAAAAAAGCTCAAAGAAATGTAAAGTAAATTTTATATTTAAATAAATTAAAATCTTCATTATAAAATTGATATAATTTATAATGAAGATTTTTTAATATAAATAATTACATAAGAGTTATATAATCTAAAATTAATTATCTATTATATAAATACATCATAGCAGTAAGAACAGAACCGCCTAAATTTCTAGCCTTATCAGAAATGGTAAAACAATTATCATATTCAGATTTTCTAGGATCAATATCAGCTATTTTCAAACCCTTATGAACTTTAAAACCATCTCTTATAATTCCTCTTAAAAGACCGTCAAAAGTAGCAAGCACTTCTATTTTTTCATTATTATTGTTTATGTACGCTATAACTTCTTTTTCTTTTACAAAGTCGCCTATGTTTTTTATGTTTTCAATAATACCGTCAGAACTTGCATGTATTACTCTTTCAGCTTCTTTACCGCCTATATTACCGGGAATTCCTGTATTAGGTATAGCCTCTCCTTCTAAATACATTCTTCCAAGATTATGACCTCGCATAGTTTCTATAACAATGTCACAGTCTTTTCCGGCAGTAAAACCGGGGCCTAATGCTATAGTATATTTAGCCATAGATTTATTAGTACCAAGATTTTTTTTAGCAATTATAGCATCAATTAAAAATGTTGGTTTTATATTTTTTAGTATATCACAATTTGGATCTATAAGAATAGGAATCTTTTTATAATCTTTATTTGTAATTATATTAAGAGCTTCTTCATAGCTTTTTACCAATACAGCTTCAATGTCCTCTACTTTACTTTCACCATCATAAACAGCTTCAGACAATGCAACTTTTCTTCTAATAGAAGAGGGGTATTGCATATCCAATACAATGACTTTGAAATGAGCCTTATATAAAGAATACACAATACCTGTAGCTAAATCACCAGCTCCTCTTACAATTACAAGTTCATCATTAAATAAACTCATAATAAATAAAATAAATTATCTTGAATAAGGAGTATTTTTAAGTGGCAGTTCTGTTTGGAACTCACCGTTAAACTTATAATAAGCTAAAGCAACAGCAGGAGCAGTAGGTATACTAGAAATCTCTCCTATACCTGTAGCACCGTAACCATAAGGAACACCAGGTTTTTCTATTATAATAGATTCAACATCTGGAGTTTTATCAGCTCTGAATAAACCTAAAGTACCGAATTTCACTTTAGGTACACAATCTTCAAGCGGGAATTTTTCTGTCAAAGCATAACCTAAAGACATAACAACACCACCTTCAATTTGTCCTTCCAAAGCTATAGGGTTAATAGCCTTTCCTATATCATGAGCAGCAACTATTTTGTTTATAGTACCGTCATCATTAAGTATACATACTTGTGTAGCATAACTGTATGCAACATGAGAAACAGGGTGAGGTTTATCAACACCCATTTTATCAGTGATAGTAAGCCATTCACCGTAATATTCTTTTCCTTCTAAATCTTTTAATGTTTTACCAGCCAAATCTTTCTTAAGGTCTTCACAAGCTCTCTTACAAGCCTCACCTGTAATAAGTGTTTGTCTTGAACCTGAAGTAGTACCAGAATCAGGAGAAGTAGCAGTATTAGGCTGATTAATAATTATTTCATCATCATTCAAATCAAGAGTTTCACCTACTATTTGATAAAGAACAGTAGCTATACCCTGTCCAATACAAGAAGCAGCAGAGTATACATTAACTTTTCCGTCTTTTACTACCAAACGAACCCTTCCTGTGTCAGGAAGTCCAACACCTACACCAGAGTTTTTCAAAGAACAAGCTATACCAACATTTTTATTATTATAATAAATGTCTTTAACAGCTTCTAATGTTTCAACAAGTCCTGTAGCCTCATCAGCTATTTGATAGTTAGGAAGCACTTGACCAGGACGTATAGCATTTCTATATCTTATTTCCCAAGGATCTAAACCGCACATTTCAGCAAGCAAGTTTATATTCATTTCAGTAGCAAAACAAGACTGAGGTACGCCGAATCCTCTGAATGGTCCAGTTGGAGGATTATTAGTATAGAAAGATTTACCCTCTATGTCTATAACTTGATAATTATAAGGACCAGCAGCATGTGTACAAGCTCTTTGAAGTACAGGGCCTGATAATGAAGCATAAGCACCGGCATCTGTAATTAAAGTAGCTTTCATAGCTGTAAGTATACCGTTTTCATCACAAGCAGTAGTCATATCTATGCTCATAGGGTGACGTTTTGGGTGCCAGTTGATACTTTCTTGTCTTGTAAGTTTGAATTTAACTGGTCTTTTTGTTCTATATGCCATTATAGCTGCATAATGCTGAACACTCATATCCTCCTTACCGCCGAATCCGCCGCCTACATATTTATTTTCTACTACAACTTTATCAGGCTCTATACCTAAAGCCATAGATACTTCTCTTTTTGTATCGTAAACACTTTGGTCGCTTGAATATACGAATATTCCGTCTCCATTGAAAGGCATAGCAACAGCAACTTCTGCTTCCATAAATGCATGCTCTGTCCAAGGAAGTTCATAATGTTTTGTAACTTTATATTTAGATTTAGCTATTACTTCATCAGCATTACCTTTTACTAATCTTTCATGAGTAAGTAAATTGCTTTCTCTTTCTTCATGAACTAAAGGAGCTCCTTCTTTCATAGCTTCTTGAGGATTTCTTACCAATGGTAATTCTTCATATTCTATTTTTACTAAATCTCTAGCTTTTTTAGCAGTAGCTTCATCTTCAGCAACGATTAAAGCCAAACCATCAGCAATAAATCTTGTAGTTTCGCCTTCACCGATAAGTACATCCCAGTCATGGAAAATATGTCCGATTTTCTTAGCACCAGGTAAATCTTTAGCAGTTATTACATCAACTACGCCTTTTAAAGCTTTTGCTTCGCTAATATCTATCTTTAATATTTTAGCTCTTGGATATTTAGTTCTTACAGCAACACCATATAGCATACCTTCTAACTCTATGTCATCACAGTATTCGCCAATACCTAAGGCTTTTTCTTTAGCATCTACTCTAGCAATATTTCTATCGCCTAATTTTACTTTACCTTTGTATTCTTTAACATCAATGTTTTCTCTAATCATTTTAGCAGCTAATTCTATAGCATCAATGATTTTTTTGTATCCTGTACATCTGCAAATATTATTTTTTATAGCAGCAACAATTTCAAGTCTTGTAGGATTAGGATTTTGATCTATTAATCCTTTAGCACATATAACCATACCAGGTATACAGAATCCGCATTGAACTGCACCTGCAACTGCAAAAGCATGAGCATATACATCTTTTTCTCTTTGAGTAAAACCTTCTATTGTTTGAACGCTTTTGCCCTGCAATCTTCCTATAGTTTGAATACATGCTTTAGTAGGTTTTCCATCTATCAAAACAGTACAAGTTCCGCAAGCACCTTCAGAACATCCGTCTTTTACTGATTTGCATTTACAGTCATTCCTAAGAACATCCATTAACTTTCTGTCTGAGTCAAAGCTCATTTCTTTACCATTAATGATAATCTTGGCACTCTCGCCCATATATATTCCTCCTTATATATATTAATATAAACTAACATAACAAGGGAAAGGTACTCACCTCCCCTTTGCTATGTTATACAATAATTAATATAAAGTCAATTATTTTAAGATCAAATACTTATAGTTATTAAATACAGCGTCAACTATAGTGTAAACACCATTGTTCTTTCCGCCAACTTTATAAGATTCTTCTTTACCATCTATTCTAAGTTTAGCATTTCCTTCTTTATCTAAGAATAAGAAACCATCATTTTTAGAATTCTTCATATCATCTTCAGTAGCAAACAATGTAAATTTATCTTTATAAGGAGCAGAACTATAAGGACAGAATGTTTCACAGTTACCGCATTCATTACACATATAATCAACGTGTATGATTTGAGATATCTTAGAATGTCCTGCAACTTTTATAGATACATTAGCTCTGTTAGGACAAACTTCAGTACAGCTTTCACAGATATAATCACAGCTTAAACATCTAGTAGCTTCAGGATCTTTTGATACCTCTTTCAAATTACCTTTTTTACTATAAGATATTTCTTCAGTAGAAACAGAAGGCAAATCAGGAGCAACTGCTTTTCCTAATATAGCTTCAGCAACAACTTTAGCATCTCTTATAGCTTCAACTATAGTAGCAGCACCATATAAACCATCACCAGCAACATAAACATTTTTGATAGATGATTCATTAGCAGCAGAACATTTTGGCTTGCCTTTATCATCAACATCTATGCCATTAGATTTGTAGAAGTCAGATTCAATTTGCTCACCAATAGAAGCTATAACACTGCTAGCAGGTACTTCTACTGTTTCGCTAGTTTCAACAACATTTCTTCTGCCTTTTTCATCATAGTCAGATAATTCCATTTTTTTACAAAGAAGTTTGCCGTTTTCTAATTTAACAGGTGCAAGTAATTCCATAAACTCAACACCATCTTCTAAAGCCTCTTGAAGTTCTTCTTCTAAAGCAGGCATATATCTCTTAGTTCTTCTATAAACTAATCTAACATTTTTAACGCCTTTATTTTTCTTAGCAGCACGAGCAGCATCCATAGCAGTGTTACCGCCTCCGATTACTACTACATCTTCACCTAAAGCAACGTTTCCATTAGTTTTATTGAACTCTTCTAAGAATTTAAGAGCATTCATAGATTCGCCTGCTTCAAGCTTTAAAGGCATATTTTTATGAGCACCTATACAAACAACAGTGTAATCATAATTTTTAGCAAATTCTTTTATATCTTTAATTTCTTTGCCTAATTCAAATTTAACACCCATTTGCTTACATAAGCTAACATCATTTCCAATCTCTTCAGCACTTATTCTGAAGCTAGGTATAATATTAGCAACTACACCGCCGGCTTTTTCTCTCTTATCAAATACTGTAACATCAACACCAGCACGAGCCAAGAAGAATGCAGCAGAAAGTCCGGCAGGACCAGCACCTATGATGCCAGCTTTTTTACCTATAGAAGCAGCAGGTTTTAAACTGCCTATTACTTTACTATATCCAGCTTTAGCAGCTTCTAATTTGCAAGCTCTGATGCTTACAGGCTCTTCATAGAATTGTCTAGTACATTTATCCATACAAGTATGAGGACATAATATACCTGTAGCAAATGGAAGAGCGTTTTTCTCTATAATAACTTTGAAAGACTCTTCATATTTTCCTTCAGAATTAAGTCTTATATAAGTAGTAAGGTCTTGATGAATAGGACAAGTTTCCATACAAGGAGCTATATAACAATCAATCAAAGGTACTTTTTTATTAACTTTTCTGCTAGCAAGAGGCTTAACAGGTTTAATATGATGTTTGCTTTTTTTGCTCCATTCAATTATTTTTTCAGTTTTAGCTACATCTACTTTTGTAAATGCTTTTGGTTCTTTAAGATTTTTAGCTATTTGCTCGCCTCTTTGATAACCGCCTGATTTTAAGAAAGTAGTAGCCATAGTTACAGGCCAAATTCCTGCATCTATAACTTCATTGATATTGAAATAATCACATCCGCCTGAATATGAAATTCTCAATTTTCCATCAAAATCTTTACTTAATCTTGAAGCAACTGTCATAGAAAGAGGGAATAAAGATTTACCAGACATGTACATTTCTTCAGATGGTAATTCTTTTTGTTTAACATCTACAGGGAATGTATTAGTAATTTTTACACCGAATGCAAGCGAATTGTCTTCAGCTAATTTTTGAAGTCTTTGAAGCATAGGAATTGCATCGCTGTATTGTAAGTCATCTTTAAAGTGGAAATCAGTAAATGATATATAATCATAACCCATATCATCTAAAGTTTTTCTAGCATATTCATAACCTAATAAAGTTGGGTTACATTTAACGAAAGTATTTAATTTCTTTTCTGTAATTAGGTATGAAGCTATTTTTTCTATTTCTGTAGGAGGACATCCATGAAGAGTAGATAAAGTAACAGAATTACATACATCAGCATTGATTTTATCTATATCTTCTTTTTTGAAGTTTTTGAATCTGCTGATATTATCAGTTAACCATTGTTTGCATTCTTTGAATATAGGAGTATTAGAAGCATCTTTCATGCCTTCAATGAAAGTATCAATTTTTTCAGTTTTAATACCTTCATAGTCATAACCAACAGACATATTGAACTGAAAACCGTCCATATCTCCTAAATCCCATTCTTTAGCAATTACTTTTAAAGCAACCCAAGCCTTAACATATTCATCAAAAGCCTGAGGAACATAAAGTTCGGTAGACCATTCACAGTTATAACATTCATCATTAGCTGTGATACAAGGTTTTGCAACGCATTTGCTTAATTCTTCTCCGTCCATTTTCTGAACAGTTTTAAGTTCAAAGAATCTGCTTCCTGTATAATAAGCAGCAACTATATTTTGAGCCAACTGAGTATGAGGTCCTGCAGCTGGTCCTATAGGAGTTTCTAATTTTCTTCCAAAAATTTCGTAATATTTAGCTTTATCAGCTTTGAACGCTCTTGAAACACCAAATACTTTACCAGATTTTTTTTCTTCTAAAATCCAATTCATAAGGTTTCCAAAAGGTATGGGTGTCATTACATCACTCATTATAATTCCTCCAATTAATTATTACTGTAATTTATTACAATACCAAAAAAAATTCTATATAAAAATCAATTTTATATAGAATTTATGATATTATTTTTTATTTATTAATTTGTTTCCAAAGCTTATCAGCTTCTTCTCTTATCTTAGCATAAGCAGCTTCTTCATCAATCTTAGTGAGTTTTCTATCTCTCATTAATACCTCTCCGTTACAAACAGTAGTATTAACATGTCCGCCGTTCATACCAAATAATATATGTCCATTGATATTTTTATCGCTTAATTCTGTATAGTTTTTATAATCTACAATGATAACATCAGCAGCAGCTCCCTCTTTAAGTACGCCAAGCGGAGTATCAAAATAACGATTAGCCATTTTAGCATTATTTTCAAATAACATTGTAGGTATTTCGCCCCAAGCAGCATTAGGATCGCAAAGGCTATGTTTATGAAGTACATTAGCAACTTTGTATGATTCTGTCATATCATGAGTATAACCGTCAGTACCTAAACCTGTTAATATGCCTTTTTTCATTAATTCCATTGTAGGAGGACAACCACAGGCATTACCCATATTAGATTCAGGGTTATGAGAAGTCATAGTGTCTGTTTCTTTGATTAAATCCATTTCATGAGGATTGATATATATACAGTGTACAAGTATAGTTTTAGGTCCTAAAACTTTGAAATCATAAAGTCTATCAACTATTCTTTTACCATGTTCTTTCAAACAAGCATGTAAATCTTCTATACCTTCAGCAACGTGAATATGGCAGCCTATACCTTCAGGTAAATCTTTCATACATGCTTCCATAGTTTTATCAGAAATAGTGAAAGATGCATGCATTCCCATCATACCTTTAATCATATCAGATTTATCAGCCATAGCATGCTTAATAAAATCAAGATTTTCTTTAACAGAAGCCTTAGATTTAGCCTCTCCGTCTCTATCAGAAACTTCATAACATAAACAAGAACGAACTCCCATAGTTTTAGCAGCTTCTTCTATAGCAAATAAAGAACCTTCAATATGGCCGAAACTAGCATGGTGGTCAAATACAGTAGTAACACCGCTTTTAATAGATTCTATATATGTAGCCATAGCACTTTGTTTAGTTTGTTCTAAAGTAAGATTTCTATCTATAGTCCACCACATACCGTCTAATATTTCTAAGAAGCCTTTAGGATTATAACCATTAATACTGAAACCTCTAGCCATAGCTGAATAAATATGTTCATGTACATTTATGAAAGCCGGCATAATGATGCTTCCTTTAGCATCTATATACTCAGCATCTTTATATTTTGCTTTCAAATCTGAAGTTTTTCCAACTTCTTTAATTAATCTGCCGTCACAAAGAACTGCACCATCTTCAATAAATGGCTTAGCAGTATCTCTGGTAATTAATTTTCCACCACCTATTAATAACATAAGCTGCCTCCTAAATTTATATTCGATTAATTTTTTATATACATTTTAATAGGATATTAAAAAAAGCATATTTGTCAACGAATTTTCAAAAAAAATTTAGATTTTTTCTTGAAAATCTAAAAAAAAATTAGTATACTATAAGCATATTAATTAAGCGTTATAAAATATTTTGGAATATTTATGAGTTCTAATATAATACTTGAAACATTGATAAGTGTGGCACATGGCATAGCAAGACAATTTGGAAATAATTGTGAAGTATGTTTACATGAGCTAAAGGAAGATGATTTAGAGCATACTATCATCTTTATAATTAACGGAGGTATTACAGGAAGACAAGCTGGAGAAGGTGCCTCTAACATTGTTCTAAACACTATAGAAAAGCTAAGGAAAGGAGAACCAATAGTTGACCATTTGTCATATCTTACAAAATCATCAAATGGAAAAATATTGAAATCTTCAACAGTCTTCATAAAAGATACAAACGGTAAGTACAGATATATACTATCTATAAATTTTGATATAACTAATTTCTTGCCATTTAAAAGCGATTTAGATACATTATTACAAACTGAGAACAAATCAAAATTAGAAGAAATACCAAACAGTGCTCAGGAACTTATGGAAAAATTAATAATAAAAAGTGAAGAATTGGTAGGAAAACCTGCTTCTATAATGAATAAAGATGAAAAAATAAAGGCTATAAAATTTTTAAATGACTCAGGAGTATTTTTAATTACAAAATCCGGAGACAAAGTATCAAATCATTTTGGAATAAGTAAATTCACTCTATATAATTATATAGATTCAAAAAAGGAGGATATAAATGAGTGAGCTTAAATGGGCTGAAAATAAAATGCCTAAAACAGATGATAAAAATTTACCTATTATGTCTATTGAGGAAGTAAAAAAAGCAAAAGCTTTTCACCAAAGTTTCCCTCAATATACACAAACACCATTAGCAGATTTAAAAGAAATGGCTAAATATTTGGGTTTAGGAACTGTTAAAGTAAAAGATGAATCATATAGATTTGGTCTTAATGCTTTTAAAGTATTGGGCGGTTCTTATTCTATGGCTAGATATATAGCTCAAAAAATGGGAAAAGATGTAAGTGAATTCCCTTATGATGTATTAACTTCAAAAAAATTAAAAGATGAATTCGGTCAGGCTACATTCTTCTCTGCTACTGACGGTAACCATGGTAGAGGTGTTGCTTGGGCTGCAAATAAATTAGGACAAAAATCAGTAATTTTTATGCCTAAAGGTTCAACAGAAACTAGATTAAAAAATATTCAGGCTGAAGGTGCTACAGCTACAATAGAAGAATTCAACTATGATGAATGTGTTAGAAAAGCTGCTGCTGAAGCTGCTAAAGTTCAAAATGGTGTAGTTGTTCAGGATACTGCTTGGGAAGGTTATGAAGAAATACCTGCTTGGATTATGCAAGGTTACGGTACTATGGCTTTAGAAGCTGATGAGCAATTCGGAGAAAGACCTACACATGTATTCGTACAGGCTGGTGTTGGTTCTTTAGCTGGTGCTATGGTTGGATATTTCTCTAATAAATATAAAGATAATCCTCCTGTAATGGTTGTAGTAGAAGCTGAAGCTGCTGCTTGTTTATATAAAGGTGCTGTAGCAGGCGATGGTAAAATAAGAATAGTTGAAGGTGATTTAAACACTATAATGGCTGGACTTGCTTGCGGTGAGCCAAATATCACTTCTTGGGATATACTTAAAAATCATGCTGATTGTTTCATAGCTGCTGAAGATGTAGTTGCTGCAAGAGGTATGAGAATGTTATCTGCTCCATTAAAAGGAGACCCTCAAGTAGTATCTGGTGAATCTGGTGCTGCTCCATTCGGTACTTTAGCCACTATAATGCTTAATGATGAATATGCTGAATTAAGAAAAAAATTAAAACTTGATTCTAATTCTAAAGTATTATTATTCAGTACTGAAGGTGATACTGATCCTGAAAGATGGAAAAATATCATTTGGGAAGCTAAAGAAAGATAAAATATATATTTAAATAAAAAAGAAAGAAATTAAAATAAATTATAAATTTTTAGGAGAATAAAAACAATGAGTGCTATTTCAAAAGAACAATTTGAACAAATAAAAGCAAAAGCTGAGGGCTATAAAGCTGATATGACTAAGTTCTTAAGAGATTTAATTAGAATTCCTAGTGAATCTTGCGAAGAAAAAGGTGTAATCGAAAGAATAGCTGAAGAAATGAAAAAAGTAGGATTTGACAAAGTTGATATCGATCCTATGGGTAACGTTTTAGGATATATGGGTACAGGTAAAACTTTAATAGGTATCGATGCTCATATAGATACAGTTGGTATAGGAAACAAAGATAACTGGAATTTTGACCCTTATGAAGGTTATGAAAACGATGTAGAAATCGGAGGAAGAGGAACTTCTGACCAAGAAGGCGGTATCGTTTCTGGTGTTTATGGTGCTAAAATAATGAAAGATTTAGGTCTTTTAAATGATAAATATCAAGTAGTTGTTGTTGGTACTGTACAAGAAGAAGACTGCGATGGTTTATGCTGGGAATACATCTGTAAAGAAAGCAAAATCAAACCTGAATTCGTAATTTCTACTGAACCTACTGACGGCGGTATCTACAGAGGTCAAAGAGGAAGAATGGAAATAAGAGTAGACGTTAAAGGTATTTCTTGCCACGGTTCTGCTCCAGAAAGAGGAGATAACGCTATTTACAAAATGGCTGACATACTTCAAGATATCAGAAGCCTTAACGAAAACGATGCTAAAGATTCTACACCTATCAAAGGTTTAGTAAAAATGTTAGAAGAAAAATACAATCCTCAATACAAAGAAGCTAACTTCTTAGGAAGAGGTACTGTAACAGTTTCTCAAATTTTCTACACTTCTCCAAGCAGATGTGCTGTAGCTGACTCTTGTTCTATTTCATTAGACAGAAGAATGACAGCTGGTGAAACTTGGGAAAGCTGCTTAGAAGAAATCAGAAATCTTCCTAATGTTAAAAAATATGGTGCTGAAGTATCTATGTATAACTATGACAGACCTTCTTGGACTAACTTAGTTTATCCAATAGAATGTTACTTCCCTACTTGGGTAATACCAGAAGATCACGTTGTAACTAAAACTTTAGAAGAAGCTTATAAAGGCTTATTCGGTACTGAAAGATTAGGACCTACTCCAGAAATAGATAAAGAAAGAAAAGCTCGTCCACTTACTGATAAATGGACATTCTCTACTAACGGCGTATCTATTATGGGAAGAAACGGAATACCTTGTATAGGTTTCGGACCTGGTGCTGAAGCTCAGGCTCATGCTCCTAATGAAAAAACTTGGAAACAAGATTTAGTAAACTGTGCTGCTTTATATGCTGCTGTACCTACTATCTATTGTGCAAATAAGTAATTAAATAAAAAATAATTTAAATAAAAAAATAAAAAAGGATGAAAAAATATGGGTATACAAAAATACATTTCAAAACTCGATAGCCTTGAATTCGGCAAAATGTATCAAAATGATTTCTTTTTAACTTGGGACAAAACTTTTGATGAATTACAAGCAGTTTGGACTGTTGCTGATGCTTTAAGATTCTTAAGAGAAAGCAACATTTCTACTAAAGTATTTGATTCTGGTTTAGGTATCTCTTTATTCAGAGATAATTCTACTAGAACTCGTTTCTCTTTCGCTTCTGCTTGTAACCTTTTAGGTTTAGAAGTACAAGACTTAGACGAAGGTAAAAGCCAAATAGCTCATGGTGAAACTGTTAGAGAAACTGCTAACATGGTATCTTTCATGGCTGATGTTATTGGTATCAGAGATGATATGTACATCGGTAAAGGTCACGAATATATGAAAGAAGTTTCTGAATCTGTAAAACAAGGTTACAACGATGGTATATTAGAGCAAAGACCTACTCTAGTTAACTTACAGTGTGATAGAGACCATCCAACTCAAATGATGGCTGACTCTTTACACTTCATCCATGAATTAGGCGGATTAGAAAACTTAAAAGGTAAAAAAGTTGCTATGACTTGGGCTTATTCACCTTCTTATGGTAAACCCCTTTCTGTACCTCAAGGTGCTGCTGGTTTATTCACTAGATTAGGTATGGATGTTGCTTTAGCTTATCCAAAAGGTTATGAACTTATGCCTGAAGTTGAAGCTATTGCTAAGAAAAATGCTGAAGCTGCTGGTGTTAAATTAACTATCACTAACAATATGGACGAAGCATTTGAAGATGCTGATGTTGTTTATCCTAAATCTTGGGCTCCTTTTGCTGCTATGCAGGAAAGAACTGACCTTTATGGTAAAGGCGACACTGACGGAATCAAAGCTCTTGAAAAAAGATTATTAGAGCAAAATGCTCAGCATAAAGATTGGTGCTGTACTGAAGAAAAAATGAAGAAAACTAAAAATGGAAAAGCTTTATACTTACACTGCTTACCTGCTGATATTAATGATGTTAGCTGTAAAGATGGTGAGGTTGCTGCTTCAGTATTTGATAGATACAGAGTACCTCTTTACAAACAAGCTAGTTACAAACCTTATGTTATAGCTGCTATGATCTTCTTATCTAAGTTCAGAGATCCTCAAGCTATATTAAGCAAATTAGCTTCTGATAAAAAACAAAGAATATTTGGATAATAAAAACTAAATAGATGGTAAGTATCTATAATATATTATAGTACTTACCATTTTATATCTATTATATTGTGAAAAAAAGCACTTTTTACAATATAAAAAGAATTTAATTTTTGCTTTAGGATATTAAAATATGGAAAATAAAAAAAGAATTGTTATTGCTTTGGGAGGAAATGCTTTAGGTGATACTCTTGCTGAGCAAATGGAAGCTGTAAAAATCACTGCTAAAAATATAGTAGATTTAGTAGAAAGCGGATGTGAAGTAATTGTAGCTCATGGTAATGGACCTCAAGTTGGATTCATAAATAATGCTATGAATGAATACACTAACAATCATAATACAGGTAATCCTATACCTTTATCAGTATGTGTTGCTATGAGTCAGGCTTATATTGGTTATGACTTGCAGAATGCTATTATGGAAGAGTTCTCTAATAGAAATATTACAGTTCCGCCAATTGCTACATTAATTACACAAGTAGTAGTTGATGAAAATGATCCTGCTTTCAAAAATCCTACTAAACCTATAGGTCAGTTTATGACTAAGGAAGAAGGCGAAGCAAAAGCTAAAGAATTAGGTTGGATAGTAAAAGAAGATGCAGGAAGAGGATATAGAAGAGTTGTTGCTTCTCCAAAACCTGTTGCTATAGCTGAAAGTACTGCAATCAATGCTATGCTTAATGAAAAAGCATTAGTAATTTGCTGCGGCGGCGGCGGAATACCTGTAATAAGAATAGGCAATCACTTAAAAGGTATGGCTGCTGTTATAGATAAAGACTTTGCTGCTTCTGTACTTGCTAAAGAACTTAATGCTGATATGCTTATCATTTTAACAGCTGTTGAAAAAGTTGCTGTTAACTTCGGAAAACCTGATGTTAAATGGCTTGATTCTATGACTATAGCAGAAGCTAAAAAACATTGCGATGACGGTCAGTTTGCTCCTGGTTCTATGCTTCCAAAAGTACAGGCTTGTATGCAGTTTGTTGAAGCTACTGGAAAAGAAGCTATGATAACATTATTAGAAAAAGCTAAAGATGCTATCAATGGAAAAACTGGTACTAGAGTAGTAAAATAATTTTAGTAGTATATAAATGAACTAGATATTTATATAACTAAAATATATAATTATCTAGTTTATTTATAGCTTGTCAATATCTATAATATATTAATATTTTACTATTGATATATTATAAATATTAACAATATTTAAATTAAATAATAAGTTGAGGGCTATTTTATGGAAACTCTAATTAAAGAATTGAAAAATTCTGTATCAAGAGTAGATGCTCTTGATAAGATAACAGGAAAAACTAAGTATTTGAATGATATTGATTTTGGAAAAGAAGTCCTGCATGCCAAAATAGTTCATTCTACAAAGGCAAGAGCAAAAATACTAAAAATCAATATTCCTGAACTTCCTGAAGGTTATTCTGTAATAGATTATAAAGATGTTCCGGGTAAAAATGCCGCTACTATGATTATATCTGACTGGCGTCCTTTTGCTGATGATAATGTTAGATATATTGGAGAAACAATACTTCTTATTGTAGGCCCTGATAAAAATGTAGTATATGATATAGCCGAAAAAGTTACAATAGAATATGAAGATTTAGAACCTGTATTAAATATAGAAGACTCCAAAAAATTACTAGGCGGTCCTATATATGGAGATGATAATATATTCATTTCATTTAAAGCAGGATACGGCGATGTTGATGAAGCTTTCAAAAAAGCTAAAACAATAATAGAAGAAACATATCATACACCATATCAAGAACATTTATATATGGAAGTTAATGGAACTGTAGGTGTTTGGGAAAATGACGGAGTAACTTTATATTCATCTACACAATGTCCATATTATGTACAAAAGGCAGTTGCTCCTGTTCTTGGTGTTGAAGATTCAAAGGTAAGGGTAATATCACCTACTATAGGCGGAGGATTCGGAGGAAAAGAACATTATCCTGATATACTATCCGCTGCAGTTGCTGTTGCCGTACATAAACTAAAAAAAACAGTTAAACTTATATTAGACAGACAATTTGATTTAGCTTATAGTGTAAAAAGACAGCCTGCTCAAATCACAACTAAAATTGCTCTTGATGAAAATAATAATATCATTGCTCTTGATGTAGTTTCAGATATGGATGCTGGTGCTTATGAATCAAGCTCAAGAGTTATTATGCAAAGATGTACTTACACTGCTGCTAATGTATATCATTTCCCTAATGTTAGAGTTTTGGGAAGATTATACTGTACTAATAATGTACCTAGCTGTGCATTCAGAGGATTCGGCGGACCTCAGGCTATATTTGCTATAGAAAGAACTATGGATAATATAGCTAATAAAATAAATGTTGATCCTATAGAGCTTAAAAGAAAATATTTCGTAAAACAAAATGATCCTACCATAACAGGCGGAATATTTCATGATAATATAATACTTCCTAAAATGCTTGATTTAGCTTTAAAAGAATCTGATTATGAAAACAAAGTAAAAAAATATAAAGATGATATGTACAGAGGAATAGGAATATCTTGTTTCTTGCATGGATGTGCTTTCACAGGAAGCGGAGAAAGAGATATAATCAAAGCTAAATTAAAGTTAAAGAAAAAAGGAAATAAAGTAACAATACTGACATCAAATACAGAAATAGGTCAGGGACTTCATACCACATTCAGAAAAATAGCTGCTTATAATCTTCAAATACCATTGGAAGATGTGGATATATCTGTATATGATACAAATGTAATTCCAAATACAGGTCCTACAGTAGCTTCACGTTCAGTTATGATAGTTGGATATTTAATACAGGAAGCATGTAAAAAATTAAAAGATAAATGGAATGAATCTGAAGAAATAGAAATAATAGAAGAATATAAACACCCTTCGCATTTAGTTGATTGGGATAGTACTAATTTAAGAGGAGATGCCTACCCTACTTACGGACTTGGAATAAATGTTGTTGAAGTAGAAATAGATAAATTTACATTAGAAGTAAAAATCGTAGGTGTATGGGCTGTATTTGACTGCGGATATCCAATAGATGAAAAAATAGTTGAAGGTCAGATAAAAGGCGGTGTTTCTCAGGCGCTTGGCTGGGGTGCTTTAGAAAATATAGTAAATAAAGACGGAAGATTCTTACAGGTAAAAATGTCTGATTATATGATACCAACTTCTTTAGACTTGCCTGAAATAAAAACATATATTATGGGAGAGCCTTATCAATATGGTCCTTCTGGTGCAAAAGGAATAGGAGAAATTACTTTTGACGGTGCTGCAAGTGCTTATGCATCTGCTATGGAAAATGCTTTGAAACATCATTTTACAAAAATTCCTATTCTGCCTGAAAACATAGCGGAGGTGATATAATGCCTATAAAATTTAAAGTAAATGGAAATGAAATTAATACAAAATTAGATCCTTTAACTAGATTAATAGATTTTATAAGAGATGAATTAAAACTTACAGGTACTAAAGAAGGATGCGGAGAAGGAGAATGCGGAGCTTGTGCCGTGCTTATGAATGGAAAAGTAGTAAACTCTTGTTTAATACCTATAATTTTATGCGATGGAAAAGAAATCATAACAATAGAAGGATATACAGAAACAGAAAGAGGTAAAATAGTAACAAAAGCTTTTATGGATGAAGGTGCAGTACAATGCGGTTTCTGTACTCCGGGAATGATAATGTCATCCGAAGCTATTTTAAACTCTACTAAAGGAAAACCTACAGAATATGAAGTAAGAAAAGGTTTATCAGGAAACTTATGCAGATGCACTGGATATGATCATATAGTAAGTGCTGTATTAAGAGCTTCCGATATGGCTTTTAAGGAGGGTAAAAATTTATGGCAGTAACTTTAAAAGCTAAAAATATTAATGAAGCATTAGATTTCAGATCTGCAAACGATTCTATAGTTTTTGCAGGCGGTACAGATTTAATGGTGGAACATTTAAGAGGAAGCAATTTAATAGCTAAATTCGATAAGCCTATATTATTTATAAATGATATAGATGAATTAAAAGGCGTAAAAGAAGATGAAAATAATATAATAATAGGTGCCTTAACTACATTTGATGAAATTATTAAATCAGATTTAACTCCTCAGGTATTGAAAGACAGTGCCTCAGGAATAGCAGGACCTCCTATTAGAAATATTGCCACTATAGGCGGAAATATTTGTAATGCCTCACCTTCTGCAGACAGTCTTCCTTCTTTATATGCTATGGATGCAGTTCTAATATTAAAAAGTAAAAATTCACAAAGAGAAGTAAAAATAAAAGATTTTATAACAGGAGTAAGTAAAACCATATTAAAAAATGATGAAATACTTACTCATATTATGATACCAAAAAAAGATTATAAGTATTCTTTTTATAGAAAAATAGGTACTAGAAAAGCTAATGCATTATCTAAACTTGCAATATGTGCATTAGTTTGTAAAGAAAATGAAAAGTACAGATTTAAAATAAGTTTTTGTACATTGGGAGTTACAGTTACAAGAGACGAAAGTATAGAAGAAAAATTTATTGTCTCAGATATTAAAGAATGGAAAAATAATATCAAATCTATACAGGAAGCATATTCTTCAATTATGAATCCTAGAAACAGTGCTAGGTCAACAGCTTTATATAGGAAGAAATGTGCTTTAAATTTAATAGAATATTTTTTAGATAATATAAATCTATAAAATATAATAAAAAATTGGAGTTAATTATGAGTACAAATGAAAAAACTCAAGACGTTTTGTTTCAATACGAAGGTATGCCAAAAATGTCTCAAGCTTTTCCGTTAGCTATTCAGCACGTAGTAGCAATGATCGTTGGTTGTGTTACGCCAGCTCTTATCGTATCCTCTGCTGCTGGTCTTAAAAGCGGAAGTCCAGAGCAAATATTGCTAGTACAATCATCTTTAGTATTTGCTGCTATTTCAACTATTATTATGTTATTTCCTATACCTATTACAAAAAACTATCATATAGGTGCTAGACTTCCTATGATAATGGGTGTTAGTTTTGCTTATGTATCAACTATGCAGTCTATTGCTAGAGGCCCTGAAGGTACTGGTCTTGGTGTTAGAGGACTTGCAATAATTTTTGGAGCTCAAATCATAGGCGGTATAATCGCTATAGTATTTGGTTTTGCTGTTGATAAAATAAGGAAATTATTCCCACCTCTAATTGCTGGTACAGTAGTTTTCACTGTTGGTCTTTCTCTATATCCTACAGCTGTTAGATATATGGCTGGCGGAAGTACTTTGTACAAAATAAATGGTGAAGTTGTTCCTTTCGGTTCTTGGCAGTATTGGGCTGTTGCTGGTATAACTCTTGTAGCAGTTATTTTCTTCAACCAATTTACTAAAGGATTCTTAAAATTAGCTTCTGTATTATTCGGTTTAATAGTAGGATATATAGCTGCTTTCTTCTTTGGCATGATAAACTTTGCAAGTGTTGTTAATGCCGGAGTTTTCCAAGCACCTAAACTTATACCTTTCGGAATAGAGTTTGACCCTTCTGCTGCTATCGCTATAGCTCTTTTATTTGCTGTTAACTCTGTTCAGGCAATAGGAGACTTCTCTGCTACTACTTCAGGAAGCCCTATAGGAAGAATGCCTACTGACCAAGAATTAAAATGCGGTATCACTGCTTATGGTCTTACTAACATGTTATGTTCTGTATTCGGTTGTTTGCCAACTGCTACTTACAGTCAGAACGTTGGTATAGTTGTTACTACTAAAGTTATTAACAGAATCGTTTTAGGTATAGCTGCTATCATAATATTAATAGCTGGTTTATTCCCTAAATTCTCTGCTTTACTTACTACAATACCTTCTTGTGTATTAGGAGGAGCTACTATAATGGTATTTGCTTCTATCGCTATGACTGGTATTAAATTGGTATTCACTGAAAATATGGGACCTAGAAACACATTAATAGTTGGACTTGCTGTTGCTTTAGGTATGGGTACTGTTCAGGTTGGCGGTGCTTTAGATACTTTCCCTGCTTGGGCTAAAACTGTATTCGGAAGCAGCCCTGTTGTTATAGCTACTTGTGTTGCTATTATACTTAACGTTATTCTTCCTAAAGAGGAAGCTAAAAAATAATTAAAAATATCTTTTAATATATAAAAGCATAAGTTATTATTTATAGCTTATGCTTTTTCTTTTATTAATTACTTACTTTTATTAACTAAAATATTTTATAATAAATCTTCTCTTGTATCTATATCTTTTAATTTATTTTCATCTATAGTATAAAAAAAACAATCTTCTATATTCTTTTTTATAATTCTAATTGCACCAACATCATTTTCTAAACTCAAAATATCATTAATATACTTAGATGAAAAAATAGCAGGATTAGAAGGTCTGTTATCTGTGAACATAGCACCTATATTTTTATGACTATAATAAAAATATTTTAACATATTGAATATATCATTACTTTCTAGAAAAGGCATGTCGCATACAAAAAAAGCAAAAGAATCGGCTTTTAATTTTAATGCCTCATTAATGCCTAGTTTTATAGAAGCACTTATTCCTTCATTACGATTATCATTATAAAAAGCATAATAATCTTTATTTTCAAATTTTTTATTTATTATATCATCATATACGCTTACAACTATTACAAAAGTTTCTATATTTTTTAGCTTTTCATTTTCTTTAAATAATTTTCTCACATCAGATATTTTATCTATTGTTTTTTCAAATAATGTTTTATTATCAAGGGATTTGAATTTATGAATTAATTTGTTACCATTGAAACGCTCACTCTTACCAGATGCTAATATAATAAAAGCTGTTTTTTTATAATAAATATAATTATTCTTTGAAAAATCATTTAAATATAGTTTTATATTACTGCATTTACATCTAAGTTTATTAATATAATATTTATCAGCTATATAATTAATAGTATCTAAATCAACTATTCTTTCAGGCTCTATTTCACTGCATAAATTATATCTGAAACAAACCTCTTTAAATTTTCTTCCTAAGCTATGAAGCCCCATAATAATAACTATTTGAGATATTCTTGCATATAAGAACTTTGGTATAACAGGCTCTTCAGCATTAGGTATTTTCAAAGGATGGTATTTTGCCCCATCAGCCTCTATTAAAACAATGTCAGCATATTTAATTGCATTCTCTAACTCTACATCACCAGCATACATTAATTTTTTTTCATCATACTCTTTTCCAAGTACAATAATATTATCATTATCAAAGGAATGATTATTTATAGTTTCTGTATAGTTTTTAGGTTTGAATATTTTAGTAGTGGTTGTGATTACTACTTTTTTATCTTTATTATCTTCTGCTATTTGTCTTATATAAGAGGTTTTACCTCCGGCACCGCATACAATAATAATTTCAGACATAATTATCCTATAGTTACCTCGCCTGTAGGTAAATCTATTATACCGTATTTTCCTTGATTAATAGAACCTATACTCATAAACAAAGTAAGATAACCTACCCTACCAATAAACATTAAAACAATAAGTATCAATTTACTCCATATTGTAACAGTTGGTGTTATACCAAGAGAAAGTCCTACTGTGCTTATTGCTGATACTGCCTCAAAAAGTATAGGCATCATACTATTTGATTTTTCTATATAAAACATGATAAATGAAGCTAATACAGAAATAGCTATTGCAAGTGTAACTATGGCAACTGACTTATTAACTGTATCATCTTTTATTTTTCTGCCATTAACTACAATATATGGTCTGTTAAAAATTGCTGTTATTACTGAAAACATAAATACAAATAAAGTAGTAGTTTTTACACCGCCGCCTGTACTGTTAGGAGAAGCTCCTACAAACATTAAAAATATAACAACTCCTATAGTAACACTGCTCATAGAACTATAAGCGATTGTTTCAAAACCTGCTGTTCTTGGACTTACACTTTGAAATAAAGAAACCAATATTTTTTCTTTTAAAGGCAAATCTTTCAATGAATTTGAATACTCATTAAAGAAAATAAATGCACTTCCAAGAATTATAAGAAGAATACTTGTAAATATTACTATTCTAGCCTGAACGTCAAATACATATCTTTTACCTTTGAATTTATTAATGATAGCCCTAGTAACAGTAAGCATAACAGGATATCCTATACCTCCAAGAGTTATAAGCAGCATAATAGTAACATTAACTACAACATTAGCAGAATATTGATGAAGATTATCAGTGTAAAGAGAAAAACCTGCATTACAAAATGCACTTATAGAGTGAAATACCGAAGAAAATATACGCATTCCTAATCTATCATTAGTATCTATAACAGTAAATAGAGAAACGGCACCCAATAATTCTATTAAAAATGTGGATAAAAAAATCACTTTTATAGTAGACTGTATTATATCTTTATTCTGTGTATTAAACATTTCCAAAGTTCTTACCCTATCCTGTACACTACCTTTACTTATAGAAAATAAAAGTACTATTGCAGATATGGACATAATACCAAGTCCTCCTATTTGAATAAGAGTAATCAATACAATCTGTCCAAAAAGAGTAAACTCTTTTGAAATATCTATAACACTAAGCCCCGTAACGCATACCGCACTAGTAGCTGTAAACAAAGCATCTACAAATGATAATTTACCTGTTACTGTACTCAAAGGCAAATATAAAAGCAAACTTCCTAATGTTATAACAAATATAAAAGAAGCTATAATCATCTGATATAATGTAAACTTAGAGTATGAAAGCCTAAGCCAATTTATTACTATAACTAAAAAGAAAAGTATAGAACCTGCTATAGTCCATATTATTCTATTTGCATATACATCATAATATTTTCTGCTGAAAAAATTTAAAAGTAATAAACCTATAAGCTGAATAATCGGCACAACTATATAAAGTTTCCTAGGTGCTATTCTTATTTGATCTATAAGTATAAATACAAAACATATTGTTATGATATTAATAATCTTATCATAATTATATATGTAAAAGTTATAAACATTAATTTGTCTTACCTGCATTAAAAGAACAAATATTGCAAATATAGATCCTGCTATCGCTATTAAATTTGATATTCTTCTTAAAAACTCATCTATAGCCTGAATAAAAGTTTTATTAGGATTACTTGGATTATTAAGTTTATTATTAAAAATATTTTTCATAACTAATCTTTACTCTTATTAATATAATCATATTATTTTAATATATAATAGCTTATATGTAAATATATAATTTTATTTTTTATAAAGATTTAACTATGTCTGTTAATATCAAAATCCCCTCTCATACCTGTAAGAATATATCCAATATTTTCCATATTGATTCTAAGGCTTTTAACTCCTTCAGCAGATTCAGTACCTGTAGCAAGCTTATCATTATAAAGCAAATATTTTTTTCTCACACTCATAGGAGATAAATTAGGCATAACAACATTTGCCCCGCAAAGTATACCCATTTCACGTCCGCCTTCTTTAATAGTACCTAAAGCAGTGGTAGCAGGTATCAAAGACAATGGAAAAATTAGACGAAGTATACTTATGAGTATTAACGTAAGTTCCAACTCTCCTTTTTTTTCATTGGCAAAAGGAGTATCTTTATGCGGAAGAAAAGGCCCTATACCTATCATTTCAGGTTTTATCTCCTGCATAAAAACAAAATCATCAGCTATATTTTCTAAAGTTTGATGAGGACTTCCAACCATTATACCTGTACCTGTTTGATATCCTAATTTTTTTAAAGTTCTTAAACATTTTTTTCTATTTTCTAAACTCATATCTGTAGGGTGAAGTTTTGAATAGTGAATATCATCAGAAGTTTCATGTCTAAGCAAAAATCTATTAGCACCTTTTTCTTTTAATGCTTTATAATACTCTTCTTCTTTTTCGCCTATTGATAATGTCAAAGCACAATCCGGATATTTTGTTTTAATTGCTTCAACTATATCAGACATAATTTCTAAATTATAATAAGGGTCTTCACCGCCCTGAAGTACAAAAGTTCTAAATCCTATTTCATAACCAAGTTCGCAGCATGATAAAATATCTTCTTTATCAAGTCTGTATCTCTCTGCATTTTTATTACTTTTTCTTATCCCGCAGTATATACAGTCATTCTTACAATAATTAGTAAACTCTATAAGCCCGCGCATAAAAACATATTTTCCGAATACTTTATCAGCTTTTTCTCTTGCTTTTAGTCTTAGATATTCTTTTAAGTTCTTTACTTCTACTTTTTCTTCTTCATTTAATTTTTTTATATTGATATTATTATCATATTCAAAAGATGATAATAGAGTTAAAGCATCTTCTTTTGATATTTTTTCTTCTATTTCTATTTTATTAATAATTTCTTTTGCTTTATTTATATTAATCAAGTTTATATTCCCTTTTTTAAATTATTATATATATTGAACTCCATTAATCTTTGCTATAGTCATACCGTAATTAGTTATAGGTATATTCTGCTCTTCGCATATTCTTATTCTATTTAAAATATGTTTTCTAGTACCCATGCATCCTCCGCAATGTATAACCAAATCATATTTCGATAAATCATTTGGAAAATCATTACCTGCAACATAATCTATATCAAATTCAAAACCAAATTTATTTTTTAATAAATTTGGAATTTTTACTCTGCCTATATCTCCTTCCAATGGTATATGAGTACAGCTTTCTGCTATTAATATTTTACTGTCCTTTGTTAAATTATCTATAAAATCAGCACCTTTTTTATAGATTTTCTCATCTCCTTTATAACGTGCAAAAAGAACTGAAAAAGAAGTTAATAAACTTTCTTTAGGTTTTAATTTTTCTACCTCTTTAAAAACCTGGGAATCTGTTATTATTACTTTAGGTGCTTTGCTTAATGCTTTTAATGCATTTTCAAACTTATCAAATGTCGAAGCAATTATCACAGCTTTATTATCCAAAATATCTCTTATAGTTTGAACTTGAGGAAGAATAAGTCTGCCTTTAGGAGCTTGAATATCCTGTGGCATAACAAGCATTACTATATCATCCTCTTTTATTATATGTCCTGTTATACTTATTTCTTCTGTTTTTGGAATCGTTAATTTTATAGCATCAATTAATTTATCTATATTAATTTTATTATAAGCACTTATTGAAACAGTTTCTAAATTAAAAATTTCTTTTATATTTTGTTCTATATTTTTATAATCAGCATTTAAATCTATTTTATTTAAAACTGCTATAATTGGTATCTCTAAACTTTCAAGTTTATTTTTCCATTTAAGCTCTAATGAATAATCATTATTTATAAAACTAGCATCAAAAACAAATAAAGCTATATCAGATGACTCCATTATTTTTTTTGTTCTTTCTATTCTTAAAGCTCCAAGCTCTCCATCATCATCAAAGCCTGCAGTGTCAACAATAGTACATGCACCTATACCATTTATTTCTATAGCTTTTTTAACCGGATCAGTAGTTGTTCCTGCAGTATTGGAAACTATTGCTATATACTGATTGGCAATAGCATTTATAATACTAGATTTACCTGCATTTCTTCTTCCAAATATTGCAATATGAGTTCTATTTGAATTTGGTGTATCATTCATATTTTTTCACACATCCTATTTATAAATAAAATTAATTCAGTTTTCTTAATCATTACAAACAATTAAGAAAACTGAATAAATTATAAAATGAGTAACCCTAAATTAAAATTTAAAATCTCTTCTTCCCTCGTCTATGCCTTTTAAAGAATCTACTAATTTAGCCTTTACCTTTTCATTAGGTACTTTCTCTATTTCATTTATTATAACTTTATCTATAGATTTTTTAGTTTCTTCTTTAGCATAATCATTCTCATATTCTTTTAAAGTTATTATAGCATTAGCCTGACAGAAATTTTTTATTTGTCCGCTTTTAGCAAATGCCATGAATCTGTCACCTGTTCTTCCCTCTCTATAACAAGCAGTACAGAAGCTAGGAAGATAATCTATATCAGAAAGCCATTTTATAATATCATCAAGAGAACGGTTATCAGAAATTTCAAACTGTTTGGAGTTTTCTTCTTCCTCTTCAACATATCCTCCAACGCTTGTTCTTGATCCTCCACTTATTTGAGAAACTCCAACTTCCAAAACTTCTTCTCTTGATTTCTGACTCTCTCTTGTAGAAACTATTATTCCAGTATAAGGAACAGCTATTCTTAAAACAGCAACTATCTTTTTGAATAAGCTATCAGTAATAGCATTATGAAAATTTTTCACATCAACATCATCAGCAGGTCTTATTCTAGGTACACTTATAGTATGAGGTCCGCATCCAAAAGTATCTTCCAAATGTTTAGCATGATAAAGCATAGCAGTAAAATCATATTTATAATTATAAAGCCCAAATAATACACCTATACCAACATCATCAATTCCGCCTTCCATAGCTCTGTCCATTGCCTCAGTATGATATTCATAATTACTTTTTGGGCCGCTTGGATGAACTTTTTCATAAGTAGGTTTATGATAAGTTTCTTGGAATAATACATAAGTACCAATACCGGCATCTTTTAACTTTTTATAATTCTCTACAGTAGTTGCTGCAATATTAACATTAACTCTTCTAATTGCTCCGTTTTTATGCTTAATGCTGTATATTGTTTTTATAGATTCTAGTAAATATTCCATACTAGCATAATCAGGATCTTCTCCTGTTTCTAATGCAAGTCTTTTATGTCCCATATCCTGCAATGCTATAACTTCAGCTCTAATCTCATCTTGAGTTAATTGCTTTCTAGCTATATGTTTATTTTTGGCATGATAAGGACAGTAAACGCATCCATTAATACAATAATTTGATAAATAAAGAGGAGCAAATAAAACTATTCTTTTACCATATATTTCTAATTTTATTTTCTTTGCTATTTCAAACATCTCATTTTCAGCATCTTTATCATCGCAAAGAAGTAAAGCTAATGCCTCATTAGGTTCAAGCCCTTTCATCTCTTTAGCTTTATCCAATATATCTCTTATATTGTAATTTCCGCTTTCTACTTGAGATATAGTTTTTAAAATTTCTTCATCATTAATAAATTCATTTGCATTTCTTGATTTAGAATCGTACTTAAATAAAGTAGTTGAAGACATAATATAAACTCCTAATAATTAAACTTATAATATTATAGTTTTTACTTTTTGTTTGCATAAAGTGCTTTAGCAGAAACACCTTTAAGCATACCAAGTTTACCTGTTAAACTATTAATTTTATCATTAGGAGCATTTAAGACTATGCTGATTATATTTATATTCTCTTCTCTATAAGGAATTCCCATCCTTCCTATAATAAAATCACTGTAATCATGCAAAATTTCATTAACTTTTGAAACATTTTC
Organism: Brachyspira hyodysenteriae ATCC 27164; assembly: GCF_001676785.2. Classification (NCBI taxonomy): domain Bacteria; kingdom Pseudomonadati; phylum Spirochaetota; class Spirochaetia; order Brachyspirales; family Brachyspiraceae; genus Brachyspira; species Brachyspira hyodysenteriae. Next base: position 986,403 of record NZ_CP015910.2, on the reverse strand, counting down.
TGTTTCTTCAACTATTATACCAACAACAGCGATTCTATTATTTTCCATAAACTAATAAATCAGATTAATATAAATTTTAAATAAATTCCTTCATGATAAACATTAACAGTTATTCATTTAGGCTGATAATATTATAATAATTATTTTTAATTTGTAAATAGTATTAATAAAAATTTAACAAAATATATTATTTTTCTATTCTAAAGAAACTCATAACAGACTGAAGCTCTTTAGCATCATCATATAAAGCAAGCGAAGAAGCTGTGGACTGTTCAACTAAGGCAGCATTCTCCTGTGTAATAGAATCCATTTCCATTACAGCTTTATTTACTTGTGATACTCCTGATTGCTGTTCCAATGCTGCTGAACTAATATCTTTAATAATATTTGCTGTTTCATCTATTTCGCCTTTAATACTCATAAAAAGCTCTTCCTGACTTTCTACTATCTTATTAGCTTTATTAATTTTTTCATATACTTGATTTACCAATTCTGTTATATCTTTTGCTGAATCCTGACTGCTTTGTGCCAAACTTCTTACTTCGCTGGCTACTACAGCAAAACCTTTACCTTGATCTCCGGCTCTTGCTGCTTCTACTGCCGCATTTAAAGCTAATATATTAGTTTGGAAAGCTATACCCTCTATAACTTTAATAATATCTTTAATCTTTTCACTATCAGCATTAACTTCATTCATACTTCTAACTGTTTCAGATACTATGGATGTTGCATTATCTATTGATGCTCTGCAGTGAGTCATCATCTCATTACCTTTTACAGAATTATTTGTAGCCATAGATATAGCTGAAGCTATTTCTTCCATAGAAGAAGCTGTTTCTTCAAGGTTAGCTGCTGTATTTTCTGATCTTCTTGATAAATCTTTATTACCTGCTGCCAAATTATTTGCTGCTAATGACATTTTGTCTGCATTATGTAAAGTTGTTTCTATTATTTCTATAAGTTTTATGCGCATAGAAGTAAATGATCTTGATAATACACCTAACTCATCTTTTCTATTCAAAGCTTTTCTATTAGTTACAAGCCTTCCTTCCTCTATTTCTTTTGCTTCTTCAACTATAATATTTAAAGGTTTTATTATGCTTCTAGTAAATAGGAAAACAACCAATGTCATAAGAAGCATAGATATTATACCTATTATTGTACTTATACCTATAATAGATTTATTAACTTCATAAATCTCTTCTTCATCCATAGCATAAGCTACTATCCAAGGATGTATCTTCATTTTCTTATAATAACCAGCTCTAATATGATTATTAAACGAATATTTTAATTCTCCCTCTAAACTTCCAGATTTAAATATAGTATCATATTCTTGAGGAGCATCTTTATCTATTTCATTAGGATCTGTATCCATTACAACTTTAAGCTGATCATTAACAGCAACTATTCTTCCGCTTCTTCCTAATTTTATATTACTGAAATAATTCTGATATATTATAGATGATCTAACTATCAATACTAAATAACCTATAATATTATTTTCAAAATCTAATATCTGAGTACCAATAGATACTGTATATTCTCCTGTATCTGCTGATTTTCTCATATTATTTCCTATAGCATATTCTTCACCTGCTTTTAATTTATTCCACATACATGGTCTAAATTTAGCCATACTTTGCCCTGTTAACTCATTTTTTTTATCCAATAAAATATCGCCTTCAATACCTACAACATATATATTTTCTAAATACTCATTTCTTTTTATAAACAAATTTAAATCAATCAAGCCTAATCTCTTATAATTTTCATCTCTATTAATAAGATAATTCCTAATATTAGAACTGCTTGAATAAGCTACAGATACCATAACTTGAGCATTTAATATAGAATTAAATAAATTAGCATACCCTTCTACCGTATTTTTAAAACCTGTATCTATACTTTCTGTTATTCCCTTATTTGAAAAAAACACAGATGCACTTAGTAAAAAAACTAACATTATTATAGCCATAAAACTAATAGTTATTGGCATTTTAAAAGATAGGCTGCTAAATTTACTCATACTTCAAACTCCCAGATATTTAGATATTTACAAAGATAAATACGAAAATAACAATAGAATTTATAATAATAGATAGTATAGTAAAAACTATTAGAATTGTCAATTAAATAATATAAGATGTATTAATAATTACAATATTGATAATATTATGTATAAACAATATTATATAAAGTATTTATATACATAATATTATCATTATATTATAATTTTTTAACTACTTTTCTATTCTAAAGAAACTCATAACAGACTGAAGCTCTTTAGCATCATCATATAAAGCAAGCGAAGAAGCTGTGGACTGTTCAACTAAGGCAGCATTCTCCTGTGTAATAGAATCCATTTCCATTACAGCTTTATTTACTTGTGATACTCCTGATTGCTGTTCCAATGCTGCTGAACTAATATCTTTAATAATATTTGCTGTTTCATCTATTTCGCCTTTAATACTCATAAAAAGCTCTTCCTGACTTTCTACTATCTTATTAGCTTTATTAATTTTTTCATATACTTGATTTACCAATTCTGTTATATCTTTTGCTGAATCCTGACTGCTTTGTGCCAAACTTCTTACTTCGCTGGCTACTACAGCAAAACCTTTACCTTGATCTCCGGCTCTTGCTGCCTCTACTGCCGCATTCAAAGCTAATATATTAGTTTGGAAAGCTATACCCTCTATAACTTTAATAATATCTTTAATCTTTTCACTATCAGCATTAACTTCATTCATACTTCTAACTGTTTCAGATACTACAGATGTTGCATTCTCTATAGACTCTTTACAGTGAGTCATCATCTCATTACCTTTTACAGAATTATTTGTAGCCATAGATATAGCTGAAGCTATTTCTTCCATAGAAGAAGCTGTTTCTTCAAGGTTAGCTGCTGTATTTTCTGCTTTATGAGCCAAATCTTTATTTCCTATAGCAAGACTATTAGCAGCCTGAGACATTTTATCTGCATTATGTAAAGTTGTTTCTATTACTTCTATAAGTTTATATTTCATATCATGGAAAGAATGAGATAATTCTCCAAGTTCATCTTTTCTATTTAATTTTCTATTATGTATGACAAGCCTTCCAGATGCTATTTCTTTAGCTTCTTCAACTACAATGTTTAAAGGTTTTATTATACTTCTAGTAAATAGGAAAACAACTAATGTCATAAGAAGCATAGATATTATGCCTATAATAACACTAGTTATAACTATAGATTTATTTATCTCATAAATTTCTTCCTGATCCATAGCATAAGCTACTATCCAAGGCTGAACAGTCATTTTTTTATAAAAGCCCTCTCTAATATGATTATTGGCACTATAACGTATATCCCCTGATACAGAACCGCTTTTTATTATATTATCATATTCACTTGGAGCCTTCTTATTTATTTCTTTTGGATCAGTATCCATTATAACCATAGATTTATCATTTACAGTTACTATTCTTCCGCTTCTTCCTAATTGTATATTGCTGAAATAATTGTCATATATAACCATTATTTTTATTATGGAAACTAAATATCCTATTAATTGATTATTATAATCAAGTATTCTCAAGCCTAAAGATATTGTAAGCTCTCCTGTAGCTGCCGATTCTTTAATTTCATTTCCGAAAGCAACATCAGCTCCAGCAAGCAATTTTTGCATCATATCTGGTCTAAGTTCCATAAAATTTCTGCCTATTAGTTTAGAATTTTTATCAAAAACTATTACACCATTAGTATTCATTATAGAAATATTTTCAATAAAATTATTGTTTTCTATAAATGAAGTTATATCTAGATTAACATTTCTAGTATAGGAATTACTCATATCTGATAGAAAATTCTTAATATTGGCACTGCTTGTATAGGCCTTATTTACCATTACTTGTGCATCCAATATAGAATCAAATAAATTTGCGTATCCTTCTACCGTATTTTTAAAGCCTGTATCTATACTTTGTGTTATTCCTTTATTTGAAAAAAACACAGAGGCACTTAATAAAAAACCTAACATTAAAACAGACATTAAACTAATAGTAATAGGCATTTTAAATGATAGACTATGAAATCTACTCATAATTTACTCCTAACATTATTTTTAGATAAAAAAGATTGATAAAATAAACAAAAACCTATATATGTAGTATATTCAAAAAAAAATAGTTGTCAAGAAAATAAAATTTTTTTGATTTTTTCACATTATTATTAATAGAAATGTATTAATTAAGCAATTATGTTAAATAAATTTACTATATATTCACAATTTTTATATTTATCTCTACAATATTGTAAATTATTCTATTATTATTTTTTAATGATGAATAATAAACTAATAAAAAAAATTGTAATAGAATATTGTCAATTTTTACAAATAAAAAAATATAGTTTACATCAGATTATTCTAATATATGCATATTAGTTACTATAAATTTCAAAAGGAGATTTTTTATTATATAAATAAATTATTAATGTTAGCAGCAATATTATTTATTATCTTTCTATACTAAAGAAATTGATAACTTGCTGTAAATGTTTAGCATCATTATATAATGACATAGAGGATGCTGTAGACTCTTCAACTAAAGCTGCATTTTCCTGAGTTAAAGTATCCATTTCTTCAACTGCTCTATTAACTTGAGATACACCTTCTTTTTGTTCTACTGCTGCCTCAGTAATACTTTTTATTGTATCCGCTGTTTCTTCTATCTGTTCTTTTATTCCTACAAATAATTGTTCCTGACTTCCTACTATCTGATTTGCTCTATTAATTTTTTCATATACTTGATTTATTAATTCTGTTATATCTTTAGCTGAATCTTGGCTGCTTTGTGCTAAACTTCTAACTTCGCTTGCAACTACAGCAAAACCTTTACCTTGATCTCCGGCTCTTGCTGCCTCTACTGCCGCATTAAGAGCTAATATGTTAGTTTGAAATGCTATTCCTTCAATTACTTTAATAATGTTTTTTATTTTTTCACTATCAGCATTAACTTCGCTTATACTTTTTACAGTCTCTTCTACTACTGAAGCCGCATTCTCTATAGCAATTTTACAATCATTCATCATTTCATTTCCTTTTACAGAATTATTAATCGATACAGTGATTGCAGCAGCTATTTCTTCCATAAATGATCCTGTCTCCTCTAGATTTCCAGCAGTACTTTCCGCTTTCTCTGCTAAATCTTTATTTCCTGTTGCAAGACTATTAGCAGCCTGAGCCATTCTATTAGATTCATTTAAAGAAGTTTCTATTATTTCTATAAGTTTATATTTCATATTATGGAAAGAACGGGATAGTTCTCCAATTTCATCATTTCTATTAACTTTTCTTCCATGCATAATGAGTCTGCCTGACTCTATTTCTTTCGCTTCCTCAACTACTATTCTAAGAGGTTTTGTAATCCTTCTTGCATACATAAACACAAATACAACTAAAATAATTATAGAAATAACAGTGACTAAAATACTTATCAATACTGTAGTTCTTACCTGTTCAAATATTTCATCTTCATTCATAGCATAAGTTACTATCCAAGGCTGAACATTCATTTTCTTGTAGTATCCCATTCTAATGATATTTCCATTTTTATAGCTGTATGGTCCTTCACCAGAAGCATTATTAAATATATTTTTATATTCAGCAGGTGCAGGCTTATTAATATTAGCAGGATCCATATCCATAGTAACTACAAAATTCTCATTAACAGCAACTATCCTTCCAGTTTTTCCTAATTTAACTTTTGAAAAATAATTATCATGTATAACAGATCCTTTTACTGTAGTTACTAAATAACCTATTGTATTATTGGTAAAATCTGTAATTATAGAACCAACACCCAATGTTATTTCACCTGAAACAGGGGATTCTCTAGGACTTCCAAATGCAACTTTTTCTCCTTTTGAAAGCTTAGCCCATAAATGAGGTCTTATATCTGCCATATTCCTATTTTTTAAAGCTTCTGATGTAGTTAGTAAAACATTTCCATTTATATCTGTTAAATAAATACTTTCTACATAGCTATTTTTTCCTATAAAATTAGTCATATCTCTTCCGCTATATCCGCTATAAATATCATCTCTAAAAATCATATAGTTTCTGATATTAGCATCACTTGCATAAGAATTAGCAAGAAGCATTTGTGCCTCTGTTAAAGCATCTAATAAATAAGCATACCCCTCAACTGTATTTCTAAATCCAACATTTATAGATTCTGTAATGCCTCTGCTTGAAAAAAATAATGAAATTACTAAGAGTACAATTATTATTAAACCGCTTATAAAACTTATAGATAAAGGCAATTTAAATGCTAAGCTATTTAACTTCTTCATAATAAAAATCCCCTTAATAATTATAGAATATATTTTTTATACAATATATTCTATAATATAGTAAAATTTATTAACATTGTCAAATTATACCTTATAATTACTATTTTCAACAAAAATAAATATATATAAACAAAATAACTATATACATTGTTCAATTTGACTATTTATAAGTTTACTGTAGAATATGATACATGGAAAAAATTATCAGAAGAACTGCATTAACTATAATATATATATTATTATCTTCTTTAATAGTGCTGTCAATTATATTCATACCAAAAGGATATAATTTTTATAAATACTGCAAAGAGTATATCAATAAACCTTTTTCAGAAACTGAACTTCGTACTAATGAAGAAAGAGCTTTAAAAATATACGATAGAAACTCAATACTAATATCAACAATATTTCCAGAGCATGGCGGTTTTTTTGAGGAAGTAAAATATAATGATTTATCTACGAATTTAATAAATGCTGTTGTAAGTGCTGAGGACAAAAATTTCTTTAATCATAAAGGCATAGATTATAAAGCAATAATAAGAGCATTTTTATCAAATCTTATAAGCGGTAAAGTAGTATCAGGAGGAAGTACAATAACTCAGCAGCTTGCCAAAAATATTATTCCACGTGAAAGAACATATATAAATAAATTTTATGAAGCATTAGATGCGATAAGATTAGAAAGAAATCTCACAAAAGAGCAAATAATTACAGAATATTTAAATAGAGTATTTTTTGGAAATAACTGTTATGGTGTAGGTGCAGCAAGCGATTTATACTTTCATAAAAAAGCAAAAGATTTGAATAATAATGAATCTGCAATGCTTGCTTCTATAATAAAATCAGGTACAAAATTCAATCCATATAAATATGAAGAAAGATTAAAATCAAGAAGAATATATGTACTTGGAGAAATGAAAAATAATAACTTTATAACAGAAGAAAATTATAATAAATACACAAATGAAAAAATTAAAATTTTTGATGATAAAGAAAAATACACTTTCAAAGCTCCGCATTTTACAATGTATGCAAAAGAATCATTAGAACAATTAAAATATACCGGAGTAACAGAATTAAGAACAACATTAGATTATAATATGCAAAAGGAAGCCGTATTAGTTATAAGCAATTCAAGTCAGTCGCTTCATACATTTAATGTAAGAAATATATCCTGTGTAATACTCAATGCCAAAACAGGAGAAGTACTTTCAATGATAGGATCTATGGATTACTTTGATGCTGAAACTCATGGAGCTGTTAATGGAGCTACTGCATTAAGACAAGCTGGAAGTACTTTAAAACCTTTTATGTATGCATATTTATTTGATAAAGGAGAATCCCCTGCTTCTGTTATAGCCGATATAAAAACTCATATAAATTCACCCGGCGGAGATTATATACCAGAAAATTTCGATCATAAATACAGAGGTCCTGTTACCATAAGAGATGCATTAGCAAATTCTCTTAATATACCAGCAGTTAAATGGCTTGCTAGATATAGTATCAAAGATTTCCAAAATATACTTTTGAAATCCGGATTAAGTTCTATAGATAAAAATCCTGATTATTATGGTTATTCTTTAGTTTTAGGAAGTGCTGAAGTGCGTTTAATAGATTTAGCTTCAGCATATACTATATTTCCAAATTCAGGAACTTTTATAAACAATTATTCTATAACCTCATTAAAAAAAGCTAACGGAGAAGTTATAAGATTACCTAAAAAAACTACAAGAAAAGTAATATCTGAAGAAAGTGCATATTTAATAACAAGTATATTATCTGATAGAAATGCAAGAATGGGTTCATTTAGAAGTTATAAAGGAATAGTTTATCCTTTCTCTATTGCAATAAAGACAGGTACTTCAAAAGGTTCAAGAGATGCTTGGGCTATAGGTTATACAAAAGATTATATAGTTGGTATTTGGTTAGGTGATTTTGCAGGAAGCGAGATGATTAATATAACAGGAGGAAACGGAGCTGTTCCTATACTTTATGATTTATTTACTATGCTAAATAAAAGTCAGAAAGAAACTAAATGGGATAAACCAGATACTATAATAAAAAGAGAAATTTGTCTTATAAGCGGAAAACTTAGAGGAGAGTTCTGCAAAGAAACTAGAATGGAAGAGTTTTCTCATATAAACGTACCAAAAGAAGAATGCGATGTGCATAATCTATATATAAAAACCAATTATGATGGTTCTATTAGTGAAAAAGTTTTTGTAAATCTTCCAAGTGAATATAATGGCTGGATTAGAGAACAGCAAATAGAACGCCCTACTGCAGAATGGACAAAAGTTAATAATATATATGCATATAATAGAATGAAAAACACTATCAATAATCAAAACAGTAATTTAGAAAATCGTGCTGATAATATTACAGAAAATATTGATAATATAGAAAATAATTTTGCATACAATTCAAGAGAAATACCTCAAATGAATTTAAATGCAGTAAATACACCTTTGGCATCATATGATAGAAATATTAACAATAATCAAAATAATAATATAAAAGAAAGGCTTTCAATAAAAGAACCTACTGATAACTCAGTATATAAAATAGATTCTACACTTCCTATAGAATATCAAAATATATTTATATCTTCATATATACCAAAAAATGTTGTAAGTGCTAATTTATACTGCAATAAAGAAATAATAGCAGATCTTGATGATTTGAAAAAAGAGTATATAAGATGGAATTTAAAACATGGTGATTATTCTTTCTATATAGAAGCAAAAACAGATGAAGGTAAAATCATTAAAAGTTCAACTGTAAAAATATATGTACAGTAAAAAAAAATAGTATTGATAATTTTAATAATACCGTTAATATTAATAGTATAATATGATTTATCAATGGAGTTATCTATGTTGAATAAAAAAATTATCTCTATATCATTAATGCTTTCTATAGCTTTTACCTTGCAGTCAGCTTATAAAACAAATCAATATATGAAAGTTGTAGATGTAAAAGGAAGAGTAAAAATATCATCTCAAAAAGCTATAGTTAAACCTGCACAAAATGGTGATTTATTATTCAGCAAAGATAATATTTCTACAGAACAAAATTCTTCTCTTACTTCATATTTGGAAAGTAATAACATTTTTAAAGTAAAAGAAAATTCATCATTAAATATTGATGAGTCTTATGACAGAACAGGAAATACAAAATTGCATTTAAATAAAGGAGATTTTTTAATTGCATCTTCATCTAATGCTAAACCTGATTCCATTATAGTTTCAACTTCAAATGCCAATATTAAAGTATCAGGCATAGCAGCTGTAACATATAATGACGGAAATACAAAAGCACAATTTTTATATGGAGACGGAGAAATAAACGGCACTAAGGTTAATCAATTTATGGAAGCTAATATAGATAATTCAAATAAACTATCTATAAAAAATATAGAATTTAATCAGGATTTAACTAATACTATAAATGAAATAACTTCAATGCCTTATGTTGAAACAGTTATTCCAGATAAAATAGATATTAATAATATTAAAAATCAGGTAAGTGCCGAAACTAATACTGTGGCAGAAATTACATATATAGATTATGTTGGTAATACTAATGAAAATAGAACTACATTTATTATTACTAATGAGATAAAAAGGTAATTTATAAAATCATTTTATATCGAAAAATTCCGATATACTATTTAGGATAATGAAAAATTTAAAGAGATTGAACATTGAGCAGTAAAACGATAGAATTTTATAAAATATTCAAATATTGTATTCCTTCTAATAAAGAAATAGCAAAAAAAGAAGAAGAAATATTAGAAAATATAATAAATATGTCTACTAAAGATATTACAGCCTATATGAGGCAGTATATTATAAAATTAACTTATTATCGTAAAAACTTTTTAGATGTAGAAACTGCAAATATTATATGTAAAATTCTACTAGAAATAAACTTTGTATTAAGAATACAGTATCTTGACTATTTAAAAGATAAAGAAAATAATACATTAAAAAATGATGATTATGATGTCAACAATTTATCTAAAATACTTCAGCTTCTAATATCAGAAATAGCTGTGATAATATCTACAAAAGAATATGAAACAAATAATATGTTTAATGATTCAGATGCTTTAAAATCTGATACTACAATAGGACATAGCATCAGAGTATTTATTATGATAATTGAAGCAACAAATTTCTTTAATAAGAAACTTAATCAAGGTGCTGCAAATAAAATGAGAATTGACTTCAAAAAGACATATTATAAATACTCAGAAAGAATATATCAAAGATATAATTTAATTAATAGCGTAAATACACTAGATTCAAATGTAAAATTAGGCGTAAGGAAAATAGAAAACAATACTATTGTAGAAACTGCTATAGGAGTATTAATGCATGATATTTCTTTAGATAAAGAAAAAGATTATGTACCTATACAAAATGAAGAAAAAGATAATCATTCTATAAAAGACTATGGTTTTGCTAAATACTTTATGAGAGGAAATGAAGGTGTTGCATTGACTGTATCTTTACATCATGAATATTATAGTCATGGCTATGGACTTTTCACAGAATTATATAAAGCAGTATTGAGAAGAAATCCTAATCATAAAATAGAATATATAGTATCATATGACTACAAAGATGTATTAACATTGCAAAGCCTTACATATCTTCCTGCAAAAATGCTTGAAGTAATTGATGTTTATGATACTCTCACAAAAAGTATGAATAAATCCCCAAAAGAAGCTATATCATTTATGACAGAAAATTTCTTGGAAAAAGAAATAATGCTTGATCCTATAATTACAGATATATTTATAGAATATTTAAGAGATATAAAGAGAATAAAAATATAATTATTAAAAATAGCTTTTAATAATTTCTTTTATACCTTCTTTATCTAATTTATAAATTTTCAAAAGCTGATTTCTTGTAGCAACTTCAAAAAATTTATCAGGCAAAGCATGAATTTTTACACTCTTATATATATCATTATCAGACATTAATTCTAATATAGAACTTCCAATTCCGCCTTTTTTAATACTTTCTTCAATAATTAAAATTTTATCAGATTTTCTAATCATACTTAAAATAGTCTCTTCATCAAGAGGTTTTAAAGTAGAAAGATTTAATATGGAACAATCAGAATTAAGTTCATCTACAGCATCAACTATATCAATAAGTGTAGGACCATAACTTATTATAAGATTATTTTGTTTATTAGATTCTCTTACAATATGAGCATGTCCTATCTCAAAATTATCAGATACAATATTTGCTTTTAATTCTCTTACGGCTGATTTATTATATCTCATAACTGTAGGACCTTTATATTCTAAAGACTTTTTTACCATATCTTTAAAATCTTTTTCTCCTACAGGGGCCATAATTGCTATATTAGGTATGATCCTTAAAAAAGATACATCAAATACACCCTGATGAGTATCTCCGTCTTCAGGAACAAGCCCTGCCCTATCTATCATAAGTTTAACATTAGCATTCATTATACCAATATCATGTATAACCTGATCATATCCTCTTTGAAGAAATGTAGAATATAAACATACAAAAGGTATTATACCATTTTCAGAAAGCCCAACCGCAAAAGTAATTGCATGTTGTTCTGCTATACCAACATCAAAAAATCTGTCTTTAAAAATTTTCGCATATTCAGTTAAACCTGTACCGGATTCCATGGCAGCTGTTATAGCAACAACATTTTTATTTTCTTCAGCTGCTTTAATTATGCATTCACCAGCAAGATTAGAGAAAGTTTTTGATGAAGATTTATTTTTTAATTCACCTGTTTCAATATCAAAAGGACCTATTCCATGAAATTTAGCAGGATTTTCTTCGGCTATCTTGTATCCTTTACCTTTGATAGTATTAACCTGAACCAATCTTGGACCTCTTATAGATTTCACTTTCTGAAAAGTACTTATTAAATCTTCAAAATTATGACCATCTACAGGGCCAAAATATTTAAAACCCATTTCCCTGAAAGCTATTCCAGGAGCAACGAAAGTTCTAATAGCTCCTTTTCCTCTATCTATAAATTCATTAGCAATATCTCCAAAAGGCAAAGTAGATACAAGTCCCCTAACCTTTTCTGATGCTTCCTGAACTAAACTATCATTTAATGTAGTATTTAAAAATTTAGATACAGCCCCTATATTTTTACCGATAGACATTTCATTATTATTCAATACTATTATTATATCTGTATTGGTATGGGCAATATTATTCATAGCTTCCAATGCCATTCCCCCAGTCATAGCACCATCTCCGATAATAGCTATAACATCTCCTCTAAGTCCAAGAAGCTCTTTAGAACATGCAAGTCCGTATGCAAATGATAATGAAGTAGATGAATGTCCTGTTTCTTCAATATCATGCTCAGATTCTATTCTTTTAGGAAAACCGGATATACCTCCATAAGTTCTTAAAGTGTTGAATTTATCTTTTCTTCCTGTGAGAATTTTATGAGTATATGACTGATGCCCTACATCGAATATAAAAGCATCTTTAGGCGAATCAAATAAATAATGCAGTACTATAGTTAAATCTACTACTCCTAAATTGCTTCCTAAATGCCCGCCTGTATTAGACACATTATTTATTAGAAATTCCCTTATTTCTGAAGATAATGATTTTAATTGCTCTATATCCAAATTTTTTATATCAGAAGGAGTATTAATAGATTCTAAGTACATACATAACCCTATAATTAAACTTATAGCCTCATATTATAATATAAAACATTTTATTTCAATATATCAAAAATATATAAATGACAAATTTATACTTGATTTTTTTAATATACATGATACAATCCTTTCAATTTATAAAGAATAGGATAAAAAATGAAAAACATATTTCTTAAATACAAGATAATTTTTTATTTGCACACCTATTCTATTTATTTAAATTTATGTATTTGGAATTTTTTAAAAAGGAATAAAGTTGTTATCTTTAACAATTTTATTCCTTTTTTTTATCCTGAATTACAATAAAACAATCAACTATTTTTTAAGGGAGAAATAATGAGAAACTTTATATCTATCAAAGAGTTATCAAAAGAGGAAGTTATTGAAGTATTAGATGTTGCTAAGGAGTTGGATAACGCTGATAGTAAAGAAAGAAGAAAGATTATGGACGGAATGATAATGACAAGTATATTCTTCGAACCTTCTACAAGGACAAGATTATCATTCACATCCGCTGCTTATAGGTTGGGATGTAAAGAATTAGGATTCGACAACCCTGAACAAAGCTCTGTAAAAAAAGGAGAATCTTTGAGAGATACTATAATTATGGTTTCTGCATATTCAGATATTATAGTTATGAGGCATAGTATTGACGGAGCTGCTAAATTTGCTGAAGAGGTTACAAACTGTCCTATTATAAATGCCGGAGACGGTGCTAACGAACACCCTAGTCAAACTTTATTGGATTTATACACATTAAGAGAAGAATTAGGAACTATAGAGAATCAAAAAGTTGCTTTTGTAGGCGATACAAGATACGGAAGAACAGTTCACTCTTTAGTTGATGGTTTAATGATGTTTAATGGTCAGTTCTATTTTATATCTCCTGATGTTATACAAATACCTGATTATATATTAAAAGAATTAGATAATGCCAATATAAAATATAAAAAACTTAGTAATTATGAAGAAGTATTAAAAGAAATAGACTGTCTATATATGACTAGAGTACAAAGAGAAAGATTTGATGATATCAATGAATATGAAGAAGTAAAACATGCATTCAGAATATCAAAAGACAATATTGTTGGAAAATGTAAAGATGATATGATAATACTTCACCCTCTCCCAAGAGTTGATGAAATTAATATAGACTTAGATGATACAAAATATGCTAAATATTTTATTCAAGCTAGAAACGGCGTTCCTACAAGAATGGCTATGATGGCTTTGGCTACAGATGCTATAAAATCTAAGGTAAAAAGAAAAGAAATGAATTACGAAGTTGTTGAAAATAAAGAAGTAGTTTGTCCTAATAATAAATGCGTTACACATTTTGAAGAGACAAAAAATAGAGTTGTAAAAAAAGGTTATGGAGATTTCTGCTATTACTGTAACAGAGAAATAGGAAAATAAATTATTAGGTAAATTATGATAATAAAAAATGCTAAAATTGCAAATAATGACAAAATAGTATCTATAATAATAGAAAATGAAAAAATAAAAAATATAGATTATGATAATAATTTTGAAAAATATTTATCTGACAATAAAACAGATGATATAATAGATGCAAATTACAATTATGTGCTTTCAGGCATAATAGATCCTCATACGCATATGAGAGATCCAGGACTTACTCATAAAGAAGATTTTAATTCTGGAAGTAAAGCTTGTGCCAGAGGCGGTATTACAGTATTTTTGGATATGCCTAACACTATACCTAATACTATTTCAAAAGAAAATCTAATTGCTAAAAAATCTATGATGATTGGAAAATCTTATGTAGATTACGGCTTTCATTTTGGAGGAAGCAAAGCAGATAATAGTAATGATATAAAAAATATTATTAATGAAGCTGCATCAACAAAAATTTTCTTTAATGCTTCTACAGGAAATATGCTTGTAGAAGATGATAAAATATTAGAAAAATTATTTGAAGCATCAAAAATAGTTACCGTTCATGCTGAAGATAAAATGGTTGATAAGGCAATAAAAATAGCAAAAAATACTAATACTCCATTATATTTATGCCATTTATCACTTGAAAGCGAAATTGATTCATTAAGAAAAGCAAAAGACTCTGGAATGATAATTTACGGAGAAGCTACTCCTCATCATTTATTTTTGAATACTGAAGATGTTAATAAAAATGATAGAAATAAAATGCTCCTTAGAATGAAGCCTGAATTAAGAGAAAAGTCAGACAATAAAGCATTATGGGATGCTATATTAGACGGTACTATAGACACAATAGGAACGGATCATGCCCCTCATTTGATAAGTGAGAAATTAGAAAAACTTACTTTCGGAATTCCTTCTGCTGAACATTCGCTTGAGTTAATGCTCAAAAAAGTTAATGATAATACTATAAATTTAAAATTACTTACAAAAATTATGAGTGAAAAATCTGCTGAAATTTTCTCTATGAAAGATAAAGGCTTATTAAAAGAAAATTATGATGCCGATTTAGTAATAATAGATTTAAATGATAATTCAGAAATAGAAGAAAAAGATATAATCACTAAAGCAGGTTGGTCTCCTTATATAGGTTTCAAAAGAGGCGGAAAACTTTTAACTACTATAGTACGCGGAAATATAGTATACAATAATGGCAAATTCACTGATAATTTTATAGGAAAAGAAATAACTTATAGTAATTAAAGCAAGCCGAAGCCAGCTATTAACTTTACTCACTAGTTTATTATAGACGAAAGCGAGTATAACAATAATAATAATTTGTTATTGATTTTAATTTTTATACATTATAATATTTATTCTATTAAAAAATAATGAGAGGAATTCAAATGATAAAAATTAAAATCTTTATTGCTATTTTATCAAGTATTATAATTCTAAGCTGTTCTGCAAATAATAATACAGCAGAAACAACAACAATCACAGATTATTCAGACAAAAATAATTGGCTTAATATACCTTCAACATCAAATGAAGTAGATGTATTTTATCTATACCCTACAACTTGGGTAAGAGCAAATACAAATGACAGCATAGTATGCCCAATAGATTATAAACCAATTAGAAGCACAGTTACAAATTCAATGCTCGAACAAACAGGAATATTTGAAGAAGTTGGAAATGTGTATGCTCCTTTTTACAGACAGGCTGATGCTTTATATTTAATGAATACAAATAATAATATAACTAAAGAAGAACAGGATAAATATTTCTATTCTTCACCTAAAGAAGATGCAATAGCAGCATTCGATTATTATATTAAAAATTATAACAATGGAAAGCCATTCATATTAGCAGGGCATTCTCAAGGTGCTATGATGATAAAAGAAATATTAATTGACTATTTCAAAACAAATGAAAATTTAAAAAATAGAATGGTAGCAGCTTATATATTCGGATATTCTGTTACTCAAAAAGATTTAGATGAAAATCCTCATTTGAGATTTGCAAACAGTGAATATGATACAGGAGTAATAATTTCTTATAATACAGAAGCTCCAGATTTTAATGGATATAATCCATGTCTTCTTGAAGGAGCTATTTCAATAAATCCTATATCTTGGACATTGGACGAAACTTTAGCAACTAAAGAACAGAGTTTAGGAGCTAATATATCTCATAATTATGGAAATCCTGATGCTAATATAGTTACAAATTCAGGCAACCCTTCAAAGATAGCCGATGCTAAAGTTGATAAAGCAAGAGGAGTTATAAAATGCAGCACTATAAATCCTGATGATTTTTATGTGAGAGGCGTAGGAGTTTTTGAAAAAGGTGTTTACCATGTTTATGATATTGCTCTTTACTATTATGATTTAAAAGAAAATGTAAGAAAAAGAGTCGGAGCTTTTTGGAAATAATTATAAATGAATAAAAAATGGACAGGATAATATATCCTTTTATTATCCTGCCCGCAACATGGTTTATAAAATATAAATATACGAAATTGTCAAAATTAATTAGCTACAAACTCTTTACCCCTTTTATCTAAAACATTCAAACTTATAGCATTGAGTTTTACTGTTTCATAATTATCTATCTCTAATATTTCTACAACACCAATAACTTCTATCCAATCCTGAGGATTAGGTATATTACCTTTATAATCGAATTCAAAACCAGCAACCCCGTCATATCCGCAGCAGCCAGGACCATATCTGAATACAAAATTAAGTTTCTCGCCTGTTTCTTTATCAGTAAATCCGTCATATATTCCCTGCAATTTTATAAGCTTTCCTCTGTAATCTTCAGGATTTAAATAAACATCATTGCATTGATTAATAAACATTCTCTCTTTTATCTCTATTACATTATTCATATCAATTTTTGATGTATCTATTTTATCCTGTTTAAGCTCATTATCATTTTCAGAATTACTATCTATACCGCTGTAATCATATTTTTTCTGAGGTATATCCGCGTAATTTTTTTCTATATTAAACCAACCGTCATTGTATTCTTTTTTTGAACAATAAGAAAATGCCAATAATATAAAAAATAAAAACAATACTTTTTTCATACTATATTACTCCTTTTATTTTGCCCCTAATTTTATAAACTTACCTACAATAGAAAAGATTAAAAGCATGGCTAAATTCACCATAACAATGCATGCTCCTGTAGGATATTCAAGCTGAAAAGATACTATTATACCTATAAAAAAGCAGAACACAGATAATATAGCCGATGAAATTACAACACTTTTAAAAGTATTAAATATACGCATAGAAGTGAGTGCCGGAAATATTATCAAACTTGATATAAGCATAGCTCCCATCATTCTCATACCTAGTACTATAATCAAAGATGTTAGTATAGATATAAGCATATTATAAAATTCAGCATTTATTCCAACAGCACGGGCAAAATTCTCATCGAATGTTACTAAAAATATTTTATTATAGAAAAGAACATAAAGTACTATAACTACAATACTTACAGCAATACTTATATAAACATCGCTTTTGCTCATAGCAAGTATACTGCCAAACATATAATTACATACATCTGTATTTATTCCTGTCTTTACTGTAATGGCTATTATACCAACAGCTAAAGATACACTGGATATTAAAGCAATGGCAGCATCTCCTTTTATTTTGCTGTTTTCACTTAATCTTAAAAGCAGTATTGAAGCAATTGCAACTATAGGTATTGAAAGCTGAAGCGTAGAAAATCCAAACATCAAAGAAAGAGATAAAGCTCCAAATCCTACATTAGAAAGCCCAATACCAATCATAGAATATCTTTTTAAAACCAAATTAACACCCAAAAGTGCAGCACATAATGAAACTAATATTCCAACTATAACTGCCCTTACAATGAAGGTATATGAAAAAAGTTCCTGAATCAAAGCAATCATTTCATATCCTCCCCTGATATTCTTTTATATATATCCGTTTTTATATAATTCTCTGTACCTCCAAAGAAAAGCATATTTTTATTTAGATGAAGTATTTTATTAGAATATTTAACTGCATTCGATATATCATGCGAAACCATTATAATAGTTACTTCATCATTTAGTTTTTTTATTAAATTATATAAATCAACCGTAGCTATAGGGTCAAGTCCTGTAGAAGGCTCATCAAGTATCAATAATTCCTTTGTAGAACATAATGCCCTAGCTAATGCCACTCTCTGCTGCTGTCCTCCGGATAAATCTTTATATGACTTGTTTTTTAAATTTTCTATATTAAGTTTTTTCAAATTATCCAAAGTTATTTTTTTATCTTTAGAAGTGTAAAATGGAAGAAACTTTTTCTTATTCAATCTGCCTGAAATAACAACTTCAAACACGCTTGCAGGAAATGATTTTTGTACTATTCCCTGCTGTGGTAAATATCCTATTTCATTTTTCTTTATGCTGTTAAAAGATATGCTTCCTTTTTTAGGTTTTATTAGTCCAAGTATTGTTTTTATTAAAGTGGTTTTACCTGAGCCATTCTCACCTATTATAGAAAGATAATCTCCTTTATTCAAAGAAAAATTGATATTAGATAATACCTCATTACTGTCATAAAATACCGATAAATCTTTTATATTCAACATCAATTCAAACCCTTTTTCAAACTCTCCAAATTATCTCTCATAATAGATAAATATGTAATGCCTGAATTAAATTCTTCTTTGCTTACATTTTGTCCTGAATGAAGTTTCAATTTTGAAGCCCCTGTTTGTTCAATCAAAGTATTTGCTATTTTTTCATTACTCAATTCTATATAATAGAGATAAGGTATTTTATTATCTTTTATATAGTTAATTAAATATGCAATAGTTTTAGGGCTTGCATCCACCTGACTGCTGCATCCTGTAAAAGGTGCTCTATATTCCAATCCGTATTCCTCTGCTAAATATCTAAATGGAAATCTATCTCCGAATACTATATTTTTTCTTTTAGATGAGCCTACAGCATTTCTTATTTCTTCATCTAATGCTGTTAATTCCTGATTATATTTATCAGCATTTGACTTGTATATATCTGCATTATCAGCATCAATTTCTGATAATGCATTACATATTGCTGTAACCATTAATTGAGCATTTTTTGGAGAAGTCCATATATGTTCATCATAAATACCTTCATGAGTATGGCTTTCTCCAATATCATTTTCATGCTCATTATGATTAGCCTCTTCTTCATGATTATGATCTTCGTCATGTTCCATACCTTCTACAATCTCTTCATCTAATGCTTTTACATAATCTATAAGTCTTATTATCTTTTTACCATTAGTATCCATAGAAGACACGATCTTTTCAGCCCAAGCCTCACTTTCACCGCCTATATAAATAAATACATCAGCATTTTGTATATCTATTACATCAGCAGGTGTGGTATTGAATGAATGAATCTCTATACCAGGTTTTATTATCATTTGAAGATTAATATTATCTAAAGCTATATTTTTGGTAAAGTCATATATTGGAAATATTGTTGCTACAACATTTATTTTACCATTACTAGTTTTATTATTATTTTTATTAGCATCATTGCATGAAGTTATAGAAAATAATAATATAGTTAAAAAAATCAATATCTTTTTTTGCATTTAAAATCCTTTATATTTAAAAACTATAAAACTTATCAAATTCTTAAAATATAAAAAATTTAAAATCAATTTATCAGCTTGACCTTTAACTTTGTGGGATTATTATTTAAATAAAATATATATTTTCTTATTACAACAAAAAATATACATGAAATAGATAAATATATTATTACAGAATTATATATATTATAAAATCTTATTATCTTACTTACTGCTTTTACTATAGAAAATATTTCCATACAAGTTTCACAATGCTCATTTAAATGATGCACATGATGATGTGAGTGATGAAGTACATAAAATGCAGGAAAAACATATACAGATAGAATAAAAACAAGTAATATTAACACTAATCTCATAACATTTATATTATAATAAATAAAAAATAATTGTCAATTATGTTGTTCAATTAAAGATACATATTATAGTTCAATATATAAAACAGGACTGTCTATACCTGAAAATATAGGAATTTCTATTAAAAATGCATCTTTTAAATCATATACATTAACATCTTTTACTCCATCATAAGAAGAAAGATAGCATGAGCTTACAGTTGGTATATAAGATTTTGAAACTATTAGTTTCATTTTCATAGAACTATACATAGATTCATATTCTTTATATTCAGAAGTATTTTCAGAATATGTAAAAGGAGTAAATGTAAATCTATTTCCATCTCTTACAGGTAATAATGAATTATCATCTTCAGTTAAATAACTTTCTTTTACAATACCATTTATATAAAGACCTATTTCATTATCATTATTTATATACTTGAATTTAAAATTTCTAGGATAAGAAGTTTTAGCTTCATTTTCCATATCTCTCAATATTTCTTCATAATAATAATCCGGAACTCCATTTTCATATCCTTCTGAATATGCTGCTAATTCTATTAAAGATTTAGACACTGTAACTATTGCCACAACTGTGATATTTTCATTTTCATCTACAGTTACATACTGAGTACAATCTAAACAGCTTATAAAAAATAAAGAAATAATCAAAGAAAATATTAGTTTTTTCATAAAAAATCCTTAATTTTACTTTAGATATAATATCATAAAAATAATAAATGACAATATTATATTTTTTACTATTGATATTTATTTTATGATATATTAGAATCAAGTTCAATAGTATATTACAAATAATTTCGGAGTTATTATATATGTCAAAATTAATAGATAAAAAATTAATAGATTATATCAATGATGTTGATAGTTCTCTTCCTGCTCCAGGAGGCGGAAGTGTTATGGGGGCAGTAGGAAGTTTAGCTTGTGCATTGGCTGGTATGGTTGGACATCTTACAGTTAATAAAAAAAAGTTTTTGGAATTAAGTCAAGAGGAACAAGATAATTTTAATAATGCTATAGAAAATATAAGAATTATCAAAAATAAATTAATGGAAATAGTAGATAAAGATGCTGAAAGTTTTAATGCTTTTATGGAAGCTATGAAGCTGCCTAAAAATACAGATGAAGAAAAAGAAAAAAGAAAAACTGCTATATCTGAAGCTGCTAAAAAAGCTATAGATATTCCTTTCAGTGCTTTAAAATCTTGTTATGAATTAATGCCATTCTTTAAAACAGTAATTAAATATGGAAACAGTAATGTTGTTACAGATATTGCTTCAGCTTATGTTTTAGTGTTTGCATGCGCTAAAGGATCCGTACTTAATATTAACATAAATATCCCTCTTATAAATGATGATTCATTTTTAAATAATATAAAAATAAATACAAAAGAATATTTAAATACTATAGAAAATAATTTTTATAACATAGAAAAAGAAATATTATTATTTAGAATATAATAAAATAATAATATTTATTATGTTCTTTTTGTCTGAAATTATGTTATAAATGTAAGATTTTTTATACGAAATTCTAATTTTATTTTTTCATATTGATATTTTATTCATATTATGATAATCTTTCTAATACAACAAGGGTTTATAAAATATATATTGGAATAAAAATATATTAGATTATTTTATATTTCGATATAATGTATCTAAATTATTTTTTATATTTTAGCAAATATATTTTATTCTTTGACTATATTTTTATAATTTTATTCTTAAAAATCTCTTTATCCTTAATTGTTAGTTATATGTATTCTTTTAATAGGAGGTTCGAATGAGCATAACAACTAAGCATATGATATCCTTAAGTGAAGAGGAAAAGGAAAAAATCAAAGAATTTATTAAAAAGGAAGGAAAATCAAAAAGACTTATTTCTATAGCAAATATCATTTTGGCATTAGATGAAAAGAAAAATACAGGACTTACTCACACTGATATAGCTAAACAATATAATGTTACTTACCATACTGTTGTAAACATTATTAATGAATATGTTAAATCAGGATTAGATGAAACTCTAACATACAAGAGAAATCCTAACAGCAATAGAAAAAAGAAGCAGGCCAATTGAAATTGATGATATTTCTATGTGCGGGATAAATCATTTTCTGAAATTATTTTTAATAATCTCGCACATGAGAGTATGTCAGCATCTATATCTTTAAACATATATTCTACATTCTCATATACGTTACTTATCAAATTAATACCAAAATTAATACCTTTATCAATACTTCCTGTCATAGCTAAATCATCTGTAATAACAATGCCGTCAAATCCTAAATCTTCTTCTAAGATATCAGTATATTTTCTAGACATACTAGCCGTATTTTTATTATCTATATATTTATTTTTTATATGTGCTACTAAAACCATTTCTGCCCCTGCATCTATACCGCTTTTAAAAGGAATAAATTCATTTGATAACAATTCATTTGTAGTCTTATCAATATGAGGGAAATCATTATGAGAATTGACAGCAGTATCTCCATGACCTGGAAAATGTTTTAATACACTTATTATACCCGCATCTCTCTGAGCTTTCACAGTATTTGAAACCATTTCAGATACTATATTAATATTTGTAGAAAAACTTCTATTATATATATATGAATTGCTGTCATTAGGTATATCGCATAAAGGCCCTAATATCATATTAATACCTAGATCCAATAAAAACTTAGATTTTTGATAAGCTATATTATATGCATATTCATTACTATTTGAATCGCCTATATTTTTTGGAGATATATCCTTTAATTTATCAAATTTTATTCTATTAACTTCTCCTCCTTCCTGATCTATAGAAATTAACATATTTGGGTTAACATATTTTCTTAAATCTGATGTTAATTTTTTTAACTGTTTTTCATCTTTTATATTATAATCAAAAAGTATGACTCCCATTATATGATTATCTTTAAGAGTTTTAATTGTTTCCTCTGAAAGTACTTTATCCTTTATACCTACCATTAAAAGAAGTCCTCTTCTCTCTTTTTTGTCCATTTCAGCAACTTTATCTATATAATCAGATAAATCAGGATAATCTTTTTTTAATTCTGTTATATATACACGTTCTTCAATAACATTTGAAGCTGTTTTACATGCATAAATAAATAATAATATAAAAAACAAATACAATATAGTTTTTACAATTTTTTTATTAAATTTAATACTTTTGAACATACTTCCAGATCCGTATCTTTTAAATTATTTTCTATCATATTTTTAATATTTTTGTTTCTATAATAATTATAGGCAAAAACATTTATTCCATAACTAATTATATTTTTATTATCATTAATATAATCAGTCATTATAATGCCTTTAAATTTCATATTGTTAATAAGAAAATCTTTATATTTATCAGTATCTTTAATATGCGATATTACTATAATATCAGCATTAGCTTTTATTCCTGCCAAAAATGTTTCTCTATTATCCAATATATTTTCTACATTATCTATTTCTTTATCTATATATAACTCATCATCATAGTATTTTGGAAAATATTTTAATGCTGTTATAAGTCCTGCATCTTTTTGTGCCTTTACAGTTTGATATATAAGCCTTGAAGCAAGTATTTTATCATTTGTAAATATATTTTCTTTTAAATGTGATTTTTCATTACAATAGGTATTACATATAGGTGATAAAATCATATTAATACCTAATGACTTTAATTTTAATGCTCTATCATATGCTATTTTGTATGCATATTCTTCGCTCTTTCTCTCTCCTATATAACTAGGATATACTTTAAACTTCTGATTATAGGCTATATTATAAGTAGATTTATAATCCTGATCTAATGCTATAAATATTTTTCTATTAATACTCCTTTTAATATTTTTGATAATATTAGCAAGATCATCAATATCCAAATCATCAATATTTATTATAATTCCTGATATTTTAGTTGTATTTATTATGTTAATTAATTTAGTATCATAATTCTTTACAGAAATAATACTTAATACTTCTTTTGGATTATTAATATTATTTAAATCATTTTTTTTATTATCAATATTAATATGTGTAATAAATAAAAAAATTAATACAGAAAATAGTATTATAGTTATGATTATAATATACAACATTATTATTAATAATTATTTTAAGAATATTTATTATAGTTTTCTTTATTTATACATAAAAAATTTGTTAGCTGTTTATATCTAGCAAATGACTTTGCAAACATTCTGAAAACTTACTATACTCTAGCAATTTTTTATTTATATTATAGTTTTTATATTTATTATTTCACTTATGAAAAAACTTATCCCTTAATAACCCATGACATTATAGCAAATGTAATGAACTCACAAATTTTTTATTTCTTCTATACTCAATCCTGTATATTTAGAAATAGTATTAACATCTACTTTATCATTTTTCATATTTTTAGCTATTAATATTTGATTTTCTTTTATACCTTCTTCTCTTTCCCTTTTAAGCATTAAAGTTTGTCCATATAAAAATACATCTCTAGCATTATAAACTTCCATCTCTTCTTCACTTGATATAAATCTTTCATATTTATCTATTACTTTAGTCATAATCTCATTAATCTCCTTTAATTTTTATTTAACTTTATCTAAATCCTTTACTGTAAAAAATTCAATCCAAGATAATATTTTATTTCTTTTAATATCATCTAAATTTGAATTATTCAATATTTTTATAAATCTTGGTATTTCTATTATATGCATTTGAATAATATCCAATGATACATCATGATTTTGAATATCTATAAGCTTAAAACATCTATGAGCTTTGCCTTCATCTCCAAAGTCCATATTAAAATTTACAAAATTAATACTTATAACCTGACTAATAATATCATAGGATTCATTTTCATTTAATTCACTAACAATATTTTTTGAAATATAATAGTATATCCTTTTAACAAAATCTATATTTCCTGATAATTGTATTTCTATAATAATTTTTTTATTATCTTTAGTAATTGCTTTAACATCAAGAACCGACTCTTTTAAATTAATGTTTTCAGGCAGATTATGCGGATTAATTATTTCTAAATTATAAACTTCCTCAAAACCAGAATCTCTGAGAACACAATTAACTATATTTTCAAGTATATCTTCATTACCAATAGAGCCTAAAAGATAACGCACAAAGTAATCATTCATTCTGTTAATATTTCTCATAAAAAAAATTATAACAAAAAGAAAATAAAAGTAAATATTTATGATTTTATAAAAATTTTAATATTAAAATCAATCATATTATAAAAAATATAATATGTAAAAATTAATCCAAATACTTTATTATATTAAGAGCTATATATTCAGCATCTTCTTCCTTTAATGTGCTGTATAAAGGCAATGTTATCTGATTTTTATATAAATTAAATGCATTTTTATAATCATCAATATTATATCCTAAATCTATATAAGCCTTATGTGCAGGCAAAGGTAAATAATGAACATTCAATGTTATGCCAAATTCTGACATTTTATCTATAAGCAAATCTCTGTCATCTTCCTCAAAATCTTTTACTCTCATCAAATAAAGATGATAAGAAGATTCTGTTTCATTATTTTTAAAATTAGGGAGTATTATTCTGCTGTTTTTACTTAAAATATCATTATAAATACTTACAATTTTTTTTCTATGATTAAGCATTGAATCATATCTTCTAAGCTGAGATAATCCAATAGCAGCATGCAAATCGCTCATATTACATTTATAACCAGCTAATTCTATATTATATCTCCAAGCTCCTTTACCGCCTTTGTTTTTATCGAAAGCACTTTTATTTTGTCCATGTAAAGATAATACAGAAATTTCTTTATATATATCATCAGCATTTATATTGCCTATATCATTAAAAGATAATGCTCCGCCTTCTGAAGTTGTTATATTTTTTACAGCATGAAAAGAGAAAGAAGACATATCAGCCTGTGAACCTGTTCTTTTTCCTTTATAAATAGTACCTATTGAATGAGCAGCATCGAGTAAAAATAATGGTCTTTTTAATTCTTTTTGATATTTATTTTCTGATGCATTAAATAATTCTTTTTTGCTTTCTAAAATTTTTATAATAGCATCATAATCGCAAGGCATCCCACCAATGTCCACTGCAATAACAGCTTTGGTTTTATTAGTAATCGCTTTTTCAAGTCTTTCTAAATCTATATTAAAATCATCTTCTTTAGCATCTATAAATACCACTTTAGCACCCAAATGAACTACAACATTTGCAGTAGAAGCATAAGTATAAGCAGGTACTATTACTTCATCACCCTCACCTATTCCGAATATTTTCAATGCCAATTCCATAGCTGATGTAGCGCTGGACAATAACTTTACTCTTTTTACATCTATATATTTACAGAGCTCTTCTTCAAATTCTTTATTTACCGGTCCTGTTGTAATCCAGCCTGATTTTAATACATTAACTACAGCCTCTATTTCACTATCTGTTATATCCGGAGGTGAAAAAGGTATTTTCTTATTCATGCTTAATCCTTTATATTTAAAATATTATGTTTAGTTTACATAATTAAAACTTATGTTTACTAAATATATAACATATAAAAAATAAATCAATAAGAATTCATAATAAATTATTTGACAAAAAATCATCAAAGATATAATATCTATTGCTAATAAAAATTATTTTTTAAAAGCTCTGTAAAATAAACCTACAGATGCTCCAATTTTTATAATTGCCTTATAATATAAAAAAGTAGTGGTACTGATATTATGCTGAGTATAGAAAATTTAATAATTATAATAATAGGCTGTTCTATAGCCGGTTTCGTTGATGCTGCTGCGGGTGGCGGCGGACTTATAAGTTTGCCAGCATATTTAATAGCCGGTATTCCTCCTCATACTGCTTTGGCTACAAATAAATTTACATCTACTTCAGGAGCTATAGTTTCTGCATTTACATTCTTCAAAAATGGAAAACTTACTTCTAAATTAATAAAATTTTTAATACCTATGACAATATTAGGTTCTATTGTAGGTGTTCAAGTTATTGTACTTATAGATGCAAAAATATTACAGCCATTGATAATGATACTTATTTTGGCAGTCGGTATATATACTTTATTTTCAAAAACTTTCGGTACGGAAAATAAATTCGATGAAAATAATCTTAAAACTAAAAACTATATAATAGGAATGTTTTTTGCTTTTCTTTTAGGTTTTTATGATGCTGTATTCGGACCAGGTACAGGAAGTTTTTTAATAATGTTTTTTGTACTTTATTTCAAAATGGATTTTCTTCTTGCATCTGGTAATGCTAAGGCTTTGAATTTTACAAGCAATTTATGTTCATTAATAATATTTGCTATAGAGGGAAAAGTTAACTATATGGCTGGTATATTCGTTATACCTTTTATAATGACATCAACTTACTTCGGTGCTAAATTCGCTATAAAGAAAGGAATAAAAGTTATAAAACCAATATTCGTAACTATTTCCTTACTAACTACATTGAAAATATTAATAGATATAATTAGATAGAAAATATAGTATATACCTAAACAACTATATTTTGTCAGAAATAATTTTTTTAAATTTTAAATATCTGCAGGGCTTTGCCCACCGCTCTGCGTGCTTACGCAAGCACCCCAGTTCTTTTACCGAGTAGGTACCTTTCGGTATTGGTATAAAAGAACCTTATATCCTCGACAGGCTCGGATACGCTTCGCGAAGAACTGCATTTTTATAGGATATACCATATATTTAATAGGCATGTTTTTAATATAAAGTTCTAGCAATTGCGTTTTTTGCAACTTTTTTGTGCGACAAAAAAGTTGATAAAATTTACATAAAGTTCATCAGTTGACAAACTTAAAAATTTTTAGTATATACATAAACAACTATATTTTGTTAAAAATTATTTTATTATTTTTTTAAATATTTGCAGGGCTTTGCCCTTACGAAGTACACAGCGTGCAGCACCCCAGTTCTTTTGCGACTAAAAGGAGTACCTTTAGGTATGGTATTGCCACAAAGAAGCTTATATCCTCGACAGGCTCGGATACGCTTCGCGAAAGACTACATATAGGACTTTAATTTAATAGGTTATCTTACATATAAGACAATTTTAGTATTATTTAGTACTAATCTTATACCTTGCACTTTCGCGAAGCGTGCCTGCGGCAGCAACTTTGACGAAGTCCGCAGAGCGTGTACGGCGGGAAAAAGTTGAATAAAAAATGACAAACTTAAAAATTTTTAGTATGTAATAAGCATACATTTAATAATTATAAATTCTCTTTCAAAAGATTATAAAGCTTAATCATAACCTCAAAATTTTTTTAAGGAGTATATTTTTCTATCTATATATAAAGCAATTATATTATTATGTTCTTTTTATCTACTAAATATATTATTTATTAATAATAATGTAGATGATTTTTTCATTATATTTTGTATTTAAGCAATACAAAGCCACTAGGTATGTACTAGTATAATAATAAAAATAATGATTGACATTTTGTAGTTTTCATAATAAAGTAATTGACTATGCGGAGTGGGTAAACGCGGTATTTAAGTAACTAATACTGAGGAAAGTCCGTACCTCTAAAGGGCTTCATGCAAGCTAACGGCTTGAAGGCGAAAGCCTATGGAAAGTGCAGCAGAAAATATACCGCCAATTTGGTAAGGGTGAAAAGGCATGGTAAGAGCATACCGCATTTATGGCGACATGAATGGCAGTGTAAACCCCATGAGAGGCAAGAGCAAACAGAAACGGATTGCCCTTTTCCTATGTTTCAGGTGGCTCGCTAAAGCATTGTAGTGATATAATGCGTAGATAAATGTTTACCTTAAATGACAGAATACGGCTTATAGCTCCGCTTTTTATTATAATTTACACATCTATAAAATTAAAAATAATTAAATTATATTGTTATTTTTTTATTATGAATATATTATTTATGCATTATAAATAAAAATTGGTAAATAAATGGTAAGCATAATTATAACGACTAAAAACTCAGAAAATTTCATTGCTGATTGTATCAATGCAGTAAAAAACTCTAACTATAAAGACACAGAAGTAATATTGGTAGATAATAGCTCAACTGATAGAACTGTTGAAATAGCCAAAGAATTGGGAGCAAAAACTTTTATTAAAGGCCCTGAACGTTCTGCACAAAGAAATTATGGAGCTGAAATGTCAAGCGGCGAAATAATAGGATTTTTAGATGTTGATATGACTTTATCAGAAAATGTTATAACAGAATGCTTAGAAATTTTTGAAAATAATAAAGATGTTCAGGCTATTTATATACCAGAAAAAATTTATGGAAACAGTTTTTTTAACAGAGTAAGAAGTTTTGAACGTTCTTTTTATGATGCCACAGTAATAGATGCTGTAAGATTCTTTAGAAGAGAGGCATTCATAAAAATAGGCGGATTTGATTTAAACTTAAATGGCACAGAAGATTGGGATATAGACAGAAGAATAAAAGAAATAGGACAAGTTGACATAATAAAATCTCCATTATTTCATCATGAAAATCATACTCTAAAACAATATATAGTTAAAAAAAGTTATTATGCATCTAATTTTGATAACTATTTCAAAAAATGGGGACATGATGAAACAACTAAAAAACAATTTGGTATGTTCTACCGCTACTTTGGAGTATATATAGAAAAAGGAAAATGGAAAAAATTATTACTACACCCTATCTATTCAATATCAATGTACTTTTTAAGATTTTTAATAGGTGTAGTTTATATACTTTCAAAATTTAATATATCAAAAAAAGAAAATGTTTATAAAGATAATAAAAAATAAATTTAAAATTCTATTATGCCATTAAATAATTGTTTATCTCTCCATTTTATAAACTCATCAAAAGTTTTAATATCATATTTTAAAACAGCCTTATAATATTCTATTCCCATTATTTTTATATTGTCAGGAGTTTCATATTTTAATTTTAATATTATATTTCTTTTTTCTTCAGTAAGCATACTCATAATATCATCAGAAACTTTTTCAAAATATCCGTCATAATAAGAACCTTCTAATATATGAATAATATCAATCTGCCAAATTTCATTATTATCTATATCATTGCCTTGATAAAATAAATGCCATTCTATACAATGCTCATCCGTTTCTATTAGATTACTATATGTTACTTTTTGTATTTTATTATTAGATGCTATTTTTGATATCGCTGAAAAACTTTTTTCTATATTAAGAGTTGAACTATATACATGAAAATCAATATCCATATTTTTCATCAATAATCCCATTTTTAAAGAACCAACTAAATTAATTCTTGCTCCAATATTTTTAAAAGTTTTCTCAATATCAAGCTCTTTTATAATACTAAATGCTTTTTTCTGATTATTATTAGCAATTTCCATAATTTTATTAATATCATTATTCATAGTATAAACCTACAACTAAATAATAAAAATAAAAAAGAAATAGTCATCTAAAATAAAAGATAAACTATTTCTTTTTTAATTCTATAATTATAATATTTTAATTTTGTTTTATTTTGTTCTTGGTCCGAATTTAAATCCTAATTGTAATCCTATATCAAAACTAGAATAACTAACTTCATCAACTACTAAAACATTATTACCCAAGTTCCAATTAGGAAGACCTGTATTTATTGAATATAAATTAGGCTCTACTCCGAAATCATATCCAAGATATAAGCCTATATTAAATGCAAGTTTTTCTGTAAAGAAAATAGAATAATCAAAAGTAAATTTTATATAAGGAATAACACCTGTTTTAAAATTTCTTTTCATATAATCTGAATCTATTTTAGTATCATAAGTAAGTGAACCAACTTTTGCATGGTAGTTTCCAGCCATAGGAAATTTAATACC
Source organism: Brachyspira hyodysenteriae ATCC 27164 (assembly GCF_001676785.2). Classification (NCBI taxonomy): domain Bacteria; kingdom Pseudomonadati; phylum Spirochaetota; class Spirochaetia; order Brachyspirales; family Brachyspiraceae; genus Brachyspira; species Brachyspira hyodysenteriae. Next base: position 955,117 of record NZ_CP015910.2, on the reverse strand, counting down.
TCCTCCTATTCCTACAGCAAAATTAAAGAAATTAAATTTAGGAAGTATACCAAGTTGTATACTTTCAAAAGTATATGTCTCTGAAATATTTTTATCAAGTTTACTAACATAAGAATAAGTATCATGACTATATCCTACTTCACCAAGAACACTTAATCCTAAATTATCAGTAAACTTAAACATATAACCAAGCTGTGCAGTTACACCTATATCAAAACCAATTCCGCTATTTCTTCCAACTGTATTTCTTATTTCACCATTGAGCCAAACATCAGCATTTTCAGCTCTATCAGTTAAATCATAATCATAAATACCAACACTCATTCCAACAGGTACATTTAATATAAACTCAAATCCTCCATCAATAGCAAATGATGTAGATACCATAGCAGTAAACATTATAATAGAAAGTAATATTTTTCTCATAAGTTTTCATACTCCTTAATTTATTCTCTATGTTATAAACTTTAACATTTTAAATATTTTTTACAATATAAAAATAATAATTTATCTTAATTTTACAGATAAAATAATAATAATTCATATTAAAAACAATAAAAAAAATAAAATATGTTTTTGTTCAATTTGATTTATATAGTTATTTTACAATTTTAAATTTATAATGTAAAAAATTAACATAATATTAATTATATTCACTAATTTAAATAAGATGCAAAAAAGGAATAGCTTATTAATTAATAAACTATTCCCTATATAATTATTTTTTGTAAAACTTAATTAAGCTTTAGGTCCGAATTTTAATCCTAACTGTAAGCCTATATCAAAACTTGAGAAATTCATGTATTCAAATACGTATTTAGGCGCTAATTGTTCAGACATACTCATACCAAAATCATATCCTGCATAAAGTCCTACATTCATAGCTATATTATCAGTGAAGAATATTGAATAATCAAAAGTAGCTTTAATATATCCTATAACAGGAGTCTTAAAATTATCTTTTATATCTGATGAATTTGCTTTTACTGGAGATCCTGTTACATCTTTACCATCATATTTTGAATACAATTTTCCAGATAAAGGTATTTTAACTCCTCCACCTACACCTATAGCAAAAGCACCTATATTAAATTTAGGAAGAAGTCCAACCTGTATGCTTTCAAATGTAAAAGATTGAGTAAGTTTTTTATCGCTTGCATTTACAAAAGCATAAGAATCATGACTGTACCCTATTTCACCTAAAACACTAATTCCGAAACCTTCTTTTACTTGGAACATATAACCTAACTGAGCTGTTACACCAATATCAAAACCTACACCGCTATTTTGTTTTGCTTGTTTTTCAATTTCATTTTTAAAAGGTACATCTTTGAGTTTAAAATTGTGAAAACCTACACTTAATCCTATAGGTACATTAAGTATAGCCTCAAAACTGCTTGCAGCAAACGCTGATACGCTTAATACTGATGTCATCATCAATGTTAAAATAATTTTTTTAACGCTTCTCATAAAGAAACTCCTAATAATAATTTTTTATTTATAACAAATGAATATTAATATTCAATAAGTTATCATGAAAGTTTGAAATGAAAATAAACAAATGCTGCAAATATTTTAAAATAATATTCGCAGCACAAAAAGAAAAATATATTTTAATTAAAAGATATGATTCTAAATTAATTGATTTTAATGAAAAAATTTAATTGAATGAGGCATATTACGTCCTTGCAATTTTCTCATATACCATACTAGGTATTGAAGTATACAATATTTTTACATAAATGTCAATAAAATATATTATAAAAATTATATTATTCAATTATATTTACTACTTATTATATATACAATATATTTATGTTGTAATCCTTGACAATTTGAAATTTTATAGTATAAAGAATTAACATAATATTAATTATATTCATTAATTTAAGGAATACAGATGAAAAAAGGTAAAAAATCTGAAATAAAAAAATTAAGAGTGAAAAAGCATAAAAACCTTTTACTTGTAAAAAGCGACAGCGAAGAAGATAAAAAAAAATTAGAAATTATTAGAGATATACTCATAAATAAAGATGAAGATCAATCTAAATATGATTTGCATAATTACTTTTTGAATAATAAAGGAGAAGCTATATTCAAACATCTGCCTTTTTTTGATATATACGAAAGACATTTTTCTAAATATAGAGGCAAAGATATTAATATGATGGAAATCGGAGTTGGAAGCGGCGGTGCTGTAAAAATGTGGAGGGAATATTTTAGAAACAATAACCCTGAAGCCAATATCAATATATATGCAATAGATAGAAACCCTAAATGCAAACAATTTGAACAGGATAATATAAAAATATTCATAGGCTCTCAAGATGACAGAGAATTTTTAAAAGAAGTAAAAAGCCAAATTCCAAAACTAGATATTTTAATAGATGACGGCGGACATAGAATGAATCAGCAAATAACTACTTTTGAAGAGATGTATGAACATGTAAAAGATGATGGTATCTATTTATGCGAAGATGTTTATACTTCATATTGGCCTAATTTCGGAGGCGGTTATAAAAATCCTAATTCATACATAGAATATACAAAAAATTTAATAGACTCACTTAATGCTTATTGGGCTACCGAAGAAGATGATTTATATCCGAATGCTTTTACAGACAGCACATACTCTATTCATTATTATGACGGTATAGTAATAATAGAAAAAAGAAAAAGAGATACTAGATATAATGATATATGTCAGCAAGCTATCATAGGTAAAACTAAAGAATAATATACAATAATCACTTACCTTTTCTTTTTGCCAATATATAAGCAAAGCTGTCAAAATATTTCATAATACTTTCATCTGTATTATATTCATTATCTCCAAGCAAATAATCACATAAAACTTCTCTAAGTCTTGTAAACTCTTTTATACTATGTTTTTTATATTGGGCTAATATAGTCAAATCAATGAGCTCTAAAGCTCTATACGCAGCATTTTTAGAATATTCAAAATTATTTTTCTTTTTAAATTTTATTGCTCTGTAAACTTCACTTCCTATATTAGACATCTGTTCGGCAAGACTCAAAGTCTTCCATTTTCCATTTGCTAAATCTTTATGCATATAACTCATAAATACACCTATTACTTAATTATTAAATTATTTAATATTTCTATTATTTTATTTCTAATATTTTCATCTTCAACATATCTGCTTCTATTATTATCAGTAGGTTTTATATTAATCCAAGAATCAAACTCTATAAAATCTTCATCATCTAATTCAGGATAAATATTAATTCCCCATAAATCCTTCTGTAAAGAACCATTTTCTATTAGCAAAGACTCCAAATCACTATGAAGCTCAGCATCTAAAGCTAATTCATTTTTTTCTATATCAACAACACCTTTAACCATATCAGTAAAAAAATTTCCAAGCATATTCTTAATTTCTGAAACTTCAATACCTTCTTTTATAATTATCATAAAATATTAATACTCCATAAACATATTTAATTAACATAATATTAACGGAAATGTAATTTTTTTACAAAGGAATTTTAATTATCACATATATGTATGAATATTTTTTATAATTTATATTCCGATAATAAGTAATAGTTTTTATTATTGTTGTAAAAATAATAAAAAGTGAGCCGAAGCCAGCAAATAAATTTATTTATTTGCTCATTATAGGCGTAGGCGAACATAGCAATAATAAAAATATAAAAATTGTGAGCGTATGGCAAATTTATTTGCTATACTTTTTTGGCGAACAATTTTTATTAATAATAAAAGCTAAATATAAAAATTGTGAGCGTATGGCAAATTTATTTGCTATACTTTTTTGGCGAACAATTTTTATTAATAATAGTAAGAAAAAAATAATAAAAGAATTTTAGATTATTACGAAAATGGAAACGATATAATAATCATTTCTATATTAAAACAGGAGATAAAAAATGAGAGTTACTGAACAAGCCCAATTTAATAGAACAGTTAGTACAATAAAAAGAAACTATAATGAGATGGAAGCTTCTCAAACTAGATTATCTACTGGTCAAAGGGTACAGTACCCTCACCAGAATGTTACTTCAACTATTAATTCTATATATTATAAAACTAGAATGTCTTCAGTAGACAGATATCAAAGCAATATAGTTGATGGAAAAGAAAAATTAAGCGTAGCACATGATTCTATGTCTGCAATAACTGAAGCTTTGAATAGAGCTAGAGATTTAGCAATTCAAGGTGCAAACAGTACTTACGGAGCAGATGACAGAGCAAAAATGGCTATGGAAGTAGAAGAAATGATAGAGAGAATATACGATATATCCAAAACTCAAAGTAAAGGAGAGTATATATTCTCAGGAACAAGTATTAAAACAGCACCTTTCAGAGCACTTTACGGACATGATGAAAAAGCAGGACGTTCTATAGTAAAATCTGTTATATATGAAGGCGATGGAAATGCTCAGAACAGAGAAATAGAAAACGGACAAGTTATCAATGTGGCTACTCCTGGAAACTATGCTTTTTGGGGAACTGATATGGAAATAATATCTACAACTGATGCTTCAACTTATATTGCTGCTGAAGATCAGGATATTATGATAGATGATATGGTTGTAAATATTAAGCAAGGCGATAATATTGAAGCTATAGTTCAGAGAATAAATGATGCTAATGGAAATGTAAGTGCAAGTATAGGTGATTTGAGAGGCGGAGAAAAAGTTATACAATTAAAAACAGGCTCTCCTCATAAAATACTTTTACAAGATTTAGCCGGCGGTACAGTTTTACAGGATATAGGTTTAGTAAGAGCTGGTTCTGCTAATAACCCTGAAAATAACTATGAACCTAGTGCTTTAGTTACAGGAAAAAGCGTATTTGAAACTCTTATTTATTTAAGAGATGCTATGCTTAATGATGATGTAAGAGCTATAGGAAGCGAAGCTTTAGGTTATATAGATAGTTCTTTGGATAATGTTGCTACTGTTCAGGCTAATGCATCTTCTAAAGTAACAAGACTTGATATGGGTTATGCTAGCTTTGAAGATCAGAAATTAGCTATTGAAGAAGCTTTGGCTAAAAATGAAAATATTGACTATGCTGAAGAAATTGTTAATTTCAATATGTGGCAATATGCTCATAATGCTTCATTACAAACAGCCGGAAGATTATTAGGCAGAACTCTTATGGATTATTTAAGATAATATAAAAGATAGAAAATAAAAATGCTGACAATATAAAATATTATTAATTGTATAAAAGGAAATAATTATATGCCAGAAATAGAATCTAGGATACTAGGAAAAATAGAAGTTTCAGATGATTCATTATACCACTTAAATGGTACTATATTAGCATTTGAGGCCTATGATGAATTTTATCTTCTCAATATGGATGAGGAAGGAACTTTTAAAATACTTCAATCTAAAGATGATAAAAATGTATGCTTCATACTTATAGATCCATTTTTGATATTTAAAAATTATGAACCTGATGTACATGATGATGATATAAAATATTTAGGTATAGAAAATAATGAAGATTTATACCTGCTTACTATTGTCAGCATTCCTAATAGTGATTTCAAATCTATGAGTGCTAATTTAGTGGCACCTGTAGTTTTTAATATCAAAAATCATAAGGCAAAACAATGTACTGTTTCAGGTGATAAATACACAACCAGACATTCAATTCTTTTAGAAGATAATGATTCTTCAGAAAATAGTAATACAGAAGAAAGGAGTTCATAACAATGCTTGTACTTTCTAGGAAAATCAATCAAAGCATAGTAATAGGAGATAATATAGAAATAATGCTCGTAGATATACGAGGCGATCAAATAAAACTTGGAATTAATGCTCCTAAAAATGTGAAAATATTCAGAAAAGAAGTTTATGAAGAAATAGAAAGCCAAAACTTAGAGGCCTCAAAAGAAGCTACTGCTGATAAATTGAATATTTTAAGTAATTTTGTTAAAAATAAATTTGGTAAAAAACAATAATTAAATAATCTTATTTTTTCTTAAAACTATTCTAAAATCAATTAATTATATTTTTGAAATCAGAATAAATAATATCAGTTTACTAATCAGCTTGTAAATGGATTAATCAAACTTCTATTTTTTATTAAATTAATAGGAGTTAAAATTATATATGATATTAAAAAATTGAATAATGATATTATGGCTGAAAATATTAATAACATATTGTACATATCCAAAATTCTATTAAAGAAATGATTGATAAAAATAGGAATATCCAATTTGAAAAATATTTTCATTATGATAAACAATGTATTTAATATTAATGACAAAGCAAATATAACTATTATTCCTTTTGAAGCATGTGAAATATCAGCAGGACTTAACTCCATATGAGAAGCTATTGCTATAGAGAAATACAAAAATATCCAAAAAGTAATATTTTTAAAAGAAGAATACTCTATAACATTTTTTATTATATTTATAAAAATATTATAAGTATATACAAATATATTTGATATTGTATAGTAAAATATTGAAAGTATATCTGAGTTAAATACTTGTTTATATTTAATGACAGGTATTTCAAATACATTATTTTTTAATTCAGGAGCTAATAATATAAATAGTAAATAAACTATCAAAGTTCCAATAATAATCGGCCCTACCCCTATAAAAAAATTACCCATTTGTTGATACCAGCTTCTTGAATCATAACTATGAAGCACATAACCTATAGTATCTGATTTCGTATTAAATAACTTTATATCATTAATTTTATGTCTGAATAATAAGCAGAATAAAGCATGTGAAAGTTCATGTATAGGAGTACCAATCCACCCTGTAATATAAACCTCAGTCTTAGAACCTAATGTTTTAGCAAATATTCTTCTAGTAATAGATGAAAGAACATACAAAATAAATCCAAATATTATAATACTTCCGAATGATCTAAATAAATCTATTATAGTTTTAGATAGTATTATAACTATAAAATAAAAAAAATCTTTTATCATTTTTAATTCCGTATGTAAATTTATCGGAAGAAAATACCTTTTAATTTACTTTTAAGACAATAGAAAATATGTACAAAATATGCACTTGAAATAATAGTGTTTCTGCTATAAACTATTAGAGCAATTAAATTATACAAAATACTATTACATTATTAAATAATATCTGTTTTGTAATATAATTATTAATAATAAGTGGAGAAAAAATGAAAAAAATAATATTCCTGATGCTCTTAATATTAAATTCTTTTGCTTTTGCTATAGATGATATAGTAGATAAAGATAATATGCATAATTTAATAGAAGGTGTAACATCAACAAGATTCGGATCTGATAGAATTAGTACTATATATGATTTTGCTCCGCTTATGAACCATAATACACCTTTTAAATTAGGGGTATCAATATTAGACTTATCACATATAGTTGATAATACTCATACAAATAATGATGGTAAAAGAAAATTAGCTTTTTTGCCTAAAGGCTTTGTAGGATTAAGCTACGGAATATTTGGATTCGGATATCAATTCAGTTTATATAATGATCTTAGTGGTAAAAATATGCCTGTTGCTCATAGCCATTCATTTTCTTTTGGTTTAGCCACAGAAAAATACAGACTTTCTTTACCTTTCTCGTTTTATCTTGGAGATCAAAGCTACTATGGCGGAAAATTAGCATTTAGTACCACACCTAAATTTTCTTTTATGTTTAGAGGTGGATTATTAGATGAATTTACTATGTCGCTTCATTATGGAATACAGCTTTCAACCGTTACAAATAATGTGGGCGGAACTTCTATAGCACCTATGGTAATAGGAGGTTCTTTATATGGAAGTGTGATGCTTACAAGATTTGATAATTATCCAATACAAATAAGTCTTCCTGTAAAATTGGCTTTCTATTATGGTATAGGAGCAAGATTTGCTACTATAGATGCAGGATATGCTGAAGATGCTTTGATTAATTATTTATATGATGATGAAGGCGGAAGATCTACTGATAGTATGTATTTCTATGTATTATTACCAGCCAAATTTGAGGCTAAATTGGGAGCAATTTATACATATATAATGCCTAGACTTATGTTTGAAGGACAGATATACAAAGTAGATGGAGAATATAATTTACATTATGGTGTAGAAGGAGAACTTCAAATTACTTTAATAGAAAATCTAACATTTGGTTTGACGGGATATGCTGAAGGTCAGGGAATAATGAGAAAAAGTGCTAACTTTGAAATAAATAATGCATTCGGCGGAGGATTAGATATTTGGGGAATTTGGAGATACTAATATTATAAAAATTAAATAATTAATTAAATAAAGCAATGCAAAAATAAAATGCATTGCTTTTTTAATATACCATAAAAATTATACGCACTTCTTATAAATTATTCTTTTTAATTTTATAAATATAAAACTAGCTTAATTACAAATATCTTATCAACTTTATATTTTACAATTTTATTTTAATATAAACAAAAAATTTCTTGAATTTATTGGATAATTTATTATATTATTAATATATGCTTGTGATAATTAATTACAAGATACAACTTATTCATCACATAAAAAAATAAATTTATTTATGATGAAAAAGGAGGTCTATTATGACTAAATTATTCAACATATTAAATAATGAATGTACTTTTTTAAATGATGAAGACTATAGGCTATTAATAAGTGAATATTATGAAATAATGATGAAATATATAGACGAATAACATTTGTTTCTCTTTAAAGCCTATGCATTTATAGCATAGGCTTTTTTATTATTCTTATTTATCTATATCAAATCATTTATTAAAAAGCATATAAAAAAGTTCTTGCCTTTATATACTAATTTATTATATTATTAGTACAAATAGTGATAATAAACTACAATATAAAAAATATACATCACATAAAAATTAAGGTTTATTTATGAATGAAAAAAGGAGATTTACATGACCAAATTATTAAACGCTTTGAATAATGATTGTATTTTTATAGATGATGAAGAATATAATCTATTAATGAGTGAATATAATGACATAATAGAAAATATAGAAGAATGAGCTTTATTTTTTCCTATTGAGCCTATGCACTTAATGCATAGGCTTTTTTATTATTTAATATTTAGATAAACTACAGCTTATAATTTAATCAATATTTGCTTATTTATTTTTTGGTATATTAGATATATTGACAATATAATAAAAAATATATATACTATACATTAATATAGATTAAAGATAAGAGGTGAATTTATGGATTTAGAAGAAAAACTTGAATTATATTATAGAGGCTCTTCTATAGAAGAAGATATGGAAAAATGTGAAGCTACAAATGATTTCAGCAAAATAAGAAGAAATCCTTATGATTATTTCCATTATAAAGAGGAATTTTTGAAAGATTATTTTTCTATAGAAGATGAGAAATTAAAGAAAAGATATGAACATTTTATGAAGATACTTCTTTACGGAAATGATAAGCAAGGAGAAGGCGGAACTAGATATGTTATTTTTGATTATATAGTCAATAGAGATTTTGAAAAGTCACTTAGATATCTTGCATACGGATATGAGAAAAGATATAAAGAACAGGCAAGAACTTTAAATGGTGAAACTTTAATATATACAGTTTTTGAAGATTTTAATAAATACTTCAGTAAAGAGTTTCAAGAATACACAGAGAAATATATTGATATTATTAATAATAATGATAATAAAAAAATACTGCATAAAATGGGAAGAGATGCTGTAATACCATTGATTGCAATATGTTCTGTTATAAAAAGTAATAAAGAATGTGATGAGAAATATATAAATGCAGCTATAAAATCATTCGATGTTCTTCCTAATATTTATGACACTTTAAATGTAATTGCTGCTATCTTAGATAAAAATGAGGCTATAAAAAATAAATTTATAGAAGTGCTTAATAAAAATGAAGAATATATCATTGATATTAATATTATACTTGGATACTATTTAAAATCATTAGATTATAACAATCCTTATAAAGCTAGAGAGAAATTCTTTAATGCAATAAATTATCCAAATGATTTCGCATTTATAGCACAGCATTTTGAAGATTATTTTCATTATGCCTTCATTTATGGGGCAAGAGATTTATATTTGAATCATAAAGAAGATTTTTATAAAATTTATAATTTTGTAGAAAATAGTTTAAATAGTGATAGGTATAATAATAGAAATAATGATAGAAATAAAAGAATATTTATAGTGCTTAGCGGTATTTTACTTGAACATAATGATAATAAAATAGACACAAATAATTTAAAAAAATCTGTAACTGTATTAGAAACTATAGTTAATAAATTTACAAAAGACAACTCTAATAGATATAATCCAAGACCTACTTTTACTACTACAGAAAAAATAGAAGAAATATTTGATAAAGATAAAAATAAACTCTTTGATACGCTTATAGATTATTATACAGACAAAAAAAATACATACAATCTATACAGCACATACAGATGGGGAAATACTCTCCCTGAATATTGTCTTAATACAGAACTTTATTATTTATTCTCTTTATTTAATTATGACATACCTGAAATGAAAAACTATAAAAAGTTTGCTCTCGATATTTTTAAATATTTACCAATTCAGATTGGAATAAGAAAATATATAGAAGTGCAAGCATCTATAGGAAGTAAAACTTTAAAAGAAGTTATTGATAGTTTATTAAATAATAAAGAATTGAATATTACATTAAAAGAAATTTTATTATCATACTATTTTGATTATGCAGGAGATCTTTCAAATTATTATTATGACTATGGCGGAAAATCTCTTCCTACATTATATAAAGAACTTAGATGCGTAGATGAAAATAATAATGTTATTATAAATAGCGTAAAAGATGAGTTATTAAAAAGCTATTTTGATGAAGTTATGAATATATTAAATGATGATAAGTTTATAAAAGATAATATAGCAAGCAATAAAAATACAGCCTTAGATATATTAAGAACATTGTATAATAAATGTCATTATAATGATTATCATTTAGTTTATACAATTCTTGAAAATACAAAGAGAGCCGAAGTAAAAAGGCATTGTATTAAAGTTATTTCTGATAATGAAACCATTACAAGACCTTATGTTGAAAAGATGTCAGAGAAAGCAAGATCATCAGAACTTAAAGGAGCATTAAAAAATATTATTAAGAATTGGAATCTTAAAAAATACGGCGACTATTTCAAAAGTATTGATGAGGCTTTGGAGTTTATTGACACTTACTACAATACAAACTATGAAAAAAATATAAAGTTCTTAGATGATGTTCATTTGACAAAAGTTTTATACAATAATGGAAAATTAGCTGATGAGAGAATATTTAAATATATCATTATGGAATATATGAATTTAGTAGAACCGGCAAGATTAAAAGACTGCGACATGCTTGCTGAAATTCTTGATACTGCTTCATTTACTAATGCTTTGGAAATGCTATATATTCATTGGAAAGATTCTAATTATGAAGCTGCAAAGAAAAATATTTTAATACCTTATTTAATATATTCTGATGATTTGAAAATATATAAAGTTTATCCTCTTATAAAAGAATTTGCTAAGGGATCGCGTACTGTTATGGCAGCATTCATTGTAAAATGTATGGCATTAAACGGAAAGAACTATGCTTTATTATTGGTAGATGGTCTCACAAGAAAATCACCTACAGCAAAAATAAAAGAAGTGGCAATAGAAACTATGGAGAATGCTGCTTATATGCTTGATATGACAGCCGATGAACTTTCAGACAGAATAATACCTAATTTCGGATTTAGTCAAAAAGGTGAAAAAGTTTTAAACTACGGAGGAGAAGCAAGAAGAACATTCACATTATCAATAGACAATAATCTTGAACTTACAATTACAGATAATGAAAAACAAAAAGTAATAAAATCACTTCCAGCACCAAACAGCAGAGACGACAAAGCAGAAGCAGACAGTGCCAAAAAAGAATTTACTACTCTTAAAAAAGAGATAAAAACTTTGATACAAAACCAAAAAATAAGACTTCAAAAAGTTTTATTAAACGGAAGAAAATGGACTTACAATAATTTCAAAACTGTATTCGTAGAAAACCCAATAATGAACATATTTGCTTTGAAACTTATTTGGGGTGCTTATGATGAGAACAACAATTTAATACAGAGTTTCAGATACATGGAAGACGGCACTTTCAATACAGTTGATGAAGAAGAGTACAGTTTACCAGAGAACAGTTTAATAACTTTGGTTCACCCTTCAGAATTAGATTCTGACACTATAACCAAATGGAAAACTCAATTATCAGATTATGAGATATCACAGCCTATAGAACAGCTCGATTTCAAATATGAAGAGATTAAAGAAGAAGACATAAAAGAAGATAAGATTCATTCTCTTGACTCTAAAACAATAAAGGCTGGTGTATTAATGTCATTAGCTACTAAGTATGATATGGCTAGAGGCGAAGCTATGGACGGAGGAACTTTCTGCGAGTACATATTAAAAGACACTTACCTAAACATATCAGTTCATATCTCATTCGACTATATGTACTTCGGAATGGATGCTAATGAAGATATTAATTTCGGTGATATTGAGTTCTGTGAAATAACTGACGGTATTGAAACTTTGATTAATCCTCTAAAAGTTAATAAGAGATTTGCTTCTTCAATTTACAGTATAGTGAAAAGCGTTTTTGGAGATTAATTTTTATTTATTAAAAGCAAATACGCACTGTAAATAGATTTAAAATATAAACTAGTTAATAATGCAGTTACTGTTATTAACTAGTTTTTTATTTATTCGTTAAAAATTTAAATAACATTAGGGTGGGTGCTTTTAAATTCTATTTAAACAAATAAGAGAGAGCAAATTAAAATTATAAATAAAATTAATAAAGAATAATGGGCGGGGTATGTAATTAAGTTTTAAAATTTAATTATACTTGCCCACCCTTTAGACTTTTAATCTTTTCTCACATTTCTATATTATTTTTCTTTTTTGTTTCTACTGTTATTTTAGCTGCCCACCCAAAATTTTTTTAAATTTAGAACTATACAACGCACGCTAAATAAAACTAAATATATAAATCAATTAATAATACAATTTTTATTATATTTAAAAATCTGCTCACCGTGCGGTATGGAGATTTTAAATCTAATTAAAACTAGGGCTGGCGCTTTTAAATTCTGTTTAAGCAAATAAGAAAGAGAAAATTAAAATTATAAATAAAATTAATAAAGAATAATTGGCGGGAATGAAAATAAATTTTAAAATATTATTAACCATTCCTACCCTATTTATCCAATTATTCTGAAGGCTCTATTACAAACATAGTAGCTATCATTTTGGCAAGCATATTATCCTCTTCATCTCTTACAACAGTTTCTACTATAATTAATCTCTTACCAGCACTTAAAACCTCGCCTGTTGCTATTACCTTTTTAGAAACAACCGGCTTTAAAAAATGTATCTTCAATTCAGAAGTTACAGTTTTATATCCCTCCTTAAGCATAGTACCAGCAGCATGTCCACCCGCAGTATCTGCAATAGCTGTAACCATACCTCCATGCATATATCCTAAATATTGAGAAAACTCCTTTTTGTTTTCACATGATATTACAGCTTTACCTTTATCTACATATTCAAGTTTCATTCCCACAAAAGATAAAAAATCCTGAGAATCAAATCTTTTTCTTATTCTTTCATAAACTTCTTTTTCCAACATATTAATAACTCCTATATATAAATTTCATAATAGTTTCAAACAATCATTTATAGCTTCTATTTTATTTGCTTATAAAATAAATACCTCTCATAAAAAATAATTTATATCTAATTATAACAATATTTTTATAAATAAAGCCAAGTATAAAAATACTTGGCTATAAAATCTAATTTAATATTTTAAAGGAAAAATTTATATATATAATTAATAATAAATATAGCAAATAATATTAGAGGAAGAAAATAAGTTACATATATTCTTGAGAATTTAGGAAATTTTATTCCAGACCCAGAATCTACTTCCTTAATAAAATTATCCCATCCCCAACCATATTTAGATACGCAAAATATTATTATATATATTCCTCCAAGCTCAACTAAATTATAGCTTATTATAAAATCAAATAAATCTAAGAAACTAGTATTTTTTCCCATAGGCTGTATGAATGATAATACATTAAAACCCAAAGCAGTAGGAAGAGAACATATAAATACAACTATTCCCACTAATATAGCAGCTTTATTTCTAGGCATCTTAAATTCAGACATAGTAAAAGCTATTAAATTTTCAAATACAGTAACAACTGTAGTTAATGCCGCCATAGATAAAAATAAAAAGAATAATGTTCCCCATACTCTAGGCATAGGCATAGAATTAAATATATTAGGCAATGTTACAAATGCTAAACCAGCTCCTTCCCCTGGATTTACTCCGAAAGCAAAACAGGCAGGAAATATAACAAGCCCAGCAAGAAATGCTATCGAAGTATCTAATATTACTATTATTATAGACTCATTAGTCAAAGATCTCTCCTTTCCTATATAGCTTCCAAATATAGTCATACTTCCTACACCAATTCCCAATGTAAAAAACGCCTGTCCTAAAGCTGCATATATTACTTCAAAAACATTATCTATTCCCCCATCAAACATCTTAGATAAATCTGGAAGCAAATAGAATTTTATTCCTTCTACAGCACCGTCTAAAGTAATAGATCTCATTATTAATATTATAACTATAACAAACAATGAAGACATCATAATTTTAGATGCTCTTTCAACACCTTTCTGAAGACCTTTAAAACATATTAATGTTCCAAAAAATACAGCTATAAATAAACTCAAAAGCATTATAGCAGGATTAGAAAGCATTTTTCCAAAAAAATCAGCTATTCCATCAGGGGTAAGTCCTAAAGTAGCGCCTGTTGCCATATAATATGCATAGGTTATAGTCCATCCTGTAACACTTGTATAAAACATCATTAATATTAAACAGCCAAACATTTGTACATAACCAATTAAATGCCATTTAGTACCTTCTTTCTCTATTACCTTATATGAACCTGCTATATCTTTTTGTCCGGCTCTTCCTATACT
This sequence comes from Brachyspira hyodysenteriae ATCC 27164, assembly GCF_001676785.2. NCBI lineage: Bacteria > Pseudomonadati > Spirochaetota > Spirochaetia > Brachyspirales > Brachyspiraceae > Brachyspira > Brachyspira hyodysenteriae. The sequence goes on along the minus strand of NZ_CP015910.2, from coordinate 940,052 downwards.
AAATTCCATTATAAGTATTGGAAGCCCCACAAGAGCCAAACATATTAAATATATAATAACAAAAAGAGCTCCGCCGTATTTTCCGGTTATATAAGGAAAACGCCATATATTTCCGAGACCTATAGCACATCCGGCTGATACAAGAATAAAACCAATCCTGCTAGATAATCTTTCTCTTTTTTCATTATTCATATAAAAAAACACTCCATAAAGTTTATTAATCATAATATTATACAAAATTTATAAATTACTTCAAGTAGTAACAAGCAAAAATATTAAACTTTTTTTATTTTATAAAACAAAAATATATCATAAAATAATCTAATTAAGCAAAAAATTTATTATTAAAAAATAAAAGGATTACTATGAGTTAATAGTAATCCTCATAAAACATATAATATATAAATTAGTGTATAACAACTACACGTACACTATTTTCCTGCCATCTACCCTGCCATTTGCTTCCGCTGACAAGTATAGCTTTATCGCCATGATTAGCTAAATTATGTTTGATTAATGTATCTTCAAGTACATCAATCTGACCTCCATGACTTATACCGGCACTAAAATTCAAATCTTCAGGCATGAGTATAGTATAAACATTATGACATATAGCGAGTCTGTTACATAAATCAGGATCAGCAGACATAAAAACAATAGGTGTTTTAGGTCTTTTTTTAGATAAGTTTTTAACAGTATATCCTGATCTTGAAAGAGCTATTATTACTTTATTGTCTAAACAATATGATAAATAAGAAGCACTATCAGTAAGAGCATCATTTATACCTCTATCCAAATAAGACATATTTTCATGTGAAGCTCTCATAACAGATTTCTCAGCCGCCTCAACTATTGAAACCATAGCCTTAACTGATTCTATAGGATAATCACCGGAAGCAGTTTCTGCAGACATCATTACAACATCTGTACCATCTAAAACAGCATTAGCAACATCACTAGCCTCAGCTCTTGAAGGCACAGGGCTTTTAGTCATACTTTCAAGCATTTGAGTAGCTATAATAGTTATTTTTCCTATATCATTTGCCATTCTTAATATCTTTTTCTGCCAAACAGGTACTTCTCCAAATGGTATCTCAACACCTAAATCTCCTCTAGCCACCATTACACCATCAGAATGTTTTATAATTTCCTCTAAATTCTCAAGAGATTCAGTATTTTCTATCTTTGAAACAATACCTACATCTTGAAGATTATTATCATCTAATATCTTTCTAAGTCTTATAACATCTTCAGCCTTTCTTACAAAACTCATTCCTAAATAATTAACACCATTCTTAGCAGCAAATAAAGCATCGCTTACATCTTTTTCAGTTAGAACTTCTGTTGTAACATGTGCTCCAGGAAGATTAATTCCTTTACTGCTTAATATAGTACCTCCTGTTATAACTTTACACACTACAAGTTTTGATGCCTCATCACTGGATTCAACTATAAGCTGTATTGTACCGTCAGCTATCAAAAGCATAGAACCTGATTTAACATCATGAGCAATATTAGAATGTGTTGTTGGTATAATACTATCATCATTAGTTTCTTTATATCCGCTAAGTTTTACTATATCACCTTCTTTTACAGTAATAGACTCTTTTAATTTACCTATTCTTATTTTAGGACCCTGTAAATCTGCCAATATTGCCACAGGTTTTTTTAAATCATTTGAAACCTTTCTTATTATATTTATTCTCTCTAAATGTTCATCATAAGTTCCGAAAGAAAAATTTAGTCGGCATACATCAGCTCCATTTTCTATAATTTTTCTTACCATATCTTCATTAGACCATCTTGGGCCTAAAGTTGCTATTATTTTTGTTTTTCTCATTATTAAATATCCTTTCAATTTTTCAAAATTAAGCTCAAATATATATTAAATATAAAAAAATAATTTAATAATTAAAAATAATTTTTTATTTTTATAAAAAAAAATGGATATATAATAATTTTTACTTTAAAAATATATAATATGATATATAATATTTATATGAGTAAAACATTAAAAAAATTAACCAATATTTTAATAATAATTTCAATTGTATTATTGTTTTCTTCTTGTACTCAAAGAAATAAAACTATAATGCTTACAAATATAGCAATAGATGTACCTGGAGATTTCAAACCAGGATTCTTAGATGGAACAGTAGCTATTGATAATACCGTAGCATTCAATGAATCTTATGGAGTAGAAAGAAATACTGGTATATACACAATAGTATATACAAAATATAAACCAGCTTACAATGGAATAATAAATTTAGAGAAAGCTAAAAATAGAGTAATAGATGGGCTAAGAAATCATCCAGCTATAAAAGAATTTGAACTAGTATCAGAACAAATCCCTGAAAATATGCCTAATTCATATAAAGTTTTAAGCAGTTTCTATTACGGACCTAATAAAACATACCATAAATCTTTCATTATGCTTCATGATAATGGGATACTGCAAATAATGTGTATGTATAATGCTAATAGTAAGAAAGATGATAAAGAAATAGAAAATATTATTAGCTCTGTAAGAATTGTAGATGAATCTAATACAAATAATTAAATATATTCTTTTACTATATTAGAAAGCTCTATAACTTTATTTATATGTAAGGTTTCGCCTCTTATATTTCCATCAATATTTGACTTATTTAATATTTCATCTATATATTCTTTATCTATATTCAAATATGGGGAAGCAATAAAATTATTTCTTATAGTTTTTCTTCTATTATGAAATAAAGTTTTTGAAACGGATTTAAATACTTCAATTATATCTGTATCAACTTTTTTTGGTATAATACTTATAACTGATGAAGTAACCTTTGGAATAGGATAAAAAACATCTTTTGATACATTGAATTCCAATTTAATATTTGACATAAAATTAGCAAATAAAGTAAGAGATGAATAATTCTCAGTATTTTCTTTGGCTATAAGTCTTTGAGCAAAATCGCTTTGAACCATAAATACAGCATAATTCCATTTATCATAAGATTCATGTAAAAGCCATTCCATTATAGGACTTGCTATATTATATGGTATATTTCCATATACATCATATTTGTTTTCTGAATTAGATATATCAAATGTAAGTATATCCTGATGCACTATCTTGATATCATTAAATTTCTCTATTAAATGATTATATAAAGCATTATCATATTCTACTATAGTGAGATTATCTTTATATACAGCATGAAGCATATTGCTTAAAGATCCAAGTCCGCCTCCTATCTCTAAAGCATATTCACCTCTAGATAAATGAGATGGAATTGTATTTGCAATATTGTATGCTATATTTTTATCGCATAGGAAATTTTGTCCTCTATTTTTATTTGGGAATATAGACTTGCTTTTAAGATATTCTGTAACTTCTCTTTTTGAATATAAATTATCTAACATCTCTAGGAATTCTAGCCATTTGGAATATAACATATAATATTAGAAATGCAAATATAACAACAGCAATAATAACACTGATTGTAATATGCGATGCCATTAACATTAACATTCCAAGATAATCTATTAAAACTTTATAAACTATAACAAATAATAGTGTACCTAAAACACCTGTAATTCTATTGTAAAAATGAAATTTATCATTAGATGCGGCAAGTCTGAATCTGAATGAATAATATGCTATTATCATAAATAATAGTAAATATGCTATAGGTTCTATATTTTTTACTAAAAGTTCAAAGTTAATATCTTTATTTGAATATCCAAATTTTTGTATTTCACCTCTTAAAGTAAATAATTCCAACAAATTTACATATTTTAAATTTAGAGAAGTATAATTCTTAATAATATCCAATGTAGTATATGATATATTAATAGGAATAACTTTACTGATAGCATCATTATAAATATATTCATTTTTATTAGTATCAAAATATGCTTTTAATATAATATTTTTAGTATTATTCGTAGAATTGAATGAATCAGCTATTTTTCCAAATAAGAAATTTTCACATCTTACAACTTTTAACTCTTCATCTAATTCCATAAGTGAAATATCAAATATATATAAACTATTTTTGAACATTGCACTTGTAGAAGAAGATAGTAAAATATTTTTACTTAGCATCAAATTAATACCATTATGACTAAAAGCAGAAGAGTACTGCAATAAATCAGGGTTATTTATATAAGCCTCTCTAACTTCTTTAGCTTCCTTAATGAAGAAATCATATCTGCTTATGGCATCTTTTATAATAGAATAATAATTATTTACTTCAGGAATATTAGGATAATTTAAATATAAATCAGAAATATTATCATAAGCCTTCCATAAATATCCATTTTCATACATATCTATTGTTTCTGATAATTTTGAATATATAGATGCCTCTTGAGGAGTAGCATTGCCATAATATAAAGGCTTTTTATTCAAAGCTATACTAATTCTATTCATATAGTATAATGCCATAGGATTATTATTATCCAATTCTAATACCTGACGAAAATAATCACTTGCTGAATTATAATTAGATGAACTAAATTCACGCGTACCAAGGCTCATTAAATTATTTATATTATTAAACTTTTCCTCATGAAGTTTTTCTTCATTTTTCATTTTTTCTTTTTGTATAGATTTTATAAGTAAAAGTGTATTTCCGTCATCTTTATCATAGAATAAAGCTTCTTCAGCTAAAGTAGATGCCTTATCCAAATTACCTGCCATCAATTCCTCTTTAGCTGCTTCATAGGCATTATTTTTTAATTTCAATTCATATTCATAATATACTTTTGCATCTCTGATACTATTATGTTCTTTAAGTTTAGAAATAAATAAATTTGTGAAAGAATAATCATATATAGCATAAAATCCTACTAGCAAAACTATAACAGCTATAGGATAAGCTATAACCTTAGAAATACTTTCCTGATATAAATATTTAGCTTTAAAAAATGACAGATAAACTGATAATGCTATTACATATGGTATATAACTTTTATAAAATATCAAACTATATAATACATATGTAGCAAGAGAATAATCTTCACCCTCTCCTCTGCTATATAATATATATACAAAAAGGATAATAAAGATACTTAAAATACTAAGTAATAGGAAACTTAATATAATACTCTTAGTAATACTGCCTTCTTTTTTCATGAGTCTATATTTTCTTCAATAACTTCTATTTCTTCTTCTATAATTTCAACAGGTTTTAATTTAGGTTTTTCTTCATAAATATCTTGCATAACTTTTTGAGCTAAAATTTTAGGAGGTAAGACTGTGAAATTATTTAAAACTATATCAAAATATTTTAAAGCTTCTTCATACTTTTTTTGATAATAATAACAAAAACCTATTTCATAATAAGCCCAAGCAACATCTTTAGCATAATTTTCTCTATCAAAATTATCTATTATGTACTGATAATAGGCTATAGCAGTTTTATAGTTTTTATTACCAAATTCAGTATATCCTTTTTCAGCTATTATTTTAGGATACTGTCCTTCCTCTACGGAAATTTTAACCGCTGAAGCACATGAAATTAATAAAAAAACAACCGCAGCTAAAAAAATAAAACCTTTTTTCACTAAAAATCCATTATTTCTTTATAGTATATACTTCATCACGTACAGGCAAACTTTTACGTAAAGTCTTAAGGAAACTTCTCAAATCTCCCATTTCCTTATAGTCATCACATTTTTCTACTGTTCTTCTAGCTACTGTAAAATACTTGTACATTTTTTCTTCGCCAAGTTTTTTACGCCATTGCTCTTGTGCACATTTTACTCTTAGCAAATACTGATTACCGTCTATACCGCTAGCTTTTCTAAATAAGACGCAATATCTGCAATTGGCACAATATATACCTGTTTCGGACAATTGTTCATTTTGTTCTTCGCTCATAAATACTTACCATAAATTATATTTATTTTTTTATATTAAAAGTATAACAAACTTTAAGATTAAAGTCAAGATTCTAATGTATGAATAGTTAATTCATAAAATAGCATTAAATTATTTATGATAACATTTAAATTTTATTTTTCCATATAAAATTTACAAAAAATACGGAATTATTTTTTATTATTGCTAATTAAAAATATTACGAGAATACTAAAAGTATGAGAAAAATAATATTAATAATAATTGCAATATGTAGCGCATATATTTATGCATATTCTCAAGATGCAAATTTTCAAGATATATACGAAAAGATGAAAGAAAAATATTCTTCAATGTATCCAAGAAAATTTGAAGCATATATAGATGGTAAAATAGTACAAAGACAAATAGATACTATACCAGCAAAAAGCTACACTAAAACTAAAGAAGATATAAAATTAAGATTCACATTTGAGAAAGGATATAAACCTACTATGATACTTGAAAACGTTGATAGTTTTTATAGAAACATGTTTTCTGTATTTGAAGGTGCTTTAGAAACTGTTGGTTTTTATACTTTGGTAGGAAATAACAATACATATGATTCTATATCAAAAAAATTCACTTTTGAAAGTATAGAAGATAAAAAAGACGAATACAAAATAACTTTAAGAGCAAAAGGTGAAAATGAGAACTATAGTGTAACTTACATAGTAAATAAAGATACTTACATAATAGAAAGAGCAGAATATTATAATAAAAAATCAAAAATGTATGATGTAAACATATTATATGAAGAAGTAGAAGATTATACTCTGCCTAAAACAATAAAATATAAAAGTTCTGACGGAAAAGTAAATTCTGAAATAGAATTTGTTGATATAAAAACTTATAAATAAACGGATATAAAAATTATGAAAAAAATATTATCAATTGTAATTTCACTAATATTGACTATGCCTCTTTACTCTATTGATGTTCAAAGTTTATTTAACCTTCCAAACAATGGAGAAATTGTTTATTACAAAAGCGAAAATATAAATAATGCAGAATATAGTCAGGCTGAAAAATTAAAATCAGATTTACAAAGCAAAGGATATAAAGTATATTCTATAGTTATTGCTGATGTTCTTCCTAAAGAAGGTAATGAATTTATAGCTTTAATATCTTCTGCTCAGGGAGATAAAATATCAATATATAATAAAGACAATGAAGAATTTTCTTATAAAACAGACAGAATAGGAAAAAATGCTGCCGTAGATTTAGAAAATTTTTATGATATAAAAAATGAAATAGGAATAATCAAATACTATATCATAAATGAAGACGGACAAGACAGAGATATTTATATGTATATGTTTAGAATAGATGGATCCAGCATAAAATTCATTGCCGATGTAGTTTTTTATAAAGAAATTAATTCTATGAAAACTTCTGTTATTACTCAAATGGATAATATATTTGAAGATATTGATGGAGACGGAATATATGAAATGCTGGTTGAATCAAGAGAAACTATTGGCGGAGGAAATGACAGAGTTGAATATCAAATTTATAAATTAAGCAAAAGTAAAGGTAAATATGAATGCATTATGTCATCTTGGCTTGAAGAAACTCCTGTAGATTTATCAAGATATTTCAGAAAGAGAATAGAAAAATAATTAATATAAAATAAATAAGTTATAATAAAAAATTAAAAGCCTTAGGTAACAATAATTACTTAAGGCTTTTTAATATTTTTATATCAATAATTAATTATTTTTATTAGCAGAATTTTTAAATATAGATATGGCATAAAGAATTGCAGATAATATTATTATAGCTAATGTAATAGCCCTATTCAAATTAACTTCTTCCTTATATACAAAAATAGCAAGTAAAGTAGCAAAAAATGGAAGTAAAAATTGAAGAAATCCAAGAGTAGAAACTTGAAGTCCTTTAGCTGCTTTGGCATATAAATACAATGGTATTCCTGTAGCAACTCCTGCAAACATCAATGATACCCAAGTATGAATAGGCTGAGGAGTTTTAGGAAAATATATTGTACTTAAAATTATTGATGGAATTAATATAGCAGTAGTTTCTAAAAATAAACTTTCCCAGCTTGAATATATTGTAAGTTTTTTGAATAAGCCGTATATTGAAAAAGTAAGCCCTATAAAAAATGCCATTATAGGAGGCTTGCCTAATGTGATAGTTTGATAAATCATTCCTATAAACATTAAAATAATTGCTGCATATTCCAATGGAGTTTTTTTCTCTCTAAAAACTATAATACCTACTAATATACTTAAAATAGGTGCTATATAATAAGCAAGTCCTGCCTCGAGAACATGTCCTGAATTAACGGTGTAAATATATAAATACCAATTAAGTCCTAAAAAAATTCCAGCTATTATTATAGATATTAAAGGCTTAATACCTCTATATAAATTTGCTTTTTTGTATATTATGATTATTAAAGTAAATATAAAAGTAGTTATAACCCTTAAACCCAAAACAAAAGCCGAATCAAAATTCTGAACAGATTTCCAATAAAGAGGCAAAAGCCCCCAAATTATATATGCAGCCGAAGCTAGCAAAATAGATTTATTATTATTATTATCTGACATAAATATATCCAATACAATTTTTTTTGGACATAATAATAAAATTTAATAAAAATATTTTCAATATGAGATTTAATAATTTAAAAATAAATTTATAATTTACCGCATCTTAATTTATTAATAGTATCTTTTTTATTATCGCTGTCAATTATAGCACTTCCAGCTACAAGAAAATTAGCACCAGCCTCAACTACTCTATTACAAGTATTAAGATTAACTCCGCCGTCAACAGCAAGAATTATATCTCTATTTCCTATTAATTTTTTTGCCTCTTTTATTTTGCTTACAGATGATTCTATAAACTTCTGTCCGCCGAATCCAGGATTAACACTCATTAAAAGTAAATAATCAATATCATCAATAATAGGTTCTATTACATCTACCCTAGTATGCGGATTAAGTACAATACCAGCTTTGATATTATGTGCCTTTATCAGATAAATCAATCTATGTATATGAATATTACCCTCAAAATGTACACTTATAATATCGCATCCTGCCTTAGCAAAATCATCAATATGCTTTTCAGGATTAACTATCATAAGATGAGCATCAAGAGGAATACTGCTTATCTTTTTTATATCTGAAATTACTTTAGCACCGAATGTAATCTGCGGAACGAATACTCCGTCCATTACATCTAAATGCAAATAATCGCTTCCTGCTTCTTCAAGTTCTTTTATAGTAGCATCCAAATTTGAAAATGATGCTGTTAATATTGAAGGAGCTATATTAATTTTACTCATAATCTTTCCTTTATTGTTATGCTCGCCTACACTATAAATAGATGCCAACTAAAGTTGTCATCTGCTTCGGCTCGCTTATTTATTGTTATGCTCGCCTACACTATTAATAGATGCCAACTAAAGTTGTCATCTGCTTCGGCTCGCTTATTTATTGTTATGCTCGCCTACGCTATTAATAGATGCCAACTAAAGTTGTCATCTGCTTCGGCTCGCTTATTTATTGTTATGCTCGCCTACACTATTAATAGATGCCAACTAAAGTTGTCATCTGCTTCGGCTCGCTTATTTATTGTTATGCTAGCCTACACTATTAATAGATGCCGACTGAAGTTATCAACTATTTCGGCTTACTTGTTTATTGTTATGCTCACCTACGCTATTAATAGATGCCGACTGAAGTTATCAACTATTTCGGCTTACTTGTTTATTGTTATGCTCGCCTACGCTATTAATAGATTACAACCAAATGAACATACTTATTTATTACTATGTACGCTTAACAAAAATAATCAAATTTATATTTTTTATTTGATATCTTTGCATTTAAATTATTATTTATTAGCTTTTTTATTTTTCTTTATTGCTATACTAGCCATTTCTATTTTATCTAACGCCTTTTTTGCTGCATTAGTTTCGGCTTCTTTCTTACTTTTACCAACACCCAAAGCAAAATTTTTATCATTTACATAAACTTCTGATTTAAACATCTCATGATTATTGTCATAATATTCATAAGATTTATAAATAGGACTTGTTTTATGTTTTTTCTGTATAAGCTCTTGAAATATAGTTTTATAGTCTTTATCAAAGTTTTCAATATCCAAATTCTTAAGTCTTTCTTTATAAGCCCTCATAACAAATTTAGATGCACTTGTAATGCCAGAATCTAAATATATAGCACCGACTATTGCCTCAAATAAATCTTCAAGCATATTATCTCTATATCTTCCGCCTGAAGCTTCTTCTCCATGCCCAAGAAGTAAAAAATCTCCAAGCTTAAGCTCTTTAGAAATATCTGCCAAACTCTTCTGTGATACCAAAGACGATTTTACTTTAGATAATAAACCTTCTTTACTGCTACTGTATTTTTTGAATAGATAATCTGAAATAATAAGAGATAGTACAGAGTCACCTAAAAATTCCAATCTCTGATTATATTTCATCTTCTTTTTTGATTCATTAGCATAAGTTCTATGAGTTATAGCCTCTAGTAGATGATCTTTATTTCTAAACTCATATTTTAAAGCCGTCTGACAATTATTTAAGATTTTATCTATATTCATAACCATATCTGCCTAACAGTATTGTATTTATAATACAATGAATAAAATAACAGTCAAGAAATAAATATAATTTTTTGATATTTTTTGTGATTTTATTATATATTAATATATTATTAATGTCCGAATATACTTGAATACATATTTCCTGTAATCTCCTTAACTGAACCTTTTGAAGAATCATAACACCAATTATAATCAAATATACTGTTTTCAACATTAAACATAGGAGTACTTCCTATTATAAGAGAATAAAATCTATTTTCATTTTTCTTTTGTACTTCAGCCAATTTATAATCTTCTTCTGTAAATTCATTGAATACAAAGTCAGAAACAAAAAGCAAATCAGATTTTTTATAATTCTCAGTATTCATAGTTTTTATAGCATGCCTTAATGCAGGTACAGCATCAGTTCCTCCATTAAAACTTAATCTCAAAAATTCTATTAAATTATCCATAGTATTAGGATATGTTAAATCCATAGTTTCTATTTGAGTACTGAAATTTATAAGATAGCAATTTCTTTTCTGCTTCATTGCCCTAGCTGCTAAATATAATGTAACAGCCTTTGCTACAGTTTCAGGAACTCCACTCATAGAACCGCTTGTATCAACGCATATTATAATAGGACCTTTTTTATCATCTTCTATAACCTGCATCTCATCTTCAACCATTTCATCATAAGAATAATCAGTATAACCCTCTTTCTTAAAAGTTAAAAGTCTATTCTCAAAATATTTAATACCAAATAATGTTTCAAGCACTCCTTCAGCTAAAAGCAGCTTCTCCTGAGGAAGTATATTATGTATATCCCTAGAATAAGTTATGCCTACAATCTCTTCTTCTGAATTAATATCTCTTACAGTTGTATGAAAAGTCTCCTTTCTTAAAACTTTTTCTATCCTATAACTTTCTTCTTCCTTTACAAATCTTCCTAGCATATCGCATAATTTTTTTATATTTTCATTGCTTTTTATGAGCTGAGCAAGCTGTTTTATATATTCAATATCCCTTTTTAATAAATTGCCTAAACTTAAATCAAATAAACTTCCTGTTTCCTCACCTAAAGCATTCTCAAGCTCCATTATATCTTTTAAATAATCAAGAAACTCCTTTGTTTTTTTAAAAAACTCTTCTCTAAATTTATCTATCTCTTTTAAAGACCAGTCAATATATTTATCATCTAAAGACTTTTTCCAATTATCCAAAACAGATTTTCTTATAGCTTTTATATCAGTATCCTTTTGATTTTTTATATCTTCTGACTCTTCAATATTATTAATATTATCAATATTATCATTAACAGATTTATTATCAGAATCTTTATTAATATATGACTCTTCTTTTTCTATTTTTGTTTTTATCTCTGTTTGATTAATTTGAGTTTTTTCAATTTTGGGCTTTTTATAATATTTATTTTTAAAATCTTCCAATTTGCTTTTAAAAAATTTAATATCAGCATTTGGATTTATTTTATTATAATGATTAAGATCTTCTAAAATAGACTTTTCATCAGCACCATTATACTTAAAATCATTATAAGACTTTCTAAAATCCCTATAATCCTTTTCAAAAGGACTGTTATCTTCTATATGAGATTTTATTTTATTTTCAAACTCTTCTATTCTTCCGTCTATTTCTTTACTAACATTAGAATCATTAAGAAAATTAAAGGTATTAGAAAACCTTTTTATAAATTCATCTTTAGTGGCTTTTATACTGTTAAAAATATTTTCAAACATAATAAAAAACTTCCATTTTTTAATAAATTAATTATTTATAGTCTGACACTGCTCTACTTTATTTTTTTCCTGCTCTACTTCAAATCTTTTAGATTTAAAATCAGCTATATAATCATTATGACTTTTTAATATTATATCACTATAGCATTCAGCAATAAAAGGAGAATTTATCTTTTCTTTTTGCTTTTTTAAATCTTCTTCAGATTTTTTTACTGCCTCATCTATCTTTTCTATCAATTCGTTGCAGCTTTTAATATAATTATCTTTTGTTCTTGAAGTAATTGTTTTATATGTACCTTTTTCTGACTTTATAGGTAATCTTTTTGCAATTTCAGTAACAGTTTCATTATTACTGTTAAGAAGATAATAAGATGAATTCTTAGTAATTTTTAAGCTGGATCCGCCATTGAAAGAAAAATTAAAATATTCATATGGATTGCCATTTATATCCAAAGCATAAAAATCAGAACTTGTATTAAGTTTATTAAGAGGCACATATAAATCTATTTTTTTATTTCCATTATAGTAATAATTTAATGGTATTTTTATACATTCTTTGCCATTTATATCTTCAGTATTATAAACATTTTTATCATTTATACATTCAGATTCTATATCCTTTTTTAACTCATTAACTTCACTTGATAAGCTTTCAAAATCTTTTCTGCTTATTTGAGAAAAACTTTCAATAGATTTTTGAACTATCTTCTTTACATCATCAATATTTTCTTCAAGCGTCCATATACAATGAGATATTAAAAAACAATCTACAGGAAGTATTTCTTCCCTATCGCAAAAATATGCTGCTGTTTTTAATATATAAACAATGTTTTTCCATCTTCTGTCTGAAATATATATTTTCTCATTATTGCCTTTATTGTATTCATCTATTTCAGATTTTATAGAGCATATTATATTAAGTACATTTTCAGGCACTTTTATCTCTTCTATAATACTTTTTAAATCTTCCCAATATTGTGTAGATATTTTTTCATCGTTATTAAAGCTAGCATTAAAAGAAACATCTTTATCAACTATTAAAGATTTAAAATTATTTACATCTTTAGCAGGATCAACCAATAAACGCATTATAAATCTGTCATACATTGCCTCAAGTCCCTGACCTTTTGGAGGAGTTTCATTGCTTGCTGCAATTAATGCCTTTAATGGTACTTTCTCTTCCTGACTTCCGTTTCTGTATACTTTTTCATTTATTATAGTTAATAATGTATTTAATATTGCAGGACTGCTTTTCCAAATTTCATCTAAAAATACGAAATCTGCTTTTGGTAAATAGCCTTCAATCTGTCTTTCAAATTTATCTTCTTTTAATTTAGATAAGCTTACAGGACCAAAAACATCTTCAGGAGTTGTAAACCTGCTCATAAGCTGACCGAAATATTTAGAATCATTAAAAACTGAGGCTATTCTTCTTACGATTAAACTTTTAGCAGTGCCAGGAAGCCCATACAAAAATACTGACTTTCCAGCCAAAGCACATAACAGTGTTAATCCTATTACTTCTTCTTTTTCATATAAACCTTCTGAAAGTTTTTTAATAATATAATTTATTTTTTCCTTATTTAATTCCATATTTAATACCTCTAATATATTTAGTTATAATAAATATTATAATTACTAGACGCTAATTTACAACATAATATATACATTAAATAATACAATATTTAATATATCCCCATAGGGAAGTAAAATTTATATAACACATTTCAAACATACATCTTTTGTGATTTTTATAATTGTTTTTTTACCTTATATATATTATAATGTTTTTCTACTTATATATTTTTAGATTTTAATTTTTTAATAATGATTTAATTTTTAGCAATACACAAAACAAAAAAGGAACAAAATGATATCAGTAGAAAATTTAAACAAATATTACGGTGATTTTCATGCTTTAAAAGGCGTAAGTTTTGAAATAAATGCCGGAGAAATTGTAGGAATATTAGGACCAAACGGAGCAGGAAAATCAACTACTTTAAGAATACTCACTTGCTACCTTTCGCCTACTAGCGGAAATGCTATTATTGACGGAAAAAGCATATTAAATAATGAAAGAGAAGTAAAAAAGGTTATAGGATATTTGCCTGAATCAGCACCTCTTTATGATGATATGAGCGTATTTGATTATCTTATTTATATGGCTGAAATTCAGGAACTTGAAAGAAGCAGATTAAGCGAAAGACTTCATTATGTTGTAAATGCCTGCAGTCTTAAAGATGTTATATCAAAATCAATCGGTGAGCTTTCAAAAGGTTATAAACAGAGAGTAGGAATTGCAGGAGCCATTATACATGATCCTAAAATACTTATATTAGATGAACCTACTAACGGACTTGACCCTAACCAAATAGTAGAAATTAGAGAGCTTATAAAAGAATTAGGAAAAGAAAAAACAGTTCTCATATCTACACATATATTAAGCGAAGTTGAGGCTACTTGTTCAAGGGCTATAATTATCAATCAAGGTAATGTTATTGCAGATGCTGACCCTAAACATTTAAGTTTGAATAATAACAGCAAAGAAAATAAAGTATCTGTAAGAATAAAATTATCTATCAAAACTAATGATGATAAAAATAAAATAATAGAAAAACTAAAGAAGATAGAAAATATTTATGATGTTAAATCGGAAGATAACGGAGATTTAAAAGATATTACAATATACTCTAATGAAGAAGAGCCTAGAGAAAAGATTTATTCATTTATCAAGAGTACAGATTGGATAATATATGAAATGTTTAGAGAAAGAGAAAATCTAGAAGAAGTATTCCATACATTAACAAAAGGAGATAAGTAAGTGCAGTCTATAAGTTATACTATAAATAAATCGAATGTTATATTAAAAAAAGAATTGAGGCATATTTTTTTCTCGCCTATAGCATATATATTTTCAGCAATATTTTTAATTGTCAGCGGAGTATATTTCTTTTCAAGATTTTTTATACTTCAGCAGAATGATATGCAGGATTTTTTCAGTATTCTGCCTTTAATACTATCGCTTATAATTCCGCCTATCACTATGGGGCTATTATCAAGTGAGTTTTCAAGCGGTTCTTATGAGCTTATAAGTACACAGTCAGTTTCTACTTTAGAAATTATATTGGGTAAATTCTTTTCCGCTGTAATATTTATGCTTTTTGCATTAATACCTACTATACTCTACCCTATGACATTAACTTTTTTAGGAAGATTAGATATAGGACCTGTTATTACCGGATATATAGGAAGCGTATTTCTTATTATGGCATTATGTGCTATAGGTATATTTGCTTCATCTACTACAAAAAATCAGATAGTAGCTTTAATTGTAGGGCTTGCTATCATGATATCATTAAACATGTTTTTAAGATATTTAACATTACTTTTCCCTGCTTCTGTTAATTTTATAGAAGTTATAAGCGGCGATTATCATTTTGCTAATATAGCAAGAGGAGTATTGGATTTAAGGGACATTATATACTTCTTATCAGTTACAGTAATATTCCTTTATTTAGCAAATATTATGCTTGAAAACAGAAAATAATTTACGATATTAAAAACCAAAATAAATTATAAACTTATAGGATAAATAAAATGAATAAAAATGTTACAAAAATAATAGTTTTGCTTATAGCATTAGCAGTAATAAGTGTTGCAGCATTTCTAACAACTAAACAAAGCCGTAAAAAAATAGAGGCAAACAAACCTAGAACTCAGCTTTTTGAACTTAATGAAACAAATGTTACAAAATATGAATTAAGATATGCTGAAGAACCAATAATTGTAGAAAAAATAGATGAAACTTGGAAAGTAATAGCTCCTTCTAACGATTATAAAATAGATCAGTTAGAGGCATTTGCAAATGTTAAAAACTTTAATACTTTGAATATTGACAGCACAATAACAAATCTTGCTGAATTAGATTCATTTGGTTTAGAAAACCCAAGCAATGAATTTACAGTTTGGGAAGGCGATAAAGAATATAAAGTATTCGTTGGAAATAAAACAGCTGATGAAGAAAAATATTATGTAAAATATAATGATGAATATTTCAGTGTAGAGCTTATTTATATAGAAGCATTAAAGAAAACTATTGATATGCTTAGAGATAAGCAAATATTTGATAAAACTATATATATAGATTCTGTAGTAAAAACTGAAAGTAATATAAGAGATTATACAAATACTATAAGAAAAGAAAATAGAACTAATTGGGTTGTTGATGGTGTAGATGAAGAAATTAGTTTAGATAAAGCTTACAGAGATTTTGAAGCATTATCATTAGTTAAAGCTACAGGATTCGTATACGATGAGAATATGATAAAATATTTAAATAGATTATTCAGAATACCTGATGCTGTTATTACAATATATATGGAAGATAATACCAAAACACAGTATGAAATAGTATATGATAATAATGATAACAGAGTATATGTAAAACCTCAAAGCGGTATAATATATGAAGTTGATTATAATATATATTCTGCTGCTATGCGTGACAGAAGCTATTATATAAAAACCGAAGATGATGAAAAAGAAACAAATAATGAAAATGATCCTTATATGGATATGACTGAAGATGGTATGAGATTAGATGAAAATTTGCAGCAATAAATTAATAAAATTTAATATATTTTTAAGGAAGTAATTTATGAAACAGCAAATACCTAATTTACTAAGTATAAGCAGAATAGTTTTATCACCTCTTGTTATATTTCTGTACTTTTATAATTCTATGATAAGTGCAGTATTGGCATTAATATTTCTGATAATACTAGAAATAACAGATGCCTTAGACGGTGCTATGGCTAGAAAATTTAATCTTGTAAGTGATTTAGGAAAAGTACTTGATCCTTTTGCTGATACTGTATTTCATATAACTATGTTTACAATATTTCTATATGAAGGCTCTATGCCTATATGGATGTATATAATCTCACTTTATAGAGATATGTTTTCAATGTTTATAAGAATATTAGGAGGATTAAGAGGTTTTGCTGTTGCCGCTAAATTCAGCGGTAAATTAAAAACCGCATCAAGAGCAGCTGCTGTAGTTATAATATTCCTTCTAAAAATATTAAAATATACAGATATAGTTCTTCCTTATGAGCAAATAACATATTACAGTTTATTAGTGGTTACTATAATAACAATATACTCATTCTTTGATTATATGCCTTTAATAACAGGAAAAGCAAACAAAAAATAATTTGTATTATTGATAATAATAGACTTCATTAAAAAATAATGGGTATTCATAAATATTTGAATACCCATTTTTATTATAATAGAAAACTATAATCATATAAAAAATAATTAGAACCAATACCTAAATCCAAAATCTCCTGAGAATCTAAAGAATTTAGCAAAAGTCCATCCTGTATGACTAGGATACCAACCGAAAGTTCCAAAACCATCACTGCCTATAGCGATTACATTAAGTCCTGGAGAAATTTGTAAAAATATTTCCCAATCTCTATCAACTATAAAAGAAACTCCTAAAGGAAGTCTGAAACCCAAACCTAAATTCCAATAATTATTACCAAATTCTGCAACTGCCTCAGCTCCCGGACCAAAATAAAGCCAAGCATCAGACTCACCTGCCTTACCTATTCTATATTTTAATGCCCACCAATCAGCATTAGCACTAAGCCCAAACCAAGCCCAGCCTTTAGTTGATATACCTATATTCAATATACCGCTGAACATCAATGGAAAATTATCAATTTTTCCTGTTACTCCCAAAGAAGCTTGACTTGGAAAACTAAATCTCAAAAAAAGTCCTGCAGCAGCACCATTAGGATAATCAGCATACAATTTAGATTCAATAGAGAAAAAAGAAATTAAAATAGTACAAAATAAACTGTAAATGATTACTCTTTTAAACATATAAACAAAACCTAATTTTACTTTATATAAATATAAAAAATAATATAAAAAAGTGAAAAAATTATTATAAAAAATAAAAGCCCCGCTAATATAATAACGGAGCTATAAATATTCTAAACAAATATCATTAGAACCAATATCTGAATCCTACTTGGAATGTTAAGTGTAAGAAATGCTCAATATACCAATGTTTCTCATCACCGAAATGAAGTCCTAATATAGAAAAACCATTACCATCAGCATGTATAACATTAACTACAGGAGCAGGTTCTAAGAAGATTTCCCACTGATTCTTAATTAAGAATGAAAAACCTATAGGCATTCTTAAACCAGCATTAAGAGACCATAAACCATGAGAACCTATTGCAAAATCAGCAGCAAGTCCAGGTCCTAAATAGAAATGTACATCAGACTCTCCAGCTTGTCCCAAAGGTATTTTTAATCCCCACCAATCCATAGTGAGTCCTACACCAAAATATAAATAGCGAGTATCAAAAATATTAGCTACTGCCTGAACTCCAAACATCAAAGGTACTCCGTCAAATTGACCTACTAATGTTAAACCTTGGTTTGGATATCCAAAAAATAAAGAAGCTCCTATTGCAGCTCCATCAGAATAAGCAGCTTGAGCTTTTTTCGGCATAGCAACCACTAAAACAGCTATCATGAGAGATATAAGTGTAAACTTTTTTAACATAATATTCTCCATCTTTAATATATCTAGACTATACTATTTATGTCTAAAAATGTCAATAAGTAACATAATATTATTAAAACTTTTATATATAGATAATAAGAAAAATTACATTAAATATTTTATTTTTTTATTTGCTGTTTAAGATACGCTGATATAAATTCATCAATATTTCCGTCCATTACAGAGTTCATATTTCCGCTCTCACATCCGGTTCTTAAATCTTTTACCATCTGATAAGGTTGGAATACATAACTTCTAATCTGATTGCCCCAAGCTATATCAGTTTTCTCACCTGCTATTTTCTGCTTCTCTTTATCCAATTTCTCTTTCTCTAATTGATAAAGTTTAGCTTTAAGCATTTTCATAGCCATATCTTTATTGTTATGCTGACTTCTTTCTGCCTGACATTGAACAACTATATTAGTAGGTATATGTGTTATTCTAATAGCTGATGAAGTTTTATTAACGTGCTGTCCGCCTGCTCCTGAAGCTCTGTAAGTATCTATTCTCAAATCAGCTGGATTTATTTCTATTTCTATATCTTCATCTATATCAGGCATAACACTAACTGCAACAAATGAAGTATGTCTTTTAGCATTAGCATCAAAAGGAGATATTCTAACTAGTCTATGAACACCTATTTCTGAACGTAGATACCCATAAGCATAAAGACCCTGAACATAAAAACTTATCTGTTTTATTCCTGCTTCATCACCTGGTAATTCATCTGTAGTTTCAACTGTAAAACCATGTCTTTCACAGAATCTTACATACATTCTTGAAAGCATAGAAGCCCAATCGCAGCTCTCTGTACCGCCTGCTCCTGCATTCAAAGTTAAATATGCATTCTTACTATCAAATTCTCCTGAAAACAAATTCTTTGTTTCCAATTCATCAAAAACTTTCTGCAATTCTAAGCATTCTGTTTCCAATTCTTTTTCCATTTCAGAATCATTTGACTCTATAGCCATTTCCACAAGTTCATAAATATTATTAGAATTTTTTATTAGATTTTCTACAGGCTCTATTTTATCAAGAAGAAGCATTCTCTCCTTCATAAGTTTCTGAGCTGCTATATTATCATTCCAAAAATCATCTTTAGCTGATATTTCGTCTATCTCTTTAACCCTTTTGTAAATAGAATCCGGGTCAAAGATACCCCCTTAATATTTCTGATTGTTCTTTAATATTAGATACTATACCTTTAATTTCTGATAATGTCATAAAACGTCCTATTGTTATTACGATATAAACTCGCAGAAAATAGATTATAACTAAAGTTATAATCTGCTTGTTTATATCTTGGGTTATTATTACAATATAAATTAATTAGATTATAACTTACAATAGTTTTAATAAGTTATAATCTAATTTTTATTAATGAATTGTACCAAAATACAATTATTTTTTATATATAATAAAATTTTTTATTAAAAATTATTCTTCTGTAGGTAAAATTCTAGTACCGCTAGATAATTTCAATATATAAACATCAGCATCTCTTCTAGTTCTTTCCTTATAATGGGTGTATAAATTTTCTATAACATTTTCAACTTCAGTTTTCTTAAGAAATAACAAAACTCCTCCGCCAAAACCTGTACCTATCATTCTAGCACCCAAAACGCCATCCATATTCATAGCTTCTTCAACTAAAATATCCAATTCTGCAGTAGAAACTTCATATAATTTGCTCAAACCATCATGAGTTTTAAGTATCAAATTAGCCAAATCCTTAACAGAACCTTTTTTAATAGCTTTAACTGCCTGATTAACTCTATCCTGTTCGCCAGAAACATATAAAGCACGTCTCTGCTCTTTGTTTTGTAAAGTCTCTTTAATAAAATCAGCATCTTTAACTTTTAAATCGGATAATGATTTTAAACTGCTTTTCTTCTCTTTGAGTTTTTTTAATGCATTTTCACATTCTCTTTTTCTTGCATTATATTCACCATCACTAGAAGTTCTCTTCTTATTACTGTTAACAACAGCCATACAATAATCACCTAAATTAAAATCAAAATATTCATATTTAAGTGTTTTCATATTAAAGAAAAATAATGTATTTTCTTTAGCTAAGAATATTGTAACATGATCGCTTAAAGATGTTCTATGTGATGCATATTTTATTTCACCTTCATATGACAATTTTGCCATTTCTATACTATCAACATCTTTAATATTGTTTATATCCAAAGTGGCAAAAGTCAAACAAGCACATAATGAACTAGATGAAGCCAAAGATGTATTAAAAGGCAAATCGGTATATACAAATATATCCATACCATGTATTTTATAGCCTTTTTCTAAAATCACAGAATAAACACCCTTAAAGTAAATAGCCCATTCATCTTCTTTATTCTTTTCTAAATCATCTAATGTAAATGATTTTCTAGCTTTAAAAGAATGTGCATATATATTAACTTTATTATCAGGTCTTTTTCTAGCTACTATATATGTTCCTCTATCTACAGCTGAAGTTATAGTATCTCAGTCTGAATAATCTATAAGTTCTCCTATAACTGTAACTCTTCCCGGAGCAAAATAAAGTTTTGTATCACCTTTATGTCCGAAAACTTCTCTAAATCTCGCTACTATTTTTAAATGTAATCTAGGTATCATACTAAATCTCTCAAAAATTATCTGTTATAAATATCATAAAATAAAAAAAAATCAATAGTATAAATACAGTTATTGTAAAAAAATAATATTTTAATTAAACCATACAGACTATAAATCGTAAATTTTTTTTAAAACTGAAATAAATAATTGTTAAAATCATTGATTTTGATAAAAAACAATAATATAATGTACAAAATATAAATACAGCAGGAGTTAATCTCATGGATAAAACTTTATACAGTAATTATATAAATATATTAAAAGAAGAATTAATACCAGCATTAGGATGCACAGAACCTATAGCAATAGCTTTTGCAGGAGCTAAAATCAGGGAAGTAATAGGAAATATGCCTGAACATATCACTGTAAAATGCAGCGGGAATATAATAAAAAATGTAAAAGGTGTAACTGTACCAAATTCAGGAGGATTAAAAGGAATAGATACTGCTGCAATTTTAGGATTGGTGGGCGGAGATGCCAACAAAAATCTTGAAGTATTATCAACCGTAAAACAAGAAGATATAGAAAAAACTAAAGAACTTTTAAATAGCAAATTTTGTACTTGCGAATTAATAGAAGGAGATGAAAATTTACATATCATAATAGAAGCAAAATATAAAGATACAAATGCTTTAGTAGAAATAAAAAATGCACATACTAATATTACAAGAATTACCAAGAATAATGAAGAATTATTAAATTCTGATAATTCTTCTAGTAAAAAAGAAGAAGATTTAAGAGAAACATTAAATATAAAAGATATACTAAATTTTGCTAATGAAGTTAATATAGATGATATTAAAGATATTATAAAAAGACAAATAGAACTTAACTGTAATATTGCTGAAGAAGGCTTAAAAAATGATTATGGGTCTAGTGTTGGTAAAACATTAATAAAATATTATGGCGATGATATAAGAAACAAAGCTAGAGCTTATGCTTCTGCTGGTTCCGATGCTAGAATGGGCGGTTGTTCTATGCCTGTGGTAACTAACTCCGGAAGCGGAAATCAAGGAATAACAGTATCAATCCCTGTAATAAAATATGCAGAAAATATGAAAGTATCTGAAGAAAAATTATACAGAGCTTTGGTACTTTCAAATTTAATAGCTATACTACAAAAAAAACATATAGGTAAATTATCAGCATTTTGCGGAGTTGTATGTGCTGCTACAGGTTCTGCTTCAGGCATAGCATATTTACATGACTGCGACTATCAAGTTATATGCGATACTATTACAAATGCTTTATGTACAATAGGCGGTATGGTTTGTGACGGAGCTAAGTCTTCTTGTGCTTCAAAGATTGCCGAGGCTGTTGATTGCGGAATATTAGCTTTCAATTTAGCTAGAGATGGAAAAGTATTTAAAGCTGGAGACGGACTTGTTAAGGATGATATAGAAGCTACCATTGACAGTATAGGAAGAATGGCTAAAGAAGGTATGAAAAGTACAGATGTAGAAATACTTAATATAATGATAGATAAATGATAAAAATAATCATCAAAACATTTATATCATTTTTACAATATTTTATATATGTTAAAAAATACAACTTTAACATATATTTTGCATAAGAATTTTATTTTATATAAAAGGTATAATATTAATTATTATACCTTTTATATATTTCCAAATTAATTTCTTTAAAATACATAGTTTTAACAAACAACTAATAGAAATATATGTATTAAATATTGATTTTCTTTAATATATATATAATAATAATATATATAATAATAAAACAGCAATATTTTTTAATACTAGATTTATTTTTAAAAAATTGTATAATCTATTATCATTAGTTTTCGATATATTATGATAATAGATAATTTGTAATAGTTTTTTACATATAAAGAAATATTTTTCATAAGGGGGGTCTTTGATGGCTAGTTTAAGTGACAAAGAAATTAATGCAACTTTAACAAAAATAAGAACAGAGTATGAAAAAGGTGCTGAAAAATATGGAAGTAAAATATATAATGTAAGCAGTTTTAATGATAGATATAGAGAAGCATTACAAAATAGACAAGATTTATCAAATTTTTTAATTGTTGAAATAAAAATTTTAGAAGATATAAAAACTACTTTAAGAGACAGAGAATTAGAAAGACAAAGAAAAAAAGCTGAAGAAGAAAAAGCTAAAGAAAATTCTTTCATGAATAAAGTAGATAATATGATAGAAAAATTCAAAAGTGCCACAGAAAAGTATCCTTTGGAAGATATGCATCCTAAAGCAGACCAGGAAATTTGTCATTTATACGGAGCTTTCAAAGAATTATATAATTGTTTTTCTGTTATAAGGTTCTTTTCATGCGGACCTGCTAGTGATTATGTAGTAGAAACTGCAATAAAAGATTATGATAATCAATTCCAAAAATTCATAATTCCTGTAGGAGAAAATAAAGTACCTCAAATATTTTCTGATTACGTTTTCGCATTAAATAACGGAGACAATTCAAGCAGAGCTGAACAATTCATACTTAAAGAATCAGGTTTCTTCTTGCATGCATTCATTGAAAAATTGACTAATATAAAACAATTAGCTCTTAAAGCAAGCAGTGATGGAGAAATAGTACTTCCTGATTATTTAAATGTACAATCACCTAGAGTATATAAATTCTTTAAAGGAAAAACTAAAGAAGAAATGTATGATGCTACTATAGCTTATGCTAATGCTATGATAAATGATTTCAGGCTGCAAAGTTTCAAAAAAGATGCACGTTAATAAGATAATTCTTATACTTTTTTCATTATTTGCATTATCATTGTATTCTCAAACAAATGATACTTTCAAATATGATAGAAAAAATTTATCTAATGCCTATAGGTATTATAATGCTAAAAACTACAAAAAAGCTGCTGAATTATTTGAATATGAAATTGCAAACTCCCCTATTCTTAAAATAGAATATTTTGAGAATTTAGCTAATTCTTATATGAATCTTAAAGATTATACCAATATGCTTAGAGCAGCAAGAAATGGTATAATAGTAAACAATTTTTCTCCTAAACTGCATTTTCAAAAGGGATATGCTCTTTACAAATTAGGAGATACCAATAAGGCTATAGATTCTATAAGATATTCTTTAAGTTTAAAACCAAATGATGCTTATATGAATAATTTTCTAGGGCTTTTATATTTATATGTTGAAGATTATAAACAGGCTGAATCATCATTTTTAAAAGCTACAGTGTACAGTCCGAATAATGTAGTTTATATGGTAAATCTTGCAGCTACCTATGAAAGAGATAAAAATTTCAGTTCAGCACTTAATACCTATGAAGAGGCATATAAAATAAATCCTAATTACAGAGGATTAAAAGATTCAATAACCAGAAATAAAAATATATTAGCAAGAATATCAGGAAATACAAATATAGCTATTGAAGACAAACTTCAAATAAATACAAATCAGACTAATATAACTTATGATGAAGATGTAGAAGCTAAACCAATAGAAATAGATATAATGGAATTAGCAGCAACAAATACTTCAATTACAAATGATATAATAAACACAAACTCCGTTATAACAAATGATATCATAAATACTAATAACATAATCAATACAAATAATATAATAACAAATACCTCAGCTATAATAGAAACAAACAATACAGCTGCCCAAACCAATGCACAGCAAAATAATAATTAATATTATAATTGATGATATTGATTATATAACAAATTATTGTATGATTATATTATGAGGATTGATAATGCATACTATAAAAAATACATTAGAAGAATATTCTGACAGGAAACTATATCAAAATATTAATTTAGCCAATTACATAAAAATATCTCAAAAATGGGATGATATCATGGGAGAAGTTCTCTCAAAAATATGCTACCCTTCATTTTATAGAAATGCCGTTCTTACAGTAACAATAACAGATAGTGTATGGGCTAATGAAATATTTATGAATAGGAATAATATATTCAAAAATATTAAAAAAGAAACTAATATAGAAGTAGTAGAATTAAAAACTAGAATAGGCGAAGTTAACAATAGAACAGTAGAAAATACAAATAATAAAGAAATTAAAAAAGAAGAAAAAGAATTAACTAAAGAACATAAGGAATGGATAGATAATACAATAAAAGAATCCGGAATAAAAGATGAAAGAATGAAAGAAATATTTGCTAATATATTGAAATACGAGGATAATGATGATAGATGATGTATTTATAAAGAAGCTTGTTCTTGAATATAAAGCTACAAGAAGTATTGAGGCTTTAAAAGAGATTAATGAACATTTATCTAATTATATTTATAATTATCCTAGAAAAGTTTTCGGAGTATTTCATGATGATGCTTTAGAATTTTACTCATATTATATAGAAAGAATAGATAATATAATAATAAAATATAATGAAACAGATGCTAAATTTATCACTTGGTTCACATATACATTAAGAAGTAATTATTTAAATTTCATAGATCATAAAAAAAGAAAAGATAAATATAAAAAACAGGAAATATCAATAGATGCCCCATTATGCGGTAAAGATGCATTAACCTTACATGATGTACTTTATGACAGTAAATCTTATGTTATGAATGAATATTCAAATAATTATAATGAAAGTAATATTGAAAAACTTTCACTCAATATGTTTAACTATATAGAAAAAGAATTCAGCGACAGAGATTCAATAGCATTTTTTATACATAATCTAGAATTATTTATAAATCTTATAATACAGCCATTAATGAAATATTTTAATATAAATTATGAAGAAGCATATTCAATAATAGAAAAAGCAAGAGCAACATATATAAAAAAATATAATGAAATAATAAAACAGCAGGATAAAATAGCAAAAATAAATGCACAAATAGAAATCAATAATAAAAGAGGACTTTTCACCGTGCATTTAGCAAGTAAAAAACAAAATTATATTAAGAAACTGCATTCTATAAAAATAAATGTTCCTTATGAGTTTATAGCAAAACTTTTAAATATTACAAACAATGCAGTTACAAAAATTATAAATAAAATAAAAGCTAGCTTAAAAGAACATTTTAATAATTTATCGGATTTATAATATGGGCAAATATAATTATACAGAAGAAGAAATTATAAACTATGTTAATGGTATTAAAGTATCTGATGACTTTTTACAAGAGTTGGAATCGAATGCCGATTTGCAAAGAGAAGTAACTTCCCTTAAAAATGATTTATTTCTTATGGAAAATATAGAAGATTCAGATATGTTTAAAGAATCCAAAATAAAACCAATTATCAATATAAAAGACAGTATAATTGATTATATGATTTATTTCAGTAAATTAACTCCATTAGCTTCTAGAGGAGAAGATGATAGTAAAGTCAAAGATATTTATGTTTATAAAAATATAGAGATATATAAAAATAATGACGGATACTATATTAATATAAGTAATATAAAAAATTGGTGTGTAATAGAATATAATGGTGAGAAAATAATAAATATATTCGGACAAAAAGATAACTACTCTTCAGAATTAAAAAACGGAAATTATAATATAAAAGTTGATAATAATGAAGTGTCAATAAATATAGAGTAAATTAAATAATACTAAATATATCATATAAAAATAGGAAATATTTTAATTATGTCAGAAATATGCAAATGGGCTAAAAGCGAAATAGAAATTAAATATCATAATGAAGAATGGTGTAAAATTTGCCATGATGAAAGAAAATTATTTGAAATGCTGATACTTGAAAATATGCAGGCAGGATTAAGTTGGAAATGTATATTAGATAAAAGAGAAAATATGAGAAAGGCATTTGATAATTTCGATTATAAAAAAATATCTAAATACGATAATAAAAAAATAGAAGAACTTTTAAATGAT
Source organism: Brachyspira hyodysenteriae ATCC 27164 (assembly GCF_001676785.2). Taxonomy (NCBI): domain Bacteria; kingdom Pseudomonadati; phylum Spirochaetota; class Spirochaetia; order Brachyspirales; family Brachyspiraceae; genus Brachyspira; species Brachyspira hyodysenteriae. The sequence goes on along the minus strand of NZ_CP015910.2, from coordinate 912,765 downwards.
AAATGTATTATAAGAAATAAAAGAAAAATCAATGCTCTTATAGTAAATGCAAATAAATTTATAGAAGTACAAAAAGAGTTTGGAAGTTTTGATAAATATATTTGGTCTTTTACTGAAGGAAAACAAATAGATAATAAATTAGATGATGAAAGCCCGCTTCCGGCAAGAAATGAATTATCAGATACTATAAGTAAAGATATGATAAAAAGAGGATTTAAATTTACAGGAAGTATAATAATTTACAGTTATATGCAGGCTATAGGAATTGTAAATGATCATTCAATTAATTGCAGCTACCGTAACAAATAATAAAAATTAATTAAAATATTGACTAATAATGTAAAAAAAGCTAGAATAAAAGTATTATTTGAGTAAAATTATGAACAAATATAGTAATTTAAATTTTAAAAAATCATCTATAATTTTTATAAAAGACCAAAGTCCCAAAAATACTTTTTATATAATAACAAAAGGTAAAGCTATATCTTATGGAGCTTTAAATTATAGTGTAGAGTTCAAAAAAGGTGATATATTAGGTTTAATAAATACTGTACTCAATGAACCTTACTTCTATAATATTAAAGCATTGGAAGATATGGAAGTTATGGAATTAAATTTAAATGAAATAATTAATACAAAAAATAAAGATTTAACAGTAAAAATATATAAATATTTAAATGCATCATTAGAAACTTGGCTTGGAAGATATTATTTACTAATATCAGAAAGTAAAGAGATTATTAAAGGAAAAACAAAAGAAGAAATACTTAATATGGCACATGTTTACAGAAAAAACGGATTTGATCATGCGGCATATAAACTATATAATGAATACCTAAAAAGATTTCCAGATGATGATGATGAAAATATTAATGATATAAAAGAAGAATTATCCAATATAGAACCTATTGATGAACCTTTAGAAAAAAAAGACAATGTATTTCATTATAAAAAAGGATATTGTTTATATACAGAATTAGAAGGAAGCGATAAATTATATATAATAAAATCCGGAAAAATAGGTATATATAATGTTGTCAATCTACATCAAATCACAAGAAGTATATACTCTAAAAATAATATAATAGATGGATATAATCCTGTTTTGGAATATCAGCCTTTATCCACTTCTGCAATTGTACTTGAAGACTCTGTAATAAAAGTTTTAAAAAAGGAAGAATTATTAAGTATAATAGAAAATGATAATTCTATAAAACTTTATTATATAAAAATGTTAAGCATGAAGATTAGAAATACAATATTAAAAATAATAGCAATTAATACAGATGATATATCTGCCAAATTATTAATAACATTATATTATATTGTTAAAACAGAGAAATTACCTAAAAATATTGATTATATGAACCTGCCGTATAAAATAAATGATATAAAAACTATACTGAATCTGAAGAATGATGAAATTATAAAGAAAGAATTAAATAAAATAAAAGCAATATCAATATCAGATGATGACCATATAAATGTAACAGATATAAAAAGCTTTATGATAGAATATAAAAATGCTATTAACAGAGTAACAAACATGTATCATCATACATAAAAATAATTGAAAAATTATTTCAGTATTGTTAAAATAATTAAAATAATATTTTACTTTTTATATATTTATAATTTTTATAATTAAAGAATAGAATACATTTTAGGAGTTTTAAATGCCTACTTTAAAAACAAGCATATCAGGAATCAGAGGAATAATAGGAGATGGTTTAGATATAAAAGCTGTAGTTGATTATACTTCAGCATTTGCATGTCTTTTTCCAAAAAAAGCAAAAATTTTAGTAGCAAGAGACACAAGAATAACAGGAGAATCTATATTAAATGCAGTTGTATCAACATTAACTGCATCCGGTATAAATGTAATAGATATAGGTATAACTCCTACACCTACAGCTCTATATATGGTAGAAAAATTAAAAATACATGGCGGTATAATGATATCTGCAAGTCATAATCCTATAGAATGGAATGCATTAAAACTTATAGGAAAAGGCGGACATTTCTTAGATGAAAAATCAGTTAATGAAGTTATTAAACTTTATGATAAAAAAGCATCAAGATTCGTTAAAGCATTAGAAACAGGTACTTATGAAAAGATAGATAATGCTATAGAAGAACATATTAAAAGAATATTAAGATGGATAGATGCTGATAAAATAAAAAAGGCTAATTTCAAAGTTGCATGCGATTATGTTAATGGTACAGGATTATTTGCTACTCCTCCCCTACTTAAAGCATTAGGAGTAAAAGAAGTTTCTATAAACAAAGAACATACAGGAAAATTCGCTCATATTGCTGAGCCTTCTGCAGCAAGTATGAAAAATTTATCTGATTTAGTTAAAAAAAATAAAGTTAATATAGGATTCACTCAGGACCCAGATGCTGACAGACTTGCATTAGTTCTTGATGACGGTACTATTGTAAGCGAGGAATATACTTTGGCTTTATGTGCTAAATATTTATGGCTTGTTGGCAAAGGAAATGCTGCTGTAAACTTATCTACTTCAAGAATGATAGATGATTTAGCTAAGGAAAAAGGATATTCTGTTGATCGTACAAAAATAGGAGAAATAAATGTTTCTTCTCATGTTGTAAAAAATAAATTATACTTCGGCGGAGAAGGAAATGGAGGAATAATAGTTCCTGCTGTAACTCCTGGAAGAGATTCTCTTTTGGGTATAGCATTAATATTAGAATTAATGGCTAAAACAGGAAAAACTATTACTGAACTTGTAAATGAAATACCAAAATATGAAATAGTTAAAGAAAAATTGGAAGTATCTAAGATAGATGAAGATAAATTCTTAAAACAAGTTAAAGAAGAGTATCCTAAAGCTAAAATCACAACTATTGACGGTATAAAAATAGATTTGGAAGAGGGGTGGCTTCATGTACGCTCATCAAATACAGAGCCTATAGTAAGAATTATTGCTGAAGCTAAAAGTAAAAAAGAAGCTAAGGAATTAATTACTTCTGCTATGAATATGATAAAGGGAGTAAAAACTGCTGTTAAGCCTGCAAAAGAAACAAAATCTAAAGAAGTCAAACCTAAAAAAGAAGTAAGCAAAAAAACTAAAAAATAAATACTATTAATTTAATAAAATAAAGAACTCTGGAAAATTATCATTCCAGAGTTTTTTTATAAAGCTAATATAAACGATAACATTATTTAAATAATTTTTACCTTATAAAATAAAAATTACATACTTCGACTTTTAAACCAAAAAAGTCGAAAATTTTAAAATGATATTTTTAGCTTGACAAATTCAATATATTTTGTTTTAATATATCATATATTTAACTGATAAAATTTTTTTTTGTTATATTTTATATCTTTATATACTTCAAAAAGGGTAAATATGGACTTAAATCTTAAAAATAAAACAGCTATAGTAACAGGTTCAAGCAGAGGAATAGGAAAGAAAATAGCAGAAACTCTTGCTAAAGAAGGAGTTAATGTTGTAATCACTGCTACAAACTTTGAAAAAGCCTCTCAAGTTGCTGAAGAAATAAAATCATCTTTCAATGTAGAAACCTTAGCATTACAGCATGATGCAAAATCAAGCGAATCATGCAAAGAAGTAATTGCTAAAACAATAGAAAAATTTGGTTCTATAGATATACTTGTAAATAATGCAGGTATTACTAAAGATATGTTAGTTCTACAAATGGAAGATAATGCTTGGAATGATGTAATATCAACAAATCTTTCAGGTACTTTCTATATGTCTAGAGAAGCAGCTAAATCTATGCTTAGAGCAAGAAAAGGCAAAATAATAAATATATCAAGCGTTATTGGAAAAATGGGAAATGCCGGACAGGTTAATTATTCTGCTGCTAAGGCTGGTATTATAGGAATGACAAAATCTATGGCTAAAGAATTTGCACCTAGAAATATATGTGTAAATGCAATTGCTCCAGGATTCATACAAACTGATATGACAGGAGTTTTACCTGAAGATACAGTAAAAGGAATTATGAGCATTACACCATTAAAAAGATTAGGTACTCCTGAAGATGTATCTAACTTAGTATTATTTTTAGCCTCAGATATGAGCAGTTATATCACAGGAGAAGTAATAGCTGTTGACGGCGGAATGTCAATGTAATTATAAAAAAGTATATAATGTGTTTAAAAACACTTTATTAATAAACAATATACAATTTAAGGAGAATTAAAAATGGCATTAATCGATGAAATTAAAGATGTTGTTGCTAATCAATTAAACATCTCAGACAAAAGTAAAATCACTGATACAGCTTCTTTCGTAGATGATTTAAACGCTGATTCACTTGATTTAGTAGAATTAATCATGGAATTAGAAAAACGTTATGAAATCAAAATTCCTCAAGAAGATCAAGAAAAAATCAAAAATGTAGCTGATGCTGCTAAATACATTGAAGAACATAAAAAATAATTATACTATTTAAATTTCCCGTAAATAGAATTATGTCTTTTACGGGAAATTTTTCGATATAGTTCAAAATCATAGGAGTTTTATATATGAGTGAACGTAGAGTTGTAATTACGGGGCTTGGAATAGTAAGTTCGCTAGGAAATGATGTAAAAACATTTTGGGATAATTTGCTTAATGGTGTTTCAGGTATCAAAACATTAAGTAAATATTTCGATCCTGAAAAAGAGCAGCTTATTACCAAAATCGGTGCTGAAGCTTTACCAGTTGAGGGCGACTATTATTCTGATAAAAAAATGTTAAGAAGATTAGACCCTTTTATTAATTTTGGAATATATGCCGCTCATCATGCATTTAAGCAGGCTGGTATAGAACCGAAAACAGGCTTTGATCCTTTAAGAGCCGGTTGTGTTCTTGGTAGCGGTATTGGCGGTATGACTACTCTTTTATCTAACCATCAAGTTTTACTTAATGACGGACCTGGCAGAGTATCACCTTTCTTTGTACCTATGCAAATAATCAATATGACACCTGGTTTAATATCTATGGAATATGGTATGAACGGACCTAACTACAGTACAGTTACTGCATGTGCTTCTTCAAACCACTCTATAGGTTTAGGTTATAAACATATTAAAGATAATGAAGCTGATATTATGGTAGTTGGAGGTTCTGAAGCTACTATAAATCCTCTTACTATAGCTGGTTTCAATAATGCTAGAGCTTTATCTACTAGAAATGATGATCCTGCTAAAGCATCAAGACCTTTTGATAAAGGAAGAGACGGATTTGTTATAGCTGAAGGTGCTGGTATATTAATACTTGAAGAGTATGAACATGCTAAGAAAAGAAATGCTAATATACTTGCTGAAGTTTGCGGTTATGGATTTACTGCAGATGCTAATCATATCACTGCACCTTTAGAGGATGGTGCTATGGGAGCAAGAGCTATGTCTTTAGCTATTGAAAGTGCTAAGATTTCACCTGATAAAATCAGCTATGTTAATACTCATGGTACTTCTACTCCTGTTGGAGATATTGCTGAAATCAAAGCTATTAAAAAGGCTTTAGGCGAAGATCATGCTAAAAAAATAAAAATTAATTCAACAAAATCTATGACAGGACATGCTTTAGGAGCTGCAGGCGGTATAGAAGCTATTGCCACTATTATGAGTATGATTGAAGGTAAAGTTCACCCTACTATCAATGTAGAAGAACAAGATCCTCAATGTGATTTAGATGTTGTTGCTAACACTGCTCAGGATTATAAAATAGAATATGCTATAAGCAATTCTTTTGGATTCGGCGGTCATAATGCTTCTATAGTATTCAAAAGAATATAATTAATATTTTAATAATAAAAGAAAAGCCCTATTTAATTATAAATGGGGCTTTTTATTTTAACATTTTTTTAATAGTAGAAATGTATTATACTCGTTTAAAAACTAATAAATTTTATATTTAAACACTTTTTTCAATTAAATATTTATCTTCCAAAACTTTCAAAGGCTTGCTGGCTAATTTCGCTATAAAACCTACAAAGATTGCTGCTATTATAGTACCTTCCCTAACCCCTTCTAAATGTCCTAAATATATTAAAATAGTAGTTAAAGAAATTAATACTAATGTAACATCAAAAGCTATTTTTGTATTTCCAAATTTAAGATTAAATATTTTAGATATAGCAAGCACCAAACCTTCACCTGGAGTAGTAACCAATTTTGCCATAACCTCTATACTTACTCCCAAACCAACCAATAATATACCTATAATACATAAAATCCATTGCTGAAAATAATTTGTATATGCTATGTCTTTTATTAAATATTGAGAAAAATCTATCATTATACCAAATAAAATAAGAGCAGGTATTTGAAAAAGCTGAAATAAATCATATTCCTTTCTTAAAATAACTATTTGCAATATTATAAATAAAATATTAATAATAATTGTAGTTTCTCCAACAGAAAGTCCTGATATATAGCTTGTAACATAAGGTACGCTTGAAATTGGAGAAGTACCTAATGATGCTTTAATTGAAAATGCTATTCCCAAAGACATCATATAAAGCCCTATCAAAAATATAATACATCTCTCAATAAAATGATTTTTAAAAATTTCTTTTTTCATTATTCGACTCCGTTATCTGTAAGTGATTTAGATATTTCTATTAATAAACTTTTAAGTTCTTCCTGTTTATCTTTTGGTATATTTTTTATTGCTTTATTTTCTATTCTATCAAAAATTTCTAACATACACTTTGAATACTCTTTACCTTTCTCGGTCAAAGAAACATAAAGGGATCTTCTATTTCCTTCATGCTGTTTTCTTTCTATAAGTCCTGATTTTTCCATACCTAATAATATACTTCCAACTGTAGTCTGCTCTATTTCAAGATAATTTGCTATAGTTTTTTGATCTGCTTCTTTAAATTTAGATAAAAAATACAAGACTTTAGGCTGTCCCGATGTAAGTCCTATTTTATTTGCCTCATGCATTACTCTACGTGCAAATATAGAATTAGTTTTCATTAATAAATAATGTAAATCTTCCAATAGTAAGTATCCTTATAATGAGTAAACTTATTATAATAATACTCATTATATATCAATATACAAAAAAGTCAAACTAAATATACCCTATATAAGTATATTTAAAAAAATTAAAAAAGTTATTGACTTTTAATAAAGTTAGAGTATACTAATCATATAAACAAATCATAAAATAAGCGAGGTAAAACAAATATGTCAGTACAAGAATTAAAAACAGATAATTTTGAAGCAGCTATAGGCGGAGATAAAGCCATATTAGTTGATTTTTTCGCTGAATGGTGCGGACCTTGTAAAATGCAGACTCCTGTATTACATAAAGTAGCAGATCAATATGCTGATAAAATGAATTTTGGTGCTGTTAACGTTGATGAAGCAGAGGAAGTTGCTGCTAAATACGGTGTTCAGTCTATACCTACTTTAATGGTATTCAAAGGCGGAGAACTTGTTAAAAGAGCTGAAGGTATGAAAAATGAAGCTCAATTAAAAGAATGGTTAAAAGAATATCTATAAATAAAATATTTCGTTTTTAGCCTAATTTTATTAAAAATTAGGCTTTTATTTATTCTAAATTGATATATAATTCGCAATTATATTATAAAAATTTCAAGGTATAATATATGTTAGGAACTAATAATAAATTGCTAGAAAATATATCAAGTGAATTCAATATAGAAAATGATGAAGCTGAAAACATCATTCAAAAATTATTCTCAAAAATAACATCATCTATTCTAGATAAAAACAGATTCTATATTTATAAAGTTGGTATTTTAAGCTTAGATCAAAACAACAATATTACATTGAATACTGAAGATGAAAATTTTGATGAATCATTAGAATCTCTTAATGTTACAAATAATAATATAAAAAATATTTTTTTGGAAAAATCAATATATAAAAGCATATGTAAAAATATAGCAGATATATTAAAAGAAGAAGATATATATATAAAAAATTTCGGAACTTTTTCAAAGAATAATTTTGAAGCAGATAGTTATCTAAAAAATAAAATAAAAGAATTAGATAATAATGAAATAACAGAAGATATATTGGATGAATTGGATTCTCAAATAAAAAATAAAAAAATTAATTATCAAGATGAAAAAGAAGAAATTGAAGAAATAGTTGAAGTTACTGATGAAGAAAATAAAGAAGAAGAAAATAAATCTATAGATAACAATGTTGTAGGAAACATATGGAAAAATTATAATTCAATAGATTTAAATAGTATGATAAAAAATTTAAATGAAAAAGAAGATAAGAAAAACGACTCAGAAGAAACAGTAGTAGAAAAAAAAGAAGAGAAAGAAGAAAAAGATAATATATCCGATAATAAAAATAACGGTTATCCTGAAATGAAGGAATATTCTAAAGAAGAATTATTAGATATTAATCATTTTGATAAGGAAGATTTAGAATCTAACATTTCCGTTAATAATGAGGAGGATAAAAAAGAAACAGAAAATATATTATTAGAAGCAAATATACAGAAAGAATTATTAAATAATAAAGAAACACTAAACACTAATATTAAAAAATCAGGAAAGAACACTATGGATAAAAACAATGTAAAAAGAAAAAATGTATTACTTGTAGGTATTATAAGAGTAATTATAATAATAATAGTAATATTTATAATTGGAATAGCATCATCAATATACTATAACAGCAATAAAATAATATCAAGTAATCGTATAGAAAATAGAAAGCTTTATGATATAGTTAATGAATATTTCAATGAAATAGATTCTGCCAACTTATCATATGTTACTTCAAAAGATATGTATTATTGGGATATAGCAAAAACTTTATACGGAGATGCTACATATTGGCCTTTAATATATGCTTATAATAATGATAAATTCAAAATAAGCAATGTTATAAGAAAAGGAAGTACTATATCATATAGAAATATTCCAGATTTTTACTCTATAAGAGAGATAAGATACTTAAATAATACATTGTCAAAATCTTATATATATGTTTATCCTATATTAACAAATGATAATAAATATAATCATGCTTTATGGGCTTTAAAATTGTCTGCATATTATGATTTGAATGTATTTAAAAACAATTCAAATATAATACCAGAAGAAACATATACAGAAATATTAAATAATAATAATACAATAACTACTACATATAATGAGCTTATAAAATACGGTCAATTAAATGAAAATATGGTTTTATCATTATTTGATATAATAAAGGAAACATTAGGAATAAAAAAATGAAAGTTGTAACTACAGAGGATATAATTAATATAGATAAAAAAACAATAGAAAAAATTCCTTCCATACTTCTTATGGAGCATGTTGCTAGTGAAATTTTCTATCTGCTTGTTAAAAGACATAGAAAATTATTATATACAAAAACTGTTTATATTTTCTCATCTGTCGGAGGAAATGGAGGAGACGGACTTGCTATAGCTAGATATTTAATAAAAAATGGCTATGATGTAAAAATATATATCACAGGAAATCTTGACAGAGTTAATAAAGATACATACTCTAACTTTAATATATTAAAATCTATGAATATAGATATTAATTATTTAGGAAGCGAAGAAGATGCCGTATCAGCTGCAGAAAATATAGAAAGAAAATCAATAGTATTAGATTCATTATTTGGTACAGGCGGAAACAGACCTTTAGAAGGAATACAAAAAGCTCTTATAGATAGTTTGAATAAATTAGATGTTCTTAGAATAGCAATAGATATACCTTCAGGATTAGTTTCAAAAATAAATGATAATGACAATGTATATACTTGTTTTAAAGCACATGAAACATATACTATATGCTTCGCTAAAGATATATTCTTTTTATACAGAACAAGAGAATATATAGGAAAATTATTCATAATAAAATCAATATTCCCAGATGAAATATTAGATAATTGGGGATATAAAGCTAAACTTATAGATTATAATGAAAAAATAAATATAAATAGAAACTCTCTATACAGCAAAAGAGAACAAGGAATGCTTGCTATAGTAGCAGGAAGTGATAATTACATAGGGGCTGCTGTTCTAGCTGTAAATGCTGCTTATAGATTGGGTGTAGGATACATAAGATTATATGTACCTAAAGGCATAATAAAAAATATAAGAGACGCCATAATGCCTTCTATGCCTGAAATTGTTATTATAGGAGTTGGAGAAGAAAATCAAAAATTCTTCACAGAAAATGACATTGAAATAGTAAATGATATTAATAAAAGCGATGCTTGTATAATAGGTTCTGGTATAGGCAGAGATATGTCTACAGAAATTTTTGTAAATACTATATTAAAGCAAATAAATATACCTACTGTTATTGATGCTGATGCTTTATATTTAATGTTTGAAAGCACTCTTAATGAACTTAATAATAATTTTATAATCACTCCTCATATATATGAATTTGAAAAACTTACACAGATAAATCATATAGAGGTTTTAGAAAATCCTTATCAGGCATTATTAATATACAGAGAAAAAACTAATGCCTCAATAGTATTAAAAGATGCTGTAAGTTTCCTAATGTATGAAAATGATATATATATAAATTATAACCCTAGAGAATCTATGGGAAAAGCAGGTATGGGTGATGTTTTTGCTGGATTTATAGGTGCTTTGCTCGCTAGAAAACTAAATATATTAGATGCTTCAAAACTAGCATTGATAATACAGGCTAAATCTTTTAATATATTATCAAAAAAATTCGGAAATGATTATATTCAGCCTAAAGATTTGGCAAATATTTCATATAAAATACTAAAAAGGATATAAATTTGCCTAGAGAAGTTTACGACCCTAAACAAAAAGAATTAGAATTCTACGCTAAAAGAGAGGTAAAGCCCCCTGCTCCTAAAAGAGAGGTAAGCATATTTGCTAGAAGATGGTTTATGTTTTTATACGGAACTTTCCTCACATTAGTTGTAATTGGTATGCTTTTATATAAAAAAGGATTCTTTAATAATATACCATTATTTGAAGCTTTAAAGCCTAAAACAGATGTTATAGTAAAAATTAATAATGCTGAATTCGTTAATGATGCAGTAATTACAACTATAGAACTCGAAAATTCAAATTATACTAATTCTGAAAGTATAGAAACACTAAGAAGTTATTTTTCATTGTACAAAAATAGAAAATTAATATTTACAGGTAATCGTTCTTTTAATAATATAAGATTCCCAGTAGGTCAAAGAATAGGATTCAATTTAAGCTTTGATAAAAATTATTGGAAAGAAGCTAATAAACTAGAAATAATACTGCAATTTGACAATAATCTAGTCAAAACAAATAGTATAAATACCAGAAAAATTAAAGTAAAACAGTAATATAATTAACAAATAATTAAAAAAATAATATTCTGCAAATGAGCTGAGACATTCTAATATTCTATTTAATCTAATAAAATTCTATTTATTGATTAGAAACAGTATTTGTATTTTCTATAGGAGCAGCAGTATTAGTAGGAGCTGTTAATGGAGCTGCAGGCTGCTGTTGCTGAGTAGTAGTAGTATTTGCTGGAGTATTTGTAACATTTTCAAAAGCAGTTTTCTGAGTACTTATAGCAACAGATATAAGCAATGCTCCTACTACAAATATAGTAGAAAGAAAAGTAGTAGCCTTGCTTAAAGCATTTCCTCTTTGACTGCCCAAAACATTAGCCTGAGCACTTGAAAATAAACCTTCTGCTTTACCGCCTTGTATAATGATTATCAATATTAATAATACACATATTATAGAATAAACTATGATTCCTAAAGTTAGTAAAGCGTTCATATATATTTTCCTTAAAATTAATTTCTTATATCATAAATACGATTTTGTTGCTAAAAATTATATCATTATACAAAATATTTTTCAAGCATAAAACTCTTAATTTTATTTGAGAAACATGATATTATGTAAATAAAAAAAATATTTTTATTAGTAAATTTAAATTTTTTCCGTTAATACTAATAAGGATTATAATACATATAATGGCAGGTACTTTATAATGGCTGTAAAAAAGACAGATATTAAAAAACAGACTACTAAAAAAACTTTAGACACTAAAAAAACTGCATCAAAAAAAGCAGAAGAGGAAAAAACAACAGGCAGAATTTCATATAAAGAATTGTCTGAAGAATTGAAATTAAAATTACAGCAATCCGAAGAGAAAATAGCTGAACTTAATAAAAAATATAAAAAAGTAGTAGATATACAAAAAAAGAAAATAGAAGACAAATATAAAAAAATAATAGAAGATTTAGAATCAAAAAAATCCATACCTGCTAGAACACAAAGTAATAATGCTGAAATAAATAAACTTCAAAAAAGATTGGAAAAATTAGAAAAAACCAATCAGAAATTGGAAGAAGAAAAAAGAAAAATAGAATTAAAAAATGAAGAATTAAAACAAAAAGCAAGAGAAGCATTAAAATCAAAAAGCGAAATTTCTTCAAAAACTGCTAAAACAGACAGAGAAGCTCTAAAAGAAATAAAAGCATTAAAAGAACAATTATTAGAATCAGAACAGGAAAAGAAAGAATTAAGAGCAAAATTAAAAGAAGCTGTAGCAGATTTAAAAAATGCTAAGAAAAATACAAATAAACTATCAAAAGAAGATAAAGAACAGTATAAAGAAAATCTAAAAATATTAAAACAGATAGAAAAAGAATCAAAAGCATTAGATAGAAAAAGAGAACTTCTAAAAAAAGAAGAAGAAAAACTCAAAGAGATAAGAGGCGACATAAAAAGTTCTGCTAAAGATATAGCTTCTACAATGAGAAAAAGTTATATATCTGCTGAAGATGAAGATGAAGAAGGCGGTAGCGGCAATTTATTATCAAATATGGATGCCAAAACAGAAGAAGGTATTACTAAATTAGCTACTTTATTATGTGCTGCTATGGATGATTATAGAGAGCAGAAAGAAAAAGAAAGAGAAGAAGCTGAACTTGAAGAAAAATCAGAAGTTGTATCCGTTTTATCTGAAGGAGAAGACAGATTAAATAAAGCTTCTGAAGAATTAGAAACTCTTGTTGAAAACAGATTGGAAGATTCAGAAAGCACAAAAGATGAGAATTTAAGTAAAAGACCTTTCACTATCATCGATAAAATAGAAAACAGCCGTGTAGAAATTAATGAAGGATATACCCCTCCTCCAGGAGGACAATCTATAGTAGGATCTCCTGACTCTACTCAGCAAATAGGACAAGCTCCTCAAGCTCAGCAGCCTAATATCACTGTTAAAGTTGAAGCTCCTAAAGAAAGTGCTAAATTGGCTAAGCCTGAATCACAATTAAGACCAGCCAGTGAAACACCTACTATGAGAATGAAGCTCTTAGATGATATAGATGATTATGAAAAGAAACTTGTAATCACTTATGGTTTTGATAATATGCCTGAAAATACTTATTATTCTAAATACAAAAGAATATTAAGAAATGCTGCAAGAATAAGTTTATTTGGTAATTTACAGGAAGGACTTGAAATGTTCAAACTTATAAGAGATCAGAATATACCTGATGAATATAAGCAGATGATAGATAAAAATATACAAGATATCACTTACTATTTAAGAGGATTACATAGAGTTAGAATGGAATAAATAACAGGATAAAAAATAATAATGAAAAAACTTATAAGAATTATATTAACATTATTGATAATACCTATATTATCATGTTCGCAGAAAAAAATAATCAATATGGAAATAGAAGCAGTTTATGATAAAAAAGATAATTCTTATACTATTACATATCCTGAATATAATAAGCAGTATCCTAAATTTATAAATTTAAAATACGGAAAAAGCGTAAAAATAAATGAAGGAATATCATTAACTTATAATATAGACTCTGATAATATACCTATACAATTAAATATAGAAGTAGAAGAAAATAATACAATAAAAAAACTTACTATAGAAAATCCATTAGTTAATAGAAATATAAATCTTACATTATATGCTACAAATTTTAATCCTCCATTAGAAAAAGATAAATTGGATAAATTATCTATAAGTATAGAAACTATAGGAAATATTGATACAAAAGATACAGTAAAAATTGCAATAAATGAATATGATGATAAAAGAAAGCCTAGAGAAAATATAGCATTGATACTTCCTGAAAGCGGACATATAGCAAAAAGTAATCCGCCTTTCGTTATGATAAATAAAAGAACAACACTTACAAGAATATCAATATCTAAAGAGCTTTCATTTACAACTCGTTATGAATATACATTGAGAAATAATAGTTTCTTCTCTGTAACTAATACATTAGAAAACGGAAAATGGTATATAGCTTTCGATGAAAACGGAGATACAAATTTAAGAAAAATTTATCATTTCTTTATAGATGACAGCAGTACAAAAATAATACCTATAACAAATAAAACTTTCAATATACCAAGACCTTTTGTATTTATAGATAAACAGACATTTGAAGTTTTATATAATTTACTATATAAAGCAAACAGACTTCAGCCTTCTGTACTTCTAAGAAATATAAATGCATTCAGATCATACACTGCAGAAAATATGGGAAAATGGTCTGTAAATAATATATCATATTCATTAACTGATGATACTAATAAATTATATTTTGAGAATCTTCCTTCTCATACTATGGTTATGTCATTGAAGGCAGCTTTTGAACCTAATAATAATTTATTGAAATATGAAATCAAGCAGATGATAAGGGATATAGTAAATTTAGATGAAACAAAAATAGAAAATTATAATATTATAGATGCAGTAAATATATTAGCTAATTCTTTACTTATGCCTTTTGATTTGATGTATGATGAATTCTCTCCTGAAGAAATAGTATTAATGAAGCAGGAATTTATAAAATACGGAGAAACACTTTATAATTATATAATAGAAAATCCATCAGAATACAGAAATAAAAATACAATCAAATATGTTACAACATTAGGCTTAATAGCAATTAACATGCTTAATGAAAATGTTAATCAGGATCAAATTAGAAATTGGCATTATTTTTCTATGAATTATATAAACAGTATGGTATTTTCTATGTTTGAAAGTGACGGAAGTTTTAAATCTTCAATAAGCGAAGCATTTGATACTATTATGCCTATACTAACTTATGCATTATCGTTAAAAAATGTAGGTATATTTGATGCTTTCTCTTTAGAATCATTCAGAAATATAGGAAAATATTTATCAATAGTAGGATATCCTTCAGGCTACACATTGCCTATAGGATATACAGCAGTATACAATAGAAGCAAATTAAGATTTGATACAGGTGCTAGAAATGCGGTTATGGAACTTTTAAGCAAAATGTGTGCTGATCCATTATATAAAAATTATGCTGTATTTGCACAGAGTGAAGCTGCAGACATAAGATATCTTCCTTATGCTTTAATGTGGAATAATTACTATCTCAGAGACAATGTAAATTCTAATGTTGATTTCCAATACGAAACTTTGCTTTTAAAAAAAATACAAACTGCCATTTACAATGAAAATATAAAAACTTTAAATGCACCTTATTTGGCTGTTTATGCTAAGGGAAGAAATACAGACAATTCTTTAGGACTTAATCATAATGATAGAATGAGTTTTGTATACTATAATTATGGTGATTCTATAATAGATGAATTAGGTTATAATTTTGATTCTAATAATTATACTATTTTCAAAGATGCTGATTTTCATAACGGCATATCAATAGATGGAAATAAAATAGAAGAAAATATGGGAAGTTACTCATATATAGAAAATATAACAAATTATTATAAAATGTTTTATGCTCATGCTAAAGCAAATCAAAGATATACATACCCAATAAATCTTAAAAATTATGATAGAAGATTCTACTATCTAAAACCTAATATTTTGGTAATAAAAGAAGATATAGAAGCATTGCCTGATATAACAAGAGAATATCATGTTTACGGATATAAATATAAATGGAATGTAAACTCAAAACTTCCTATAACTTTTGATAATGAATCAAATAGATTTATAATAGATGGAGCTTATTCTTACACATATATACAAATACTATCTTCAAATGAGTTAGAATATAATGTAGTTCAAACTAATATAGGACAGAATAAATTATATACAGCACAAGCAGCAACTAGAGAAAATGTAAAGAAATTTGAACCTTGGATAATAGTAAGTACAATGCCTAAAAATAATGTTCCAATAGCTATGAGAAGAAATATTTTAAATCCTAATACAGCTATTGTAAATTTTGATAGCACAAATTTAAATTTCATTGCTGGAAATAAAGAATATAGAATAAGTATAGATAATAGTTATATAAATACTTCAGATAATACAAATAAAATAAACAATATACTATATACAGAAAATAGGGAAAGTGTTATAATAAGTTCAGATTAATTTTAATTAATTATAAAGGACTTATTAATGAATATATATATAGCTGATTCATATCAAGATTATACTGTATTCACAGCAAAACATATTCTAAATTTCTTAGAGAAAAAGCAGGAAAAAAAAGAAAAGCTTTATATTTCTGTTTCGAGTCAGGATGATACTAAAGATATATACAAAGAAATAATAGAAAATGTTAAAAACTATAAAATTAATTTCAAAAATATATTTATATTTCAGCAATCTGAGTACATAGGACTTCCTCCGACAGATAAAAATAGCAAAGCATATTTCTTAAAAGAAAATTTGCTTTCAAAAATAGATATACCGGAAGAAAATGTATTTTTATTTGACGGCAGCGGTGATGAATCTCAAATGGATAAACAGCTTGATATCATCAAAAAAATAGGAAGATTCGATGTTATATGGTATTCGCTTACTGCTGATTCCACTTCTGCTGGAAATGAAAGAATGTCATCATTATCTTCATTATTCAGAATAAAAACTTTAAGCGAACACTCTATAAGTGAAATTAAAAATAAATTTGAAGATGAAAGCAAAGTACCAACAACTGTATTTAGTATGGGTATGGGATTTATAGATATGGTTGATACTGTTTTATTAACATCATCTGGAATAAATAATTCATGCTCATTAAGAGATTGTTTGGAATATGGCATAAGTAATTCTTCACCTTTAAGCAAATTACAAAAACATAGCGATGTTACTGTTATAGCTGATTATGAATCATCTTTAAGATTATCAAGTCAAACCGTATTTATGAAAATAGAAAAAAATATAAAATAAAAGGAGAATATACATGAGAATCATTATTACAAATGAAAGCGTTTATGAATGGGCTGCTTATTATACTGTAAAATGTATATTGGACTATTCAGATAAAGACAAGCCTTTTGTGTTATCTTTTCCTTTAAGATATGTCAATAAATCATATTATCAAAAATTACTATCTTTCTACAATGATAATATAGTATCTTTCAAAAATATTCATATAGTTTCATCTGGTGAATATATAGATTCAAATATATCACAGAAATATTTAGAAGATAATTTCTTAAAATTTATAGATATACCTAAAGAAAATGTTCACTTATTTGACAGTAATGTAGCAAACAGAAAAGAAGAAGCAAGGAGAATGGCTAATTTAATAAAAGAATTAGGCAATATTACTTTATTAATAGATAATTTAGCTGAAGACGGAAGTTTCCTACTAAATACTCCAAGTTCATCATTAGAAGGAAGCGTAAGAGATAAAAAGATAAGCGAAATAATAAGAAGCTATGAATCTAAAAAATTTAATATGCCTATAGAAACATTCCCTAGAGAAGGTTTTACATTAGGTTTTGAAGAAGCATTTAATGCAAAATATATACTTGTTATGGCAAACGGATATGATGTATCTGATGCTTTAGCTCATTGTGTTGAAGGGGCTATAAGTCAATTCTACCCTACTTCTGTACTACAGGAACATAAAAAACTTATAATTGTTGCTGATGAAGAATCAAGCAGCGATTTAAAAGTAAAAACTTATAAATATGCTAAGAGTTTGGAAAGCAAAAGTTTGCATCCTAAAGAACTTATTAAAGGACTTTATAAATCTTATTATGCACTTACAAACATTAAAATATTTGACGGTGAAAAGTTCATAGAAGGACATTGTATTGTTATAGAAAATAATGTTATAAAAAGTGTAGAAAAAGAAATTGATGTTGATGCTGTTATTACAAGAATAGATTTGGGAGGAAAGATAGTTGCTCCTGGATATATAGACTTACAGGTTAATGGTATAGGAGGATATGATATTAATGCCGATCCTTCTGTAGAAACATTAAAAAATATGAATGAAGTTTGTCAAAGATACGGATGTACTTCATATTTACCAACTGTTATTACAAACGGCGATGAATATATGATAAAAATCATAGATTTGTTTAACAGTATAGAAGATTTATCAGTAATCGGCGTATTAGGAATACATTTTGAAGGACCTTATATATCGCATGAAAAGAGAGGTATTCATAATGACAAGTTCATAAGAGAGCCTAATATGGATATGATATCTAAAATCAATGCCTCAAAATGTGTAATGGTAACAGTAGCACCTGAAATGGTTAACGGCGAAGTAATAGAAGAATTTGCTATGGCAGGTAAAGTAGTATCTGTAGGACATACTAACGGTACTTATGCAGAAATAAAAGATAAAATACCTTACGGAATCACTTTTGCAACTCATTTATTCAATGCTATGCGTCCTTGGGGTTCAAGAGAGCCAGGTGCTGTTGGTGCTGTACTTGAAACTAAAGATATGTATGCGGGTTTAATATGTGATGGTGTGCATTGTGATTTTGCATCTGTAGAGCTTGCATATAAACTTAAAACAGGTCATATATGTATAGTAACTGATGCTATAGCTCCAGCTGCCGCTCCGGATATAAAAGAATATATTTGGGCTGGTAAAAAAATACATAGAGACGGAAACAGACTTATAGATGATAATGGAACTTTAGGAGGTTCATCTATAACTATGAGTCAGTCTGTAAGAAATGTAGTTAATGAAGTTGGTGCTACAGTAGAGGAGGCTTTGAAAATGGCTTCACTCTACCCTGCTAAAGTTATGGGTATAGATGATAAATACGGCAGAATAAAAGAAGGATATATTGCTGATTTAGTAGTATTAGATGAAAACTTAATAGTAAAAGGAGTAGTTTTCAAAGGAAATTACAAAGAATATAATTATGACCATGAATGGGTAACTCATGCATAAATAACATATTAATGTAAAATAATATTATAAAGGCTTTAATTAAATTTATTTTAGTTAAAGCCTTTTATTGTTTAATAAAATGTTCTCAATTTTAATTAATAAAAATAAACTTTAATCAAATATAAACTTGACTAAAAATCCTATATATGTTATCATAATACAACTATTTAGAAAAATATATAGTTATGGAGAGATGCCCGAGAGGCCGAAGGGAGCAGTTTGCTAAACTGTCGTAGGTATCCCCTACCGCGGGTTCGAATCCCGCTCTCTCCGCATCGGTTTATATATGATTAAAAAAATTTCTGTCATATTCTTAATTATTTTCAGCATAGCACTTACTCAAGAAAATACAAATTATAATGATACAAACAATGCAGCAGCAACAGAAGAAAATACAAATAATACAGCAGCAGAAACTAATTTTTTTAATGCCACTATAGATAATACTAACAATGCAAATGAACCTGCTATATTACAGGATATTAGAAATATTCAAGATAGAGCCGAAGTAAGTAATGGATGGATGTTTATAAGAGCTATTATTGGTTTTATAGTTACTTTGGTTGGTATATATCTTGTATTTATATATTTGAAAAATAAGTCTAAAAAAGTATCAGGATCAAGCGACATTATTAAAGTGCTTGCCACTACTCCGGTAGCTACAAACAGATATATATCTATAATAGAGATTGTTGAAGATATGTATTTGGTTTCTATTTCAGATCATAATATCAATTTATTATCAAAGATTGAAGATAAAGAAACTAAAGATCAAATAAAAATGATGTATATTAATTCTAAAAATAATACTGTAGATGATAGTTTTAAAAATATTTTCAATCAAACATTATCTGTATTTAAACAACCAAAAATGAAAGAAAAAGATCCATTAAAAACAACTTCTGAAATAAGAGAAAGACTTCATGATTTAAATGCTGAAAATCCTACAATAAATAATAATGAAGATGATCAAAATAATAAGTAATTAATAAAATGCAATAAAAAAAGGATGCACTATTTAATAGTCATCCTTTTTTATTATATTTACATAAATTCCATATTAGAACTTATTAATATACCATTCTTTTATTAGTTTGATTATAATTTATCAATGTATATGAATGAAGTCTTCCGTCACTTCCCTTATAAACATTCATATTTAAAGGATCAACTTCCCATATTCTATCTACAACAAAATTATAATAGTAATTGCCAACTTCAGCTCTTAAAGTTATAACCCATAAATTATTAGAATAAGTCATAGGATATCTCAAGCTGTCAAAACCCAATTTATCTGAAGTAAACATAACTTCTTTTGCAGTATCATTACTGTAGAAAAATGTAACTGTTCCATCAGAGTTATAAATAGGATTTTTCTCATAGAATCCTATATCATTAGTTAAAACGAAATAGCTTACAACCTGATTATTATTATCGTATTCAATATTAGGATTAACAGGATCATTGATCCAAACTCCATTCACTCTATATCTATATGAATATTTACCAGATTTAAGAGGATACTGCCAAAGATAATAATAAACTCCATAAGAGCTTTTTATAAGCGGTATGCTATCCTCCCAATTATTAAAATCACCTGATATTTCTACAGAATCATAGTTTTCAGCAAATGTAAATAATACGCCGTCATTTACAATTCTTGGAGGCATAACATCTTGTATATTATAATATTTTAAAATTTCCAACCTATTCATTCTAGCTTCATACTGTTCTATAGTTTCAGTATCTTTTTCTCCGCATGACAATAGAACTACACTAGAAATTATAAATAATGCTATTAATTTATATACTTTTTTCATTGCTTATTCAACCTGTTATATTTAATTTACTATCAGTGTTTGATGAAGATGAAGAATTATCTTTGCTATTATTATTATTAGCTGATGTTTTATTTTCAGTATTAGCCCTAGACATTTGCTCTTCAACACCTTCCCAAGCTGTTTTAAGTTCTTTAAGATACCTTATAACTTCTAATAGAGGAGGCTTAGTTTTGGATATATTTCCTTCTGTAAGTTTTTGATTCATATATGTATATATAGAAGCAAGTCTATGTGCTATATCTCCGGCTTCATAATTAAGAGAAGATAATAGCTCATATATGATCTCCTGTGCTTTTACTATATTATTATGTGCTTCTTCAGTACCATGTTTTTTATCCATAGCAGCACAAGCAGTTTCTAAAAACTTAATAGCCCCGTCATAGAGCATAACTATAAGTCTGTTTTGAGAAGCGGTACTCACATCTACTTTTTTATATTTTTCGTAACCGTTATTGCTTGACAATTGAATCCCCCCATTTGTATTATTATGTTAATTACTAAATATTATCGGAAAATCATAAAAAGCATAAAACATTTTTTAAGATAAAACAAATATATAGCTGTAATTATATTTATTATATCATATAATAAAATTAATACCATAATAAAGGAATAAATTATGCTCAATATAAATTTTAATAACGGTATAAAAATGCCTATATTAGGACTCGGACTATATAAAATAACAGATAAAAAAGAATTAGAAAATACAATAAGATGGGCAATAGAAGCAGGATATAGAAAATTTGATACCGCTCAGTTTTATAATAATGAAAAAGAATTAGGAGAAGCTATAAAACAAATTGGTATAAAAAGAGAAGAAATATTCATCACTACTAAAATATGGAATACAAAGCAAGGTTATAATTCTACAAGAAAATCATTTGAAGAAAGTTTGGAAAAGCTTAATATGGATTATGTAGATTTAGTTCTTATTCACTGGCCTGGTCAGAATAAAGAAAGATATTTAGATACATACAGAGCATTAGAAAATATATGCCAAAGTAAAAAAGCAAAATCTATAGGACTTAGCAACTTTGAAATAAAAAATTTAAAAGATATATTTGCACATTGCAATATAGCTCCAGTAATAAATCAAATAGAAAGACATCCTAATTTACAAAGAAATGAATTAATAGAATTTTGTAAGAGCCATAATATAGTTGTAGAAGCATGGTCTCCTCTAGCAAGAGGAAAATTATTTGATAATAAAACGATTATTGATATAGCACAAAAATATAATAAAACCCCATCTCAAATAATATTAAGATGGAATATAGAAAATAATATATCAGTAATACCAAAATCTTCTAATAAAGAAAGAATAGAAGAAAATATAAATGTATTTGATTTTCAATTAGATAAAAATGATATTGAAAAAATAAATTCATTAGAAAATGGATTCAGAGTAGGTCCGGATCCTTTAACTTTTGATTTCTAAAATATTTTTTAATATAAATAAATATATTAATTTTTATATAATAAAATTACATTAAAAAAGTTTATAAAAATAACTTTTTAATGTATAATTTTCTAGATTATTATTTTAAATTATTTTGGAGGCTGATATATGTCTGATATAAAAAGAATTGCCATAATAGGTGCTATGGATTCAGAAATTACTAATTTTAAAGGTATGATTGAAAATATAGAAGAAATTGAAATAGCAAATATTACTTACTATAAAGGTACATTATGCGGTAAAAATATAGTATTGTTAAAATCAGGAATCGGTAAAGTTAATGCTGCTATTGCTACAACTATAGCCATAGAAAGATTTAATGTAGAAAAAATAATATTTACAGGTGTTGCCGGATCTGGAAATCCTGATTATGATATATCTGATATAGTTATTTCTAAAGATTTAATAGAACATGACTTTGATACAAGTGCTTTAGACGGAGATGAACTTACTGTACTAGTTAAAGGTTATGATAAAAATTATTATCCTGCAGATGCTTCTTTGATACAATTAGCAAAAGAATCTGCTCAAAAAGTAATAACTGAAAATAAAGTATATGTTGATACAATAGCTACAGGCGATCAGTTTGTAGGTGATAATAATAAGGTTAAACAAATACATAATAAATTCAAAGCCGGTGCTATAGAAATGGAAGGTGCTGCTGTTGCTCATGCTGCTTTAATGTATAAAGTACCTTTTGTAGTTATACGTTCATTATCTGATAAAGCAGACAGTGATGCTGTAGTAGATTTTCCTAAATTTGTTGTGAAATCTGCCCAAAACTCAATGAAAATCGTTGTTGAAATGTTAGAGAATATGAAGTAAATAAAATATAAAAAGCGAGTCGTAGCCAGCTAGTGAGTTTACTCACTAGCTTATCATAGGCGTAGACGAGCATAGCAATAATAGAAATGTTAGAGAATATGAAGTAAATAAAATATAAAAAGCGAGTTGTAGCCAGCTAGTGAGTTTACTCACTAGCTTATCATAGGCGTAGACGAGCATAGCAATAATAAAAATGTTAGAGAATATGAAGTAAATAAAATATAAAAATAGTTTTAAAGCGATAAACTAGCAGGTGATAACTGACATAAGGAAGTTATCACCTGTTTTTTTAGAGAGTTTATCGCTAGCAATAATAAAAAGTCGTAGCCATCAAAGGTTATTGTAGGCTACACCTTACCTCAAGGCAGACTTCGTCGACGAGCATAGTAATAATAAAAAATAAAAAAGCTGATAACTTTAAGTTGTCAGATATTTTTTTATAAACTTCATGTATATAAATAAAATAAGATTTTCATATTGAAAAATAATACTATTTACAATTAATTTACTATTGAAAATATTTTACATTTATAATATAATCTTTATTATTAATTAACATAATATCGGAGAATACATGCCTGATAAAAGAACGATATTAAATGGAAATGGTGTTGGAGATGATGTAGCTATAGGAAATTCTTTTTTTTATACTCCATCTTTAAGTACTCCTATATATAAAATAGAAGAATCTGACATAGAAGAAGAATATAAAAGATTTGATGAAGCTGTTAAAAAATCTATAAATGAAATAGAATTATTACAAAATTACGTAGACAATAATATAAAAAATATTTTGCATACTCATATATTAATGCTGCAAGACAGAGTAATAACTAAGCAGGTAAAAGAAGAAGTAAAAGAAAAATTATTTAATATAGAACATATATATGATACAATTATATCAGGATATCTTGATAAATTATCATCTATAAATAATAAAATGCTATCAGAAAGAAGTGGAGATATTATTGATATAAAATCAAGGTTAATAAGAAATTTGATACAGCCGGATTCTGGAGATTATTCACAAGTTCCAAAAGATAGTATTGTAATAGCAAAAAATCTTACACCGAGTGATGTTTTAAAATTCAATAATATAGGTGTTTCAGGATTTATCGTAGAAAGCGGCGGATATACTTCACATGCTGCAATACTTGCAAAATCTTTCGGAATTACAACTATATTCAATATAGCTGATATATCAAGCAAAATAAAAAACGGGAAAAAAATAATAATAGACTGTAAAAGCAATATAGTTATAATGAATCCTAGTAAAAGGGATGTAGATAATTATACTGCATTGTCAGAAAATATAAAAAAATTAAAAGAAAAATCCATATTAGATGCTAAAGAAGCAGCATTAACAAAAGATAATGTTGAAATAAAAGTACATGCAAATATAGATATACCGGAAGAAACAGAAAGTTTATTAAAATTCGGTATTGATTCCATAGGCCTATACAGAACAGAATTTTTATATATATTTTCAGATGAAGGAATAGCTACTGAACTTCCTAGCGAAGAAATACAATTCCAAGTATATAAAAAAATAGCATCTAAAATAAAAGGAAAAGTAATAATAAGAACTTTAGATATAGGAGGAGATAAAATATCCCCTGCTTTGGGATTAGATTTTAAAGAGGATAATCCTTTTTTAGGATGGCGTGCCATAAGATTCTGTTTATCTAATAAACAACTATTTAAAGATCAGATAAAAGCATTGCTTAGAGCTTCTCATTATGGAAATATAGAGATAATGATTCCTATGATAAGCACTATAGAAGAATTTATTGAAACTAAAAATTTCATAGAATATATTAAAGATGAATTAAAACATGAAAATAAAAATTTCAATGAATCAATAAAAATAGGTGCTTTGATAGAAACTCCTTCAGCTGCTGCAATTATAGACTTAATAGTAAAAGAAGCTGATTTCTTATCTATAGGCTCTAATGATTTAGTTCAATACATGATGGCATGCGACAGAACAAATGAAAAGCTAATGTATTTATATAATCCTATAGACATATCTGTTTTAAGAACATTAAAAAGAGTAATAAAAATAGCAAATGAAAATAATAAGCCTGTAACATTATGCGGTGAAATGGCTGGAGTTCCGGAATATACTCCTGTATTATTAGGACTTGGAATAAGAGAGCTTTCTATGTCCGTAACATCTGTAGCTAAAGTAAAAAATATCATTAGAAATATCAGCATAGAAGAATGCGAAGATTTGGTAAATAAAATGCTTGAGAAATGCGATAATAATTTTTCAAAGTCAATTTTAAGAAGTTTTTTAAGAAAAATATATAAAATTAATCAATGAAGGTAAATGTAAATATGAATAAGAAATTATTAAATGTTGTTATATTAATATCTATTATACTGCTTAGTTCATGCAAAGCGGCAGACTCTATAAACGAATACAGAAAATTAAAAGATATAGAAAATACTGAAGATTACGGACCTTTGGGTGACTTTTTAAAAACATTGCCTAAAACAGAAGAAGAAAATACACAATCTCCATACAATGAACTTACAACATTTATTACAGGAAGAAATCAAATATTATCATCAAGCTATAAGGAAGGTTTTGAAACTTTAGCAAGATTCTTATTCACCTACCCTTCTAGTTATTATGAAAGCGAGGCTTCATATCTTTTGGGACAGGCATTAATATACATGGTTGAAAATGATCCTGCTTATATAGAAGAATTTTATACTCAATTATTATCAGAAGGTATAGTTGAAGGTGAAGAAAATAATGATGATGCTGTTACCAATTTACAATCTTCATTAAAAAATATATACAGCCAAATGGGAATCATAGTAAAAGACGGACAATATTCTTTTAATGGATATGTATTTGACAGAATACTTCAAGATGAAGAAAGTGTTTTTCCTTTAAAAGATTTTGCATACTATTTCAGCATAAGACATAGATTCAGCAATATAAAAAATGAAAACGATAAAGCAAAATTTATTACAAATATAACTTATTTAAAAAGATTCTCAGACAGATACAGAACAAGCGTATTACAAGACAGCATATTACATAATCAATCATATTTCCCAGATACTCTTCCTTTTACTTTAACTGCTGCAGAAAATAGAAATTATAAAGATACTGTAGAAACTGTACAAAATAGAATCGATGCCATAAGTGCTGCATTTGAAGAAGAATATTATGTTATAGGAAACGGAATAATAATAAGAGACAGAATACCAGCAATTACCCCAGGTACAGAAAAAGAACTTTATACATTATATAATTACGATTTTGTAACAGTTCTTAATAAGACAAATGTATATAATCCTAAGGAGAGAGCAAGAGAAGATTGGGCTTTAGTAAAATATGATACATATTACGGACCTATAGTTGGTTGGAGTTATTCAAGATATATAACAAATAATATTCAGAATATGGAAGATATATTTGAAAATTATAAAGCAGCTATGAATTCATATAAGAATTATGACTACTTAAAATCGTCAGACTTCTTCTCTTATATACTTAATGATCCTCAGACAAACTATTTCACAGATAAATCAGTATATTTCTTATGGAAAGTTAATAACAAAATAGGAGAATTGGTAAGTTCAAAAAATAATCCTTATTATAAATATGTATTAGACTATCCTAAATATTTTTATTATAATACAAATAATAATGTACTTCAAAGCTCTACTTTATTGTATAATTATTTAGTTAAAATACTTCCTACTAATCCTTACAGATTTGTTATAAGCGGAGACAGTGAAGCAGAATACAGCGTAGATTAATTATAAAAAAGTTAATCTTAAGGAGTATATATGAACGAGGATATAAAATTTATAACAGATTTTCTAAAATGTGATTATGAAATACTTGAAGGTGGACTTGAAGATGATACTAAAATAATGGAATGCTACAAGGAACATTTAGAAAAAGGCAAGAAAGAAGGATATACTCCTTTAATAATAATTCCTACAGATACACTTACTGAAGCGATTGAAATATTTTTGGAAGATAATGATGCAGAAATTGAAGATTCAAAAAAATTAATAAATGAATATATAGAAAAATCTAAAGAAGTAAACTATAAAGATTATTTGCATCAGAATATTGAAGATATTTATGATGATAAAGAATATATTGAAGAAATAAAAAAATCATTCAATGCACCTATAGTAGAAGGTTTTGAAGTAATTGATAGTTTTGGTTCTTATTATGATTATACTTTAGATGATCCTGTTACAGTTGATTTAATATTAGCGAAAATTACTACTAATAATCCTTATGAATTGGCATGCTATATCCCTATGGGCGGATTCAATGATTGTCCTAATCCTGAAACACAGGCTGCAATTTTCAAGTATTGGTATGAAAAATATAATGCCTATCCTGCTGTAGTAGGTTATGATATTTGGGAGCTTTGGATAGAAAAACATCCTCAAACTGAAGAAGAAGCCAGAGAACTTGCTATAGAACATTATTATTTCTGCTTGGACAGAGTTGATCAATATAGTGAAAATTATGATCATGGTAAATTGGCTGGTACATTATTAAAATCCGATGTTTGGTATTTCTGGTGGGATTAATCCGTTTTTCTCATTGACTTTTATATTTATTATTATATAATCTTTCTTGATTTTCATTTACTACTATAGGGTATGATAATTTTTGGGGGTTGAATTATGAAAGAAAACAATATTCAAGATAATATTATAACTGAAAAAACAAATTCAATAAATGATATAAACAATAAAATAGGCAAAATATTAGAAAATAATTTAATATCAAATTTAATTATTATTGCTATAGGTTTTATCGCATCATTGGCAATGACTATATATTTTTATTTAAAGATTGTAAATATTGCTAAATTAATTGATGGTATTTATTCCACTAGTAATTCTAATATTTTTTCTATAGACATATTTTATTTTTATATATTTTATTTTTTATGTTTTAGTTTAATATTTTATATAAATAAAAATTTCAATTTAAAAAATATATTGATAACATTTCTATCAGTTATTTTTATATTAATTGTAGATTTAAGTACTAGTTTTTTTATAAGAAGTGTTGCCATAGATAATAATGATTTTTTTCTACAAATCTCTATTATAAAATATATATTTTCTGTTATAATATTTTTTATAATAATAGCTTTATCATATAATGGATTTCAAGTATTAAATTCCAAAACTATTTCAGAGTTCTTTACATTCTCGGCAGATATATCAATATTTGCAGTCTTAATAGCAGGCATAGTATCAACAGTATTTGGGATATTTGCAGCGATAGTTATATTTTTAATACAAGATATTATCAGTAGTTTAGATGAAAAAATTATATTTAAATTAATATTATTATCAATATCATTCTTAAGTTCAATATTTCCATTTTTGGTATATATAGTTTATAAAAACATGAAAACTAATATTTCTATATATTTATCAAGAATATTAATGCCTTTTAGTTTATTATTTATATTTATACTTTTGATTCTTTTATTAATGCCTGATATAAGACCTTATGATAACAGAGCTAGTTTTATACTTTATAATATTATGCTTGCTATAATTGTATTAAATATGTTCTTTATAAGAATAGATTATAAATCAAGTATATTTACTAAAGCAGTATATTTAATTCTTCCTATAATAGCTATTATTTTTGATATATTAGTATTAACTTCTTCTTTGTACAGATTAATAGAATACGGTATAAGCCCAAATAAAATAACATTGATAGGTACAAATTTAGTTATGCTAGGTAATTTGATTTTTATAACATTTTTTAATATAAAGTCTATACTAATAATATTCAAAAAATCTGATGATATTCCAAATATAAAAGAAATCACTATTGGAGATACTAAATCAGTATTTTATATATATCTCTATGGTATATGGGCTTTTATAGCATGTTTTATAATACCTGTATTATTTTCATTATTTAAATAAAAATTAATTATGAATTGACATAAAAATAAAATATTTTATAATGCAATTAGGCAATAACTATACAGCTTATATAAGTTCATAATATGGCTGAACGTTTCTACCAATTACCTCAATAATTGACTATAAGTTTTTGTGCCTTATTTTAATTAACGGAGGTATCAATATATGTCTAGTCTATTTATCAAAAATGCTTCTTCTATAGTTACATGCGATAATAATGATACGGTTCATAGCTCTAGTAATTTATTTATAGAAAACGGAGTTATAACTTATATAGGTAAAGAAACAAAAGAAGAAAAAAATGCAGATAAAGTAATTGACGCTGAAGGCTGTTTTGTATATCCGGGACTTATAAATACTCATCATCATTTATTTCAAATATTCACTAGAAATCTTCCGCAGGTTCAGAATATGGAATTATTTGAATGGCTTACTAATCTATACGAAATATGGAAAAATTTAAATAACGATGTTGTGTATTATAGTTCTATGACAGCGATGGGCGAATTACTAAAAACAGGCTGCACAACATGTTTTGATCATCATTATTTATTTCCTAATAACAATGCAGAAGGAATATTGGATTCTCAATTTGCTGCTGCTAAAGATTTGGGAATAAGAATGTATGCTTCAAGAGGAAGTATGGATTTGAGTAAAAAAGACGGAGGACTTCCTCCTGATTCTGTGGTTCAGTCAATAGATGATATTCTAAAAGACTGTCAGAGAGTAGTTGAAAAATATCATGATCCATCAAAATATTCTATGAACATGGTGGCATTAGCTCCTTGTGCTCCTTTCAATGTTACAGGAGAATTATTAAAGCAGTCAGCTGTTTTGGCTAGAGATTTGAAAGTAAGGCTTCATACACATTTATGCGAAACTAAAGATGAAGAAGTTTTTGTAAGAGAAAAATTCAATATGCGTCCTTTGGAATATATGGAATCTCTTGGCTGGGTTGGTGAAGATGTATGGTATGCTCATGGAATACATTTTAATGAAAAAGAGTTAAAATATTTGGCTGATACAAAAACAGGTGTAGCTCATTGTCCTATATCAAACATGAAATTAAGTTCAGGAGTTTGCAGAATACCTGAAATGCTTGAATTAGGAGTGCCTGTAGGTTTGGCAGTTGATGGAAGTGCAAGCAATGACGGTTCTAGTCTACTTGAAGAGATGAGAGTATGCTATTTACTTCATAGACTCAATTCCAGCGATAAAGCTCCTAGTGCCTACGATATATTGAAAATTGCAACAAATGGAGGTGCAAAAGTTTTAGGCAGAGATGATATAGGAAGTTTGGAAGTTGGAAAAGCAGGAGACTTATTCATGATAGATATGAGAAAATTAGAAATGGTAGGTGCTAATTTCGATCCTAAATCTTTATTCGGCACTATAGGCTGGAAAAATACTGTTGATTATACTGTTGTTAATGGAAAAGTTGTTGTGGAAAAAGGAAAAATTATTACTATAGATGAAGAAAAAATATATAAACTTGCTGATGATACAGAAAATAAATATCTCAGTAAATCCAAATAATAATAAAATAAGTAATTAACTCCTTGTAATATACAAAATATAAGCACGGCTTTATTAATAGAGCCGTGTTTTTTATTTTTGTATAATCAATTTTCTATATAATTGACAAATATATAATATGATATAGTATATAAAAAAGGAGAATAATAATTTTTATGATAAAAAATAATTATACCGTTTTAATTTTTGTATTAATTATAATCTTATCATGTCAAAGAAATAATATTTTAAGTCCTAAAGAAAGCGGAAATCTTATAATAATTCATATGAATGATACACATGGAAAAGATGAAGAAGAAAACGGAAAATATGGAGCTGCTAGAAGAGCCGCTTACATTAAACAAGTAAAATCCACTAATGATAATGTTTTGATTCTACATGCAGGAGATACTATTACAGGAAGTATTCTATCTGCTGTGCTTAAAGGTGATGATGAAGTGAGAATTATGAATAAACTTGGAGTAGCTGCTGCTGCTGTAGGAAATCACTTTATAGATTATGGACTTGATAATTTTAATAAAATAATGGAAAAAAGAAATTTCCCTACTCTTTCAGTAAATTTAAAGAATAAATACTATAATAGTTATTATGCAAAACCTTATATGGTTACAAACATAAACAGGATAAAAGTTGCCATAGTAGGAGTAACAGTAAAAAATGCAGGATATAATCCTCAATACAGTCAAAATTTAGTATTTGAAGATGAAATACAATCATTGAAAAAATTTATATCTGAAATTCCTTTAAATACCACTAATGACGTTACAATACTTCTAAGTCATGCAGGATATAATGTTGATATAGAAATTGCTAATGCTATGCCTAATACTTTTGATGTTATAATAGGCGGTCATACTCATACGGTACTTTATAATGCCAACATAGTAAATGGTACTCCTATAGTGCAGGCGGGATCTTACGGACAATATTTAGGAAATATCAATTTATATACTGATAATGGAAATATATTAAACTTTGATTATAAATTAGTACCAATGGATCAAAAAATAAAACAAGATCCTGATATGCTTGCTTTAGTTAATGAAATAAAAGATGAGGCTGTACAGTTATCAAGTGAAAAAATAGGTACTTTATCTGAAGATTTAAATTATAATGTTACAACAATAAGATCTAAATCTACATCTTTAGGAAATATAGTATGCGATTTAATATTAGATTCCAATCAGGATACAGATAAAGCAGAAATGGTTTTCATTAATGCCGGAGGAATACGAGCAGGATTAACAAAAGGAAATATAACATTAGCTAATATAATTTCTGTTTCACCATATGATAATGAAGTAATATTAGTTACATTAACAGGAAAAGATATACTTGATTTATTAAAGATAGCATGCAAAAAAAGTGCAGTAATACAAGGAAATTCCGGAGGAGGTTTTTTTCAAACATCAAGAGGAATGGAAGTTTTATATAATAGCAGCGGAGATTTAATATCTGCTAAACTAAATGGTTCTGCTATTAGTGAATCTAGATCATACAGAGTAGCATTATCTACATACATATACAATGGAGGTGATTATGTTGATGCTTCTGGAAAACCTATTGCTCAAAAAGGACAAAATATCAATATGACAGGTAAAGACTGCAGAGATGATATGATATCAAAAATAAAATCACTTGGAAATATAAATAGTAGCTATATAGATAATACTGTAAGAATTAATGTACAATAAATAAAATAAATATCATACTTAATTATTTGATTTAAGTATGATATTTTTTATTTTAAAACTTTCTTTTTAATACTATAGCTTTATGAGGACATAATTCCTGACAGCAGTAACAAGAAATACAATTTTTATAATAATATTCCGGCGGATAGTCTTTACCTTTTTTATCAAAATTAAGCGCAAGTGGTGTTACAGGACAAACCTTTACGCAGACACCGCATTTTACACATTTATTTTTTTCTATCACAGGTTTCGGTATTATAGTTGCAAAAAGTCTTTTAATGATAGGAAATCTGCTTAACTTCATTAAACTTCTTCCTACACCTATTCCTTTATGAGGCTTTTTGAAATCTGTTACTTTCACACTTTCTATACCATCTCCTACAACTTCTATTTTTTCTTTATCTGAGAAACCATGTTTAAATCCCATTTTCAAAGTTGGTATAGTGTTATAATCGAATGATATTATTTGAGAAGCAACATAATCCAAAGCAACTGCATCCGATGACACTATTAAAGCATTAACTTTTCTAGGGTTTCCATTTCTAGGACCATTTCCTTCCATAGCTAAAATTCCATCCATTATATAAAGCTTAGGATTAACAAGCTTATTCAAATCAAGAAGCATAGTAGAAAAATCTTCAAAATCCGGAAGCTTCAAATGATATTCAGCTTTTCTAAATCCTGGTATGCATCCGAATTGATTTTTTACAGCCCCTGTCATAGTTGTAAGTGCATGAGACTTCAATTTCGGCAAACTTATTATTACATCGGCTTCCTGTATAGGCTTTGCTATAGTAAAACTTTTCTCCTGAACCCCATCTTCATATGTAACCCCTACAGGTTCTTCAAAATCTGCATATTTAACATTCAATTTATTTGCTATTTCATCTATACCAGATTTCAGTGCCACACTGCTTCCCTTACCTATTCCAGGAGAATCACCATAGGAAATGTTTTTAGTTTTTTCCTGAAGTATAGATACAATAGCCTCAAATACCACAGGATGAGTTGTTACAGATTTCTCGGCAGTTTCTGCAGCTAAAAAATTAGGTTTAAGCAATACCTTATCATTTTCTTTAACAAATAAATCTATTCCTCCAATCAAATCTATAGCTTTTTTAATAGACGATTTAACTTCTTCTAAATCATAATTTTCACATTTTATTACAGCAACTTTACTCATAAAACTATCCTATTATTGCTAATAAAAATTGTTCGCATAGATACTCCGACAAGTAAACTTGCCGGACGCTCACAATTTTTATAATTAGCTTCTAATGCTTTAAATTTAATACTTTTATTATTGCTAATAAAAATTGTTCGCATAGATACTCCGACAAGTAAACTTGCCGGACGCTCACAATTTTTATAGTTAGCTTCTAATAATCTAAATTTAATACTTTTATTATTGCTAATAAAAATTGTTCACATAGACACTCCGACAAGTAAACTTGCCGGACGCTCACAATTTTTATAGTTAGCTTCTAATAATCTAAATTTAATACTTTTATTATTGCTAATAAAAATTGTTCTGACAAGTAAAATAATCATACGTTAACAATTTCTATTTTAAATTTTCAGTATCAAAAAATTAATCTTTATATAAATTATATAAAAATTAGTGTAATTGTAAATAGCTAAAATTATTAATATTATTAAATTTTTTATTTAACACATGGTAAGTAAATTTATATTCAAGATTAAAATTGCAATTATTACTTAATTCACATATTAAATTTTATTCAAGATGCGGAAATAAATGCTATAATATTTATTTAAACTTGGGTGGGTAGCTAAAATAACAATTAAAACTTTGTAAAAAAATAAAAATAATAAAAACTATAGGGCAGGCATGTAAATAAAGTTTTAAAATATATTTTTGATTCCCACCCTTTATATTTTGTAATTTATTTTGAATTTTTAATTTTTATTTTTCCTATTGACTAATTAGAATTTATAACACCCAGCAAAATTTTTATTAAATTTATAATATCCTCACCGCACGCAGAGTAAAATTTAAAATATAAAATGAATTAAAATTATAATATAAATAAAAAATTAAAATTGGTTTACCGTGCGTTAAATAATACTAAATTATAGAATATTTTTATAATCAAAATCATTTATCATTCTTATAATATTTATACCTGTTTTCCCTATATCGTATAGATATATCCTTGCCAAATAATGTAAATCTTATATAATTATATTTATATTTTATTTTGCTATAATACTCTTTTATTGTGTTAGAATCTATAAAAATAAGAAAATCTTTAGAAAAATATTTATCATAATCTTCTTTTTTAATATTTTCTACAACTTTATTCAAAGTATTTTTTATTATATCAAAAATCTTTCTCTCATCATCAGAAGTGAAATTTTTTGTTCTAAATGCAAGAAATGCTTCTCCCTCGATATATTTAGCAAATGATAAAGACTTACTCTCCCAAAAATTATATTTAGTATAAAACTCCTCTAATAACTCAAACCATTTTGGTATAGCTTCTAATAATATTTTAGGTTCTTTAACAGCTCTTTGTGAATCCTGTCCAGCCCTTTTTACATAATGATAATTTACAGTATGTTCAAAACTCACATTCTTAGTATACATTAAAAGTTCATGTGAAAATATACCATCTTCTCCAGGCTGAACATTCAAAGGATATCTTAAATATTTATAATTATCTAATATGCTTCTTTTTATAAACATTGACCAAGTTGGAAGTGCAGAATGATAATCTTTATTTACTCTTTTATCTAAATTCCAGAAACTGCTTAATACCACTAAATCACTACTATTATTTTTAGCATTATTATAAAAAACTTCAATAAAATTACTATCAATATAATCATCACTATCTATACAAAATAAATACTCGCCTTTCGCACTATCTATTCCGTCATTTCTTGCTGAAGATACTCCGGCATTTTTTTTATCTATTATAATTATTCTATTATCTTTATCAGCATATTCTTTTAATATTTCAAGAGAATCATCAGTAGAACCGTCATTAATACATATTATTTCTAAATCTTTGTATGTCTGATTAATTACACTATCTAGACAAGCCC
Source organism: Brachyspira hyodysenteriae ATCC 27164 (assembly GCF_001676785.2). NCBI lineage: Bacteria > Pseudomonadati > Spirochaetota > Spirochaetia > Brachyspirales > Brachyspiraceae > Brachyspira > Brachyspira hyodysenteriae. The sequence continues at coordinate 877,245 of NZ_CP015910.2, read as the reverse complement.
TTAAATATTTTGAAACATTATAAACAGGTATTATTATACTAATCATAATCTTTATATCCGTATAAACTACAATTTACATATATTGATTTATTATATTATAACAAATTATTTTTTAAAGTACATCACATAAAAAAAGAGAGGCTAATAAATACCTCTCTTAAAAAAATTATTTAACATTAATTAATTAGTTTCATTTATGTATGATAATAGATTTTCGTATTGATTTTTCATATCCTCAGGAACTTTAGGATCATTAATAAGTTTCTCTAAATATTTTTTAGGCTCATCTTTTTCACCAGCTAATGCCATAATAACAGCCTTATAATAATGAGCTATATAAACCTCTTCAGAATTAGGATAATTTTTTATTATATCATCAAAATATTTATTAGCATTATCATAATCTTTTTTCTGAGCTTTTATCAAGCCAAAACCAAGTAAATATTTAGGCATTTTTTCTTTAGATATAGCTTTTTTCTGCATTAAAGCATCATATATCTTTTGAGATTCTACTTCATTACCTGATTCCATATATAAATCTAATTTCTCTAAAGTAGGTTCTTTATTTGCCAATACAGAATTTACTCGATCCAATTTCTCTATAGCGTTTTTCATATAAGGTACAAATTTTTCACCCTCAACATATCCTCCTACATTCTCTAATATAAAACCGTCAGCACTTATAAAAAGTATTGTAGGAAATCCGTTTACTCCATATCTTTGAGCTATTTCTGCACCTTCTTCTGAAGTCTCAGGATTTAATTTAACAGAAACCATCTTCTTAGCAACATCTATAACATCTTTATGTGAATAAGTATTTTTATCTAATTCTTTACACCAAGTACACCAATCAGTATAAACATCTATCATTATTGGCAAATTCTTTTCTTTAGCTTTCTTCATAGCAGTAGCCAAATCTTTTTCCCATTTTATTTCGGCACTTGCTTTATTGCATGAAATAATCGATGTAAACATTATAAAAAGTATCATTAATATATTTTTATTCATAGTTTTCTCCTTTTTTAATTATACTATTATAAAGTATTTATATAATAAAACAATATCTTTAATTAGAACTAAAATAATCTATAAAATCTAAATATTCATTTTTTATTCCGTCTGGTACTTGATTTGTAAGATTCTCTATATATTTTATACCCTCATTTGTCTGAGCATTATTAACTATCATATCCAAAGCTTTATAATAATGAGCTATATAAACTTCATTATAATTACTATATTTGCTTATTATCTCATCGAAATATTTCATTCCTTCTTCAAGTTTATTGTTATCTAAAAGCAAAAGAGCAATGCTTGACATATATTTAGCCATTTTATCTTCAGGTATTTTACTTTCTGATGTTAATTTATTATACATATCCAAAGCCTCATTATCATAACCTGACTCAAGATAAATATCTAATTTATCCAATGAAGCAGAATCATCTTTGAATATAACCTTTACTCTATCATTTCTTTCCTTCATACCATTCATTTCATTTATTAATTCATCGCTTTCAATATATCCAACTATTCTTTTTAAAATAAATCCATCACTATTGATAAAAAGCATAGTAGGAAAACCTAATATATTATATTTTTTAAGTATATCTTTACCATTAGACATTTTTTCAGGATTGAATTTTAATGCTATAAAATTTGTGCTGCTATCAATTACAGTTTTATTTTTAAAAGTAGTTTTGTCCATCTCTTTGCATGCACCGCACCAATCCGTATATATATCCATCATTATTATTTTATTTTCAGATTTTGATTTTTCAACTGATACATCAAAATCACTTTCCCAATTTATTTTACCAGCATTAGAACATGATACTAGCAATACAAAGCTAAAAATAATTATATATAATTTATTCATATTTTATTTTCCTTAATTATATATTATATTTATATTTTTATATATAAAAACAATCAATTTATATAAATGTAAATCAATAAACAATGCCTCCGCATAAAGTTATATCATTATCATAACATACACATGATTGTCCTTTAGCTATAATACCTGTAGGTTCATGAAATTTTATATTAATAGTATTTTCATCTATAGGAATAACAGCAGCCATAGTACCTTTATGTGCACTTCTAGTTTTTACTAATGCTTCAAATTCTTTTTGCTTAGGTTCTGCTATCCAATTAACATCATATATTTTTACTTCATTAACAAATGTATGATTTTTATTTCCAACATAAACAGTATTAGTCTCACTGTCTAATGCTACTATAAATAAAGGTTCTTTATAAGCTATACCCAAACCTTTTCTCTGCCCTACTGTATAATGCCATATTCCTTTATGATGCCCTAATATTTCATTAGTATCTATATTTATTATGCTGCCTTCTTTATCTTCATCAAATAATCTATGATACTCGCCTGCAAAAAAATCCTGACTCTCACTCTTTTCTGCAACATCTAAATTATATTCTCTTGCAATGTTTCTTGTATCTTCTTTTGTATTTTCATGCATTGGAAACATTATTTTAGATAATTGATCTTGAGTGAGTCTATACAAAAAATATGACTGATCTTTTATTAAATTTTTCCCTCTTAAGAGAAGATATCTTTTAGTTTTTTCATCGTATTTTACACCAGCATAATGTCCTGTAGCAAATTTATCAAATTCTAAACCTTGTTTCTCTATAGCCTCAAATAAAGCCATAAATTTAATCTGACTATTACACATTATACAAGGGTTTGGAGTGAATCCTTTTTTATAAGATTCAGTAACATAATCTATAACTTTTTTCTGAAACATCTCGCTTATATCGAATGCATAATAATCTATACCTATTGCCTTTGCATATTTTTCGCATTCCTCTACAATATTTTTCTGATAAGGGCTATAACATGAACCGCTTAAAGGTGCTCTTTCATCTCCATTCCATAAAAGCATAGTAACACCGAATACATCATTACCTTGCTCTTTTAAAAGTTTTGCTGTAGTAGTAGAATCAACTCCTGCACTCATTCCAACCGCTATTTTTGCCATACTACTCTCCTTTTATTCTTTATATAATATTATAATATTTAATTTAATAAAAATTACAAATAAGAAAACATTTTAAATTTTTTATATGACTTAAACAACTATATTTTGTCAAAAATAAATTTATATTTTTGTTTTTATATCTGGGGCTTTGCTGCGAAGCACACAGTCGTACCATACCCCAGTTCTTTTACAGAGTAGGTACCTTTCGGTATTGGTATAAGGCACAGCCCGCCTTCGGCGAGAAGCAGGCACAGCCCGCCTCGCTGTCCACCTATGGTGTCGGCAGGAGAAAGGCTATATTTGAACTTAAATGTAATAAATTATTTTACATATAAGACTATTTTAGTATGATTTAGTACTAATTTTATACTTACACTTTCGCGAAGCGTGCCGACGAAGTCCACCTGCGGGGTGATGGCATCAACTTTGGGAAGCCCACCTGCGACCGAAGGGAGTACCTTTAGGTAGGTGTGCGGCGGGAAAAACTTGAATAAAATAAAAAAACTTAAATATTTTTAATATATTATATTTTTTCAGCAGAACTTTTACTTATCCAGCCTTTGAAATTACCTTTAACATAATACCAATTAGTATATTCTTCAAGTACTTTCAATTTCTCGCCTTCAGATATTTGTGAAACTATAGATGACTTTGTACTGCTTCCGCTGTATAGATTGGCATTATCTATTGTTATTACATAATCAGAATTTATATTATTATTTAATATTGCAGTAGGTATTAAAAGAACTATCGAAAGCATTAATAAAAATTTATTTATTTTTTTACTCTTTATAAACATTATTATCATTAAAGTAAAAGAGATTAAAAACAGCATTAAAAATCCATACATTATAATTATAAGCTGTGAATCATAATCATTATTGCCTGTTAATGAATTTATCATCACTTTTGTTTCCTTATCAAAAGGAGATATATTCAAAGCCTTTTCATAATAAAGAACTGCATATCCATTGCTTCCAATAGCCGCATAAGATGAAGCTAAATTATAATACAAATCTTTTGAAACAAAATTAGATGCTGCAATATCTTTATACAAATAATTAGCCTCTAAATATTTGCCGTCATTATAAAGTTTATTAGCAGATTCAAATAAATTATTTAATTTATCCAAATCAGCTGCACTGCATAAATAATATGATTGAAACAAAAGTAATACTATAATTAATTTTTTCATATAAATATATAACCTATCATATAAAATTACTTTTTAATTTTTAATTCTTTTATATATTTTACTAATTCTATAGATTTTGTATGATAATCTTCATTTCCTGATGATTTACCTGAATACAATTCAAAATTACATTTATCAATTATATTTTTTATCTCATTAGCTTTTTCATAATCAATATAATCTCTTAATTTATCATACAAAACATTATCATCTTGTATATTAAATTTATTTTTTACAGCAGTAAGTAAAAGATTTTCTACAGATTTACAATACTCTTTTCTGTTATTAGAATTATAATAATTTAAAATATCATCCATACTATTATCTTTATTATCTTTTTTAGCAAATGAAAATTTTATATTACTAAATCTTTTAGCATTATAAATAATCAAAGAAGCAATTATCAATATTAATATATAAATATAAATTATATTAATACTTAATACTTTGAAATTTTTATCTTCTTTAAGATATGTATTTCTTATAGCTATAGTATTTATTTCTTCACCGTCATTATTAACAAAAGAATTATTATTAATTTTACTTCCTGATATTGTTAAGCTTATAGGATTAGAATGTATATTAGTATAAGTTTTATCATTAGGAGAAAAATAACAGAAATTAATACTAGCAATAGAAGAAGCACCTTCATTTTTAGCTACTAAAATATATTCTTTTACTTTTCTTCCAAGCATTTTATTATCATCAAACCAATTAGTCTCATATATTTTAGGCTGATAAACAGAAAAATAATTCGTAATATTATCATTAATATTAGGCATTGTTATTATAGAAGTATTACCTTCGCCGGAAACTTCCATTGTAATTAGAAGCTCTTCTCCCACAGCAACATTAGTTTTATTTACTCTTGTAGTAAAAATAAAATTTCCAACTCCTCCTGAAAAATTTTCAAAACCTTTTTTATCAGGAAGAGGAAGCACTTTTATAGAGAAAGTCTCTTCTCCATATTGTACTCTGTCATAAAACATACCGTCTTTTTCAAATACAAAAGGAGTAGTTAATATATCCTTAGTACCCGTTTTTACCGGATAAAGAACTTCTCTTTTTAATGGTATACTGCTTACTCTTTTTCCTTCTATTATTTCAGTGAAAGTATTATACTTTGAAGAATCCGAATATGAAATAAAATCCGTTCTGTCTGGTATCTTAGAAAATCCAAGAACTGTAACAGGAATATGAGTATAAGCCTTTTGTGTTATATATATAGGCTCATACATATATACTTCTTTTTTGTTAATACTATTGTCCACATATATATCATCAGCATAATTCATAAAGTCATTGAATCTGTTTCCGCTTGGAGTATAAGAATCATCATTTCTAGTAGGAGCACTTACAACTTCTATCTCTACAGGATTTGATACATATGTTCTATTATTAATTTTAACAGTTATATGATCAAATTTATATTTACCTTCGCTATTTGCAACATAAGTAAAATTATATGTTTTTATAGATTTGAAAGTTCCTGAAGAATACATCATATTAATTGACTGAGATGTGCCTCTTAATGTAAGACCTGGAATATCATCTATTAAAACTCTTCCTGAACTATTATCTATAGTTACAGAAACAGTGAACACCTCACCTACACCAACTTTAGTATCTGATATTTTTGTATTGATGCTGGTTTGAGAAAATAAAGATGAACAAGCAATAAAAAATACTGCCAATATATATTTTAAAGCTGTATTACCAATCCTTATCAATTCTGCCTCCGCCGTAATATTGATCTCCATTATCTTTATCTTTTCTATACTGTCTTAAAGACTCTAATAATCTATCTATATCTGATTTACTGTCTTGATTGTCATTTTGATTATTATCTCCGCCATTATTATTTTGGTTATCCTGATTATTGTCTCCGCCATTGTTATTCTGATTATCATTATTTCCATCATTATTTTGATTATCTTGATTATTATTATTCTGATCGTTTTGATTGTTCTGATTATTTTGATTATCTTGATTTTGATCGTTTTGATTATTTTGATTATCCTGATTATCATTATTCTGATTATCTTGATTATTTTGATCATTATTTCCAGAACCGCTGTTATTATTATCGCTTTGTCCTTGCTGATTTTGATCTTGATTCTGCTGCATACTAGGACCTGCATTATTATTCTGTTTTTGTTCTTCTAATTTTTTCTGTGCATATTCTAATGCCATTTTTGAATTGCTGTCATCTGGAGTATTAACAAGAGATTCAACTAATTCATTTATAGCACCCTGATAATCTTCCATTTCAATTCTACTAAGTCCTGCATTATAATGTACTGAGCTTTTCATTTCTTTACTTGTATTATCTGTAAAGCTTTTTTTAGCCATATCAAATAATTGTACAGCACTGTTCATATCGCCTATAGATGACATAGTAGTACCCATATTATAAAATATTTCAGGGGAATTAGGTACTTTACTTAAAGCCTTTTCATATAAACTTACAGCTCCGTCATAATCGCCTTTCTTCATAAGTCTGTTTGCTCTGTCAACATCTAGTTTTGCTGTAAACTCATTGAATGAAAAAGCATATATATTTGAAATAAAGCTCAATAAAAATATTATAATCAATAAACTGATTTTTTTCATTTTCATAATACCTCTTAATAATTCCTAACTTCAGACTTTCTATTAAGTATTTTCTCTCTTATTATTTTTTCTTTAATTGTTTCTCTCACCTTTATTTGAGTTAAAATATTAAATATACTTGCCAAAAATATCAAACCTGCAGAAATAGCCAAAAATATTTGAAATCTTTCTTTATAGCTTCTATTATTTCTAACAGCTGAAACACTATCCATACTCTGCTTCATATCATCAAATATACTTTCAAGTGAAACATTTTCTGCAATATAGCTTTTTCCATGAGTAGAATCAGCTATTAATTTTAATGTATTATCATCTCTTTTTGAAACAACTGATTTTTCTCTAACTCCTAAATCTGTACTTATAGTAGCCCCTACCTCAGTTCCAACTCCAACAGTATATACACTGACATTCATTTCATTTAATTGCTTTAATATATCATCAAAATAACCGCCATGATCTTCACCGTCAGTTATTAATATAATAGATTTTTTACTTACAGCATCAACATTAAAAGTATTCTTAGCTGTAACTAAAGCATCTGCTATTCTAGTACCTTGTAAAGTAACTGATTTAGTTGTCAAATTATCAAGTATATAAGTAAATGTTTCCATATCCTGAGTAAAAGGAGAAGCTATAAAACTAGTTCCTGCAAAACCTACCAATGCTACAGATAAATTATCGGTTTTTTTAACAAATTTTTCTATTTCTAATTTTGCCCTTTCAAGTCTTGAAGGCCATACATCGTCAGCATCCATTGATCTTGATAAGTCTAATGCGATCGTTACCATATAATTATCTGTTTTAATTTTCTGCTCTATTATTCCCCATTTAGGCTGCATCAAAGCAAATACCAAGCTTGCAGATGCAAGTATCATAAATATAATAGAAAATATTCTCAAATTTGATATTCTTTTATAATTTTTATCATTTTGAAAATTCAAGTTTTTAGTAAATATTGATAAAACTTTATGCACTTTTCTTCTAGACATAATAAATAAAATTATCAGTACAGGAAGAAATATATATAAAACAATAAATTTAAAATCTCCAAAAAACATATCATTTCCATTTAAAATAAAATATTATTAATATTATACCTATATTTGGTATAATATCAATACGCTAATCTTTCATAATAATAACCATTATATTTAAAATATATTAAAAACAATATTTCAATTTTCAATTAATGTTGCTTTAGCAATAGAATTTTATATATAAATATTCTATCATTCTTTTCATAAGATACTAGAAGATAATAAAGGATTTTATAAATGAAAAGAAGAATAATAAAAATTGATGAAGATAAATGCACAGGCTGCGGAATATGCATACCAGATTGCCCAGAAGGAGCTTTGCAGGTAATAGACGGAAAGGCAAGACTTATAAGCGATTTATTCTGCGATGGGCTTGGTGCTTGTATAAAGGCTTGTCCTGAAAATGCTATGGAGATAGAAGAAAGAGAAGCTGAAGAATATGATGAAAGTAAAGTAATGGAAAATATTGTAAAAGGCGGTGCAAATGTTATAAAAGCACATCTTGAACATTTAAGAGATCATGGAGAAGATAAGCTCTTTAATGAAGCTGTAAAATATTTAAAAGATCATAATATGGAGGTTCCTAATATGGAAGAAAATAAACAATGCGGATGTCCAGGAAGCATGCAAAAAGATATGAGAAATCAATTCAGAGGAGAAAATAATAATAACAATATACAAATGAATTCAGAATTAAGAAATTGGCCTATACAATTAAAATTAATGAATCCTAATGCTAATTATTTAGATAATGCCGACTTACTTATAGCTGCTGACTGTGTGCCTTTTTCTTATCCGAATTTTCATTCTAGATTTTTGAAAAATAAAACTCTTTTGATGTTCTGCCCAAAATTAGATACTGATATAGACAGTTATATAGAAAAACTAGTTAACATATTTACAAACAAAAATATTAAATCTATATCCATAGTAAGAATGGAAGTTCCTTGCTGCGGAGGAGTTGAAATGATAGTTCAGAAAGCACTTGAAATTGCTAATAAGAACATAATAATTAAGGAATATATAATTTCAATAGATGGCCATATAATTTAATGATTTTTTTCACATCTTGAATTTTTATAAATATATGATATAGTAATTTTATATGAAGCATATATTTATATTAAAATTATAATAAAAAATTCAAAGAATACTATCTTCTCTTAAATAAGAAGGAGTATTCTTTTTTTATATAAAAATAAAAATATTTATTATAATAAGAAAGGTTCATAAAATGTTTTTAGAAGATTGCATAATAATAAATAATATAAAAATATCAAATGATAAATATCTGATTAGAGTAAAATCAAAAGAAAGCTATAAACATGCCAAAGCAGGACAATTCTTCATGCTTAAAAGTAATACTTTTTTAAGACGTCCAATAAGTCTGCATTATATCGATAATGATATACTTGAATTTTATTATCAAGTAAAAGGCGAAGGCACAGAGTATTTATCAAAATTAAAAGAAAATGATACTATTAATATTCAAGGGCCATTAGGAAACGGATTTGATACAAATATCAATAATAAAAAAATATTAATAGTAGCAGGAGGAATGGGAATAGCCCCTATTAAACTTTTAATAGAAAAATTAAACAATTCCAATAACTCTATAACATTGATAATGGGCGGCGCCGATTCAAGTGCAATAAAAATAATGGACAGATTCAATACCAATAATATTGATTTACACATTACAACTGATGACGGTTCTGTCGGTGATAAATGCAATACAGTTGATAAAACTAAAGAATTATTAAAAGAAAAAACTTTTGATATTATATACACTTGCGGCCCTACGGTTATGATGAAAGCATTGATTAAAACGGCTAAAGAAAATAATATACTTTGCTATGCCTCACTTGAAGAGAGAATGGCTTGCGGAGTTAATGCATGCTTAGGCTGCAATATAGAAATAAAAGATGAAAAGTCTGGATATATACTTAAAAAAGTTTGTCATGACGGCCCTGTATTCAATGCTGAATTATTAAACTTTTAAATTATTACAATATATGGATAAATTTATGAGCAGATTAAATATAAATTTTTTAGGAAAAGAATTAAAAAATAATGTTATAACATCTTCAGGCTGTTTCGGATTCGGTGAAGAATACAGCAATTATTTTGATGTTAATGAACTTGGAGCAGTTAACTTAAAAGGCATAACATTAAATAAAAAAGACGGCAATAAAGGTACTCGTATAGCGGAAACTCCTTCAGGTATGATAAACTGCATAGGACTTGAAAATCCTGGAATAGAGTATTTTAAAGATAATATAATAAAAAATATAAAATATTCTGCCCCTATAATACTCAATATAAATGGTGCTACTATAGATGAATATGTAAAAGTAGCTGAAATAGCAAATGAAATAGAAAGAGTTGATTTTATAGAGCTTAATATATCATGTCCTAATGTAAAAAATGGAGGAATGGCATTTGGAGCAAGCTGTGAAAGTGCCGAATCTACTACAAAGGCTGTAAAAAAAGTTCTTAGCAAAAAGACTTTAATAGTAAAATTATCTCCGAATGTTACAGATATAGCAAGTATAGCAAAAGCAGTTGAAGATGCTGGGGCTGACAGTGTATCACTTGTAAATACATTCTTATCTATGAAAATAGATACTAAAACTAGAAAACCATTACTTGGAAATATATTTGGTGGATTATCAGGTGCATGCATACGTCCTATAGCTGTAAGAATGGTTTATCAAGTATATAAGGCAGTAAAAATACCTATTGTTGGTATGGGCGGTATCACTAATTATAATGATGCTTTAGAGTTTATACTTGCTGGTGCATCTTTAGTTTCTATAGGTGCCGGAATATTTTCAAACCCTATTCTTCCTATAGAGGTTATAAATGGAATAGATAATTATCTTAAAGAAAATAATATCAGCAATATAAAAGATATAATAGGAGCAGCACATTTATAACTTTATCAAAATATTTAAGTTTTAAAATATAATAAATAATTTGATTATAAAAAATATAAAAGGATAAATTATGACAAAATTAACTGAAAACCCAAAAGAAAGATTAATCATAGCATTAGATTTTAATTCTATGGGAGAAGCTACAAAACTTATAGATGAGCTTGGAGATGAGGCTGTATTTTATAAAGTAGGACTAGAACTCTTTTTATACACTAAAGGTGAAATAATAGAATATTTAGCTAGTAAAAATAAAAAAGTATTTTTAGACTTAAAATTCCATGATATACCTAATACTACAGCTATGGCTTCATTATTCGCTGCTAAACAGAATGTATTTATGTTCAATGTACATACAAGCGGCGGTAAAAAGATGATGGAAAAAACTGTACAAGAGATAAAAAAACTTAATAAAGATAATTTAATAATAGGCGTAACAATATTAACAAGCCTTTCTGAAAATGATGTAAAAAATATGTTCAGCTCTAATTTGCCTCTTACAGATTTGGCAGTTAATTGGGCTAAATTAGGAAAAGAATCCGGACTTGATGGTGTTGTATGCTCTCCTAAAGAAGCAGCTGTTATAAAAAGAGAATGCGGAGAGAATTTCAGAACAATTTGTCCAGGTGTAAGACCTAAATGGGCAAGCACTGATGATCAGGAAAGAGTAATGACTCCTAAAGAAGCTATTGAAAATGGATGTGATTATCTTGTTGTTGGAAGACCTATTACAAGAAATGAAGACAGAGTAAAAGCCTGCAAAATGATTGTTGAAGAAATTGCTGAAGGTATGGAGAATAATAAAAAGGCAAAATCAAGATTGATAGCAGGTGCTTTATTAGAAACTAAAGCGGTTAAACTTAATGTTAAAGAGCCTTTCACATTTGTATCAGGAATAAAAAGCCCTATATACTGCGATAACAGATATGTAATAGGATTCCCTGAAGCAAGAAAGGTTATAGTTGATGCTTTTGTAAGTATTTTAAAAGATAAAGATTTTGATGTTATAGCTGGTACTGCAACAGCAGGAATACCTTGGGCTTCTTTCATAGCTTATGAACTTAATAAACCTTTATGCTATATAAGAGCAGAGAAAAAAGAACATGGAAGAGGAAAACAGATAGAAGGTGCTGAGTGTGATGGTAAGAAATTAATATTGATAGAAGATTTGATATCTACAGGAGGAAGTTCTATAAAGGCATTTGAAGCAGCTAAAGCTGAAGGAGCTATAGGACTTGAAATTATATCAATATTTACTTATGAATTTGAAAAAGCATATAAAAACTTTGAAGAAGCTGGAATTAAATTCTCATCTCTTTCTAATTTCTCATCTCTTATGGAAATAGCTAAAGATGAAAAGTACATAACAGAAGAAGAATTATCCAAAGCTTTAGAATGGAATAAAAATCCTGATGCTTGGGGAAAATAAATAAAATTTAAAAAAAATAAAAAGCAAGGGATTATCCCTTGCTTAAAAAATAATTATTTTATTAGTTTTCTCATATATCTAAAGAAATCTTCTTTTTCTTTAGGTGAAATCATACAGGTATTCAAAAACACTTCCATAATTTCTTGATTGACACTTCCCATAGCAGCTTTAACAGCCAAAGATTGATTGAGTATATCTCCGCAATATTCACCTTTAGCAAGCATTTTTTTCATACCTTTAATTTGTCCTTCAATTCTATTTAATCTAATAATAAGTCTTTTTCTTCTTTCTACAGCCTCTTCTCTATCAAATTTAGAAACTTTATTATTATCTCCAAAATGTTTATTCCAAGCCTTTAATCCGCCTTCTAATATATATAGATTTTTAAATCCCTCTTCTTTCATATATTCTGCTGCTTTTATACTTAACTTACCAATAGAACAATACAATAAATACGGAGTTTCTTTGTCTAATTTAGATATTTCTCTTTTAAAGACTCTTGGTTTAAGGAAATCCATAGAAATAGAATCTTCAATCATACCTTCATAATTATGTTCCATCTCCGTTCTAACATCCAATATTACTATATTGTCTGTATTACTGATAATTTCACCAGCCTCCGAAGGAGATAATATCTTTAAATCATTTTCTATTAACATATTTCATCCTTGTTAAAAGTATATCTCTTTTTTTATATTATATTATATAATATTATATAATATAATATAAAAAAAATAAAATTATAAAATCTTTTTTTAAGAAAAAATTTGAATTCTATATATTATTAACAATAAAAAGAGCCATTTCATAAAAAACGGCTCTTTTTATTATAAAGGTATACAAATATAAATTTATCCGAAATATCCTGTCAATATAGGTTTTCTTCCAGTAGTTTTATCATTAAAATATTCATACTGAGATAAACCGATAAATCCGCCTGAAACATTTACAACATTATTAAATCCGATATTTTGAAGTATTTTGCATGCTGTATAACTAGTAAGACCAGTTTTACAAGTTATATATACTGTTCTATCTTTAGGTATCTCATTATATCTGCTTCTTAAAGCTCCAAGAGGTATATTAACAGCTTTTTCTAAATGTCCTACTGCAAAATCTTCAGGCATTCTTACATCTAAGAAATAAGCATCTTTTTCAACCAATTCTCTAACTTGACTATAATGAACCTGTTTATAATCTCCATTTCTTAAATTAGAAGCAACATAACCTGCAAAATTAACAACATCTTTAGCAGTTCCGAATGAAGGAGCATAGCATAATTCTAAATCTTTAAGATCATCTATAGTTCCTCCGAATTTTATAATAGTTGCTATTACATCTATTCTCTTATCAACATTTCCTTTACCTATAGCCTGAGCACCCAATACTTTTCCTGTAGGTACTTCATATATGAGTTTGAAATGCATTAATCTTGCTGTAGGCATAATTGATACGCCATCAAAAGGAATAATTTCAACAGTATCATAATCTATATTCAAATTCATAGCTTTAATGAAGCCTTCAGAAAGTCCTGTAGAAGCTCCGTTATATCCAAACACCTTAATAACTGATGAACTTATGAATCCTCTATTATCAACTGTTCTTCCATTGATATGATCAGCAACTGCCCTAGCCTGTTTCTGAGCAGGTCCTGCTAGAGGAAGTCTGTAATAATCATTGAATAAAGGACTATAAACCTCTATAGCATCTCCAACTGCATAAATATCTTTATCATTAGTTCTGTATGTTGAATCTACTTTTATGCCTTTAGTTTTTCCTAATTCTATTCCAGCTTTAGCAGCAATATCAGTTTCAGGAGAAACGCCTATAGCAAGTATAACAGCATCAGCTTCTATTTTTTTGCCTGAACCTAAAATTACTGTATTTGTATCGAAACTATCAACTTTGTCATTAACTATCAAATTAACTCCATTGTCCATAATTTCTCTATGCAAAATTTGAACCATATCATAATCGAAAGGCTTCATTATTTGAGGTAATGCTTCTACTATAGTTACATCATATCCAACCTTCTTCAAATTTTCAGCCATTTCAATACCTATAAATCCGCCGCCTATAACAGATACCTTAGCATTTGACTTTCCTTTAAGAAAGTTATGTATTTTGCTTATATCAACAACATTTCTTACAGTAAATACATTAACTTTTTCAATTCCCTTTATAGGAGGTACTATAGGTTTAGCACCCATTGAAAGTATAAGCTTATCATAACTTTCTTTATACTCTCTGCCTTCAGATACAACTGTAACTTCTTTATTTTTTCTATCTATAGCAACAACTTCACTATTAACTCTTGCATCTACATTAAACTGCTTTAAAAATTTCTCAGGATTCATTAAAAGTAAAGTTTCTTCATTAGGAATAAGCCCGCCTATATGATAAGGAAGAGAACAATTAGAAAAAGACACATGAGGCCCCTTTTCAAACATTATTATTTTATCTTCCTCATTTAATCTTCTAAGTCTTGCTGCAGCAGAAGCACCGCCTGCAACACCTCCTACTATTAATATTTTTTTCATAGTACAAACTCCCAGATAATATTTTATTTTATAATATACCTAGTATATGTATTATTAAAAAATAAGTCAATATTATTTAATAAAAAATATATTAAATAATATTGATGCAATAATAACGCATTCTATTTTCACTTAAAATTGAAATTACGAATATACGATAAATTTTATACATTTTATTCAAATTCTATAATTATGTTCATTTTAATAATAAATATTCCGATATTATATGTATAATAAGTCTTTGGAGGTTTTAAATGGGTGTTTCACTTAACTCTATTTATTCATCCGATATGTTTCCATTGACTAGACATATGACTTCTGCAGGATTAAATGTTTACAACTCTTCTGCATACGGCTCAGCTCAGTCTGCTGATAAAGTTGCAAGCATAGTAACTCCTCAGGGATCATCTGCTCCTATAAATAACAATATTGGAAAGACTTTGGATGTATATGCTTAATTATTAGTTTTGACCAATTATGTGAAAGTTCTGCTCTGTAAGTTGATAAAAAATAAAAATAATGAAAACATAATTGGTCATAATTTTTAAGCAAAAAATACATTATGTAAACCATATTGTTATCATAACACATTCTATAGCTTTTATTTTTTAATATTTTTAAATATTTTTCTTGATTTAATATTACATTGATTTACAATTATATAGTAAATTAGTTTTAAATTTATAAATTAAATGGAGGTATAATCATGGATCTTTCAGCTTATAGTTCTTATTCTACTGGAATGCTTAAACAAGATATTTCTTTAAGCATGATAAGAAAAACTTCAGATATGCAGGCTCAAGCTGTTGATAAAATTATGACTAGCATTCAGCCTCAAGCTGTTTCTGCACCTATGAGACCTGGTGTAGGTGAAAGATTAAGCACTTATGCTTAATTAAAGTAAAGTAATTTTTTAAGGCTGCTGATATTTATTATTGGCAGCTTTTTTATTTATATAGTAAATAGCTTTAATATACCCACTATAAAACACCAAAAATATACTTTTTTCACTAATAGTCAAATTATAAATTGTTTTTTTAATTAAAATTTTATATATCATAAATGAACAAATAGACATAAGTATGAATGGAGTTTTTTATGATGGATACAGAAGTAGTATTAAAAAATTTAGGTCAAAATATAAGAGAATTAAGAAAAAACAAAAAAATGACTATAGATGAATTAGCTGAAAAATCTTCACTTTCCGGAAAATATCTACAAGGTGTTGAGGTTGGAAATAGAAATATATCAATTAAAAATCTAAATAAAATTTGCAAAGCATTAGAAACTTCTCCAGATACATTATTAAATATGAAGCCATACAATTTAAAATCTTCAGAAGAAAAAATATTTGCCATATCAGAAAAACTTAAAAAATTTGAAGAAAATAAATTAGATTTTATAGGAAATATGATAGATCATTTAAACAACATAATAAAAAATGAAGAAAAGAACGAATAATATATTAAATTATCTTATACTAAATTCACATCCGCAATAATTCTGTCTGTAGAGTCCCGCTTCATTAGCTATTATATTAGTCTTTTTAAATCCGTCTTTTTTCTTAAAGTCAAAATGCAAATACTCTATTCCTTCATAATTCTCTGCTAAACTTTTGCCTATCATTTCAATAACTTTGCTGTTTTTATGAGGGCTTACAGTCATTACAGTAGCAACATATTTTGCATTTATACTTTTAGCATATTCAAAAGCCTTTTTCATTCTATGCTTAAAACAAATACTGCATCTTGCCCCTTTTTCAGGTTCATTTTCAAAACCTTTTATATCATTATACCATTTGGCAACATCATCATCTTCTTCAGATATATAAGTTTTTATGCCTAAATTATTAGTATAATTTATAAACTCATCTTTTCTTCTTTTATATTCTTCAATAGGATATATATTAGGATTATAGAAATAAAATACTGTATCATAATCCTCTAAAATAGTACGAGGATAACTCATACAAACAGCACAGCAAGTATGAACAACTAATTTTTCTTTAATTTCCATAATAAGAAAATTACCTCTTACTTGCCTTTAAAGTAATAGTTTTATCATCAAAACTACTTATTATTACTTGATATCCCATACTTTTAGCTTTAGAATTAATATCAACTGCTAAATCTCTGCTGCTTCCTACATAAGTAACAACATACCTAGAAGACTCTCCAGATACTCCTCTATTATAAATATTTTTTAATCCGCCTATATTCTTTTTTAAAGCCTCTTCAAAACCTATAGATTCATTAAAATCAAGTCCGCTTACATATATAGTATACTCTGTACCGTTTTGAACTTCACTCTGCCATTTATTAACTATCTGATTAACAAAATCATCTGATACATAATCTGCTGATTTAACCAAAGCTATGGAATGTGCATCCTTATCGCTTCCTCCTACACCGCCTGCCTGATGTGTAGCTCTTGCTATGGTAGTATAATCAGATATATTAATAGCAGTTATTGCAACATCGCTTCTATAACTTTTCATAGCAGTGCCTTGTATAGTTGTGAAGAAAGCCGCATCCGCTTTACCTATTATAGCTATTTGTGCCCCTGTAGCATCAGCTATCTTTTTTATTGAAGCTGACGAACGAGAACCTCTTGTATCTTCATAACTTATATTTTCTTTTCTCATAACATTTTGAAGTGATGAAGGACTAACAAATTTAAATCCTTTCTCACTCATATTTTTTTCTAATTCCACGTTAAAAGATTCGCTTAAATTTCCTGTTTCATCTGTAACAAGCACAACTATAAGAGGAAGATTTTTTCTGTCCATCAGTATGCCCATAGCCTGAAGATTATCCTGAAGCATATCAACGCCAACTGTAGCCTCTATCTTAGAATACCAAACAGAACCGGATTTGGATATATTAATCACTTTATATGAAGATATATAACCTGTTGTATTGTCATATATTTTAGAACTTATAAGTCTATTATTTTCAACTAAAGTACTTCCATTAACTATAGAACCAACTGCCTGCTCTACTGCATTTCTTTTAGCACTTTCAATGGATCTTTCTATAGCATCAGCCTCACCTCTTCCATCAGCAGATGCATAACCTTCAGCGATTATTTTTGTAGTTTTTCCACCTTTGAAATCAGGATTCTTCCAATTATTAACTATTCCTATTTCTCCGGTATCTTCTCCTACATATACTCCACCGCTTGATGTACTTTTAGAAGTTGTAGCACATGATATAAAAAATAAAGATAAAAATATAAATAGATATAACTTATTCAATATAAATTTCATATTATCATAAACCTCAATTAATATTAACTATAAAACTCTTATTATCAATAAAAAATAAAATTTTTAATTAAATATAATGTTATTAACATATATTTTATAATAAAGTTATATTTTTTCAAGAAAGAATTCAATATAATAAATTGAATTCATTAAATTCCATTTGTAAATCTTCAAAGAAAATACCCACATGATATCCATCGCATACACTATGATGTATTTGTAAACATAAAGGCATCATTATATTATTTTTATCATCTGTATAGTATTTTCCTATAGTGAATATTGGTGCTAAATACTCAAAGCTATTTGGTAAATTAAGATTAAAACTAGTAAAAGCTGATAATGGAAGTGATGAAATATTAAATATATTATTTATACTACATGGCTTAGCTAAAAAAGTTTTATTTTCTCCATAAGTTTCTATATCTGAAATATAATTTTTATAAAACAAATCAAATTTTTCATTATATTCTGTATAAATGGATGAGAAAGTTTTTGTATCATTATGAAATATGGTATAGCTTGGATTAATAATATCATAATAACCAAGTTCTTTATTATCATTCAATGCCATTTTGAACTCTTTATATTTATTTACAACTTTTGATATTAAGTAAATAACAGAGGCATAAAATTTAATATTTTTATCTTTGACAGTTTTTTTAAATTTTGTAATATTTAAAGGCACTGTTATGCTATATGTACATGGAATATTATTCATATACATTTCATAATGCTCTTTTCTGTTATAATTATTTAAATCTATTTTATTAAACATATATATCCTTACAATTACAGATTTTTTATTATATAATTAAAAATAAATTTTATATAAAATATATCTTAAATATCTTTATAAACAGATAAAAGCGAAGGCATAATTTCTTCAGGATCAAGTTTTTTTAAGCAGTCAATAGTTTTGCATCCTCTTTTCATATACTCGCAATGAAAACTTTTTAATGCTGTGCAGTATTTTTTTCTAGCTTCTATATTTATAGCTTTATCGCCTCTGGCTCCATAAATCAAAGGCAAAGTATCTCCGAATATACCTATAGAATATATATTGCTGGCATTGGCTATATGAAGAGGGGCACTATCTCCTCCAATCAATGCATAAGAATGTTTTATTACTGATATAAGTTCTCTTATACTCAATTTATTAGTAAAATCATCAGCTATTATATTTCCTAATCTTTTTTTCATCTCTTCAGAAAAATCTAAATCATCTTTAGATCCTATAAGTATTATAGGGACTTGTTTTTCTTTATAAAACATATCTATAAGTTTTGAAAAATTATCTATACCATACCTTTTACTTATTCTAGTTGCACCGCCATGAACAAGCAAAGCATTTTTATAATTTTTCATTTTATCAATACCAAAATTATTTTCTTCTTCAGATAAAAATATTTCTGTATTAATGCCGTCAGTTTCTATATTCATAGGTTTTAATATAGAAAGTATTGTATCTACTATATGCCTTTTATGCTTTTTCCAAGAAGTTTTTTTATTAAGCAGAAATCCTCGGCATTCACTGTTTACCCCTGCTCTTATTGGTATTTTTGCTTTATATAAAAGTGAAGCTCCGTAAAATGCTGTTGTAGCAGTAATACCTATATCATAATTCTGATTTTTTATATATTCTGATACTTTATCATCTCTAACTATAATATTATTTATATATGGATTCTCTTTTAAAATATCTATTCCTCTAGCACCATTTACAACATCAATAGTAGAGTCATTATAATGTTTTTTTACGGCTCTTATTAGAGGAGTTATAAATATAGTATCTCCTATATAATTCATTCCTATAATCAATATCTTTGTCATAGATAAAACTCTTGATAATTATTATTTAATTATGATAATCTTCTTTTTTTGGCAATTCTTTCTTTTTTTGCCTCTAATAATCTTTCTTCATTATATATTTTCATTATCTCAAAGAATAGTATAAAGCTCAAAGGTCCTAATATTATTCCTGAAAGTCCAAAAAATAATACTCCGCCAAGTATAGCAAAGAAAATAAATAATGGATGAAGTTCTATTCTGTTTCCAAGAAGCAAAGGACGCACAAAATTATCAGGTATTGTAATAAAGAACCATGAACATACTATAAATATAATAGCCCTAATAATTTCTCCATTTATTAAAAATAATATTCCCAAAGGTATCCATATTATAGTAGTTCCTATTATAGGCATAAAAGATGCTATTATAGTAAGAAATGCAAATGTAAATGAATTTGTAACCCCAAATACAGTATATACTATAAAAGCACAAAAACCCTGAAATATACCTGTAAATAAATTTCCAAATACTATTCCTTTTATACCTTCAGAAACCTGCTTTATAAGTCTGTCAAGATATTTTGCATCTATAGGAACTAATGTCCTTACCTGTCCTATCAAATATTCTCCGTCTACAAAAAAGAAAAACAATGAAAACATCATAAATATAAACGAGCTTACAAATCCGCCTGTACTTTTTAATAAACCGGCTACATTCTGAGTAAGATATGAACTTATGAATGTTAAATTTGAAAGCGAAGAATCCTGTATTCTTTTTAATATAGTTTCCATAGATACATCTATAGGCAGAGATTTAAGAAAATTATTTATATTAGAATTATTAATAACCTCATTAACATCTAAATTCATAAAATATTTAATACCAATATTTGAAATATCTATAAGCTGAACTATTATAGTATAGGCTAGTATACTTGTAGGAACTAAAAATATAATTAAAGATATAAGAGAAAAGAGCAAAGCTAAAGTATTCTTTTTAATTATAGAAAGTTTATCTGTTTTTTTGTAGCTCTTCCCCATAGCCCTTATAAAAAGAGGATTTAATATGACATAAAAAACAACGGCAAAAAATATTATCATGCCGAAAGGTCTTAATAATTTGTACATTATAAATATAGACAGGAATATAAAAGCTATAAAGAAAATGTAGCCTATATTGTTTTTATTCATAAAATCTCCAAAATAAAAAATCTAATTAATAAGATTAATTAGGATTTTAATAATAATATATATAATATATTTTTCAAGCATTTTAATTTGAATTATTATATATTTATGTTATCATATAAAAATGGTATTCAATTTAAATGATAAGCAAAAAGATATAATAAAATGCTTTGAAGATAATGGCTTATGTTTTGTTAATGCATCGGCAGGTACAGGAAAAACAAGCACTATAACAGAAATATATTTAAAATTATTAGAAAATAAAGAAAAAGTATCAAATATAGTAGTAATCACTTTCACAAAAGCAGCAGCTAATGAAATGCTTTTCAGAATAAGGTCAAAAGTAAGAAATAAAATAGATGAAATAAAAAATACAAATGATGAAAAATCTATAAAAGAAAAGAAATATTGGCAGAATGTTTATAAAGATATACTTACAAGTGCAAAAATTTCAACAATAAATGCATTTGCAAATTCTATAGCTATGGAAAATGCAATGTATCTTTCTATACCACCTAATATGTCAATATTGGAAGACAGCATTGATATTCAGGAAACATTAAAAAGTGAAATTTTAAATATTTTAAGACAATCAAAACATGCTGAAATTATAAGATCTCTATATAGAATATCCACAGAAGATAGTAAAAATCAATTTGCTCAAAGAATACTGCATTTCCTATTAAAAATAAAGCCTAGACTAGAAAATATAAACAGATTTGAAGAAAAAGCATTGGAAATAATAAAAATAGATGATAAAGAATATGATAAATTATACAATAATATATATAATTACAGCATAGAACTTATAAATGATAATTTAAAAAGCGGAAAATTTATAATAGAATGTAAAAATAGAATATCTTTGCTTTTGCAAAAAATAGATTTAATAAAAAATATAGAAAAAGTAAAAGAATTATCATCAGAAGATTATGAATATATGAGAATTGCATTGTCTGATGTATCTAATGCAAAATTGGGGAATACAAAACATGATGAGTTTAGAGCTGTATTAGAAGATTTAAAACAATGCACTATATCTATGCTTAATTATGTTAACATACTATACAATAAAGAAAATTATAAAGCAGTAATAGATTTTATAAAAGAAACATACAATCATATAGAAAAAGTAAAATCTAATATAGGCATATACTCTCATGAAGATATGATGTACAAAGCTATAGAAGCATTAGAAAACGATGCCATATCAAAAGAAATAAGAGATAATATATCATCATTAATACTAGATGAGGCACAGGACACAAGCATTTTACAATTTGATTTCATAAATTTAATAGTATTCGGACAAAGAGAAATAACAAGCAAATCAAAAACAGATAAAAAATTGATGATAGTAGGAGACAGAAAGCAATCAATATATAGATTCAGAAATGCTGATGTAAATGCATTCACTAATGTACAAGAAAATTTCAGTAATTATGTAAGATATTTAAAAGATAATTACAGAAGCAATTCTATGCTGATAGATTTCTTTAATGATTTATTCAAAAGCACTGTATTTGTAAATGATGATATTAATTATAAAGATGAAGATGATTTGGATTACAATAAAAAAACAGAGAATAAAGCTGTATCTTTACTAATATTCAATAATAATATAGAAGATGAGAATATTCATCTATATGCAGATGATAAAACAGAATTAGAGGCCTATGCAATAGCTGAATATATAAAAAATAATTACAGCAATGATTATAAAAACACTGTTATACTTCTTCAAACATTTAAAAGATTGGATAAGTATTTACAGGCATTATCTGATTATAAAATACCATATTATATAGACGGCGGAAATAAATTCTATTCAAGAGAAGAAATAGTATTAATAAAAACATTTTTAGAATACTTAATATTGAGAGATCATGCAAAACTTCCTGAAATACTTAGAAGCGAGTTATTCGATATTGATATAGGAAATTTATCAGATTTTTTATTCAGCTTGTATGTAAAGAATTTAGATATAAAAGATTATTTCCCAAAAATGGTTTATGATGAAAATAAATATAAAGAAATAGAAGATATAGCCAAATCAAAAAGTTATTATAATCAATTAAAAACAGCAAAAGAAATATTAAATAATATAGAAAGTAAAATACCTATGATGAATGCTAATGAAATAATAGAAACTATATGCATTGATACTAATTTCTATAATTATTTAATGACTATGAATGATGCAGAAATCTCTTATGCTAATATAGAAAAATTAAAAAAAATAGCAAATGATTTTGAAAATCAAACAGGCAATAATATATATGATTTTGTACTTAATCTAAAAAATACTAATGATAATGAACCTTATTCTGCCATACCAAAATTATCAGTTGAATCTGTGAAAATAATGACTATACATAAATCTAAAGGACTTGAATTTAATAATGTATTTGTTGCAGGAATGGGAAATTATATAAGATCTTATTTATCTGATTTTGATTTTATAGAGGATTCTCCTTTTATAAGACTTCCTGTAAGAAATAAACATTATAATATAGATTTCTCTGCATCAAATACAGATGATAATAAAAAAAGTGAAACATCTGAAAAAAGAAGATTATTATATGTGGCATTAACTAGAGCATCAAATAATTTAATACTTTCAGGAGAACATTCTAAAGGAGAAAGCTATAGATCATATTTAAATAAATATTTTAATGATGAGATAAAAAAGTATGAATATAATATTATAAGCGAAGATACTGAAGGATTAATAAAAATTGATGATATAGAAAATAAATTCATTGATTCATATTTATATGGTCTTGCAATAAAGCCTGAAGAAGAAATAAATATCATTGATTCTCAGACAATTAAAGAAAAGATTAAAAATATTTCAAAAGAAAATAAAAAAGTAAATTACAGCGAATATATAAAAAATATTAATCCGTCATTAAATAAAAATAACAAACTTAGTAAAAATTATGTTAACATATCTGATCTTCTAAATAGACAAATATCAAAACTTGAAAATGATATAAATAATACAGATAACGAATACAATGAAGACATAGAACTTATATCGTACAAAGATATAGGAACAATAATACATAAAATGCTTGAATATTTTAACTTTGATAAATACATAAAAGAAAAAGAAGCATACCTTGAAAAAGTAAAATCATATACTCTAAAAAGCAATAATCATTATAGCAAAGAGCAATTAACAGAAAGTTTGAACACAGCATTCAAAAAGCTATTTGAAAATAATCATATAAAAAATATACTCAATGGAAATGAGGAAATAGTATCAAGAGAGCATACCTTCCAACATTATGACGGAAAAGATTTAATAACAGGAAAAATTGATATTATAACCAAAAATAAAAATGATGAATATTATATTCTAGACTATAAAGTAGCAGAAGAAAGCGAGTATAATATAAATAAATATCAATATCAATTAAATAGTTATAAATTTATGTTTGAAGAAGTTATGAAAACAAATAATGCTGATATAGATAAAAATAAAATAAAAACTGATATTATATTCTTAAAATGATATATTTTTATTAACTTTTAATCTTTTTTGTTATAAAATATAGTATATTTATATATTATAATGATATATTTTTATTAATTATTTCTATTATATTAATAATTTTCTTTACTTTTTTCTATTATATTGTATATATTATAATTGTGAGGAAAATAAATGAAAGTAATTTTAAAATATTTTACATTAATAATTTGTTTTTTATCTATCATATCATGTGATAAGCAGGTAATTTTCAATAGATTTAATTTAAACAGAGCTTATAATCTATATGAAAAAGGCAAAAATGCAGATGATGATAAAGCTCTGCTTGAAATAACCTCCACTTATAATGACATTATAAATCAAAAAATATATGCTCAGGATAGATTAGCATCAGTATATAGAACATTAGGAGAAAGAAGCTTAGTAAAACAGCAGTATGGATATTCAGCAAAATATTTTACTGAGGCTTTAAAAATACTTCCCAACAGTCCATATTTAAGATACGGATTAGGTTTATCTTATGCCAATTTAGCAGAAAGTGCTGATACACAAGAGAAAAAAAGTAATTTCATACAAAGAGCCGAAAGCAATATAACATTTGCTATAAGTAAAGATCCTAATAATGCCAACTATTATGCAGCCTTAGCTTCATTACAAGGAATACAAAAAGAAAATTATGAAGAAGCATTTGAAAATATAAAAAAAGCTGTAGAAATGAGTCCTGATAATGCAGACTATCTAATGCTGCTTGCAAGAATACAATACAGCAGAGGAAATTATAATGAAGCTGTTGCATCATACAGAAAAATACTCAATCTTCCTGTTGAAAATAATGTGAAAGAGACGGTTTTAAAAAATATCGAACAAATTATAGGACAGAGAAATTGAGTAGGACTTATGATATTAAAACTTATTTGATTGCCCTAAATCAAATTGATAAAGTAGGAGATAAAAGAATATCCGAGCTTATTAATCATTATGAATCTGTAGAAAATATTTTTGATGATAAAGAAGAAAATATAAAGGAATTATTAGAAAAAAAATTTAAATCTCAAATAGGTAATTTTGATAAAAATGAGATATTAGATAAAGCAAATACGATAGTAGAAAAATCAAATAACTATGGTATAGGAATATTAAGTTTATTTGATGAAGATTATCCATTTAATTTAAAACAAATAGATAATCCGCCATATATACTCTATTATAAGGGAGATTTAAAAAAGCTAAGAAGAAATGCTATAGCAATAGTAGGTACTAGAGAGCCTACAAATGAAAGCCGTAAATATTCTTTCGAGCTTGCTAGTAAATTATCATCTTTGAATATATCTGTTGTATCAGGAATGGCTAAAGGAGTTGATAGAGAGGCACATCTTGGGGCAATATCATCTCATATTAATACTGTAGCTGTTTTAGGAAATGGAATTGATAATGTTTATCCTTCTGAAAATTTGCAGATATATAATAAATTATCAGAAAAAGGTTTAATAGTAAGCGAATTCGAAATAGGAAGAAAGCCTGACAGAATGAATTTCCCTAGAAGAAACAGAATAATATCAGGACTTTCTTATGCTGTTGTTATGGTGGAAGCTGCAAGCAAATCAGGAGCTTTGATTACTGTTGATTATGCTCTTAATCAAGGAAGAGATGTTTATATTGCACCTTATGATGAAAAGAAAAGCTGTTATTTTGGAAATCATAAACTATACAAAGACGGTGCTAAAATAGCATATAATTATATGGATATACTTGAAGATTTTGATTCAATATTCTCAAATGATGATGATTATGTGAAAATGAAATTAAAATATTTTGAAGGCGGAGACATAAAATCGAAATCCTTAAAAAATGATTCTATAAAAAGTGAAAATAATAATAGTAAAGAAAAGAAAGAAACAAAAAAAGAAGAAGTAAAAGATAAAAAGGAAAAGAAAAAAAATAAAATATCAAAACAAAATGATGAATCTATTATAAGTGCTTTACAGGAAGATGAGGCATTGCTTTATAATATAATAAAACAAAATGACAAAATACATATTGATGAAGTTATAGAGGAAAGCAAAATGAAAGTGCAGGCTGTAACTTCTATGTTAATGCAGTTAGAAATAAAAGGAATTATAAAGCAGCTTTCAGGAAAATATTATACTATAGAAAAATAAAAAATATATATAACTTTAGGATTTATAAAAGGAGATTTAACTATGGCTACAACAACAGAGGAAAAAGTAAAAAAAACAACAAGTAAAAAGACAAAAGATAAAAAAGAGTCTAAAAAGAAAAAACTTGTTATAGTGGAGTCTCCGGCGAAAGCTAAAACAATTAATAGATATTTAGGCTCTGATTATCTTGTAATGTCATCAATGGGGCATTTAATAGATTTGCCTAGAAGCAGACTGGCTATAGATGTAGATCATGGATTTGAACCTGAATACATCACTATAAGAGGAAGAGCTAAAATATTAAATGATTTGAAAAAAGAGGCAAAAAAAGCGGAAGAAGTTTTGCTAGCTGCCGACGATGATAGAGAGGGAGAAAGTATAGCTTGGCATATAGGAAATAAAATAAGAGGTGTAAACTCAGCTGTTCCTATAAAAAGAATAGTTTTCCATGAAATAACAAAAGATGCATTAAAGGAAGCTATTGATCAGCCTAGAGATATAGATATTTCAAAAGTTAATGCTCAAAAGGCAAGAAGAGTATTAGACAGACTTATCGGTTATAATTTAAGCCCTTTACTTTGGGATAAAATAAAAAGAGGACTTTCTGCAGGAAGAGTACAGAATGTAGCTTTGCTTATTATTTGTAATAGAGAAGATGAAATTGAAACTTTTGTACCTGTAGAATATTGGACTTTCGGAGTATTTTTAAAGCATAAAAATAAAGAGTTTTTAGCAGAACTTCAAAAATATAAAGGCGAAAAGCCAGATTTAAAAACTAAACAAGATGTTGAAGATATAATGGAGCATCTTAAAGACAAAACTTATACTGTTGCAAGTATAGAAGTAAAAGACAGATTAAGAA
Source organism: Brachyspira hyodysenteriae ATCC 27164 (assembly GCF_001676785.2). NCBI lineage: Bacteria > Pseudomonadati > Spirochaetota > Spirochaetia > Brachyspirales > Brachyspiraceae > Brachyspira > Brachyspira hyodysenteriae. Next base: position 849,718 of record NZ_CP015910.2, on the reverse strand, counting down.
ACCCTACAGCTCCATATACTACAAGTAAACTTCAGCAGGCGGCAAGCAGTGCATTAGGATACAGTGCTTCAAAAACTATGCAGGTAGCTCAGTCACTTTATGAAGGTGTTGACATTGCAGGAGAGGCAACTGGTTTAATAACTTATATGCGTACTGACAGTGTAAGGATATCTCCTGTTGCTCAGGAACAGGCTAAAGAGTTTATAGAAAAAGAATACGGAAGCAATTATTTACCTCCAGAACCTCCTACATATTCAGTAAAAAAGAATGCTCAGGACGCTCACGAAGCTATAAGACCTACTAATGTATTTTTAACTCCAGACAGCATTAAAGAATATTTAAAAACAGATCAATATAAACTGTATAAACTTATATGGGAGAGATTTGTATCATCTCAAATGCTTCCAGCAAAAATGAAAAATACAAGAGCTATAATAGTTGCAGGCGATTGTGAGTTTTCTCTTTCTTCTTCAAAAATAGAATTTGACGGATTTATGAAAGTTCTTACAATAGACAAAGAAGATAAAGAAAAAGCTTCAAAAATGCCTAATTTATCAAAAGATGATGTATGTGAATTTGTTGAAAATAATCCTCAGCAGCATTTCACAACACCTCCTCCAAGATATACAGATGCTTCATTAGTAAAAATATTAGAAGAATCAGGAATAGGAAGACCTTCTACTTATGCCCCAACTATTAAAACAATAATATCAAGGCATTATGTACAGAGAAAAGGAAAACAATTAGTACCTACAGAATTAGGAAAGCTTGTTAATGAGCTCATAAGCGAAAATTTCCCTGAACTTGTAAATATTAACTTTACTGCCGACATGGAAAGTAAACTTGATAAAATAGAAGACGATAATATAGAATGGAATAATATATTAAAAGAATTCTATCCTCATTTTTTGGATACATTGAAAACAGCTACTGAAAATATTAACAATATGAAAGACTTTTTCAATGAAGAAACTGATTTCGTATGTGAAAAATGCGGTAAGAAGATGATTAAACGTTTGGGAAGATACGGATATTTTATAGCTTGTTCCGGATTCCCTGAATGTAAAAATACTAAAGGAATATCTTTTGGTGTTTGTCCTAAATGCGGAGGCGACATAACATTAAAACGTTCAAAAAGAGGAAGAGAATTCTATGGTTGTTCTAATTATCCTAAATGCGATTTCGTAAGTTGGGATAAACCTCTTCAAGAACCTTGTCCTAAATGCGGCGGACTCATGGTTGAGAAGAATATTAAAAACAAAGGATTGTTTAAGGTTTGTATCAAGGAAGATTGCGGTTATTCGGAGGAAATCAAAGAGGACGAAGAATAACATTAATATTAATTATCGTATTAACTCTGCTTAATACTTGTTATTTACTTTATCCGCAAAATAATGACAAGATAAAATTAAATAATTTAAATATAAAAGTAGAAGATTTGAAAGAGGCTTTTAATCCTGCTGTAAGTAAATTCAGCGAGAAAACTATATCTACAATAATTATAGATCCAGGCCATGGAGGAAAAGACCCAGGAGCTGTTGGAGTAAATAAATTATTTGAAAAAGATATAGTTTTAGCCTTTTCATTAGAATTAAAAGAAGAATTGGAAGAAATACTCCCAGATGTAAAAATAGTACTTACAAGAACAGGAGACACCTACCCTACTCTTGAAAAGCGTTTTGAAATAGCTAATGATGCTGCAAAAATAAATACTGATAAAGCAAAAAATGCATTATTTGTAAGTGTACATGCCAATGCTTCATTCAGTCCGAGTGCTAGAGGTTTTGAGGCTTATTTTGTTAGTGCTCAGGAGTCAAGCGAATATGCAAGAGCAGTTTCTATGTTTGAAAATGAGGCTTTGGTAAAGTTTGATAATATAGACACTTCAAAATATGAAAAAGATTCCTCACAGATAACTCATAACTCTATGCTTATAGAACAGTATCAAAAGGAAAGTAAATTATTAGCTGAATCAATCACAGAAGAAGTTCTTAAAGTTTCAGGGGTGGCAAGAAGAACTAAACCTGTACAGAATGCTTTATTTTATGTTCTTAAAGGTGCTGTTATGCCTTCAACATTAATAGAATTAGGATTCATAACAAATCCTGATGATGCTAAGTTTATGAACACTAAAGAAACAAGACTAAAAATGGTAAAAGCAACTGCCGAAGGTATAAAGCAATACATAGAACTTTTTGAGAAAACTAAAGGTTTTACAAAATAATTTTTTGAATATATAATAATATACTAAATCATTTAATAATAACTTGGAATCAATATGGAACTTCAATTAAGAAATATAGGAATGATCAAAGAAGCTGATATCACATTAGATGGGCTTACTTTAATAGCTGGTGAAAATGATACAGGAAAAAGTACAGTTGGAAAAGCTTTATATTCTGTTGTTGCTGGTTTAAACAATGCTGAAAAAAACTACAAAGAATATGTTGAAGAAATAAAAATATATCCAATATTAAGAAATATAGTAAGAAAATTAGAAAATGAATTTTTAAAAAAATGGAAAGATGAACATTCTTTAATTAGAATAAGAGACTTAGATTTTGTAGGATTTCAGCAATATATAGGTGAAACATTAGAACATTTTATTTTTGATACAAATAATTTAAATAATAATTTTTTTAACGAATATAAAAAAAATCTTCAGGAATATGATTTATATAACTGTATAGAAAATGATATAAAAGAATATTTTAATATATTGGCAAATAAACCAAACATTAATGAAATAAAACATTATAGTATCAAGCAGCATATATTAAATGAATTAAAAAATAATATACAATCTTTTAATTGTGAAAAATCAAATATATCTATATTAGAAGATAATAATAAAATTATAAACATAGATATTATAAATAATCAATTTAATGATGATGAATTAATAGGCAATGTATATGCATCTAATATAACATATATAGAAACTCCATTTATATTTAATATAATAGAAAATTATATAACTCCTTATAAATTAAAAAAATATACAGTTGATAATCATTTAATAGATTTAAGTAAAAAAATAATTGAAAATAGGAATAAATCTATTATAGATACTGATTATTCTCTTTTTGAAGAATTTAATAAAATAAAAAGAATATCGGATAAAATACAAAACAATATAAATGGGTCTATAGAATATGATAACATAAAAGATACAATGTTCTTCAAGAAAAATAATAATTATATAGAACTTTCAAATACTGCTGTAGGAATAAAATCTTTTGCTATAATAGATTTACTTCTTAAAGCAGGAATTTTCAATGATAAACATATTTTAATACTTGATGAGCCTGAAGTGCATTTACATCCTAAATGGCAAATTGAATATGCTAAACTTATGGTAAAAATGGCTGAAGAATTGGATATACAAATTTTAATTAATTCTCATAGCCCATACTTTATAGAAGCTATACAAAAATATTCTGAAAAGTCAGAAAAAATTGCCGATAAAACTAATTTTTATTTAAGTGAAAAACAAGATGATGGCTATGCTGTAATAAAAAATGTTAATGATGATATAGAAAGTATATACAAAACTTTAGCTGATGCCTACAGAAAATTAGATGAAGATACATTATGGAATGAATCAGAAAAATGACATCAGAACAAATAAACTATATTACAAATCAATTAAATAATATATTAAATACAGATTTTAATAATTGTAAAGATAAAATATCAGAAGTATGCAAAGATTTTGATAAAGATATAAGCAAAATAAATTCTGATACAGAAGTTTTTGATTTTGATAAAATAACTCTTAATATAAAAAAGAATAACAGACCAAAATCAGCTGATATGATACATATACAGAATAATATAATATATTTAATAGAATTTAAAAATACATCTTTATTAATAAATTCAGAAAACAGTAAAGATTTTAAGCAAAAATTAAAAAATGAAATAAAATTAAAAGGCATAGAAAGTTTAATAACAATACATAAAATAATTAATAAAATGATAGATGCAAATATTAAATTTAATTCTATTTTGGATTTAAATATATATTATTATCTAATAGCAAATGAAAATTCAGAAAACAATACTTCAGAAAATAAAGAAAATAGAAATAGAATTAACATGAACGAAGATTGTGCAAGATTGACAACAGATTATAAAAGCCGTTATTTCAAAGATGTCAAAATATCATCTTTTGAAAGTTTTGAAAAAGACTTTATATTAAAATATTTTTAATATTATTAATGAACTTCTCCCCAGCTGTTTCCTTTATGTATATCAACAGTTATAGGTACATTAGCTTTGACAGAATGCTCCATTATCTCTTTCATTATAGTCATAGCCTTATCTGCTTCTGCCTCTGAAACTTCAACTACTAATTCGTCATGAACTTGCATAACTATTTTTGCTGTTTTCAAATGATTTTTAAACTCTTTATGTATAGCTACCATAGCAACCTTTATCATGTCAGCAGCACTTCCCTGAATAAGAGTATTTAAAGCCATTCTTTCAGCCTCATTTCTAGCCATAGCATTTGAAGAATTTATAGTCTTTGATAGATCCCTAATCCTTCCGCACATAGTTCTTACAAAACCTTTATTTCTCACTTCCTCAACAACTTCCTCACAGAAAGGTTTTACTCTTGAATATGTTGAAAAATATCCTTTTATAAAATCTTCAGCTTCTTTTCTTTTTATTCCAAGCTCTTTTGAAAGTCCGAATGCTGTTTTACCGTAAATAATAGAGAAGTTTATTATCTTAGCAATATTTCTCATTGAAGCAGTTACATGCTCTTTACTTACAGAATATATTTTCATTGCTGTTTTTCTGTGAATATCATCATTATTTTTGAACGCCTCAACCAATGCAGGATCATTACTGAAATGTGCCAATAATCTTAATTCTATTTGAGAATAGTCGGCAGCTATAAGCAAATTACCTTTTTCTGGTATGAATGTATTTCTTATCTCTCTGCCCTCTTCACCTCTCACTGGAATATTCTGCAAGTTAGGCTCTGATGATGATAAACGTCCTGTAGCTGTTACAGTTTGATTGAATGAAGCATGTATTCTTCCTGTTTTTTCATTTATCAAAGTAGGGAATACATCAAGATAAGTATTTTTTAATTTTGCATATTTCCTATATGTCAGCATGTATTCTGCTATTTTGTATTTTTGAGAAAGCTCTGTTAATACTTCTTCATCAGTTGAGAAACCTGTTTTAGTTTTTTTAGTAGGAGGTATTCCCATTTTATCGAATAGTATGTATTCAAGCTGTTTAGGAGACTGCAAATTAAACTCTTCTCCAGCCTCTGCATATATTTTCTCTTTTGTTTTTTCTAAAAGTGAAGAATATTCATCAGATAAAGCCTTCATTCTTTCACTGCTTATATAAACACCGTCAAATTCCATGTCAGCAAGTACGCTAACTAAAGGCATTTCTATATTAAAAAATAATTCTTCAAGATTATGTGTTTTAAGTAATGGAGCAAAACATTCATAGAATCTAAATGTTACATCAGCATCTTCACAAGCATACTCTACAACATCTTTTAAAGGTGCATCTAATAATGTCTTTTTAGCATTATCAGTTAAATCGCTATATTTGATAGTATTGTATGAAAGATAAGCAATAGCTAAATCGTCCATATTATATCTTCCTCTTGTAGGATTAATCAAATATGCAGCAACCATAGTATCAAAATACATATTGCCTATACTTTTGCCTATTGCTCTCATCATCTTGTATTCATATTTAAGATTATGTCCTATAACCTTTATATCTTCTTTTTCCAATGTATCAAATACAAGATTCATACATTTATCTTTATCTATCTTTGTTCTGCCGCTTAAATCTAAATAAAATGCTTCATTAGATTTTATGGCAAATGAAATTCCTATAATAGTATCTTTAAAAGTATCAAGTCCTGTAGTTTCAAAGTCTATGCATACAAGTTTTTTGCTATTAATATCTTTTAAAAGATTTTCTAATTCTGTTTCATTTTCTATCAAATAATAGCTTGATTTATTATCTTTGGCGCTTAATATAGGAGCCTCTTCAGTTTTTGAATCATTATCTTTGTTTATTTTATCATTAGATATTTTTACTTTATCTTCTTTTTTAGAAGAACCGTATATATAAGAATTGATTTTATCTCTAATTTGTTTTAATTCTAATTCATCTAATATTTTATTAACTTCATCGATATTTATTTTACTGCTTGCTATCTCATTATAATCTAAATTAAAACCTTCTATATTTCTTTCAATGGTAGCAAGTTTATAGCTCATATATGCCATATCTTTTGATTCAAGTAATTTTTCCTGAATCTTACCCTTGATAGAATCAATATTCTCATATATACCATCTAAGCTTTTATATTCATCAAGAAGTTTTAAAGCAGTTTTCTCTCCTACTCCTTTAACTCCTGGTATATTATCAGAAGCATCTCCCATAAGAGAAAGTAAATCTATTATTTGATTAGGATAAACTCCTCTTTTTTCTTTAACAGCCTGAGCATCATATTCCATAAGTTCATTATCTTTATTACTTGCAACAACCTTTACATCATCATCCACAAGCTGAAGTATATCTTTATCAGGAGAATAAATTATAGTCTTTATATTCTCTTTTTTATTTCTCTCAGCAATAGTACCTACTATATCATCAGCCTCATAATTATCCAAAACTATTCTTGATATACCCAAAGCATCTATAAGATTATATAGTATAGGTATTTGGCTTCTTAAATCATCAGGCATACTTTCTCTATTCTCTTTATACTCTTTATATATTTCATTTCTAAAAGTTTTTCTTGAACTATCCAAAGCTATAGCAACATATTCTGCCGGATATGTATTAATAAGCGAAAAATAAGTTCTCATAAAACCGTTAATAGATGAAACATTCTGACCCTTAGAGTTTAAAAGAGGTCTTTTCAAAAATATAAAATGGTATCTATAAAGTATACCAAAAGCATCAATAATAAGAAATGTCTTTTTCATAATATTGTCATTATACTATTTTATTGGAAATAAGTAAATATAGAATTATAATTAACTATTTAAATTTTGATGTAACATTTACAAAATATTCTCTGCTGGATATAGGATAACCTTTAATAGTTTCATATTTAACATCTAATATATTTTTTACACCAAACTTTAATGATGTATATTTTTTAAATACAAATGAACTTATTATATCAAAAGTAGTATAAGCTTTATCCAGATCTGTTTTAGTTGTATTATTATATTGATTACCTATATACTGAACATTCAAAAGTATACTAGATTCAAAATCAGAATTTCTGCTATATATATATTCTAATGAGGTATTAAACTGATGTTTAGGAAGTCCTGGCAAATCATTATTATTAACACTTACATTATATAAATTTTTACCTACCAAATATGAATAATTCCCTTTTATTCTTATAGTTGAACTAATATCTTTTATTGGTATATTAAATATTATACTTGTTTTACTTCCCTGAGTTGTAAGATACTGATTATTATTTGTAATTAAATCTTTTTTTGAACTTATGAAATATAATGCTTCTAAAGTAACTATATCATGCGGTTTTAATGATATACCTATATTTCCTCCCTGATAAAGATTTTGATTTTTTATATTATTAGTATATCCCTTATTGAGCATAGCAATATCTGTCTGCATATTAACAAAATATTTACCTGTTAAACTTACTTGTTTTACAGGATTTAATTTAAAATTAACATTTCCATTAACATATGATCTAAAATCTGCTGTTTTACTTTTTCTGCTGCTGAATCCTCTCTCTTCACCAGAAGTGTCTAAATTAAAGTTTAATGAGCTGTTATTCTGATTTTTTAAATTATACTCAAGCAAATTCATTTTACCAGAAGATTTACTTTCATTGGTTTGAGTTTTTACATATTTTATTGTCTGATCTGCCTCAAGCTTAATATCTCTTGATAATTTCGTGTATAAAAGTTCTTCAGATTTAGAATACTTTTTACTTAAGATATCATATACTATTCTTCCTCTTGATGCATAATAATTAATATTTATTGAATCTATATTATTTTTATCATACAAAAATAAGTATACTTTTTTTTCATCATTATTAAGTACTTTTCCGTTCAATATAAATGTAGACTGAGAATATACTGTTTTATTTTTTATATCTATATTAGAATATTCTTTTATCAGTTCAGCCATATTTCTTGACTTAGATGATTTAATTTGACTTTTTCTTATATAAATGGATCTATCTAAAAGAAATTGTTTTTCTTTATGAGATGCCTGAATTTCATTTGTTTCTTCTTGTATAGCTTCATAGTCAAATGGAATTTCATCTTCAGCATAAATAGGAAAAGACAAAAATATATATAACAATATCATTAATAAAGCTGTCATATTTTAAATTCCTATCTCACTTATATCGTTAAACAATGCATAAAATTAAACCAATAAAATAGAAATTTGAAAAATCAATATTGTAAAACAAATTTACATATTATAGCTATTTAAGTATATATTTTATAATTTTGAATGTTTTGTAAAATTCACTATCATAATTATATGTGAAAGGTTCTTCATTTGGAAATAATAATACAAATCTGACAATATATACTATTATAAATATCAATAACATAGCCATTATAATATAATTATTATTATAAATATAATTTGCTATTTTGAATTTTTTTTTGAATATGATTATAAAGAAAATAATACTTGGAAATATGAATAATGGATGATAATAAAAAGCTCTTTTAAAATTTAACTTTAAAACCTCTATATGTGCTCTTGTCATTCCGCATCCTGGACATGGAAATCCGGTAACATTTCTTATCATACATAATCTATCTATTGCTATATGATATTTATCAAAATGTTTATTGCTGTCATAGATTATAAAAAATGCTGCAAAAGATATTAATAAAAGTTTTAAAATTTTTATCATAATATTAAATTATTATGCTTATAAATTAAAACTATATTATACATATTTTTCCATTTGATTATATATGATATCAGCAAGTCCGAAAGTTTTTGTTTTTGAGAATTCTTTTGCATATTCATCATAAAGCATATCTTCGAATATCTGCTCTGCCATACCGCCATCTATCAAACCAGTCTTATTAACAGTTTTTCTCATTTCTTTAAGCATTTGATTAATCATCAAAGCTTCAAAATCTTCAGATACTTGTCTCAAACGTTTTTTTTCAAAATCCTTATCATATTTAGATATTGCTTTATTTACATTTTCAGTTGTAGTTTCATCTATAGAGAATTTAGCATTTCCATATTGTTTTTTAGCATTTTCTAATTTAGTCAAATTGGCACTGCCCATGCTTAAATTATATTTATCAGTTATATTCATAATATTTCCTATAATAAAATTATATCGTTAATTATATCGGAAATGATCAAAATTATATTAGCAATAAAAAAGCCTGAACCATTAAGATTCAGGCTTTATATATATTATTTAATTACCAAGTTACTATATACTCGGTATAAATATATCCTTTACTTATTGACTTAGTCATTTTTACTTTAGATCCATTAGGATATTTGAATCTGAATATATTTTTTATCATCTCATCATAATAAGTTTCTATCATAGAATCATAATTAGGGAAATAATGAAGATGATAAATAATACGTTTCTTTTCTGCTTTAACAACTTCTACATGTATATTTTTAAACATTTTCTTAGTGAAATTAACGAATACATCAGCTAAAGCATTCTTCTTAGCAACTTTTATAAATAATTTTGTAGTAAAATGAAACTTTTTAAAGTCATATCTAGCTTTTTCTCTAATTCCTTCTCTAGCTCCGTCATAAAACTCATCCATTATTGATGTCATAGGTATAAAGCAGGATGTAGATAAAGGATATTTCTTTCTAAATTTAGTCTTTTTAACATCTCTAAATATTTTTTTGCATTCTTCAGGCATTTGATCCAAAAGTGCTTGGAATTTCTCTTTTCCAAAAGTAGCAACAACAAATTTATAAATACTTTGAACAAATGCATGTCTGCTGTATGCTCTATCGCCTTCATTAATGATTTTGATTTTCTCTTTAATAACATCCTCAAAATCTTTGATAACATAATTAGACATTTCTTTTTCTAACATATCCACAGAATCGCTTGCCACATTAGAAAGCTGTTCTATTTCTTTGATAAGACCAAATACATTTCCTATTTGATTTCCCATATCCTGTGTTTTACTAACTATATCATCACTATTTTCAGATACAAGCTTCATAGCCTCATCATTTTTCTTAGAGAAATCTGAAAGATTAACTAAATCATCTTTAGCTACAGATATTCGGCCATGTAAATTAGTATATTGTTCTTTAATTTCTTTAACTGCATTATATAAACTTTCTATTGAAACACTTATTTCTTTTGTAGAATCATATTTTTCATCTGCAACTTTTTTAACTTTAGTCATAGTATTAACAAAATTCTGAAGCTTAACTAACATATCTTCTGTAGTTATTATTCTTTCTGTCATACTTGACATAATCTGATTCATTTCTTTTTCTATATCTCTTAATATTTTCCAAGCTTTTTCAGACTGCAAATTTGTTGTAGTTGCTAATTTTCTAATTTCTTCAGCAACAACTGCGAATCCTTTACCTTGTTCGCCAGCATGTGCCGCCTCAATAGCAGCATTCATCGCTAACATATTTGTCTGCTGAGATATATCTATAGTAGAGTTTACGAAGTCTGTAATACCTCTTATAGAAGTTATAAGCGATTTTGTAATATTTTCTGTTTTTACTATTTTTTCTTTACTGTCTTCTGCTAAAGATACTACATGTTCTGATTCCTCTTTAGCCTTACCTACAGAAAGAGATACTTCCTGCATATCTTTCTGCATAGTCATAGTTAATGAATTAATTTGATTTATACTTACAGACTGATCATCAATTTTACTTTGAAGATTATTAGTCATATCATCAATAGAAATTAATTCAGCCAAGCTGGAAGCTATAATTTTATATATTTCCAAATTACTTGTTTCTACGTGTTTAAATTCTGTTTGCTGAGATGATATATTATCTATTATCATACTTACAGACTCAGTCATAGATCCTGCAGCTTCTGATATATCAACCATCTTAACTTTTAAAGCATTACTTTGCTCTTTTGATACTTTAAGAGTTTTTGATACGCTTGAAAATACATGCTGAACCATATCGAAGAATATTCTTATCCATGTACTTAAATCGCCTAGAGAGTCTTTAGAATTAATCTTACTCACATTAACAAATATATTATTATCAAATACCCCTGATTCTAATTCCTGAGATATCTTATCTAAAGGTTTTAACGATATCGGTATAGTGATATTCAAAACTACTATTATGACTATAATTGCAAATATTAATATTATAAATATAGTATTATTAGTTGTAACCAATACATTATAGAAGAAGCTAGTAGGAACATACATAAATATATTATAAAAACCATTATCAAACTGCTTAAAAAATAAAGTATATGTATTATCGCCTACACGGTAATTTTCTCTTATTCTAGTATTAGTGTAAAATGTTGTATTATCTATTGCATTATTAATCCATTCTATATCCTTCAAATCGCTTAATATATAGTTAGGATTATCATGATAAACTATTTTTTTATTTCTAGAATCAAATATAACAGTATTAAAAGGTCCTGTTTTTACTATATTTGTAAACATTTCATGAACTATTTCCAAAGAAACATCTGATAAAGATACTCCTATAAGATTATCATTAATACTTGAATATATAGGAGAAGAAAAAGAAATAACTTTTTGAGGCTTATCAATGTTTTTTAAATATGGAGAAGAATAATAAACAGTTCTAGGTCTTTTAGCTTCTCTATTCCAATTTTCAGGAAGAGCCAAATAATAAAATTCTTCCTGATTATAATTATCACTAGCACTTTCTATTTTTGGCTGCATATTACCTGTATTTCCTATATCATACAAGTATAGAGAATAAAGTCCTCTCATATAAGGGTTATTTTCTATAATATCCGGTTCAAAATATATACCATTTGCTATAACATGATGCAAACCTAATTGGGATTTATGGAATCTATATATTATTTTTCTTAAATTAGTAGCAACATCTGTAACACTTCCTGTAGAATATAAATCATAAGATACAGTAGCTATATCCGATAAAGAAACAGTGCCTACAGTAGTTGAAGTAAATATATTATCAAAAGTAGAAGATACATCATAAAAATAGTTCTGCGATATATTCATAGCAGAATTATATAATGCTTCTCTATTGGTTCTAGTATTTATAAAAATTGTTGGTGATAATGCTAAAATTACAACTATAATAACTAATAAAAGTACCTTATTTTTTAGACTCATAGAAAAAACCTTATATTAAATAAAAAAATTACTGCTTAAATTATCGGATACTTTTTTCTTATTATTAAGAATGATATATATTATTTTTTCAGAAACTTTCTTGATAATCTGCCTTTAAACATACTAATAAAGGAAACAAAATCATCATTTCTTAATATAATGTTCATTATAGAATAAACAACAACTCCTAATAATATCACTATAAATACTTTAATTATAAAAATTATCCTAGAATCGGCATTGCTGTATAATAAATAATATTTCATTCCATAGACAGAAGCAGCCATAAATAAACTAGCAGCCAATGTCTTTACAACCTCAATTTTTTTATTTATTATCGATTTCACTGCCATTCTCTTTATAAGCAATATATATAGTATACAAAAAGATACAATATTTGCAACAACACTTGATATAGATATTCCTATAATATCGAATTTAAATATATAAACACATAAATAATTACTAACAGCATTAATAATAAAGGTAAAAAATGCCACATATACAGGAGTTTTCATATCTTTCATAGCATAAAATGACTGTACAAGTATTCTATAGCTTGCCACAAAGAATAAGGATATGGATAAATATCTTAAAGCACTCGATACTAAATATGTAGATTTTGAAGAAAAAGCTCCATATTCAAATATCATTCTTACAATTTCTCTGCCAAGTACCACAAATCCGAAAGTAGAAGGAATAGTAACTAAAGCAACAAGCCTTAAAGAATATCCTAAATTTTCAACAGCTTCATCTTTTTTATTATCAGCTATTAATTTACTTAAAGTAGGAAGCATAACAGTTGCCACACTCACAGCAAAAACGCCCAAAACAAATTCATGTATTCTAGTAGCAAAAGTAACAGCTGAAACCCTGCCCTCTCCAATAGCTCCAGCAAATGCAGTAGAAACAAGCAAATTTATCTGATATATACTAGCTCCGAAAATACCAGGAGCAAATAATTTTATCATCTTTATGACATAGGGTTCTTTAAAATGAAAATAAGGCTTGAAACTAAAACCTTGTTTATGTACAAAAGGCATTTGATAGGCAAATTGTACGAATCCACCAAGCAGCACAGCAAATGCAAATACATAAGCCATATTATTAAAAAAATTAGGTAAAAAGAATTTAAAGAACAAAGCCATAGATATAATTACAGTATTTAAAAGTATAGGACTTGCAGCTGATATTGAATAATAGCCTCTTATATTAAGTACGCCCTGCATCAAAGCTGCCAAAGATATAAATAGAAGATAAGGAAACATTATTCTTGATAGATCCGATGCCAAATTAAGTGCTTCTATATTATTATGTGCAGATTTATAAAGTATTTTTACAAGCAAAGGAGATATTATTATTCCGATGCCTACAACTACTATAAGTATTAATCCCAATAATGTAAAAACTGCCCTAAAAAATTTCTTTGATTCTTCAATACCTTTTTCTTTTTCAAGCTCTGTAAATACAGGTATAAAGCTTGCAACCATATTGCCTTCAGCAAATAATCGCCTCAATAAATTTGGAAGTATAAATCCTATTGCAAAAGCATCTGCTATGAATGTAGTACCAAGCAAAGCCGCCTGTATTTGATCTCTTACAAGTCCGAATACTCTGCTTACAGTAGTTACCAATGACATTTTTAATGATGATTTAGCTATCTTTTCTTTACTTACTGTTTTATTCTCTGACATATTGCCTCTATTATAAATAAACTGCTAATAGTTTTTATTTTTAAATATAATTAATTATAACAGTACATCAAACATACTATAAAAAATATAAATCAAAAAGTAATAAAAAACAATCAATATATTTTACTTAACATAATATTTTTAAACTAATATTATAAACTATTATGTAATTAGATTTTAAATTTTATTCTCACTCCCCGCCCTTTTATATTTAATACTTAATTTTGAATTTATAATTTTCTTTATCTTTATTGCTTTAATATGAATAAGAACACCCACCCTAGTATTATTTAAATTTAGTGCTCTAATTAAGGCACGATTAATATTTTATACATAATAATTGTTATGAGTAAAGCAATTCTCATTATATAAAAATCAGCTTACCGTGCGTAATTATCAAAATATTATGATAACTATTAATTGAAATTTTATTATTTTAATATAATATAATGAAATTCATAGTTTTATAAAAGAGGAAATATATGCAAAACAATATTGATAAGGTTTTAATACTAGATTTCGGCTCACAATTTACACAGCTTATTACAAGAAGAATAAGAGAATTAAATGTATATTCAGAAATTCACCCATTTCATGTTTCAATAGATTTTATAAAGAATTTTAATCCTAAGGCAATAATACTTTCAGGAGGACCTTCAAGCGTATATGAAGAAGATGCTCCAAAAGTAGATAAAGAGTTATTTGAACTTGGAGTGCCTATACTAGGAATATGTTATGGTATGCAGATAATAGTTTATTCTATGGGCGGAAAAGTTGAAGGTGCAGAAAAACGTGAATATGGAAAAGCTGAAATTGAAATTACTAATCATGAAAGCATATTTAAATCATTTGGTAAAAGCAATATAGTATGGATGAGTCATGGAGATAGTATTAAATCTATACCTGAAGGTTTTGAACTTATAGCAAAAACTCCGAATACTGAACTCGCTGCTATAGAAAATAAACAAAAAAATATTTATGCTATACAGTTTCACCCTGAAGTAGTTCATACTGAAAATGGTATAAAAATCATAGAAAATTTCTTATTTAATATTTGTAAATGCGAAAGAAATTGGAATATGGGCTCTTTTATAGAATATGAAATAAAAAGAATAAGAGAAACTGTAGGCGATAAAAATGTAATATTAGGACTTTCTGGAGGAGTTGATTCTTCTGTAGCTGCTGTATTAATAGAAAAAGCTATAGGAAAGCAATTAAAATGTATATTCGTTAATAATGGACTTCTTAGAAAAGATGAAGATAAAAAAGTTGTTGAAGTATTTAGAGATAATTTCAATATTGATTTAATTTATGTTGATGCTTCAAAGAGATTTTTAGATAAATTAGCTGGAGTTACAGACCCTGAACAAAAGAGAAAGATAATAGGTCATGAATTTGTAAGCGTGTTTAATGATGAGGCTAAAAAGATTGAGAATGTTGGATTTTTAGCACAAGGTACGCTTTATCCTGATGTTATAGAGAGTGTATCTTTAAGAGGAAGCTCTGCTGTTATAAAAAGCCATCATAATGTTGGCGGACTTCCAAAGGACATGAAATTTGAACTTTTAGAGCCTTTCAGAGAATTATTTAAAGATGAAGTTAGAGAGATAGGTTTAGAATTAAAATTACCTGAAGATATTGTATACAGACAGGCTTTCCCTGGTCCTGGTTTGGCAGTTAGAATATTAGGCGATATCACAGAAGAGAGAGTTAAAATACTTCAAGAAGCTGATGATATAGTTGTAAGCGAGATAAAGAAAGCAGGACTTTATAGAAAATTATGGCAGTCTTTTGCTATACTTCTTCCTGTAAAAAGTGTTGGCGTTATGGGCGACGGAAGAACTTATGAGCAGGTTTGTGCTATAAGAGCTGTTGAAAGTGTTGATGCTATGACTGCTGATTGGGCTAAAATTGATTATAATGTTTTGGGTATAATATCAAACAGAATAATAAATGAAGTTAAAGGTATTAACCGCGTTGTTTATGATATATCTTCAAAACCGCCTGCTACTATAGAATGGGAATAATTTTTATAATCGCGGAAAATACATGAATACTAAAGTTAAATCAGTCAAAAATAAAACTATTGATTTTGATATAAATACAGAAGAAGGTAAATCATATCTAGACAAATGTATTATAGACAATGAAAATATAATAGAATACAAAAAAGAAGATATTATAAATAAAACTATAAACGGCAATACTTTTGATGTATTAAAAAAAATAGAAAAAAATATAGCTGATTTAATGATAGTTGATCCGCCTTATAATATATCAAAAAATTATCATGGGTATAAATTCAAAGACATAGATAATTTAAGCTATGAAAAATATACTCATCTATGGGTAGAAAGCATTATTCCAATATTAAAAAAAGAGGCTTCTATATATGTATGCTGTGATTGGAAGTCTAGTCTTGTAATAGGAAATGTTTTAGAAAAATATTTTAACATACAAAACAGAATTACTTGGCAGAGAGAGAAAGGCAGAGGGGCTAAAAATAATTGGAAGAATGGAATGGAAGATATATGGTTTGCTACCGTATCCAATAAATACACATTCAATGTAGATGATGTTAAAACAAGAAGAAAAGTAATAGCTCCATACAGAATAGAAGGAAAGCCTAAAGATTGGGTAGAAACGGAAGATGGAAATTTTAGAGACACATGCCCTTCTAATTTTTGGGATGACATATCAGTACCTTATTGGTCTATGTCAGAAAACACTGCTCACCCTACTCAGAAGCCTGAAAAGTTAATAGCGAAATTGATATTAGCAAGCTCTAATGCCAATGATTTTATATTTGATCCTTTTTTGGGAAGCGGTACTACTTCGGTGGTAGCTAAGAAATTAGGTAGAAATTATTCAGGGATAGAACAGCATAAAACCTATTGTGCTTGGGCTGAAAAAAGAATCGAAAATGCTGAAAACAATAAAGAAATACAGGGCTATACAGATAGTGTATTTTGGGAGCGCAACACTATATCAATGCAGAAAAAAATAAAAAATGTCAATCAATAATTATTATTTTTTAATTTGTATAATTTTATTTGTTTTTTTATCTGTTATAGAAGCTGAAACAATTAATTTTGTTTCTTCAAATGTATTTTTGCTTAATTTTTGAATACCTTTCTCAAAAGCTAAACATAATGATATTTGACTGCTTTTTGAACCTACTTTTAATATATACAATTGCAATTTATCATTGAAATAATCTTCTTCATCTCTTTGCAATCTCCAATAAGCCGCATCATAAAGAATAGATAAATCAGAATATATAGGTTTATATTTTTCTATAAAATCATATACTTTTTGATTAACTTCAATATTATAATGCTGCACTTAAAGCCTCTATATCATCTGCATTTATTTCTTCAGTTTCTGAAGCATGTATAGTATATATTGGTATTTCTTCGCCTAAATCTGCTAACTCCCATATTCTATCATGAGATATTTCACTTATTTCTTTAGCTGTATAGTTATTTGATATAATTTTTAAATAATGTTCTAATATAGAAACCTCTTCTGCTGTTAAAATATCCAAATCCATATCATCAGTCAAACTAAAATATAATGTTGTATCATATAATCTATTTTGAGAAGGCTTTCTTATAGAAATTTTTTTCTTTTTTTCTAGATTTGACAATATTGTCAATATTTTTTTAGGAACAGGTCCATATTGTCTTTTTATATATTTATCATTAGTGATAGTTTTATTTTTTCTGATAAACATATCACAATCAGAATAAAAAAGTATTTTGTTTAATTTAATACTTCCAAGCTTTCTAATATCATCGCAGCTATTTATTATATAATGCACTATAGTTTCATATTTTTTATTTTCATTATATTTATTATTCATAAATTCCGCCTTTATAATTTATCTTATATAACTATAGAAAATATATAAGATAATATAAAAGTATAAACAAAAATATCAATAATTCAAGCATAAAAAATGGAGCTGTCTCCCACGAACAACTCCATTACTTTTAATAATTGAACAAAAACTTTACTAAAGTATTAAATTAAAGAACCGATAATATAAATGCGATAAGGGGGAAATCACCCTTGCACATTTAAAGCACCCCCCGTAATTTTCGGCTCTACTTCAACAGTAGCTGTTTTGTCAGAGAAATTGCTTCTGACAGTGATATTTACCCCGCCTATTGACGTAACATAAGTATTAGTTGTGTCAGTAGTAGTAATAGCTGTAACCATATTTGTAAACTCCTTTTAAAATATAGCTTTGTCCTTTAGATATTATACTATATAATAAAAAATTCACAAATAGAAAATTATCTTTTTTTGAGTAATTTTAACAGTGCAAAAATATTGACTTTCGACATAAATTATACTATTATAATCTTATGTCTTACAGTAAAACTATCAGAGAAGAAGAATTAAAAAATAAAGTAGCAAGAGATTATTTTCACTCTTTCGATAATACTCAAATCATAGAAGAGATTGATTTCAGTATTGCACCTAAAAAAGAAGCAGACAAAAAAGAAACAGAATATTTTTTGTGGGCGGAAGCTAAAAAAGGAAATAAAAACGATATTTATGAATCTTTTGTGCAGCTGATACTTACTATAGGAAAGAAAAGAGTTTTTGATAAGCATTTGCCTCCCCCATTTTTGGGAGCTTTTGATGCAGAAAAAATAGCTTTTATTCAATATTATAAAGTTCTTGATGTATTTAATCAAAATGATTTTAATTGGAATGTAACGCCTTCAGATCATGAGTCTAAAGAGTTTAAACAGCTTTATAATCTAGTAGAAGATACTTTGAAAAATGAAAGCTATATTTATAAATTTGATGATGATGATACGGAATTAAAAGAGTTTATAAGGGTTAATTTTATAGCCGGTAAAAACTCTTTATCGAAAGTGCAGATTGATAAGAATAATTTTGTTAATATATATTCAAAATGGCTTAATGCTGTAAAAACATCTATATCTGTAGATTGGGACAAGGCTAAAACATACGGTATAATAGATGCCGATTTTTATTTAGCGGATTTATTAAGCGAAAATAATTTAACATTAAAAGAAAAACTATATGTAATACTTAAAGAAGATCATTATGAGCTTGACAGAAAAATAGACGATATGGGATTAGCCTCAAGTAAGGAAGCACATTTTTATGATAAGCAGAAGGCACATAATGAGTTTTGGAAAAGATATCAAAGACCGCCGAAAGAGGAATATTGGGATTATATAATAGAAAGACGCGATTTATTAGTACCGCAGGATATAAGGGAGAGAAAAGGCTCATTTTTCACACCTCAGATATGGGTTGAAAAGAGTCAGGAATATATTGCAGAAGCATTGGGCGAGAATTGGCAGGACGAATATTATATATGGGACTGTGCTGCAGGTACAGGTAATTTGCTTGCAGGACTTACGAATAAATATAATATCTGGGCTTCTACTTTAGACAAGGCAGATGTAGAAATAATGAAAGAGAGAGTAAAGAACGGAGCTAACCTGCTTGAAAATCATATATTTCAATTCGATTTTTTGAATGATGAATTTGATAAACTCCCTAAAGACTTGAAAGCTATAATAGATGATGAAGAGAAAAGAAAGAAATTAGTAATATATATCAACCCTCCTTACGCTGAATCTGGAAATAGAAAGAAAATGTCATCAAGCGGAGAACATAAAGATAAAGTTACAACAGAAAATAATACATATTTTAAATACAAAGAAATTTTAAGTAAGGCAAGTAATGAACTTTTTGCTCATTTTTTTATAAGAGCTTATAAAGAAATAAATAATTGTATATTGGCTTCTTTTTCAACTTTAAAATATATTAATTCTATTAATTTTAAAAAATTTAGAGAAATATTTCAGCCTAACTTTTTAAAAGGATTTATTGTATTAGCTAATACATTTGATAATGTAAAAGGAGAATTTCCTATAGGATTTTTAATTTGGGATACCTCTAAAAAACAAAAAATAACAAATGTAAAATTGGATATCATTAATGAAAATTCAAATATTTATAGCAAAAAAAATTTTTATGCATATGATAATTTAAAAATGTTTTCTCAATGGATTTCAGAATTGAGACCACAAGGAGATTATCAAGATTTAGGAATGTTAAATATAGGTGGGGCTGATTTTCAACAACAAAATTTAGTATTTATTGCTAATTATGTATCCGATTCACAGCATAATCAAAAAATACATATATCTCCTAATAATCTAATAGAAGTTATGATTGCATTATCTGTTCGCCATTGTATAGATCATACTTGGATTAATCATAATGACCAATTTTTTTATCCTAATAGCTCTTGGGAAGATGACACCGAGTTTCAGAATGACTGTGTTGCTTTCGCTTTGTTCCATTCAAGAAATCATATATCTGGTAAAGATACTGTAAACCACTGGATACCGTTCACTGAAGCTGAAGTTGATGCAAAAGACTCTTTCTCTTCACATTTCATGACTGATTTCCTATCAGGCAAAATTAAGAGCAGTAATAGTTCAGGCGATTTATTTACTAGCAATACAAAATCTTCAAAGCCTTTGAAATTTTCTAAAGAGGCTAAGGCGGTTTTTAAGGCTGGTTTATCACTATGGAAGTATTATCATTCTTTCGATCTCATAAATGTTAATGCGTCATATTATGATATACGTGCGTTTTTCCAAAAATTTAACGATAAGGGGCGTATGAATCCTACTTCCAAAGATGAGACTTACAACTCTTTACTTGCCGACCTTAAATTCAATCTCGATATTCTTGCTAAAAAGATTGCTGTTAAGGTGTATGAGCATGGATTTTTGAAAGAATGACTTACTTTATTAAAGTAAATCAAATTGTTATCGTTCTTTTTTTGCTTGCCCAAAAAAAGAACCAAAAAAATGGCATTTCTTTTTTGTAAAAAAGAAACAAAAAACAATTACATCATTAAGGGACAGCCTTATATTTCTAGCAAGCCTCAAAAATATAAACTAATCTATATTAGCATGCGGGCTGTTAGCCCTTGTTTAGAATTTTTTAATTATCTTATATATTGTTGATGATTTAATTATTTAGTTTATAATTGAATCATAAATTTTTTAAGAGTTTTTTATGGAACAACCTAAAGAATATAATAATGAACAAGAATTAATAAAATGGTTAATCTATGATTTAAATGAACAAAAAAAAGAAATATCTAAAGAAAAAAATATTGATATTAATGAAGTAGAAAACAAAGATTTAGTTTTGAACATAGGTTATAAAAATCCTATAAATGTAACTTTAGATAAATTTATTAAGGTTAACTTTAGTTTTGATATAGGAAAAATTATAAATTTATTATCTATAGAAAAAATTGAATATTTAAATCTTGATTACATAAATTTATCAACTCTAATTTTTGAAAAATATTTTGATTTATCTAAATTTAAATTTAGCATATTTATAGATTTTTCTTGTTCAAATTTTAAAAAAACAGTTAATTTTTCAAATACAATATTTAATTCAGGTGTTAATTTTTGGCATTGTAAATTTGATGATATTACTAAATTTAATAATTGTATTTTTTCAGATGTAGATTTTTCAGATACAAATTTCTATAACTATGTTTATTTTGATAATTCTGTATTTAATTGTGATTTAGAATTGTTTCAAACTTCATTTTATGAAAAAACTTCTTTTAAATGTACCATATTTAATGGAGATGTTAATCTTCTATGTTCATATTTTAATAATAAAGTTTTTTTTGATCACGCTAATTTCAATAAAAATATAGAATTTCCAGATTATTATAATCATTTCAAATACTTTAGTTTTAATGGAACTATTTTTTATTCTCAAGTAATATTTCATTATTTAAAATTAGAAAATAATTTTGAATTATATAATTTTAATGTTAATGAAAATACAGAATTAATTTTTAATAGTATTATATTTACAGATGATAAATATTCAATTTCACTAATTAATAACTCACAAAAAAATAAAATATGTATCAAAAAATTATCTATTCTTAATACAAGAATAAATGGAAAAATCATATTAAAAAATATAGATATAAAAAATATAAATCTTAAAAATACATATATTATGGATAATCTTTATTACTTAGATAGTAATTTTTATAATATATTAAATTCTGAAACTGCAAGAATACTAAAAAATGAAGAATTAAAAAAATCTAATTATATAAAAGCATTAGAATATCAAGCAGAAGAAACTAGACTACATAAAGAGGAATTAAAAGAGCAATTTAAAGAAAATAAAAATCTAAAAACTTTCGGCGATATACTTTCTATTGAATTAAGTTCTTTATATAGCGACAATGGGCAGAATTGGATTAAGGCTTTTATTTGTACTATTCTTTTTCCAAGTGTGTTTTTTACTCTTTCGTATAATATTTATAATATACCAATTTTTATATTTGTACTTATTTCATTTCTTTTTATACCATTATGTGATAATACAAAGATTACAAAATATATATTTATTTCAATGTTTACATATTTAATATTATTCATTCCTATTCAGAACTATATTTTTAGTATACTTATAGATATTGATAATAAAAGTTTTATAAAAGAACTTCTTTCATATATAACACCTACAAATTTTAATCAAATAATATTAGATAAAACTAATGAAAGTTATATATACAAAGACAATACTATTATTAGAGCAATAAGTTATTTTATAGGTAAAATTGCTTTTTGGTACGGCTCGGTGCAGACTGTTCAGGCGTTTAGGAAATTTGCTAAAGGGGCTTGAGATTCTTATAATTAAATTGATTTTTTTAATTTCTCATATTCATCTATAGTTATATTGATATCTTTTAAAATTTTTCTGATTAAACCTCTTGTTAAATCTTCATTATGAACAGGTATAACAGTAGTAAGCCCTTTATCATTAATAAAAAATTTATGACTTCCTTTTTGCCTTAATTCTTTGAAACCTAATAACATAAGAATTTTTATCATAGTTTTTGAATCACATATGGACAATTTGCTCATATACTAACTTCTACCTTGTCAGCTTTTATGAGTTTATTATATTTATAATTATCTTTCAAATAGTTATGTTCTTCTTCAACTTCAAGACAAAGCTCTATAACTTCTTTTATTCTTATGTATAGCTCATCTATCGATTTTGCCTGAGTATAACAGCTTTTTAATGCAGGAACCGTTGCTATATACATTCCATCTTCATCTTGCTCTATAATAATATTAAAATCATATTTAGACATATAAAATCCTATTTATAAGATTTTTTTATTATATAGTTTTTTGATGATTATGCAATTATAGTTTTTTACTTCTTCTTAGGCAAATGCTTTATAATCTGACCTTCGAGCTGTATTGATTTCTGCTTGGCATCATAGCCCAAAATCTTACCGTACACTTCTATATAGTTTTTAGGCTCTAATGTTACAGTAACATTTACTATTAAATCAGCAACGCCTGCAATGTTCTTGTCGGCTGTGTCATAAATCAAAAGTCTTGCTCTTTTCTTTGGTATGCCGTCTATATTGGTTTGACCTACAGTGTTTACATCGGCTTTCCATTTCACATATCCGCCATTGTATAAGTCGTAATTTGCAACTACTGTAAGATAGTCAGGACTCTCTCTAAAAATATTATAATCTGGTGCTATTACAAATTGTTTAAGCACTCTGAATCTCTCTTTTAAATATTCGTTTATGTCGCTCTTTAATGCACCATTTATTATCATAACAGCTTCATTAACAGATGCACTTCTCATATTGTTTTTAGCCTTATCAAACATCTCTGCTACTTCACGTGGTGAGTATGTGGGACTCTTGGCACTCTCTGGAATCTTGCCGTCTTCCAATCCTTCAAATAAGTATACATTCTCAAGTTTTTCTCTTAATTCTTTTTGCTCTTTATCAAGAAGTACATATCTTATTTTAGGATAAACTCTGTCTATTGTTATGTATGATAAAAATGTGAGTATGAATGCTATAGGTATAAGCACCAAAAATCTAGACATTGATAATTTTTTCTTGCCAAGTAAATATGCTCTTGGATTAATCTCATCGCCTCTAGCATTATTAGTTAAAAATCTTATTCTTTCTATATTGTCTTTAGCGACTTTATTTTCAGGATCTAAATCTAATATTCTGAAATACTCTCTTAAAGCATTTTCTCTATGTCCATTATGCAAACTAATATAAGCTTTTGCAAGCATAGCATTAAAGCAAAAATTATCCTCTCTAAGAGCCTTTCTTGAAAGTTCTTCGGCACCGTAGAAATCTTTTAAAAATATATCAGCAAATGAAAGCATAGCAAGAGCTTCCGCATCATGAGACATTCTCACTTTATTATTAAGAAGCATCTCTTTTGCTTTTTTATATTTCTTCTTTTTTATGAGAGTATACGCTTTTTCAGCTATTTTGCTTTTCATATTATGTATTATAATCCTAATGTTAAAGTGTTAACATAATTATCGATATTATGATAACTTTTATTAGCATTTTTTTATTATGTAAACTCTTTTTGCACTAATTTACACTTTATAGCACTAAAAAGCTTATTTTTTTGTTGACAAAAACACAATATAATATATTTTATTGCAAAATTAATTGCGGGATAAAATTATGAGATTTTTTGGTACTTTTACAAGAATAATTATAATTTTAATAATTTCTATAATGCTATTTTCATGCAGCAAAAATGAAAATACATCTGAAACTTCATCATTGGTAATATATTCACCTTCTTCAAGAGATTTTATAGATCCTTTAATAGAGGATTTCAAAAGCAAAAATCCAAATATAGAGGTAGAAGTAATAATCGCAGGAACAGGTGAATTAATAAAAAGAATAGAAACAGAAAAAAATGATCCTTTATGCGATGTTTTAATGGCAGCCAATATTAATTTGGTAAAGAACAATCAGGATTTATTTGAAAATTACACAACAACAAATGAAAATGAAATACTAGACAGCTATAAAAACGTAGAAGGTACAATGACTAGATTTATGATTAGCCCAAGCGTATTAATAGTAAATACTAATCTTGTAGGCAACATAAATATAGAAGGCTATTCTGATTTAACTAATGAAAAACTAAAAGGAAAAATAGCATTCAATGATCCATCTACATCTTCATCATCTTTCAAACATTTAGTTACTATATTGTATACAATGGGAAAAGATGATATCAATAAAGGCTGGGAATATATTGATAAATTATGCGACAATTTAGACGGAAAATTACTCACAGGTTCTTCTGCTGTATATAAAGGTGTTGCTGATAATGAATATACTGTAGGACTTACATTTGAGAATGCAGCTGCCAATTATGCTGTTTCTGGATCTCCTGTGAAATTAGTATATATGAAAGAAGGCGTTATAATGGAGCCTGCCGGAATATATATAATCAAAAATGCTAAAAATATGGAAAATGCTAAAAAGTTTTTGGATTATATGACTAGCTTTGATACTCAAAAGAAAATGAATGATGAGCTTAATGCAAGAGCCGTAAGAAAAGATTTAGGAGCATCTCCTATATTAGTTGATATAAAAAATATAAATGCCATCACTTCAAATGAAGAATTAGAATATATAGATAATTTTGTGAAAGAAAATCAAGAAGCTTGGCTTGAAAAATTTAAAAATATAATTACAGATAAATTATAAAAAATAAAAACGAGGATAAAAATATGAAAAATACAATTAAAATATTTCTAGTATCTTTATTATTAATAATATCAATTCTTTCATGCTCTAACAACAAAAAAGAAGAAAATATAAATAGTCTGGTAATATACACTCCTGCAACTAGATTTTTTATTGACAGACTTGTAGAAGAATTTGGTAAAAAAAATCCTGATATAAATGTAGAAATTATCATAGCAGGTACTGCTGAAATAATAAAAAGAATAGAAGCTGAAAAAAATGATCCTCTAGGAGATATATTTTTTGCTGCTAATGAAAATATACTAAAATACAATTCAGAGCTTTTTCAAGAATATGTTACAACAAATTATGACAACATATACGAAGATTACAGAAGTAAAGAAAAATACATAACAGGCTTTATGCTAAGTCCAAGCGTATTAATAATAAATACAAATTTAATAAAAGATATAAAAGTAGAAGGATATGCTGATTTGCTTAACCCTGCTTTAAAAGGACAAATAGCATTTAATGATCCTACTACTTCATCATCATCTTTTGAACAGTTAGTTAATATGCTTTATGCTATGGGCAACGGTAATCCAGAAAACGGATGGGATTATGTAGAAAAATTGTATGCTAATTTAGACGGAAAACTTTTAAGCAGTTCTTCAGCAGTATATAAAGGTGTTGCTGATAATGAATATGCTGTAGGGCTTACATTTGAAAGTGCAGCTGCAAACTATATACATACAGGATCACCTATAGACGTTATATATATGAAAGAAGGCGTACTAACTAAAGCACATTCTATGGCTATAATAAAAAATGCTAAAAACTTAGAAAATGCCAAAAAGTTTGTAGATTTTGTAACAAGCTATGATGCCCAAAAAATTATCAATGATGAATTATTCACAAGAGCAATAATAAAAAATTTAGAAGGTTCTCAAATACTTATGCCTCTTGAAAATATAAATGATATAAAAGAAGATGAAGAAATGGTTGATAAAAATAAAGAAGCTTGGCTTGAGAAATTTAAAAATATAGTTACAGCAGGTATTTAAAAATATCTATATATTTTCTTACTAAAATCCTGATGATAAAGTAAATATCATTATCAGCAGTGAAAAGAGAAAATAATTATGAGAAACAAAATAAAAACTATATTAAAAAAAATGGACTTTTGGACATATATTACTATAATAATGACATTTGTCTTTGCATTATTTTTAGTTTATCCATTATTTTCATTATTTTTAAGTAGTTTTAAAGATATAAAAACAGATGCTTGGACATTAAATAATTTTATAAGATTCTTTACCAAAAAATATTATTACAGCACTTTAATAAATAGTTTTGTAGTAACAACTTCTGTAACTATACTTGCTGTATTAATAGGAACTCCTTTAGCCTACTGTATGAAAATGTATAATTTAAAAGGCAAAAGAATCATAGAAATTCTAATAATAATATCTATGATGTCGCCGGCATTTATAGGTGCATATTCTTGGATACTGCTTCTTGGAAGAAATGGAGTTATTACCAGATTTTTTTCATATATAGGTATAAATATACCAACTATATATGGTTTTGATGGCATACTTTTAGTTTTTTCTTTAAAACTGTATCCATTTATATTTATGTATGTTTACGGAGCTTTAGGAAAAATTGATAATATATTTTTAGAGGCTTCTGAAAATCTAGGTGCTTCTAGTTTTATGAGAAATATGACTGTAACTATACCACTAATAAAACCAACTATAGTTTCAGCAGGACTCATTGTATTTATGAATGCATTGGCTGATTTCGGTACTCCTATGCTTATAGGCGAAGGATACAGAACTATGCCTACTATGATATATTCAGAGTTCATAAGCGAAGTAGGAAGCAATGCAAACTTTTCCGCTTCAATGTCCGTTATAATGGTAATAATTACAACTATAATGTTTATATCTCAAAAATATATTGTAAATAAAAGATCATATGCCATGAACGCTATGAACAGTATAAAATCAAAAGATATAAAAGGTATAAAATCTATATTGATTCATAGCATAATATATATTTTAGTTTTGATTTCTATACTTCCTCAAATTACAGTTATATATACTTCATTTCTAAAGACAAACAGATCCGTTTTTACTAGTCAATTTTCTTTTGAAAGCTATGAAACAATATTTCGTTCTCTAGCCTCTTCTATAAAAAACACATATATATATGGAATAATCACAATATCAGTAATAATAATTGTAGGAATGCTAACAGCATATATAACAATCAGAAGAAAAAATATATTAACCAATATAATAGATATAGTATCAATGTTTCCATATATAATACCGGGTTCCGTACTAGGAATAACATTTTTAACTGCCTTTAATAAACCTCCTATAATACTGACTGGAAGTTCTATAATAATTATTATATCATTGGTAATAAGAAGGCTTCCTTATACTTTGAGATCAAGCTCAGCAATACTTTATCAAATAGATAAAAATGTAGATGAGGCTTCTATAAGTCTTGGAGCTTCGGAAATAAAAACCTTCTTTTATATAACGGCAAAATTAATGCTTTCAGGTGTATTATCTGGAGCTATATTAAGCTGGATAACAGTTATTAACGAATTAAGCTCATCTGTTATACTTTACACAACAAAATCAAGAACTATGTCTGTGGCTATTTATCAGGAAGTTATAAGAGCAAGTTATGGAACAGCAGCAGCACTTTCTACAATACTTACATTAACAACTATTATATCGCTTGTTATATTCTTTAAGATAAGCAATAAGAAGGAAATAACTTTGTAAGAATTATATAACATGCTATTATAAGTATATAACATGCTATTTATTTGTATTATATGTAAAATAAATACATGCTTTTTTTAAAATTATATCATTTATTTTTTTAATATTTTAAAAAATAATATTGACAAAAACTATATATAGTATACTATACATTATAGATTGTTTTTATTTTTTATCATATGTTTTCTTAAAAAGCCTACCATAATAAACCCCATTTATTATATGGTAGGTATTTTTATAGATTTTATCTTATCGCTTATTAATACTAAATAAAAACTCCTTAGCAACAAATACACTAAATACCACAAGTATAGCAGCACTTATTCCCGCACTTATATAAGGATTGATTCCGAATAATAATGATATTATAGCCGTAGTAACTATTGAAAGCACTATAATAATTATTTCAAATATGATAAGCAAAAATATACTTTTTTTATTTATATGTTTCTTCTCTTCTGGTTTTTTATATGGTATTGGTTTTCTCATAATTACCTTCCGTTTATTTATTTTTAATAGTTTGTATCTATATCCAAAGAAGCTCTTGATATCCAAGTTTCATCTTGTCCATTAACTTCAACCTGTAAATATCCTTCTTCTGTTATTCCTTTTACTTTAGCATATATTTCAGCATCATCTTTTATAGCTTTTATAGTTCTGCCTATCATTTTGCTATACTCTTTGAAATATTCTGATAGATTTTTAGTTCCTGTATAAACATCTTCAAAATAATAAATCAAATTTTTATAAAAATCACTCAATTCTACTTTTTTTCCTGTTTCAATATATAATGAAGTAGCTTTATTTCTTATACTCAAATCAAAATCTTCTTTTCTTTGATATAAATTAACACCCGTTCCTATAACACATGCATTTATATTTTCAATAGGAGTAACTTGTATAAGAGTACCTGATATCTTTTTACTGCCTACTAAAACATCATTAGGCCATTTAACATGAGCATCAACATTATATTTCTCTCTCAAACATTTACTTAAAGCTATACCAGGCAAAAAACTTAAAGCCTCTTTTTTATATGGCGAGTAAACTAAAACACTAAACCATAAACCTAAATTATTATTAGATTCCCATTTATTACCATAGCTTCCCTTTCCTGATGTCTGCACTAATGCTATATATACACTTCCCTCTTCCAGCTTCACTTTATTATTTAAATCTTCTATCATTTTTTTATTTGTACTTTCTAATGATTCAAATAATAAAGTATTTTTTCCGTATATTTTAGTATTTAAATTTTCTGTAAATATGTTAACTTTCATATAATGATTATATAATTAAATAATCATTATATCAATATTATGATAACTATATTTTTATTAATTTTATTCTTGACTTTTATAACTATTAATGATATTATATTACATAGTAATACTATTAATAGTTATAAATTATTTTATAAAGAGGGTAAAAATGAAAAAAATACTAACATTAATAATGATTATTTCTTCAATGCTCATTGTATCATGCGGTAATTCAGCAAAAACAACAGAAACTGAAAATAAAAAAATATATGTTGGAATAGATGTTGACTTTCCGCCTTTTGGATATTTAGACAGTAATGGAAAAATAGGCGGCTTTGATTATGATATAATGAGTGAAGTGGCAAAATTATCTGGTTTGAATGTAGAGTTCACACATATGCAGTTTAAAGGACTTTTACCAGCACTTCAGGCTAAAAAAATAGATGCTATAATAGCAGGTATGACTGTTACTGAAGAAAGAAAACAGTTTGTTAATTTCTCAGAACCTTATTATGTTTCAAGCCAAGTTATGTTAGTTCATAAAGATGATGATACTATAAAAACATTTGATGATTTAGCAGGTAAAAATATAGGTGTGGTTATAGGTACAACAGGTGATACTATAATGACAGAAAACAAAGAAGTAAATAATGAAAAATTTGATACAGGTGCTGCTGCTGTACTTGCATTAAAAGAAAAGAAAATCGCTGCTATTGTATTTGATAAAGAACCTTGCAAAAATTTTGCTAAATATAATGATGATATAAAATTAATAGAAAGTGATGCTATAGTAGAAAATTATGCAATTGCATTAAGAAAAGAAGATACAGCTCTTTTAGAAAAAATTAATGCAGGACTTTCTCAAGTAATGACAAATGGTACTTATGAAAAATTAATAGAAAAGAATTTCCAATAATTAGAAATAATATATATAATTAATAAATGTTTTATCTATGTAAGTTAATTTAATTAATTTGCATAGATATTTTTTTATTAGGACTTTTATATTATGACAATATATGAAACAAAAAATAGAGATTATGAAATAATAGATAAACTCTATATACTATGGGAAAAATCTGTAAGAGCAACTCATTTATTTTTAAAAGAAGATGATATTATAAATATATCCAAATACGTTAAAAAATATTTAATAGATATAAAGCATTTAATAATTGCTGAAATAGAAGATAATATTGTAGGCTTTATGGGCACAGAAAATAAAAAATTAGAAATGCTTTTTTTAGATCCTGAAGCAATAGGAAATGGTATAGGAAAAGAATTAATAAAATATGCAATTGAAAATTATGATATTAAAGAAGTATCTGTAAATGAACAAAATACAAATGCATATAACTTTTATAAACATATGGGTTTTAAAGATTATAAAAGAGATGAATACGATGATCTAGGAAATAATTTTCCTATTATCCATATGAGAATTATATAAAAAACTCCCCAATATTTTTTATAATAATGGGGAGTTTAATGCATTACAACAAAATATTTTTATTGTAATGTTACAACATAATTCCATTGAGGAACAGGATATCTTCCTGTTTTTCCAATTGATCTGCCGTTAGCATCTGTAATTTCTGCTTCGGCATATAATAAGTATCTTCCTTTAGGCAAATACTTTCCGCTTGCAGAAGTTCTTCCTGCAAAGTAGAATTGTGTCTGAGCCTGTCCGTCCAATACATATATTTTAGGCAAATAGAATACTAAGTCTCTGCTTAATATATTGTAATTGTTATCTACTCTTCTAGCATATACTCTAATTTTAGCATATTTTCCTTCAGCAGGAGATTTTACAGCTAAAGTTATTAAAACAGGATTAGTCCTAGTAGCAACAAATCTATCATTATAATTGATGATAAATGAGCTTATTCTTACATTTGTTCCAGTAGAAGCTGTATCCATCATCATATTATCATTAGGTCTAAGAGTATTAGAACTTGTTACTAAAACTGTATTTTCAGTATTATAAGTATAAGCTGAACTGCTATTATTTGGTTTAGTAGCAGGAGGCTGTATATCTGGTATATCAAGATTGTTTCCAGCTTCATATAATCCGCTGTCTGTAAGATTTATAGAAGAATCTTTATTTGTTGATTTTGTATTCGTATTATTATCTGACAATATGGTGTTATTTGTAGCTAAGAAATCTTTTTCTTCAGGAGTTATATCCTCACCGAATATATCATCTGTTGTTAAAGTATCTGCCGGCATATCATTAGTATCAGCAGCACCGAAATCTAAAATAGGTATATTATTACTGCTCAATATGCTTTTAGTAATAAAGAAACCTGCAACTAAAATTACAAGTAATATTACTATTATAATTATAGGTTTTAATTTTGCTTTCATTTCGTTAGACATAAATTCCCATCCATGATTATATTTTATTATATATTAACTTTTCGGTAAAAATATAAATTGTTTAATAAAAAAATATAATTATGAAATGAAAATTATTTAATCCCATAAGAAGCTTTTTAATTCTTTAGATAAATTAAGTCCTGCAAGTTTCTTTATGGCTTTTATTTGAATCTGTCTTACTCTTTCTCTAGTGATATTTAATTCTTTTCCTGTATCTTCAAGAGTTTTTGCCTCTTTTCCATATAAACCATATCTTGATATAATAACAGTTCTCTCTTTTTCATCCAAGCATTTAAGCGCCTCTGTTAAAGTATCTCTCAAACTATCCATAAATGCTTTTTGATGAGGTGATGGGAAATTTTTATCTTCTATTATAGAAGTCATATCATTATTATCTGAATTTCTGAAAAAAGAGTCAACACTGGCAGTATCCTGAGTAAATATCATAATATAAGATAAAGTCTTTCTATCTATTTTCATTTCTTTAGATATTTCATCTATTGTAGGATCTCTTCCTAATTTCTGAGTGAGTGTTTTTGATGTTTGTATACTCTTTTTAATAAGTCTTGCTATATGCATAGGAAATCTTATAATATGTCTTTTGCTTGATATTTCTTTTACTATACTCTGCTTTATCCACCAAACACCATAAGTAGAAAATTTAAATCCTTTTTTATATTCAAATCTTTTTACAGCCTCTATAAGCCCTATATTTCCCTCATCTATAATATCAATAAAAGGTACTCCGCTATTATAATATCTTTTAGCTATACTTATAACAAGCCTTAAATTTGATTTTACAAGCTTATGCTGTATGGAATCTATTTCTTTATCTATCTCTTCTATTTTCTTTAAAGACTCTTCATCATCATTATTTTCTAACAATGCTCTATCATTTCGGCAAACTTCAAGACGCTGCCATAAATCAAGTTCCTCTTCTTTAGTGAGTCTTCTTATTTCACCTATTTGCTTTAAATATACGCTAACAGGTCCTTTATACTCTTGATTAATATCTTTTTTTAACAATTACTTTCCCTAAAACAAAAAAATATTACTATTAGGATATAAGATTTTTACAAATTGTCAAGTATATAATAAATATTTAATTATAAAGGACAATCAAATATACTTGCATTTTTTACATTTTCTAAATATTTAATAAATATATAGAAAATTATAGGATCAATCTTTATATCATATCCCAAAAAATTTTCATACATATAAGCTATAACTTCATTAACTATATTTCCTGTGCTATTCTTATAAGCATTTGTATATAAACTATCATAAGAATCTATTATTTCTAAAGCCTTAGCAGGGAAATATGATAATGCTGTTAAATTCTCAATATCATTAGCATCATAAGTTAATATATTTTCTATATTATTATAAGTCTTATTTGCAAACTGCTTATTATACATGTTTGTAAATGTACCGTATCCATTTCCATAATACTCATGATGAAGTCCAACTGTAGTATATGTATATTCATTCTGAGCCATACAGTATTTAAGCAAATTAAATCCTAATATAGAATGACTGTCTCCTTCATTGTTTGCAGCTATAGGAATATTATGAAGTACATCAACAAGTGCTATATCATGCCAAAAAGCAGCTCTTGCATAATATTTTATTTCATTCTGTTCTATTTTTCTAAATCCTACCTTCGATATATCCTCTATTCTGTCAGCCTTAGTAAGTAAATTATATTTTTTTCCTATTTCATTATAGTATGAATAATATTTCTTTTTATAATCTACTCTTAATTTTGATGCTACACCTCTTGATATTTCTTCATTATAATAATATAAAAACTCTACCATCATAACAAATACCCTATTGCTATGACATATTACATTATCATCTTTAAACGATGAAATATTACTAAATATATATGCATCACTATATTCTTTTTCTAATATATTAACTATAGTACCTATAATATCTGCAAAAAGAAGATCATCTTTCTTAACATTTTGATAGTTTTTTAAATCTGATATATTATTTTGTTTTATATAATTTAAATGATATATTAAATTTAATCTTTCTATTATACCTATATCAGTTAAAATATTTCCTATTAATTTTGCTAATTCTAAATCCACTTTATTTTGAGTGGTAAATAATTTTAATTTGTTAAATAATTCTTTTAAATAATCTATTCTTTCTATATTTCTTATAGATATTAATTCATTGAAATGATTATTATAATAATCCTTATCCGTTTCAAATCTGCAGTTTTTATATAGTGAATAAAAAATATTAACATCATGTATATCAGCATGCTGTTTATTTAAATCTATGGTCAATTGCTTACCTATTATAGAAATCAAAGATTTATCTATATATATAGAAGATCTTTTAATATATTCTGAGCCATCTAATGGAAATAAAACATCTTCTATCTTTTCATAAGGTATAACACTCAGTATACCATCTTCATTAATAACAATAATATCTAACTGCATATCTTTTATGCTATCAATATTATCCTTTATTTGCTGCCAATCTATTAAAGAATATTTTTTTAAATCTACTATCATATACTATTCCATTAACAAATTATACTCTATGATATTTTATATTATTTTGCATTAATTACTAGTTTTATTTTTATTTTTTAATTAATTATTTTTTATTGATATTTATGCAATTTTTGTTATATTTGTAATATAATCTTAAATTAAAGAAAAATGAACAGAAAATTAGAAAACGTATTATTATTTATTCTTATTTGTATGACTTTATTTCCATACAATAATCTGCTTCCTGAAAAGTCAGTAAATTTTATCAATGACTATTTTAATTATGATGATATAATAAATGTATATAAAACAAGCGAATTTTATGAAGTTACATTTAATGAT
This sequence comes from Brachyspira hyodysenteriae ATCC 27164, assembly GCF_001676785.2. NCBI lineage: Bacteria > Pseudomonadati > Spirochaetota > Spirochaetia > Brachyspirales > Brachyspiraceae > Brachyspira > Brachyspira hyodysenteriae. The sequence goes on along the minus strand of NZ_CP015910.2, from coordinate 814,739 downwards.
GATATAGTAATACATTTTGATTTAGACGGATATTGGCAGGAGGTAAGCGGAAATTCATCTCCTATACCTATAAATTTTATAGATAAGAAAGTATTAAACACTGTTAAAAAGACAAATCCTGATGCCGCAATTATAAAAATAAAGAAAAGATGGAATATGTATGTAATAAGCTTAGATAATTACATAAATATATTCATAGATTTTGCAGGAATGTTAATAGGTCAAAAAGTACCAGATTAATTTTAAGGGGATATATGATAAAAAAAACAATACTTTTATTTTTAATTTTAGTAATTAGTGTATATGCTGACGTATATATAGCACCTAATCAGCTTCCAAATAATATACTGCAATTTATAAACACATTTTTTCCAAATTCTTCTATAATGTATGCTGAAATGGATAGAAAAAAATATGAAATTGCATTGGATAATGGGGTTGAAATAGAATTCTTTAGAAACGGAGAATTAAAAGAAATAGATGGAAATTATACTGCCCTGCCTTCTAATATACTGCCTCAGCTTGTAGCAAATACTGTTTCAAAAACTTACCCTAATACAGTAATAACAAAAATAAAAAAGAAATGGAATCTATACGAAGTAAAATTAAATAATATGATGGAGCTTTATATAGATTCAAGCAGCGGTCAGCTTCTAGGACAGAAATTTGATGATTAAAAAATCATTTATAATATCTTAAAATTCAAATTTTAAATTAAAATATAAACCTGATTTCAATATATACCTTACCGCAAATATATGAATAAACAATTTTGATATATTATATATGGCTTTGAATTTTAAAAATAGTTAAATAAAGTATTAAAACATAAATTTATTAAAAAATAACTTCATATATCCCATTTCTTTAAAAATCTATCTATATACCACGCACCATAGTTTTTTTGATTTGCATACATATTTTAAACTTCATTTACAAATAAAAGTATACCCGCCCAAGTTTTATTTAGGTTTAAAAATTTAAATAAAAAGGACTGCATTTTTAATACAGCCCTTTTTATAATTATTAGTATTTTAATTAATTATTATTTAAGCATTAATTTACTCATTCTGCTAGCAAATAGTTTAGGATCTTCAAGAGGAAGTCCTTCAAGTATGCATGCCTCATCATATAAAAGCTCGCTATACTCTTTAAACATATCTGAAACTTTATTAGCCTGATATTCTTTTTCCATAGCTTTGAAAACATCATGAGAAGTATTAATCTCTAATACTCTTTCAGGCTTCATTCCAAACATATTATTACCTGTTTCAGCAAGAACTTTAGCCATATTAAAGCTGATAGAATCTTCTTTATTAGATAAACATACAACACTTTCTTTAAGTCTGTTAGTTTCTCTTACCTCAGCAACTCTGTCCGCACCTAATACATCTTTTATGGCATTGAGTATATCTTTATTAGCTGACTCTTTATTTTCATCTTTGTTTTCAGAATCACTATTATCAGCCTGAAGTATAGAATGAAGTTTAGTACCATCAAACTCTTTCATCATAGTAATCATAAATTCATCTACTCTGTCAGTGAAATAAAGAACTTCATATCCTTTATCCTTCATACCTTCCATATGAGGAAGTTTTTCTATAGCAGATTTATCCTTAGCAGCAGCATAATATATAAACTCCTGTCCCTCTTTCATTCTTGACTTATATTCTGCTAATGTTGTATACTCATCATCAGCTGTATTTGAAGATTGGAATAATAAAAGATTAGCTAATTTATCTTTTTTATCAAAATCTGAATATATGCCTATTTTTATAGACTCACCGAACTCTTTAAAGAATTTCTCATATCTCTTTCTGTCATTTTTAAGTATATTTTCTAAAGCATCTAAAATTTTCTTCTCAACATTAGAAGCTATTCTTTTTAATTGAGTACTATGCTGTAAAATCTCCCTTGAAATATTTAAAGAGAAGTCAGGAGAATCAACCAAACCTCTTACGAATTTTAAATATTCAGGAAGCAAATCTTTACACTTGCTCATTATAAATACATTTCTAGAATAAAGCTCTAATCCTCTTTCAAAATCCGGATGTAAGAAATTGAAAGGAGCCCTTGAAGGTATGAATAAAAGTGCTGTATATTCTATAGTACCTTCAGCCTTTGTATGTATAACTTCAAAAGGTGCTGCATAATCATGGAAATGCTCTTTATAAAACTCATTATACTCTTCGGGCTTAACATCGCTTTTTGACTTCTGCCATATACTAATCATAGAGTTAATAGTTTTTTCTTCATATTGCTGAACTTCTTTTTCGTCCTTCTTAGGTATAGGCATATCCATTACTATAGGATAATGAACATAGTTTGAATATTTGTGTATTAAACTCTCTAAAGTGTATCTGTTGCAGTAATCATCATCAACAAAACCGTCTTCTTCTAATTTCTCATCTTTTCCTTTTAATTTTAATGTAATAGTAGTTCCTCTGTCTTGTTTATCAATATCTTCTATAGAATAAGAACCGTCTCCATTACTCTCCCAACGAACACCTTTTTCACTATCAACATGCTTTGTTTCCAATATAATATCATCAGCAACCATAAATGCTGAATAAAAACCTACTCCGAATTGCCCTATTAAATCTATTCCGCTTTCTTTTGATGCTTCTTTATCCTTTTGTATTTTTTCTAAAAATGCTTTAGTACCGCTTCTTGCAATAGAACCTATATTATTGATAACATCTTCTCTAGTCATACCGATTCCGTTATCTTTTATAGTTAATGTTCTATTTTGCTCATCTACTTCTATTTTTATTCTTAAATTATCTATATCTGTATATTTATCTGTGTTTGTTATAGATTCAAATCTTGCTTTATCCAAAGCATCGCTTGCATTTGATATAAGTTCTCTTAAAAATATTTCTTTATGGGTGTATATAGAATGCACCATCAAATTTAATATCTGTTTAGTTTCGGCTTCAAAATTGAGTATTTGTTTTTCTGCCATAATAAACTCCTTTATTTTTAAATAAAATTCTTTACAGGTTAAAGATTAAATATATAAAAGTATTAAAGAGAATATATAAAGTCTAAAAATTGAATGTATATATATTATAACAAAAAATTAAAAAAATCAATTATTAAAAAATAAATAATGTCTATTTTTTATTAAATATATTAACTATTATAATTGCATAAATGATAATAATGTAAAATATTTAATATAATTTTTTTATCTATTTAAATAATTCTAAATATCATATAAAAATAATCAAATAGAATTTATTAATAAAAAAGTTAGAATATACCAACAAAAGTATTGACAATTCTAAAATATATGTTAGAATACTCTAACAATGAAAGAATATAGTTTTGATGAGTTAATTATAAATCACTGTGCACCTGCTCTGTCAGGCATAAAGATAGCCAATATATTTACATATCAATACAGCTCTAAAAGGGAGGTTTACAAAAAAGCTGCATCATACAATAAAATATTAAACAGCCGTAATATAAATGTATCTATAATAAAAGACTATGATAATAAAGTTATAGTTTATGTTTATAATAAAAAAAGGCTTGAAGAATATATTTTGAATGATGATGTTTTCGATTTTTTAGAGAATTACGGATATGAAGCTAAAAATGTGTATAAGTGTATAGAACTATTGAGATATAGAATGCAAAACAATAAAGATTTTCCTCATGAGATAGGAATATTTTTGGGGTATCCTCTTATGGACATATACGGCTTTATAAATAATTACGGCAAAAACAGCCTGCATACAGGATATTGGAAAGTGTATCATAATAAAAATGAAGCTATAAAAACATTCAATAGATATAATGAATGCAGAAGTTTTTATATAAATACATTTTTAAACGGCAAGGGCATATTAGAAATAATGGACGATTACAAAATGTATATTCAAAATTAATAATTATTATATAGATTGGAGGTAATAATATGAGTAATAAAATAGCAGTAATATATTGGAGCGGTACTGGTAATACAGAAACTATGGCTCAGAATGTAAAAAAAGGAGTAGAAAATGCAGGAGGAGAAGCTGATATTTTTGATGTATCTAGTTTTGATGCAGCAAATATAAATAACTATTCAAAATTAGCTTTAGGATGTCCTGCTATGGGAGCTGAAGTTTTAGAAGAATCAGAATTTCAGCCTTTCTATGATTCTATAAGAGGAAGTTTATCAGGTAAAAAAGTTGCATTATTCGGCTCTTACGATTGGGGCGACGGAGAATGGATGAGAAACTGGCAAGATGATGTAAGCAGTTCAGGTGCTTCTTTAGTAAAAGACGGACTAATTGCTAATCTTGCTCCAGATGATAATGCAGTTGATGAATGTAAGTCTTTGGGTGAAACATTATTGAAAGCATGAGTTTAAATAAATCCTAAAACAAAAAAGAGGCATTAGCTTATAAAAAAGTTAATGCCTCTTAATTATTTATTAATTATAATACTCATAATATTACCAATATCATTCATCATAACATTGTCATGATCAAAGAAATATTCAGGTGATGACAATTTTCCTGTGTTAGGATCTATCTGAAAAGTTAGACTGTAACTATTATCTTTTATATCAACTGAAGCGGAATCTGCTGCTTTTATTTTGTATTAGACTCACATAATATCAGCATAACAATAAAAAGCATAAGTACCACAGCAAATTTATTCATTTAAAATATCATCAATACTCACTTTTTCAACATAAGGTTTTCCAATAGATTCTAAAAATACAAAATTGATTTTATCATCGCTTCTTTTTTTATCGAGTTTAATTGAGTCTTTTAAATTAATGTTATCAGGTATTGATATTGGAAGAGAAAATTTGCTTAATACATTTTTAGCTCTTTCTAATATATTTTTGTCTTTAGTTATACCTTTTCGAATACCATACTCTATAGCAAAAATCATACCTATAGCAACAGCCTCTCCATGAAGCAATACCCCATAACCAGCAGCATTCTCAACACTATGCCCTATAGTATGTCCGAAGTTTAAAAACATTCTTTCTTTCTTTTCTTTATAATCTATTTGTACAATATGAGCTTTTAATTCGCAGTTTCTCTTTAATATAAAATCCATATCCAAATTCTTATTATTATGAATATGTGCCTCTATCAATTCTAAAAGTGCTTCATCAAATAAAAATGCATGCTTTATAACTTCAGCCATTCCTTCATTAAACTCTCTTTTAGGAAGGCTTAATAAAGTATCACTGTCTATTATAACTAGTTTAGGACTATGAAAAGCACCTACTAAATTTTTTCCTTCTTTTATATTAATACCTGTCTTTCCTCCAACAGAAGAATCTACGCATGCAAGTAATGTGGTAGGAATCTGTACAAAATCTATACCCCTCATCCAAACAGCAGCAGCATATCCTGCCATATCTCCTATTACTCCGCCTCCTAATGCTATTACTATATCTTTGCGGCTTAATTCATTTTTTGCCAATGATGAAAATATATTATTAATGCTTTCTATATTTTTATTAGGCTCTCCGTTTGGAAGAACGCATACAGAAGTGATAATATCTTCTTTTTCTAAACTTTCTTTTACTATATTAGTATAAAGTTTATCTACTATGTCATCTGTAACTATTAAAGCTCTTTTTCCTCTTAGTATATTTTTTACTAATTTACCAGTATCTTTTATTAATCCCTTTTGAACTAAAATATCATAACTGATAATTGAATCATTTTGTATTCTTACTTCTACTTTATTCATATCATTAAAATCCATTATATTTTATTGTTTTGTTCATTATAAATCATTTTCAAAAATAAAAAAATATAAAATTATATTTTATAATAACTAAAAAAGTTTTATATTTTTTATATAAAACTAGTATAAAAAACAAACTTTCATAATATAAAAATCATATTTGAATATTTATAAACTTGACAATAAAAACTATTTTACTATAATTTAAAAGTCATTATTAGGAGTATATATAAATGAAAAGATTTATTATTTTATTATTAATATTATTATCATCTTCTGTATTATTGTATACACAAAGAAAAACAAATTCTATAGGTGTGGCACTTTACAGATATGATGACAGCTACATGAAATTTTTAAAGCAATATATAGAAAAAAATATAAATAGAAATACTTCCCTGCTTATGGTAGACTCTTATAATAGTCAATCAACTCAAAACGGACAGATAGATATGTTCTTACAAAAGAATGTTAATCTATTAGCAATAAATTTGGTAGATAAAACTCAAGCTCAAAAAGTATTAGACAAAATAAGCATAAATAATAAACCTGTAATATTTTTTAATAGAGAACCTGGCTTAGAAGTTATGAAAACTTATGATAAAGTTTGGTATATTGGGGGAATAAGTGAAGAAGCAGGATATGCTCAGGGCAGAATAATAGCAGAAAGCTGGAAAGATAGAATGAATTGGGATAAAAATGAAGACGGTAAAATACAATGTATTATATTAAAAGGCGATTTGAATGATAATGATACCGTAAAAAGAACTGAGTATATGAAAAAATACATATCTTCTAATAATATCAAATTAGATATATTAGCTGAAATTTCTACTATGGGTAAAAGAGATGAATCAACAAGGATAATGAAAAGTTTAATATTAAAATATGGTAAAAAAATAGAATATATTATATGCAATAACGATTATATTGCATTAGGAGCATTGGATGCTTTAAAAGAAATCGGATATAATAACAGCAGCAGAATGCTCAATTATGTACCTATAGTTGGAATAGATGGTATACCTGAATGCTTAGAAGCAATAAATAATTATGGAATATTTGCTACTGTTATGCAAAACCCTAAAATACAGGCTGAAACTTTATGCTCTGTTTCTAGTAATATAATAGGTGGAAAATCTCCTTTAGATGGTTTACATATTAGTTATTATAATGAAAAATATATTGTTATACCATATATACCTATAACTAAATATAATTTGGATACAGCAATAAAAATATACAAATAAATTATATTTTTTCATAATTTAATTTGACTTATATATTTTTTTTTAATAAACTAGGATATTATTATATAAAAAATTGGAGTTTTTTATGAATAAAGCAATAGTTATTATTTCATCAGTTTTATTGTTTATATCATTAATTAGCTGCGGCAATTCTTCAAAATCTAATGATGAGATAGAAGTTGGAATCACTATTTACAGATATGATGACAACTTTATTTCATTTATGAGAAGAAATATTGAAACTATGTTAAATGGAAAAGCAAAATTTGTAATGAATGACTCAGAAAATGATCAGGTTAAGCAAAATGATCAGGTAGATGCAGCTATTCAAAGAGAAGTTGATGCATTAGCAATTAATTTGGTAGATCCTGCATCAGCTAGCTTTATGATCAATAAAATAAAGCCTACAGGAATACCTGTAATATTTTTCAATAAAGAACCTAGTAAAGAAGATATGATGCTTTATGATAAAGCATGGTATGTAGGTACATTGAGTGAAGAATCCGGAAATATACAAGGTGATATAGTAGTTAAGGCTTGGACATCAAACCCTGCTTGGGATAAAAATGGAGATGGAAAAATTCAGTATGTTTTATTAAAAGGAGAAGCAGGACACCCAGATGCTGAAGCTAGAACTGAAAGAATAAAGGCTGTTTTAACAGATAACGGCATCAATATAGAACAATTAGATGAACAGACAGCAAATTGGGATATACTTCAAGCTCAAACAGCTACTGATTCTTGGATAGAAAAATACGGAAATGATATAGAGTTCATATTCTCTAATAACGATGCTATGGCCTTAGGAGCATTAAAATCTATACAAAAACAGGGATATAACATAGGAGACAGCAATAAATTTATACCTATAGTAGGAGTTGATGCTATTCCTGAAGTTATCGAAGAAATAAAAAAAGGAACTGTAGTAGGTACAGTTTTACAAAGCCCTAAAGATCAGGCAAAAGCTATAGTTGATATGGTTCTTAATGTAGCAAGCGGAAAAGATGTATTAAACGGCACAGAATACAAATTAGATGATGTAAAAGCTGTAAGAGTTCCTTATAGAGCAATTACTTTAGAAAACATAGATGAGTCCGCTGAAGCATATAAATAAATATTGATAATTTAAATTTTAAATCACAAATATTTATACGAAGGTAAGATATTGATAATTTTAATATCTTACCTTTTTTATGATAAAAAATAAAAATAATTTTATTATAAAAATAAAAAAATAATAAATTTTTAATCATTAAATTGATGAATTTCTAGATAAAAGTCAAAAAGTTTACATAAAATCATATAAATATTAAAATAATAGTCTTATATAAATATCCAAAAATCAAAAAAAGTGATTTTACTTGATTTAAGAAAATAAATTTATATACTAATTAACTAAGAGAATATTAATTAATTTAAGGAGTTTTCTAATATGAAAAAGTCATTTATTGTTATGGCGGCATTATTCATAATGTCTTCACTTTTCGTAGTATCTTGCGGAGGCGGATCTTCTTCATCATCCACAACAACTACTGATGGTCCAACTATCGGAGTAACAATTTACCGTTACGATGATAACTTTATGTCTTTCTACAGAAGAAACATTGAAACTAGAATTAGCGGAAAAGCAAATTTGATAATCAATGACTCTCAAAACAACCAAGCTCAGCAAAATGACCAAGTTGATGTTATGATACAAAAAGATTCAAAAGCATTAGCTATTAACTTGGTAGACCCTCAAGCTGCTCAAACTATCATAGATAAAGCTAAAACTAAAAATATACCTGTAGTATTCTTCAATAAACAGCCTAGTGCTGAAGCTATGGCTAGCTATGACAAAACTTGGTATGTAGGAACTACTCCTGAAGAATCAGGCGACATGCAAGGTAAAATCGTTGTAGATACTTGGAAAGCTAATCCAGCTTGGGACAAAAACGGTGACGGAATTATACAATACGCTTTATTAAAAGGCGAACCATGACACCCAGATGCTGAAGCTAGAACTAGCCATGTTACTTTATACGTTACTAACAACGGTCTTAAAGTAGAAAAATTAGAAGAACAAACAGCTATGTGGGACACTGCAAAAGCTAAAGATATAGTTGATGCTTGGATACAGAAATATGGCGACAAACTTGAATATATCTTCTGTAACAATGACGCTATGGCTTTAGGTGCTTTACAGGCAGTACAAGCTTTAGGATATAACAAAGAAGGCGATACTACTAAATTCATACCTATAGTAGGTGTTGATGCTATTCCTGATATGATCAATGAAATCAAAAAAGGAACTGTAGTAGGTTCTGTTCTTAATGACCCAGTTGGACAATCTCAAGCTCTAGTTGATATTACTTTAAACGTTGCTGCTGGAAAAGATCCATTAGATGGTACTACTTGGACTTTAGACGAAGTTAAAGCAGTTCGCGTTCCTTATGTACCTATAACTAAAGACAATATAAACGTTGCTGAAGAAGCTTATAAATAATAATTAATTTTTAATGAAAAAGGGATATTAATCTTTTAATATCCCTTATTTGTTAATTATCTAATATCTAAATTTATTTTATATTAGCAGAGTTTGAAAAATAAAGGTTTTAATATATGGATAATAAAAAAATTGTTCTTGAAATGAAAGGTATTTCAAAGTCTTTTCCGGGTGTTAAAGCATTAGATGATGTACAGCTAACCGTAAGAGAGGGCGAAGTAGTTGCTCTTATGGGTGAAAATGGTGCTGGAAAATCTACTTTGATGAAATGTTTGTTCGGTATATACCGTAAAGATGAAGGACATATATTCTTAGATGGTAAAGAAGTAAACTTTATATCACCCAAACAAGCTTTGAATAATGGTGTAGCTATGGTGCACCAAGAACTTAACCAAGTTAGACAAAGAAATATACAAGATAATATATGGCTTGGAAAATATCCTACCAAATACGGCGTTATTATTGATGAAAAAAAGATGTATGATGATACTAAGGCAATTTTTGATGATTTAGAAATACCTCTGGATCCTAGAACAAAAGTATCTACATTATCTGTATCTGAAATGCAAATGGTAGAGATAGCAAAAGCAGTTTCATATAATTCTAAAATATTGGTATTAGATGAGCCTACAAGTTCGCTTACAGAGAAAGAAGTTGCTAAATTATTTAAAATCATTAGAAAACTTCAAAGCAGAGGCGTAGGTATGATCTATATATCTCACAAGATGGAAGAAATACTTCAAATATCTGATGAAGTTACTATAATGAGAGACGGTAAATATGTTGCTACTACCCCATCTAAAGAATTAACTACTGATATGATTATTAAACAGATGGTAGGAAGAGATTTAACTAATCGTTTCCCTGAAAAAACAAATGTTCCTGGAGAGGATATTTTAGAAATAAAAGATTTTACTGCATTTTATCAGCCTTCTCTTAAAGAAGTTAACTTTAGTGTAAGAAAAGGAGAAGTATTTGGTATTGCAGGACTTGTTGGAGCAAAAAGAACTGAAGTACTAGAAAGTATATTCGGTATGAGAACTTTATCTTCAGGTCATGTATTTAAAATGGCTCAAGAGGTTAACAATTCTTCTACAAGAAAAGCTATAAAAAATGGATTCGCTTTGGTTACCGAAGAAAGAAGACAAACAGGCATATTCGGTATGCTATCTATCAATTTTAATTCTACTATAGCTAATATAGACCATTACAAAAATAAATTTGGATTCTTGGATAATAAAAAGATGCAGGAAGATACAAAATGGGTTATAGACAGCATGCAGGTAAAAACTCCTTCTGAAAAAACAGCTATACAAACATTATCTGGAGGAAACCAGCAGAAAGTTATATTAGGAAGATGGCTTTTAAGTAAACCTGATATATTGATGCTTGATGAGCCTACAAGAGGTATTGATGTTGGTGCTAAATATGATATATACAGACTTATTATAGATTTAGCTACTGTTGGAAAAGCTGTAATAGTGGTTAGTTCTGAAATGCCTGAATTACTCGGTATCACTGACAGAATCATGGTTATGAGTAATGGAAGAGTGGCTGGTATTGTTGAAACTAAAAATACTAATCAAGAAGAAATCATGGCATTGTCTGCTAAATATTTATAATTTTAATCAAAAGGAAGGATCATGGATAAAAATAAAATAAACATTAAAACTATTAAATCATTTATATTAAACAATGCTATATTTGCAGCATTACTCGTAATACTTATAGGTATTATCATTAAAGACCCTAGTTTCTTCAAATTAAGTAACTTCTTAAATATATTTGCTCAGGCTTCTACTCGTATGATAATAGCTGTAGGTATTGGAACACTTCTTGTAACTCAAGGTAACGACTTAGGTGCTGGTAGAGCTGTAGGACTTGCTGCTGTTGTAAGTGCTTCACTTTTACAATCTCCTTCTAACCCTACTAGAATGTATCCTGATTTACCTATGCTTCCGGTTATACTCCCTATACTTTTAGTTATGCTTATACTTATGGTATTCGGATTTATAAATGGATTCATTATTTCTAAACTTTATGTAACTCCATTTATTGCCACTTTAGGTATGCAGCTTATACTTTATGGTGTAACTAGTACTTATTTTGATAGACCTCCTTATGGTGCTCAGCCTATTGGAGGACTTGATCCTAGATTTAGTAATCTTGCTTTGGGAGGTATAAAAATAGGAAACTATACTATTTCATACCTAATTATATTTGCTATCATAATAACTGCTATAATGTGGGTTATTTGGAATAAAACTAAATTAGGTAAAAATATATTTGCTGTTGGAGGCAACCCTGAAGCTGCTGCTGTTTCTGGTGTAAATATTCCTCTTACTCTTATGATAGTTTATACTATGGCTGGTGCTTTATATGGTATAGCTGGTTCATTAGAAGTTGCTCGTGTTGGTTCTGCTACTAACAACTTAGGTAATGGTTATGAGCTTGATGCTATTGCTGCCTGCGTTGTAGGAGGAGTTTCTTTCTCTGGCGGTATCGGTTCTATTATAGGTATTGTATCTGGTGTATTAATATTCCAAGTTATTAACTATGGTATGACATTCGTTGGTATTTCACCATATATGCAATACATAATTAAGGGTGCTATCATAATTGCTGCTGTTGCAGTTGATACACAAAAGTATTTGAAAAAAGTGTGATAGGGTTTTATTATGGAATATGATAATAACGATCCTTTTAGGAGAGAATTTAATAAAAAGGAAACTAGAAAAAGAACTTTGAAATCTTGGATATTCTTGGGTTTCATAGTAATGATCTTTTTAATAGCTGAGTTTGTAAGATATATTGCTGGTTTAATATACAGCTAATATATAAAAAGAAAGGCTGTACTTATTATTATTAAGTACAGCCTTTTTAATTTTCATTTCTTTAATATTCTATTTCTTCATAGATAAGAGGTTCATCTATAAACCTTGTATATATTATAAGTTTATTTCCATCTATTTTAATTGAATATGCTGTTTGAAGTATTGAAAGATAATCGCCTTCTACTCTTCTTTTTTCAGCATTATCTGTTTTTCTAGTAGTTTTTATCATATCTATTGATATTCCTTCACCTTCAATTTTGCAATTAGCCCAATAATCATTTATAGCTGATTTACCGTATATTTTATTATCATCTATACTAATGGTTATATTCATAGCAGGATGCATACTTATAAGATGATAAACTTTAATCTTTTCTTCTATTATAGGCTCTTCAGATATAGAAACTGCATTATGAGCACAGGATACAATCAAGAATATGATCAATATTATATTTACATATAAAAATCTTTTCAAAATTAAAATAGAGTAAGCTCCCCTTCTTTACTTCCGCCGCCGCTGAGATCTTCAAATGTATCCATTGATCCTCCGCCATTATCGAATGCTCCTGAAGAGTTACCTTTAAGTACATCTTCAAATATAGGAGAACTTATAAGTCTAGTATAGGCCTGATTAGCATTCTTCTCAAACTGTATATTTGGATTAGCTTTTATTGCATGAGTTAAAAGCAGTTTAGCAAAGCCATTTCTTCTATATGGATAATTCATATATATATATTTTAATACACAATCTTTATTTATATAATAATATCCGTTAATTCTTCCATCTATAGTTAAAAGCCCTATATTAGTATTATTTGTGTGAAGAATTTTATTGAAATATGGCTCAACAAAAACCTCTTCCTTATTATCTTTGATTTTGATATTATGTATAAAATTTTGTAATTCATTTCTGTATATGCTGTTATATTCTATAACAACCACAGAAGGATATTCTTCATGTTCTATGATTACTGGCGGCATAATCTAATCCCCCTAAAATTAAGATATGATATCTCATTTTTAATATCGGCAATAATGAAAAATTATATAATTTTTTATTGACTATTTTTTATTTGTAATATAGTCTTGTATTATAAATATAATAAAAAAATACAAATTAATTCCAATGTTTTTTAAAAATAAAAATTTTTATCAAAAGCAAAAAGAAATATTGATTGCATTTATAAAAAGAGCCTTAGATTTTCTGCCAAGCGTATTAGTAGGACTTTTCATAATGGTATTATCTACTAACCTATTTGGAAGAGAAAATGCCACTATAGGTGTAATTTCTATATTTATATGTGCTTTAATGCGTCAAAGCTTCACAATAGAAAATTTTCCTACTGTAGCTTTTAGAATACTTTTATTAGGATTTTTAGCTACCATAGCAGAACAAAATCTATTTTTTACTATAACACTCAATTTTATAGTTCCATTCTCTATAGTATACTTGCTTTCAGATGATTTTGTACCTAGAAATTATTTCATATATGGTTTTGCTTATGTTCTTCTACAAGCCTATAATATACCAATATCAGATATACATTTAAGAATGGAAGCTATATTAACGGCTTTACTCATAATATTTATATTTTTAGTATTAAATAGATTACTTACAAAACATAAAGTTTCTAATAATTTAGCCTGCAAGGGAATAGAGGCTATAAATAAGAAAATATCATCACTATATAATAAAACCTGCTCATTAAATAAAAAAGATGATCTATTTCCTATTATTAACGGATATACTTCAGCAATATATGTAGACACATTAAAAAGACATAATACTATGAATAATAGAAATATTAATCATTTCCAGCTTGTTTTATTTTTGGAAGAAATAAATATTTTAATAGATAAAGAACATCAGAATATCGCTAATTTTACAGATCAAGATTCAGAATATTTTATAGAGCTTTCAAAAATACTAGAAAAAATATCCAATCTATTAAAAAAAGATATATCAAAGCATGAAAAAGAATATAATAATGTAATAAATGATATAGACTACTTTAATGACAATTATTCTTTAAGCAATGAAAAAAGTAATTATGAATGGGTATATACCATTATGAAATTAAAAAATATATTATCCAATATGTTTGAAAATAAGAAAGATGAATTTGAAATAACAAGATTATTCAATTTAAAATTTATAAGATTAAGAAAAGAATTTAATATAAATAAATGCCATTTCAGATTCTCGCTAAAAATGGGCATCATAATGTGTATATCATTTACTGTTAGATATTTCCTTCCTGAAGGAATAGCAATAAGAGGTTATTGGCTTCCTATATTGTCATATATAATGCTATATCCATTTTATGAAGAACAAAAACATAATTTAAAAATAAATGTTTTAGGAAATTTTATAGGTGTATTTATTTTTTCAGTTTTCTTTAAATATATACCTTATGACATGATTATTCCTGCTATAGGAGTATGCTTCATATTATCTCTTGCCTCTATTAATGACTTTTTAAAAAAAATATATGGTACAATCTCAGCATTAATATCATCATTTCCGTATATGCCTAAATTGATGTCAGCTTCATCAAGAGTAGGATTTATAATAATAGCACTTTCTATTGTATGGGTATTCGATCATTTTATAATAAGAACTGAAAGCCATAAGGGAATGGTTGATAAAATAAGCGAACTGATAGAAATAGATACTATAATAATAAATCAAATGAGAAAAGCTATAAATAATGAAACTACATCTCAATATCTATACGAAATATTATTAAAAGCTTATATGATAAAAAACAATATTATAATACATGAAAAAAATCAAACAAGATACAAAGGTACTCCTATAACTGACTCATTAATAGAAAGTAATAGAAAATTTATAGTGGAAGCAGAACAATTAATAAATCTTATGAAAAAATATAATAGACCGGAAGATAGACATAATATATTAATATTTGTTGAAAATATTTCAAGCACTTTAGAAAACACTGCCAAATTATTCAAAAATGAAATTAATGATTTTAACAGCGAAGAAAATAAAAGAAATGTTATAAAAACAGATTCATATATATTTTATAGATTAGAAAATTGCTTTGACAGTATAAACTCTATTAATAACTCAATAAAAGACAATATAGATAATATATTATAATTTTTATATAAATTTATATTCATCTGTAAAATTAAAAGCTACAGAAACAAATATATCATTCATTTTTATATTATTATCATTTTGCATAGACTCGTATATTATATTATAAGAGTTGCTTATATGAACTAATTCGTTAAAAGTTTCTTTTTTAAAAATTTTATTTGAAAATCCGTCTATCAATGAATCTTCAACATATTTATAACTTGTAAATTGAGTTTTCAATATATTATAATGATTATTTCCTATATTAACATCTACCCTATCATTAAAAACAACATCTTTAAAAGCATATTCAGCACATATTTCTGGAATGAAATTTATTATCTCCTCTCTTATATTATTATCAGATATTACGTTTTTGATATTTTTTATAAATTCATCATAATCAAAATCACATTTCTCAAACTCAAGCACATACTCCATAACAAAATATTCAATCTCTTCTTTTGTATAATGATATTTAATATAAGTAGTATCCGATTGAAGTATAAAGAAAAACTGCTTTATAGAAAAGAACTCTCCATTATTATCCCATTTAATAATCTCATTTTGAACACAGTTTTCTAATATTTTATTTTGAATATTATTTATAGTACATTCAACTATAATATCATCATTAGGCATTTTGGCAGCATAAGTCTTTATAAAACTCACCCTATTATTTGGAAGTATAAAAGGAACTTCTTTATATATACAATTCCATAAAAAACTAGCATATCCGTTTTTTTCATCAAATCCAATATAATCATTATAAAAATCTTCTTTATCGCTTATATTATTATCTATATTTCCTAAACCTAATATAGGACTTTCGCATACTGTAAAAATCTTTTTATTGCCAAGCATAGAAGTTTCTATATCATGATGATGCATACCTGAAAGAAAATCTAATATGCCTTGTAAAGCACAATATACAAAGTTATCAGAGGAAAGCTCTATAGCCTTATATTCATCTGAAGCTATACTTGATGAAGATTCAAAAAAAACATTATCAAAAAGAGGAGCTTTAACATAAAAATAAACAGTACATAATATACTTTTCTTCTTTTCAATCTGCACTATTTTAGGCTCAATAGTAATATCATAACTTAAAAATTTAATACAGTCATTCTCTATTTCATTTTTATGATTTATAGTAGTATGAAGTCTGTTTAATAGTATATCTTTGTAATTATTCATTAAGCACCATTTCTAATATTTCATTAATAGACAATGGGCTAAAATCATGAATATCGCATGCTACATTAAATGCCAATCTATGATATTTTTTATCTTTATGCCAGTGTCCATGTATTAACATAGTATTATTATAATATCCTTCCCATTCTAATATAGGATAATGAAATAATACTATTTTTTTTATAATTGTACTATATCTTTTTATATCCAAAATATAATAATCTTTTATAAACTTAAATAATTTTCTATCAAATTTATTATTATCTAAAAAATTATCATTATTTCCTTTTATAAGATATTTATTTCCATTTAATGATTTTAATAACTCAGTAGTTTTTAAATATCCTATCTCATTAGAAAAATCACCAACTATATATACATCATCTTCTTTACCTATTTTTTCATTCCATTTATTTATCAAACAGTTATGCATAGCATTATAATCATTAAATAATTTTTTCCTGCTTGCAGACATATAAAAAAAATGAGTATCTGATGTAAAATATATCATATATTAATTATCAGCAACACCTAATGAAAAGTATTTAATACCTCTTTCTGCCATTCTTTTCTTATCATATTGATTTCTGCCGTCAAATATAACAGGTTCTTTTAATAACTCTTTTATTTTATCAAAGCTAGGTCTTCTAAACTCATTCCATTCTGTAACTAAAATCAAAGCATCAGCATCTTTTAAAGCATCATAAGAATTTTCAGCATAATATATTTTATCACCGAATATAGACTTGGCATTATCAAAAGCCTTAGGGTCATAAGCTCTTATTTTAGCACCAGAATCTAAAAGCATATTTATTATAGTGATGGCAGGAGCTTCTCTCATATCATTAGTTCTAGGTTTAAATGCTAATCCCCATAAACCAAAAGTTTTACCTTTAATATCATTATTATAGTATTTTAAAATCTTATTAACAAAAATTTTTCTTTGATTAACATTAACTTGATGAGTAGCTTTAAGCAAATCAGAATCTATACCATAATCAGAAGCAGTTTTTATTAAAGCCTGCACATCTTTTGGGAAACAGCTTCCGCCATATCCTAAACCATGAAATAAAAACTGATTTCCTATTCTCTTATCGCTTGACATACCAATTCTAACCAAATCAGCATTAGCACCAACTTTTTCACATATATTAGCTATTTCATTGGCAAAGGATATTTTAGTAGCAAGAAAAGCATTAGCAGCATATTTAGTCATTTCAGCAGAGCGAACATCCATTATTATTATAGGATTTCCTGTTCTAGTAAAAGGATTATAAATATCTCTCATTATATCTATTGCTTTTTCTGAGTTTGAACCTATAACTACTCTGTCAGGCTTTAAAAAGTCATCTACAGCAGCACCTTGCTTTAAAAATTCAGGATTAGAAACCACATCAAATTCACCGCTGTAATGTTTTTTTATTTCATCTTCTACTAATTTATGAGTTCCAACAGGTACAGTTGATTTATCTACTATAACCTTATATCCATTCATTGATTTTCCAATATCATTAGCTACAGAAAGTACGAAGCTCAAATCACAGCTTCCATCATCGCCTGAAGGAGTACCAACAGCAATAAAACATGCTATGGATTTTTTTACAGCATAATCCAAATCATCTGTAAATTCCAATCTTCCCTCAGAAACATTTGCCACTATAAGTTCTTCCAATCCAGGTTCATATAAAGGAGTAATACCATTTTTTAATTTTTTTAATTTTTCTTGATCATTATCAACACATATAACATAATTACCCATTTCTGCCAAACAAGCACCTGTAATAAGTCCAACATAACCTGTACCTACTATACATATTTTCATTTTTACACTCCTTTAAAATAAAAAAGTAGACATTTAACTGTTTTTATCATATAATAAATTATTATATTTTCAAGCAAAATATTATTTGCTATAGATATTTTTAGGTTTTTACGATAATATATAATAAGATTTTCAATTTTATGGGGCGTATAAATGGATGATTATATAAAAAGTCTGCTTAAAGATTTCTTTGAAGAAGCATTTGAAATGCTGGATAGACTTGAACAAAATATTCTTATTTTGGATAATGAAAGAAACAATGTTGATGCAATACAGGAAATATTTAGGGCCGTTCATACTTTAAAAGGAAGTGCCGGTGCTGTAGAACTCGTTGAAACACAAAAATATGCCCATAGATTTGAGGACTTATTAGATTTAATAAGAAATAATAAAATTGAAGTAGATGATGCTACCATAGATGTGCTTTTAAAAGGTATAGATATATTAAAAGACCTTATTAATACTGCAAGTGAAGAAAGCGAATATTCCGGAGATATAGAAGCAGAAATAAAAAAATTAGAAGATTTCAAAAATATGAAATTAGGACAAGGTCCTGCTCCATCTTCCGGAGATGCTCCTGCTGCAGCTGCTCCATCAGGAAATGCTCCTGCTGCCTCTGAAGCAGAAAAGAAAGTTAATAAATATGAACTTCTTCCAAATGACAGCGATTTACTTGGAATAATAAGGGATAATGTAGAAGAAAATGTAAAAACTAAGTTAGTTCATGTTAGTTTTGATCCTGAGAGTCCTATGAGAACTGTAGGCGGGGTTCAAGTATTCGTTGCATTGAAAGATGTAGGCGAAATAATGGGAAGTATACCTCCTCTTGAAGCTTTGGAAGGTGATGAATTTTATGAACATGTAACTTATATACTCGCTGCTATTAAAGAAGATCAAACTATAATAGATGCTATTACTTTACCTGATGTTACTAAAGAAATATCAATAGAAGAAATAATACTTGAAGAATATGAGAAATTCCTTCAAGAGAAAAAACAAAAAGAAGCTCAAAAGGCAACTCCTGCTTCTTCAGGTGCTGCTAAAAAACCTGATGCTGGTAAAGGCGGTAAAGATCATAAAGTAGAAAGACAAAGCTCTTTCTTAAGGGTTGAAAGTGATAGAATTGATGCTATGATGAACCAGGTTGGAGAGCTTGTAACAAATAAAAGTTCATATATACAGTATGATGATGACCTTACTTCATATCAAAAAATTATAGGTACCGGCATCAATGAAGTTAAAAGATATTACAGAGACAGCATTGTTCAGATACTTAGAAAATTTGAAGAGCATTTGCAGAAAAAAGAAGCTAAAGAAATTAGAAATACATATATTGACGGATTCAATAATAAATTAAATGAATTTGTAAAAATGGAAGAAGAGTTTAAAAATACATTGGACAGATTCAGAAACTCTTATCAGCTTCTTACAAGGGTAACAAATGAATTACAGGAAACTGTAATGAAAATTAGGATGCTTCCTATAGCTCAGACATTCAATAGATTCCCTCGTCTTATAAGGGACTTATCAAGAGATTTGGGTAAAGAAGTTAAATTGGAAATGTACGGAGAGGAAACTGAATTAGATAAATCCGTTATTGAAGTATTAGTTGACCCATTAGTTCACATCATAAGAAATGCTATGGACCATGGTATAGAACATCCTGATGAAAGAGAAAAAGCAGGAAAACCTAGAACAGGTACAGTTGTTTTAAGTGCTTCGCATGAAGGTAACTTGATTATTATTAAAATATCTGATGATGGTAAAGGAATGATACCTCAGAAAATATTTGAAAGTGCTGTCAAAAAAGGACTTGTATCTGCTGATGCAAAACTTTCTGAAAGACAAATGCTTGAATATATATTTGCTCCTGGTTTCTCTACAGCTGCTAAAATTACCAATGTATCCGGAAGGGGTGTTGGTATGGACGTTGTTAAGAAAAGTTTAGAAAAAATCAATGGTACTGTAGGTATAGAAACAGAATGGGGAAAAGGTTCTACTTTCTTCCTAAGAATTCCTCTTACTGTTGCTATTATTCAAGCACTTATAGTTGATGCTGAAAAAGAATATTATGCAGTTCCTATTAACAGTATATTGGAAACTGTAAAAATAGATGTTAAAGATATTCAGGAATTGGAAGGAATAGAAGTTATTAAAGTTAGGGATGATGTTATCAATGTACTTAGCATAAAAGAATTATTCAGACTTCCTTCAAGATACAACAATATAAAATCTTATTATGCTGTTATACTTTCTTCTGAAGGTAAAAAAGTGGCACTTCTTGTTAATAACCTAATAGGTGAACAGGATATAGTTATTAAGACTCTTAAAGATAATATAACAAAATCTGAAGGTTTAGCTGGTGCTACTGTTTTGGGTGATGGTACTGTAAGCTTCATTTTGGATATACAAACAATAGTAAGTCTTGGTACTAAGAGAATCATTGAAAGAGGAAAAGTTAATAATAATCAAGGCAGCAAAAACGATTTAAGAAGCTTTATTGAAAGATTAAAAAATAATGAAATACCTGAAATACAGCAGTAAGCCATTATTAGTTCAAATAGAGGATAATTTACTATTAATTTAATAAAGATAAAATTGTTCTATAATTTGCTTAATACAATTTAAATTTACTACAATCGAACTTTATTCATACAAATAATTTTTATCTAAGAATATTGTATATATCATCTATTTTTACTATATTTTCTTTGTTCTCTATATCATAAACATCTGTTGCAACTAATAATGTACGAAGATAAGGTATTTTTACAATATCAGTATCTCTATCGCCTATCATAAAAGAATTAAGTAAATCTATATTATATTTCTTTGAAGCAAGCAAATGCATCCCGCATTCAGGTTTTCTCAGCATAGAAACTATGTTATAAGGCTCAACATGCCCTTTAATATGATAAGGACAATAATAAAAATCATCTACAATTGCACCTTTATTTTTATATTCATCATATATGTATTTATGAACATTATCTACATCTTCATTGGTATAATAATTATATGATACTCCTGCCTGATTTGTTGTTACTATTGTGATATATCCATTATCTTTTGCATATTTAACTATATCAATAAAATCTGAATTTATTTTTACTCTGTCGGTAGTTCCTATATATCCAACATCCTCAATTAATACTCCATCTCTATCCAAAAATAATGCCTTATTAATTTTTTTAGTATTATCTACAAAATATGAAGGTATGCCGTACAATATATTTTTATTGAATGCTTCATCTATCAATTTATTTATATATTCCTTATTATCATTTATTTCCGATTTATTATACAATTTTCCATTATGAACTAATAAATTATCATTGAATGAATACCCTGACAAAATATTTGTTATATCATTTTTTATTACTTTATAACTTTTATCTATAGTATATAATTTAGAATTTTTTGATAACATATTATCAATATTAAAATCTAATGCCATTAATACAGAATCTTTCTCAAACTTTTTATAAAACTCATAAAAATAATTTTCTATATCATTATACATAATTGCAAATCCCAATATTTTATAATTAATTAAGTTTAATATAAAAAAAGAGTTTTTTCAATAAAAAGCATTGTATTATTTACATTGATTTTTTTTGTTTATGATATATATTATTAGTCAAATTACGGAGTTTATGAAATGAATAATAATAATAATTTAACTACTCAAAATAATATAAAAAAGAAAAATTATTTAAAAACATTACAATATATATTAATATCAGCAATATCAACTATTCCTGCATGTATTTATATAATTACATTAAAAAATATAGACGAAAACTATATACTCCCAATATTTTTAAATATGCATTTCTTTATTAGTTTTTATCTATTTTGTTTTACTATAGTTTTTCATTTAAATAATTTAAATAAAAAACTTATTTTAATTACATTTTTATCATTTTTATTTATATCTTTGATTGCAAGTTTTTCTAATATATTTTTTAATTATGTTTATATGCCTCCCACCGATACTCCAGATTTTCAAATATTAATGAATAGAATTATATTTTTTAATATTATATTTTTTGTAATAATGATGCTTTCATACAATTCATTTAATGTAACAGATACTGATTCTATATCTGACTTTTTTACTTCATTCGGAGATACTTTTACATGGTTTTTAATACTTAATACGGGAAGCAGTACAATTTTGGCTATATTATTTTATGCACTTTTTATAGTTGGATTTTCTATAGCAGCATTATTTTCATCATCAACAGATATTGGATTTACAATAGCAAAGATTGTTATATGTCTTATAATATTTTTGTATGGATTCGTACCATTTATAGCATACAAAATATATAATAATACTAAATCTATAATATCAATGTATATTTCAAGATTCATTTTAGTGATTAACCTATTTACTATATTTATAATGATGTTTCTTATACTTCCTTATGAATCAAGACCATACAATAATAGATTAGTATATATATTATATAATATAATTCTATCATTAACTATAATTAATTTAATGTTTACAAGAATGGAGAATAAATCAAATATATTTATAAAAGCAATGTATCTGATAGTGCCAATATTTGCATTGCTTTTTGATATACTCACTATCACAGCAACTATATATAGAATAGTAAATTACGGACTTACTCCTAATAAATTAACATTAATAATTTTGAATATAATATTCTTTATACATTTAATATTGATTTCTTTAAATACTATTAAATCTTTTATAAGTTCATTTCAAAATAGAGAGGATAATAATACATTAAATATAGTAATAGATAATAAGCCTATAATGTTTGTATATGTATATTTAGTATTTTCTGTATTTGTATGCTTTGTAATGCCAATAATGTATATAAATTAAATAGGTAAATAATTGCCGAATATATTTTGAGCATTAATTTTACTATAGGAGTCTCCGCCTCTCCAATTCATTAACTTTTCTGATAATTCAGTATCTCTGTAGTCCCTTTCTTCTTTTGCTTCTAAAATATCTAAATATGCAAGTATTTCTAAAAGAATAATTCTTTCATATTTTGAGGATTTTAATATATCTTTTAATACTTTTTGCATTTTGTTTGCAGAATCATTTTTTATATTATAAGAATATATCTTTTCTAATATAGCATTAAAAATATTTATATCTTCTTTTGTAGGATTAAACTCAAAATCAATTTTACTGAACTCTCTTAAATCAAAATAAATATAAGATAATTGTTCAAGTCTCACTCCGCCCCATTTATATTTCTCAAAATTATAAACATTTTGATGTTCTAACTTAAAATCATCTACAATGATATTATATTTTTTATAAAATTCATTTTCTATATTTTCATTTTTTGAAAAATCATAAGAAATTATTTTTTGACCTAAATAATAACTAGATACAAAACTTCTTAAATGAATTGCCCTAGATGATAAACTGCATAAAAAAGCTTTTACTGTATCATTAAAATCTATTTCTTTTATAAGATTAGATATATTTTTTATAAGCTCATCATATTTAATAATTTCTTTTGAAAAGTCAAACATCAAGCCTTTTTCTTTTGCATATAAAAAATCTTCTTCATTTATATGCATTTTGCTATCATCTATCCAGCCATTTTTCCAGAAATAATTGAATAATATTCTTTTAGCTTTTTTATCAACTTCTATTCCAATCATAACTTATTTTTTATAATTCTATAAAACTAGTTAAAAGGATTATCCTTATCTTGTATATTGCTAAGAAGTTTTTTTATTATGAATACTAAAGTTTCTTTTTCCTCATCTGTCATATTAGAAAACATAGTTTCATTATTTCTCCTAATATCTTCAAATACAATCTCTTTTAATTTCTTGCTTTTTTGAGTAAGATATATTTCTTTATACCTCTTATCTTCAGAGCTTATCTTTCTTTTTATAAATCCCTTTTTTTCAAGACGATATAAAGTACCTGCTATTGTAGGATTACTTAAACCCAAAAAATTTTCTATATCTCTTTGATTAATTATTTTCTCTTCATTATGATAAAGAAACATTAATATATCCATTTGAGAAGAAGTTAATTTATGTCTATCTAAAAACCTATTGAATCTATTATCCAAAGTAGTATGCAATTCTTTAATTAATTTTCCTATAAAAATGTCTTCCATAATAAATGATTCCTAAGTAATATAATTTCCACATATACTACATGATATACAATTTTTATCATAAATCAATATTTATTTTTCTAAATAGGAATATGAAAATTTATACTGAGCAAAAGGTATATAAAATACATCTTTCAAATTCGGACTTTTTAATACAGCAGGTTCGAAATATGCTATAGGTATTATAACAGCCTCATCTTCTATCAATATTTTTTCAGCCTTATGTAATTCTCTCATTCTAATATTCTGATCTATAGTTCTTGAAGCTGCAATTATTGCATCATCAAATGCTTTATTAGTAAATAGAGAGTGATTTTTATATGAATAGCTTACAAACATACCTAAAAAAGTAGTAGGATCATTATAACTTCCTGTCCAGCTTGCTGCGGCCATAGTATAATTTCTTTCTGTTCTAAATGCATGAATAAATGGAGCGAATTCCATCTGAGTAAGTTTAACATCTATTCCAAGATTAACTTTCCACATATTCTGCACAGCTTCAAACATAGGTATATCATTACTGAAAGTAAGGAAGAACTCTAATACAGGGAAACCTTCTCCATTAGGATAGCCTGCCTCAGCCATTAATCTCTGAGCTTCTTCTACATTCTTTTTATAATCTTCTTTATTTGTGCTTATATATTCACCAGCATTATCTCTGAAATATCCTTCAACATCTGTAACCCCCCAAGGAACTAATGCCCCAGCAGGTTTTCCTGATTTCAAAACATTTTCTACTATATAGTTTCTATCTATTGCAAGAGATAATGCCTTTCTTACTCTTTTATCTTTTAAAGTTTCATTAGTAGTATTTAAAGCATAATACTGAGTACCTATTCTAGTAGCAGTATCAATATAGCCTTCTTCTCTCAAAGTATCTATATCCTGATAAGGGAATTGATCTGAAAAATGTAAAGAGCCTTCTTTCACTCCAGCCACTGCAGAATTAGGATTATCCATAAGAACAAATTTAATTTTTTCAGCAACTATAGTATCAGCTGCCCAATAATTAGTATTTTTTATAACTGTAATACTTTGATCAGGTTTTCTTTCATATAAAGCAAAAGCTCCGTTACCTATACAAGTTTTAGGATTTCTAGTCCAATTATCAGGATCTTTTTCTACCATATCCTTTCTTACCGGTGAAAATACAGGCAAGTTCACAAGCTCCAAAAAATAAGCTGTAGGATATTCTAATTTTACCTCTAAAGTATAATCATCTATAGCCTTTATTCCAAATTCATCAACAGGCATATATCCGCCATTAACATTAGAAAAGTTAAGTATAGGTTCAAATAAATAACTAGGTTCACTTGCAGTATCAGGGTCAACTACTCTCTTCCATGAATATTCAAAATCATGCGCAGTTAAAGGTTTTCCGTCAGACCATTTACCATTAGTTCTTAAATGAAAAATATATGTAAGTCCGTCTTCAGATATATCCCAGCTCTCTGCTGCTCCAGGCTGAATGGCAATATCTTTATACTTCGTAGTTAAACATTCAAATAAATGAGTTACATATGTAGAACCCTGCAATGTTATATTCAAAGCAGGATCTATAGTTTTAGGCTCAGCACCTAAATTCACATATACCGCATTATCTTCAATATTAGACTTGTTTGAACATGAGAATATAAAAACAGAAATAATAAAAACTATAAAAATATACTTTTTCATTGTACCTAACCTTAGTATGTTATTTATTTATGGAATTATATTTCATAATAAAGTATTGTCAACAAAAAATTAATTATATATGCAATTTTAAAATAAAAAGTATTTAATTTATTAAAATAATAATTACTATATTATTGTTCAATATATCTGTAAACTCTTAATTTATCATCACCAGCAATAAGCTCAGCATCATTAGGCAAATTATTTAATATATCATCATAATGTTTATTTTTACCAGTTGTTTTTAATCTTATATTATCTATTTCATAATATATAAAATAAGTTAATTTTGAATTATCATCTCTATTCCACTCTAAATTCGGAAAATAAGATACTTGCATATTATCAAAATAATGATCATCATATAGTATTAGCTTAAAAGAATTTCCTTCAGCATCTTTTGATATAGCCGTCAATATATTTCTAAATTTTTTCTCTGTATATGGAGCTTCAAATAAATTATAATATCTTGTCATATGAAGAAATCCCATATTAATGCTATTTAATGTAAGAAGTATTATAGAAGTTAATAATATTTTCTTTTTATCTTTCAATAATTCATTAAACAATATTATTATTGGTATAAAAGAAAAAGCAAACACTCCATATAAATACCTAAATGTACCAGGTAGTGATTTAGATATAAAAAATGTAAAACATGTAGCCGGTATAAATAATAAATAAAATATAAATACTTCTTTTTCGATAACAGCAGTATTATTTTCTAATTTAATTTTTCTTGATTTAATTAAAAATATTATAGCATATACAAATGCTGCCAAAGAAATAACAGCAGTAAAAGCCAAAAATATCATACCTATAAAAAAAGTATTTTCATTGAACCAAAAATAATTAACAGGTGTAGAATTACTGCCGTATAAAACTGACATTTCATTAGTAGGAAAAATTAATATTGAATAAACTTGAGGCAAACCTTTAAAACTTGAACTACTTTGCATATTAAGCATTAAATTAGTATTTAAAAATCCATTTTTAATTTCTGAAACTAGATAAGGTAAATATGTTAAAAAAGCTATAAAAACTCCAAGCAAATGTGATTTAAGATATTTTAATGTTCTTTTATATCTAAAAATAAGATAAAAAATAGTAGTAGGAACAATAGAAAAAAATACAGCAATATGCCCTTGAGCCATTAAAGCTTCTATAGGAAAAATAAACATTGCAGATGTAAAAACTATCTTCTCATCATTATTTGATACATACTCAGAAAACATTATAAACAATATGAAAGAAAGCATTAAAGGTATATTCGGATTCCAAAAATCATTTGAAGAAAATATAACATACCCATTAGTTAGTATCAATCCAGACAAAACAGCACATAAATATAAAGAAAATCTCTTATATATCCAAAATAAAAATAAAGCAAGTATAATCATACAAAATATAATATAGATAATTCTTGCTCCTATAATAGATGTTCCTCCCAAAGTATAGCAAAATAAATAAAGTATATAATAAAAGCCTCCAGGTATCCTTGCATAACTAGTGTTATCTGTAACATAATCAGGATTCATAAGCCTATTTCCCACAACGGGTATAGTCTTTGTTTCATAATATTGTTTCATGTCATATAAATGATATATCGGATCTATATATATAGCCGTTTTATTAAATGCATAAATATGTATAAATACTGCTGATACAATAGAAATAAAAATAAAAACAATGAAAATTTTTTTCATAAACTACACACCAAAAACAACACTAAGGTTTTCTAAAAGATTCATTACCAATATATTTATATAGATATAATTTTGAACTATTAGTTATTAAAATAGAATTAGTATTAATATAATTCATATAATTTGATATACTATCTTCTGTTTTTTGTGATGATGATACCATATCAACAATTATATAGAAATTAGTAGAATTATCAACTTGATTGAAAATCATATCTGGAAAATATATTTTAGCAATATCTCTATATAAATAATTATAATTAGGATTATAAATTAAATCTACTTTGATATCCTTATTTTTAGAATCATTATATAAGGCAGATATTATAGTTTTTACATTATTATAATCAAAATGTAATTCATAATTTTTTATATAAGTTGTTATTTGTAAAGTCATAACTATTATATTAATAAAAATTAAAATAAATGGTATATATAAAAAATTCTTAATTTTATTTTCTTTTTGCAGAAAAAATAATATTATAGGAATAAAAGATAAAGAAAACATTTGATATAAATAATGTATTTTAGCAAATTGTCCTGCAAATATATTACCTACTATTGAAACAGGTATAAAAAGTAAAAATATTTTCATCATATCAATAATAGTTTTTTCATTATTTGAATAAGTTATATATTTTTTAGATAAAGAGAAATATACAGCTCTGAAAAAACATATTAAAGCAAAAATAATACTAATAAATAAAAATAATATGCCAATAAATTTAATAGGATACATATTCCAAAATTTTACAATAGAAATAAATTTTGAACCATAAAAAAAAGACATTTCATTAGTAGGAAATATTAATAATGCCTGAAGCTGAGGAAAAGGAAATTTAGTAAATCCAGAACGTGTTCCAAAAATCATATTCAAATTAGAAAAATTACTTTGAAATTCAGATATAATATAAGGCAAATATTGTAAAAAAGATAAAAATACACCTATAGAAAAGAATTTAATATACTTAAGAGTACGTTTATATTTAATAATTAAATAAATAATAATAGTAGGTACTAAAGAAAAGAAAACAAAAAAATGTCCCTGAGCCATTACAGCAATTATTGGAAAAATTAATATTGCTGAAATCTTCACTATATTCTTTCTTTCACTATCCTCTTGTGCATCGTTAATATATTCAAATAAAAATATAAATAATAAAAAACTAAATATTAAAGATAAAGTTGGATTCCAAAAATCTGTTATAGAAATAATAAAATAACCATTACATAAAATCAATGGTGCAATAAAAGATACAATTGTTAATCCAAATCTTTTATAAAACCAAAATAGAAATATAGATATTATAATCAAATTAAATATAAGATTAATTATTTTAGCTCCTAATAAACTTTCAGAAGCTAATTTATAGAATAAGGTATAAAATATATAATAAGCCCCGCCAGGTACTCTTGGAGTATTAAATTCATCATCTATAATTCTACTAGCTATAAATCTAGTACTAGTAGTTGGAATTTTACCGCTTTCATACCATTTTTTCATGTCATAAAAATGTGTAGGCTGATCTATTTGTACTGTACCTATAAATCTTTTAGGAATAGTATAATAATCGAGAAATAAATTAGCAAATATAGAAGACAATATCAAGATAATTGGTATTATAAAATATTTATCTAATTTTTTCAAAATAATCCCCAACCTAAAATCATACTAAATGACAAGCACAAAAATGTCCGCTTTCTACCTCTCTAAACTCTGGAGCTTTCTCTGCACAAATAGCTTCTGCCTTAGGACATCTAGTTCTAAATTTACATCCTGAAGGAGGATTTATTGGAGAAGGGATTTCACCTGAAAGTATTATACGTTTTTTTGTCTTTGCAACTGAAGGCTCTGATATAGGTATTGCTGAAATCAAAGACTGAGTATAAGGATGCAAAGATTTTGTATATAATGATTCGCTGTCCGTAAGCTCAACAATATTACCTAAATACATAACTGCTATTCTTTTTGATATCTGACGAACTACAGCCAAATCATGAGCAATAAAAAGATATGTAAGCCCCATATCTTGCTGCATATCATAAAGCATATTTATAATCTGTGCCTGAATGGATACATCTAATGCAGATACAGGCTCATCGCATACTATAAACTCTGGATTAACTGCTAAAGCTCTGGCTATACCTATACGCTGTCTTTGTCCGCCTGAAAATTCATGAGGATATCTCTGTGCCTGCTCAGCATTAAGCCCTACAAGTTTAAGAAGATTTATTACTTTTTCTCTTCTTTCTTCTTTAGTAGAATAGAGTTTATGCACATCTAATGCCTCGCCTATTATATCTTCAACTGTCATACGAGGATTTAATGAAGCATAAGGGTCTTGGAAAATTATCTGCATTTTTTTAGCATAATTTCTATAATTTTCTTTATTAACTTCTTCACCATTAAAGAATATTTTTCCGCTGGTAGGTTTATACAAATGTAGTAAAGTTCTTCCTAATGTAGTTTTACCGCTTCCAGACTCTCCTACAAGCCCAAAAGTTTCTCCTTTATTTATAGTAAAACTTACTCCGTCAACTGCCTTTACAGTTTGTATATTTCTTCCGAAGAATCCGCCTTTTATCTTAAAATGTTGTTTCAAATCTTGTATTTCTATTAAAGGTGTCATAATAACTCTCTTTATACAATGCTATTTTTATTTAATTAATTAGGTATTTGATGAAGCCAGCAAGCTGAAAAATGTCCCTTCTCAAATTCAGTTATAGGAGGCTTATTATCAATACATACTTTCATACATTCTTCACATCTTGTACTGAAAGGACATCCTGCCTTCATATTAAGTAAATCAATAGGAGTACCTTCTATAGGAATAAGCCTATCTTGTTTTATATCAATACGAGGAAGGGATTTCAAAAGTCCCAAAGTATAAGGATGTTTAGGACGTTCAAATATATCAAATACTGTTCCTCTTTCAACTATACCTCCTCCGTACATAACTATAATATCATCTGCCATATCTGCAACAATACCAAAGTCATGTGTAATAAGTATAACAGCCATCTGTATTTTTTTTTGTATATCTTTTATAAGCTCAAGTATCTGTGCCTGTATAGTAACATCTAATGCAGTTGTAGGCTCATCAGCTATAAGTATTTTAGGATCTCCTGCTAATGCCATAGCTATCATTATACGCTGACGCATACCTCCTGAAAGCTCATGAGGATACTGTTTTATTCTTCTTCTAGGTTCATTTATACCAACCAAAGTTAAAAGCTCAACTATTCTCTCTATAGCATCTGTTTTGCTTATTTTTCTATGTGTAGTTAATGCTTCCATTAATTGATCGCCTATAGTGTATACAGGATTAAGACAAGTCATAGGGTCCTGGAAAATCATTGATATTAAGTCACCTCTTATTTTTTTTCTTTCATGTTCTGAAAGTTTAATTAAATCAGTGCCTTCAAAAAGTATCTCTCCATTTATAATCTTTCCAGGTTCTTCAATAAGCCCCATAATAGAATAAGCAGATACACTTTTACCGCTTCCTGATTCTCCTACTATACCCAATACTTTTGATTTATCCAATTTATATGAAATATTATTAACAGCTTTAACTTCACCAAGAGGTGTAAAGAAAGATACGCTTAAATTTTTAACTTCTAATAAATGATTATTTTCCATTACTCAATTTTCCTTTATTGCTAATAAAAATTGTTCGCCTGCTATGCATGCCTTCGGCAATAGTGTCCGACAAGTAAACTTATCGGACGCTCTCAATTTTTATAATGTTATTGCTAATAAAAATTGTATATCAATAATACATCAATATCACAATTTATATTATCTATTCTTCATTCTAGGGTCTAATGCATCCCTCAAACCATCACCAACCAAATTAAAGCAAAGTATTATAACACTTATCAAAGCAGCAGGAAAAAGAAGCTGATAAGGATAAGAATAAACTCCGCTTACAGCATTTGAAGTTAATGATCCAAGAGAAACCATAGGAGCGCTAACTCCTAATCCTAAGAAACTCAAAAATGCCTCAACGAATATAGCATTAGGTATCTGAACCATAGCTGATACTATTATTGCTCCCATAGCATTAGGTATTAAATGTTTAAAAATTATCCTGCTATGAGGAGTACCCAAAGCCCTAGCTGCAGTTACAAATTCCTGTCCTTTTAATGCTAAAATCTGCCCTCTAGTCATTCTAGCCATATTAGTCCAATAAAGCAAAGATATAACTATAAATATACTGAAAAGTCCAGGCCCTAAAAGTCCTATTCCTCTTAATGATTCATTCTGTAAAAATAACTTATCCATAGGAGCTTTAAGAACAACTGATAATAATACAACTACTAAAAGTGTAGGTACAGCACTTATTATATCAACTATACGCATCATAATACTATCAGCAAGTCCTCCGAAGTATCCTGATATAGAGCCGTAAACTATACCTATTATTACAACTAAAGTAGCTGATACTATACCAATTAAAAGAGATATTCTAGCACCAATCATACATCTTACAAGCAAATCTCTGCCCAAAGTATCTGTACCGAATGGATGCTCTAATGTAGGAAGGCTGTTTTCAACCCCTCTGTTTATTTGAGCATATCCATATTCTGAAACCATAGGTATAATAATAGAAAGAATTGCTATAACACCAATAACTATAATAGATATCAAGGCAACTCTATTTTTTTTAAATCTTCTATATGCATCCTGCCAATATGTTACACTCTCTCTTTTTACTTCGGCTGAAGCTTTTTCTTCATCCGTTGCCTTTACAAATAATGATTTATCTAAACTATTTTCCATTAGTTAATTTCCACCTTTATAAAAAATTATACAAATTATTCCTGTATTTTTATTCTAGGGTCTATAATACCATAAGATAAGTCAACCAAGAAATTCATTGCTATCAAAAAGGCTCCGTAGAATATTGTAACACCTAATATTGTAGGATAATCTCTTTGTGTTATGCTTTCAACAAAATATCTTCCAAGTCCAGGTATATTAAATATCTTCTCTACAACAAATGAACCTGTAAGTATAGCAGCAGCTAAAGGCCCCATATATGTAACTATCGGTATAATAGCATTTCTTAAAGCATGCTTAAATATGATTATACTTCTTGATATACCTTTTGCTCTGGCTGTCTTTATATAATCTTGATGAATAACATCAAGCATTGAACTTCTCATAAGTCTAGCCATAAAGCTAAGAGAACTAAAAGATAAAGCAAATCCCGGCATTATATACTGAGCAAATGAATCAAATCCATAAGCAGGAAGCAGTTTTAATTTTACAGAAAATATAATAATAGAAACTGTAGCAACAACAAAACTAGGCACTGCTATACCTAAAGTTGCAGCAACCATTACAGCTCTATCCACAAATTTACCATGCCTTAATGCCGCAACTATTCCGAATAAAACTCCTATAGTAGTTGAAATAAACATACTGAATATTCCAAGTCTGAAAGATACAGGGAATGCCCTTACTATTGTACCGGAAACTGATTGTCCTATTTTAGTAAGAGAAGTGCCCAAATCTCCTTTAATAGCATTATTTAAATAATTACCGTACTGAACTATTAAGGGCTTATCAAGTCCGTATTTTCTATTTAAGTTTTCCAATGCTACTTTACTAAGCGGTTTTTCACCTACAAAAGGCCCGCCCGGTACTGTATGCATTAAAAAGAATGTTATTGTTACTATAACAAAAAGGGTTAAAAGTGAGACTAATAATCTTTTAACAACATAAGAAAACATAAACAATACCTTTAATTAATTTTTTGACAAATTTTTATTGACATCATATTATCTAATAAAAATTAACTTTTGTCAAACTTTAAATAAACCAAATTTAATATCAAAATTATAAACTAAACTATTTATAATGAAAAATTACATATTAATAGTAAGAGCATATACAGAAATAAAAAATAAATCTGTATATGCTTCATTATTAATATATTATAATAATTCACCGAATTTTCTAATATATACTTTCTTTAATAATGTAACTAATAGTATATAAGCAAATATACAAGGAACTAAAAATATAAAATAAGTTTTAGGCAATGATACAAATCCTAAATGATGTCCTAAATTTGTAAACGGCACTATAGACAAAATTATAATGCTTGAAAAAGTTAATAAAAATACTTGTTTTGATGGTCTGCTTTCTATAAAAGGAATTTTAGCAGTTCTTATCATATATATAACCAAAACTTGTGTGCATATAGATTCTATAAACCAGCCTGATTGGAACATAGAAGTATACATTGTTTTTATATTAGATAAATCGGCACCATTGTAATAATTGCCTAATTTATTATATAATATTCCATTAGAAACGAATAATGGACAGAAAATAAAATACATTATTAAATAAGTACTCCAATCAAATATAGAACTTACAGGTCCCATCCAGCACATAAAATTTCCTATACTTGAAGCATCCCATTTTCTTGGAAGTTTCAAAAATTCTTTATCAACATTATCCCAAGGTATTGAAGTGCAGCTTAAATCGTATATTAAATTTAATATAATCAAATGCACGCTTTGCATTGGTATGAATGGCAAAAGTATAGAAGCCATTAATACAGAAAACATATTTCCAAAATTTGATGAAGCAGTTATTTTTATATACTTTATCATGTTGGCATAAGTTTTTCTTCCTTCTATTATGCCTCTTTCTAATACAGTTAAATCCTTTTCTAATAGTATTATATCAGCAGCTTCTTTAGCTATATCAAAAGCACTGTCAACTGAAATAGATATATCAGCCATTTTCATAGCAAGTACATCATTAATACCATCTCCCATAAAGCCAACAGTATTATCATCATCTTTTAATACGGATACTATTCTTGATTTTTGATGAGGGTAAAGTTTAGCAAATATATTAGCTTTTTTCGCTTTTATTTTTAATTCATCATCATTTAATTTATCAATTTCATTTCCAAGTAAAATGCCGTTTATATTTATTCCTAATTTATTACATACATTAATAGTTGTTTTTTCATTATCTCCTGTAAGTATTTTTACATCAACACCGTATTCATTTAATTTTTTTATAGCTTCGTAAGATGATTCTTTTGGAGGATCCAAGAATGCTAAATATCCTACTAATACCATTTCATTTTCTAATTTTTTAATTTCTTCTAAATCGTTTAATTGATTTTCATCATTTATTTTTATATCCTTTACAGCTAATGCTATAGCTCTCATTCCTTTATCATTTAAAGAATTAATTTTTTTATTTAATTCTTCTTTTTGTAATTCTGTTATTTTTGATATTTTTTCATCATTATAAACATAAGAGCAAATTGAAATCATTTCTTCAAAGGCTCCTTTAGTTATCATCTTTATATTATTATCTTCTTTTAATAATATGCTTAATCTTCTTCTTATAAAATCAAAAGGAATTTCATTGATTTTTTTGTAATTTTCTAATTCTTTATTGTTAAAGTTTTTTTCATTATGTTCTATATATTCAATAATAGCATTGTCCAAAACATTTCTATAACCGTTTTGAAAATAGCTATTTAAATATGCCAAATCTAAAACATTTTTATTTTCATTTCCATTAACATCAAAATAATGTTTCAATGAAATTTTATCCATAGTTAAAGTTCCTGTTTTGTCAGTACATAATATATTCATAGCACCGAAACTTTGTATGGAGTTAAGATTCTTTATTATAGTTTTTTGTTTTGACATAGATACCGCACCTTTTGCCAAGCATGCACTTACAATCATAGGTAGCATTTCTGGTGTCAAACCAACTGCAATTGATATAGCAAATAACAATGCTTCTATCCAATTTCCTTTTGTAAATCCATTAATAAAAAATACAACAGGAGTCATTATGGACATAAATCTTATTAATAGCCAAGATACAGAATTTATGCCTTTAGTGAAGCTTGTATCTATTTCATTTATATTTGAAAGTTCATTTGCTATATCGCCTAAAAATGCATCTTTTCCAATACTTATTACTATACCTTTAGCATCTCCGCTTATTACATTAGAACCCATAAAAACAATATTTGAATAATCTGTCACTGATTCTAATTCTTCATTACATACAGAATTATTTTTTTCTAAAGGCTCGCTTTCTCCTGTTAATACAGATTGAGAAACTGTCAAATTATTTGATTCTATTATTCTTATATCAGCAGGTATTATATTACCGGCATTGATAAAAACTATATCGCCTACTGTTAGATTTTCACTATTTATTTCTTTTTTGATATTTTCTCTCAAAACTATGCTTGAAGATTTTATCATGTTAAGAAGTTTTTCTGATGCATTATCTGATTTATATTCCTGAATGAATCTTATTAACCCTGATACTGTTATCATTGTAGAAATGATTATTACTGTCAAAAAAGAAATTTCTTCATTCTTGAAAAAAGGTATTAATATATCTGTGAAAATGGAAATAACAGCCAAAGCAAATAATATTAAAGTGAATGGATTTATAAAGCCTTCAGCTATTCTTTTAAAAATAGTTTTTTTATTTTTATGAGGTATTTTATTTAATCCGTATTCTTTTAATCTTTTATCTGCTTCTTTTTCTGATATGCCTTCTAATGATGAATTAAATACTTCTAGTACTTTATCAGTATTATTTACTGCTGAAAAAATTAATTTGTTTTTGTTTTCTAGTATTTTTTTCATGATATCGACTCCAATAAATAATATTTTTCAAAACGATTTTTTATTATCTTTAATATTACTAATATAAGTTTATATATAAATTATGTTAGTAATTTTGAAGCGATAATAAAAAACTATTATTTTTTATTATTGTTATGCTCGTCTACGCCTATAATAAGCTAGTGAGTAAACTCACTAGCTGGCTACAACTCGCTTTTATATTTCAATTCTAATATTTAAAAATTATTATTTTTTATAATAAATTTATTCTAATACTGTTATTTACAAAAGTTAAAATAACAAATCAAAAAACCAAAAATGGGTTATAATTTTTAATGTACGAATTTAATTATAGAAAATATATTAATTGAAGTGACATATCAGGTAGACGATTCTTTTGAAGCTGAGTAGTGAGCGAGAATAGAAGTTTTTGTTTAACATAGCACCGCCTCCTTATAATGATATGGATTTTTAATTTTTGCGAATATAGCATAATATAAAAAAATTGTCAACACAAAAATAGAATTAGTTTAATTTTTTTAATTTCTGATCTATCCATCGCACGCAGAATGAAACTAAAAATATTAATTTATTTATAATTCAAATTTTATTTATATAATAAATTTGATTTACCGTGCGTTAAATAAATTCTAAATTTAATTAAAACTTGGGTGGGCGTTAAAAATTCTAATTAAGCTATAAATATAATTAATTTTTAAAATTCAAAATAGAACTTTAAATTTTAGAGGGCGGGCATGTAACTAATGTCTTTATTTATTTTTATCAAATTTTCCCACAGCACACCTGCCGTAGGCACGCTTCGCGAAAGTGCAATTAAAAAATAAATATATTATAAACCATGTTCCTTTTTAAGATTTTCTATATTTTCTATTGCAGTTTCATTATTAGGGTCTATTAATAAAGCCTTTTTATAATCTTTTAATGCCTCTTCATAAAATCCTAAATTTTCCTTGGTACCGCCTCTGTTATTATAAGCATCTACATAATCAGGATTTAATTTTATAGCCTTATCAAAATCTTCTACAGCTTCTTCATAAAGCCCTAAATTATCTTTGGCATTTCCCCTATTATTATATGCAAAAGCATAATTAGAATTTAATTTTATAGCTTTATCATAATCTTTAATAGCTTCTTCATAAAGCTCTAAATTATATTTGGTATTACCTCTGTTATTATAAGCATCTGTATTATAAGGTTGTAATTTTATAGCCTTATCAAAATCTTCTATAGCTTCTTCATAAAGTCCTAAATTATCTTTAGCATTTCCCCTATTATTATATGCAAGAGCATAATTAGGATTTAATTTTATAGCTTTATCATAATCTTTAATAGCTTCTTCATAAAGTCCTAAATTATCTTTGGCAATTCCCCTATTATTATATGCAAGAGCATAATTAGGATTTAATTTTATAGCTTTGTTAAAATCTTTTATAGCTTCTTTAGAGAATCCCAACTCATCTTCTAATAATCCTTTATTATTATAAGCATCAAATAAATTAGGATCTATTGATAAAGCTTTATCAAAATCTTTTATAGCTTCTTCTAAAAGTCCTAAATCACTTTTAAGAAGCCCTCTGTTATAATAAGCATATGTATAATCAGCTCTTAACTCTATAGCTTTATCATATTCTTCTATAGCTTCTTTTGAAAGTCCAAGTTTAGTTTTGGCAATAGCTTTGTTATAATAAGCATCTGAAATGTTAGGGTTTAACTTTATAGCCTCATCATAATATTTTATAGCTTCTGCATATTCTCCATTAGCACTTTTATAAATACCTTTAGAATTATAATCATGATAATCAGTAAGATTGTTTAAACGATCAATATCAACTTCTTTCTTATTGTCAACTATATTTGTAAAACTGCCTATAAAATGTTGTTTATCTGATATTATTTTATTTAATTCTTCATTAAAAGTTTTTGCTCTGTCATTGAAATCATCAAAATCAGAATAGTTTTCTGAATCAATATTATTTAAAAAATCATTAAATTCATCTACACATTTATTTAATTCTTTTTGAAAATTTTCTAATTTATTTTTAGATTCTTTTAAATGTTGACTGAATAGAAAATTAGTCATTGTTGCCATTTTTAACTCCTATAACTATTTATTATTAACATACAAGTTACAATTTTGTATATGATACAATTATATCATAGTATATACCTAAACAACTATATTTTGTCAATTTTCACCTTTTTATAAAATAAAAGATTATCTAATATTTAAAAAATATGTTTTACATGTAATATAGATTTATTGATTTTGTATAATAATAAGTTATCAGCCGCACGTATAAAGGACATTCATTAAGAATAAACGATACCGTGCGGGTTGCCACTACGGCTAGTAGTTGACAAAATTAGAACAAAAAATAAAACAGCTGCTAATATTATAATTTATAAAGTAATATTATTATCCTTACAAAATTCAGCTGCTAAATCTATATTGGTAAATTCATCTTTTATAATATCTTTAAATACCATAAGATAAAATTCATCTTCTAAAGCTAACTTATAAGATTTTTCTAAATCATTCAATGCTGACTTTTCTAAATCCGTATAATTTTTTGATGAAGCAATTTTTGATATAATTTTATTAAAAAACGATTTCTTAGCATTTGTTTTATTTTCTGAATTAATTTCCTTTGATAAAAGAAATTTCTCTTTAGCTCTTAAAATATATAAAAACCAATCATCATCTTTTAATTCAATAGCTTTATCATAATTTTCAATACTTTCTCTATATTTATTTAAATAATCATAACAAGAAGCTCTTTCACTGTAAAAATCAGAATTATTCGCATTATATTCTATGGCTTTATCAAAATCCTTTATAGCCTCATCATAATTCTTTAAATATTTTTTTGAACAGCCTCTATAATAATAAGCATTATAATGTTTGGAGTTCACATTTATAATAATATCAAAATCTCTTACAGCCTCTTCATACTTCGAGGCTCTGTATTTAGTGTATCCTCTCTCATAATAAACATCAAAATTACCGGGATACATTCTTATAACTTTATCATATATTTCTAAAGCTTCTTCATATTTATCCATATTAGATAAACAAAAAGCAATATTATAATAAGCACTAAGTTTATCAGGATTTATTTCTAATACTTTATTATAATACTCTATAGCTTTATCATATACAGCCTGTCTTGAATATATAAGTCCTATGTTAATATAAATCTCTGCTTCATCATAGCCTAATTCTAATGCTTTATTAAAATCTTCCAAAGAATTTTTATAATCTTCTAAACTCATTTCAGCAAGAGCTATATTATAATAAGCCAAACTATAATCAGGATTTATTTCTAATGCTTTTTTATAATAGTCAATAGCTTCTTTATAGTTTCCTAAATTATGTTTAATAAGTCCTAAATTAATATAGGCAGATGCATACTGAGGATTTATCTCCAATGCCTTATTATAATATTGAATTGAGTTTTCATAATCATGCATTTCATAATATGCCAAACCAATATTATAATAAGCACTAGCCATAGAAGTATTTAACTCTATAGCCTTATTAAAATTTCTAATAGCTTCTTCATAATCTTTTTTATAATAATATACTAAGCCAATACTATTATATATTTCAGAATTATGATTATCAATTTCTAAAGCCTTATTCAAATATGATAAAGCTTCATCATATAATTCTAATTCTATTTTTATCAAAGCTATTTCATTATAAATACTAACATCAGTATTATCTATTTCTAGTATTTTATTTAAACAAGATAAAGCTCCTTCATAATCTCTTAAAGCTCTTTTTACTAAAAACATTTTAAAATAAGTATCTGCACTATTAGGATAAATTTGAAGTGCTTTTTCTAAATATTCCAAAGCCTCATTATTTAAATCTAATTTATGCAAAGCAAAAGCAATATCATAATATGCATCAATAAAATTAGGATTTATTTCTAATGCTTTTTTTAAATATTCTAAAGATTCCTCCATATATCCGGCATCAATTTTTATATTCCCTATTCTATCATAAACATAAATATCATCAGGGTGCATTTCTATAATTTTATTTAAATATTCATTAGCTTCATTCTCTAAACCTAATTCTAATTTTATAGAATAAATTTTTAAATATGTTTCAATATTATTAGGATCTATTTCTAAAGCCTTATTCAAATATGATAAAGCCTCATAATCTAATCCTACAGAATGTTTTATCAAAGCAATATTATTATATGCACTAATTAAATTAGGATTTATCTCTATGGCCTTCTCATAACATTTCAAAGCTTCATCAAATTCATTCAAATTGTATTTACATAAACCAATAGTATTATATGCCGAACTTGAAGTATCATTTTTATCTAATTCTATAACTTTATTAAAATCATTTATAGCTTCTTCAAATTGAGATAAATAAAACTTACATAATCCCCTATTATTATAAGAACTAATATTATCAGGAAAATTTGCTATTACTTCATCATAAATATTTATAGCTTCTTTATATTTTTTCATATAAAGATAACATAACCCTATATTAACGCGGGAATCAGTATCATTATTATTTATTTTTAAAACTCTTTTAAAATCTTCTATAGCTTCTTCATAATTACCTAAATATAATTTTGCTAAACCTCTGTCATAATATACAGTTTCGCTATCATCACCCAATTCAATGGCTCTCTCAAAATCTTTTATAGCTTCTTCATATAGCCGCAAATTTAATTTTGATAATCCTCTATTATGATAAAGATCATAAGAATCACCATTATAAAATATAACCTTATCAATATATTCAATAGACTTTTCATACTCTTTATTTTCAAATGCGTCTTTGGCTTTATTCAATAATTCTTCGATACTGTTATTCATAATACAATTTCCTATAAAACTAATTTATAATAAAAATAAAGTTTATTTCAAGCCATGTTCTTTTTTAAGACTTTCAATATTGCTCTTTGCATATTCATTATTAGGATCTAATTCTAAAGCTTTTTTATAATCTTTTAAAGCTTCTTTATATAGTCCTGCATTTTTCTTAACCCATCCTCTATCATTATATAAATAAGCCGTATTTGGTGCTAATTCTATAGCTTTATCATAATCCTTTATAGCTTCTTTATACTGTCCTAATTCATCTTTAGCACTTCCCCTGTTTCCATAAGCATTTGTATAATTAGGAGTCAATTCTATAGCCTTAGTATAGTCTTTTATAGCTTCTTTATACAAGCCTAAACTATATTTAGTAAGCCCTCTATTATTATAAGTATTGCTGTCATTAGGGTTTAACTCTATAGATTTATCATAATCTTTTATAGCTTCTTTATAAAGTCCCAAATCATTTTTAGAAAGTCCTCGGTTATTATATGCTTCACTGTAAGTTGGTCTTAATTCTATAGCCTTATCATAATATTTAATTGAGTCTTTTAAAAGATCCAAATCATATTTAGCACTTCCTATATTATAATAGGCTTCTGGATTATCCGCACATAAATCTATAGATTCTTCATAATCTTTTATGGCTTCTTCATACATTCCTAACTCACTTTTAGAAAGCCCTCTATTATTATATGCATCACTATAATTAGGATTCAAATATATAGCTTTATCATAATCTTTTATAGATTCCTTATATAAACCTAACTCTCTTTTTGCATTTGCCCTGTTATAATAAGCATCTACATAATTATGATCCAATTTTATAATTTTATCATAATCTTTCATAGCTTCTTCATATAATTCTAAATCATATTTAGCATTTCCTCTACTCATATAAGCATTTATATCATTAGGTTTCCATTTTATAGCATTATCATAATCTTCTATAGCTTCTTTAAATAAACCTAACTCTTTTTTTGAATTTCCTCTATTATAATAAGCATCTGAATAATTTGGATTAATTTCTATAGCTTTGTTATAATCTTCAATAGCCTCTTTATAAAGTCCCAAATCATTTTTAGAATTGCCTCTGTTGCTATAAGCACAATAATTATTAGGCTCTAATTCTAAAATCTTATTAAAATCTTTCATAGCCTCATCAAAAAGCTGTAAATAATTTTTGGAAACTCCCCTATTATTATATGCATCTATATTTTTATTGTCTAACTCTATAACCTTATTATAATCTTCAATAGCCTCTTTATGTAAACCAGCATGATTTTTAGCGACTCCTCTATTATAATAAGCATCTTTATAATTTTTACTTAATTCTATAGCTTTGTCATAATCCTTTATAGCTTTCTTAAAAAATCCTAAATTATTTCTAGCAAGTCCTCTGTTATAATAAGCTAATGCATAATAATCAATCAAGTCTATAGCTTCACTATATTTATCTATAGCATATCGATATGATC
Organism: Brachyspira hyodysenteriae ATCC 27164; assembly: GCF_001676785.2. Taxonomy (NCBI): domain Bacteria; kingdom Pseudomonadati; phylum Spirochaetota; class Spirochaetia; order Brachyspirales; family Brachyspiraceae; genus Brachyspira; species Brachyspira hyodysenteriae. Next base: position 771,817 of record NZ_CP015910.2, on the reverse strand, counting down.
CCATATTGTTTAAAGCAACTCCATTGGTATTGCAATCGAAATATTCATCTAAAGTATCTAAATCATTAATATCAATTTCATCATTTTCATCATTAAACATAGTTTCATCATAATGAAAATACTCAATAAACCTGTTATAAGTATAAAGTTCATCAGGCTCTTTTATATAAAATGTTTCGAGTATTCTGTTTAATTCATCATTAAAATTTTCTGCCTTGCTGTTAAAATCATCAAAATCAGAATAATTGAATGGATCAATGCTATTTAAAAAATTATTCGCCTCGTATAGAATTTTTTCTGCTTCTTCTTTAAAATCATCTTTTAAATCTGGAATTTCTCTTTCTTCAAAAGCCTTTAATGATATTTTGCATTTTTCTATATGTTTACTAAGAAGATAATTAGATATTTTTGCCATTTTTAAATCCTATCATAGTTTATTAATTTTACATAAATTATAATTATAATACAAAAATAATTTAACACCATATAAAATAATTATTAATAATGAATACTAATTTAATTATTGTTATTTTTTACAAATACTTGTTTAAAATGTAATATAATAATTCTAGTATATACTAAAAATTTTTAACTTTGTCATTTTTTTGTTGTTCTTTTTCCCGCCGCACGCCACAGGCGGACAGCGTCAAAGAACCAAAAAGTGCAAGTATAAAATTAGTACTAAATCATACTAAAATTATCTTAAATGTAAGGTAATTCATAAAATTAAAGCCAAAATGCAGTCTTTCGCGAAGCGTATCCGAGGCTGTCGAGGATATAGGTTCTTTGTGGCAATACCACAGGCACTTCCTTCAGTCGCAAAAGAAGTGGGGTGCGGGGCAAAACCCTGCATATATTTAAAATTTAAAAAATTATTTTTGACAAACTATAGTTGTTTAGGTATATAATGAAAATTTTTAAGTTTGTCAATTTTTTTATTCAACTTTTTCCCGCCGCACACGCTCTGCGGACTTCGTCAAAGTTGCTGCCGCAGGCGGGCTTCGCCTGTGGCAATACCACAGGCACTTCCTTCGATCGCAAAAGAAGTGGGGTATGGGGCAAAGCCCAGATATAAAAAAGAAAATATAAATTTATTTTTGACAAAAAATATTTGTTTAGGTATATAAAAAATTATTACATAAACAATATATTTTTATAAAAACAAAGTATATTAATAATCTGCTTGTTTTATTTTTAATATTTAGTATTATTATTGCGTTGAATTATTATCAGTTTAATTATTATCGGAGGAATTTTATGACTTATAAAGAAATTATAGAAGTTGCAAAAGACTGTATGGGATTCTGTAAGGCATGCCCAATATGTAATGGAAAAGTATGTAAAAATTGTATGCCTGGACCTGGTGCTAAAGGAATAGGAGATGTTGCTATTAGAAATTATGATAAATGGAGAGAAATAAGACTCAATATGGATACAATATGTTCTAATGAAGATATTGATACTTCTTTTGAGTTATTCGGAAAAAAATTTAAATATCCTATATTTGCTGGTCCTGTAGGTGCAGTTCAGCTTCACTACGGCAATAAATATACAGAAGAAGAATACAATGATATATTAGTAAAATCTTGCGCAGAAGCAGGAATTGCAGCTTTCACAGGTGACGGGGTTAATGCTAATGTAATGATTGCAGCAACTACTATGATAAAAAAACAAAACGGCATAGGAGTACCAACAGTTAAGCCTTGGAATATAGATGTTATAAAAGAAAAAATGAAATTAGTTGCAGATTCAAATGCTTTTGCTGTTGCTATGGACGTTGATGCTGCAGGACTTCCTTTCTTAAAAAATCTTACTCCAAAAGCAGGAAGCAAAACTGTAGATGAATTAAAACAAATAAAAGAAATTGCAAAAAGACCATTCATAATAAAAGGAATAATGACTGCTAAAGGAGCTAAAAAAGCTGTTGAGGCTGGAGCTGATGCAATAATAGTATCAAATCATGGAGGACGTGTACTTGATCAATGTCCTGCTACTGCTGAAGTTTTGCCTGAAATTGCTGATGCTGTTAAAGGCAAAATTAAAATATTAGTAGACGGCGGTATTAGAAATGGTACTGATATATTAAAAGCTATTGCTTTGGGTGCTGACGGTGTTGTTATTGCTAGAACATTTGTAATAGCTGCTTATGGCGGCGGAGAAGAAGGAGTTAAATCTTATGCTGATCAATTAGGTGCTGAACTTGAAGATGCTATGACTATGTGCGGTGTTCACAGCTTAAAAGAAATAACTAGAGATGTAGTAAGACTTTAATTTTTGATTATTTTACTTTTCAAACTCAATATACAAGAGGGTATTGCTCTTTATATTGAGTTTATTTTTTATTAGCGGTTTTCAAGCATATTTATTATATTAGAATTTACTGATTCTAAAGCATAATACAATGCAGTAAAACCATATATATCTTCTATACTTGTATCAGCATTATATTATAATAAAATATTAACTATTTTTATGTATACCTTTGATGAGGCTTCGATTAAAGCAGTATAACCGTATTCATTTTCTTTCATATCTATATCAGCATTTAATCTTAATAGAATATTTACTATCTTGTTATCTCCTTTTTTGAAGAAACAATTAAAGCATAAAATAAACTATCTTTATAAAAGAATTGCTGCATGATATAAATAATAATACTGACAAAACGAATAATATATTTTTTTAATTATTTCAATTATTATGAAATATTATTATTTTCTTACTTCAATAAATTTTCCGCCTAAAAATTTTTTCCAAGCAGGGTCATCTATATTTTCAGCATTAGGTACTATTAAAGTTTTAAGATTAGCGCAACCATCAAATACGTTTCCATTATTTTTTATAGCATTAGGCTTCGTTCCTAAATAAGTAACAGTAGTTACATAATCTCCGAATACGCTTTCTCCTAAATAAGTAACAGATGCAGGTATTAATATTTCTTTTACTTTTGCATAAGAAAAAGCTAAATCTCCTATATATTCAAGTTTACTTGTTTCTCTAAATGTGATTTTTTCAATTGACTCATCTACTTGAAAAGCTGCAGCATCAATACCAATGACAGAATCTGGTATTGTTATCTCTTTCAAATAATTATTTAAAAATGAAAAGGAATTTCCTTCTATAACCCTTATAATATTTTCAGGTAATATAAAATTCACATTAAAATAACCTAAATAAACTCCTCCCCGAAACATTCTAGATTTTATTTTTCTCTCATTAAAATAAACATTACTGATATCTATTGTCGCCTCACTAATTGATAGCTCTTTTGCAACTTCTAATGTTAATTTGGCAAGAGATGCTGAAACTAAATAATCATCTTTTGGTTTTCCTTTAAATATTACTTTATATTTACCTTTTTCTTTTTTATATTCTTTTAATTTTATTTTTATTTGCTCTTTTATTACATTATCTTCTTGTGAAATATCTATTCCATATTTAATTGCTTCATCATTTAAAACAGGCAAAGGCGGTTCTATTTCACTCCAAGCAGGATAATTTGGCTCTGAAGGATCATTAGTAACTTCTGAATTATTAGGCGACATTGTTACAGCTGAACATGATATAAATACCAATACAGACATAAATATTAATATATATTTTTTCTTCATATTATTTTCTCACTAAAATATAAACATTATTTATAATATAATAATTGTTATCAAAAAGTAAACAACCTGATAATTATTTTTTTAATTCTTAGTTAAGATTAAGAAAAACTAATTAAATTTTATATTAATGATAATTATTATGTTATACATTTTTTATCATTGTTATTTCACAAATTAAAGTTTTTTCAAATATCAATAATCTCTTTCTATTACTTCGCTTATTGAATCATTAGTATAAGGTAAATCAAAGAAATCAACAACTTCGGAAGTTATATTGTCATATACTATTATGTTAACTCCATTTGTAGTTTTTCTTAAATTGCTCCTGCTTATCATTATTCTGTTTCCGCTGTCAATAACTAGATCATTATATTTATTAAGCTCTTTATGATAAAGATAATTAGTCGCCCCCATTGAAGAAAATACTAATTTATTTTTATCTATAACATAAGAAATATTATTAGTATACATTTCATTAGTTATATTAAAATTAGAGTATAATCCTTTTACAACATTATCATTTGTTTTGTATTCTCCGAGCATATTAATCACTATAGTATAGTCATTAAGATTAGTTATTTTTGTCATATAATCATGAATATTTTCTATATCTCTTAAGTTCATATCATAAACTTTATTATACTCATATAAAGCATTCTTCTCCCAAGTGTCATAATTTGTATCGCCTCTTCTGTCAGGCAAATCAAAATTATCTTTTAAATATTTACCCAAAAAAGAAGTATATTTCTGAACTCCTTTATAATTTAAATGTCCTGCATCATTATAGTCTGTCCAAAAATCCAAATCATAATCATCATAATAATGATTGAAATTCATAAAAGGAACATCATATTCTTTTGCAATCTCACCTACTCTATTAAAATGTCTTGCTTCATCATCAGTCATAGGAAAAGGCGAAGCTATTACAACAATAGGTATATTATTTGTCTTTGCTAATTCCAATATTTTTCTATAATAAGTTTCCTGCTCTTCAAGCAAAGGTAAAGTATCTTTAATATTTTCTATATCCGGTCTTTGTACTGGGAATGTTTTATTATGAAAAGAATAGCCTTTAAAATATTTATAATGATTATAGTTATTAGCATAAGGCAGAAAATCTTCATCTTTTAAATCTTTATATCTGTTATGATATCTGTACATAGGATTTATAAACTCATCAAATCTCTCTGCAGCAGTAACTTTTAAAGATTCAACCCTATTTTTTGACCATTTCAATGCATAAGTAGCTGCAACAATCTGATAATCTACAACATTAGTTCTGCTTGCTGCAACAATATAAGACTCTAATGCAATTAATTTAGGTTTTTGATATTTTAACACTTCCACTAAATAATGATAAGTACTCCAAATAGGCTGGCTTCCTGAAGTGAAATTATATGCTGCAATACCATATTCATTGTAAAGTATAGCAGGATTAATATTATAATGAACATGGCTGCTTCCCATAAACATAACATCTATGCCGTTAGTTCTTTGTTCATAAAAACTGTCGCCTTGATATATTCCGTTATCATTTTTGAATCTTAAAACTCTGCTTGAAAACCAGAGCAATGTAATAAATATAGCTATAAAGCAAATAATTTTTATTGTGTTTTTTATCATATTCTAAAAGCCTAATTATTTTTATATAAATTATGTAAACTAAAAATTTAACTTTTTATTAACTCTTTTTTAATTAAAATACTCATTTTTTAATATAGAGTAAATTGCCGCATCAGCAAGTCCTGTATTATCTTTATAAATACCTCTTAATACTCCTTCTTTTTTTAATCCGCATTTAAGCATTACTTTTCCGGAATTTGGATTATTAATATTATGTTTGGCTTCTATTCTATTAACTTCTACTTCTTCAAAAAAGAATTTTATTAATATCGATAAAGCCTCCGATGTAATGCCTTTATGCCAATATTTTTTAGATATGCAGTAACCAATACTAATCATATCTATACTATCATTCATATCAACAACGGCTATGCTTCCTATTAAAAAATTATTTTCTTTTAATACAATAGCCCACTGATAAAAATCCTTGTAACAATATTGATTAGTCCATTCAGTTAAAATAAGTTTTGTTTTATCAATACTGTCATGAGTCTGCCATATTAAATATTTTGTAACTTCATCATCACTAGCCCAATTATTATACATGTCTTTTGCATCTTCTATTTTAAATCTTCTTAATAATAATCTTTCGCTTTCTAATTGTATCGTTCCTTTATGCTTCATAATTTTCTTCACAAAACAAAAAATATTTATTTATAAAATAATCAACCATATTATACATCATAAAAAACTGCATTCAAATAAAAACATATCACATTCATCATTAACTGCAATTTCCTTTTCAAAAGAAGAATAAGTTTTAACTTGAGTAAATCCAACTTCTTTTAAATACTGCTCCATTTCACCATATTTATAAAGGTGTGTCTGAAAATCCATAAACTCACTTTGAATCAATTCTGTATTATTATACATTTCATAAATTGATGGCGAGAACTGATTTTGAGTTTTTTCTTCATAATAATTTTTTGATTTAAGTACTATTTCAAAATTTTCTTTTGTTTTAACAGATACAGCAATATTATAATCATTATCGTCTATACATCTATTTTTTATTGTATCAACTGCAAAAACAAATTTACCCGTTTCAAAAAGCCATTTCTTTATTCTTATTAGAATTTGTTTGCAAATATTAATATCTGTAAACAATGATACTGAACCTGAACTAATAAATATATAATCAAATTTTTCTTTCGGATCATATTTCATAATATCAGTATGAACTGTTTTTGCATCAGGAAATTTTAATTTTAGTTTTTTAAGCATTTCATTAGACATATCTATTCCTGTTATGTCAAACCCTCTTTCTATAAATGGAATTAGAAATCTTCCGCTTCCGCATAAAGGTTCTAAAATCTTTTTACCTTTTTCAGCATAAGATAGATAAAAGTTTAATTCATCTTCAGATGCTCTTTCATGCAGTATCTCATACATTTCAGTACAAAGACTGCCGTAATAATTTTTTCTAACTTCATTCATCATTTTTATAACTCCTAAAATTGGAAATATATAAATTGCTTAGGGTCAAAACCAGCACCGTATTTTCCATATATTATAATGAAGAATAATAAGAAAAATATTACAGCCCATCTGAAATACAAACATTGATTTTTTAAAAATTCATAAATAGTTTCTTTCTTTATATATTTTATCAAATCAACTAAAAAAAGCACTATCAAAGATATTATAAGTATATTCATTTCAAAATTATCTAATCCTAATTTGTATAATGAACCGTCAAATAAACGCCATAAATCTATTTTGGTGAACATTCTTTGTATATAATAAAAAGCATCATGTATAGTTTCTGCTCTGAAAAATATCCAAGCTAAATCTACTATTATAAATGTAATAATAACTTCAAGAAATTTAAAACTAAAACTTTGTACTTTTACACCCAATTTATTTAAAACATTATTTCTAAATTTTGATGTAATATCTTCTATTAAATAGCATACACCATGAATAGCACCCCAAGCTATAAAAGTAAAATTAGCTCCATGCCAAAGTCCGCTTACTAAAAATGTTACTAGTATATTAAAACTTCTTCTAATCTTTGAGCATCTGTTTCCGCCCAAAGGTATATAAAGATAATCCCTAAACCATGTAGACAATGATATATGCCATCTTCCCCAAAACTCTTTTATGCTTCTTGAAAAATATGGAGTATTGAAGTTTTCCATTAAATCTATACCCATAACTTTTGCCGTTCCTATTGCTATAAGCGAGTAGCTAGCAAAATCACAGTATATCTGCACTGCAAAAAGCATTGCTGAAAGCACTAATTCAGTTGAATTATAAATATAATATCTATTAAATACTGTATCTACTAATATAGAAGCCCTATCTGCTATCACCATTTTCTGAAAATAACCGAAAAGCATAAAAATAAGTCCTTCTGTTATTCTATGATAATCGAATCTTTTTATTTTATCCATATTCTGTATTTGACCTAGCAAATGTTTTGAACGTTCTATTGGGCCTGCAACTAGCTGCGGAAAGAATGATACAAATAAAGCATATTTAATGATATTCTTTTCTGACTTTATTTCACCTCTGTAAACATCTATAGTATAGCTTAATGCCTGAAATGTATAAAATGATATTCCTACTGGCAAAATAATATCAAAAGGTTTATCTATTAATTGTATATTTAATGATGATAAAATCATATTTATATTTAATAGAAGAAAATCAAAATATTTAAAAAATACAAGTATAGCAATATTTATTATAAAACTAAATGCCACTACTATTCTTTTGTATTTTAATTTTTCTATTAATATACCGCTTAAAAAAGTTACAATGGTAGAAGTACCCATTAATAATGCATATTTAGGATTCCAAAACATATAAAATATATAACTTGCTATAAATAGACAAATATATCTTAATTTTTTTGGAAATATCCAATATAAAATTAATGTTATAGGAAAAAATATCAAAAAATCTCTAGAATTAAATAACATTTAACATAACTCATAATAAAATATACATTTATAACTTATGAAACGGTTAATTGTAATATGAATTATATAAAAAAGCTAGTATTAAAATTTGATATAATATAAAAAGAAGCTTTAATCAGAAATTAAGCTTAAAAAAATTATATATATTATCTTTTGCAGTATTCTCTAAGTCATCATTATTACCATTTATAATTACATTCACCTCATCTCCAACCTTCAATTTTAATTGAATAAGTCCTATAATCTTTTTTAAATCCTTCAAATTTTCACCTTTTTTTACAGATACTTCGCAATTGCTATCTTTAGCTATTTTTGCAAGTTCACTTAAAGGTCTTGCATGTATATTACTTATATTATTAATAATATATTTAAACTCCCTCATAAGAACCTCATTTTATTCAGAATTAGTTTTAAGAAGAAAAATCAAATTTTCAAAAGTTTTATTCTCTATTAATTTTTTAACGCTGCTTTCATTAAGAAGAAAATTAGTAGTATATTGATAAAAGTTTTTCAAATCATCATTTTTATTTGATACAGAAATCAAAAATACCACCTGAACATTATTCTTCTGCCATAATATAGGCTTGTCCAATACAGCAACATAAACAAATGTATCTTTTGTAACAACCTCTATAGGATGAGGTATTGCTACTAAATTACCTATATCAGTTTCTGCTAACTGTTCCCTTTTCATAACCAATTCATAAAAATTATCAGGTATATTTTTATATTTTTTTATTTCAGAACATATATTTTTTATGATTTCTTCCTTTGTATCGCCCTTTATATAAGTTGTAAACATTTCTTCTTTATAGTACTCTAAAATAATATTTCTATTTAAAGATTCAAATGTATTTTTAACATTGATAATATCATCGCTTTTTAAAAAATTACTTATATAAACTATTGGAATAGGAAGTTTTACATTGATAGGAACAGTAGAAAAGACATAATCTACTTTAGAAAAATCAAAATCCTTTAATCCCATTAAATCTTCTGCATAAATATTTTCTATATAATTATTAAATTCTTTTCTATACTTTGTAACCAATAGATTTGAAGTTGTTTTTCCGCTTCCGCATACTATCAATATATTCATTTTATTTATACTTTCTACTGTTTCTTCCAAGCCTATTTGAAATAACAATGCTAAATACCCTATCTCATCTTCTGATATATCTTTATTATAATAGTCCTTTAATATTGCTACACTTTCAGAGGCTAATAAAAATGAAAGACTGTAATTATTTTTTATATCATTAAGCATAGGATTTTTTTGAAATATATTATATTTTATTCTTATATCCAAAGGTATCATATGCTGATTCAGAAGGAGTATCAAATTAAAATTATTTCTCAAATCTATTTTCAAATTTTTATATACCATATCAAGCATCTTATCAATTATATCTGAAAATTTATCCTGTATAACAGAATTATAATTTTCATTTATAGAAAATAAATTCTTAGAAGCTATATGTATGGCTATAAATATAATTTCTGTATCATTAAACTCTATATCAATTTCATTTTGTATCTGCTTTATTAATTCTTCTGATAATCTTATCTCTTCAGATATGTCTTTAATAATATCTTTTTCATAACTGCATATAAAGTTATTATTTTTTATTCTACTTATTGATACATTTATATATTGAATAAAATTTTCTAAATTAATTTCTGAAAATTTTATTTCATATTTATTAAGAAAATTTATAATTATTCCTATTAATTTTTCATTCATATTGTTTTCATATAAGAAATCATTTAAATAATTGCATATTATAAAATTTCTTATATCAAATTCATTTCCTATCAATCTAATACCATAATTAGGTCTTCTTTCAAGTTTAAGATTATGATATTTTAAATTATACTCCATAATCTTTAATATATTTGTCAATGTAGTTTTAGATATATCCAAAGAATCACATATATCATCAGCCTTTATATATTCGCTGTTTATTTCTATTAAATATTTAAAAATTATTCTAATTCTATAATCCATATCATTATTAATATTTGATAAAAAATCCATAGATTTAAAATTATCATAATTATCGCATATTAATTTATATCCGTATCTTGGTTTAGATTCTATTTTTATATTAAGTTTCTGCAATTCATAATTGATTTCTCTAACTTTTGTTCTAATTGTTTTTTCACTGACATTTAATTGTTTTGATAAGGCTTCAGCAGTTATATATGAATCGGCTGACAATGATGATAATATTTCTTTTATATACTTAACATTCATAAATATAACTTTGTAGTATCATTTTTATTTTTATTATATACTTTTTAATAAAAAGAAAAAGCTAATAAATTACCATATTAATACTGCAATTTTATTGTTTGAGTTATTTTATAAAAATATTATCCTTAAATAAAAAAATGAAAAAAGGAGTAAAGAATGAAAAAGATTTTGCTTTTATGTTCTGCTGGAATGTCTACCAGTATGATAGTAAAAAAGATGCAGGATAAAGCTAAAGCGGATAATATAGATGCTGAAATAGAAGCTGCAAGCGTTTCCAGATTTGAAGAATTAGCAGATAGTTACGATATTTTTCTATTAGGTCCTCAGGTTAAATATCTTAAAGATGAACTAGCTAAAAAAGCTAATGCTAAAGGAAAACCTTTAGATGTTATAGATTTTAAAGACTATGGAAAAATGGACGGAGCTAAAATATTAGACTTTGCTTTGAATTTAACATTATAATCTATTAATATATCTATTATACTTATATACTTAATGTAAGTATAGTATTATTATCATTATTTGTCGCTTATGGTATTGGCAGGCTCTTATAATTTAATAAGCTTTACATGATCTAGAAGCTTTGTTTAAAAGAGAAGAATGAAAGTTATTCAATATTTAGAGTTTATTTTTAGTATTCTTATATACTTAATATATACTACATTTCATAAATGCTTATGCCAAAACTTTACAAAATAATTAAAAATTTTAAGGATAAAAAATATGAACGATAAAATTATTAATTTCATAGAAAATAAAATAACACCAGTAGCAGCTAAATTAGCTAATAACAGATATTTGAATGCTATTAAAGATGCATTTATATATACTATGCCTTTTTTAATAGTAGGTTCTTTTGTACTTTTAATATTTAATTTGCCTTTCACAGATAAAAGCAATTTCTTATATATGGGTTGGTATGACAATTTTACAAAAACTTTCACAGGCGATTTTATTCAAATATTCAATGTAAGTATGGGGATATTATCAGTATTCGTTGCTTATGGTATAGGATATTCTTTGGCTGGTTCTTATAATTTAAGCAGTGTTACAGGCGGTTTCTTATCTCTATTTGCTTTTTTCCTTATAGCTGCTAAAGTAAATGCTTTGTCTGTTGCTGAAGATTTTGCAAGTATATTTTTAGTAGAAGCTGGAAGCAATATAAATGTATTAGATGCTAGATTTTTAGATGCTAAAGGAATATTCTCTGCTATAATAGGCGGTATAATATCAATAGAAATTTACAGATTATTAGTAAGCAAAAATATGACTATAAAACTTCCTGATTCTGTACCTCCTGCAATAGCAAAATCATTTGAAATAATTATACCTATAGCTGTTGTAGGCGTATTATTCCAAATATTAAATATAATAATACAGAAAAAAATGATGATACTTATACCTAACTTGATAATGAAAATAATTTCTCCTTTATTATCAATATCAGATAGTTTGCCATCAGTTATAATACTTCTTTTAGTTATACATATATTATGGTTTGTAGGTATACATGGTGCCAATGTTGTTAATGCTGTAATTACTACAATAACATTATCAAATTTAGCTTTGAATCAGGCTGCTTTACAGGCTGGGGAGTCTTTACCTAAAGTAGTAGCAGGAGAATTCTTCAATGTTTATGTATATATAGGAGGAGCAGGTGCTACATTAGGCCTAGCAATAGCTATGGCATTAAGTAAAAATGCACATCTTAAATCTATAGGAAGACTTTCAGTTATACCTGGATTATTCAATATAAATGAACCTATTATGTTCGGTACTCCTGTTGTTATGAACCCTATACTATTTATACCTTTCATAGGTGTGCCAATAATTAATGCTATAATAGCCTATACAGTTTTAAAAATAGGCATCGTAGGAAAAATTGTTTCTTTAGTACCTTGGACAACTCCTGGTCCATTAGGAGCTTTCTTATCTACTAATTTAAGTGTTCCTGCTATGATTTTGAGTTTATGTTTGGTATTCTTATCATACTTAATATATACTCCTTTCATTAATGCTTATGCTAAAACTTTACCAGATAACGAATAAAATGAATAAATGATTGCAAAATAATAATAACATAAAAACAGGAGAAATATTATAAATGAAAGAGTTAGGAATATCCATTTACCCCTTTCACTCAAAAATGGAAGATAATAAATATTATATAGATTTGGCTTCTAAATACGGATTCACAAGATGTTTTATGTGTCTGCTTTCAGTTGATAGATCTAAAGATGAAATAATAAATGAATTTTCAACTATAATAAATTATGCTAAAGAAAAAGGTATAAAAACTACTTTAGATATATCTCCGGCTGTATTCAAACATTTGGATATAGATTATAAAAATCTTGACTTTTTTCATAAATTGGGAGCTTGGGGCGTAAGATTAGATTTAGGGTTTACAGGTAATGAAGAAAGTTTAATGACATATAACGAATATGATTTGAAAATAGAATTAAATATGAGCAATGATACAGATTATCTTGATAATATAATGAAATATTATCCTAATACTGATAATTTGATAGGCTGTTATAATTTCTATCCTCATGCATATACAGGACTAGACAGAACACTTTTTAAAAGCAGCATGAAACGTTTTAAAAAATATTCTATAAGTTCATCTGCATTTGTTAATGCCAAAGAAGCTACTTTTGGACCTTGGCCTGTAAGCGATGGTATTTGCACATTGGAAGAACATAGAGATATGCCTATAGATGCACAGGCTATGGAATTATTTGCTCTTGGTGTTGACTGTGTTTTCATTGCTAACTGTTATGCAGATGAAAATACTTTTAAAACATTATATAATATGGATAAAAGATTAATAACTTTTAAAGTAGAATTAGTTGATTCTATTCCTAAAGAAGAAAAGAGTATAGTATTAGATATGCTTCATCAAAACAGATTAGATGCTTCTGCTGATGTTATAAGATCTTCAGATACAAGAGCAAAATATAAGGGACATAATTTCAAAATATTTAATGCTGTTTCCGATATAAAAAGAGGAGATATATTAATAGATTCATCAGAATACGGCAGTTATACCGGAGAAATGCAGATAGCTTTGAAAGATTTAAAAAATACCGGAAGAACTAATGTAGTAGGCAGAATTAAAGATGAATATTTATTTCTGCTAGATTATATAAGTCCGGCTAAAAGATTTATTATAAGAGAATAATTTTTACGGAGTTTATTACTTATGACAAAAGATTATGAAACATTTATGGAGGAAAATGTATTTCCTATTATAGCATTAGCTGGAGAAAGTAAGAGTTTAGCTTATGAGGCTTTAAGACTTGCTAAAGAAAATAAATTTGAAGAATCCGATAAAAAAATGAAGGAAGCTGATAAATTATTACTAGAGTCTCATCAATACCAAACTGATTTAATATCAAAAGAAGCTAATGGTGAAAGTTTTGTAATAAACTTACTTTTTATACATGCACAGGATCATTTAATGACTGCAATAAGTGAAAAAAATTTAATAAATGAGCTTATTGATATATTGAAAATGAACCATGAATAAATTTTTATTCTCAAATTAATTAAAATGGGTATTAAATAAATAATACCCATTTTCTTATTTTTATCATCACATATTCTGTAATTAAAAAGTATTCAAATTTTCATACCAATATAATTGAAATAATATAATTTTTTTAAAAATTACATAATTGACTTCTTGATATAAAAATAAAAATATTATATCATTTCTCACAATCGGGGAGCTTGAAAAGGCTGAGAGGAAGTTTACATAATTTATTTTATAAAAACTTCGACCCTTATAACCTGTTTGGGTAATGCCAGCGTAGGGAATTATCTCTTTTATTATTTTCTTTAATACTTTTAATAAAATGAGACCTTTTCTAAAGTTGGTCTTGTTTTATTAAATTATCTTATATAAAGTAAACAAACAAGACTTAAATACAATTCAATAAAACAGGACAAACGGTGTTATAAAAATCTCACTTTAACATTTTAATATAAGGAGCTTTTTATGACTTCAAAACTAAAATTTATTATTCTAATAATTTTATTGGCATTATTTATATCCTGTAAAAAACAAACAAAAAACATCAAAGATGAAATCACTGTAAATCTAGGCTATGAACTTAATACCATAGATCCTGCTTTGAATGATGAAACTTATGGATTTATTTATATCAATCATGCATTTGAAGGACTTCTAAATAAAGACATAAACGGAAATATTATAGGAGGTGTTGCTGATACATGGGAAATAAGCGATGATAGTCTTACATACACATTTCATTTAAGAGATGATGCCAAATGGAGCGACGGTAAAAAAGTTACAGCAGATGATTTTGTATATTCCTATAGAAGAGCAGTTGATCCGAAAACAGCCTCCCCTATTTCTTATTTAATGGAATATATAAAAAATGCCAAAGATATAATAAGAGGCAAACAGAGTGTAGAAAATCTCGGAGTAAATGCTATAGATGAAAATACACTAATAATAGAACTTGAAGCCCCTACACTATATTTTACTGATATATTATCTTCAGGCGGAGTTTATATGCCGGTAAGAAAAGATATAATAGAAAAATACGGCGATGATTGGACTTGGAAGCCTGAAACTTATATAGGAAATGGTGCATACAAAATGGTAGAAAGAAAACCTGATGAACTTCTTGCTTTTGAAATAAATACTAATTATTGGAATTATACCAATCAAGTGGCTAAAAAAATTAATTTTGTTTTAATTGCTGATGAATATATATCACTTAATGCTGTTAGAACAGGAGATGTAGATTTTTCTATAAATGCTCCTCCTATTGGAGAGATAGAAAATTTAATAAAAGAAAATTTAATGGCTGTAAGCGATATCATAGGAGTTTATTATTTGGATTTAAACAATAGAGATAAAGCATTATCAGACAAAAGAGTAAGAAAAGCATTATCGCTTGCAATAGATAGAAACTATATAGTATCAAATATAGGATACGGTAAATTAATACCAGCAGAGGCTTTTGTTCCGCCTGTAGTAAAAGGACTTGAAAAATCATTCAGAGAAGAAAGCAGTAATTATATAATAGCAAACAATTATAGTAATAATGTAGAAGAAGCAAAAAAATTATTAGCTGAGGCAGGATATCCCAATGGAGAAAATTTCCCTATGCTTGAAGTAAAAGTTTCATCTGGTTTTTATACTACAGTTTTGGAAGCTATTCAGCAAATGTGGAAAAATGCTCTTAATATAGATGTAATAGTTAGAACAGAAGAATCAAAAATTACTTTGCCTTTCAGAGAATCAGGAAATTACCAAATGGCTAGAACAAGCTGGACAGGTGATTATAATGATCCTCTTACAATGCTTCAAATTATGACTAGCTACAGCGATATAAATTATGGAGGATTTTCTAATGCCAGATATGATTCTTTGATAGAGTTTGCAACAACTTCCACAAATGCTCAAAAAAGAATGGAAGCTTTAAGAGAAGCGGAATCAATACTTTTTGATGAAGTTCCTATTATACCTTTCATATATAGAACCGATTTCTTAATAGTTAATCCTAAATTAAAAAATTATATTGATGAGCCTTTGGGAAGATATAAATTTAATTATGCTTATTTAGAAGAATGATATTTGAAAAATAATATTTAAATGATAAAATACTATAATTTTATAACAAATACTTTATAATTGATGTGAGGAAAAAAATGAAATTTTCAGAAATAGTGTGGAAAAAAAATGAAGATCTATACAATAAAATAATTAATACAAAATTTAATAAAGAGCTTATGGATGGAAGTTTAGATAAAAATAAATTTGCATACTATATAGAACAAGACAGTTTATATTTAAAATATTATTCTAAAGCTTTAGCTATAATTTCTTCAAAAATACACAATGTAGATTATGCATTAGTATTTTTGAAATCATCTATAAACTCATATATAGTTGAAGAAGAAATTGTGCATAAATATTTCAGAGATACTTTTCAATTTGAAAATACAAATAAAATTACAACTGCAAATTTAGGTTATATAAGTTTTCTTATTAATACTGCTCATACTGAAGCCTTTGAAACTGCTGCTTCCTCTATATTGCCTTGTTTTTGGATATATAATGAATTAGGTAAATATATAAAGGCAAATGCAGAAATTGAAAATAATCCATACAGAAAATGGATTGATACTTATGCTGATGAAGAATTCTCTAAGGCAACTGAATATATGATTAAAATAGTTGATAATTTATATGATAATGCATCTGATGCTGTAAAAGAAAAAATGATAGCCGTTTTTGATATAGGATTCGTTTGGGAATATAGATTTTGGAATGATGCCTATAATTTAGACGATTTCCATAATGTATAAAACTTTTAAATAAATTAATATAAATTAATTGAAATTTACTTCTCTGTATGTTAAAATAACATTATTATACATACAGGGGGTATACATTAAATGAATAATACTTTAACTTTGATAATAGGACTTATATTAACTTTTATAATATTAAGTGCTGTAAGAAAAATTATATTCAATATAAGAAGTAAAGGTAAATTCAAAAATATAAATATCAATGATGCTGTTTCAATTTATAAAAATAATAAAGATGTAGGTCTAATAGATGTAAGAAGCTATATGGAAGTTCAGCAAAGCGGATACATAAAAAGCAGCGTAAATATTCCTTTAGACGATTCTAAATTCGATGAAAAAATGTCAAAATTAGATAAAAACAAAGAGTATATAGTTTATTGTGCAAGCGGAAGCCGTTCTGGTATGGCTTGTATGCGTATGTATAAATTAGGATTTACCAATATTAATAATCTTACTCATGCGGGATATTTTCAGCTTTCATCATATTTAAAATAAATTCAAATTACTAAAAATATAATTAAGTAAAATATCTTTTTCCCTTTATTAAAAATTTTATATATAAAAAAGCGAAGTTAATTTTAATTAACTTCGCTTTGAATATTATAATCAACTACTTATTAATGTTTAAAATGTCTTATTCCAGTAAATATCATAGCAATACCATGTTCATTACAAGCATCTATTGATTCCTGATCTCTCATAGATCCTCCTGGCTGAATTATAGCTTTAATATTGTATTTAGCACAAGCATCCACTACATCTCTAAATGGGAAGAAAGCATCGGATGCCATAACTACTCCGTCACCTGCTCTCTCTAAAGCATCTTCGCAAGCCCATATTCTGTTAGTTTGTCCGCTTCCTATACCTTTAGCCATGAAGTCTTTTATTACTACTATAGCATTTGATTTAGCATATTTTACAACCTTAATTCCGAATATTAAATTCTTCATTTCTTCTTCTGTAGGTTTTTTCTCTGTTACAACTTTATAATCTTCTATTAAAGTAGTATCTTCATCTTGAACAAGTAATCCGCCGTCAACTTTAACAAGATTGATTTTATCATTAGTATTAGTTTTATATTTTATAACTCTTAAATTCTTTTTAGTTTTTAATACTTCCAAAGCTTCAGGAGTAAAGTCTTTAGCAATAACAATTTCTAAGAATATTTTAATAAGTTCTTTTGCAGTTGCTTCATCTACTGTACTGTTAAATGCTACTATTCCTCCGAATATAGAAGTAGGATCGCATTCATAAGTTCTATTATAAGCCTCTAATACACTGCTTCCTAATGCAGCACCGCAAGGAGTAGAGTGTTTTATAGCAGAACAAGCATATTCTTTTTTAGACTCATCAAATTCTAATACTATTTTTAAAGCTATATCCATATCTCTGATATTATTAAATGAAAGTTCTTTTCCATTTAATTGTTCAAAATCTTTCATAGAGCCTTTATCTGTAGTAGAAACATAATAGCTTGCTCCCTGATGAGGATTTTCTCCGTATCTTAATTCTTCCTGTAATGCATAAGACATATTCAAATAATTAAGTTTTTTATCTTCTTTACTTTCTAATGAATTAAACATAAACTCTGAAACTGCGGCATCATAAGCAGAAGTTAAATTAAATACTTTAGAAGCTAAATATTTTTTTGTTTCAAAACTTACTTCGCCTTTTTCCATTTCGCTTTTTACTAAATCATAATCTTTAACATCGCTTATAACCACAACATCTTTGAAAGACTTGGCAGCAGAACGAAGCATAGTAGGTCCGCCTATATCAATAAACTCTATCTTCTCTTCAAATTTCAAATTATCATCTTGTACTTTTTCAAAGAAAGGATAAAGATTAACTATCACCATATCTATAGGAGTTATGCCTCTTTCTTTAATAGTTTCCATATGAGTAGGATTATCTCTTATAGCAAGTATTGCTCCATGTATTTTTGGATCTAAAGTTTTTACTCTTCCGTCAAGCATTTCTTTAGCTCCTGTAACCTCAGAAACTTCTATAACCGGTATATTATTTTCTTTCAAATATTTATAAGTTCCGCCTGTAGAAACTATTTCCACATTCTTTGAAGTTAAAAACTTGGCAAAGTCTAATATTCCGTCTTTATAGAATACAGATATTAATGCTCTTTTAATCATTATAAAGCTCCCATTAATCAAAATAATGAATCAATTATAATATAAAACTTGTTATTGTAAAGAGTAATTTATTTTCTAAATAACTAAAATATTTAATCGTAAGCATTAACACTGAACGCCGCCCGCCCACCCCAAATTTTTCTCTGCGTAAGCAATAAGATAGTTATCATAATTGTAATTTTATGTTAACTATGTTATAATGAACTTTCATATTATATAATTCATTTAAATATAATATTTCATTAAAAATAAGGGTTAGTTTATGAAACATTTCTTTTCTTTTTGTTTTATCTTGATGATATTCATATCAAATGTATATGCTGATGTAAAAGTAGATTTCAGATTATTTTCAAGTTCTTATGCATATAACGGTGAAAATTTATTATGGCAGGATACAAGAACAACATTAACATACTTTGAAAATTTTACAGAAGGAGCTTTTGATATAAAATTCAATGATCTTATCACTTTGAGAGTAGGAGCTTCAATATTTTTTCCATTTACATTTGAATTTCCTCAAGGCATAAGAGTATTTCCTGTAGTTACAACACAATTATCAAATGAATATATTTCTCTAAGAATAGGTACTATGACAGGCGGGCATAATCTTCCTTCACCTATAAGAGATCCTTTAATGGATATGACACCTGTTGTAAGATCTACTCCAGATAATACATTAATAGCAAAAGGACCTGAAGAATATAAATATAATGAACCTTTCACACATGGTTATTATGAATACGGTGCTTCTTTTGAATGGTTTAAAGGAGGAAAGGGAGAAGTATATATGAATTGGCAAATACAGCATAATGCTAAACATAGAGAAAGATTTGATGTAGGTGTTACTTATGCTATGGATTTTGCACATGATATAGCAACTCCTTATGTAGGTATACACTATTGGCATAATGGAGGACATGAATATCCATTCGTTGAAGGTTCTCCGGCAATTACAGAAAACTATGTAGGAGCTATAGGTATTAATAGTTACTACTTATCAATACTTTATATGGCTTCATATAATCTCGCTGACAGAGATAATGAACCTGGAGTATTCGGACATGGAATTTTCTTAAGAGGTACAATACCTGTTATGACTTGGTTTGAAATAGAGCCTATAATATTTGTATCAGGCTGGTATATAAATAAAAATCATAAATTTATAAGCGTTGAAGGAGATCCTTTTTATAGAGTTCCTTTCTATTTCGGACTTAACTTAAAGAAAGACTTTGTATTCGACAATGGTATAGTATTAGGAATTGCCTTAGTTAATGGATTATTCCTAAATGAAAAAAATGAAATAGGAGTGAGATATGATCAGTCTTTGCAGTTTGATTTTACATATTTAGTACCTATAAAACAATAATTAATAATTTTTTATTATTTATAGCGATAAACTAGAATATATTCTAAATTATCGCTATTATTTTATCATTTTTTATTTTTAGTATTTAACAATATAAATAATAAAAACTTATATAATATAAATTGCTTTTATTAAAAAATATAGTAATATTTATAGCTATAGGAGTTTTTTAAATATGAAAGATAAAAAAGAAGTAAATCCGAATACTAATCATAAAAGCGTAAATCATGATGAAGCCAATTTTTCACATGTATATTTCTATAAACTTTTATTTGAAGAAAAACCAGAATTGCCTAATATAGAATTAATTAAACAGAAAATAAGAAAATATTATGAAGATATAGAAGTAATATCATCAGATAATGGCATTTACAGTATAGCAATAAATGATTTAAAAGTAAAATATAAAGATGAAAAGGAAGTACCAGCACAAATTTTGATGCCTAGTGCTATGGAATTCGATTATACCACTATAAACGACTATTATTATAGTCAGATGTGGGATATAAAAGAACCTAAAGAACTTATAAAAAACTGTAATTATGAAATAATGCTTAGTGATTTTTTGGCTGCAGGACTAGATTATAAAGATAGAACAACCCTACTTAATAATTGGCTTTATACAGCATTACAGCTTTTTGATAATTGTGTTGCCGTATATAATGAACAAAGCGGTAAACTTCTTTTGCCTGATCAAATACTAAATAATACCTACCCTAAAGATTTCAGATTTATGCTTTCAGGCGTTAATATAAGACTATTTAATGTTCAGGATTCAAATGATATTATAGTAGACACTTTAGGAATGTATGCTATAGGTTTACCAGATATACAATATCATTTCCATGACTTGAATGCCAATGATGTTATATCACATGCTTTAAATATAGCAGCTTATATATTTGATAAAGGCGATATTATAAAAAGCGGCGATACTATACAAAGTATATTTGAAAATGTACAATGGAAATGTCAGTATGAAAAATCTCTTCTCAAGCCACATAGAGAAATTTTGGATATTAATATGCTTGAATATGCTTCAGGCAAAAGGCAAAATTAATAAAATACTGTAATAAAAAACATATTTTTATTGTTCCAAAGCAATAATATATTATCATACTTATACAAATAAACAAGTATATTAAATACATAATAAAAAAAACGATAAACAAATAAAATACCCGATAGTAGTATTATATAACATATTTTTTATAAATATGTATTAAAAAATCATATATATGTAATAATATTGTTGAATTTAAACACATTTTTTCCTATACTAGAAATCATATGGTTTTAATTTTATTGTACAAATGGAGGTATATAATGAGTGAAGATGTTTCTCTATTAACACAAGAGGATATTGCTGATGAGATAAAATCGTTGGTTTCGAAATGGAAAGATGCTGAGGGGAATCTTATTATGATTTGTCATGGAATTCAAAAGCATTACGGTTATGTTCCTAGAAATGTTGCAAAATATGTATCAGAAGAAACAAATATACCGCTAGCTAGAATTTATGAAATTCTTACATTTTATAATTATTTCACACTAGAACCGCCTGCTGAAAATAATATAGCAGTTTGTATGGGTACAGCATGCTATTTAAAAGGCGGCGGACAGTTAGTGGAAGAAATTAAAAGAAAATTAAATCTAAAAGGTGATCAGAAATATTCAGCTGATAGAAAATATAAGTTAGAAGAGGTTAGATGTATAGGCTGCTGCGGTTTGGCTCCTGTAATTACATTTAATGAAGAAGTTTCAGGAAGAGTAGTTATTGATGATATAGCTAAATTTATAAAAAATAATAATGAAGAAGAGAAAAAATCTTAATGGAGTATAAAAATGGCAGAAAAATTAGATAGAAAAAAACTAGAAGAATATAGAATTAATAAAGCCAAAGAGATAGGCCTAAGAAAAGGTACCGAATCCTCTACAACTCATAAATATCATATACTTGTATGCGGAGGTACGGCATGCGAGTCAAATAAAAGTGATGAAATTGTAAGATTATTAAGAGAATATGCAGAGAAAAACGGCATTGCAGATGAAGTATTAGTTGTAAAAACAGGCTGTTTCGGTTTCTGCAGTCAGGGACCTGTTGTAAAAATTATGCCAGGAAGAGTTTTTTATACTCATGTAGGACCTGAACATGCTCAGGATATAATAGAAAAACATATAATGAAAGGTGAATTATTGCTAAGAATATTATATAAAGAGCAAAGAGAACATAGAGACTTCTCTAAAGAAATTAACTTCTATCAAAAGCAAAGAAGAATAGTATTAAAGAACTGCGGTATGATAGATCCTGAAAATATAGATGAATATATAGGAAACGATGGATATAAAGCTTTATCTAAAGTATTATTTGAAATGACTCCTGATGATGTAATTAATGAAATGCATACTTCCGGACTTAGAGGACGCGGAGGTGCCGGATTCCCTACTTGGAAAAAATGGAGCTTCACAAAAGAAGTTAAATCAGATCAAAAATACATAGTATGTAATGCTGATGAGGGAGACCCTGGTGCTTATATGGATAGAAGTATACTTGAGGGAGATCCGCATTCTGTAATAGAAGCTATGACTATAGCAGGATATACCATAGGAGCAAATAAAGGTTATTTATATATTAGAGCTGAATACGGACTTGCTGTTGAAAGGGTAAGAATAGCTTTAAAGCAGGCTTATGATTATGGTTTATTAGGAGAAAAAATTTTAGGAAGTGATTTCTCATTTGATTTAGATATAAGATTGGGAGCTGGGGCTTTTGTATGCGGTGAAGAAACTGCACTTTTAGCTTCTATAGAAGGTAATAGAGGAACTCCTAGACCTAGACCTCCTTTCCCAGCAATAAAAGGGTTATTTGAAAAACCTACAGTTATTAATAATGTTGAAACATTTGCAAATGTAACTGCTATCATAAACAATGGAGGAGATTGGTTTGCTTCTATTGGTACAGAAAATTCAACAGGTACTAAAGTATTCGCTTTAACTGGTAATGTCAATGTATCAGGACTCGTTGAAGTACCTATGGGAACAACTATTAGGGAAATAGTATTCGACATTGGAGGTGGAATACCTAATGATAAATTTGTAAAAGGAGTTCAGACAGGCGGACCTTCAGGAGGTATATTACCTGAATCTCTATTTGGTACTCGTATAGATTTTGATAATCTAGTTAAATTGGGTTCTATGATGGGATCGGGAGGTATGATAGTTATTGATGAAGACAGCAATATGGTTGATTTTGCTAAATTCTATCTTGGATTCTGTGTTGATGAAAGCTGCGGTAAATGCGTACCTTGCAGAGTCGGCGGAATGCAGATGCTAAAAATATTAGAAAAATTTACTAAGAAAAGAGCTAAAGAAGATGATATACAAAAACTAAGAGATATTGCTTTAACTATGAGAAAAGCTTCATTATGTGCTTTAGGCTCTACAGCTGCTAACCCTGTAATGTCCACATTAAAACATTTTGAGGAAGAGTATAAAGCTGGAATATTTACTCCTCCTGTTCCAAAGAAAAATTAAAAATTGGCTACGGATTATAGAGTAAAAAGGAGTATAAAATTATGGTAAAGATAAAAATAAATGGCAAACAAATTGAAGTTGAAGAAGGACTTACAATTTTAAAAGCTGCTAAAAAATTAGGTATAAAAATTCCTTCTTTATGCTATCACCCTGATATACCGCCTACTTCAGCATGCGGAATATGCGTTGTAAAATTGGCTAATCAAGGAAATAAATATGTAAGATCATGTTCTATGCTTGTAGAAGAAGGAATGGATATAATAACACATGATTCTGAAATTAACACAGTAAGAAAAGGGGTATTGGAATTAGTATTATCAGCACACCCTAATGATTGTTTAAACTGTATAAGAAATGGAGAATGCGAACTTCAGACTGCTGCTGCTGATTTCGGTGTTAGGAATTCAAAATATGATAATATAAAACAAAATCACCCTAGAGATGACTCTACTGGAAGTATAGTACTTAATCCTGAAAAATGTATTAAATGCGGAAGATGTGTAGTTGTTTGTCAGGAAATGCAGAAAGTACATGCTTTAGGATTTGTTAATAGAGGATTTGATACTTATTTTGCTCCTGGAGCGGTTTCATTGAAAGATTCTCCTTGTGTAGACTGCGGACAATGTGCTTCTCACTGCCCAGTTGCAGCTATATATGAAAAAGACCAAACTAAAGAAGTTGAAGATGCTATAGATGATGCTGATACTTATGTTACAGTTCAAATGGCTCCTGCTGTGAGAGTTGCTTTAGGAGAATATTTCGGACTTAAAGCTGGAGAGAATATCACTGGTAAGATTTATGCTGCTATGCGTTTGATGGGATTCAATGCTATATTCGACACTAATTTCGGTGCAGATTTAACTATTATGGAAGAGGCAAATGAATTCGTTAAAAGATTTACAGAGAGTAATGGTACAGTTTGTATGACTACATCATGCTGCCCTGCTTGGGTAAAATATGCAGAAGAATATTATCCTGATTTACTAGATAATATATCAACTTCCAAATCTCCTCATATGATGCTTGCTCCTATGACTAAAACTTATTATTCTGACAAAGCTCATGTTGATCCTTTCAATATATTTAATGTATCTATTATGCCTTGTACAGCTAAGAAAAATGAAATTAGAAAAAATGAAACTATGTATTCAAGCGGATACAAAGATGTTGATGTTGTACTTACTACAAGAGAATTTGCTAGAATGATAAAGCACTATGGTATAGATATTGCGGGAATTGAACCTGAAGAATCAGACAGTATATTAGGAGAATATTCCGGAGCTGGTACTATATTCGGAGCAACAGGCGGTGTTATGGAAGCTGCTTTAAGAACTGCTTATAATATTATAGCAGGAAATAATCTTAACAATGTTGATTTTGAAGAAGTAAGAGGGCTTGAAGGAGTAAAAAAAGCTACAATAAAAATATTAGATAAAGAAGTAAAAGTTGCTGTTGTAAACGGACTTAATAATGTTGATCCTGTAATGCAGGAAATCAGAGCAGCTAAAGAAAAAGGAGAAAATCCTCCTTATAACTTTATAGAAGTTATGGCTTGTCCTGGAGGATGTGTAGGAGGAGGCGGTCAGCCTTATGGACCTACTAATGAAATAAGAACAAAAAGAGCAGATGGTTTATACAATGAAGATAAAAATACTGTAAAACATAGATGCTCTCATGAAAATGAAAATCTTAAAAAGCTTTATGATGAATTCTTAGGAAAACCTCTAGGAGAAAGAGCTCATCACTTCTTACATACTAAATACGAAGCTAATGAAAAATATACTAAATAATTTATAAAGAAAAAAACAAAGCACTATGATAATAATTATTATTATCATAGTGCTGTTTTATTTATAGAAAAAGTTTTATTAACGGCTATTTTATAGTCTCAAATTTCATTTCTCTAAATCTCTTATATTCTTCTTCTATTTCAGACTTTTTAGACATAAAATTATCTCTTGTCTCCATTATTTCTTGTAAATGCACTGCTCTTGCTTCATTAATATTTCTGTCCCTTATAAGTCCGTTTTCTGCAAGTACGAATTTATATTCTCCGCTTTCATTTTTAACTAAATCGCCTCCTGCACCGCATACAGCACATTCAAAATTAAATTTTACTCCGTCCCAATGTTCTTCGCCTGGATATATTAAAGAAGAATGACATCTAGGACATAAACCTAAATCAGGATCACCAAGCCATTTTCTATCTTCTACAGGAGTATTAATCGCTTCAACTATATTTTTACCCATTTTGTATGCTCTATCTAAATAATCCTTATGTATCAAAACATTTCCAGGTCTTCCAACACTTTCAGCCAAATACATATCTACTACAGTAATAGACTGAGTAAACATAGTAGCAGAAAGTCCTTCCAAACTCATAGTCTGCCAATCATGTTTAGAACCGCCTACCCCTATAAGTCCTGCAACTGTATGCGGATCTTTTTTAACTTGTCCTATTTTTATTCTAAACGATAATTCATAAGCTAAAAACCTCTGAGCAAATGCTAAATATAATGAAGAAGGAAGCAAATCATAAGTAGGACATCCCACTATTATACCCTGACATTGATTCATAACATTTACTATTTTATCCATATCATCTTTTTCTTTGTAAATGCATCCTTTATATTCTTTTCCTTCTTTAAAAGCTTTTTCCATACCTATTGTACATGACTCGCATCCTGAACAAGGCTTTATATTATAGTCAAACAAATTGATTAATACTGCCTCTCCTCCTGCATCTTTTACAGCTGTTAAAGCCTGCTTAACTAAAATTTCACTGTTTCCGTTATGTCTTCCGGCAACTATTCCCATAACTTTCATAGAATATAATTCTCCTTTTTATTGAAATTAAAATTACTGGATAGGCTGCCAGTCTTCGTATTTTATTATAAAAAATGTTTTATCGAAGTTTATCGGAAATCTTATATTAAGGAACTAACATAAGCCCTACCTTATTGTTAATATATAGCATACAATATATTTTAATTATTGTCAATATCAATTTACGATATAAAAAAGACTGACACTTATTAATAAGCATCAGTCTTTATTTATGATTATTGATTAAAAGATTAACCTTTATAAGGAACTTTAACTATAGCTTTTTTAACATGATTTTTTCCTGATTTTGGAGGAAGTCCTACTCTATGAGCATCATAAGGAAGAAGTATCAAAATCTCTCCTTGTGATAAAGTTAAACGAACAGTTCCCTCTCCTTCCCAATCATGATAGTCTGAAGCTTCATCATAACTTTTAGGCTTCAATGTAGAAGTATTTGCTATTATAAAATCTTCAGCTCCTTCAAATATTATTTGAACATCCACATATTTTAAATGTGATTCCCAAGGCGGATTATCTTTATTATCATATTCTGTAACATTGATAAAAGCACCTTCGCAAATTTCTTTGTCTAGCAAATGCTTACCATTAGGAAGTTTTTTCAATTCATCATAATGATCTCTTATATAATTTTTTGCCTTCCAAATAGAATCATGAAAATCCTGATTAAATTCGCTTTTTATTGGTTTTAATATCATAATAACCCCTCCGTTTTTAATATATAATTAAGCGCTGTTATGCACTCGAGAACAAAAGTAAAATTAAAGTATTTAAAAAACATTTTAATCATTTCTAATATATCTATATTGTATAAAGTATGTATAATTTTTGCAATATCTATACTTATTATTTTATAAAAAATATTTGCAAACTATAATGTTTTTGTTATAATCTATATCGTACAAAACAAACAATTAATATGAAAAATGAACGTGTTTTAATATTTTTTAAATTTATTTCTATGGTATTTCTCATACTATTTTTACTTTTAAATATAGCATGCATTTCATATTATGAAAATAAATTTACTTTTGTACTTATGCTCATTTTATTTATGCTGTTTTTTATTCCAGGACTTGCTTTATATAAAAATTTAATCAATATATATTTAATCAAAGATTATAAGCAAGTAGAAGAAAAATCATCAGAAGGAAAAATATATAGATTTTCAAAAATAAACAGCACTATAATAAATGATTATCAAATAGCAATAAAAGACTTAAAAGAAAAAAATAGTTATATATTAGGCAGATACGATGTTTTAGACAATATAAAAAAACAATATAAAAAAGATATGAAAAAGGCTAGAAAACTGCAGGAAAATATGATGCCTAAAAAAATGCCTAATAATAACAAAATAAATTCTGCCTCATTATATAAACCTCTTGAAACAATAGGAGGAGATTTTTTTGATTATATATATCTTGATGATGACAGAATACTTTTTATAATTTCAGATATTAGCGGACATGGAGTTGAAGCGGCAATTATAACTGCTATGTTTAAAACTGTTTTTAGAAATTTGGCAGCATCATTCAAATCGCCTAGCTCTTTTATATATGATATTAATAATTACATAATTAAAATACTGCCTATAAACTATTATCTCACTATGACAGTGGCCGAAATAGATTTAAAAAATAAAGTAGTAAAATATTCTAATGCTTCCCATACTCCTATGCTTATATTAGAAAATTCTCAAATAAAAGAATACAATAAAGGCGGAACTATAATAGGTCTTTTCCCTCAGGCATATTATGAAGAAGAAATAGTAAATATAAAAAAAGATGATGTATTAATATTTTATACCGACGGAGTAACAGAAGCATCAAGATCCAAAAACAAATATGATTTTTATGGCATAGATAGATTAAAAAAAGTTATATTCAATAATAAAAATAGTAAGGCAGAAAATATAATAAGCAACATAGAAAAAGATTTTTATGATTACCTTTCATATATGTCGCCTGATGATGATTTTACTATTGCAGCATTTAAGATAAAATAAAAAATTAAAATATTATTTTACTTCTTTGTATAAAGTTACATCCATATCAGCAGAAGTTAATTCTCCCAATTTAGGAACTATTGCTTTGAAATGTTCTGAATTATTGTGGTTTTCTATAGCTTTTTCGTCTTTCCATTCTTCTATAAAAGTAAGATATTTACCGTCTACACTTTCATATAAATTATATGAAATGCATCCATTTTCTTTTCTGCTTTTAATTATAAGTTCATTAGCTATTTCAATGAATTTAGATTTATTTTCACTGCTCACAGTATTTTTTGCAACTATTTTAATCATATTTTTATTACCTTTAGTTTTATTTGAATTTTTATCATTTATTTTTTTATTGTATTTATTCTGTGCTATTACAGGAGATTCAAATAAAGCTATCTTCACAGCATCTATTATATCATTTGCAATTATAGTATCCAATTCTTCTCTTTCTTTCTTACTAAAATTTGAAAGAACATAGTCATTAACTTTCTTACCAGCACTAGGTCTGCCTATACCTATTCTAATTCTTGTAAAATCATCGCTTTGAAGATGCGAAATAAGACTTTTTATTCCATTATGCCCTCCGGAACTTCCTCCTTTTTTAATTTTAAAAGTTCCAAAAGGTATATCCATATCATCGTATATAACTATTATATCTTCAGGTTTTATATTAAAGAATTTTGATATAAAAATTGCAGATTCTCCTGAAAGATTCATAAAAGTTTGAGGTTTTAGGAGTATATATTCTATATCCTTTTCTTTTGATCTAGCATATAATGATTTCTTTTTATTATTATCAAAATTGATATTAAAATTTTGAGCTATTTTATCTATGAGTATAAAACCTACATTATGTCTATTATTTTTATACTCATCTCCTGGATTTCCAAGTCCAATAATTAATTTAGTCATCATGGATATTTCTTTTTAGCAGCCTGAGGGGATTCAAACAAAGCAATGCATGCAGCATCCACAACATTATCAGATATATCTCTTATTTTTTTTCTTTCATCTTTAGTAAAAGGAGCCAAAAGAAAATCAGCTTTTTCTTCATCTTCAGGACATGCCCCTATTCCGACACCTATTTTAGTAAAGTTATAGCTTTTTAAAGAATCTCTTATACTTTTTATACCATTATGATCTATTTCTATATCATTAACTTCAGATTCAGAATCATCATTTTTAGAAGGTATAACTCTAAATTCACCTATAGGTATATCCATATCATCATATATAACGATAATATTTTCAACAGTGATTTTCATAAAACTTGCCATATAAAGAGCAGCTTCACCAGAAAGATTCATGAAAGTCTGAGGTTTAAGGAGCAAATACTCCATTTTACCAGACTTACCTTTTCCAAAAACTGTCTTTTTCTTTTTGATGTCAAGTTCTACATTAAGTTTTTTAGCAACTCTATCTAAAATCATATATCCGACATTATGTCTATGATTTTTATATTGTTCACCTGGGTTGCCTAGTCCCATTACTAATTTCATCATATAGTAGTAATCCTAGAACTATATTTTATGCTTCTGCTGCACCTTTGTTAGCATCATCATCTTGAGTAGTAACAACAGTAACAATAGCTTTAGAAGCATCACCAACAGGGTCAACACCTTCTGGGAATTTTATATCGCTAATATGTAAACTATCTCCTACTTTTAATTCGCTAACATCAACAACCAATTCTCTAGGTATAGAACCTGGGAAAGCTTTGATATTCAAACCGTATTCAACTTGCTCTAAAGTACCTCCGCCTAAGCGAACACCTTCAGGAGTACCTTCAATGTGAATAGGAACATAAGTTTTGATTTTTTTATTTCTATCTATTTCATAAAAATCTATATGTCTTATAATTCTTTTGATACCGTCTATTTGATAATCTTTAACCAACACTTCTCTTGTCTTATCATTTTGTATATCTAAAGTGATTATATCATGCTGACCTGCTAAAGAAAAAACTTTAACAAATTCTTTTAATTCTACAGCAATAGAGTATTGATTTTCTCTACCATAAAGAGTAGCCAAAGCGTAACCTTCATTTCTCAATTTACGACCAACACTTTTAAATTTAGTATCTCTTTGCAAAGCTTTAATAGTATAATTCTCACTCATTTTTCTTTCCTTTAATTTTACTTATCAAATAGAACACTTATAGAAAGCTCCATATGTATATGTCTTATAGCATCAGCAATAACAGGAGCAACTGAAAGCACTTCTATTTTACTGCCTAATCTATCTTTCATAACTTTCAAACTATCTGTTATATAAAGCTTTTCTATATCACTGGCATTAATTCTCTCATAAACATCGCCAGAACATACAGCATGAGTTATAAATACATATATTTTTCTCATACCAGCCTTTTTCAAAGCCTGCATACTTTTTATAAGAGTACCGCCTGTATCTATTATATCGTCTATAATAATAGCATCTTTGCCATTAACATCGCCTATAATATTCATTACTTCACATTCATTAGCTCTGTCTCTTCTTTTATCTATGATAGCTATATCAAGATTCAATTGTTTAGCTACAGCTCTAGCTCTTCCTACCCCTCCTATATCTGGAGAAACTATAATAGAGTTAGACATATCAAGATCTTTTCTTATTTTATCCAAGAAAACATTTTTTGAAAGCATGTGATCTACAGGAATATCAAAAAAACCTTGTATTTGTGCTGCATGCAAATCTAAAGCCAAAACTCTATGTGCTCCGGCTTCTGATAAAAGATTAGCAACTAATTTAGCAGTTATAGGCACTCTAGGTTCATTCTTTCTATCCTGTCTAGAATAACCATAATATGGAATAACAGCGGTAATTCTTTTAGCACTAGCTCTTTTTAGAGCATCTATAATACAGTAAAGTTCCATCCAACTCTCACTGCTAGAAGGACGTCCTGTAGGCTGTATTACATAAGTATCCTTATTTCTAACTGTTTCTTCTATCTGAACAAAAGTCTCGCCATCAGCAAATTTACGTATCTCCATATTACCCAATTTGAGTCCAAGATTCTTAACAACATCTTCTGACAACTGAGGATTTGCTGTACCGCTTAATATTAATATTTCGTCTGTTATTCCCATGTAAGTACCATATAAGAGAAAAGTTGGGGTGGAAGGATTCGAACCCTCGAATAATTGGACCAAAACCAATTGTCTTACCGCTTGACGACACCCCAGTATTAACAAATGAACTTTTAGTTCTATGAGTTTCATATTCTACTATATAAAAAAAATTTGTCAATACCTTTATATGATTTTTTAAATTTTCTATTAAAAAAACAAAAAATTTAATTTAATAATATAAAATTATTGATAAAAAATAAAAAAAGTATATCATTATATATCATAGTATAATATTAAAGGTAAATATGGATATTGATTTAGATAAATATACTGCAATAGATTTAAATTTTATAAAAGAGAATTTAGATACTATCAAATTTAATTCTCCGGAAATTATATGTACCAGTAACGATAATTTATATTTGTCAATTCCTAACTATAAATTAGATATTCTTTTTAATAGAGATTGTATAAATAGTGATATATTCAATAATTTTTATATCACTAAAAATTCAAAATCTATCATAGATTTAGTAATTGAAAAAAATGATAAAAATGAATATAAGCAAATTGATAGTATAAATCAATTCCTCAAAGTATACAAAGACTGCATGCCGGATTCTGAAAATACTAAAATATTTGAATATAAAATACTTGAAATCATATTGGAAGAATCGCCTAAAGAAAGATTTATATCTATAAAAAATTATATTGATATACTAAATCAATACTATAATGAACAATTATATGCTGATGCTATAAAATATATATTAGATATAATAACACAGTTGGCTTTCATAGAAAGAATAAATTTGATCCATTTAGTAAATGCCTCAAAAGATAAAATGAATCAGGTATATTTTGACAATTTAGAATATTATGATACACAAATAGTAGCAAATGATTTAATATTATCAATTACAAAACTTGTAGAGAAAATATATCCTAATATAAGTTTATTTTATGGATTCGATAATTTTGAATGCAGAAATGTTATAGGACATGGAAACCGAGTATTTATAACATTTATAGAATTCATGCTTTATTATAATGATCAGATAGATAATCATTTAAATTTAAAAACTATTATCAATTTCAATAAAAAATTCAAAAACTTCTATGAAAATGTATTTGAAAAATATAGAATAGAAAAAACGAATATTAAATTTAATGATATATTCAAAAACGGACTAAAAAAAATATCATTAGAAAATATAGCATCATTTGCCGCAGGAGCATTTTGGCATGATGTTGTCAAAGTAAAAGAATTGGATTATCTAAATATTAATAAATCAAAAGAATATGCTAGAAGATCAACTTCACATGCTATTAAAGGATATCAATTTTTAAAACTTTTCAGAAATTATAATGATAATATATCATTGATTGTAGGAATGCATCATGAATATTATGGTTATGGAAATGGTGTAATAGAAATAGTAAATAAACAATTCAATGAAAATAAAAATTTAAATCCTTCATCTCTTATATCAGATGTCCCAGATGATATTCAAACACTTCAAAGTTTAGCATTCTTCCCTGCTAAAGTATTAGAAATAATAGATTTATTCGATACAACTGTAATGCCTCAAAAAAGCTACAGCAGAAAAGATATGAACACAAAAGATGCTATAAAATTAATATATGATAATTATATAGTTAAAGAAACTCAATTAGATCCTATACTATTCGAATTATTCGTGGATTTCTTAATAGATATAAAAAAAGAAAATATACAAAATCCGTTAAAAGATTATTAATATTCTCCTTCATCATTTCCTACATAATATTTAAATACATTATAAGGTGAATAAACACCTAAATCTGTTACAACTGCACTAACTAAATGCGGAGGAGTATAATCAAATGCAGGATAAAAGCCTTTTACACCTTCCTTAGAAGTTTTCACTCCCATAGCTTCAGTAACAAGTTTTTCATCTCTAAATTCAAAATGTACATCTTCAAGTCCATGATATCCTTTATCTGGTGCTCCTGTTACAAAATAAGGTATTCCTAAATATTTTGCTACTATTGCTATTTGGAAAGTTCCAATTTTATTAACTACTGCCCCATTTAAGCATATTAAATCAGCAGCAGAAGTAAATACATCTATTTTTTTCTCCTGCATAGTATATGCCACCATATTATCTGTAATAACTGTAACATCAGCTCCTTGATCATAGGCAAC
The DNA here is from genome assembly GCF_001676785.2 of Brachyspira hyodysenteriae ATCC 27164. NCBI lineage: Bacteria > Pseudomonadati > Spirochaetota > Spirochaetia > Brachyspirales > Brachyspiraceae > Brachyspira > Brachyspira hyodysenteriae. Next base: position 737,890 of record NZ_CP015910.2, on the reverse strand, counting down.
TGTTGCTGTAAGTCTTGCTCCTTGAAAATAAGGTCTTGTTTCAGCACATACAACTTTTATATCTTTATTCTTTTTTTGGAATTCCTGTATCATAAACCCAACTATGGATTCGCCAAAACATTGAGTAAGTATAGTTCCTTTATCAGGATACATTGATACTAAATTTTCTGCTATTTTCTTTATTTTTGAATATCTTTTAGTAGACAGATCTATTCCTCTGTTAAACATAGCTTCTATAGGGTCTTTACCGGATTTTATTGCTTCAGTACCAGCTTCCAAGCATGATTTAGTTATAAGCATCATTCTACCGCTTGTAGTAGGTCTTGAATTAGCCAAAGTATTACAAGCATGAGTTAAATAATCTATTCTGTCATTTCCATCTAAATGCTTTGATTCATATCCAGCCAATGCCATACCCATAGCGACTGCTAAATAAGGTCCGGCACTTTGAGTTACCATATCTGATATAGCTTTTGAAACTTCTTTATGAGTTTTACATTCAACAAAATGAACTTTATTAGGGTATACTCTTCTATCTAATATCTTTACGCATCCATCATCATACCAAGCTACATTTTCAAATTGAAGCATAAAAGCCAATTCTTTGTCTACCCTATTAATCATAAAAAACTCCAAAATAATAATTTATTTATTATTGCTTATTATTGTTATATATAAACTCACCAAAAAATATATAATAAAACTTTATTTTATAGTTTATCAAATAATAATTTAAATTATTTAAAAATTAATATATTAAATGATTATAAATCAATATTTTCAATTATATTGTCTATAAATTTCATAAACTTTTCTTCTTCAGAAAGCCTGTCTCTATAAGATAAACATTCAATACCTATATTTAAAAGCGTATATTCTATTTTACTTCTCATATCATCATCAGCAACAGACTCTATTTCTTTTACCCTAGCACACCCTGTAGTTCTTCTTAACAATTCAAGTCCGCATATACCAAATCCTGTTTTTAATACCTCAAGTAAATAATATTCTATGAAATAATCATTTTGTACTGATATATCATTACTTTCATGCAAAAATTTGGTAATAAATTTATTTTTAAAAAGCCTTAAAATATCATCAATTACCTTGAAAAGGAATGAAGTATAATTTCTATCCTTAGTAACATAAAAATGGTAAACATAAGAGAATATGAAATTAGCCATAATAGTACCTAAATCATAGCCTATAGGTCCGTAAAAGGCAAATTCACAATCCATAACTTTAATATAATTTTCATCAACAAATATAGATCCTGTATGCAAATCTCCATGTATTAAAGCCTGAGGATTGTTCATAAATTCATACTTTAATTTAGCCGCCTCTAATTGAAGCTGTTTATTATTATATAGATTATCTTCAACAAATTTATTTAATGATTCAGAAAAAACATTTTCTTTAAGAACATTAAAAAATGGTTCTCTAAATACTAATTCCTCACTTATTTTACAAAGTTCTTTATTAGTATACTTTGCAACATTTTCTTTTTTAGTGAATGGATCCATAAAGAAATCGGCTGTTGATAATGTAGTTTCAACTAAAAAATCTGTTATCTGCTCCTGTAAATGATGATATATTTGACCTTTCATCAAAGCATCTCTAAGTACAAGAAAAGATTTCAAATCCTCCATTACGAATAAATTCATAACTCTATCTATAGAAATGATTTTAGGAGCCAAATCTGGAAGTATGCTGCCGTAAAAAGATAAAACCTCAGCCTCTCTTGCATTTCTGTTAATATCAAGTATTCTTCCTGACGAATTGCTTCTAGTATGAACTCCTGCCTGCTTAAGTATTATGGAATCTTTACCATTACTTATTCTATATACATAGTTAATATTTCCATCGCCTATTTCTTTACAAGTAATATTATCATTCTGAGAAAAATATTTTAATTTATTTTTTACATAAAGTAATACATCTTTCTCTTCCATTAAAAAATATTCATTAAAATTTGTCATAATATTAAATCCATAATAAATTTCAACTTTTTTATAATATAGCATAAAAAGCATAAATATCAATACATTATATTTATTATAAATGTTGCTATTCATATAGCAATAAAAGAATATTAAAACTATATTTTATAAACATAAATGCCAATATTTTATAATATAAACATTTTTTGTAAAATTTATATACATTTAATGCTTTTAATTATCATAATTCATGATAATTAGTGAAATCATTATATAAAAAACATACTAAAACTATTAAAATTTACTAAGTTACATATAATATAACTTGACTAAGTATTTTTTTTGTACTATAATAAACACCAATTTTATATTAGATTATTTTTAATAAGGGGTTAAATTATTATGAAAGTTATTGTAATAGGTTGTAACCATGCTGGTACATGGGCAGCAAAAACTTTGAAAGCTACAGATCCTAATTGTCAAGTAGTTACTTACGATAGAAATGATAATATATCTTTCTTAGCCTGCGGTATCGCACTTTGGGTTGGTGGCGTAGTTAAAGATCCTAAAGGATTATTCTATGCTAGTCCTGAAAGTTTGAGAGGTGAAGGCATCGATGTTTATATGGGACATGATGTTACTAAAATAGACTGGGCTAACAAAAAATTATGTGTAAAAGAACTAAAAACAGGAAAAGAGTTTGAAGACACTTACGATAAACTTATTCTTGCTACTGGTTCTTGGCCTGTAACTCCTCCTATCGAAGGCTTAAAACAAGAAGGAACTACTTACGGACTTAAAAAAGGTATTTTCTTCTCTAAGCTTTATCAGCAAGGACAAGAAATTATTGATGAAATAGCTAAACCAGATGTTAAAAAAGTTATGGTAGTTGGTGCTGGATACATAGGTGTTGAACTTATAGAAGCATTCAAAAACCATGGTAAAGAAGTTATCTTAATGGAAGCTATGCCTAGAGTTATGGCTAACTACTTTGATAAAGAAATCACTGATGAAGCTGAAAAAAGAATCAAAGAAGCTGGCATAGAAATGCATTTAGGTGAAACTGTTAAGAAATTTGAAGGTGATGACAGAGTTAAAAAAGTTGTTACTGACAAAGGTTCTTATGATGTAGATATGGTAGTTATGTCTGTTGGTTTCAGACCTAATAATGAACTTTATAAAGATTATTTAGAAACTTTACCTAATGGTGCTATTGTAGTAGATACTACTATGAAAACTACTAAAGATCCTGATGTATTTGCTATAGGTGACTGTGCTACTGTATATTCAAGAGCTTCTGAAAAACAAGAATATATTGCTTTAGCTACTAATGCTGTAAGAATGGGTATTGTTGCTGCTAATAATGCTTTAGGAAAACATGTTGAATATTGCGGTACTCAAGGTTCTAATGCTATTTGTGTATTTGGATACAATATGGCTTCTACTGGTTGGTCTGAAGAAACTGCTAAGAAAAAAGGATTAAAAGTAAAATCTAACTTCTTCAAAGATTCTGAAAGACCAGAATTTATGCCTACTAATGAAGATGTTTTAGTAAAAATCATTTATGAAGAAGGCAGCAGACGTTTATTAGGTGCTCAAATAGCTTCTAAACACAATCATGCTGAAGCTATTCATGCATTCTCTCTTGCTATACAAAATGGTATGACTGTTGATCAATTTGCATTGTCAGATTTCTTCTTCCTACCTCACTACAACAAACCATTATCTTGGATGACTATGGTTGCTTATACTGCTAAATAATTATAGAAAATATAATTAGTTTAAGAATATTTACCCCCTAATAAATTTATTTTATTAGGGGGTTTTTATAATCAATAAATATTTTACTCACATATATAAATTAAAAAACGAAAATCATAATAAATATAATAGAGTATATTGGAATTATTTATGAAAAGAAAAATTACATATGATATTGCTATAATAATAATTAGTATTTTAGCAAATATTATAATGGGACATTTAGTTATAATATTAAAAATACCATTTTTATTTATGGATTCTGCCGGTACAATATTAACTGCTGTTCTGCTAGGACCTATATATAGTGCGGTTGTAGGTATTGCTACAAATTTTATTATTTCTATGACTATAGATTATGTTAATTTGCATTTTGCAGTGGTAAATGTTTTTATAGGATTGACAGCAGGAGTAATAGCAAGAAAACATGACTTTTCAAAAATGAAAGTTTCAATAATATCAGGAATAATAATAGGTATAATTTCTGCCATTGTAGCAGCTCCTATAGCAATAATTGCCGCCAAAGGAGTAACTAATAAACCAATAGATAATTTTGTTCAGCTTATTTATAATAGCGGAAAAAGTCTTATTATATCTATAACTATGAGTACAGTATTAAGTTCTATGATAGATAAGATATTATCTTCTATAATAGTAACAATGGCTATAAAATCAATACCATTTTTAAGCAAAGAAAATAATCATCATTATAAATAACTTTAATTTACTCTTTAATAAAAATATCATAAATACATACCATATTGATAAAAATAAATAATTATATTAAATAAAACTATTGAAAAATAAAGTTTATCATTGTATATTAAAAACAAGTCAATTATACTTTGGTTTATATTATGAATAATGATTTAAAATACAATATATTAATAGCCTTTATAGGAATAGTAATAAATTTTGCTTTAACATTTATAGTATTGATGCTAAAAATACCATTTCTATTTTTGGATTCTGTAGGCACTATTTTATCGGCTGTTCTGCTAGGACCTATTTACGGTGCTATTGTAGGTATATTGACTAATCTCATAATATCAATATTTATAAGCTATTCACATTTAAATTTTGCAATAGTAAATGCATTGATAGGAATAATAATTGGTATTGCAGCAAAAAAATTTAAATTTGGTATTATAACAGCTATAATATCCGGAACTATCATCGGAATAATATCACCTTTAATAGGAACTCCTATATCAATAATTTTATCTGACGGATTTACAGGTACAACAATAGATAGTTTCATAAAACTATTAAATGAAAATGGCTTTGGATTCTTCCAGGCATCTTTTATGATGAGATTATTAACAAATATACTTGATAAAGTATTATCCTGCCTTATTGTATATATAGCAATAAAAAAAATTATTCTATTTCAAAAAAATGAGCGTATAACTGATTTAAATACCAATGATGACGAAAATTAATCGATATAATTAAGAGGCAAATAAACATGATTTTTGATGCTCATTCAGATATATGGACTGATGTTACTGTAAAAACATTTAAAGGCGAAAATAATATTATAAAAAAATATCATTATAATAATATGATAAAAGGTAAAATAGGCGGTTCTATATTTGTTATATGGACTGAACCGAAAAATTATGACAGAGCATTGGAAAGAGTAAGAGAAATTCAAAACTCTATAAATAAAGAACTTGAATATATTAATGATATCATATTAATAGCAAAAAACTATGATGATATTCTAAAGGCACAAAAAGAAAATAAATTATATATATTCATAGGATTTGAAGGGCTTATATCTATAGATGATAATATTGATTTGATAGATGAATATTATGATTATGGAGCAAGACATGCTAGTCTTACTTGGAATGAAGAAAATAAATTAGCTACAGGAGTGAGAGGAGATTCTTCAAGAGGATTAACTCAATTAGGAAAAAAAGCTGTAAAGAAAATGCAGGATAAAGGCATGATAGTTGATGTATCTCACTTAAATGATAAATCTTTCTTTGATGTTATAGATATTACATCCTCACCTATTATAGCATCTCATTCCAATTCCAGAACTTTATGCAAAAGTATGAGAAATCTTACAGATGAACAGTTAAAAGCTATAAGAGATGTTAATGGAGTTATAGGATTTAATTCTTATAAAGGCTTCATTGATGAAAATAAAGAAAAACAAAACATAGATAGAGCCATAGACCATATAAAATATATAGCTGATAAAATAGGAATAGATCATATAGGGATAGGTTTTGACTATAATGAATATTTTGAAGATGAAGATGCTCCTTATATAAAAGGACTAGAAAATGCATCTAAATCTTATGATATTATAATAAAGTTAAAAGAAGCCGGTTTCAATGATGATGAAATAGAAAAGATAGAATATAAAAATTTCCATAGAATAATAAAAGAAATAGTAAAATAATTATTTAATAATTGATATTTTTCATTTTTATTGTATCATATAAAAGTAAATATTTTTTACATTTATATGGAGATATTATGAAAAAATATCAAAATTTATTTTCAAATAATTTTATTATATCTATATCACTTTTAGCATTTTCCAGCTTTGTATTTTGGATGATATCTCTTAAATTTATTTCTATTATTATATTTATATTTTTATTATTAATTTTATTTTATACTTTGCAAGATAAATTTGAAAGTTATATTAAAAACATGAAAATTAATAAAGCTAATAAAAAAGAAGTAAATGAACAAAAAGAACCTATAAATAATAAAACAGATAATAAAAGAGAATCTAACAATAATAAAAATCAAACTAATAGCCTTGATAACAATATTCAAACTAAAATATCACAAATAGATGATTCCGATCTAGTATTGATTATAAATGATGTAGTATTTAAACTTAATTTTATTTTAGAAAAAACATCCGGTAACAAATCATATAAAAGAACATATAACTCTATAATTGACTATTACATACCAACCATAGAAAAATTTATTAATAGATATATAGAATTAGATGAAGCATATATGGAAAATAGCAAAAAGCAAAAAATAAAAAGAGATATAAAGAATTCTATATGCATTATAAATTTAGGATTTCAAAAAATGATCAATGAATTTAATACTGATTCTTTGATTGATATTTACAGTGATATAGATGTACTAAGAGCCATTTTAATAAGAGACGGTTTAATAAGTGAAAGAGATTTTCCAAAAATTACTTATGAGATTTAAAACAGATAAATAAAATTCTTTTTCTATACATAATTTCCACAACGCACGGTAAGTAGATTTTATTAATATAAAAAAATTAAAATTAACGAATCGTATTATAATATAAATGCGCATAGCGTGCGGTAAAAGCATAATAAAACTAATAAAAAACCATGGCGGGAATTTTTAATTTCTGTGTATACTAAAAATTTTTAACTTTGTCAAAAAGCCAATTTTAAATTGAGGTTATTTGTGGGGACTAGCCCCCACCCACACAGTTCTTTTGCGACCGAAGGAAGTGCCTGTGGTATTGGAACAGGCGAAGCCCGCCTGCGGCGAGAACCAAAAAGACTGCATTTTTAGCCAAAATATAATTGTTTAGGTATATATAAAGCTAATTTATAAAAATTGTTAGCCTCTTACAAGTTTGCTTGTCAGATCCTTAGAGCAAACCATTTTTATTAGCAATAATAATAAATTAATCATCTATTTTTATAAATAAAGATAAATATAATTTCATCTCTTTTTCAGTTTCTTTCACAAGATTAAAATTACTATTCGATAAAGCCCATTCATAAAAAAATCCTCTAAAAAACACTATAAGCCTTTTAGTTATAGCCTCTGAACTATCATCATATATAACCAAATTTAATTTTTTTAATGAATCAACCAAAGATAAAATATGATTATAAAAAAAAGCATCTTTTGATAATAAAGCATTATTTCTATTCATAATGCTATAATTAAATATTTCAAGTATTAAATCTCCGCCTAACTCTGCAACCAATTTAGAAAATTCTTTAAAAGCATATAATATATCTTTATAAGAATTAGTTTTATCTTTTGATAATATTTTTTCTTTATATAGTTCAGCATTAGTATTGAAAATATAAAATATTATTTCCTGCTTATTAGTAAAATAATGATAAAAATTCCCTATAGATATATCAGCATTAGTACAAATATCTTTAATTTGAAGCTCATTTAATGAATGTTCTTTCAATAAATTTATAGTGGTATCTACTATTTTTTTCTTTGTTTGTTCTGCCTGTTCTTTTCTTGTTACTTTTTCAATATTTTTCATAAAAGAATTATAACAAATAACTTGACAAATTGCAATTATATTATAGAATTAATTCATTGAATTTATTCGTCGAATTAATTCTATAAAGATAAGGAGGCATCTAATGAATAAAATATTAACTTCAATACTTTGTATTTTTTTAATATCCTGTTCTTCTAATAATTTTAATTCCGAAAGAAAAGAAGCAACAGAACATACAAAAAAAGAAAATGAAAAATTAAAAAACTATTTGCCATTTGATGATAATACAGATTTTGAAAATGCTAAAAGAGGCTTCATAGAAACTTCAGATGATAATATATCTTTTCCCTTCATATCGAATCAGCCTGCCCCAGATACTGTTAATCCTTCCCTATGGAGGCAGGCTCAATTAAATAATATATCAGGTTTATTTGAAGTAACTCCAGATATATATCAAGTAAGAGGTTTTGATTTAGCTAATATAACTTTTGTAAGAGGAGATACAGGCTGGATTGTAATAGATGTACTGACAACAAAAGAATCAGCATCTAAAGCAATAGAATTATTTAGAAAGTATAAAGGAAATGATCCAATAACAGGAGTAATATTTACACATTCTCATGTTGATCATTTCGGAGGAATAAGAGGAGTTATAGAAAACAATAATATACCTATTGTAGCGCCTGAAGGATTTTTTGAGGAAGCTGTATCAGAAAATCTTTTAGCAGGCAATGCTATGAGCAGACGTTCTTCTTATATGTACGGAGGACTTTTGCCAAAAGATGAAAAAGGTACAGTTGATGCAGGACTTGGTAAATTGGTAGCAACTGGAACTCCAGGAATAATAAGACCAAATAAAATAATATCTAAAGACTATGAATCATACACAATAGACGGAATAGAATTTCAATTTTTAATGGCTCAAAATACTGAAGCTCCAGCAGAGTTTATGATTTATATACCAAAATACAGAGCAGCATCAAGTGCTGAAGTAATGAATCATACACTTCATAATTTATCAACATTAAGAGGGGCAAAAACAAGAGATTCTCTTATATGGACTAAGGCTATAGAAAAATCAAAAGAGTTTTTAAAAGACAGAACTGATGTATTATTTGGTTCTCATCACTGGCCTATATGGGAACAAAGCAATATAGATGATTTTCTAAATAAACATGGAGATTTATATAAATATATTCATGACCAAACTTTAAGATATGCTAATATGGGATACACGCCAATAGAAATAGCAGAAAAAATACAAATACCAGATAGTTTGACAAAAGAATTTTATAATAGAGGTTATTATGGTTCTGTAAATCATGATGTAAAAGCTGTTTATGATTTTTATTTTGGTGCTTGGTGGGACGGAAATCCTGCTAATTTATATAAGCTTCCTCCTGAAGAATCAGCAAAAAGATATGTTGAGTTTATGGGAGGAGAGGATAATATCATAAAAATGGCTAAAAAATCTTATGATGAAGGCGATTACAGATGGGTTGTTGAAGTTCTCAATAATGTAATATTTGCTAATCCTAATAATGAAAATGCAAGAAAACTCAGTGCTGATGCTATGGAACAGCTTGGATATCAAAGTGAATCTGCAGTTTGGAGAGCTTATTTGCTTACTGGTGCTTATGAACTTAGAAATGAAATAGATCAAAATATGAAAGCTCCTCAAACTACATCATTAGATATGATAAATGCATTATCTGCTGAAAACATGTTTGAATATATATCAGTTGCTTTAAATCCTGATAAAGTAAAAGATAAAAATATATCAGTACTTTTTAATATCACAGATGATAATAAATATCTTGTAAAAATAGAAAACTCTGTATTAAAATACAAAAAATATAATAATGAAAATACTGACTATACAATAGATATTAATATGTCAGATTTTAAGAAAGCATTATTTACTAAAAAGGCTGATGATTTAAATATTAACAACAAAGATGCATTTAATGAGTTTTTATCCTACTTTGACACTTTCCAATATTGGTTTAACATAGTTACACCTTAATAATTCTTTTTCAAATGAATGCGGCGGGTATATAAAATGCCTGCCGTAATTATTATAAAAAATTAATATTATGATGAAAATTTTTAATTTGTAATTTTTTTTATTGTTCTTTTTCCCGCCGCAAAAGAACCAAAAAGTGCAAATGTAAAATTAGTGCTAAATAATACTAATTTTGTTTTACATATAATATAAACTATTAATTTAAGTTAAAATATAGCCTTTCTCCGAAGGCGGGCTTCGCCTGTGGCAATACCACAGGCACTCCCTTCGGTTGCAAAAAAAGTGGGGTGCTGCGTAAGCACTCAGAGCGGTGGGCTAAGGCCCTGCAAATATTTTAAATTTAAAAAAATTTATTTTTGACAAAATATAGTTGTTTAGGTATATATAAACAATTATATTTTTTGCTTTTTAATTATTATTTTTATTATTATCAAAGAATAAAAAATTAATATTATTAATACATAAACATAGCGTCGCCGTAAGAAAAAAATCTATAATTATTTTCTATAGCTAGCTTATAAGAATTCATTATATTATCATAACCAGCAAAAGCACTAACCATAGCAAGCAATGTAGAATGCGGAGTGTGAAAATTAGTAATCAAAGCATCAACGCATTTAAACTTATAAGGCGGATAAATAAATATATCAGTAGAACCTTCCATTCTTTTAAAATCATAATTATCGTATTCGCTTTCTAAAACTCTTGCAACAGTAGTTCCGCATGATACAACTCTCCTACCCTCTTTTTTGGCATTTATAATAATATCATAACTTTCTTTAGGTATTATAAATTTTTCTTCATGCATAACATGATTGCGTAAATCATCTTCTTTTAAAGGATTAAAAGTAGAAAAACCTACATGCAATGTAACATAGCAGACAGTAATTCCCATAGACTTTATTTTCTCTAAAAGCTCTTTAGTAAAATGAAGTCCAGATGTAGGAGATGCAATACTTCCCTCATTTTTGGCATATACATTCTGATAAAATTCTTTGTCTTTATCATTGTACTCTTCTTCGCCTTTCTTTTTTCTGCTTTGAATAATATACGGAGGAAGCGGAACTTTACCTATAGCATCTAAAATTTCACTTGTTAATGGTTTAGAAAATTTTATTAATTTAGTTGATATATTATCTTTCTCCAATACTGCCTCAATATTTCCAACATTCTCTAAATTGCTATAATCTAAATACAATATATCTTTTTCTTTTATATTCTTCCCTTTTATTAAACATTCCCAAGTACTGTCATCATCATTGAATTTATTAAGAAGCAATATTTCAACATTACCGCCGGTATTCTTCTTTGCATATATTCTAGCTGGTATTACCTTACTGTCATTTAATACCAAAATATCATCTTTATTAAGATAATTAATTATATCAGAAAAAATTTTATGCTCAATTTCTCCTGTAGATTTATTTAATATCATTAACTTACAATGATCTCTCTCATAATTTGGAGTTGTAGCTATTAAATTTTCAGGTAAATAAAAATTATAGGTTTCTTTATTTAAATAATCTATCATAACTTTTTATCACTTTTTTAAAAAATTAGAATGTTACTATTATCTTTCTTTGTCTTAAAAATTTGGTAAGACTTTTTTTAGTTGAAGAACTAGATTTTACTATAGCGTATTCATCATTAATCTTTGTTATAATAATGCCTTTTCTTTTAGCCTCATAAATTATTTCTTCTAATTTATTTGCATCTTTTATTATAACAAGAGTAACATTATCATATACATAAGAAATAATTCCTCTTTCATACCATCGCTTTATACTAGTTTCTATATGTTTTGGAATCTCTACATTATTATCTAATAATATATTTTTTAATACTACCAAAAATTTATTAAAAGAATATTCTGACTCTTCATCGCTTATAATAGTTTTTCCTTTTAATACGCTTTCTTCAGTCATAGTATAAGTATATACTGTTTCCTGCTTATCAAGTTCAAAATATAAATTGCACATATAAATAAAATTATTAGAAAACAAATAATGATTTATCAATGTAAGTTCAAAATTTCCATTAATGAATGATCTTCTGAAATTATTTTCTTCTGTATAAGTATTTATATTTTTAATTGCAAGTATAGCATTCTCATAAAAAGATACTTCAGCAATACCAAGAATAAACATAGAATAAATAATATTATTATATGTTTCAGCTGTTATAGAAAGATTATATTTTTCTTTCAATTTCATAAATAGTACAGATTTTGATATGCTTTCTTTTTCTATAATTGAAAAAATATGCTTATAATAATCAGAATAATTTTTATAAACAATTTTTGTTATAGATTCAATTCTCTCTTCTATAGAAGATGAAAGATATTTTTTTATATTATCATATTCTAATAATATAGAATTTTTATTATCCAATTTAATTAAATCTAATTTTAAGCATATATTCAATATTGTAGAAGAATCTAAATTATTAGTTAAAAAATTTATATTAATATCATCAGTAGATAATCTCTGAACATCGCATTCATATATAAAAGTATCAATATCATTTAATATATTAAAATGATTGTATATAAAGACAGAACTTTCAATATTATCTTTCAAACTTTTCTCTAAATTCTCTATAACATTTTTATTATTTACAGCTACATAAACTCTAAGATCATTTTGGTGAAAATAAACAGAAAGAATATTGGATTTGCACAAAGTGAATAATTCATCATCATCTATTTTTGCTTTATTATATTCTACAATATTTCCATTTTCATATATATGAATAATTTTATGAAGATATTTTTTATAAGCATTAGCAGTATATGAAGCATCTACATAATAAGGAATTTTAATATCATCTTTTAAGATTATACTTTCTATTATTGATTTTACATTAGGCAGAAAATACAAAGTATCATCATGAGAATTTAATCTTCTTCTTTTTATTTTTAAATATAAAAGTCCTGATTTTTTTATTTCATTTATATAATCAAAAAAAGCCGGTACTTGCTTTTGACTATACTTAAGTGAATATGCTATATCTATAGAATTTAATTCTTTACTTTCATTTTTAAGTACATAAAGAACTATGTCTTTGGCTTCTTTAGATAAAGCATAAAATTTAAAAGAAACTATTGAAACATTTGAAGATTTAATTTCTAAATCCTCTATATTTTTAGCCTTCCAAATTTTGAATAAGTCTTTTAAAGTATCTTTAGAAATTTGATCATACATATTTTTATCTTTACTTTTATTTAATTATAAAATATTTGAAGAAGCCCTGTTCTACATCATCAGGTCTTTTTGATTGTATCCAAGCAATCATAGGCTGACCTTTTATATGTCTGTAAGGAACCAATCCCCACATTCTACTATCGCAGCTTTGATCTCTATTATCTCCCATAACAAAGAAATAATCCTCAGGAACATTGTATATATATTCATCAGGTCTGTCTTTAGCATTAGGAACATATATATTCATCCAATACGATAATTTAATATCATCGCTTACCACTTTATCATTAATATACACTTCAAAAGAACTAAAATCATTATAATAGTCATCTCTGTCAACTAACTTTTTAAATATTATAACATCACCCTTTTTAGGAACATAAATAGGTCCATATATATCTATACGAGGAACAAACTCCCTATCATTTCCATAAAAGAAATAACCCCATTTATCTTCTATTTCATTACCATTTATAATTATTTTTTTATTTCTAATTTCAACAGTTTCTCCGGCAGTAGCTATAACACGTTTTACAAATTCTTTTCTAGGATCTAAATCCACAGTTTTAAGCCCTAAAAATAAAGGAACTGGAGCCATATGAGTTCCTCCAGTAAGTTTCTCTCCTATATAATCAGCAAGTAAAAATCTAGGATCCCAAGTAAAAGGAGTAAGAGAAAATATCATAACAGGAAGTTTGAGCATCTGCACTAAAGGTGAAGGCTCATAATAAGGCATAGCAGATTCGCATTGCCAAGAAGCTGAAGGGGGAGCTCTGAATACAACTAAATCACCCCTTTGAGGAGATTTAATCTTTGGAAGTCTATAGCCTAAAAGTCCGTCTGTAAATGGAAGTTTTACTCCATATACAAATCTATTAGCAAAAAGCCTATCTCCAGGCATAATTACAGGTATCATAGAACCTGTAGGAATTTGATAATTCTGTATTAAAAATGTATTTATAAGAAGCACTATTACTATAGCGTATAATATTTCTTTTAAAGTATGTTTAAAATTACGGCATTCGCCTATTATAGTTTCTGTAATATTTTTTATAGGATTCTCCATTAATTTAACCCCTTCCAATAATAAATATTGATGTAAAAGTATATAATAAAACATATAAAATAGCAATTATAATTTACAACTATATTATATAAATTATCTAATTAATAAACATTCATCTTTTATTTACAAAAAATAAATAGGTTATATAATATATGAACAAAATGTTTATCTTATGGAGATAATATTGAAAAAAATATTATTGTTATTTACACTTATTATAACATTATCATCATGTGCCGCCAAAGTGCATTTAATAGAAGATTCTTTTTACGGAGAAAGATTCTATCAAACAGATTATATTTCCATGAGCTATTGGTCAGAAACTATCAAATTCAGATTAAAAAGTGTAAGCGGTTATAATAATATAATATTAGAAGTGCAGTACATAGCAGACAGCTCATTTAATATAACAGACACAAATAAAATAGTATTGAAATTTGAAGATGGAACATATTTAATTCTTCATTATACATCTCTTATGCCTAAAACAGAAAGTGAAATAATATATGGTACTTCTATATATTTTATGGATACTTCCTATGTTGATAGAAGCTACAGTATCAATGCTGAAAACACTATAAAAGAAATGAAAGTTTTAACTGATATAAGAGTAGAAACTGCTGATGGATTCAAAAATTTGAAAGTAAAAAAAGATGCCGCAAATGATTTAATAAGACTTTATAATGAAATGCAGGATTTATTAGCAAAAAATCAATAATAATGTAAAATATATTTCATATAATTATTTTGATAAAAAGATTAAAAAATTATATAAATCATATTGACAAATATAAAAATAGCTATATATTACATCTCGTTTTATTAATTAGACCGAATTTATACTTTAATTTTATTTTATAACAACTTTTATTAAAAGAGATTATACTATGAATACCAATTCAATGAAATTTAACAACGGTAAAAAAACTCTTTTCGGAAATTTTGATTTTTATAAATTATGCATATCAATTGCAGTGCCTGTAATGCTTCAGCAGCTTATAATGGGTATGGTATCTTTAATTGATAACTTTATGGTAGCAGAATTAGGAGATATAAAAATGGCTGCTGTAAATGTATCTAATCAATTAAACTTTATATATTTGGTAATACTTAATACATGTTATGGTGCAGGCGGGATATATATGGCTCAAAATAATGGGGCTGATAATAAAGAAGGCATGCAGCAGGCATTTAGATTTAAAGTGATACTTCCGCTTGTAATTTCTATTTCCTATATGATATTAATGCTTGTTAATCCTGAAATATTTATGAGATTAATGACTAGAGGAAATGCATCTCAAGAAGAAATACTATTATCAAGTACAAAATATATGAGTATAATAGCATTTACTTTTATACCTATATCAATATCCGGTGCTATAGGAACATCATACAGAGAGATAGGAAAACCTCATATTCCTCTTATAATATCTGTTATAGCTACATTCTGTAATACTCTTGGAAATTATATACTTATATATGGAAATTTCGGAGCCCCTAGACTTGAAGAAAAAGGTGCTGCCATTGCCACATTAATAGCTAGAATAATAGAAATGATTTTATTTATAGTGTATATAAAACTTCATAAAGAAAAATTTTATGTAAGAACTAGAGAAATACTTAAAGTAAAATTAAATGTATTTTATTCAATGCTTAAAAAATCAAGTTTAATATTTTTGAGTGAAATAAGCTGGGGATTAAGCGAAATGTTTATGACAGCTTTATATAATAGCAGAGGCGGAGCTGAAACTGTGGCAGGAATGGCTTCAGGATTCACTATAGCTAATATATTCTATTTAGTTTTTCAGGGAATATTTGTATCTACTATGGTAGTTGTAGGAGGTACTCTTGGACGAGGTGAATTGGAAGATGCTAGAAATAAGGCAAGATGGATATTAAACGGTTCTGTTATAGCAGGTTTAGTAGTTGGGCTAGTACAAATGTCATCTACTCTATTAATACCTTTTATATTTTCAAAACTTACTATAGACGCCCAGGCAATAACAAGAAATTTAGTAATACTTATAGCATGTTACATGCCTGTATGGACGTATATTAATGCTCAGTTTGCGGTTTCAAGAGCTGGAGGAGATACTGTATTTGGTTTTGCTGTTGATGTGCCTGTATCATTACTTATGTTTGCCCCTTTAGCTTTGATATTAGCAAAATTTACTGCTGTAGGACCTGTGGCTATGTTTGGCATAGCTAAATTAACAGACTTTGCAAAAATTACAGTAGGTGTTATAATGCTAAAAAAAGAAAGATGGGTTAGAAAACTTACAGAATAACACCATTATGTTTTATATGTAAGACAATAAATAACAAGTAAAAAATCTTATAAGTAAGTAAATACTTAATAAACTAATTCCGATTATATAAACGGTATTTTATTTTTTGTTAATTTTATTTTTCTACTTTTAATATATTAAAATTAACTTATAATAGTATTATATTTGATTAATTGCAGAGGATTTATGAATTACGATTTTTCTCTTATAACATTAGAATTAGGAATTCCTGTTATAGCAACTATTATATCAATAGTTGGTATAATATTATATGCTTACATATATTTTCAGCTATACGAAGAATCACAGGCTATTATATTACTTGTAGGTTTTTTATCTTTTTTATTTTCAGGATTAGAAGCAGCAAATATAATAACATCTTTACACAGTCCTCATAATAATTTAGCACTTAATATGTATAAATTTGAACAGTTAGCTTTATCTTTAACTATAATACCATGGATGATGTATATACGAAATAAACTGACTTTAAGCGAATATTTCCATTCTATTTTAAATAAACTATATATAGCTATTATATTTATATTAATACTTTTATTTGCTATTGCCCTTTTATACCCTCAGCTTTTCATATCAACAGAGCAACCTATAAGTTCATTAAATGAAACTATGAAATACAGTATAAAAAGCAGAGGAGAATTGGGAACTGTATATATATTAAGGGATTTTGTATTTACAATATACTATTTTGTAATTATATGTTCATTTATATATGAAATGACTGTAAATAAAAAATTTAAGGAAAATATTCTTTTATTGATATTAATTGGATTAATATCATTAGCATTTTTTGATGATTTTAATGGAATATCAATATATACAAAATATTCAAGTAATTTCTTAATCTTTAATAATTCTACATTTAGTAGAATTACTTTAGTATATGCTATATTTAATATTATAATGATATATTTATCAGTAAGCAGATTTATTTCAGCAGTATATAAGAAAACAACTCAGTATTATGATTTAGAGAGTATAAAAGCTCAGGACTCTATAATAATTAATACAGCTATAAATACAGCTGAAAAATTATCTGAATTAAAAGAAAATTTCTCTGAATCTGTTAATAATTTAGTTAGTAAAGTGGAAAATACATATTCTACTATTAATAATTTAAAAAATGATATAAATAAAGTAATTGAATATACTAATGAATTTATCACTATAGAAAATTTTCAAATAAATGACGGAAAAATTAATATAACAAAAATAAATGAATTAATAGAAACATATCCTAATTTACAGGCTTCAGTAGAATTACAGAAAAAAACACTTGAAGAATCCAACTTAAAATTACATGACTCTGTAGAAAAAATTTATGCTTTACAGGCTCAAAGCAGATATATAGTAACTATGTTTGAAGATTTACAAAATAAATTGGAAATAGAAAAAAGCAATTTTATTAAGGAATTTGCTAAATCTGAAACTTTCGGACAATTAAATTTCCAGATAAATAGAATTATATCATTTATGACAAATATGTCTGATAAAACTAAAACTCTTGCAATCAATTCTAGTATACAAGCTTCAAAAGCTGGAGAATGGTATACTAACTTCTCTGTAGTATCTAAAGAGGTTACTGAATTGGTTAGTGAAACATCTCAGGCCACTAATAGAATGCAGGATTTATTATTTCAAATAGAAGATATATTTAAAAAATATACATATTCAAGTAATAATATTAATAATAATATGTCTCAATTATCATCAGAAATTTCTATGCACTATGAAAGAATCAATAAATTTAATATTAACATGGAAAAACAAAATGATTACAATATGAATATTATAAAAAATACTGATAAAATGCATAATTCTATATCAAACATGACAAATATAATCATTAATGAAGAAAATGATTTTTTAAATATCAAAACTAGAATAGAGGAAATTAATGATTATGTAATTGATATATCAGAAAAAGCATATATAGAAAATTCTGAGGTGAAAAACCTTATGAGGGATATGAATAAGCTTTTAGCTACATCTGATGATTTGGAATCTATAACTAATAAACTTAATGAGGAAATGAAAAAATTCTTAGAATATACAGATGATTTAGAAACTAAAGTAGATGAATATTCTAAAGTTATGTAAAAGGAATAGCTATGAATATATTTTCAAATTTAATATATGGATATAATATAACAGTAATACAATTATTAGCACCTATAATTGGTATTTCTTTAATGTCAGTTTTTATTATGATATATTTGTTATTATCTATAAAAACAAAAAAAGTTACATATATTACTATTTCAGTTACTTTATCATTTATATTCATATATAATATTATATCTCTTATTATAATATTTTTATCTACTTACGGATCAAAGCAAGTTAATCCAAATTTATCTATGGTGCTGTATTTAGCGAATAATATAATACTGCTTGTAGCAATAGTATTAATGCCTATAAACTCAAAAAGTTTTATATCAAAAAATAAAAATTTGATGAATTTAAATAATACTGTATTTGTAATAATACTTATATTATCTATTGCTTTGATAGTAGCTAGTATAATGTATCCTAGAAGATTCATTACAGTTACAATTAATTATTATGAATCAGAGACTAATACAGATTCATACTATATAAAAGCTGTTGGACTATTTTATCTATTTAAAAATTATATCATTTTATTAGTATTTTTAATTATGTTTATATCTACTTTAACAGATATGATAATGAATTATGATTATAAAACTAATGTACTTATGATTATATCAATAGTTATAGCATTAGTATTAATAGTAAGATATTTATATTTAGAAAAAACTTTGGATAATATTGGTTTTGATAGAATAGGATTTGCTATAGTAATATCATCATCATTCAGATCCATATCTATATTCTCATCTTTCGCTAAAAATGCTTTAGAGTCAATAAAGAAAGAAAGTGTATTAAATAATAAATTGCATCTAAATTTAAAAACATTAAATAACATAGATAAGATATCTGAACAATTAAATATAATAGACAAAAATTTAATGGACACATCTATGTTCGTTTTTGAAATAGATAAAGAAGCAAAAGATGCATATAATATAATAAGCTCTAAAATAGATTCTATTTTGGAAGCAAATGACAGATTGATAGAAGCTAAAAATAGCAAAAAAAATATAATAAAAGACGGATTAAAATATACCAATACTATATTTACATTCTTTGATAAATATAAATCGCAGATGCAGGAACATTTCAGAGTATTAAATCAAACTATTTCTAATATGAAAGAGTCAGATTTCTCTAATGAACAAATAATGTCATTGAAAAATGAATTAAGACTTATAAAAGAAAGTTTTAAAGAAACTTCTAATAAATTTTTAAACGCCATAATGGATTCTGCAAATCAATTTAAAGATGTAAACAGCATTACAGAATCTATATATAATACAATAGAATATATTAAATCAATAACTAATAAAACTAATCTTCTATCCATTAATGCAGGAATTCAAGCATCTAAAGCAGGATTTTATGGTAAAAGTTTCTCAGTAGTAGCAAAAGAAATAGGTACTTTATCCTTTGAAATATCTAAAGGAACAGAATCAATAGAAAAAATGCTTACTGATATATTTGCAGGATTGGTTATGATAGAAAATTCTTCATTTTATATAAAAGACAGATGTAATATAATAGCAAAAGAAATAAATAGAATATCTGATACTATAGATAAATTTATTGAAGAAATGGAAAATAATATAAATAATGATTCTAAAAAATTGAGCCACTTTAAATCTTTAGAGCAGTATAATGAAGTAATGTCAAATATATTGGTAAATCAAAATTTAATAGTTTTATCAATAAAAGAAAATATATCTGCTATGCTTGAGGTTCAAAATAACTTAAATTCTAAAATAGAATATCAGAATCAAGATGTATACAAAATATTTAATAATTTTAATAATGTAATAAAATCTAAAGATGATCTTAATGAAATAACTAAAAAAATAGGAAACTATTCTTCATTCTCTCATACCGATATAGAAGCATTATCAAATATTATTAATACGCATAGAAAGAAAAGCAGCTTTACATTTGCCCCTATAATAGCTTTATTAAAGAAATCATCAAATGTTTAGTAATATTGATATACTATTAATTACAATATTAGCTTTTGCTTTAATATATGGATTATATAAGGGATTAATATCAACTATAATCCCTGTTATAGCCATAATAATAACATTTGTAATAGCACCATTAATATATAATCATATGTCCAAATATTTTGATCATTCATTTATATTAAAAGTGATATCTTTAATAGCCACCTACTCTATCATTAGAATAATACTTTCAAAAGTTGAAAAAAGTATAAAAGATATACTAAAAATTATATATCTATCTTGGGTGGATAGAATAATTGGAGCAGCAGCATTATTATTTATATCAACAGCTATAATTTATTTGATAGTAGGAATAATTATAACTTTATCTCCTGAAAACACTCAGATATTTTCAAAATCAATTATAATAAATTATATATTTGCTTTATTTCATAATGTATTTTTATCATTTGAACAAGATAATTACATGGTGCATTTTATATATAACTCTATTGCATAAAAACCATTTAACATATTTTATTAAATCTTATTTTATTACATATAATTGACAATAAATTTTTTTTAATATATCATATATGCTATTATTACAAATTTTTTATAAGGAAGTAAAATTATGAAAACAGTAGATGCTAGAGGCATACCTTGCCCAAAACCATTAATTTTAACAAAAACTGCAATAACAAATGCTGCTCTTAATGAAGAAATAGAAGTATTGATAGATGATGAAGTGGCATTTCACAATATTACAGACTTTTTAAAAAATAACGGCATAACATATACAAACGAAGGTAAAAATTTCAAGATTATTAAAAATAAAGATTTATCTTCTAATGATACTAATAAAGAAAAATCTTCAGGTCCTGTTATAGCTGTTATAGATAAAAAGGTTATGGGACAGGGAAATGATGAACTTGGCGAATTATTATTAAAAGCATTTTTAGGAGCATTAAAAGATGCTAACCCAAAACCAGAAGCATTATATTGCTATAATGGAGGAGTTTATTTAGGTGTTGAAGAGCCTTATAAAACTTTATTACAAGAATTAAGAGATGCAGGAATAAAAATATTTTTCTGCGGTACTTGTGTTAAATTTTATGAATTAAATGAAATAAAAGTTGAAGAACAAACTAATATGCTTGGTATTATAGAAGCTATGGCTAATGCTTCTGCCGTTATAAGAGCATAAAAAATTAAAACTGTATTATGAAAAATTATTATTTTGATAACTCCACTACTAGTTTTCCAAAGCCGAAAGAAGTTGCAGAAGAAATGTATAATTTTTTAATGAATATAGGCGGAACTTATGGAAGAGTTAATACTAAAAGAGGTAAAGAAACCACTCAAAAAATAGAAGAATGCAGAGATTTATTAGCTGAAAACTTTTTGGGGGTAAAAGATGCCTCAAATATAGTATTTACACCAGGGGCTACAAGATCAATAAATGATATACTTATAGGACTGGATTTAAATAACTGCAAAATCTTAATATCGGCTTTGGAACATAATGCCGTAGTAAGACCAATACATAAATTAAGTAAAAATAAAAATGTAGAGTATAAAATAATACCATCTTTAGATGGAGGAATAGTAAACATAGAAGCGCTTTCTGAAATAATAAAAAAAGAAAAGATATCATTAGTTATTATTAATATGGAAAGTAATATAAGCGGAGTTATACAGCCTATAAAAAAAATAAAAGAAACTATAGGAGATATACCATTACTTGTGGATGCTACCCAATCTGTAGGCATACATGATATAAAAGCAGATGAATGGAATATAGATTTTATAGCTTTTACAGGACATAAGGGACTTCTTGGCCCTACAGGTACAGGAGGTTTCTATGTTAAAAATCCTGAAAAGTTAAATCCGGCATATTTTGGAGGCGGTTTTGGTGATGGCTATGAAACTCCGTATAGTATACCTGAAATATATGAATCTGGTACTCCAAACACTGTTGGAATAATAGGACTTTTAGCAGCATTGAAGAACAGACCTAATTGGAATATTAATATAGATGATATAATTTACACAATAAAAAAAATAGAAGATATGAATAAATATAAAGTTATATGGTCTAAAAATAAAGATACTCAAGGATTTTTATTTTCTATAGCAGATATTGACAGCAGTATAAATATGTCTAATCTTGCTCATAAGCTATATGAAGATTATAATATAGAATGCCGATATGGTTTTCACTGTTCATTTTTAGCCCATAACTTTTATAAAAATGATAACGGTGCTTTACGATTTTCTTTTTCACCTTATACAACGAAAGAAGATTTAGAATATTTAATAAATGTATTAGGAAAGTAATTATGGTAAAAAGTTTTTGTTATTTACAAACTCCAAGAGATTTGATTAAGGCTGAAAAAATTTTACTAGACGCTGGTATAGAAGTTGTTGTTCGCCCTGCTCCTGAACCTGTATTTGGCGTATGCAATATGGCTATAGATATAGAAGATAAAGATAAATTATATATTATATCATTACTTGAAGCTGCTGGATTAGTTGTAACTATTAAAGATATGGAATAATTTTGAATCATAATTAAATTATTGGGCTATTCTTATAATCCCACCCTTTAGGTTTTCTATCAACTATGTCGTTTTTATCTAATATTTATTTTAAACTTCATCTGTTATTTTTATCCCCACCCTAGTTTTGATTAGAATTGATATCTACTCAACGCACGTTAAAAGAAATAAAAAATAAAGATAAATTAATAATTCAAATTTAATTATATTCATAGCGAAGTTCAGCGTGCGTTAAATAAAATAAAAAATATAATAAAAATTGGGCGGGCATGCTTTTATGAATTAAGCAAAAAATATAGAAAAACTTTATATGCATATAACATAAAAAGCATAAAGGGCGAGATTTAAAATATAAATTTTGATTATTAATAATAAAAAATAAGAGCTTACTTTTTATTAAGTAAGCCCTTATTTATGGAAAACTTTTAATAATAGATAGTGTCTTTATTTAGCCATAATTGTACCAACATACATTTTATCAGTTCTAATACCAGGTTTGATTTCACCATTGATAGAATATATTTTGTTTCCTATCAATATTAAACCTTCTCCGCAAGGAGCATCAAAAGGAACTTCCCCTATTGTTTTCCAAGTATTAGATTCACAATTATAAATTAATATGTTACTGTTCCAATTAAATTCATAAGGATCAGCACCAAAATATTTTGCTCTGAAATCAGCTAATGCCGCATCTTTAAGATTTCCTAAATTATAAACAGCATCATCATAAACAGCTTTGTTAAATCCGCCTATAGCAAGCATTTCTGTTTCATTAAGTTTAACAGATACAGCACCAAGCAAAGATATTCCTTCACCATTCAAAGCTACATCAGCAACTTTTTCCCAAGTATCATTAGCGAAATCATATTTATAACCATCAGTATAAGCAGTAGCATCACCGCCGCTGAATACATATATGTTTCCGTTTAATAACTGAGCAACAGCCTGAGTTCTGCTTGCCTCACCAGGTACAGGAGCTAATTCTTTAGCTTCTTTAGTAGTCAAATCATACTCACAAACTTTGTTGCTTCCTTTACCTGCTTGTTTACCAGTGATAACATATAATTTATTATCTTTATAAACAGCTACACCATTTTGTAATGTGAAAGGTAAGTCGCCTATTTTTTCAACATTTAATTTATTATCTTTTAATGTAATAAATAATATATCATCATCAGCTTCAGGATTAGAAGAACCGCCTATATAGTATATTCCATTTGTAACAGTTACAGAAGCACCATATCCCAACTCATTTTCCCAATTAATATGCTCAACAACTTCTAATACGCCGTTTTTATCTTCAAGCATGTAAATATCAGAATAAGTTTTTTTAGCTCCGCCATTAAGTACAGACTCTTCAGGGAAATTAGCACCGCCGCCAACAACTATATATTTACCGCCTAAAGAACCATATAAAACTCCGGCAGTACCAATGTTTTTTTCCATTCCTGTTTGAGCAGGTAAATGTCCGCCCATTTCCCAAACTATTTTTTTATCAACTTTTGAATCTAATACATTAGCATTTGATGATGAAGATGCAGTATTAGTTGAACAGCTTAAAGCAAATATAGTAAATATAAATAATAATATTAAACCAATTTTTTTCATTTTTTATTTCCTTATAATAATTCTACTTTATATTATTTTTGATTTTTAATAGTAGTAGAATAAGTTAAACCTTTTATTTTTTCTGCAGATGGTTTTCCAAAAGCAAAAGAAGCTAATAAAGAACCAACTACACCAATACCTATGATTATGAATGAAATCATAAACTCAAAGATTTTTGGTTTAGCATATCCAGGTATAAATTTAGTAAGCATACCAGCAGGATCACTTACATAGAATGCTACTATAACAGAAAGAGCAAATCCAACCCATACAGCTTTACTTTCAACTTTATCAAAGAATATACCTACCAAGAATACAGCAGCTATAGGACCGCCTAAAAGACCTGTTATAGCTTGGAAATATAAGAACATATCACCTTGACCATTAAATATGAAGTAAATGGCAAGTAAAGTACTGAATATACCTACTATCCAGCTTGATAATCTAGCAAATTTTAATTTAGAAGCATCTTCCATTCCAGGTTTAAGATATTCTAATATATCAGCAGTCATACAAGTAGAAACAGAGTTCAAACTAGATGATACTGTAGATTGAGCAGCAGCAAATATAGCAGCTATTACAAGTCCAGATATACCAACAGGTAAAGCATTTACAACGAAATAAGGAAGTATAGCATTACCATTAACATTTTCAGGTAATGTAGTTTTGAAATGGAAGTAAATATATAAAGCAGAACCCATACCTATGAATATTATTACACTAGTACAAAGTAAAGGAACATTCATAAACAAACTTTTTTTAGATTCGTTTTCATCTTTGTTTGTAGCATATCTTTGAACTATATCCTGGCTGCCAACATAAGAATAAATAGAGTTAACAAATCCTCCAACTATCATAACCCAAATACTAGATTTAGCTAAGTCTAATGAGAAGAAATCAGGGCTTATGATTTTTCCGTCATCAGCTAAAAGTTTGAATCCTTGACCTATTCCTTCAGGAGCAGATGAGAAACCTACTATAATTACTAAGAAAGCACCTAAAAGAAGTACAACTGTTTGTATAGCATCAGACCATAATACTGCTTCTATACCTCCCATAGATGTATAAGCAACACAGAATATTGATACTATAACTGTTATTAAAACAGGGTTAAGAGTAGGAAGTACCTGCTGTATTGCCAATGTAGGAAGATAAATAACTATTGCCATTCTTACAACGTGGAAAAGTATGAATGTCAAACTGCCGACAAGTCTGAAAGAATTATCAAATCTTCTTCCTAAATATTCATAAGCAGTAGTAACATTAACTCTTCTAAAGAATGGTACAAAAGTATAAGCAGCCCATAATACCATTAAAATAATTCCTAGAGGAGCCATACCAAGCAGCCAGCTGTTATTATAAACAGAAGCAGGTATAGCTATAAATGAAATAGATGATAAAGCTGTAGCGTAAATACTCATAGCTGTTACCAAAGCAGGCACCCTTCCGCCAGCTTTGAAATAATCATCTGTAGATTTTGTTCTTCTAGCAAAGAACATACCAATTAAAAACATTACGATGAAATATAGTCCGATGACTACCCAGTCAAACCAATGCCAAGCCATATTTAGTTCTCCTATAAATAATATTGTTCACGTGAACAATTATAGTATAGTCAAATAAATTTGCGTTGTCAATAAAATATTAAAATAAATTAAATTTTATAATAAAAAAATTAGAATTATACAAAAAACGTACTAAAAATCATTTATTTATTACTTATTATTACTTAAAGTTGCAAAAATTATTATAATAATATAAAAAATCATAATTAAATAATAAATATATTGATTTTTTATAAAAAAATGTTAGCATTAACTAACAATAATATTAATATTTTAATTGAACATATGATGAATGACTATATAGATATTTTAATAAAATCAGAAGTATTTAACAATATAAGTAAAGATGAAATCATTAATATTTTAGATGATTTTAAAATACAAAAAAAATCTTTTAAAAAATCAAATATAATAATAGATACCGGAGATATAGTAGAAAGTATATATATTATATTGAAAGGAAAAGTAGAAATTTCAAAAGAATATGATGATACAAGAAAAAATATTGTAAATATATTAAATCAAGGTGATATATTTGCAGAAGCATTTGCTTTTTCTACAAATAAAATATCATCTATTCAGGCTCTTGCATTAGAAAATACTGAATTAATAAAAATAAATATAGAAAATATATTTAAAGCTAATGATAATAATATCAAAAATATATTTCTGCATAATTTATTAAGAGTAATATCTGATAAAAATAAATTCCTAGCTTTTAAAAATGATATACTCAGCCAGAAAAGTTTAAGAAGCAAAATAATAATATACCTTAAATATATGTCAAATATTCAGAAATCTCAAAATATAATTATACCATTCAATAGAGATAAATTAGCAGAGTTTATATCAGCAGACAGAAGCGCACTGTCAAGAGAATTAAACAGATTATCAAAAGAAAATATTATAGAATTAGACGGAAACAGAATAAGCATTATAAATATAAAAAATTAATATAATCTAAAAAACTATTTATTCATAAAATCCAGATGCTTTTTTCTTTTTCTCACTTCATCAGCTATTTGTTTAATTGTTATTTTAGACATAGACTTTTCAAAATCAAGCCTTACATTATTAAACTCTTCACCCAGAACATCAAACATTGCACATCCTACAGGACATATATGATTAGGTTCATGAAAATTAAAAAGCCCCCTCTCCTCTTCTGTGAAAACAGCTTCATATATAGAAAGAAGCGTTATATCTTTTTCATCTTTTATAAGTT
The DNA here is from genome assembly GCF_001676785.2 of Brachyspira hyodysenteriae ATCC 27164. Classification (NCBI taxonomy): domain Bacteria; kingdom Pseudomonadati; phylum Spirochaetota; class Spirochaetia; order Brachyspirales; family Brachyspiraceae; genus Brachyspira; species Brachyspira hyodysenteriae. The sequence goes on along the minus strand of NZ_CP015910.2, from coordinate 710,343 downwards.
TACTTCCCTTTTTATTAGTTTCAACTATTCCTGCATCCTGAAGTTTCAATAAAATCTTTCTTATTATAGAAGGATTAGTTCTTACACTTTTGGCAAGCAAATTAGATGTAGTGCCTTCATTTTCAAAAAATGCTATACATAAAACTATATGAGCAGCAACTGATAATTTAGTATTAATTTTCATAATATTATAAATATAATCAAAAAATTATAATAGTCAATAAATATATATAGAATAACATAAAATAATTGTAATCATTTTGGTAACAATTGTTTTATATTTTTTATTGATATTATTATTGAAATACTATAAACTTAATAAAAATTTTTACTAATAAGGAGAACTTACAAATGAATAAATTTTGTAATGCTATACTTTTATCAGCTTTTTTATTCGCTGTATCATGCTCAAATAATGCAGAAAAAGCACCAGCATCTAATAATACAGCAGCAGCTGAACCAACCAAAAAAGAAGCAGTAGGTATTAATGTTGAAGGATTAGCTGCACCTGAAAGTGTTAAATTTAAAAACGGAAAATTATATATAGCTAATTTGGGAGATCCTAATGCTCCAGCAGACGGATTCATAATTGTTGCTAATGAAGATGGTTCTAATCCTCAAAAACTTTTTGAAGGACAATTAGACAGTCCTAAAGGTTTTTCTTTTTTAACTGATGATATTATTATTATTCCTGATCAAGTAAATGACAGCTCTATGACAGGAAATTTAGTTTTAGCTAATGTAAAAGAAAATAAAATAATAACTAAACTCCCTATAGAAGGTTCTAAATTCTTAAATGATACAGTAGTAATAGATCCAACAACTGTAGCCCTAACTGATACAGGAGCTTCTACAGTTCATTTTGTTAAAGTTGATAATAATTCAGCATTATCTATAACTTCATCTGTACCAGAAGTAGTTGGTGCTAATGGTATATTACTAGATAATGGAGTATTATATATAGCTGGAAGTACATTCGGAGGCGATGCTAATGGAGGCGATATTTATACTTTAAAAACAGACGGTACAGGATTAACTAAATGGACCGCTTCAAGATTAGGTGCAGGTGCTTTAGATGGTATTGCTATAGCTAATGGTAAATTATATGTTTCTGATTGGGGTGAAAATGGTGCTAATAACAATGCATGCATATATGTATTTGATTTAAATACTAAAGAGCAATTAGAAAAAATCGAAGGTTCTTTAAGCGGAGTTGCTGATATAGATTTAGTTAATAATGTTATTTATATTCCAGAACTTTCTACTAGCCTAATAAAAAAAGTACAACTATAAAATTAATTACTTCTTCTATACATCTCCTATATAAAATTATAAAAAATATGGGGGATGTTTTTTATTATCTTTTAAACTATCATATATTACTTTTTGTAACATAAATAGTATATAATATATAAAAAAAATAATAATATATCACATTAATGTTTTACTATAATTTATATTTTTTGTTTATTTTAAAAAGGTGAATTATATAATAAGGAGATGCAATTATGAAAAAAATTATAATTTTCTTATTTTTATTCATTACAGTATTTTCATTATTTTCTTATCCCCAAAAAGAAAGCAATAAATTTATAAGCACTACTACTTATTCTTCAGAAAATAATACAAAATTATTAGGATTTTTCTTTCCTTTTATAGATAAAAATTCAGATAAAATATTCATAAAATATAGATATAAAGGAATATCATATACTAATCTAAATATATATTCATCAAATGATCCTGAAATGGTTAAATTATGGAAAGAATGGGGGATTATGAAATAGCAAATATAATTTATATTATCAACTTTATTTTATTATTTTTTAAATTTTAACATTATTTAAACATTTATGTTTTATTAGTAAATAACAAAAAATATTTTTCATTTAGGAGGTAACTGCTATGAAAAAATTATTTTTTTTATTCCTATTCCTATTCTAATTAACATCAATTTTTTGTAAATTAGAAATGGTTGTAAGGATTGCAATATCAAAATTGCAATCCTATTTTTTTAAAATAAAGTAAATCGTATAGAATTATTAGTTTATCATCATAAAAAATAACAAAAATTTATATAATAATTTATTATTTTTTTGACAAATGTATTATATTTTTGTTTTTTAAATAAAGGGATTTTTATCAAAATATTATAAATATAAAAATATTTTGATATTGATTTTTTTATTTAATATTTATAAAATATAATTAAAACTTTTATCATATAGGAGGAATCACAATGAAAAAGTTTATAATTTTCTTATTTTTATTTGTTTTATTATTCTCATTATTCTGTTATGCTCAAAGCGGTGTTGCTAAAAATAATATACCTGACTCAGTGATAGACTGGTTGAAGGAAAAGGGATATCCTATTACATTTAATACAGTTAATGAAAATGAATATTTATTTTCTTTTTTAGAAAATAATAGTCAATTGTTTAAATCTGAAAAAGAGGCAAATATATTATTTAATAATATGGAAAAAAACCCTCAATTGTTCACAGTTCTTGAAAATAACCCTGAGCTATTTAATATTATTAATCAAAATCCAGAATTATTTATTAATATATTATTAGATGATCAAAAATTAGAACTATTCATCAATGCACCTTCTCAAACTGAATTCTTGTTCAATTCAGGCTATAGTAAAGAATCTTTGTTTAATTCTACTTCTAATAGTCAATTCATAAATACTGATGTTTCTCAGAAAGAAGAAAATTACACTGTTGGATTATGGAAAGAATGGGGTATAATGAAATAAAAATATTAATTAATGAATAATAAAACATAGAAAGGGTTATTGTAGTTTATACTGCAGTAACCCTTTTTTATAGTCTTCATTATAAAAATTTTTAATCATAATCATTATTATAAAAAATCATTAAGTATATTTATACTTTTCCGAGAAATTAACATAATATTTTATAATATACTATAATACATATAGGAGATTCACAAATGAGTGCTGATATTAAAATGTTTACTGTTAATTACTTACCAAGCAATTATAATTATGAAATGTTAGGATTAGTTAAAGGAAATGTATCTTTAGCTAAGCATGTTGGAAAAGATTTACTTGCAGGTCTTAAAAATATAGTAGGTGGTGAAGTTGAAAGTTACACTGAAATGCTTAATGAAGCTAGAGAAATAGCTACAAAAAGAATGTTGGAAGAAGCTAAAAAATTAAATGCTAATGCTATAATAGGAATTAATTTTTCTTCATCTTCTGTACTTCCTGGAACTGTAGAAGTTGTTGCTTATGGTACTGCTATTGTATTGAAATAATTTATGAGGAGTAAAAATGGATAACGATATAAAATTATTTACAGCTGATTATTTACCTAATGGATATAATTATGAATTATTGGGTTTGGTTAAAGGAAATATAGCTCAGGCAAAACATATAGGAAAAGATTTGCTTGCAGGTCTTAAAAATATAGTAGGCGGTGAAGTTGAGGGATATACAGAGATGATTAATGAAGCTAGAGAAATAGCAACTAAAAGAATGATAGAAGAAGCTAAAAAACTAGGTGCTAATGCTATAATAGGAATACATTATTCATCTTCATCTGTAATGGAAGGTACTACAGAAGTTATTGCTTATGGTACTGCTGTAATAATAAAATAAATATAAGGAAAATTTATTAATGAGAAGAGAAGTTTATGAATTACAGAATTCTGATATGCCTAATGAATCTTGGCGTATATTCAGAATAATGGGAGAATTTGTAGAAGGATTTGAAACCATGTCCTACTACAAAAATGCTGTTTCTATATTTGGAAGTGCAAGAACATCCCAAGATCATCCTCACTATAAATTAGCTTATGAAACAGCTAAATTATTAGGAGAAAATAAATATGATATAATTACAGGAGGCGGTCCTGGTATAATGGAAGCAGGAAACAGAGGTGCTTTCGATGCTAATGCAGGTTCTATAGGTTTATGTATAGAACTGCCTTTTGAGCAGAAAACTAATCCTTATGTTAAAGAAGAATTAAAATTCAGATATTTCTTTGCTAGAAAAGTGATGTTCTTAAAATACGCAAAAGCTGTAATAATATTCCCAGGCGGATTCGGTACTATGGATGAAATGTTTGAAACTCTCACTTTAATACAGACAAAAGTTCTTGACAGAATGCCTCTTATAGTTATGAATTCTAGTTATTACACTGACTTAATAGAATGGATAAAAAAAGATATGATTAAAGAAAATTATATAGATCCTGAAGATTTAAATTTAATAAAATATGCAGAAACTCCTCAGGCTGCTTTAGATATAATTAATTCTTTTCATAGCAATAAACAAAAATGAAATATATAAAATATATAATAGTAATTTTATTAATCAACATAAATATAGTATTTGCTCAATTGCCTGAGCTTTTTGACCTAAATGGTTATAAAGATTTGAAATTTGGAATGAGCATTGAAGAAGCTGATAATAAAATTACTAATTATAATCTAAATGTATATGCTGATTTTTTTGAATCATTTGAATTAAAAAATAATACTGTTCTTAATATATATAAAAATGATACTCAAAAATTAGCATATTATTTATATTTCTACAATAATGAACTTTATAGAATAGAGATATGCAATCATATAGGTGATATATATAATAATCCTTCATTCTACAATCCTGTAACTATGGCCGACATTAACAATATAAAAGAAGAGCTTACTTTTCAATATGGTCAAATAACAAAAACAGATGTAAAGCATTATTCATTTTATAAAAAACCTTTTGAAGAGTATATAATTTGGTGGTCTTCGGAGCTTGCAAGTGTATCATTATATATAAAGCCTGATTTGGATACTTTAGAAAATGTTATGAAGCATTATTCATACAGAATTTCTTTTTATGATGAAATTAAAATAAAAGAGATATACTCATCAAAATAAATTAATAAAAATTAACTTTACTCTAACTCCCCACCCTTTTTCTTTATCGATTTAATATAAAATTTTTACTTTCTATTCCTTATAGCCTATAAAGAAAATATAGTGCCCCACCCTAGTTTTTATTAAAATTAATATCTACTCAACGCACGCTAAACGAAATAAAAAATATAGACAAATTAACAATGCAATTTAAATTATATTTGTAGCTAAGCTCACCGTGCGTTAAATAATTTTTTTTAAACCTAATTCCAATTTGGGCGGGCGCTGAAATTTCTAATATAGCAGCAAATATAATTTAAATTATAAATTGTAAATTATACTTAAAAAATAAAGGGCGGGGTATGTGAATAAAATTTTATGATTATAAGTTTTAATAATTTATAATATATAGTATAATCTAAATAAAAATTGTCATAATCATTTGGAGTGTATACCGTGAAAAAAAGAGAAAAACTAGGAAGCAGATTCGGATTTATACTGGTATCTGCCGGCTGTGCGGTCGGTATGGGTAATGTTTGGAGATTTCCATATATAACAGGACAATACGGCGGAGGTGCTTTTGTAATATTATATATCATATCAATAATCATATTAGGTGTAGCTCCTATGGTAATGGAATTCGCTGTTGGAAGAGCAGGCGGACATGATATAGCAACATCTTTTCAAAAACTCGAAAAGAGAGGACATAATTGGCATAAAATAGGATATGTTCAAATACTTGGTAATGTTCTTCTTATGCTGTTTTATACAACTATATGCGGATGGTGTTTATCATACTTTTACTTTATGCTTTCAGGAAGATTTGAAGGACTTAATGCAAATGAAGTTGGTAATTTCTTTAACGGAGTTTTGGGAAGTGCTTCTACATTAACATTATGGATGGGAATAAGTTTATTGATAGGTATAATAATATGTTCTTTCGGACTTGAGAAAGGCGTAGAAAGAGCAAGTAAATTTATGATGATATCATTGTTTGCACTTTTAATGCTTCTTATAATCAGAGCATTAACTTTAAAAGGAGCTATAGAAGGATTAAAATTCTATTTGGTGCCAGATTTAAATAAATTATTTGGAAACGGACTTACAGGATTCATAGGAATATTTTATGCTGCTATTGGACAGGCATTTTTCTCTTTAAGTGTAGGTCAGGGCGGAATGGCTATATTCGGAAGCTATATAGATAAAAAACAATCTCTTACAGGAGAAGCATTAATAATTATAGCATTGGATACTATGGTGGCTTTATTTGCAGGACTAGTAGTTTTCCCAGCATGTTTTGCTTTTGGTGTAAATCCTGGTGAAGGTGCTGGACTTGCTTTTGTTACTTTACCTAATATATTTAATTCTATGCCTCTTGGAAGATTATGGGGAGCATTATTCTTCCTATTCCTAGCAATGGCAGCCCTTACTACTATAATAGGTGTATTAGAAAATATATATTCATTTATTATGGATAAATTCAAAATTACAAGACAAAAAACTTCTATTATATTATTTGTAATGTTATTCATACTTAGTCTGCCAACAACTTTAGGATTTAATATACTATCTAATATAAATCCTCTCGGGGAAGGTACTGTTATAATGGATTTACTAGATTTTATAGTATCAAATAATATACTTCCTTTAGGTGCTTTGGTAACTCTATTCTTCTGCACAAGAGATTTTGGATGGGGATTCGATAACTTTTTAAAAGAAGCTAATACAGGAGAAGGCATCAAATTCCCTCGTCAATTAAGATTCTATATTAGTTATATACTTCCTTTTATAGTATTAGCAATATTTTTATATGAATATATTAACAGATTTTTCTTGAAATGATTTTTTAGATTAATATGCATATAGTTTATTAATTGATAATGAAAAAATATTAATAACTATATGCTTTTTTATTAATTATTAAAACATTGTACTATTTTAATTATAAAAACTATTTAGAAAAGTTAGAAAGTATTGTAGTTGCAAGCAGTAAATATATAGCAGTACCGCTGATATCACATATAGAAGTAACAAGAGGCACACTGCTTGTTGTAGGGTCTTTTTTAAACTTAACAAATAAAAACGGCAGACATAAACCTATCAAACTACCTATAACAACAACCAATATCATAGAAAGAGATACAACTAATGCTATAATTAATCCTCCCCTAAAAACAGCAATCAAAGATACAGCAAGGCTCATAGTAAGTCCAAGCGTGGTAGAAACAAGTATTTCTTTCCCAAGCATAAAAAGCCAATCGCTTTTTTTAACATCGCCCACAGATAAACTTCTTATTATGAGAGTAGATGACTGAGCCCCTGCATTTCCTGCACTGTCTATAAGCAATGGTAAGAAAAATATCAAAGAAACATATTTACTTATAGTCTCTTCAAACATTCCTATAACATATCCTGATACAATATTAACAAATACCAAAACAAAAAGCCAAAATATCCTTCTCTTATAAAGTACTATAGGATTAGCCTGTTTTATATTGCTGTCGAAATCATCATCAATACTAATAGCACCCAATTTATGGAAATCCTCTGTATCCTCTTCTTCAGCTATATCGAATATATCGTCTATTGTAACAATACCTATAAGTGCATTTTTAGAATCAACTACAGGTATATATAGTAAATCGTATTTCCTTCCTACCCTAACCGCTTCTTCCTGATCTGAATATACTGACAAATATATAATATCTGTATGCATAAGATCTTCTATTTTATCATCTTGACTTGCAAATAATAAATCTTTTAACAAAATATAACCAATTAAAGTATCATCTTTTTGAACTACATATATAACTTCAAAAGTTTCAGAATCTTTACCATATTTTCTAATATATTCTAAAGTTTGCTTAACAGTATAATCAGGAAGAACATCTATATATTCAGGAGTCATTATACGACCTATACTATCTTCAGGATATCCTAATAACTGCCTTGTAATATTTAGATCTTTTTCTCCCATCAAAGAAAAAATCTTTTTTGTAATGTCAGAGGGAAGTTCTTCAAAAAGCGATGTTCTGTCGTCAGGGCTCATCTCATGAATAAGCTCTTTTAATTCATTCTCATTTATAGAGATTATAATTTTTTCCTGTTCTTCCGGCTCTAATTCAGAGAACACATAAGCTGACATTTCTCTTGATAAAAGCCTGAATACTATACTTCTATTTTTATCACTATCTAATATTCTTATAATATCTACTATTTCAGCAGCATGCATACTAGCAAGTAAATATTTGAGTTTATCCCATCTTTGATTCTCTATTATATTAATAATTTCAGTATATTCTTTATTTTCTACCATACTTCTGCTATATTTTTTTTATATTTATGTATATCAATTCTTTTATTATTATTATATAATATAGACATTATATATTAATAATAAAAAAAAACCAATAATATAATTTTATAATATTATCAAAATATAAAGGAGTTATTTTAATATGGCTGATATAAAAAGAATTGGGGTATTAACAAGCGGAGGAGATGCTTCTGGAATGAACCCTGCTATAAGAAGCGTTGTTAGAACTGCAATAGCCAATGGTTTAGAAGTAATGGGCATAAAAGAAGGATACCAAGGTCTTATGTATAATGATGTATATCAGATGAATGCAGGAAGCGTAGGAGGCATCATTAATCATGGCGGTACTATACTATTCTCAGCAAGATCTCCTGAATTCCAAACAGAAGAAGGTATGAAAAAAGCTGCAGACAATATGAAATATCATGGTATTGATGCTTTAATTGTTATAGGCGGAGACGGAACTTATAAAGGAGCATTAGATTTCTATAATCATCACCCTGAATATCCTATAGTAGCAATACCAGGAACAATAGATAATGATATATTTGGTACAGATTATACTATAGGTTATGATACTGCTGTTAATGTGGCAATGGATGCTATAGATAAATTAAGAGATACAGCTACAAGCCATGGAAGATGTTTTGTTGTAGAAGTTATGGGAAGACATGCTGGTTATATTGCTTTAGAAGTAGGTATAGCTTCAGGTGCTGAGGATATATTAATACCTGAAACTACTACTGATATGGATAAAATAGTAGAAGAATTACAAATTGCTAAAAAAAGAGGTAAAAAATCTTCTATAATAGTAGTAGCCGAAGGAGATGAATCCGGTGGAGCTATGGAAGTTGCTAAACAAATAGAAGGTAAAACAGGTTTTGATACTCGTGTTACTATATTAGGACACATGCAAAGAGGAGGTTCTCCTACTTCAAGAGAACGTTTGATGGCTGCAAGATTTGGTTATATCGCTGTTAAAGCTTTATTGGAAGGAAAGAAAAATGTTGCTGTAGGAATATGGAAAGGCGAATATACTTATACTCCTTTAACTGATGCTGTAAAAAAAGTGCCTAAAGTAGATCCTATAGACTTGGCATTATGCAGAACACTTGCTATATAATAATAAAAAATAAAGGCTATAATTTATTATGATACAAAATAAATCCATTTTAGGAATAAGAATAGATAGTTTCCAAGTTAGTCTTGAAGAAATACTTGACTACCTCAAATATGGAAAAAACATACTCATAATATCTTTGGATGTGCATCAATTACTGAAAATAAGATACAATAAAAAATTAAAAGAAATAATAAAAAATGCATCTTTAGTAATTGCAGCACATCCATCTATAGCCAAAGCTTATAAATTTATTCATAAAGAAGAAATAAATTATATTAATGAATTTATTTTATTTTCAAAAGTACTCGATTATATAGAGCAGAAAAAGATGTCTATGTTTTTATTTGGAGATGAAGAAAAGTATTTCTTTACAATATCTGAAAAAATTAAAAAGATATATCCTGGTATTTATATGCTTGGTAATTATCAAAATACCAAAGATAAAGAAGAATTAGATAAAGCATTTATAGGATTCAAAAAGATAGAACCGGATGTATTTTTAATGTATATGGAATTCAAAAAATCTTTGTATTGGTTCAATAATAATAAACAAAATTTAGACATGAAATTTTTCATTCCTTTCAAAAGACCATTAGATAGTTTTGCCGGAAAAATAAAAGCTCCTAGTATGGAAATATTAAATAAAAATAAATATGAATCATTCTACACTAAAAAGAATATATTTAGAATATTTTTATATATTGATTATCTAAGATTCTGGATATTAGTTTTATTTGAAAAACTTACAACTAAAAAAGATAAACAAACTATCCCTTCAAATAGTTAATAAAAATACGGATAATAAATGGAATATACTGATATCAATTCCAAAACCATAGATAAATGGATAGATGAAGGTTGGGAATGGGGAAAACCTATAAAGCATGAAACTTTTTTAGAAGCTAAGAATGGTAAATGGAATATGCTACTCACCCCAACAAAACCTGTTCCTAAAGAATGGTATCCTGATTTGAAAGATAAAAAAGTTTTAGGACTTGCTTCAGGAGGAGGACAGCAGATGCCTATTTTTGCTGCTAATGGATCAATATGCACTTTAATGGATTATTCTCAAAAACAAATAGACAGCGATTTATTAGTATCTAAAAGAGAAAATTATAATATAAATTTGGTAAAATCTGATATGTCTAAAACATTTCCATTTGACGATGAAAGTTTCGATATAATTTTTCATCCTGTATCTAATTGCTATATAGAAGATGTTATGCATGTATGGAAAGAATGCTTTAGAGTTTTAAAAAAAGGCGGAATACTTATGTCCGGATTGGATAATGGAATAAATTTTATATTTGATGAAAATTCAGAAAATGAAAAAGAAATAAAATACAAACTTCCTTTTAATCCTTTGAAAGATAATAAACTATTAGAGAATGCTATAAAAAACAATGACGGCATTCAATTTTCACATACAATAGAAGAACAGATAAGAGGACAATTAAAAGCCGGATTCAAACTAATTGACATATATGAAGATACAAACGGATACGGTATACTTCATGAATATAATATACCTACTTTTTGGGCTACTCTATCAATGAAATAATTTATATAATACATAAAAAAGGCTTTAATGATTAATATTATCATCAAAGCCTTTTATTTTTTTATTATAATTTATTAACTTTATTATTGTTTACTAGGATCAAAAACGCTATCTTCTAATAATAAATCTTTATACTCAGTAAAATAATAAGCGGTAAGCTCATCTAACTGTTTAGCATATTTATCTTTCAAATCTTCATTTAATATTCTATAAATTAATTTTTGTACAACATCTTGAAGTCCGTAAGGTACATTACTATCTTTATTAACATCGTTATGAGTAAATCCAATATTATGCATATGTTCATGGAACATTAAGCTTGCAAAACTTGAATATCCATATAAACTATTACCAGACCCAGACCATTTTATCCAATTATCATTTTCAAATCCTACCCAATCTGCTGTTGGTATTTGATCTGCAGGCTGACCTCCGCAATATCTTACATATCTTGAAACACCTACAGTACCCAAACCTGCTCCGCCTGTTGAAAGTTTTTCATAAGTAAAATTATGTTTTACTGTACGAACTACTTCTGTTAATTTATCTGGATCATAAGCAGCACCAGCTTTGATACTAAAATTTCCATAAGAGTAGTCTGAAGCCGCTGTTAAAGCTCCTTTATCTCTTACTGCTTGAAGAAATTCATCAGAATTTAAAGCTGTTCTAATAAGTGCCATACATCTTAATATAAAACGTTTTTCTTCTACTGTTATTGTAGCATAAGATGATAAATTATTAGCTATTTGAAAATTAGCAACACCTACCTGCCAATATGGATATTTTTTATTTATTTCTTCTTTACTATAGTCACTTGGCTTTAATACATTATTGCTGCAGCTTAATGCAAATAAAGACAATAAAAACAAACCAAATAAAAATAATTTTTTCATATTCTGCTCCTCATCAATAATTAATTATTAGGAAGTATTCTAACACCTATTTGGAAACCTATATCAAAACTAGATATACTCTGTTTTGTTATTTTAGCGATGCTTTGATTATTTAATATAGTATTTTTAAAAGACATACCGAAATCTCCGCCTATATAACCTCCCAATACTAATCCGAATTTTTTATCACTGTAAACTTCATAATCTACAGAAAATCTAAGATATGGTATAATAGGTACATTAAATATATCTTTTATCTGAAATGCATTATAATTTTCTATATTCCTGCTTATATTCTTAGCAGCATAATTTATATAAGATGACATAGCTCTGGCGTATAAAGGCACTTTAATTCCAAAATTCAATCCGAATGAAAATTTCTTCCAATTAAGTTTGGGATATATTCCAAATGACATACTTTCAAACATGTAAACATAACTATTTTTATAGTTTTTATCTCCGCTCACTCTATAGAATGAAAATTCATCATGATTATATCCTAATTCTCCAAGAAGACTGAAGCTAAAATCTCTATTTATATCGAATCTGTATCCTATATGAAACAAAACACCCGCATCAAATCCAGCACCTGATCTTCTATCTGCCTGCTTTACAGCCGATTCAAAATCTTTTTCTTGCTGAGGTGTAGGATTTTTATTAGTTAAACTATATTGATTTATTCCAATACTTAATCCTAATGGAACAAATATACCTATCTCAATACCGCTTTTTGCAAAAACAGTAACACAGCTTAAAAACATTATTATAAATATATTCAATAATTTTTTCATAATTTTCTCTTTATCAATTTTCAACTTATTAATTTTCAACATTCTTAATTTAATTCATAGGTCTTATCTTAGCACCTATCTGTATACCTAAATCTACACTTGATATATTTTCTATAGGAGTATCAATGTTTTTATATTTTTCTCCTTTTACTTTATATTTTAAAGCAAAATCATAATCAAAATATGCACTCAAAACTATATCAAATTTATTAGATGTATATATTGAATAATCCAGAGTTAATTTTAAATATGGTATTATATTTGAAGAAAAATAATCTTTATAATTCTTAGTATCAATCATTTTTATAGATTCGGTTGTATAGCCTAATGTCTGATTATAATGTGAATCATTAATAGTACCAGATAAAAATATTTTCATTCCTGCCCCAATGCCGAAGGAAAATCTTTTATAATTAATTTTAGGCAGAACACCAATAACAATACTGTCAAAACTGTAATAACGATAATTCTGCAATTTAAGTGCCTGAGAATCTATATTACTATCTTTTAATCTGTAATTAAAAGTATCTCTGCTGTATCCAAGCTCCCCCATAAAACTAAAACTAATTTCTTTATTTAATTCTAATCTATAGCCTGCCTGAAATAAAGCACCTGCTTCAAACCCTATATGTGAAGTTCTTGTATTATTTGTAACATATTCATTGTATTGAGCTGATTGATTATTATTTAAATTTGAAGGTTTTTTGTCATAATAGTGAATTCCTATATTGAAACCTAAAGGAACAAAAATACCCAACTCTAATCCGCTCTTCCCAAATGCAGCACAAGAAAAAATAAACAATACTGCCAATATTTTACATAATTTCATTGTAACCCTTAATTTTTTAAATTGTATTTTTCATAATAACACATATTATAATATTAATCAAACGGTATTATTAGTAAATTAATTAGTAATTTTTATCATTGTAATAATAACCATTATTTTATATAATAAAATCAATTAACATTTAGTATAATAAAGATAATAAATATGGATATATTTTTTGAAGAATACATAAATATAAATGGTATAGAACAATATTTTGTACATTATCCTAAAAAATCAAATACAACTTTATTATTTCTGCATGGAGGTCCTGGAGAAAGCGAAGCGTATTTTTTATATAAAATGCATTCAAAAACTCAAAATTACAATTTAGTATACTATGATCAGAGAGGAACAGGAAAAACTCAGTTAAAAAATAAATCCAAAGATATAGATATAACTATAGAAAAATTGCTTATAGATTTAAAAGAAACAATTAATTATGTTAAATTAAGATACAATTCAAAATATATTATTTTACTTGGGCATTCTTGGGGAAGTGTTTTAGGTATTGAATTCATAAAAAAATTTCCTAATTTAGTTTCTGCATATATTGGTATGGGACAGGTTGTAAATTTTAAAATTGGAGAAAAAACAGGATTCGATTATTGCTATGATATTGTGCAAAAAAGTAATAATCAAAAATATATAAAAAAGATAGAAAAATTAAAAAATTATCCTTTTATTATAAATAAAAATAATGTATTTGAAATATTCAAAAATTTCAGAGAAATACAAGTAAAATATAAATTAGCAGGATATTATGAAGGAAATGATAAATTAAATAAGATAATAAAACAAAGTCCTATATATTCATTTAAAGATATGTTTAATTCCAATCCATTAATGCTGAATAAAAATATTATATATTATCTAATAAACTATGATACAAGTAAATTCACAAATTTCAGCATACCTATATTTTTTATATGCGGTGCTAATGATTGGCAGGTACCTACTGTAATTGTAAAAGAATACTATAAAACTATAAATGCACCTGATAAAGATATATTTATAGCAGAAAATGCCGGACATCTTCTTAATATAGAAAATACAAAAGATTATAATCTTATAGTGGAAGGTATATGCAGCCGAGTCAGCGGATTGTAATTTTATAATTAAAAAATTAATATAATAAAATTTTATTTAGATACTACTTCAGGAGAATATCCTAATTTTCTTGATTCTTCAAAATAATGCTTGCTTTTATCTGTATATTCTTTCATCTTTTCTGCCGTAATAGTTGTAAGTTTAGAATATTCATCATAAACCAATGACAAATAATAATAACTTTCAGCCAAAACAGAATTGGATTTATTATTCTTAATAGACTTCAAAAAACTATATTCAGATTCTTTCAAATCTTTTACTTGTTTTTCTAATTTATATTTATAAAGAGATGTTATACCGCTGTTATTTAAAAGATAAAAATTATCCTTTTCTAAATTAAGTCCATGCTTTATATCTTTTTCAGCATTATCTAAACTTTCTATATCATTACAAATTTTATAGTCTGTTAAATACAGCCATCCTCTGTTTATATATATAGAAGTATTATTTTCATCTATATTAAGAGCCTTATTATAATTATCTAAAGACATATTAAAATATTTTTTATCTCTAGTATTTTTATATTTTTCATTATAAAGGTCTGAATATATAAGCAATGTACTTAAATCTTCTTTATTATTATCATCAACAACTCTATTATAATCATTTAAAGCCAAATTAAAATAATTTTCATTGGAAGTGTAATGATA
Organism: Brachyspira hyodysenteriae ATCC 27164; assembly: GCF_001676785.2. Taxonomy (NCBI): domain Bacteria; kingdom Pseudomonadati; phylum Spirochaetota; class Spirochaetia; order Brachyspirales; family Brachyspiraceae; genus Brachyspira; species Brachyspira hyodysenteriae. The sequence continues at coordinate 695,185 of NZ_CP015910.2, read as the reverse complement.
TTTTTTGGTATATAGAACAGCCCTGTCTTTAAAAGTATCTGTATTACTATATTCATTAAAGCTATTAATATCTATAATTTTATTATAGTCTTTTAAAGCAGCATCAAAGTATTTATCTTCTGAAGTTTCTTCATATTTTTTATTGAACAGTAATGCCCTGCTTTTTAATACTGCTATATTATCATCATCAAAACTCAATATTTTTGTATATATATTGATGGCATTATCATCATTTCCATTTTCAACCTCTCTTAAAGCCATAAGAGATAATTCATTTATATTTAAATTTTCATCATTCTTATTTTTCTTTATAACATTCCAATATACATTATCCCCATTCTTATTATATTTATAATAGTTATTTTTTAAAACAAGCCTATCTCCGTCATTATTAGTATCAATAATTTTTTTATCATCATCTAAAGAATTAATAATTCCTGAAGTATCTAATTTATTAATATTTTCTTCTTTTTTATCTTCATTATCATTTTTACTGTCTTCGGAAAAATTAATTCCTGAATCTGTACTTTCTAATGCATCAGAATTATTTCCCCTAAATAAAAACATAGAAGCAATAATAGTAAGTATAGTTCCTGCAAATATAATAGATATAGTTCTAGTATCTATATTTAATAATCCGCTGCTATCTATAATTGAATTAAAACTATTAACATGAGGGGCAATATATTCTTTATATTTTATTTCTAATAGATAATCCAAATTCTTCTTTATATTATTTCTATTTAAAATATCGTTTTTATTGCTTAATTGTGTATTAGTCTGTATATTATTTTTGTATGAATAATTTTTTGTATATGTATTAGAGTTATATATCCAATAACATATTCCGGCAATAAGTAAAATTAGGAATATAATTGTTAACATAACACCATTTGAAGAGGATTTTTCTATTTCAGGTTCATAATTTACTTCATTTTTTATAAAATTATGCTCTTCTTCCATGCAAAAATCCCGATATTAAGTAGCTTATTTATCGGATTGCATTTCATAAAAAAAAATAAATATGATAACTTAATCGTATTTTTTTAAATCTTATTATTCTCGTAATATTCCTTAATCATATTAATAATTTTTTCATTACCAGTATCATAAGCATAATCTAAAGCAGTATTTGAATTACTATCTTCATTATCAATATTAGGATTATATTTAAGCAGAATGTCAATCATATCAATATTTTCTCTGATAATCGCAAACATCAAAGCATTTTTACCATCATTACTTATGATATTTATGTCAGCATCATTATCTAATAAAATACTAACTACATCTTCATAACCATTTATAACAGCCTGTATCAATGCTGTATAACCCATATTATTTTTATGATTAACATTAATATTAAGATTTAATATTTTTTTCACTATATCTGTACTTTTGGAAAAACAGGCTTCTATCAATACATTATTACCGTCATTATTTACTTGATTTATATTAGCTCCATTTTCTAATAAAATATTAAAAATATCATAATGTCCAGCAGCAGCAGCAGCCATTAGAGCACTATATCCAAAATTATTCACTATATTTACATCAGCATTATTTTCTATAAGCAAATAAACTATATCATAATGTCCATTAAATGAAGCAAGCATTAAAGGAGATATTTTATTGCTGTCTAATATATTAGCATCAATACCATTATCTAATAGTTTTTTTACACCTTCATAATTTCCATTCTCTGAATATATTAAAATTTTATCTTCGTCTTTATTAATATCATATTTATTAGCTGTTATATATTGTGAATATAAAATACTATTCAATATAATAAATATTAAAATTAAATACTTTTGCATAATAAAATCCATCACAAATTTACAAATATATATAACGGATTATATAGAATTATGTTAAATGTTTTATAATTGACAAAATACACATACATGGTATAATAAAAATATGAATACAGCTATATTTGAAATAATAATGTTTAGCCCAATACTAATCGCCATAAGTTTAATAATTTTATTATTCTTTATTCTTTTATATTATTTTATAAAAATAATAAATGTTTTTTTGATTAAATTATTTCATATAGACAAAAAACTAATGGATAAAATTCATATAATTTCATTTGTATCTATTAATACATTAATTAGTACTTATTTTCTCATTACTCTTTTATATAATATAAATACTTATGGAACAGATTTGAATACATTTATAGATAAAGATAATCAAGTATATCTCGGAAATATAATATTTACTTTTTCTTTAGTATTAGAAAATATAATTATTTCTATTATTTGTATTTTTTATAAAAATATAAATATATCTTTTAAATTATTTAGAAACGGTTTTTAAATAATCTGCTGCTTCTTTCTGCTCTTTACGAATAGCAAATTCTAAGGCTCTCTCTCCATCTTTATTTTTATGCTCTATATCTGCCCCATTCTCTATTAATAATTTCACTGTTTCTATATCGTTTATTCCAGCAGCAAACATTAAAGGAGTTACTAGTTTAAAATTTTTAACATTAACATCGGCACCAGCTTCAACTAATGCTTTTATTATATTATGCTCTTTCGTAAGTACTGCATAAAGCAATGCAGAAAATAATGGTCTATCCCTCAGATTAACATCAGCACCGCTGTCTATTAAATACTCAGCTATTTTTACTTGCTTTTCAGCACAGGCAAACATTAAAGCAGTTATTCCTGTTCTGCTCCTTGCATTTAAATTTGCCCCTTCCTCTACTAAAAGTTTGGCTATATCAAAATACCCTTTTTTAGCACAAATCATAAGCAATGTGAATTTAGACTCTTCGTCTCTGGCATCTGCTAAAGTGTTATCAGACTCCAAACATTTTTTCACATTATCTAAATCGTTATTTTTTACATACTCAACTATATCAGACATTTTGATAAAGCCCTTTTAATAAAATTATTGCCATTTATAAGATTCTACAAACATAGTAGATATTGATATGCATGCAACAGCCCAAATTAAAAAGAATATAACATTCTGTATATCTATCATACCTTTAGTAAAATCAGAAAAGTATGTAGTTATAGAAATAGCATTCAATATCTTGCTTGCCCCTGTAAACATTTCACTAAGCCAATTTATTATATAAGCGAATATTCCCATAGATACACCCAAAATAGCAGCTACTAACTGACTCTTAGATATGCTTGTTGCAATGAGTCCTAATCCAAGTATTGCTGTACCTAAAAGGAATAATCCTAAATATCCGCTAAATATTACTCCTATATCAGGCTTACCAAATACCATAAGAAGTATAGGATAAACAAAAGTCATAACTAGAAGTGAAGCATATACAACCAATACAGATAAATATTTACCTAAAACATACTGTAATGAAGTGATTGGTGCTGTCATTATAAGTTCAAAAGTTCCTGAAGCTCTTTCCTCTGCTATGAGCTTCATACAAAGAATAGAAAGGAATAATATTGTAAAAAATCCAATATTATACATAGTGTTTTCCATAACAGCCAATCTGCTATAATAAATTTCTATAGTAAAAAAGTATCCTGTCAAAGCCAGATATATAAATCCCAATATATAATATAATGGCGATACATAAAAAGATTGAATTTCTCTTGAAAATACAACATATATATTTCTCATTTATATTAACCTCTTATTAATTGTTTATTTATTTTTGTTATTCTTATTTATTTTCTTCAGTATTCAAAACACCAGCATCTCTGATATATTTAGATTTATCAAAATCTTCATTTTTCTTTTTATCAGTAAAGTAAATGAATACTTCTTCCAATGATCTTTCTTTAGCTCTTATCTCTAAAACATCAAAATTATTATTAACTAAATGCTTAACTATTGCCGCCCTTGAATCATTTCCTCTTTCACACTCTATAAGAATATCACCATAAGAATTAGCTTCTGCCTGTATAACACCATTAACTTCCCTAACGCATAAAAGAGCATCATTATATCTTCCAGCCACTTTAAGTTCTATATTACCGCCTAATATTTCTCTATCCATAGCCATTTTTAAGCCTTCAATAGTATCTTCAGCAATTAATTCTCCGCTGTCTATAATCAAAGCCCTTTCACAAGTATCTTCAACCTCGCTTAATATATGCGTAGAAAGTATAACAGTTCTAGTTCCGCCTAAACTTTTTATCAATGATCTTACTTCTATTAATTGATTAGGGTCCAAACCGCTTGTAGGTTCATCTAATATTAAAACTTCAGGATCATGTATTATTGCCTGAGCTATTCCTGTACGCTGTTTATAACCTTTTGATAAATGTCCTATTATTCTATTTCTATATTTTGTAAGTCCTGTTATTTCTATAGTATTTTCTAATGCAGTTTTTATATGTTTTCTTGGTATGCCTTTAAGTTTTGCACAGAATCTAAGATAATCTATAACTGTCATCTCAGTATATAATGAAACATTTTCAGGCATATATCCTATTCTTTTTTTAATCTCTATAGGATTATCATAAACCTCATAATCATCTAAATAAACATATCCGCTTGTAGCTGGCAAATAACCTGTAATTATACGCATCATAGTGCTTTTACCTGCTCCATTCGGTCCTAAAAATCCCACTATTTCACCTTTATTTATAGTGTAGGATACGCCTTTTAATGCTATATGTTCTCCATAATACTTAACTATATTATCAACTTTTATCATTAAAAATCCTTTAATATTTATTACAATAAAAGAATGCTGTATTATACAGCAAAACTCTAATTTATCAATATATTTGTTAATTATTATATTATCGCAAAATAATATTTTTTCAGTAATAAAAAAAATAACAATATAGATACTATTTCTAGGAATAAATTATTTTTTAATTTATTTTAAATAAATAAAAAAGCCTGCCTAAATTAGACAGACTTTTTTTATTCAAAATTAAATTAATGTTTTTATTTACTAATATTACTGAGCTGCAGTGTCAGTAGTAGTTGTAGTAGTATTATTTCCACCGCCTGTTGAAGGTTTGATGTTTTTGATAGCATCAACAGCAGCTTGTCTAACAACGATAAAATACTGATCATTTTGAGCTAAATCTATTAAATCGCTTAAAGCAGCCTGATCGCCTATTTTACCTAAAGCAACAGCAACTTCATAAACTATAGCTTGAGTTTTAGCTAATCTTAATTGGAAAAGTAAAGCAGCTACGCCTTTAACGCTTCCTATTTCACCTAATGCCTGAGCAGCAGCTATAATATTAGAAGTTTCCTGTTCAGAATATAACATTTGAGATATATATTCTACAGAAGTCTCAGATTTAGCAGCTTTAGCAGCCTGTAAAGCCTGATAACGAACCATAGAATCAGAATTCTGACTAGAAGGTGCATTCAAACCATAGCTTACATATCTGTTAATTGCTGCTAACAAATTTTCAGAACTAGCACCTTTTTCACTTAAAGCTTTGAAACACATAGCTTTAACTTGAGGACTGCCGCTTTCTATAGCAGATATTAAAAGTTTTTCATCTTGAGCAGCCAATGCATCCACAAAATTTTGAGCTAATTGTTCTCTTGGCTTATTGCCTGTAGTTCCTGTATCAGTAGTAGTTGTGGTAGTAGTATCTTGAGCAAAAACAGATGATAAAGAAAATGCAAACATTAATGTTACGATAAATATTTTCTTGAGCATTATACAACCCCTTAATATATTAACTTCCACTAATAATACTATTATTATTCAATAATTGCAAGCAAATTTAAGAAATTTATAAAAAAATAATCATATATAAAAATACTGTATTTTTCATATAATACAAAAAATAATAGCCAAGCATTAATTTTTAAATTAATTATAAATAAATTATTTTATCTATTGCAAAAAGATGTATGTGTTTTATAATATATAAGTAACATAATATATAAAAAAATAAAAATATGGATATTCCTATGAAAAAAATAATTAATGATGTAAATAACATAATATTAGAAGAATTACAAGGTATGCAAAAAGCATATTCTAATATTTTAAAAATAAATTATGATCCCATATATGTAACAAGAGTTAATAAAAATAGTAAAGTATCATTAATATCTGGAGGAGGTTCAGGACATGAACCTTTACATGCTGGATTCGTAGGATATGGAATGCTTGATGCTGCTTGTCCTGGTGAGATATTTACTTCGCCTACTCCTGATCAAATGGAAGAAGCAGCAAAATCAATAAATAATGACAAAGGTATTATATTTCTAGTAAAAAACTATACTGGCGATGTTATGAATTTTCAAATGGCAGAAGATTTATGTAAAGCTGAAGGTATAGACGTAAGAAGTATTATAATAGATGATGATGTATCTGTAAAAGACAGTTTATATACTACAGGAAGAAGAGGTGTAGGAGCAACTGTATTTTTTGAAAAGATATGCGGTGCTTCTGCTGAAAGAGGCGATGATATAAATAAAGTTTTAGAGTATGCTAACTATTGTAAGGAAAATGCACGCTCTATGGGTATGGCTCTAACTTCATGCACAGTACCTGCAGTTGGAAAACCTACATTTGATATATCTGATAATGAAATAGAAATGGGCATAGGAATACATGGAGAACCTGGAAGAGAAAGAATAAATATAAAAACATCTTCTGAAATAGCTGAAATGATGATGGAAGCTATATGTTCAGATATACCTTATAAAAACGGAGATGAGCTTATTTGTATGGTTAATGGTATGGGTGCTACTCCTTTGATGGAACTTTACATATTATATAATGATGTTGTTAAAATAACAGAAAAAAAAGGAATAAAAATAGTAAGAAACTTAATAGGTAATTATGTTACTTCTATAGATATGTCAGGTGCTTCTATTAGTTTAATGAAAGTTAATGATGATATATTAAAACTTTGGGATTATCCTGTATACACTGCAGCTCTAAGGTGGGGCATATAATATCATTTATAAAGGAGATATTTATGTATAATAATGCAAAAATAAAAGAATGGCTTATTAATCTATCTCTCGTGTACGATGAAAATAAAGATTATCTTACTAAATTGGATGCAGATATAGGAGATGCTGATCATGGAATAAATATAAGCAGAGGTTTTGGTTTTGTTAGAGATGATTTAAAAAATAATGATTCTCAAATATCAGCCATATTTAAACAAACAGCAACACTTCTCATAAAGAATGTAGGCGGGGCTTCAGGACCTTTATATGGTACTTTCTTTCTAAATGCAAGTATAGTTTCTGCAAATAAAGAAGAATTAACATTAAAAGATATAACAGAAATATTTAATAAAGGAATAAATGCTATATCTGCATTAGGAAAATCTAAAGAAGGCGAAAAAACTATGCTTGATACTCTCTTTCCAGCTTTAAATGCTATGAAAGAAAATAATGAAAGCATAGAAGATTTTAAAAGTAAAGTATTAATATCAGCAGAAAATGGAATGAAATCTACTATAGATATGATTGCTAAGAAAGGAAGAGCTAGTTATTTGGGAGAAAGAAGTGTAGGACATCAGGATCCTGGGGCTACTTCTTCATTTATGATGATAAAAGAATTAATAAATATTTTATAAAAAATTAGATTAAAAGGAATTAATGTGGTTAGTTTAATATTTGTTTCTCATAGTTATAAACTTGCTAAAATTACAGCAGAATATATAAAAGAAGTAACTAATACTAATGTAGAAATATCATTCTCCGGAGGATCTGGAGATGATCATAAAGAAATCGGTACAGATGCAGTTGATGTTTTTAATGCAATAGAAAGAGTATATTCAGATGATGGAGTTATAATATTTTGTGATTTAGGAAGTGCTTTAATAAGTTCTGAACTTGCAATATCTATGCTTGATGAAGATAAGGCTTTAAATGTTAGAATTACTTCAGCACCTTTTATAGAAGGAGGTATAAATGCCGCTATACAATCTTCATTAGGTAAAAATATAGATGAAGTTATTAATGAATCTCTTGAAAGTCTTACACCTAAAATATCTTATGTTAAGGATAAAGTTGATTATACTATAACTAATGAAGCATTAGATGATATAGAGTTTAAAGATTATGTAAAAGGGGAATATAAGATATTATTAGAAAATGGTTTTCATGCAAGACCTGTTTTTATGTTCATCAATTTAATAGCTAATTCTAAAAGTGAAGTATATATTTCTAATAAAACTAAACATAAGCCTCCTGTATCTGCTGATAGTATCACTAAAGTAACATTATTGAATATAGAATATGGAGATGTAATGGAAATATACGCTAAAGGACCTGATGCTGATCAAGTATTGGAAAGATTTGAATATTTAGTAAATGGAAAATTTGAAACTAAAAAGAAAATTCTTCAGCAAAAAAATATAGATGATAATGTTGTTGTAGTTTCTGACGGATGTGTAAGCGGAAGAGCAACTTATATGTATTTTGGTATCAATGTAAAAAAAGAATATATAAAAGATACTAAAGCTGAAAAAGATAAATTTAATGAAGCAATTGAAAATGTAAAAAAAGATCTTTTAGAACAAAAAAGTATCATAGAGGAAAAAAATCTCCAGAATAATGAATATCTAATATTTGAAACTTATATATCAATGTTATTTGATGATTATGTTTTAAAAGAAGTATATGATTTGATAGATAATAAAAAATATTCTGCTGCTTATTCATACAATAAAGTAATGAGAAATATATTTAAAAGCTTTGATTCTTTAGATGACGGATATATAAAAGAAAGAAAATATGATATAGAAGATATATTACATCAAGTATTAAAATATTTATTAGATATAAAAATAAATATGCCTGATGAAGATAATATAATATTAATGGTAGATAATATATATGCTTCTATTGTAACAGAAATAGGCCAGAACATAAAAGGTGTAATTTCTATTAATGGAAGTGCCGTATCCCATGCTGCTATACTTTTGAAATCATTAAATATACCTTATGTGATATTTGATTCTGCTATGCAGCTAAAAGGAAAGGATATAGTTATAGATACAAAAAATAAAGAAGGAAAAATTATTCATTTAAAAAAATGATAGCTTTTACTATAATAATTTTATATTGTTTTATAAACATATCATGGGTATATAAATTTATATAAAATTTGGAAAAGAAAATGAATTTCAACACCATCATCATAGTTGTAATAGTAGCCGTAGTAATATTATGGCCTATTATGAAAAAAATAACTAAAAATATCAAAATAGAAAGCTCAGAAAATATACATATAGCTTGCTTATATGGGGATCTTTCAAAAATTAAGAGATTAATAGCTTCCGGAGTCAATATTAATTCGAAAGATTTTAGTAATAAGACTCCTTTAATGTATGCAGCTGAAGACGGAGCTATAGAAACTATTGATTATCTAATAAAAAATGGCGCCAATATAAATGATATCGACGTGAGAGGAGATACTGCTTTAATAATAGCTGTAAAAAACAATAATATAAAAGCTACTCAAATGCTTATAGAAAATGGTGCCGATTTAAGAATAAAAAACGAAGATTATAAAGATGCACTCAATATAGCCAAAGATCTTGGATGTAAAGAAATTGCTGAATTTATAGAAAATAAAAGAGAAGATATATAATAAATATCTTCTCTAATATTAATTTTTTATTTATTAATTATTATTATTGCTCCTTGTTATGTTTGTAGATCCGCATATTGGGCAATGTGATACTGAATCTTCAATTATATCATCGATTTGAGAAATATCATCATCTTCTGATATATTAATTTCTTTATCGTCTACTGCCCAAAAATTAGAACAATCTTTGCAGTAGAAATGTATTAAATATTCTCTATAGGTTGGATAATTACCTTCTATTTTTCTATATCCATCTATAATGTTATGAGCCATATTTCCTCCTATTTACTGTATCTGAAAAAAATTTAATATTTTTTTACAAAAAGTCAATATTTTTTTTGTAAATTATTTTTAATAAATAGTTTTTTATATAAAAATTTATAATTAAAAGTAATATAAAATTACTAAAATATAATATTAATAACAAAATTGTAAAAAAAACAACATAGTTTATATAATAATATTTTACATAAAAAAAATATATAAGTTTTAATTAATACTAAAGTATTCCAATAAAAAGGAGAAACGTATGAAAAAAAATTTAAAACTATTTATCTCTATAGTATCTTTGGTGATGCTTTCAAACTTAATTTTAACAGCAGAGGATATGCCTATACAAGCTAATCAATTACCTCAAAATGCACAAAATTTTGTTAAAACTAACTTTCCAAACGATCAAATAGTTTATGCTGAACAGGACAGACAATCATACAAAGTAGAATTAGCAAGCGGTATAGAAATTGATTTTGACAGAACAGGAAATTGGACTGATGTATCCGGAAATGACAGACCTATACCTACTCAATTTATACCTAGTAATATATTAAATGCTGTAAAAGCTAAATATCCTCAGATTGAAGTTCTAGATATAAGCAAAGAATATAATAGCTATAAATTAAAATTAGCAAATAATAGAGAAGTTTATGTATCTAATAACGGACAAATAACAGGTGATAAATTAGACTGATAATAATAAAATATATTAAAAAGCCGGTATATTTTCATATGCCGGCTTTTTTATTTGTAAAAAATTCTAAAAAAATGCAAAAATTATTTACTTTTTATTTACTTTTTTACTATTTAAGTAAATTTTTTTGAAAAATATTGTAAAATAACTTGACAATTACTATTTTATTTATTATCATATAAGTATAACAAAAAACAAAAAGGAGTTATCTTATGAGAAAACATTTAAAACAAGTTATTTTAATCGCATCTATAATGATGTTATCTGCGGCTAGTATTTTTGCTGCTGACATGGCAATACAGGCTAATCAGCTTCCAAAAAAAGCACAGGATTTTGTAAAAGCTAATTTTGCAAATGATCAAATAGTATATGCTGAACAAGACAGACAATCATACAAAGTGGAATTAGCAAGCGGTGTAGAAATTGATTTTGATAAAGCAGGAGATTGGACTGATGTATCTGGAAACAACAAACCATTACCTACAAATTTTATTCCTGCTGCAATAATGAAAACTGTAGAAGGTAAATATCCTCAAGTTCCTGTACTAGAAATAAGTAAAGAGTATTTAAGCTATAAATTAAAATTAGGAAATAATAGAGAAGTTTATGTTGATAACAATGGTAAAATCGTAGGAGATAAATTAGACTAATAACAAAGTAAAATAAAAAATAAGGGATGGCAATTATTTGTCAGCCCTTATTTTATAATAAATTTAATTATCTATACATTTATAAAAATATTTCTTTCCTCTGAATAAATCTTCAGATAATATTCTTTGAGCATTATTAAGCTTATATGATAAACTATTTCTATCTATTTCTACTCTAACTATTTTACCATTATCATTTGTATAAAAAGAATTATAAAATCTTATAATGCCATCTGTATTATCCTTATACATTAAAGATATTACAGAATTTGTATAATTAGCTTTTGTATTTGCAGCAATAAACATAGGTATATTTTCAGGAGGAAATCCATTCTCTTCAAATTTATAATATCCATTAGTGCCATTCCATATCAATATAGGTGAAATATCATAAGAATAAAAGAAATCTTCTTTTATTGAATCATCTATATTTGAATTATGTATTATTGTTTTTAAATAAGGATACAAGTGATCATGTTTAAATATTATAAGTGCATCAGGATATTTTTCCAAAATAACATTTTTTGTATCTATTATATCTTTTGCAGATAATGCTGAATTTTCCATAGTTTCAACTAATACAGGTATATCTCTTTTATCTATTTTTTCCATAAACCTTTTATTATTTTCATAAACCTCCAAATCATTTTCCACATGACTTCCAGCATGTCCCATAAATGTAAATCCCGTTACAAATACAGGCTCATCAAAATCATTAGTCTTTATATAATTCTTTATATTTGTAAGTCCCAAATTAAATATAACTTCATCTATACCTATATTAGGAAATAAAGCATCAAGGTAATATGTTACATCTGATTCCTCTAAAGCTATAGTATGATAACCATTTTCTTTCATCAAATAAGGTAAAGTTGTATATATAGGTGTTTTTTGCTTTTTAGGAAATATAGGCGAAGTTCCTGTAAGTCCTGAAGTTCTAGCAAATAAACTTCCATATCCGTCATTAGGACCTACTTTAGAAGAATTACTTGCCCATTCTCTATATTCTTTAGGAAAAGGATCTTTATCCAATAAAGGCAGAAAATGTTCATAATCATAAAAAGATTCTAAAAATATTAAAAACACATCTCTTTTTTTATCAGTATCATAAGAAAGTATTAAATGTGATATATCTCTTTTACTTTCTGCCTCTTTTAGTATATTAATAGCCTCTTTAACACTTTCTATATCAGCATTTACCTTCATAAACTTATCATAAGATATTCTGTAGCTTATAGTATTAATAATACCATATTTATTAGCTATACTAATATAATCAACATATATAGAATCCATTTTTATATTTCTAAAAAAAGATATATAAGTTACTGCAGCTACTATCAAAGTCATTATAACAGCTTTTTTAATATTTATTTTATACATTTTTATCAATCTATATATAAAGTACAAAGCATAAGCAAATAAAAGCCCAAAATACAAAGTCGTAGCAGATATTGTTATGATTTTCATATATAGCGGAAGTACTTCTATAAGAGAAGGATATAAATCCGGCATATCAGTAAAAAATAATGGCTTGGCTTCTATAGTAATTCCCAACGGCTCTATAGCAAAAAAAGAGAATACAGCAACTATTATAAAAAAGTAAGAAATATATTTATTTTTGTCAGATAGTATATACGATATTATTGAAAATAAATAAATATACAATATATCAATAATGCTGAAATTCATTTTCATTACTGAAAACATCGGAAATAAAAATTGAGTTATAATACAATACAATAAAGTTATTAATAATAAAGAAATCAAATAAAAACTATTATTTTTTAATTTTATATTTTTCATATATAATTCCATAAAAACTAAAATATTAACTAATTATTATATAATATATATTTTTTTATACAATTATTTTTTATTTAATAAAAGATATAATATGAATACTATCAGTTATAAAAACGTATACTAATTAATTTCTTTCTTTTCCAATATAGAATGAATCTTTTTTTGAATAACTTTTATATAGATTCATTATCTGAAGAGTCAATGCTATTTCTATACAGTTTTCATCTACATCAAATAATCCATTATGTGCTTTATGTGTTATTCCTTTCTTTTCATTTTTGGCACCTATATAAAAAAATGCTCCTGGTTTATTCTGAATAAAAAAAGAAAAATCTTCAGCACCCAAAGAAGGATTTAATTCTAATACTTTATTTTCTCCCAATAAATCTAAAGCATTCTCTCTTACAATATTTGATGCATCTTTCCAATTTACAAGAGATGCAAAATAAACAGTTTCTATAAACTCAGCATCTCCGTCAAAAGAATTAGATACAAACTTTATAATCTTTTTTATTCTTGATTTTACTTTCTCCATAATACTTTCTTTTAAAGCCCTTATGGTTCCTGTAATTTCAACATAATCACATATTATATTTGTAGCAGTTCCTCCGTTAATAGTACCTATAGTAATAACCGCACTATCCTCTGCAGCTATATTTCTGCTTATTACAGTTTGTAAATCATTTATTATTTTTGAAGCAATAACTATAGCGTCCACTCCGCCTGAAGGATTAGCTCCATGACTGCTTTTTCCATAAACTTTTATTATAAAATCTAAGCAGCTTGCATTAACTATATTATCATTTATCTGTATATATCCGATATCAGCATTAGATGCAACATGAAGACCGTATATAACATTAACATTTTCCAAGGCATTATCTTTTATCATACGCAAAGCACCGCCTGTAGTTTCTTCTGCAGGCTGAAATATCAATCGTACATTGCATGGAGGAATAATTTTTTCTTTATTGTCATTATTATTTGAAAATATATTTGCTATCCCCATATTAACAGCAGTATGCACATCATGTCCGCATGCATGACAAATGCCTTTATTTTTAGAAGCATAGTCACAATATTTTAAATCCTCTATAGGAAGTGCATCAATATCTGCCCTAAAAGCAACTGTAAAACTTTTATCAATGCCTTCAATATCTGCTATAATACCTGTACCTGCAACTTTTGTTCTATGCTTTATATTATGAAATGTTAAATATTTAGATACTATATCCATAGTTCTAAACTCTTCATTTGATAATTCAGGATGAGAATGTATATCTCTCCTTATATTTATTAATTCTTCTTTTATACTTTTTATTTTCTTTTTTATAAAATCTAATTCTTCCATAATATATAAATAACCATATTATTATATTGAAAAAATATTACTTAAAAACTTACCTACTCCGTCTTCTTCATTTGAAAGAGCAGTATAATCAGCTTTTTGCTTTAATTCTTCTTCAGCATTTGCCATGGCAACGCCAATACCAGCATATTCAATCATTTCAATATCATTAAAATTATCGCCAAATGCAATAACATCTTTTATATCTCCCCCCTTATTATTGCAAATCCATTTTAATGCATTTCCCTTATTAGCACCATTAGCAGTTATCTCTAAAGAAAGAGGTCCGGAAAAACAAGAATGAACATTAAACTGTGAATCTATTTCCGCTTGAAGTTTATTTAAAATATCTCTTTGTCCTAAAATAAGCATTTTATCAATTATATAAGTCTTTATATTATTTAATCCGTAAACAGCAGGAAGAGACTGCTCTTTTTGTACATAAGATTTTATAGGAAAATCTTCTTTTGATACTATATATTTACCATTATCATAAATATGTATGCATACATCATATTTTTCTGATAATTTTATTATAGATTCTGATATATTTTCCTCTATAGTTTTTCTATATATAATTTTTCCTTCTCTATCAGCAATACAAGCTCCATTAAAAATGATTGAATAATTATTATTTTTAAGAAGTTTATTATAATTTTTTACTCCTTCATAAGGCCGTCCGCTAGATAATACAAGTTCTATTTTATAATCATTCATAAGTTTATTTAGTATTTCTATAGTATAACTTCCTATTTCTTTTTTATCATTAAGTAAAGTACCGTCTAAATCTGTAGCTATTAATTTTATTTTATCTTTTGAAATGTCTGAAATATTCATTATATTATCCTTGAATATTGTTTATAACTTTTACTCTCTTTATATATTATAATAAAAAATATTAATATTCTCAATATATTGATTTTTTATTGATTTATATTGAATACCATAAATCATGCAGCTTTTAACTACTAATAATAAAAGCCATAATCTTTTATTTAAGACTATGGCTTTATTTTTTATAAATTTATATATTTTTATTTGAAATAATTTACTCCATTTTCAAAAATGTTGTAAATATCTTTTGTTATAATATTTTTGTATAAATTATTTGAGTATCTTTCGCTATGTCCCATCTTACCTAATACTTTTCCGTCCTCTGAAATTATACCTTCAATAGCATAAGCAGAACCATTAGGATTGAATCTGAACTCATTAGTAGGTTTTGATTCAAAGTTAACATACTGAGTAGCAATCTGTCCTTTTTTGATTAATTCTTTTATTATATCTTCATCAGCAAAGAATCTTCCCTCACCATGAGAAACAGGTACAACTAATTCGCTTCCTACAGGTATATTATAAAGCCAAGGAGAATTATTTGATACTACCTTTGTTGTTACCATTTGGGAAATATGTCTTCCTATTTTATTGAATGTAAGAGTAGGAGATTTTTCTGTAATATTTCCTATTTTTCCATAAGGAAGTAAACCTGATTTTATTAATGCTTGGAATCCATTACATATACCCAAAACAAGTCCGTCTCGTTCTAATAATTTATGTATAGAATTTTTTATTTTTTCATTTGTAAGTATTGCAGAAATAAACTTTCCAGAACCGTCAGGCTCATCTGCCGCACTGAATCCTCCTGGAATCATAAATATTTGAGAATTATCTATTTTTTTAGACATCTCTTCAATAGATTCTTTTATGTATTCTGGTTTAATATTTCTAAATACAAAAATATCAGTATCAGCTCCTGCATCAGAGAATGCTTTTTGAGTATCATATTCACAGTTAGTACCTAAAAATGCAGCTATTAAAACATTAGGTTTAGCTGTTTTATTTTTGCATATAAATAGTGCCTCTCTTTTATATTCAGCTAGCTGGTAAGTTTCAATATCCTCATAAGTTTTATAAGGGAATACCGGAGATAATTTTTCAAGCCATGATTTTTCTGCTTCTTCTAAATCTACAGTTTCTCCGCATACTTTTATTTTGTATTCATTAATAGTTTTTCCTATGAGTACAGCATTTTTATAATTTAATTCTTCTTTAGTTTCTACTATAAATGAAGCAGGCATCAAATTAAAGAAATAAAGCTCATCTTTTATATCAACACCTATTCTGTTACCGAAAGACATTTTAGTTAAAGCTTCAGCAATACCTCCGAATTTGATAGTGTATGCTGATAATATTTTTTTGTCTTTTATGTTTTTATATATAAAGTCAAAATTCTCTTTTATTTCAGAAACATTAGGCATATAATTTTCTAGCATATTATGTTTTATTAAGTAAACATAATTATTAGCTGATTTGAACTCCGGAGAAATTACATCTTTAGAGTTTACAGTTGATACAGCAAATGATATTAAAGTTGAAGGAACTGATATATTATTGAAAGTACCGCTCATAGAGTCTTTACCGCCTATAGCTGGTATATCAAATTCAGTTTGTGCATATATTGTACCAAGCAATGCAGAATAAACTTTACCCCATTTTTTAGCATCATTTCCTAATTTCTCGAAATATTCTTGGAATGATAATCTTATATTTTTGTAATCAACACCTATAGAAACAAGTTTTGACATTGATTCTATTACGGAATATATACCGCCATGGAACTCTGACCATTTCATTATAGAAGGATTATAACCCCAAGATATAGCAGAAGCAGTATTTATTTCTTTGGCATTATTATCGAATATAGGTATCTTTTGAATGCTTACATCGCTTGGAGTCATTTGGTATTTTCCGCCGAAAGGCATTAATATAGTTGTTGCTCCTATTGATGAGTCGAACATTTCAATAAGTCCCTTTTGAGAAGCTACATTCAAATCTTCTATCATATTAAACCAATGAGAAGTTAGAGAACATGCATTTTTTGTGCTGAAAGGATTATTTTCAAAATTAATATCTTTAAGAACGGCATTAGTTTCTTGTTTAGCTCCGTTAGTATCTAAAAACTTACGGCTTATATCTACAATCTTTTTGCCTTTCAAATACATTACAAGTCTGTTAGTATCTGTTATAGTTGCAACTTTTGTAGCTTCAATATTCTCTTCATTAGCAAGTTTTATAAAATTATCTGCATCCTTACTTTCAACAACAACAGCCATTCTTTCCTGAGATTCTGATATTGCTAATTCGGTACCATTCAAACCTAAATATTTAACAGGCAACACATCAAGATTAATGTCAATTCCATCAGATAATTCACCTATAGCAACAGAAACACCGCCTGCACCGAAGTCATTACATTTTTTTATTAATTTAGTAACTTCTTTATTTCTGAATAATCTTTGAATTTTTCTCTCTTCTGGGGCATTACCTTTCTGTACTTCAGCACCGCAAAGTCTTAAAGATGTATCAGTATGGCTTTTTGATGAACCAGTAGCACCGCCGCATCCGTCTCTTCCTGTTCTTCCTCCAAGCACTATAACTATATCGCCTGCTTTAGGCTTTTCTCTGCGTACATAATTTACAGGAACAGCTCCAACAACTGCACCTACTTCAAGTCTTTTTGCCTTATATCCTTCATCATATACTTCATTAACTAAACAAGTTGTAAGCCCTATTTGGTTACCGTAAGAAGAATATCCTGCTGCTGCAGTAGTAGTAATTTTCTTTTGAGGAAGTTTACCTGGCAAAGTATCCTCTAGCTTTTCTAATGGATTAGCACTTCCTGTAACTCTTATTGCCTGATATACATAGCTTCTTCCAGAAAGAGGGTCTCTTATAGCTCCGCCCAAACAAGTAGAAGCACCTCCGAAAGGTTCAATCTCTGTAGGGTGATTATGAGTTTCATTTTTAAACATCAATAAATATTTTTCTGTTTTATTTTTTCCATTTTCATCAACAGCATCAACATCTATATAAATAGAACATGCATTTATCTCATCTGAAATTTCTAAATCTTCAAGTTTTCCTTTTTTCTTTATGTATTTAGCGGATACTGTTGCCATATCCATTAAATTAATATCTCTTTTACTATCAACATCTTCACCGTAAAGCTCTTTTCTCATACTATAATATCTATTAATAGCATTGAGTATCACTTCTGAAAAATTACTTTTATCATTTTCTAATTTTACATCATTGATTTTTGTCATGAATGTTGTATGACGGCAGTGGTCTGACCAATATGTATCAAGTACTTTTATTTCTGTTTCTGTTGGGTTTCTTTTCTCTTCATTTTTAAAATAATTTTGTACGAACTCTATATCTTTATAAGTCATTGCCAAATCAAGAGCATCTCTATATTTATGAAGTTCATCTATATTTAAGTTAATAAAATTATCTACATCTTTAATATCATCAGCTTTTTGATAAGGTTCTATTTCTAGCTTTTTTAAATCTTTTTCTCTGCTTTCTACAGGGTTAATATAGAATTTTTTTATTTTTTCTATAGTATCATCATCTATATTACCGTCAAAAACTACAACTTTTCCGCTTACTATAGTTACATCTTTTATATCATTATAAATAAGCTTCAAACATTGTAATGCTGAATCTGCTCTTTGATCGAATTGTCCTGGTAAATATTCTACTGCAAAATGTTTTAAACTTTCAAAATCTTTTTTTTCAACTATTTTATCAGTTGGAGGTTCTGAAAATATTACTTTAATAGAATTATTTAACTGACTTTCTTCTATATTAAATATGTCATAAACATTCAAAAGTCTTACAGAACATTTTATTTTGAAATTTTCTTTTAATTGATTTTCTAATCTTTTAGCCTCTAAATTAAAACCTTCTTTTTTTTCTATAAAGATACGATAGTTCATTGATATTATTTCCTAATTTAAATTTTTAATATAATGATTATATATATAATGATTATTATATCAATAGTTTTAATATTATAAAATATATAGAAAATATTATTATATTAATTATATAAACTAGTTTTAATAATTACCTCAAGAGCTTTTACTATCATATCTTTAGTCATATATGGAGTGTTTGGCTTATCAAGTATTTGTTCTGTTATATAAGGCACATGTATAAATCCGCCTTTAATATTTAAATTATTCTTTTTTATGTAGTATAGCAAAGAATACATTATATGATTGCATACAAAAGTTCCTGCAGTATTTGAAACAGCTGAAGGTATAGAAATTTTATTTAATTCTTCTTTTATTCTTTTTATAGGAAGCCTAGAAAAATAAGCATTCTCTCCGTCATTAAATATAATTTCATCAATGGGCTGATTTCCTTCATTATCTTTTATTCCAGCATCATCTATATTGACAGCCACTCTTTCCAATGATATTTCGTATCTTCCGCCAGCCTGCCCTACACATATAACTATATCAGGTTTAATATTTTCTAAACTATCAAAAAGTTTTTCATAAGATTTTTTAAATACCGTAGGAAGTTTTAATTTAATTATTTCTATATCATCTATATTGTTATGTAAACTACTAACTGCCTCCCAAGAAGGATTAATTTCTTCTTTATCAAAAGGCTCAAAACCTGTTATTAATGCTTTCATATTATAAACTCCTCTTAATAATATAATATTTTAATATAAAAATAAAAACTTAAATAATAAATAGTTCATAATTTTTTAATTAATTTCCATTATATAAGGTAATTAAGTGTTTTTAATTTTTATATTAATGTTATAATATTAATCACAACTTATTTAAGGCTTTAAAATGAAAAAATTATATTTTATACTATTAATGATTTTATCTATATTATCAATTTCATGCTATGACAAAATAACTCATAAAATAAAAGTTTATCATAATGGAAATATACTTACTATGAAAGGAGATGAGCCTGTTTATGCAAGGGCTATAGAAATAAGAGATAACACAATAATGAAAGTAGCCTATACTGAAGAAGATGAAAAAAGTATTTTAAACAATGTATATGCTGAAGTTGTAGATTTAGAAGGAAAAACTTTAATGCCTGGATTTATAGATTCTCATAGCCATTTGGTTAGATTTGCTCAGGCTCTTACAACAGTAGATTTAACAGGCTCTACTAATTTGCTTGAGATGGCTCAAAGAATTACTAATTATATAGAAGTAAATCAATTAAAACCAGATGCTTGGGTTGTAGGATTCGGATATGATAATAACTTACTTCCCGATAAAAAAAATCCTAACAGAGATGATTTAGATAAAATTTCTACCACTCATCCAATATTTATAACACATGCTTCAGGACATGTGGGAGCTATGAATTCAAAAGCATTGGAAGAGTTCGGAGTCGATGAGAATACTCCAGATATAGAAGGCGGAGTAATAGAGAGATATCCAGACAGCAGAAAGCCTACAGGATATATGGAAGAAACTGCTTTTTTACATTATGCCAATACTATTAATTTTGAATTAACAGATGAAGATTTAATGAGATTCGTAAATCAAGCTGAAGATGTTTATTTAGGATACGGCATTACAACAGCACAGGATGCTTTACTATCAACTGCAGAATTTCCTCTTGTAAATAATATGATAAAGAATAATAGATTCAGAATAGATATTATAGGATTTATAGATTTAAAAAATTCTGATTCTATAGTAGAAACTAATAAAGACATGGTTGGCAAATACAGCAATAGATTTAAAATAGGCGGCTATAAAATATTTTTAGACGGATCTCCTCAGGCAAAAACTGCATGGTTGGAACAGCCTTATGTAAGCGGACCAGCCAGATATAGAGGATACGGAATATATAGTAATGCAGATGTAGAAAAATATGTAGAAAAAGCATTAGATGATGAAATGCAGCTTCAGGCTCATTGTAATGGAGATGCAGCAGCAGATCAGTATATAAATGCTTTCAGTAATGTTATGAATAAAAGAAATACCACTAATAATTACAGAGCAGTTTTAGTTCATAGCCAAATAATAAGAGATGAACAATATACATCAATGTCAAATCTAAATATCATACCTTCAATATTTGTAGCACATGTTTATCATTGGGGAGATGTACATATAGAAAATTTAGGTATGGAAAGAGCTTCACAGATAAGTGCATCAAAAACAGCATTGAATAATAATCTAGCTTTTACTTATCATCAGGACACACCCGTAATAAAACCGGATATGCTTGAAACTATTTGGTGTGCCGTTAATAGAATAACAAAAAATGGTATATTGTTAGGAGATAATCAGAAAGTCACTCCTTATGAGGCATTAAAAGCTATCACTATTAATGCAGCCTATCAAAATAAAGAAGAAGATTTAAAAGGAACTATAGAAGAAGGTAAATTGGCTGATTTAGTAATATTAAGCGATAATCCTCTTAACTGCGAACCTATGAAGATAAAAGATATAGAAGTACTTGAAACTATTAAAGAAGGAAAAACATTATACAATAAAAATCAAGACTCATCTATTTAATTTTATTTATTAATTAAATAATAAATTACTGCATATTATAAAGCTATATAAATGCAGTAATTTTTTATATACTGAATTTTTTTAAGTTTGTTAATTTTTTTATTCAACTTTTTCCCGCCGCAAAAAGTTGCAAAAAGAGCAAGTATAAAATTAATATTAAATCATACTAAAATCGTATTACATGTAAAATAATTTATTAAATTTAAGCTCAAATATAGCCCTTTTGCTTCTCGCCGCAGGCGTACTTCGTATGCGGCAATACCACAGGCACTTCCTTCAGTCGCAAAAGAACTTGGGGGGTACGAAGTACGCAGAGCGGCACGACTGTGTGCTTTGCAGGGCTAGTCCCCACTAATAATAAAAATAAGAAAATAATTTTTGACAAAATATAATTGTTTAGGTATATACAAAAGTTTTATAATTAATTAAACTAAATAAAAATAACAAATTACTGCATTTATTATTTTTATAATAGTAAATGCAATAAT
The DNA here is from genome assembly GCF_001676785.2 of Brachyspira hyodysenteriae ATCC 27164. Taxonomy (NCBI): domain Bacteria; kingdom Pseudomonadati; phylum Spirochaetota; class Spirochaetia; order Brachyspirales; family Brachyspiraceae; genus Brachyspira; species Brachyspira hyodysenteriae. The sequence continues at coordinate 673,027 of NZ_CP015910.2, read as the reverse complement.
TTTTTTATATTCAAATATTATGTTTTTCTAATTTTAGAATCTTTCTTATTTTAGCAAAATAAATTATATATATAATCACTGTAGATATTAAAATAGCAAGTCCGAATCTTAAAGTTATATTCAAAAGAGTAATCTCATAAGCACCTTTTAAATACAAAATAAAATATGGTATATTGAAAAATGTATTAACTATAAAAGACTGAAGAAGCATATATTTAATCTGTCCTATAGCGTACAATAAATTTGATATGATATTATAATATGCATAGAATATATAAAAAGGAAATAGTATCATAATCAATGACATAACAGATTCAAGATTCTGTGCATTCATTATATACTTCATAAAATATTTATATGTAGGTATTAATGCTATCCATATAAGAACGCATATAGTTGTAAGAAGCACATAAGGCTTTAAACTTCTGTTATGATCCTTAGATAAATCTGTTCTTACTAATGTTCCTATTTGATTTATAGGTATCAAAAGCCAAGCCCAATAGAATGAATTTGCCACCCAATAATTACCCTGCTCTCCTACAATATTAATCATTCTTACAAGTACTATGCTGTAAATCAAATTTCTATAAAATGATTCAAGACCTGATATTACATTTAATGAACTTACTTTTTTATTCCATAAAAATTGAAGTTTTATTTTATCAAAAATATTATATCCGCTTTTATTTAATAGTATTAAAGCTATTATTACAGAAATCAAATTCGATATTATATTATTATAAGCTATACCATTAACTCCCAAATTCAAAGATATAGAATACTGAGAAACAAAAAGTATATCTAAAATAATAGTTAAAAACATTTTTATTGTAGTTATTACAAAAATAGATTTATAATTTTCTAAAGCCGTATGAACTATTATCACCAAATGAAACAATACTACAGCAATATTAGCTAAAGACTCTAATCTTATATATGTAGTAGTTTGCAAATATAGTTCCGTCTGCTGCTTCATTACAGTAACTAAATTACCGGCAAATACATTTATAATAAAAGCCATTACTATATATATAAAAGTTATTATTAATATAGAACTTCTTACTTTATTAATAAAAATATATTTTTCTTCATCCGAATTTTTATCTTTTATTTTTCCAAAAAAGAAAAAAAGCGGTGCTATTATAGCTTCTTCAAATACTTCGTATATAATTCCAAGCCACATTTGCTGAGATGCAATATTTATACCGCTTGCACTCGGATAGCTGTCAAGTAAATATATTCTAAATGTAGAATAGATAGAAGGCATCAAAGCTTGTATCATAAGAACAATAAAAAGTCTGAAATTAATTTGCTTTAACAAATTTGTACCCATAATTTAATTCCTGATAAATTTATTTGATTTATAAATTTCAAGCTATAATATATTAACAATATATTTATATCAATATTTTATAAATAGATCTTCAATATATAAATCATAATAAACTAATATTTATAATAATTTTATTCATTATTGTTAATAGTAAAAATAGTATATAAAATTTGATTTTTGATATTTTTTTTACTATACTTGAATTATCATGCATTACTTAGTTTTCTATGAATCAGCTTATTCTTTAAGCTTCTTTAGAAACAAATCAAATAATATAATAAATAATCTATTATATCAAAACAATTTCTGTTACCAAAGGAGGAATGTTTATGGGAAAAATTTATAACCCAGAAAGTATTCGTAATGTTGCACTTCTAGGGCATGTAGGAAGCGGTAAAACTAGTTTGAATGAAGCCTTACTCTATAGAGCTAAATCTATAGATAAAAAAGGTGAAATCGAAAGAGGAACTACAGTCAGTGATTATACAGACGAAGAAATCAAGCAAAAAATGTCCATAAGAACTTCTTTAAGTTTTATAGAATGGAATGATCATAAAATTAATTTGCTGGACATTCCTGGGTCTGGTGATTTCAGCGGTGAAATTAACCCTGCACTAAGAGTAGCTGAATCTTGTATCGTTGTTATAGATGCAGAATTCGGTATACAAATAGAAACTGAAAAACATTGGCAGATGGCTAATAATTTTAGAAGACCTAGAATAGTATTTATCAATAAAATAGATAAAGAAATGGTTGATCATAAAGCTTTATTAGAGAAAATCGAAAATAACTTTAAAGAGCCTCCTGTAGTTCCTATACAAATACCTATGGGTAATGGTAAAGATTTTAAAGGTATAATAGATGTTATTTATCATAAAGCATTTTTTAGAGATGAGCATGGAAAAATTGTAGAGGCAGAAATACCTGAAGAATATTATGAAGAGTACAGAGCAACACGCGACAGATTAAAAGAATTAGTATGCGAAGTTGATGATAGTCTTATGGAAAGGTATTTAGACGGCGGTAAATTTACAGATGAAGAATATATTGAAGCTTTAACAAAATCTATACTTCAATATAAAGTAGTACCTATACTTTTCGGTACATCTATAAGAGATATAGGTATGGGAGCTTTACTTGATACTATTATCAGATATATGCCTTCTCCTTCTTATGTACCTGTTACAGACGGTACTGATCTTTTAACTAATGAACCTGCAACAAGAACTATATTAGGTGATAATAATCCTTTTGCAGCATTTGTATTTAAAACTACTATAGACCAATATGCTGGAAGAATATCATTCTTTAAAGTTCGTTCAGGAAGCATAAAAAGCGGAGATGAAATATACAATTCCAGAACAGGAAAAAAAGAAAAAGTTTCTCATATATATATGGCTAGAGGAAAAAAACAAATAGAAAGCGATACTATTACAGCAGGAGATATAGGAGTATTAGCAAAACTTTCAGATTGTAGAACAGGCGATACTATAAGTGTTCCGTCTGCTCCATTCCAATTCTTACCTCTTAAAGTACCTCAGCCTATATACTTTACAGCTATTAAAATATTGAAAAATGATATAAAAGCTCTTGAAGTGCTTGATACTATAGCTCAGGAAGATTTAACATTCAATATAGAGTATGATACTGAAACTAAAGAAACTATTATAAAAGCTATGGGTGCTTTACAGGTAAAATTAGCATTAGAAAGAGTAGTATCTCTCACTAAAGCAGAAATAGAACAAAGTGTTCCTAGAGTAGCTTATAGAGAAACAATAAGAAAACAGGCTCAGGCTCAATATAGACATAAAAAACAATCAGGAGGAAGCGGACAGTTTGGAGAAGTTCATTTAGAAGTTTCACCTCTTCCGCGTGACGGCGGTTTTGAATTTATAAACGATATATTTGGAGGTGCTATACCTAAACAGTATATACCGGGAGTAGAAAAAGGTATACAAGATGCTTTAGCACAAGGCCCTTTGGGCAAATATCCTATGGTTGATATTAAAGTTAGACTCTTTGACGGTAAATACCATGATGTAGACTCCAATGAATTATCATTTAGAATAGCAGGTTCTATGGCTGCAAAAGAAGCTTTCAAAAATGCAAGTCCTGTATTATTAGAGCCTGTTATGAAAGTTACAGTTTATGTACCTGAAGAGTTTACTGGTTCTATAATGAATGAACTCACAGGTAAAAGAGGAAAAATTTTAGGTATGGAGGCAGCATCTAATACAATACAAATGATTAAAGCTGAAGTGCCGCTATCTGAAATGCTTACATACTCTATAGAGATGAAAGCTTCAACTTCAGGAAGAGGTACTTTTGAAATGGAACATTCTCACTATCAAGAGCTTACAGGTCCTTTAGCCGATAAGGTTATAGAGGAAAGAAAAGCATTGCTTGGCAGCGTAGAATAAAATTAGGGCTTAGTATATAAAAATAAAGTTGATATTTTTTATATACTATCATATAATATTAGAATATGTATAAAACTAGGAGATTGTATGCTCAAAATAATTGACAAAATCACAAAAGAACATGTATTTGAAGATTTGGAATCAAAAGACAAAGAATCGCTTTTCAAAGTTTTAAGTGAAAAAATTGCACCGGTTGCTTCAGCATCTGCAGATGCTATATTCGATGCATTCAAAAAACGTGAAGATGAATACACTACTAATATTGGAAACGGAGTTGCTGTTCCACATGGAAGAATACAAGGTTATGGAAAAACAGATATATTTGTTGGTTTCTTGAAAAATGAAATTAACTATGACTCAGACTCTGATGAAAAAAGTCCTGTTAAATTAATATTTGCTATACTTTCCGATCTTGATAACCCTCAGGATTATCTTTTAAATCTTTCTCAAATTTTCTTCTTAGTGAATCAAAAAGAAATACTTGATAAAGTAATGGCTACTAAAAGCTATGATGAACTTGCTTCTGTTTTAGAATCATTCAAAAAATTAGATGAAAAATTTGAAGCTGAAAAACAAATCAAATTCTTAATCGAACTTGAAAGAGCTGAAATACAAATTAAAGCTTATGAACTTTATAGTTCTACTCACTCTCAGCAAAAATCTGATGTTGTTTTAGAAGAGTACAAAAAATATAAAGATACTATACTAAGCAAAATTGATGTTGCAGTGTTAGAAAATTACAAAAGAATTAAAGAAAATAAAGGTGAAGCTCTAGCTAAAATAGAAAATTACAAATGCAGTGCTTGTAATGTAGCTATACCTAAAATGACTGTTAATGAAGTTAGAAGACAAAATCAAATTATTATGTGTTTCCATTGCGGAAGAATATTATTCACTACTGACTGATAACATTAATGATAAATAATTTATTAAAAATATGGACAGCTAAAAGAAATGTTTTAATAATACTTCTTTTAGCTTTCCTTTATATTTCATGCTCACCAAATAAACCTAGCTCAAACATTTCTGAGTTTTATAATTTTCCAAATCCATTTAGTCCTTCTAAGGAGAATACTACTTATAAAGTTTCTATTGCAAGCGGAGAAATTATAAGTGCCAAAGTTGAAATATACTCTCAAAATGGAGATTTAATGGATTCAAAAGATTTAACTATTGATGCTTCAAAGAAAACAGCTACTTGTATATGGTCAGGACTTGATAAGAATGGGAAATATCTTCCATCTGGTGTTTATGATGCTAAAGCAACAGTTAAAGATGATCAAGATTCCACATTTATAGCTGAATTTAAAACTTCTATAAGATAAAATATAAAAACATTAAACAACAATAATAAAAATACTTATTTTTTATTATTGCTAATAAAAATTACTAACGATAAATTTTTATTTATACAATAAAAAATCAGCTGACAACTAAATTATCAGCTGATCGTTTATAGCTTTAAAAGTTATAATATAACTATATTTTTTATGAATTAGAATTCTTTATTTTTTCTATCCAAGTATTATATTCTTCATCTGATATTTCATCTAATATTTTTACATAAGGTTTCAATTTCTGATGAGGCTTTGTAAAGTAGCTTATATCCCATTTTACAGGTTTTGCCCACATCCCTTCACTATCCATAATCAATATATGAGTACCGTCCAAGTCAGGAATTTCTTCTGGAGACATATCGCTGTATAATATTTTGTAGCAATCCAATTCTCCGTTCTCATCTTCAACATTATAAGTACCGTCTTTTTGAAGAGCGTACATAGTGTAGTATTGCTGATGTGCCTCCGCTTCCATCAATTCCTGAGGATGCTCATTTCCAGCGGCTATATTATAAATAGTTTCATTAAACTCATAATTATCTATGCCGTATCTTTTTAATAATCCTTTTTTATATAATTCTGCTTCTAATAAAGTTATGAGATAGTATCCATTACTCATATCTGAAGCCTCTATATAAAAACCTCTCTGTACTTTAGGAGAAAGAACGAGAATTTTTGTTTTATAGCATGCCTCTATACCAATATGCACATAAGATAATGCATGAACATAAGTTTCTAAATATTCTATATGATCTTCAAGTCCTAAATTAATAAAATACTTCCTCAAATCCTGATTAGAACATATAACTGTCATAACAGGAGGTATCATCATATCAATTCCAATAAATGCCTCTAAAGGTTTATAATCCAATCTGTACATAATATCTATATTAATGCGGGCTATATCATCATCGGTAAGATCATCTTCATCTACATTATAAAGCTGAGCAGCATTTTCTATGAAACGGCAGGCATTATCTATATTTCTAAAAAATAAATTAATAATATTTTTGCCTATTTCATCATCTATTATATCCTCATGATGAAGTGAATGTCCTACAAAATTTGCAGCATAATATGATTTTAATATATCCATATTTTCAAATTCTGATGCTATTTGTCTGCATATATCCAATTCTTTATCATGATTTTCTTTTACATACTCTTTTAATTTTAAAAATTTCTCATTTTGAGATACAAGTTTTTTATTTGCTACCTCTTCAATATTTGATTTTTGCTTAGCATAATCAATATACTCTTTTACTATGTCTTCCATTGATAATATCTCCTAACATTTATATATTATATTGATATATTATATCATAAAAATTGAATATAAGGTATAAGCAAAACAAGTAAAATAGAATAAATTAAAGCTGGAAGAAAATCTCCTGTCTTTATTTTGGCCAATTTCAATAAATTTATCCCTATCATCATAACAGTAGCTCCGCCAACAGCAGAAACCTCATTAAGCATAGTTTCAGAAACATAAGGCTCTAAAAAAGATGAAAGTATAGTCAAAGCTCCTTGATAAACAAATATACTTATTATAGAAAAAGCTACCCCTATACCATAAACTGTAGACATAAATACGGCAACAAATCCGTCTATTACGCTTTTTGTAAATATTAAATCATATATTCCCTGAGTACCTGCCTGAAATGAACCAACTATGGACATTGATCCTGAACAGAAAAGTATTGAAGAAGTGAGAAAACCTAATGCAAAATTACCAGAATTCTCTTTGAAAGCAAATTTACTTTTTAAAAACTCACCGAATAATTCTATTTTTTCCTCTACTCTAAAGAATGTTCCAGTAACACCGCCAAGCATAATAGACACTGCAAATATTAATATATGCTTTGTAGTTATAGCCATAGTAATACCAATAGTAAGGGATATTATACCGGCAGCAATAAAAACAGGCTCTTCATACCTTTTTGATAATTTATTTTTGAATGCAAAACCTATAATAGAACCCACAAGTACAGCTATCATATTAACGAAAACAGCTATCATATTTTAATCCTAACATTATTATAATATATAATTTGCTATATAAATAAAATAATATAATACTTCTTTTTGTTTTTATCAATAGTAATTTTTAAATATAATTCTTAATACTTTCATAAAATTTTTGAAAAGTATTATCAATATTATCTTCCCAAGTATTATGAGTGAATATAATATGTGCTGATTCCCTGTATAAACTATCTCTCTGTTTAGATAATTCTAATAATTTATTTTTATCCTTAGCAAGAAGCGGTCTTTCTGTAGGGTCTATATTTTGAAGTATAATATCAGGACTTCTATCTATAAAAATAGTTAATCCTTTATCTTTCATAATATTTCTGTTTTTTTCAGCAAGAACTATACCGCCTCCTGTAGATATAACGGCATTATTTAAATTGCTTAATTCTTCAAGCACTTCGCTTTCAATATTTCTAAAATAAGCCTCTCCATTATCAGCAAAAATATTTGTTATAGTCCTACCCTCTTTTTTTTCTATAAAAGAATCCATATCGTACAAATCATAATTTAATTTTTTGGCAAGCATTTTTGATAATGCACTTTTTCCGCATCCTGGTAAACCTACAATAAATATAATCTTATTATTTTTTATATTATTCATTATACACACCTAAAACAATTAAATTTTCAACACTGTTTTTGAACTCTTCAAATTCTTCTTTACTTTTTTCAAAATCACCTGTCATATCAATATAAAAATAATACTGCCATTTTCTCTCAACATGCGGACGGCTTACTATAGAAGTTAAATTAAAACTTTTTAATTTATTCAAAGAATCTGCCAAACTTCCATTTTCATGAGGAAGCAAAAATCTTATAGTCATCTTATTACCGCTTTTTAAAGCATTGTCATAATTAGCAACTATAATAAAACGAGTTGTATTTCCTTTAATATTCTCAATATTTTCTTCAAGCATCTCCAAATCATAAATTTTACAAGCATGCTTATTAGAAATTGAAGCTAATTCTTTATCATTTCCATTAGAAACTATGAATGCTGCTTCTGCTGTATTTGATGCTGTTATCTCTTCAAAATTATTTTCTTTTATAAAATTAGAACATTGCTTCAAAGCCTGATGATGAGATATAACTTTTTTAATATCTTTTATACTAGTACCTTTTTTTAACATAAGTCCGTATTCTATAGGAAGATAAACCTCTCCTACTATTTTACAGTTATAATCTGCAAGTATATCCAAAACTTCATTAACCATTCCTGTAGAAGAATTTTCCAAAGGCAAAACTCCGTAATAACATTCTCTGCTTCTTATACTCTCAAGCACATCATCAAAATGTTCTTTCTTTACAAGTTTAGCATTCTCACCGAAGAATTTTAAAGCAGCTTCATGTCCGTTTCCGCCCTCTCTGCCCTGATACACTATCTTTTCATCATATTTTATATTATCATTATCATCTTTTTTATCTTCTTTAATATTATATTCATCAATCAAATGTTTCTGAAGCTGTTTTGATGTATACATTATATCATTATAAATAGTAGTAATTAATCCTGATAATTCTTTATTTTCAAGCAATTCTATTTTTTTTGCTATAACTTCTTTTTCCCTTTTTGGATCGAATATAGGAGCATTATATTTCTTTTTTGTCTCCCCTACTTTCAAACTTACTTTCATTCTTTCATCTATCAAATTTACTATCTGCTTATCTATTCTATCAATATCTTTTCTTAATTCCTGTAATTCATCATTAAGCATAGTCATGTCCTTTTATAGTTTTTAATATTTAAGATTATACCTAAACAAATATACTTTGTCAAAAAATAAAGTTATATTTTTATATATGTGGCTTTGCCCTGCGAAGCACACAGACGTGCCACACCCCCAGTTATTTTATTGGTATAAAAGAACCAAAAGAACTGCATTTGACAAAGTCCAGCTGTGAGGTATACGACAAAAAAGTAGATAACATATATATAAAGTGCCTCTGTTGTCAAACTCAAAATTTTTAGTATCTACTAAATAGATATAAAATTGTAAAGCCGTAAATTTAATAAAAGCTAGGGCGGGTGCTGTAATATCTATATAAAATAAAAAAGAAAATAAAAGTTATAATTACAAAATAGATTAACAAATATAATGGGCGGGGAATTAGAGAAAATTAAAAAGAAAATTCACATACATAACCATTTAAAATTTCATGCTTACTACTAAATATGTGTGTAAATAATTGACTTTATATACTATAAGTATAAAATAAATAAAAAAATTTATTTAAATAAAAAATAATTATGATAAAAAACTTTATAAAAAATGAACTTCAAAATTGGAAAGCTATAGAAATTGTATGGATTATAATTGCAAGCAGTATAATATTATCACTTTCTATATATTGGAAAGAAAATATTATCGGTATAATATCTTCAATAAGCGGTATATTATGTGTAATTCTCACAGGTAAAGGAAAATTATCTTCATATATATTTGGAATGATTAATACTATTCTTTATTCATATATTGCTTTTAATGCTAAATATTACGGCGAGTTTATGCTTAATATCTTCTATTATATACCTATGAATATAGTTGGCTTTGTATTATGGAGCAGAAATATAAATAATGAAAGCAAAGAAGTTATAAAAACAAAATTGGATAATAAATATAAAATTATAATATTTGCTTTGTCTTTTGTATCAATATTTATTTACGGACTAATATTAAAAAAATTAGGAGGATCTCTTCCTTTTGTTGATAGTGCAAGTACAGTATTTGCTGTAACTGCTCAGATTCTATGTGTAAAAAGATGTACTGAACAATGGATAATGTGGATACTTGTAAACATTCTAAATATTTCTATATGGTATATTAATTTCTCAAGCGGAGGAGATAATATAGCAACTCTTCTTATGTGGAGCGTTTATTTGGTTAATGCCTTGTTTATGTTTATAAAATGGTATAGAGAATCTAATAAAAAAATAATTCGGAGTTTTTATGTATAATGTAGGAATGTACGGAGGTTCTTTTAATCCTCTTCATCTTGGGCATGTAAGATGCATAATAGAAGCAGCCAATCAATGCAAAAAACTTTATATTGTCTTAGCTATAGGTAATAATAGAAATGAAATTGATAAAAAAATAAGATACCGATGGCTTTATCAATTAACAAAGCATATTGGAAATGTAAAAATTATATTTATAGAAGATAATGCGAAAACAAAAGAAGAATATACAGAAGATTTATGGGAAGAAGATTCTATAAAAATAAAAAATGCTATAGGCGAGAAAATCGATGCAGTATTTTGCGGAGATGATTATAAAGATAAAGATTCTTTTTACACAAGATATTATAAAGAATCAGAATTAATATTTATAGAAAGAAATGAAATAAGCTCTTCAAAAATAAGAGAAAATGTTTATAAATATTGGGATTATCTGCCTAATATAGTAAAGCCTTATTATACAAAAAAAGTTTTATTATTAGGAAGCGAAAGCACAGGAAAATCTACTCTCACAATTAATTTAGCAAATTATTATAATACAAACTATATAGAAGAAGCAGGCAGAGAATTATCCGAAAAGTCTGGAACTGATTTGCTTATGCTTTCAGAAGATTTTACAGAAATACTTCTTACCCATAAATTAAATGAAATAAAAGCAATAGAAAGAAGCAACAAGATATTATTTATTGATACTGATGCTATAATTACAAACTTTTATATGCATTTCTTAGAAGATGAAAATATTATAGATAATGAAAGATTAGCAAAGGCTATTATAAATATAAACAAATATGATGCCATACTATTTTTAGAGCCTGATGTTGATTTTGTTCAGGACGGTGACAGAAGCGAAGTTATAAAAAATGATAGAATAAAATACAGTAACAAAATAAAAGATATACTTCATAATCTAAATATCAAATATCATTCCATAAATGGAGATTATCAGTCAAGATTCAAAAAGGCTGTTTCTATAATAGATAAATTATTAGAAAACAAATAATATTTATAGTAAATTTTGACTCATTATGTATTTATCAGTTTTTTATTATTGAATATACTTATATGGGGTTATATACTACTTTACTTTTATCCGTATTTTAGTATAATAATTTAGCAAATATTACTTTGCTTTATTTATTATGTTTTAATATTAAAATTATGATTAGGAAAATGTGTAAATGACTTTTGTATCGCCAAAATTTTTATTCTTGCTGTTAACTTTACCTATTATAATATTTTTATATATACAAACAAGAAAAAATCATTCTTATTCTGTAAAGCACCCAAGGGTAAGTATGTCTAAAGTATTGAAATCAAGATACTATGTTAAAGATATACCATTTATGCTTATTATCTTTGCTCTTGCTTTTTCTATAATAGGCTTATCGCGTCCTGCAAAAGTTTCACATTTATCAGATATTAATGGAGAAGGTGTTTATATTTCTCTTGTTGTTGATGTTTCTCCTTCTATGATGGCTGAAGACATGATACCTACAAGACTTGAAGCTTCAAAAAAAACTATGATTGACTTTATCAAAAAAAGAAATTTTGATAAAATAAGTTTAGTATCATTTGCATTAAGGGCTTCTGTACTATCTCCTGCCACTTTTGACTATACTTCATTAGAAGAAGAAATAAAAAAAATAGAAATAGATGAAGAAGGCTCTACATCAATAGGACTTGGAATTGCAACAGCTGTTGATATGCTTAGAAGTGTAAAAGAGGATAATGAAAAAATCATAATACTTCTCACAGACGGAGAAAATAATTCAGGAGAAATAGATCCTAAATTAGCTTCCGAAATAGCATCAAATTTCAATATAAAAATATATACAATAGGTATAGGCGATGCTAATGGAAGTCATGCTTGGGTTACTTATGATGATCCCAACTATGGTAAGAGAAGAATAAGAGCAGATTTTACCTTAAATGAAGAATCTTTAATTGATATAGCAGCAACTACAGGCGGTAAATATTTTAATGCCAAAAACGCATCTGCTTTGGATAATGTTTATAATACAATAGACAGATTAGAAAAAAAGCCTATACTAGATGATGATCTTATACAATATGATGAATTATACAAGCCGTTTATTATAGTAGCTTTTCTTTGTTTATGTCTGAGTATTATACTTTCTACAACAAGGTTTTTAATAATACCATAGTCTATACTATAGTTTGATATGTATTATAATACGAAAAATAATTCTATATACAATAATAATTTACTGCAATCTTAATAGTTATTTATACTAAATTATAATAATTATCAAATATTTCCTTGACTATTTATGTTAACAGATATACAATAACACGATTATATTTAAAAAAGAGGTAAAACTATGGCAGAGATAAAGAATTATTATTTCTCTTCTGAGTCGGTAACAGAAGGCCATCCTGATAAGATCTGCGATGCTGTAAGCGATGCAGTCTTAGACGAATGTTTAAAACAAGATCCTAATTCTAGAGTTGCATGTGAAACTTTGGCAAAAACTGGAATGATCATGATTGCCGGAGAAATCACTACAAAAGCTAAATTGGATTATCAAAAAATCGCTAGAGATACCGTAAGGCGAATAGGATACACAAGCAGCGATATGGGTTTTGACGCTGATACTTGTGCAGTTATGGAGTCTATTGCAGAACAGTCTCCAGATATAGATATGGGAGTTAGTGCGGGAAAAGGATTATTTAATTCTGAATCATCAAATGTTTCTGAAGGTGCAGGCGACCAGGGTATAATGTTCGGTTATGCTATAAATGAAACTGAAACATTTATGCCTTTAACTATACATTTAGCTCATAGATTAGCAGAACGTTTAACTAAAGTAAGAAAAGACAAAGTAGTTGACTATTTAAGACCAGACGGAAAAAGTCAGGTTACTGTTGAATATAAAGACGGTAAAGCTGCAAGAATAGAAGCTGTTGTTATTTCTACTCAGCATGCTGCAGGTGTTGATCATAAGCAGATAGAAGCTGACATTAAAAAATATGTTATTAACGAAATATGCCCGGCTAATATGCTTGATTCAAACACAAAATATTATATTAACCCAACAGGTTCATTCGTAGTTGGCGGACCTATGGGAGACTGCGGATTAACAGGAAGAAAAATCATTGTAGACAGTTACGGCGGACATGGTGCACATGGCGGCGGAGCTTTCTCTGGTAAAGATCCTACAAAAGTAGACAGAAGTGCTTGTTATATGGCTAGATACGTTGCTAAAAACATTGTTGCTTCTGGTATAGCTGACAGAGCATTAGTACAGTTTGCTTATGCAATTGGTGTTCCTGAGCCTTTATCTGTATATGTTAATACTTTCGGTACAGCAAAAGTACATGATGAAGTATTAGCTAATATAGTTTCTAAAGAGCTTGATTTAACTCCTGCAGGTATAATCAAAAGATTAGATTTAAGAAGACCTATTTACGAAAAGACTACAGCTTATGGTCACTTCGGAAGAGAGCTTCCAGAGTTTACTTGGGAAAAAACAGATATAAAAGATTTGTTTGCTAATGCTAAATAATTGATTTCAATAAAAAAGTTTTAAACATTCAAGGCTTGTTAATATTTATTATTAGCAAGCCTTATTTTTAAAAAACTAACAATATAAAGCACTACTATTTTTAATATTTTAATATATAATACTTTTCACTATAATATTAAAGGCTTATAAAATGATACTTAAAGAACTTACATTACGTTCTTTTAGAAATTATAATGAAAATATATTTGAATTCTCTGATAAAATAAATGTTCTCTACGGACATAACGGATGCGGTAAAACTAATATACTAGAAGCAATATATATGCTTGGAAACGGCGTATCATTTAGAACTAGACTAGACAGAGAGCTTGTAAAAAATGGAAATGATAATTATTTTTTGAGAGGTGTTTTCAGGGAAGATGAACTTAATTATGATACTAATATAGAAATAGCCTATCAAAAAAAAATAAAAAAAGTATTCATTGATAAAAAAGAAGTATCTTCAAGAAAAGATTTAATAGGAAGAATACTTTATGTTATATTTCTTCCTAATGATACTGATTTGGTTATAGCAGAGCCTAAATTAAGACGCGATTATTTTAACATGCTAATATCAACAATATCATCAGAATATTTGATTGCATTGATAAAATACAATAAGCTTCTTAAAATGAGAAATATTTGTCTTAATACAAAACCTAATGAAGCATATATTTATAATAGCGACATAGCAAAACTTTCTCTTTATATAGCTAATGAAAATAAAAAATATTCTGCTTTTTTAGAAGAAAAGATGAATGAAATTTATAAAAATATTTTTAATGATGAAAACCCTTATGCTATAAAATATCAGTCCACTATAGAAGATATTTTAAATGAAAATGAATACATTAAAAAACTTGAAACTACATTGCAGGAACAAATCAGAATGCATACAACATATTTCGGAATACATAGAGCGGAATATCAATTCTTTTATAAAAATTCATTGTCGAAAAAATTCTCATCTCAAGGCGAAAAGAGAATGTTTACGCTTATAATGAAATTGGCAAGCGAAAAAATATTATCAGAATACAGAAAAAAGTCCCCTATTCTATTAATTGACGATGCTATGCTTGAACTTGATAATACAAGAAGAGATAATATACTTGAATACATAAAAACATTAGGACAAGTTTTTATTACTGTTACAGAAAAAGAAAAAGTAAAAAACTTTGAAAATGGAAAAGTATTTGATATACCAAATATAAGAGTATAAAAATTATATAAATAATAGTTATATTATAATATTAGAGGATGTTTAGATGAACATATTATTCTATTTCCGCTAGATTTTCTTTTATCATTATCAGAAACCACAAGAACATATTTTACTAAATCAATCATATTATTTGGTCTTATTTTAGATTTAGCATATAAAATTTTTGCCAATTCTTTTGATTTATTTTCTATACCATTAGGAATTTTATTTTTTTCTTTACTAACTATATAAGCTTTTAATTCTTTTATATCTATTAAATGTTTTAATTTATCGTTGTTTGAAATATTTTTGATTGTTTCTATAATTTGAATATATGCTTTATCTATTTTTGAACCTTTTAATTCTATAAAATTAGAAACTTCTTTTTCTCTATATGCTAAGTAATCACATTTTTTTACATCGTCATTAAATATACCATTATCAACTTTTATAATAAAAATATCATTTTCTGCTTTTATATAAAGTTTTGTTTGTGCATCTGATAAAGTTTTTCTATCATCTCTTTTTAATAGTTCATAATTATTGTTCATTATTTAATTCCATATCAAACAGTTTTGTATATGTTTCATTAATAGTATTAGATACATCGTCTATTTCTTCACAGTTAATTTCATTTTCCTCATTAATAAGATTTGTATATCTAAAATCATTTAAGTATAATTTAAAAGCATTTATTTCACTAGGATTGATAGCACCATATTCACCTACAATATTATTAATTTTTTCTATTTTCTCTTTATTGTTTTTATAGTTTTCTTTTAATTTTCCAGCATAAAGCAAATTATTTGTACTTGTTAATATATAAGGACTATGAGTTGTTATTAAAATACTGCTATTAGTCATATTCATAAAATTAACAATGAAGTCTATAATTTCTTTTTGCATTTTTGGATATAAATGAGCTTCAGGTTCTTCTATTATAACAAATTGATTTTTTTTATTTAGCCATGTTATACCTAGCAAAACATTTAAAAGCCATAATATTTCTTGCTGTCCAGATGATATTTTATCTACAGGTATTTTTTTATTATTTTCTAATTTTATATACCCAAATTTATCATCGTAAAAATATTCTCCGCCAATATATTTTTCTATTTTTTTATTCATTTTATTGAGAATTGTTTTTTTATAATCATCATTGATATTCTTTATAAAATTTTGAACTCCATCTTTAAATAAAAACTCAATTTTTTCAACGAGTGTAATAAAAGGATAAAATATAAAATCTATTGTATCATAATCAAGTCTGGTTCTTTGGTTGTTTAATAATGCTATAGAACTTCTTGAAGCAGGTATGTAATAGGTCATTGACTCATTTTCAAAAAAATAGTCTATTTCTCTACCTATTCCTCTTTCAAAAATATCTTCAAATCTTATCGGACTATTAAAATTTAAATATTCTTCAAAAAGTTTTTTTATATCAATTTCTAATTTATTAAAAAATGTTATTATATTTTCACTGTAATTAATATCTAAATTATTATTTTTTTTTGTTATTTCTATATAATTATTAGATTTGTATATATATTTCAAATATAAATTATCATCTATATTCTCTAATTTTCCAAAGATAGTTATAAAAACATCTTTTATTATATAATTATATATTTCTTTCATAGTAGATTGTATATTATTTTTATAAGCGAATATGTAAAATTTAATATGAGTATTTATTTCTTTGAAGAAAAATATGGCTTTACTTATTGTGCTTTTACCTGAAGATTGTTCTCCTATAATCAAATTGAATTTGTTAATTTCCATTTCAAAATCTTTCACAACATGTAAATTTTTAATAGTTATTTTCTGCATATTATCTCCATTAATCATATAAAAAATATTATACTTAAAATGTAAAAAATTGTCTATATTGAAAATTGTAGGTTTATATATTATAAAAAATAAGACTAATAATTAGGAATACAATATACATAAATATAAACATAAACCTCATATAAAATAAGAATCGCATAAATTAGTAAAAGATGAAAATATTTACTTAGGTGATATTGATACAAATTTAATAACAGATATTAAGTACTATTTCAATTAAATATAAATAAAAGATTTTTAAAGTATATAAATCAAATACTTATTATAAAAATTTATTTATACTTTATTAACTCTTATAATATTGGATTTCAGATTATATAAATAATTATCTTTTTAAATACTCATCAAAAAGTTTTATTATATCATCTCTTTTCTTTCTTGCAGCCAATCTGTATGCGGTATTTCCATAACTGTTTCTGTCTGTAGGATTTGCCCCTGCTTTCAAAAGTTCTTCTATTACATTTATAGGAGTACCAATAGTTCTGTATACTTTTTTATTTAAATTATTATCTTCAATAGGAGCTTCATATTCATACATTACAGCCCTTATTAAAACAGTATTTCCATTTCTGTCGCGGGCATTAACATCAGCACCAAGCTCTATAACTTTTTTTATTAATTCAAAATCTAATTGCCTTTTTTCTATCAAATACATAAGAAGTGTTTTTCCGTCATTTGTACTTACAGAATTTATATCAGCACCTAAATTGATATACTCATTTAATATATCTGTAGAATATGAACCGTCAAAATTTGTAGATATAGTTTCAGCATTATATAGTATAGCTTCATTTAAGTTTGTTGCGCCTGCATTTACTAATTCTTTTATTATATCAATATTAGTTGATGCTGTTAATGGTGATTTTCTTTCAGCACCTTTATAATTTCTATATACTTCTATATATGCTCTAGTATTAACATTAGCACCTTTCTCTATTAAATATTTTACAACCTCTAAATGATTGCCCTCGCATGCAGATACTAATGCAGGATTAAGATCTTTAGCACCTAAATCAATAAGTTTCTCTACTATATCTAATTTTCCGCCTATAGCAGCATAAGATAATGCAATATTATAATTACTAGCTCCGGACTTCATTATATCTTCTGCTATATTCCAATAACCTTCAGCACATGCTACATAAAAAGCAAAATCAAAATCTTTAGCACCGAAATCTAATAATTCCTGAACTATTTCTTCATTGCCAAGCTGAGCCGCATACATTAAAGGACTCATACCATAATTAATATTGTATAAATCTAAGTTAATGCCGTCTCTTAATAATACTTTAACTTTATCTATATCATTATTTTTTATAGATTCCATTAATTCATCATTCTGTGCAAATACTAAAGATGTATTAAATATTATAAATAATAATGCAATTATTTTTTTCATTATAAAAATCCAAGTTATAAAATACCGTTTCTATTATCGGAAATAATAAAACTATACTTATAAAATAAAAAATTTACTTAAATTATAAATAAATTTGCATAAATAGTAAACATAACAATAATTATAAATATAATACATATTGATATTTATTTTTATAGGTTTATAATTTACATATAGGGGTAGAATTAAATATTTAAGAGGTGTAATTTATGGAAATAAGTATTCGTAATAATGCTCCTTATATAAGAAACAGCAATAATATAAGAAATAACAACAATAA
Organism: Brachyspira hyodysenteriae ATCC 27164; assembly: GCF_001676785.2. Lineage (NCBI taxonomy): Bacteria > Pseudomonadati > Spirochaetota > Spirochaetia > Brachyspirales > Brachyspiraceae > Brachyspira > Brachyspira hyodysenteriae. The sequence goes on along the minus strand of NZ_CP015910.2, from coordinate 654,686 downwards.
TATCAATAATATTGTTCAGGAAGCAAGCCAGAAAACTCCTATAAGCGAAGTTGGAGTATGCAAAACTTGTGCATCAAGAACATATCAAGACGGCTCTAATGATATAGGCGTATCTTTCAAAACTCCTACTAAAATAGATCCTTCAAGTGCTCCTTCTATGGTGGCATCACATGAACAAGAACATGTTGCCAATAATCAGAGATCTGCAGAAAAAAGCGGCGGAGAAGTAATTTTCCAAAATGTAACATTAACTACTAATATATGCCCTGAATGTAAAAGAGTTTATGTTTCAGGCGGTGTTACAAAAGCTGCAATAGCCAGTCCTTCAAGTAAGGGCAATAATGTAGATACTTATGCATAAATAGCAAAATTATATTCAATTATTAAATACACTAATACTATAATATTATTGTATCTCTAATATAGAATTCTTTTTCTACTAATACTCTATTTATTTAAAATAATATTATATATTTTTTTAAGAATTATATGTAAAAATACATTATAAGAGTTCATTTTTTCAATATATTTAAGACTTCATATAGTAATATTTGATTAAGTAATATAAAACAATAAATAATAATTTTTGTAAAAACTTTCATTGATTTTTATTTTTTTAAATATAAAATTGCATATCAAAAAACATTGGAGTATATACCAAAATGAGAGAAATAATCAATTTTAATACAAATTGGAAATTTACAAAAGAATGGAATGATAATATAAAAATTGAAAAACTAAATGGGGAAAATATCACATTGCCTCATACAGTTGCTGAAATACCTCTTCATTATTTTAGTGAATCAGACACTTGGCTAGTTTCAGGATATCAAAACACTTTTAAATATGATAAATCAAAATTACAAGGTAAAAGAGTATTAATCAATTTTGAAGCTGCTATGGCCGCTTGTGAGGTATTTGTTAATGAAAAAAGTTTTGGAGAGCATAAAGGCGGATATTTACCTTTTGTATATGATATAACAGATGAATTAAAAGACGGAGAAAATATTATAGCTGTAAAACTAGATAGCACTGAAAGAGAAGATATACCGCCTTTCGGAAATGAAATAGATTATTTATGCTATGGCGGAATATACAGAGAAGTTCAAATTATAATAGTTAATGATGTATCAATAGAAAATGTTATGCTTACAGGACTTGCTAATCAAAATATAACAGGAAAAATAAGAATAAGAAATACTAAAAAAGAAAGTGTTAAAGAAACAATTGCTATTAACTTGTACAATAGAGAATATCATATATGCGAAATAAAAAAAGAAATAACATTAAAAAAAGGCGAATTATTTACTGATATAAAAATAGATGAACATATAGATTCTGATAGAATAGAATTATGGGATATAGATAATCCAAGACTTTATAGACTAGAGGTATCTTTACCTAATGAAGATAGTGTTTCTATAAAAATAGGATTTAGAGATGCTAAATTCACAGAAAACGGATTTTTCTTAAATGACAAAAGAGTAAAATTAAGAGGATTAAACAGACATCAAAGCTTCCCTTATGTAGGCTATGCTATGCCTGAAAGAATACAAAAGAAAGATGCTGATATATTAAAATTTGATTTAGGGCTTAATATAGTTCGTTCTTCACACTACCCTGCTTCAAGACATTTTTTAGACAGATGCGATGAAATAGGATTAATGGTATTTGAAGAAATTCCAGGATGGCAGCATATAGGCGATAAAAAATGGCAGAGTGTTTCTATAGAAAATGTAAAAGATATGATAGAAAGAGATTTTCATCATGCTTCCATTATAATATGGGGTGTAAGAATCAATGAAAGTCAGGATAATCATAGCTTCTATAAAGAAACTAATAAAAAAGCCCATGAACTTGATAAAACAAGACAAACAGGCGGAGTAAGATATTTAGTGGGAAGTGAGCTTTTAGAAGATGTATATACTATGAATGATTTTAATTATGATGGTGTTGCTGATCCTTTAAGAGCACAGAAATTCGTAACTAAATTAGATAAAAATGTTCCATATATGATAACAGAATACAATGGACATATGTTCCCTACAAAAATGCAGGACTGTGAAGAAAGATTAATGGAACATACAAAAAGACATTTTGAAATAATTAATGCTGTTGCTATAGATAAACATATTTCCGGTTCTACAGGCTGGTGTGCTTTCGATTATCATACTCATTATAATTTTGGTTCAGGTGACAGAATATGCTATCATGGTGTCTATGATATGTTTAGAAATCCTAAATTAGCAGCTTCTGCATATTCATCTCAAATGAGCACAAGAAATGAAATAATATTAGAGCCTATAACTATATATGCCAGAGGAGAAAGAGCTATAGGAGGAATATCTCCTTTAATGGTTGCTACAAATTGTGATTATGTAGAACTTTATTATAGAGATGAATTAATGGCAAAAGAATACCCAGCAACAGGTAAATATCAGGGATTAAAGCATGCTCCTGTTATAATAAAAATGGAAGTAAATATTCCAGGAGTAAGCGATATGGGCTGGGGTGATATGAAATTAATAGGATATATAGATGGTAAGCCTGCTATAGAAAAAAATTATTTGAACAACCCTACTTTCAAAGGTTTGGAAGTTAAAGCAGATGATGATGAAATCAATGCTGTAAGCGGCGGTTCTGCTTGGGATTCAACAAGAATAACAGTAAAAGCGGTAGATGCTATAGGAAACAGACTGCCATATATTAATGAGGCTATAACTATAGAGGTAAAGGGAGCTGGAGAATTGATAGGAAATGATAATCCTGTACTTGAAGGCGGTTATTATTCTTTCTGGGTTAAATCAAATAAATCCAAAGGAAGTATAAAAGTTACAGTAAAAAATAAAAGAGTAAAAGAAGCAACAATAGAAATAAAATCAATATAAAATTGGCAGACACTATCAGTAAACAATTTTTATTGATAATAAAAAAATAAAAATTGATAGCGTCTGGCAGACACCATCAGCGAACAATTTTTATTAATAATAAAATAAAAATTGTGAGCGTCTGCTAAGTTTACTTGGCAGACACTATCAGCGAACAATTTTTATTAATAATGAAAGAGTTTGAGATGTAAATTTCAAACTCTTTTTTTATAAAAATCTATCTTGTTTTATTTTTAATTTATGTTTAATATTAATAGAAATATTAAAGAATGGGATAAAATTATGAAAAATGAAGATATAAAAAAATATATGGAAGTCATATATGATTTTTGGTATACTTCTAATAGATTTTATTATTTGTGGGCTAAACAGTACGGCATTACAGATTTGGCTTTATTCAGTTTATTTATAATATACAATAGTAAAGAATGCGTTCAAAATACAATAACTGAAAAATTATCTGTTCCTAAACAAACAGTATGTTCTATATTAGAAAATTTTGAAAAGAAAGGTTATATCAAAAAAAAGATTAATCCAAAAGATAAAAGAAACAGATTAATAAGTTTAACAAAAAAAGGTATTACATTTGCAGAGCCTATATTAAAAGAATTAGAAAAATTAGATATGGAAATGCTTAAATGCCTCACAGAAGATGAAATAAAAAATTATGTGGAGCCTCAGAAAAAACTTATGACATTTATGGAAAATTATTTTAATAATTAAAATATTGAATTTAATTTAATTATTATTATAATTAAATATATTCTAAAAAGGCGGTTTTATTTTGAAAGTTATACCTTCAGATAGTTTATTAAAAAATAGAAAAGAAAAAGTAAGTGAAAAATTATGTGCTGACTGTAATTCATTATGCTGTCATGACTTGGTTATGGAGATAGCTCCGCCTAAAAATGAAAGCGAACTAAATACATTAAAATGGTATTTGCATTTCAGACATTCATTTATATTTATATATGAAAATACTTGGTATCATATGATAAGAAGCGAATGCAGATATTTGGATAAAAAAACTTATCTTTGTAAAAATTATGAAAATAGAAATGAAATCTGTTCAAAACATAGTCCTCCTAAATGTGAAAGATATGAAGAATGGTATGATGTAATATTTGATGATCAGTATGAATTAGAAAAATATGTATATGAAAATAAAATAATTAAGAAAAAATCTTCAGCTACAAAGAAAAAAGCAGCTAAAAAAACTAAATAATATATTTTAATAATGAAAAGATGAAAAAAAAAGAAATAAAAAAAGTTTGTATAACATATCCTCCGTTTGAATATAATAATGGATATCCATTAATATCTTTAAATAGACAATTTCAATGGTTAAAAAATCCATCTTATTCATACCCTATACTGCCTGCTTATGCTGCTACTTTATTAAAAAACAACGGTATTAATGTTATATTTTTGGACACTATAGCATCTAATATTACAACTATAGATTGGTTTAATGACATAGATAATATAGCTCCTGATTTAATATTCTTTGAAGTAAAAACTCCTATAATTAATTATATTTGGGATACTATAGAATCAATAAAAGAAAAAAATGAAAATATATATATAGTTTTAGCAGGAGATCATGTTACTGCCTTGCCTGAAGAGAGTATGCAAAAATCAAAAACTGATTTTATATTAACAGGCGGAGATTATGACTTTCTGCTTTTAAATTTGGTTAATCACATAAATAACGGAGATAAATTAAGTAAAGGAATATACTACAGAACATCAAATGGAAATATAAAAAATACAGGAAAATTTGAACTTGAAGAATCTTTAGACAGACTTCCGTTTATAGATAGAAATCTCACTAATTGGAAGCTATATTCCAAAACAAATGAATATTTCAAAAAAACACCTGGTACATTTATAATGTCAGCAAGGGGATCTTCATACAATAATTATAACAGTAATTCTTCTAATGTTCTTTTTGATAATATAAGAGTTAGAAATCCCATTAATGTCATAGATGAAATAGAATACCTTAATAAAAGATATGGTATAAAAGAAATAATAGATACAAGTGTTTATTTTCCTACGGGAGAATGGCTTGCATTATTCTGTGAAACTATGAAAGAGAGAAAACTTAATAAAAAAGTTTATATAGATTGTTATATTTATCTTGGAATATTGGAATATCAAGATTATAATATGATGAAAAAATCCGGATTTAAAACAGTTATTTTCAATTTACCTTCAGGAAATACTAAAACAATAGAAAAATTAGGAATTACTAACAATACAATAGAAAATGTCATAGAATCTATAAAATTGGCTAAAAAAGCTGGATTATTCATAGATATAATGGTAAAAATAGGATATCCTTGGGAAACAGAAGAAGATATAATAAATACATTCAATATTGTAAAAGATTTAATGCTTAACGGATATATTAATTCTATGAATATCTCTCTATTTATACCATATCCAGGAACTAGATTATTCAAATATTGTGACGAAAATAATCTTATTAAAACTAAAAATTGGTTTGATTATGATATGAGAAAAAGTGTCATGCAATTAGATATGGATGATGAGCAAATATTTAAATACATTGAATACTTTTATAATCTATCATTTACTCCAAGATACGTTTTACAAAAAATAAAAAGTATAAGAGATATTTACGATATAAAATACAATATAAAATCATTTAAAAATATACTTTCATTCTATTTAAATGATTAAAAAATATACTTGCATATAAGGTATTTTAATGATATCCTTTTTAAACGGTTTATATACATGCAATAATTATTAAGGATTAGAATTTATATGAAAAAAATAATAGTTTTTATATTATCTTTTATTTTTATACAAAGTAATCTTTTATTTAATGATGTTGTAAACAGCATAGTAGGTATAGTAGGTTCTATGCCTATAACTTATGAAGATTTTTTAAGCAGAAAAACTTTTTTAACATTACAAGCTAGATCTATAGGACAGAAAGTTACTGATGACATGGTTTATAAAGATTTAGTTGAAGAAAGAGTAATGTATTTAAAACTTAAAGAAAATAATTTTGTTATAGAAGAAAATGATGTAAAGAGAAGATTAGAAAGCATTGCCAAACAATATAATATGAATGCTGATCAGTTTGCTAAACAATTGATGGCTGAAGGTATATCTTATGAAGAATATAAGAATTCTATAAAAAAGCAGATAGCTATGGAAAATTTATACGGACTTGTAGTCAATAATACAGAGATTAGTGATAAAGAAGCAGATGAATTTTACAATAATACCAAAGATAAATCCGCATTTGAAGCTGATACTCTAGTAAAACTTTCTTGGATATTTTTCAAAGCTGCTACATTTACAGAAAAAGGAGAAAAACAGGAATTAGCAAGTAAAGTAAGAGGTATGGCAGCAAGAGGACAGGATTTTGCAGAATTAGCTAAACAGTACAGTGAAGATGAAGCTACAAGAAAAAACGGAGGAGATTTAGGATACAATTTACTTTATGATGCTGGAAAAAGATCTTTACCGGCTCAGATAAATGCAGGACTTAATTTGGCAAAAAGAGGATATAAAGTAGGTACTGTAAGCAGTGTAAGAGAATTGGTAGGAAAAGGATTCTATATAGTAAAAATAATGGAAATAGAAAAAGATATGGAAAGCATAAGAACAAGAGTAAAAAATTATTTGAGTGAAGCAAAAATGAGAGAATCATTTATAAAATGGCTTGATGAGGAAACTAAAAGAGTATCTGTGCAAATTTATAAATAATTGATATACTTTATAAAAAATAATTGTAAAATAAATCATTATATGTTATTATTAAAAACAAAAATGAAGAAATAGTATTATGATTTGGAAAAAGTTTAAATTAAAGAAAACGCTGCTAAAAATGCAGTTTTTGATAATCTTAAAAAGATTGGAAATTGACTTTCGGTTGATTTCCAATCTTTTTTTTATTTTAAATAAAAATCTAAAAAAAATTTAGAGCAATAGGAAGGTAAAATTTGAAACGATACTTAATACTTGAAGACGGCAGTCATTATGAAGGCATAGGTTTTGGTGCAGATAATTTTAAAATAGGTGAATTAGTATTTAATACATCTATGACAGGTTATCAAGAAGTTTTATCTGATTTATCTTACTGCGGACAAATTACTGTTATGACTTATCCGCTTATAGGAAATTATGGGATAAATAGAGATGATTTTGAAAGTTTAGATCCTGCAATATTCGGACTTATAGTAAAAGAGGCATGTAAACAGCCTAATAACTTTAGGAATGCAGAAACAATAGATGAATTTTTAAAATTAAAAAATATTCCAGCTATAGAAAATATTGATACCAGAGCAATAACCAAAAAAATCAGAGAAGTAGGAACTTTAAAAGCTGTAATGAGCGACACAATAGAAAATAAAGATGATATAGTAAAAATGCTTAAAGAAACTCCATATATGAATGATCATGTTAAAAGAGTTTCTACAAAAAATGCTTTTCCTATACCAAATAGAGGTAAAAAAGTTGTATTAATAGACTTTGGGGCGAAACTAGGAATAATAAGAGAATTAAGTAAAAGAAACTGTGATTTAATAGTTGTTCCTTATGATACAGATTTTAAAACTATAATGAGTTTGAATCCGGATGGCATAATGCTTTCTAATGGTCCTGGTAATCCAAAAGACGTTAAAGAATCTATTAACACAATAAAAGAGCTAATAGGAAAGGTTCCAATGTTCGGTATATGTTTAGGACATCAGCTTATAAGTTTAGCATGCGGTGCTGATACAATTAAATTAAAATTCGGACATAGAGGCGGAAATCATCCTGTTAAAGATTTGGAAACTAATAAAGTAAGCATCACAAGTCAAAATCACAGTTATGCAGTTGAAAAAGAAAGTTTAGCAAATACAGATTTAATTTTAACTCATATATCTTTGAATGATGGAAGCTGTGAGGGAGTGAAGCATAAAAAATATCCTGTATTCTCTGTTCAGTATCACCCAGAATCTAATCCTGGACCAGAGGACAGCAAGTATTTATTTGATAAGTTTACTGATATGATGAATAACAATTATGGAGAGAAAAATGCCTAAAAGAACAGATATAAAAAAAATATTAGTAATAGGTTCAGGGCCTATAATTATAGGACAAGCTGCTGAATTTGATTATGCAGGTACTCAAGCTTGTCAGTCTTTAAAAGAAGAAGGATACGAAGTTATACTTATAAATTCTAATCCTGCCACAATAATGACTGATGCTGCTGTTGCTGATAAAGTATATATAGAACCTATAAATTTAAATTTTGCTAAAAGAATAATATATAAAGAAAGACCTGATGCAATATTAGGTTCTCTTGGAGGACAGACAGGATTAAATCTTGTTGTTGAGCTTGCTGAAAGCGGAATACTAGATGAATATAATGTTGAAGTATTGGGAACAGATTTGAATGCCATTAATTGTGCTGAAGACAGAGAGCTTTTTAAAAAGTTAATGAATGATATAAATGAACCTGTACCTGAAAGCGTTATTGTACATAGTGTTGAAGAGGCAATTGAGTTTGCAAACAAAATAGGTTATCACTTGGTTGTTCGTCCTGCATATACTCTTGGAGGTACCGGCGGAGGATTTGCACGCAATGAAAAAGAATTGATTGAAATATGCGAAACAGGTTTAAAAATAAGTCCCGTACATGAATGCTTAGTTGAAAAAAGTATTGCAGGTTATAAAGAAATAGAATATGAAGTAATGCGTGATAATAATGACAATGCTATAGTTGTATGTAATATGGAAAATGTTGATCCTGTTGGAATACATACAGGAGACAGTATAGTAGTTGCTCCTTGTCAAACTTTAAGCGACAGAGAAAATCAAATGCTTAGAAATGTGAGTCTTAAAATAATAAGAGCTTTAAAAATATGCGGCGGCTGTAATGTGCAGTTAGCATTGGATCCCAAAAGTTTTAAGTATTACATAATAGAAGTTAATCCTAGAGTATCTCGTTCCAGTGCTTTGGCAAGTAAGGCTACAGGATACCCTATTGCAAAAATTAGTGCTAAAATAGCAGTTGGTATGACTTTAGATGAAATACTTAATCCTATAACTAAAAAAAGTTTTGCATGTTTTGAGCCTTCTATAGATTATATAGTTACAAAATTCCCAAGACTTCCATTCGATAAATTCCCTAATGCCGATAGACAATTAGGAACACAGATGAAAGCCACAGGCGAAGTTATGAGTATAGGAAGAAATTTTGAAGAATCATTTTTAAAAGCTGTTCGTTCTCTTGAAATAAAATGCGATCATATAATTCATAATGATGTTTCAGAGTATACCACTAAAAAATTATGGGAGCGTATAGAATTAAGAGATGATTTGAGAATATTTATTATAGCAGAACTTATAAGACGTAAAGAAGATATAAATGATATAATAGATATTACTCATATAGATAAATTCTTCTTAGATAAAATAAAAAATATAATTTCATTAGAAGAAAAATTATCCAAAAATAAAATGGATATAGATATTTTAAGAGAATGCAAAGAAAAAGGATTTTCAGATAGTTATATATCTAAAGTTTGGGAAACTGAAGAGATTGACATATATAAATTAAGACATGAAAACAATATAATTCCTGTATATAAAATGGTTGATACTTGTGCAGGAGAGTTTGAAAGTGAAACTCCTTATTTCTACTCTACTTATGAAGAAGAAAATGAATCTTTTAAAAGCGGAAAAGAAAGCATAATAGTATTAGGCTCAGGCCCTATAAGAATAGGACAAGGAGTAGAGTTTGATTATTCCACAGTTCATTCAGTAATGACTATAAGAGAAGCCGGATATGAAGCTATAGTAATAAATAATAATCCTGAAACTGTATCAACAGATTTTTCTATATCAGATAAACTTTATTTTGAACCATTAACTATAGAAGATGTTATGCATATAATAGAACTTGAAAAGCCTAAAGGAGTTATAGTACAATTCGGAGGACAAACTGCTATAAATTTGGCTGACAAACTTGTTATGCATGGAGTAAATATACTTGGCACTTCTTTAGAAAATATTAATAAGGCAGAAGACAGACATGAATTTGAAGAGATGTTAAAAACTCTTAATATACCTCAGCCTAAAGGTGAAACTGCTATAACTGTTGATGAGGCTTTAATAATAGCAAATGATATTGGTTATCCTGTATTAGTTCGTCCTAGTTATGTACTTGGAGGAAGAGCTATGGAGATAGTAGATAATGATGCATCTTTGAAAGTTTATATGGAAACTGCTGTAAAAGAAGTAAGCAATAAAGCTCCTATATTAATTGATAAATATGTTATAGGTAAGGAAATAGAAATTGATGCTATTGCCGACAGTGAAAATAATGTATTTATTCCGGGTATTATGGAGCATATAGAAAGAGCAGGAATTCACTCAGGAGATTCTATAAGTGTCTACCCTACTCAAACAATATCAAATAAAGTAAAAGAAACTATAATTGATTATGCTAAAAGAATAGGAATAGGATTTAATTTCATAGGGCTTTACAATATACAATTTATAGTTGATAAAGAGAATAACGTTTATGTACTTGAGGTTAATCCTAGAAGCAGCAGAACAGTACCTTTTTTAAGTAAAATAACTAATGTACCTATGGCTAATGTGGCCACTATGTGCATACTTGGAAAATCATTAAAAGAACAGGGATACAATAATTTATATAAAGAAGAATCTGATAAAGTATTTGTTAAAGCTCCTGTATTTTCTTTCTCTAAATTAAGAAAAGTTGATACAATACTTGGTCCTGAAATGAAAAGTACAGGCGAGGCATTAGGTTTTGATATTAATTTTGAAAAGGCATTATACAAAGCATTAATAGCGAGCGGATTAAGAATACCTTTACAAGGAAATATACTTCTCACTATTTCGGATAATCATAAAAATGAAATACTTGATTTGGCAAAAAGATTCTCTAATATAGGATATGGAATATATGCTACAAAAGGAACTGCTAATTTTTTAAAAGCAAAAGGACTTTATGTTAAAGAAGTATCAAAAATTTATGAAGAAGGCTTAGAGAATATAATAGATACAATAAGATTAGGTAAAGTTGATTATGTGATAAATACAATAGAAAGCAATAGCCAAACCCATTCAGATAGTTTAGAATTGAGAAGGGCTTCTGCTGAAAATAATATATCTTGTATTACTTCATTAGATACAGCTTATGCTTTACTTAAAGTTATAGAATCTATGAATTTCACTATAATTGATTTATCTAATATTTAAAAAATAAAAACTATGTATTTGTTTGTTATATAAAAATATTATAAACAAATACATAGTTTAAAAAATTCATTTTAAATGAAATTAATTTTTGGTATAAATCTTACCGCCATGTCTTTCTTTTATTTTGCTTACAGTTTCAGCCATCATATTAACAGAACCCATAATCTCTTCAAATGTGTCTGGTTTTATAGACTGAGCACCATCGCATAATGCATGTTCAGGATCATTATGTACTTCTATAATCATACCATCAGCACCAGCAGCAAGAGCAGCTAAAGTAAGAGGAAGAGCCATCCAAGATTTACCGCTTGCATGTGAAGGGTCTCCTATTACAGGTAAGTGACTCATTCTTTTTATCATAGGTATAGCTGAAACATCGAAAGTATTTCTAGTATAAGTTTCGAAAGTTCTTATACCTCTTTCGCATAATACTACATTGCTGTTTCCTTTATCCAAAATATATTCAGCACTCATTAGCCATTCTTCAATAGTATTTGCTAAACCTCTTTTTAAAAGTATAGGTTTTTTTAATTTTCCTACTTCTTTTAAAAGCTCGAAGTTCTGCATGTTTCTTGCACCAATCTGAATCATATCAACAGTATTTTCAAAATCTTCTAAATGTCTTATAGAAACAATCTCACTTACTATAGGAATTCCAACTTCTTCTTTTGCAAGTTTTAATATTTTAAGTCCGTCAAGAGCAAGTCCTTGGAAAGCATAGGGAGAAGTTCTAGGCTTGAAAGCTCCTCCTCTAAGTATTGAGGCTCCTGCTGCTTTTACACTTTTAGCAATATTAATAACCTGCTCCTCACTTTCAACCGAACAAGGACCGGCTATTATTACAGGCTTTCCAGCTCCTATTTTTACACCGCTTACATCAACAACAGTATCTTCTTTTTTGAAAGCTCTGTTTGCTCTTTTGAAAGGTTCCTGAACTTTTAAAACTCTAGCAACACCAGGTAAAGTAGCCATTAATTCTCTATCAACTTTTGAAGTATCCCCTACTATACCTATAACAGTACAGTCAACACCTACTATTTTATTAGTACCGAGTCCTGCATTAATAAGTCTTTCAGTTATATTATTTATATATTCTTCTTTAGCATTTGGTTTCATTACAATAATCATAGTAATTATCTCCTTAAAATTTAAAATATTATGTTAATTAAGTTGTTTTCTTTTTTATGTTTTCTTAATAATTAAAAAATTAATTTATTATGTATTTGTTTTTATTGTTGTGAAAAAAATAGAATATACTGGCGCCTTAAACGCCAAAAAAGCTAAAGAAGAAGCAAAAAGAATTATTGCTGATAGAATTAATAATAATCTTACCTTTCATAGTAATACATTATACACAAAAAACAATAAATGTCAATAAAAAATATATATAATTAACTATATAATAAGAATTATTAAATAAATTCATTGATTTTATTATAAAATATTATAGAATAAGCAGAGGTATATCTAAAATAATTTTTAAGGCGGTAATTTTATGAAATTAAATAAGTATATGGTTTCACCATCGGTTCCAAAAGAATTAGAACCACTTATAGAAATTACTAAAAACTTTTGGTGGTGTTGGAATCAGAAAGCAGTAACTTTATTAAGAACAATAGATATTGATAATTGGGATAAGAGAGATCATAACCCTATAAGGGTATTAGGAGAATCTCTTCAGGAACGTTTTGATGCTATGCTTCAAGATGATGCAGCTATGATGAATTTGGCTGAGGTTTATGATGAGTTTAAAACTTATATGAATCAAGAAACTTGGTATAATAGCTTAAATGAAAATCAAAAAACTAATAATGAAAAAATAGCTTATTTCTCTTTTGAATACGGACTTCATGAATCTTTACCTAACTATTCTGGAGGTCTTGGTATATTATCTGGAGACCATTTAAAATCTGCAAGCGATTTGGGTTTGCCTTTAGTAGCTGTAGGACTTTTATATAGAAAAGGTTATTTCAGACAGTATTTAAATGCTGATGGTTGGCAGCAGGAATATGATATAGAAAATGATTTCTTTAACTTAGCTTTAGAAAAAGTTTTAGATAAAAACGGTGAAACAATGAAAGTTGATGTTGATTTGCCTGGAAGAAAAGTTTATGCTCAAATCTGGAAAGCTAATGTAGGAAGAATAGAACTTTATTACTTAGATGCTAATATAGAAGAAAATAGTGTGGCAGACAGAGACATTACTGCTCAGCTTTACGGCGGTAACTTAGAAACTAGAATACAGCAGGAAATACTTCTTGGTATAGGCGGTGTTAAAGCATTAGATAAATTAGGAATTAAACCTACTATTTATCATATGAATGAAGGACACAGTGCTTTCCTTTCTCTAGAAAGAATAAGACAATTAATGGAAAATAATCATTTAGATAAAAATACTGCAAGAGAAGTTGTATTTAGCTCTAATATATTTACAACTCACACTCCTGTACCTGCTGGTAATGATATATTCCCTATAGATATGGTTCAAAAATATTTCACTGATTATGTTAAACATATAGATATGACCATGGATGAATTCATAAGACTTGGAAGAATTAATCCGGATGATCAAAAAGAAAGTTTCTGTATGACAGTACTTGCTTTGAACTTATCTGCTGAAAATAATGGTGTTAGTGAACTTCATGGACATGTATCAAGATCTATGTGGAAGGATATTTGGAAAGGCGTTCCTGTTAATGAACTTCCTATTGATTCTATTACTAATGGTATACACACTTTAAGCTGGATATCTTTTGATATGCAGAACTTATTAGACAGATATTTAGGACCTCGTTGGAGAACTAAGCCTTTAGAATATAATATTTGGGAAAGAGTTCAAAAAATACCTGATGCAGAACTTTGGAGAACTCATGAAAGAAGAAAAGAAAGACTTATTGACTTCTGTAGAGAAAGATTAAAAACTCAAATAACAAACAGAGGATTCACAAAAAATGAAATAGAACATGCTGATCAAATACTTTCTCCTGAAGCTTTAACAATAGGTTTTGCTAGAAGATTTGCTACTTATAAAAGAGGTACATTGCTTTTCAGAGATTTAGAGAGATTAAAGAAAATCGTTACTAATTCTGAAAGACCTGTACAAATAATATTTGCTGGTAAAGCTCACCCACATGATAATGGTGGTAAAGAATTAATTAGAAATATTGCTGAAATCTGCAGAAGAGAAGATTTTAGAGATCATATAGTATTTATAGAAGACTATGATATCAATGTTGCTAGATATATGGTTCAAGGTGTTGATGTATGGCTTAATAACCCTAGAAGACCTTTAGAAGCAAGCGGTACAAGCGGCATGAAAGTTCCACCAAACGGAGGTTTAAACTTCAGTGTATTAGACGGATGGTGGGATGAAGCTTATGATGGTCAGAATGGATGGCCTATCGGTAACAGAGAAGAGTATACTGATTTAGAATATCAAGATGAAGTTGAAAGTAAAGCTCTTTATAATGTATTAGAAAATGAAATAATACCTCTATTCTATGACAGAGGAAGAGACAATATACCTAGACAATGGGTTGCTGCTATGAAATGGAGTATGCAGACTGTTTGTCCTGTATTCTCAACTAATAGAATGGTTGCTGATTATTTCCACAAATTCTATAACAATGCAAGCAAAAGATATTTCAATATGACTGAAAATGAATTTGCTAAAGCTAAAGAATTAAAAGCTTGGAAACAAGATATAGCTTCTAAATGGTCAAAAGTTCTTATTGAAAACACAATTTCTGAAATGCCTTCAAGAAATTTAAAAGTTGGAAGTAAATTTGAAGTTAAAACTATAGTTAATCTTGGAGATATAGCACCTGATTCTGTAAGAGTAGAACTTTACCATGGTAAGTTAAGCATGAAAGAAGAAATCATAGATCCTATTACAGTTGAAATGAAACATTCAGCTGATTTAGGAAATGGAAGACATTCTTTCTCAGGAACTTTAGAATGTACTGACAGCGGACAAAGCGGTTATGCTATAAGAATGTATCCATATCATAAAGATTTAAGTTATAAATTCGATATGAAACTCATTATATGGAGCTAATATCTAAATAACATATAAAAATTAAAAGGCTTTCATAAAAATATGAAAGCCTTTATTATTTATTTTTTATTATAAATTAATTATCTTTTGTTCTAATAATAAAAGGATAGTCATTATACATATTGGTAGTCAAATCCATCTTTATTTTAAACGGTACATATTCAAGCTTAGGTTCATAATTCCAATATCTTGTTTATCCTCTTATGCTTGGTATAAAAAGCTTTAACCCTATTGGAAGAGAAGTAGTATCATTTATTATATTTTTGTTATGAATATATATAATACGCCAGAAATTTCTTTCGCCATATATAAACGGATATGATGATATTTTTAATAATGTATCCCCTGCCCGCACAGTATAATATCTAGGAAGTACATCCATTGTTATATCATATCCTCTATCTCTATACTTTGAGAAATCTATATCATTAGTTATTATTAATACACTATTATTAGTAGTCATTGATTTATCATTTGTTATGATTAATGTATTTTCATTTGTTAATTCTCTTATAGTTTTGATATCGCCTTTTTTTTCTGCCTCATCTAAAATTTTCTTTTTTATATAGTTTTTTATAGGAGTTTCTTCTATAAATAATGGAGAGGACATTACTATACTGCAAAAAATAAATATAAAAATTATAATTTTTTTCATATATATAATAATATTAATTTTTTTTAATATACTATTATTTTTATCGTTAAAATATTTTTTATTTTTAATAAAAATGAATACTTTTATATAAAATTCTCATTTTATTATTTTAATGTTGATTTTAGAAAATAATTTTACTATAATAAAAGCAATTAGGATTATTTATGAAATATTTTTTACGTATCTGTATATTGTTTGGTTTACATTGTGCTTATGTATTTTCACAAAATATAAATAGTGAATATAATCAATTTATAACCAAATATTTTCAAATGAATAATAAATATAATCAAGGCTATATCGATTATATTTCTAATAACGAATATATAATAAATTTTTTTAATAATGCCAAAAACTTTATAGAAGATATAAATCCGCAATTTTGGAAAGATGTACTTAACAATCCAAAATTAATAGAAAAATATCCTGAATCTCCTAATACAATACTTTTGATGTCAAGTATCGAATTTTTATATGATATTTATAATTTTAATATGTCAGTTGGATATGCAATAGAACAGAAAATTAAAAGAAAAATACAGTTTAATGCTGCTTCAGGAGATAATTATGGATTAATAATTCCTTTACATTTTCCATTAGGTACTGTAGGTATTGGAGCATACTTAAATTTTCAGCTTGAAGATACAAAATCTTCATTAAGTTATGATAATGATTTTGCAAGACTAATAAATTCTATAGATAAAGTGCCATTTCCATATATTGAAGTTTTTGGTTCTATTAATTGCTGGACAGCTCCTATGTCCATAGGATTAAGATTTGCATTTATGCCAGGTTACAGCGAATTTTATAATCTTTTTGTTAAAGATACAAAAATAGAAACATTCGGATTACATGGCGGTATGGACTTAAAATTCTATATTTATAGAGATAAATATTTTTTTGTTGATGCCAGAGCAGATTTCAATTTTGATTATGGAAAATTCAATATGGCTTTTATGAATGATAGGTATGTATTTCAGATGCATAATTCCGCAAACAGCACATATACAGGAGCATACTTTGGAACATCAGCCGACATAAAAAGTAAATGGATAAGTTTTGCTTTAACTCCAAAATTAGTTGGAGGATTAAAATTAAGAGATAAAGTTCCATATATAGATTATTTTGCAATATACGGATTTATTGGAGTTGATTTAGTATATAGTTTTGTAGATTCTGATTCTGAATTTGGTATAAATACTGTTACAGAAAATATTAATAATCAAACTTATGAATTTAATACAAGTATGCCTAAAATATCAATAAAAGATAATTATTTCAGTTATGATATAAGAGTTGGTGCAACTATTGATATATTTTACCAATCTTTATCATTTGAATATGCTATATTTTCAAAAAGTTTTTCAGTTATGTTTGTACCATTTGTGTATAGATTTGCTGGAGAACCAAAATTATAAAGGAGTCTAATTTATGAAAATAAAAAGTTTTATTATTCTTATAACTATTATTTTAATTTTTATTATATCTTGTAATATTCAATATTTAAGTCCTGATAATGCATTAGAAGAAGCAAATAAAATCAATTTTTTTGTATACCAAATTCATTTACCATATACTAGCGGAGGAGGAACTTTTCAATGCCCTGTAATATACGATGCTATAGATAGAAGCGGAGGAAGCAGATTAGGAATTAGAGGAATTATAGATAAAACTACAATATTGAGTATAGCAGAATGCCTAAGAAAGCAGCCTGATAAGCATGTATTTTTGTATGCAGAAAATGTTATTTTTGAAGGAAATGGAAAGAAATGGCCTAATGAAAGTTTTATGAATGTAAAAAATCTTACAGGTGTTTATTTTCCAGCTGATATGGAGGCTATAGGAGATAATGCTTTTGATAATTGCACATCTCTTGAAGCTATAGTTTTAGGTACTAATTTTAAAACTATGTATCCTAGTATGCTTGCTGGTGTAAAAAATCTTAAGCATGTTGTGTATTATGGTACAAGATTAGATTTTACAGGTGCTAATAATGGAGATGCTTGGAAAGGAATAGATCAAAAACAAATGACATTATATTTGGGAAATTTTGACGGATATAAAGAAATTATATCAGGAGGAAAAAAATATACTACTACAAATTGGGCTAGATATACTTGGAAAAAAGTTTATTATAAAGGACAATTCAGTATTGAAGATATAATAGAAGTTCTAGAATAATTTATATATTTACTTTATCATAATCATATAATTAATAAAATTTTAAACAAACGGTATTTTACTTATAAAAAATATACTGTTTGTTTAAAATTCATTTATATTATATGTATTTTATAATGACTTATAAGCAGATAAATTATAATCTCCTAATAATTCATTAATATTAAATTCACCTTGATACTTTACATCTTTCCAACCATATCCGCCCCATCTGCTAAAATCTTCCTCTCCTCTTTCTACATTAGGCAAATATAATGTTATTTCCTTTTGTGGCTTTCCTGAAAAAACAGAATTACCCTCAAATTGAACTGTACTAAGTTTAGTACCATAATATATAATAGTTTCTAAATTAGGAGTATCTACTAATGATCTAGCTCTAAACCATTCAAAAACTTGATTTACAACTATTATTTTTAAGTCTTTAGCTCCCATCAAACCTTCAACTCCTAATCTCTTAAGATTATCAGGCATTACAAAAATTTCTAAACTGCAATTTTTAAATGCATATTGATACATATATGCTATAGTATCAGGTATATGCATTTCTTTCAATTTATCAGTATTTTGAAAAGAATAGTCTCCTATTCCAACCAAAGAAAGAGGAAGCATTACATTTGTAAGATTTCTGCAATTTTCAAAAATTCTCTTTCCCATATTATTTACATCATGAGGAAGCTTTATTCCTGCTAAATACTCTAAATTAGCAAAATTACCATCTCTCATTGAAGTAATTCCTGTACAGTTTTTTAAATCTAGATAAATGTATTTATTAGATTTTCTTATATAATCTTTTATAATATCCATACTTTGAGTTGTTAAAGTACCACTGAAACATAACATATATCCATTTCCATTATTTAAATATTCATCCATCATTTGATCAGTTAATTGCACTTTAGATAAATTAATATAATCTCCTGTAATATAGTGTGAATTTGGATCACTAGTTATTAAATCAGGTTTCAAAAATTTAATCTTGCATGAGGTAGTTAATGTAATAATCAATAATATTACTAAATATCTATTCATATAATCATACTCCTATATTTTCGGCTCAGATGCAAATCTATACACAAAAGGCATAAACATTATCGAAAAACTTTTTGATAAAAAAGCATATTCAATAGATAATGACTGATAAAAAATATCAATATTTAATCCCAACCTTATATCATATGCAAAATATTGTCCGCTGCTTGAATCCTGATCTTGATGAGAAGTTTTAATAACATAATTCGGATCATTTTTATTATTTGGTGATATTAAATACATATCTCCTACGTTTATATTATATCCTCCCTGATAAAAACCATATATTAAATCAACACCTAATATACCATATATAGCAAAATAATCTATATAAGGTACTTTTTCTTTAAATTTAAATCCGCCTACTATTTTTGGAGTTAATGAAAAAGACGTCCATTTACCACCCATGTATGTACTCGAATTAAACAAAACACCACTATTAACTGCATTCTCTATAGGAACTTCAAAAAAGAATTTTTTATTTTTTATATTTAAATTAATTTCACCTATGTCAAAATTAAAATCCGCACGAGTATCTACAAAAAAGTATTTATCCCTATAAACAAAAAATTTCAAATCTAACCCAGCATGGTATGCAATTGAATCTACTTCAATATCCTCTATAAATGGTCTGTATAATTCTCTAAATCCAGGAGCAAATGCAAATCTAAGACCTATTGACATTGGAGCTGTCCAGCAATTTATTTGTGTTGATAATTGTATGTATGGTATTGGTATATGATCAATAGCATTAAGCATATCATGCCAATACCCAATTCCATCATTTTTTTCATCAGGCAATTGAAAATTAACATATGTACTAAGTCCTATAGTTCCAAGAGGATAATGCAGAGGGATTATAATACCATAATTGTCTCCAGATGTAACATTTATATTTATTTTTCTTTTTAATTTAGACATTATGGAATCCATCTTATCAAAACTGCCTTCATAAAGATATGCCAAACCACTTGAAGCTCCCAAAAGAAAAGCAACATCATTATTATCTGTATATCTGTATATTTTAGAAGGATCCTTCATTATAGCAAGCCAATTACTAGAACCAAGACTTTCTATATACTTGTATGTATTATTCCAAAGTCTTTGTATTGATGGAAGTTTTGATAAAAAATCAATATCATTTTCTATATATTCATCAAACTGAGAATATTTTTGCATAAATTCTTGAAATGTCGGTTTAGCAGGATTATTTTGAGAATATAAATTTTTATATAAACAGAGATACAACAATACTGCAACTAGTATAATATTCCTACGAGAAAAAATAGTATTAATCATAAATAAAACCTCGTTAATAAATCTATAAAAAAAGTATTGTTTGTCAAGCTTTTAGTTATAATAACTAATATTATTAATTAAATATTAAAAAAATTATATTTATAAATATTAAATAAACATAATATTGTTTAGATTTACGATTTGTATTTTTATTAATATATAGCATGTTATATTTTATTCTTTTGCTGCATTTATTAAAAAATATATTCTTGTAATTACTAAGCATATTTAAATAAACATACAATCATAATTATATATGATGTTTTGATATTAGAGTTTTGATTATAAAATATGATTTAATATTATATTTCATATATATGTAATCTTCACAATATTCTAAAAAGTTTTAACTAATATAAAAAATAAAATGATACACATATTATAAATATGTTATAAATGATAATTCAATATTGAATATATTATAATATAATAATTAACAAATATATGAAAAAGATATGAATAATAAATATTGACTTTTAATATCATAAAGTGTATTATATTAGTAAATTTTACAAGGAGTATTATTATTATGAGAAATGTTTTTATCACTATTAGTGCCATTCTATCATTAATATTAATGATTGGATGCCAAAAAAGCAACAATCTCAACTACATTTTTGCTACAGGCGGAACAAGCGGTACATACTATTCATTCGGCGGAAGTATAGCTAGTATATGGAATGCTAATATAGAAGGAATGAATGTTACTGCTCAATCAACAGGAGCTTCTGCTGAAAACTTAAGACTTCTTAACAGACATGAAGCTGATTTAGCATTCGTACAAAACGATGTTATGGACTATGCCTATAACGGTACTGATATATTTGACGGTGAAGTATTATCAAACTTCTCTGCTATTCTTACATTATATCCAGAAATAGTGCAAATAGCAGCTACAAAAGCAAGCGGCATCACAACAATTGCTGATATGAAAGGAAAAAGAGTATCAGTTGGAGATGCTGGAAGCGGTACAGAATTCAATGCTAAACAAATATTAGAAGCTTATGGATTGACTTTTAATGATATAAACAAATCAAATCTTTCATTTAAAGAATCAAGCGACGGACTTCAAAACGGTACTTTAGATGCTTGTTTCATAGTTGCAGGAATACCTAATGCAGCTTTACAAGAATTATCTTTATCAAGCGATATCGTTTTAGTATCTTTAGACAAAGTTCAGGTAGATGATATCTTAAATAAATATAAATATTATACAGAAGTTACAATACCTGCTAATACATATAATAATGTTACTACAGATACTACAGCAATAGCAGTAAAAGCAACTATCGCAGTTAATAACAATATACCTGAAGATGTTGTTTACAATCTAATAAAAACTTTATTTGATAAAAAAACTGATTTAGCAACTGCTCATGCTAAAGGTGAAGAATTAAATATTGATGATGCTTATAAAGGCATATCAGTACCTTTCCATCCAGGTGCTTTAAAATATTATAAAGAATTAGGATATAATATACAATAATTACAAATATACACTTTAAGATGTATTCGTTATTATCGATGTATAAAGATAATAATGAATACGTCAATAATTGATTATTCTAAAAAATATATATGTTAAAAAAAGTTATTATATGTATATCTGTCATTGTAGTAATTATTGCTTTATTATTTATACCTCTATTTCCAAGACTTGTATTAAATAGTGTTAAAAATAATAAAGTTAATTTCATATTTAATATTAATAAAAAAGAATTTTTAATTTCATATACCCATTCTGTAAATAAGGGAAGAATTAGAGATTATTATATTATAAATACTAATAATGATATTGTATTGGATAAGACAAGATTTGTATCTTATGGAGCAGGTATGTCGGATCCTCAAAATGATGAAAACATAATTATTACAGATGATTATATAGAAATAAATAATATTAAAAAACAAATAAAAGATTTATATTTATTTGTCGGAATTGTAGCTGACCATAGAATAGAACTTGGCGGAAACGGAAAAGAAATAAAATTAAATACTCTATTCGAACCTCAAGTAAATATAAAAATACAATATAAAAGGGTGTCATTATTTACAATTATAATAAATATAATAAATAATAAAATATTAAGGGGGAACAATGAAACATAGAAATGATATTCACATTCCAACAGTTGAAGAAATTGATAGTTATATGAGCAAATATGATAGTGAATCAAGATATAGAAAATATTCTGATTGGAAAAAATATTTAATAATTGTTATATCTGTTGTATTTTGTTTATTTCAATTATATTCAATACTTTCAGGAAAAATTACAGCCCAGGTTGTAAGGGCTACACATTTAGCATTTGTTATACTTCTTGCTTACTTGCTTTTCCCTATGAAAAAAGACATGCCTAAAGATAAACTACCTTGGTATGATGTAATATTTGCTATAATTGGTGCTGGTTCTTGGAGTTATATTACAATTAATTTTGAAACAATAGTAAGAAGAGCTGGTATATATACAACAACTGATATTATTATAGGAATAATAGGAATACTCCTTGTATTTGAAGCTTGCAGAAGAATAGTAGGACTTCCAATACTTGTAATATCAATAATTTTTATTATATATGCATTATTTGGAGCTTATGCACCTGGTTTTTTGAATCATAGAGGTTATTCACTTCAAAGATTAGTATCACATTTATTTTATAATACTGAAGGAATAATGGGTACTCCTATAGGTGCTTCAGCTACATTTATATTTTTATTCATATTTTTTGGAGCATTGCTCGATAAAACAGGAATAGGTCAGTTTTTTATAGATATATGTAATGCTATAGCAGGAGGATTTGACGGAGGTCCTGCTAAAGTAGCAGTACTTACAAGTGCTATGTTTGGTACAGTATCAGGAAGTTCAGTTTCAAATACTGTAGGTACAGGAAGCTTCACAATACCTATGATGAAATCTTTAGGTTACAGACCTGAATTTGCTGGTGCTGTTGAGGCTTCAGCTTCTACAGGAGGACAGTTAATGCCTCCTATAATGGGTGCTGCTTCATTCTTAATGGCTGAAAGTTTGGGAATTCCTTATATGGAAGTTGCTAAAGCTGCTATTATTCCAGCTATACTTTACTTTACAGGTATATTCATAATGGTGCATTTGGAAGCTAAAAAAACAGGTCTTAAAGGTTTATCAAGAGATTCTCTTCCTAAAATAGGAGAACTTTTGATGAAAAAAGGTTACTTAGTTATACCTCTTGCTACAATAATATATTTCTTTGTACTTGGAAAAACTGCTATTTATGCCGGTTTAATGGGTATAATTGCTGCTGGTTTAGTTGCTATTGTAAACTCAATAGTTGACATAATAATGAAAAGAAAAGTAAGCTTCGGATTTAATGATTTAATAGATGTATTCGTTAATGCTGCTAGAAATATAATTAGTGTTGCTGTTGCTTGTGCTATGGCTGGAGTTATTATAGGTGTTATAACTTTAACAGGTTTAGGTTTAAAAATAGGTGCTGGTTTAATATCTATATCAGGAGGAATACCTCTATTATTATTGTTCTTAACAATGATAAGTTCTATCATACTTGGTATGGGAGTTCCTACTACAGCAAATTATCTTATAACTTCTACAATAGCTGCAAGTGCAATAATAGGTTTAGGTTATGAACCTTTAGCTGCTCATATGTTTGTATTCTACTTTGGAATTATAGCTGACGTTACTCCTCCTGTTGCTTTGGCTGCTATGGCTGGTGCTGCTATTGCTAAATCAGATCCTCTTAAAACAGGTATTGAGGCAACAAAACTTTCTATTGGTGCTTTTATCATTCCTTATATGTTTATATTCAATCCGGATATATTGATGATAAATACTACCATTGCCGATGTTATACCTATACTTATAACTTCTCTTATAGGTATGTTTGGAGTATCCGCAGGACTAGAAGGATATGTATTTAGAAAATGCAAACCTTATGAAAGAATATTATTCATTGTAGCAGGTTTATTATCTATATATCCTGAATTTTATTCTGATATTATAGGAATAGCTATTATAGCAATATTAGTTATTGTACAAATAGCAACAAGAAATAAAAATAAAATGAATACTGCAGCTGCTTAAAATAATTAAAAAAATAATGATGAGGAAGCTTTTAATATTATAAAGGCTTCCTCATTTTTGTATATTGATTTAATAAACTTATTCATATATATAATATTTACTACTATGTAAAAATATGTTATTATATTTTTCAATTAATTAGGAGACATAACTTTATGGATATAGAAATAGTAGAAAAAGAAGATTTTGAAGTTATAGGAAAAGTAGCTGAAGGAGAAAGCGAAAAACATTCTAAATGGGTATTACCTTTATGGCAGGAATTTAATAAAAATGTTAAAGAAATTATAAATTTGGTAAAGGTTGATGAAAATAATAATTTGTCAGGTATATGGGGAATTATGAATGATATAAATGAAACATTTGCTCCTTGGGGAGAAAGAGGTAAATATATGGCAGGTGTAGAAGTGAAAGAAAACTCTTCTGCCCCTGAAGGTTGGACAAAATGGAATATAAAAGGAGGTAAATTTATAAAAGTTAAATGTAATATAGAAAATTACAGCAAAGTATTTACAAATGTAGTTGAAAATTATGCTCCTAAAAATGGCTATACAATAATAGGAAATGTTATGGAATATTATATACCTAACAGCAAAGATTTTTATCTATTTTTTAATATAAAAGGAAATTAATATGCTTGAAAAATTAGTAATAGCAACAGCAAATAAACATAAATTAAAAGAAATAGAATCGCTATTTAAAGGAACTGTTATAAAAGAAATATTATCAATGCCTTCAGATATAGGTGAAATAATAGAAGACGGCAGCACATTCATAGAAAATTCTCTTATAAAAGCAAAAACAGTATATAATCATACTAAATTACCATCTTTGGCAGATGATTCAGGACTATGCGTTAATGCTCTTGGAGGAAAACCAGGAATATATTCAGCTAGATACGGCGGAGAAAATTTGGGATATAAAGAAAAAATGCAGATGCTTTTAGATGAATTAAAGGATAAAAAAGATAGAACTGCATATTTTATAACTTCTGCTGTTTGCGTATTGGATGATAATTATTATATAGCAGTTGAAGGAAGAGTTAATGGTAAAATAATAGAAAATCCAAGAGGTTTTGATGGTTTCGGGTATGACCCTATATTTCAGCCTGACGGATATAATGTTACATATGCTGAAATGAGTTTAGAAGAAAAAAATTCTATGAGTCATAGAGCATTAGCTATGAATAAAATGAAAGATATTTTATCATGCATTTCAAATTATTAATTAATGAGAAATATATTATATAATTTTATATATATATTAGTAAATATAATACTTATATAACTAAAATTATAAAGACAAACAATATATAATAATTATATGATTAATATGTTTTATATAAACAATAAAAATATTTTTAAATAATAACAATTACTATTTAGTATGTATAGTAACTTGACAATGAAAAAAAACTTTATATAATATATAGCATGGAGAGGAAAAATGGCTAAACTTCACATCGATAATGAGAATGTAAAAAAATACATATTCAATGTTTCAGAAAAGCTCATGAGACATTTTGATTTAGAGTATGAAATTACAAAAGAAGATGAATATTTTGATCTTTATGCCTTTCACAGAAACGATTTTTTCAAGTCGTTTATAACTAAATCTACAGTTTATGAAGGTTATTCTGTATTTGAGCATATGCTTTTGAGATTTATTAAAGAATTAAAGAAAGAAGATATAGAAAATTTCCAAGATATGCTTATTAGATTAACACCTATACTATCAAATCCTAATAAATTTCATAAAAGAAGTTTAATAACAGGTATATTAGTAACAGAAAGCCCTTTAGATAAAGAATGGGAAAAAATAACAAAAAAATTCTTTTATAAGGTTAATTACAAGTTATTATTTCATGGATGGTCAGAAACACAATATGCTATAGTGTCTATGACAGATAAAAATGTATATCTACCTAAAATGCGTAAGAAAGAATTAAAACTTCTTCTTTCGGATTTTTAGGAAGTTATAAAAAATAAAAAAAAAGGAGATAAAAAATGAATGCTTTCATTCTTCTATTGTTAGGTATGATCATATTTTTTGTAGCCTATATTACTTATGGTTCATATTTAGCAAAGAAATGGGGTATCGACCCTGGCAAAAAAACACCTGCTCATACTCTTAATGACGGTAAAGACTATGTACCTACTGATGCCAAAGTTCTATTGGGACACCACTTCTCTTCAATAGCCGGTGCCGGTCCTATCACTGGTCCGATTATTGCTACTATGTTCGGATGGCTCCCAGTATATCTATGGATAATATTCGGATGTGTATTCTTTGGAGGAGTACATGATTACGGTTCATTAGTTGCTTCTTTAAGACATGAAGGTAAATCTATTGGTGAAGTTATAAGACATAATGTTAGCCAAAAAGGTAAAATAATGTTTACTCTTTATGCATTTATTACTATTTGTTTAGTAGTAGCTGCATTCCTAGATATTACTGCTGGTACTTTTGCAGTAAACGTTGACAACTACAGAGAATCTGCTGCTGCAGGTACTGCTAGTATGTTATTTATCGTTTTAGCTTTATTATTTGGATTTTTAGTATATAGAAGAGGTGCTAGCGTTGCTGTTTCTACAATTGTGGGAGTAGTATTATTAGCTGCTATTATTTTCATTTCTGATAAATTCCCATTCTTAACTTTGGAAAAAGTACATTGGCAAATAATATTAGTTATTTACAAATATTAGCTTCTTTAATGCCTGTTTGGATATTGTTACAGCCTAGAGACTATTTGTCTTCATTCTTGCTTTATGCTATGGTTGTAGGCGGTGTTGTAGGTTTGGTTATAATGAGACCTGCTGTACAAACTCCTGCATTTACTAGCTTTATGCCTAGTGAAGGTAACTATTTATTCCCAATACTTTTCATTACTGTTGCTTGCGGTGCTATATCTGGTTTCCATGCTCTTGTTAGCTCTGGTACTAGTGCTAAACAGCTTAACAGTGAAAAAGATGCAAAATTAGTAGGATACGGCGCTATGCTTATTGAAGGTATAGTTGCTATAGTAGCTTTAATGAGTGTTTCAGCTGTTGCTGGTAACGGTGAAGGTACTCCTGCTGCTAGATTCGCTACTGGTGTTGCTACTTTCATGACTTCTTTCGGAGTTCCTCTAAGTATGGGTAAAACTTTCGTTACTTTAGCATTTGCTTCTTTTGCTTTAACTTCTTTAGACAGTGCTACTCGTATAGGAAGATACTTAATACAGGAATTAGGTGAATATACTGGTGCTGACGGAAGAGTACATAAAACTTTCTTAACTAATCCTTATATAGCTACTGGTATTACAGTTCTATTCTCTTTAGGATTTACTCTTTACGGTTATGCTAGAATTTGGCCTATATTCGGAAGTGCTAACCAATTATTAGCTGGTTTATCATTATTAGCAGTTGCTGCTTGGATAAAAAATCGTCAGAAAAGAACTTCTTGGGAAAATATCATTCCTTTGACTTTCATGTTCGCAGTTACTCTTTCAGCTTTAGCTTTAGTTGTTTATACTAACATTATGAAAGCTACTTTTGATGGTTATGTATTAGCTGCTATAGCTGCTGTTATGATCATATTGGCTGTTGTTGAATTATTCATCACTGGTCAATGGGCTCGCGGATTGTCTAAAGAAACTGCTTCCAACCCTAATGATCCTATTAAAAACAAATAATTTTATTTAATATAGAATTTCCCCCTTCCATAATTATTTTATGGAAGGGGTTTTTTATTTTACTATATTTTGATACTATAACTATTATCTAAATTAAATTTTTAATCTAATTAAATTTTTAACTTTGTCGATATTCAATATGACTCATATTTTAAACAAAGGTGAATATTTTCTAATATTATGTCTAGTAAAAAATTTAAATTAAAAGAAGAAAAAGCAGTATTTGCTGATATTAAATCTGCAATATCTATAGCAATATTTGATAGTGAAATCAATAATTATGACGGAAGTGTTGATACAGATGTAAGAAGAGCCGTTATGTATAATAAAATAGTATTTGAAAACTTAGTAAAACGTCTATTCTCATATCAGGCAAGCAGAGAAGATAAAAAAGATAGATTAAAAGAACTTTCAATCATAAAAATGATAAAAAATGAAAGTAATTCCATATCTAAAGAGAGGATTTATTACGTAGAAAATCCAAATGAACAAACTTTTGAATTTTTAAATGATGTTTTAGATAAAGATAAAAAGGTAAGAGGATACAGTGAATATATACTTTATTCACTATTTAATCATTATTTTGACTATATAAAAAATTGATAGTTTTAAATATTATCCTTAAAAGATAAAGAGGATCATATCATTATGAAAAAAATTCTTTCAATAATTATAATATCTATTTTCATATCATTATCATCTATGTTATTGGCACAGAATGCTGCTCCAAATGATGAAAGAAATATTGACAGAGAATTTTATAATGCAGAAAAACTTTTCTTCCAAAAAAAATATAATTTTGCAAGAGAAGCATTTCTTTTATATTTGAAAAGAAGACCATTATCAACAAATGATATGCTTTATTATTATATAGGAGCATGCTATTTCCAAGATAAACAATATGAAAATGCTATAAATTATTATAAATTAGCATTTGATATCAATGATTCATATTCATATTGTAATAATATAGCAAACTCATACTATCAATTAAAAAATTATGAAGATGCTTTGCTTTGGTATAACAGATCCATAGAAAGACTTCATTCACCATATACAACTAAATTAAATCATGAAGTATTAACTAATTATACGGTTTCACAAAATGTAGTAACAAATACAATATTTATATTTGAAGTTGACAATACTGCTTCTAATGAATCTATGACTAATATGTCTATAGGATCAAATGAAACATTAACAAATGAATTTATATCAACTAATATATCAACTCCAGCCATAACTACAAATACCGTATCAACAAATTTATCATCTGATACTAATGCAATATCTGATGCAATAAATAATCTTAATATTGCAAATGAAAATATAAAAAATACATTAGATAACACATTTACAAAACTTCCACTATTTACAAATGTAGTTATAACAAATACATATACAAATAATTATGAATTTACAAATACAACAGTAATATTTGAATCAAATCCTAATTTTAATTTAGAGGTAGTAGATCCTTCTGTTTCAGAAACCTCACTCCCTCCAGACAATGTAACTAATGAAGCAGCAGTAGGAGACTCAAATACTGTAACTATGAATACAAATTCTACAGTTACAGGTTCTACTTATGTAATAACAGAGGAAAATCCATTCATTGTAACAAATATAGTTATAATGACTAATGTTATGGATACCAATGGAAACATGGTAGAAATAAAAACAAATATAGCTTCAGTAGATGCATATAATACTTGGGCTTTATACTACAGTGCATATCTTAATATGGGACATACTTTCTTGGCACTTGGTGAAATAACTAATGCCGCTATATCTTATGAAATATTTTTAACTAATGTAGGCGGAGAGTACTATCAGAAAGAATCTTTGGAAAGAGTTATATCTCTTATAAGAAGTAATGATACATCAATAAGATTTATGCCTTTTACAAATAATTATAGGATAAATACAAATAATGACGGAAGCATAACAACAGAAAATATATTCCCTAATTTCGATTATGAAAGAGAAACTATATATCCTAACGGAGTAAGAATAGTTTATGAAAATGGAAAAATAGAAAAGACAAAGATGTATTCAAACAATTATGAAGTTTCAGATACTATATATCCTTATGGAAAAAGAGAAATAGAAACTTTATTTGAAAACGGAGATAAAAGAGTAGAAACATATATGATAGATAATTCAAAAACTATCAATACAAAAACATCTTCTGGGGATAGTTTTGAATACACTTTATATCCTGATGGTTCTTTTATAAATAGAAAAACTTTAGACAGCAACAAAGCATTTGTAGTAGAAAGATCCGATGGTTCTATTACAACAAACTATAAGGATGATAATGGAGCATTCTTCTATACAAGAAGCTTAGACGGTACAGAAGTAAAAAGAACTGAGGATAATTCTGGAAATATTACAACTGAGACAAGAAGAGTTGACGGAGCGGTTATAGTAAAAACAGAAAATCCTGACGGAAGTTATGTAGTAGTAGCAAATTACATAGACGGAAGTATAGGAACTACAACAGTAGATACAAATGGAATAAGCAATTTAAAAATAGTTTATCCTGACGGAAGAGTTGAGGAAAGAAATTCAACAGGAGCAGGTGCTGGTACATTCTCATACAATGTTAAATCCGATGACGGAAGCATTATAACAAAAACTTATAATGAAGACGGATCATTTACAGTAGTAACTAAAAAGGTAGACGGTACAGTAATAACTGATACAGTTGCTGAAGATACTATAAGCGAAATAAAAATGCCTGATGGTACTACTATAAAAAGAGTAATAAGACAGGACGGCTCAAAAGAAACTACTACTCTTAACAGAGATTCAAGTACTGTAACAGAAGTAGTTGCAGCAGATTCCAGCAGTATAACAACAACTATAAAGCCTAACGGATCAAGTATAGTAGTAGTAAAAGATATACAAGGAAACACAGAAACTACAACAACAGAAGCAGATGGAAGTACTTCCACTACGAAAACTTACACTGATGGAAGATCAACTGTTAATGAAGTAAGAGCTGACGGGGTTTCTATAGATATAGAAAATGACGGAAGAAATAAAACTACTGTGGCAAGAGATGCTGAAGGATATGTACTTGAAATGAAGCAATACAGAAATGAAGATCCTGAAATAACTTTAGTTGATTCTTTAGGAGAGCCTGTTGAAGCAGAGATTGCCAAAACAGTTATTAGAAGAATGGATTTAAATATAAGAGTTGAGGATATTGATAATCTTAAATTACCTCCGCCTCCTCCAGAACCAGAACCTGTAGAAGATACTACTATCACTGATGACACTACTACAGATGATACTACAGTTACAGAAGATACTACTGCCGCTGATGATACCGCAGTAACTGATGATACAACTGCAGGTGATACTGTTACAGATGATACAGCTGCCGATACAACAGGAGACACCGTTACAGATAATACAGCTGCTGGAAATACAACTACAGATGGCACTGCCTTACCAGATGCAACAACAGAATAACAATTAAATTAATATAAAAATAAAAGAGCCATGAAAATCATGGCTCTTTTTTATACTCTAATTATTTTATTTTAAAATAAACCTTTTATCTTACCGTTTTCATCTATATCAATATTGCAAGCCACAGGAATTTTAGGAAGTCCCGGCATATCTATAATACCGCCTGCCATAGCAATAATAAATCCGGCTCCTGATGCAAGTTTTATTTCATCAATATTTAATGTATAGCCTTTAGGAGCATTTAGTAAAGCAGGATTATCAGATATTGATTTTTGAGTTTTTGATATACATATAGGAAGATTACCGAATCCCATATTTTCTATTTTCTTCATCATTTTTAATGCTTTATTAGAAAATTTAACTTCCCCTGCTGAATATATTTCTTTACATATAGTTTCTATTTTTTCTTTTATACTTTTTTCCAACTCATATAAAGGCTTATAATTTGATTCTTCAGAAGCTGCTTTCAAAACTTTATGAGATAATTCTATTGCCCCTTCTCCGCCTTTAGCCCAAACTTCGCATAATGAAATATCTATACCTTTACTCTCGCAATGTTTTGTTATGCATTCTATTTCTTTATCAGTATCTGAAACGAATTTATTAATTGCCACTACTACAGGTACATTATATTTCTGCATATTCTCTATATGTTTATCTAGATTTTCAAAACCTTTAGTTAAAGCTTCTAAATCTTCTTTATTGATATCAGAGGCTCCTCCATGATGTTTTAATGCCCTTATAGTAGCAACCAATACAATACAATTAGGCTTTAAACCAGCAAGACGGCATTTGATATCTAAGAATTTTTCAGCTCCTAAATCAGCAGCGAAACCTGCCTCTGTAATAGTATAGTCAGATAATTTCAAAGCCATTTTTGTAGCAAGTATAGAATTACATCCATGAGCAATATTAGCAAAAGGACCTCCATGAACTATAACAGGAGTATTTTCAAGTGTTTGAACTAAATTAGGTTTTATAGCATCTTTAAGGAGTGTACATGCAGCACCTTCAATCTTCAAATCTTTTACTCTTAAAGGATTATCATTAATATCATAGGCAAATGTAACATTTCCTATTTTCTCTTTCAAATCCATTAATGAATTTGATAAACAAAGTATAGCCATAATTTCAGATGATACAGTTATTTGAAATGATGACTGCCTTACAACACCATTCTCACTTCCTCCAAGCCCTATAACTATATCTCTTAAGGCTCTGTCATTCATATCCAAAACTCTTTTGAATACTATTTTATTAATATCTATTTTTAATTCATTTCCCTGTTTAATATGATTATCAATACAAGCAGATATTAAATTATGGGCACTGCTTATAGCATGGAAATCTCCATTAAAATGAAGGTTAATATCTTCCATAGGTACAATTTGAGAATAACCTCCTCCGCATGCACCTCCTTTTATACCGAATACAGGTCCAAGAGATGGTTCTCTTAAAGCAGCAACAGCATTCTTTCCTATTTTATTTAATCCTTGAGTAAGTCCTATTGTAACAGTAGATTTTCCTTCTCCGGCTGGTGTAGGAGTTATAGCAGTTACTAAAACTAATTTTCCATCTTTTTTATCTTTTAATTTATTTAATAATGATAATTCTATCTTAGCCTTATATTTTCCGTATACCTCATAATCATCATCAGTCAGATTCAATTTCTCTGCTATTTTTTCTATTCTTTCCAATTTGCACTCTTGAGCTATTTCTATATCTGTTTTCATATATACTCCAATCAAATAATTTTTATATACAATTCAAATATACTATACTTTTAAAATATTTGATACTATATAAAATTTTATAAAATAAAAAAATATTATTGAATTTTGTAAAATTATTATTATAATCTTTAGAAAGTTTTAAATATTTATTATAAATAAAATTTATTTAAGCATTTAATTTTTAATTTATAGAAAAGGATTTTATTAATGGATAAAGTAAATATAAGTCTTATAGGTGTGGGAAGAATGGGTCAATTCCATTTAAATGTTGTAAGTCAAATAAATCATATAAATTTAGCAGGTATATACGATGCTGATGAAAATCATCTTAATGAAATATCTCAAAAATATAATATAAGAAAATTTAATAGTGTAGATGAAGCTATAGATAATGCCGATGCTGTTATAATAGCAAGCCCTACAATATATCACTTTGAAATAGCCAAAAAAGCTGTAGAAAAAGGAAAGCATGTACTAGTAGAAAAACCAATGACAGAAACTTATGCTCAGGCTTTAGAATTAGAAGAAATAGTAAAACAAAAGAATGTTATACTTCAAGTTGGTCACGTTGAAAGATTTAACGGTGCTGTACAAGAACTTCATCATATAATAGAAAAACCTTATTTAATAGAAGCTAGAAGATTAGCTCCTTTTACTCCTCGTATTACTGATGTAGGAGTTGTATTCGATATAATGATACATGATTTGGATATAGTTACTTCTTTGGTGAAAAAACCAATAGTGAGATTCTCAGCAAGCGGAAAAAGAATCAGAACAAAAAATGAAGATATAGCAAGTGCATTATTAGAATTTGAAGATTCAACTATAGCAACAATAAGTGCAAGCAGAGTAACTCAGGAAAAAATAAGAACTTTAGCTATCAGTACAGAAGAAGCATATTTTATATTAGATTATGCTACTCAGGATATCACTATACATAGACAAGCAGCAAGTCAAAGTAATATAAAAACTTCAGTTGGTATTAATTATAAGCAGGAATCTATAATAGAAAGAGTATTTATACATAGAGATAATCCTCTTAAATTAGAAGATGAACATTTCGCTAACTGCATATTGGGAAAAGATAAAAGATTTGTATCTATTGAAGATGATGTAAATACTATAAAATTAACAGAATCTATTCTAAAAGAAATTAAAAAAACTTGGTAATAATTTTATCGCATATAAAAAATAATTGCCTAGTATATATTATATAAAAAATTTAATTATATAATTATACTAGGCAATTATAATAATTAGGAGAAGCAATTTAAAAATAATACCTTCCGCCTATACTCATTCTGCCAAATCCGGCTTTATTAATTTTTGCAGGATATCCAAGTTCTTTGCCGTCAGGAACAAGATGAAGTCCGCCTCCAAACTCTAATACTATGCCAACATGTTTACTCACATTAATATTAAAACCTGCTCCTCCCCCAACCTCCCAATAATACGGAGAAGCAAATAAAAATTTTCCGCTTTTATCAGGATCAAAAGATAAAAATCCAAAACTAAAAAAAGCAAATCCATATCTTGATATACTTATTTCACCTTTATATTCATCATCTCCGCCGAAAGTAAATTTTTGCATAAGTCCCAATTGATACATCTGCGGACTGTCATCATATATTTTTGAACCTGTTACAGCAGTATAGCTTTTTATTTGAAAATTATTATATTTCATTATCTTAAAACCAAACTCTATATTGACAGTTGTCTTTATAGAATCTGCACTGCTAAATAATCCTATAGAAAAAAATCTATTATCTAATACAGACCTAAAACCTTTTTTTTCATTACTTTCTTTATTTTCTTTATTATCCTCTGAATATACTATAGTAAATAAATTAAAAAATAAAATATTTACGATAAAAATATATCTTAATATTTTCATTGTATCTCCCAATACTAAACAAAGGGAAATATTAATAATGCAAAAATGTTACTGATATATAAATTAAAACTTATTATTCATTACTCTCTTCTAATTCTGTTATTTCTTCGCCTTCTTTTATAGTTCTTATTTGAGTAAAGAAATATACATACTTAGCAATAAAAAGTATTACAAGAGCAATTCTAGCATGCAGATTATTCACAAAAATAAATGTAATTATAAGCATAGCACTTACAGGCAACAGTATAGTAAGTTTTGATTTCAAAGTCATAGCTCTTGATTTCACAAAACTTTCTAGATATTTTTTATATAGTTTTGTAGACATAAACCAATCATGAAATTTTTTAGAGCCTTTAGCAAAAAAGAAAGATGCAAGCAAAAGAAAAGGTGTTGTTGGAAGTATAGGCACAACTATTCCCACAGCACCTATACCAACAAAAATAAAACCTAAACATATAAATAATATTCTCATATAACACCTTTAATAGTTTTAAATATTTTTCTTCATATTGCATACCAACATTACAAAAACATGCTTCAAAGCAATTACAGGGCTATAAAAAATCATTCTCTTACCTGAAAAAATCATTATATTTTTTATTTTCTCTCTCATATCTTTTTTATAGCAATGAGAAGAGCATGCGCTGCAAAATGTTTTTGTAGATATAAATCTGCATTTTGAAGTCCTTTCGCAAGCATAATTATAAACTTCTTCACATTCTTTGCAAATATTTTTACTTCCAAATGTTTTATTATAATTTTTATGATACTCTTTATGATTATGTTTACAATACAATTTAATCATATAAAGTAGCATATTTTTTTCATAATATATTTTTCTATTTATTTTCATCAAGCTATTATTTTGTTCAAATTTTCCAATAACTTTCATATCCGTAACTTTAATTTTATATTGGGCATCTTATATTTTAAGACACCCAATAAATCTATTTTCCCAAAGATCAATAAATCAATAATTTAGCAAATTAAAACTTCCAAGTGATACCGGTACTTCCATTGAAAGCTAAACCTCCCTGTTTACTATCTCCTATACTATCAATAGTTGTAGCACTTCCAATCTGAGCCTCAAAATACCATTCTAAATTAGGTTTAGGAGTTATATATAATTCTCCATATACCAAATATCCAACCGAATAAAATAAAGGCGGTATTCTTACAGGCTTAGCACTGCTTGCATAAGAATTAATTCCTCCTGTAATCATAGAGAATGATAAAGCAGGCTCCAAATACAATGTAATAAACTCACTTTCAGCAGTAAACCCCACAGGAACGGATATTCCTAAAAACTGCGGCTTTGTAAGATAATATTCTGTACCTCCTATCTCTATTGAAGCTCCTTCACCTGTAAACATTATATTATGAGCAGTAAAATCATAATAAGGCACTGATTGTATTGAACCTGTATCACCTATTGAAAAAGCACCTATAGGATTTGAAGCATCTATATTATAGAGTCCGAATCCTGCTCCTCCTTCTTTAGTTCCAGTGGGTGTTGTTACTTTATATGAAGTACCTGTAAAATCCGCTATAGAACCTTGATATAATACTCTTATCTGAGGCTCTACTAATACAGGATCTGTTGCCGCTATAAAATAACCTCTTACATCTATTCCTATAGAATGTGCTGTAGTATCTTTAAGAAATCCATATTTACCATTCTCGCCTACAGTTCCACTTACAGTACCCATATTTATATTTCCGCTTCCTGTCAAATCTCCGCTTCTGCTTTCATTAGCTTTTAATCTATACATACCATATTTAAGATTAACTCTTATTCTGCTGAATATATTGTTTCCTGTATAATATTCTATTCTAGTATCTGTTGAAACTGCTATATCTCCGTCATTAACATTTCCGCTTCCTACTCCTATTGTAACAGGTACATTGATTCTCAAGTTATCATTCAAAGCTGTTGCTGTTATTATAGGAGTATGCGACTGCCAGCTTCCTGATATATATTTAAACTGATAACCTACACCTATACCAAAACTTTCTGTTTTATATCCAAATCCTGCTATTGCTGCCGGTCTGAATGTATTTATTCCTCCTTTAGTACCTCTGTCTAAATTATCAAGCAATACTCCTGCAGTTTCTCCTGATACTCCAACCATAAATCTTAAATTCTCTGTTCCTGCCAATACTCCGAATCTGTCAAGCCTTATTCTTAATTGATTTTCATCAACTAAAAAATCATTGAAATCTTCTACAACAGTATAACTAAATGCACTATAAGCAGTTATTAATAAAGCTGATAAAATAAAATATAAACGTTTCATATATAATCCTTTATTTTGTTTATAATTTTTTTAACAACTTTGTACTTTTATTAATTCAAATATATTTTTTATCCTATCACTATTATTAAACTATTTTTATAACAGCTTATTTTTAGTATTGTTTCTCTCTATAGCCTCCTCTAATAATTTTCCATTAGGATATATTTTTTTACTCATTTCAATGAAATATTTATAATTTTGATTATCTTTAATCTTGAAATAATATTGTGATAACCAAACATAAGATAAATATTTCTGATATTTTTCTTTACTATTATTTAATGCTTTATTAAAATACTCAAAAGGCTTTTCATTGCTTCCGCCTGCTATAGCCGGAGCATGCATATATCCAACAGCAATGCCAAGAAGAGCGAAAAAATTAGATTCATCTTTCTCTAAAATCTTTTTATATATTTCTTTGATCTTAGAACCAAAAGAAATTTTTTCAGAAAGTCCGCTGTAATAAACTATATAATTCATTAATTCAGATACGCTTATCAAATAATCAATATCTTCCGATTTTATATAATCAGCATTATCATTTATAGCTTCTTTCAAATAATTATATTTTTCTCTTTCATTAGTTATGCTTTTTGATATAATAAATGCATATATATTTTTATAAGTCTTGGAAGAATTATTTTCTACTAATTTGATATTATATGATGAAGAATAATATTCATTATAAAAACTATTTATTTCTTTAGATTCATAAGAATATATTATATTTGTTACTGTTATAAATAAAATAATTATGTATTTCATTTATGCCTCTATAATAAGTTAGCAGATTTATCAAATTTGTTAGTATATTCTAACATTTAAATAAAAAAAATCAATATATTAAAATAAAATAAATATTCAATTTTTTCATTTTTTAAACTCAAAATAATAAAAAAACAAATTAATGCTGCTTTAATAATTGAAAAAAAAACTATATTGATATATCATTACTTCAAATAAAAATTTGATTAAATAATAAATTTCATTGGAGGAAATATGGCTGTATCTAATAAAAAAGCAGCAGTAAAATCTTCATCAAAAAAGGTTTCTAAAGCTGCTAAGAAAACAGTTGTTGACAAAAAGGCTGCATCTAAGAAAGCTGCTAATGTAAAAAAAGCTTCAAAAACTGCAGAGAAAAAAGTAATTGCTCCTAAATATTATGTATCAGAAACTCCATTAAAGAGTGCTGATAAAGAAATATTTGCTGCAATGAAAAATGAGTATAAGAGAGAAGTTAATGGCTTTGAACTTATAGCTAGTGAAAATATAGTTTCACGTGCTGTTATGGAAGCACAGGGCTCTATATTTACAAATAAATATGCTGAAGGTTATCCTTCAAAAAGATACTACGGCGGATGCAGTGAAGTTGATGTTGTAGAAGATTTAGCAAGAGAAAGAGCTAAAAAATTATTCAAAGCTCCTTTTATAAATGTACAGCCGCATTCCGGTTCTCAAGCTAATATGGGTGTTTATATGGCAGTTCTTAATCCAGGAGATACATGTTTAGGATTATCTCTTGATTCAGGCGGACATTTAACTCATGGTAAAAATGTTAATTTCTCAGGAAAAATTTATAATTTCCAACATTACAATGTTAGCAGAGAAACTATGCAAATTGATTATGATGAGCTTAGAGATACTGCAAAAAAACTTAATCCTAAATTGATTGTTGCAGGCGGAAGTGCTTATCCTAGATTCATTGACTTCAAAAAATTCAGAGAAATAGCTGATGAAGTTGGTGCTTTATTAATGGTAGATATGGCTCATATTGCAGGACTTGTTGCTGCTGGTGTTCACCCTAGCCCTGTTCCTCATGCTCATTTCGTTACAGGTACTACTCATAAAACTTTGAGAGGTCCTAGAGGCGGATATATCATTTCTACTGAAGAAGATTTAGCTAAAAAAATAGATAAAACTATATTCCCTGGCATACAAGGCGGTCCTTTAATGCATGTTATAGCTGCTAAGGCGGTATGTTTTAAAGAAGCTTTAGATCCTAAATTCGTTAAATATCAGGAACAAGTTGTAAAAAATGCTGAAGCTATGGCTAATATGTTCCTTGCTAAAGGATACGAATTAATTTCAGGCGGTACTGATACACATTTAATATTAGTTGATGTAAAAAAATCTAAAGGCATAACAGGTCAGCTTGCTGAAACTATTTTAGATAAAGCACATATAACTATAAACAAAAATGGTATACCTTATGATACTGAATCTCCAATGGTTACAAGCGGAATCAGATTAGGTACTCCTGCTATAACTACAAGAGGATTAAAAGAAAAAGATGTTATGGAATTAACTCAATACATAGATGAAGTCTTAAGCAATAGCTCTGATGAAAAAGTTATTAATGCTGTTGCTAAAAAAGTAGCTGCTTTATGCAAAAAATTCCCTATGTATAAATTTATAGCTGATATGTAAATTATATAATAACATAAAAGGGAGGCTGATATTTATAACAGCTTCCCTTTTTTATTTTAACTTTTTTATTTATGATAATCAAATAATTTCTATATAATTAAATATTTCATCTATTCTATTTAAAACTATATCAGCACCATTCTCCAATAATATTTCTTTGCTGTAACTATTTGTAATTGCTGCTGTAGTTATTCCTGTTTTCTTTGCTCCTATAATACCGGCAAGACTATCCTCAAATATTATAACATCTTCTTTTTTTATATCGTTATCCAATTTTTTCAAAAGTTCAAAAGCATTTAAAAATAAATCTGGTTCAGGTTTAGCTTTCAACTTGCCATTATAACATGAATAATCTTTTATATATTTTGATATGCCTTTTTTATCAGACATTCTCGTAACATAATTTATATTGCTGTTTGAAGCTATAACAATATTAATATTTTTCAATCTTTCTAAAGTTTCAATAACACCGTCAAAAGTTTCTAAATCTGTTTCTATTATTTTATGAAAATAAACTTCAGCTTCTTTAAAGAAATTATCAGGTATATGGTATCCTTCTTTTTTCAAAATATTATCTATATCTTTAGTCTGATACCCTGCTAAAGATTTAAAATCAACCTCTTTAAGTATATTCATTTCATTTGATACATGAATCAATGCCTTAGTATATAAACTTTCACTGTCAACTAAAGTTCCATCAAAATCAAATATTGCAGCTTTTACCTTTATATTTTTATCCATCATTTTTTTCCTTAATGTTTAAAATATTTATTGATGCAAATATTTTATATTTTTTTCTATCAAAATCAATAGCATCATAATATTTGATAATAAATTACATATATGTTATAATTTGTATAAAGAGCTGATTTATGAAAAATATGATAATCCAAATAAAAGGAGTATATTATTATGGGATTAAAATTAATTATTGCTAAAGATGCCAATGCAGTAGGAAAAAAAACAGCAGCAGAAATTATTAACTTATTAAAAGTAAAAAAGGATGCAGTTTTGGGACTTGCTACAGGAGGTACTGCTGAGGCTGTATACCCTCATTTGATAAAGGCTTATGAAAAGAAAGAAATAGATTTTAAAAATGTTAAATCTGTAAATTTAGATGAATATAAGGGATTAGATCCTAAAAATGAGCAAAGCTACAGATATTTCATGAATAAAAATTTATTTGATCATGTTAATATTGATAAAAAGAATACTTTTGTTCCTAAAGGCATAGGAGAAAAAGAAAAAATATTGAAAGAATTTAATGATAAAATAAATAAACTTCCTAGAGATATACAATTATTAGGAGTAGGACCGAACGGACATATAGCATTTAATGAACCTGATGAAGCTTTACATTCTGATGCATTATGCGTTAAACTAGATGAAAAAACTATTAAAGCTAATGCTAGATTCTTTGCTTCAGAAAAAGATGTTCCTAAAGAAGCATTCAGTATGGGTATGGGCGGAATATTAAAGGCTAAAAAAATAGTTATAGCTGCTATAGGAAAAGGAAAAGCTGCTGCTATGAAAGAGCTTCTTACTAATGATAAAATTACAACTAAATGTCCTGTTACTTTCCTTAAACTTCATAATGATGTTGTAGTTGTTATTGATCAGGAATTAGCTGATGCTATACCAGAACTTGCAAAGAAAAAAGGATGCAAAAAATAATAAATAAATTTTATAAATAAGAAAAAAGGGGATAGTTTTATACTATCCCCTTTTTTATGCTTAAATATTTGTATTTTTTATTATTTTACTACATTTAATACTTTATAATTCACTATTATC
Source organism: Brachyspira hyodysenteriae ATCC 27164 (assembly GCF_001676785.2). Taxonomy (NCBI): domain Bacteria; kingdom Pseudomonadati; phylum Spirochaetota; class Spirochaetia; order Brachyspirales; family Brachyspiraceae; genus Brachyspira; species Brachyspira hyodysenteriae. The sequence goes on along the minus strand of NZ_CP015910.2, from coordinate 612,939 downwards.
TAATAAAACATAAATATAATTTTTTTTATTAGATATAATATTTTATATAATTCCAAAAAAATGGTTATATTTATATTATATATAAAAACAAAATATAGGATAATAAAAATATGAATAAAAAGAAAGCCGTTTTAATAGTAGTCGATAGCTGCGGTGTAGGTGCTTTACCCGATGCTTCTGACTTTGGTGATGAAGGCGTAAACACTCTTGCTCATTTGGCTGAAGCTAATGGTGGAATAAGTCTTCCTAATATGGAAAAAATAGGACTTGGAAATATAATAGATATAGAAGGAGTTGCTAAGAATAATGATGCTATAGGATATTATGGTAAGGCTATGGAATTATCAAAAGCAAAAGATACATCTACAGGACATTGGGAAATAGCTGGACTTGTATCCAAAAAACCATTTAACACTTACCCTAATGGATTTCCTGAAATTACTATCAAAAAAATAGAAGAATTTTCAGGAAGAAAAGTTGTATGCAATAAACCTTACTCAGGCACAGAAGTTATAGATGATTATGCAGATGAACAATTAAAAAATGGTTCTTTAATAGTTTATACTTCTGCTGATTCTGTACTTCAAATAGCAGCACATGAAGAAATAATACCAATAGATGAACTTTATAATATATGCAAAAAATCTCTTGAAATATGTAATGAATATTCACCTGTAGCAAGAGTTATAGCACGTCCTTATATAGGAAGCAAAGGTAATTATAAAAGAACTGAAAGAAGACATGATTACTCTGTGCCTCCAAGCGGTGAAACTATGCTTGACAGGTTAAAAAATAATAATATTCCGGTTGTAGGCATAGGAAAAACAAGCGATATATTCGCAGGAGTTGGAATTACAGAAAATAGACAAACTAATAAAAACAATCTTGATGGTATAGAAAAAACTATTAAGGCTATTAAGGAAATTGATGAAGGATTAATATTTACGAATTTAGTTGATTTTGATATGCTTTATGGACATAGAAGAGATCCAAAAGGATATAAAAATGCTTTGGAAGAATTTGATAAATATATACCGGAAATGATAGAAAATTTAAATGATGATGATTTATTTATTATAACTGCAGATCATGGATGCGATCCTACATACAAAGGAAGCGATCATACAAGAGAATATATACCTATACTTGCTTATGGAAAAAATTTGAGAAAAAATGTTAATATAGGAATAAGAGATTCTTTTGTTTCTATAGCTGCATCAATAGAAAAGCATTTAATTGGTAATACTGAATTGGAAGGTTGTTTTTTATAATAAAATTTATATATTATAAATGAATTAAAACAAATTTATATATATGCTTATAATGATGTTTTTCAATAATAATACTCATAAATAATTTTTAGGCTGACATTGTCAGCCTTTATTTTACGCACGCATAATAAAATAAAAAATATAAAGGGCGGGGATGTAAAATAAATTTTTAATCTTATTAAAAATCCCCACCCTTTTTCCTTATTATCATAATCAGTTATTATCACTTCTTATTTCTATTTTACAAACACAGAAATAACAGGCCCCACCCTAGCTTTTTTAAATTTATTATCTATCTCAGCACGCGTTTAAAATGAAAATTATTTTATTATAAATCAATAACAGTATTTTTTTATATTTTAAAATCTAATTACGCGTGTAAATATTTTTATTGTATATAAAAAATAAGAGCCTAGTTTAATTAAACCAGACTCTTATTTATTTTTTAATAGAGAATCTATTATTCAAATACTACTCTAGGATTCTCATCAATATAATCAGCGGATATATTATTAAGTTCTTTAATCTTTGATATTAAAGCATCTCTTATATCATTTCCTGTATAAACAGCATTTTTTCCTTTTCTTCCTATAGGATTATTTTCTGCATCAACATATCCATCTCCGCCATCAAATACAAAATCTGATAAAATTACAGTGTAATCTTTAGCTTCAGTTATATCCTCTCCATTTAATTTTGCAGATACTAATTCACCATTTGCAGTATATTTTACTTCCATACCTTTAGAATACTGCAAGAATCCTCCCTTTCCTCTTTTCTCACCGGAAAGCTTTATCATATCAAGTACATCTTTTCCATTCAATGAAACTATAATAACTTCATTGTTAAAAGGCGCAAATTCATTCTGTATATTTCCTAAAGTAATATCACCAGCTTTTAATACAGATCTTAAATTTCCAGAATTAATCATTACAATATCAACATTTTCATAAGAATCTTTTACTAAATCACAAGCAAAATTTCCTATAGCCATAGAATTAGATCTTATTCCATCATGAGCTAATTCTACAGGCAAAGTTCCTATTCTTACATTAAATTCTCTGTCAACAGTACCTTTCATCTCATCAATAAATGCAAGCATATCTTTATCCTGCTCTATTGTCTGATCCATTGCTACCAATTTATAATCTAAATTATTTTTATCCACTACTCCATTATTAACATTTAAATTAATATGTCCTAAATAATGTCCGTAAGATCCAGCCTGTACTATAGGAGTGCCATTAACAAGTTCAGCTTTTTCTAATTCAGTATGACTATGTCCTCCTATTATTATATCAAAAGTATTAGGAATAGCCTCAGCAATTTTTTTATCTCCTTCATACCCAACATGACTTAATAATATTGTAACATCATTAGTAGTATTAAGAGGAATTTGTTTTATAAAATCTTTTAATGATTTAATTTCTTCTTCAAATATTAAACCTTCTATGTTCTTAGGACTATAAACAGAATCTGTTGTTGTTATACCAATAATTGCTACATTAAGACCATTAACATTTGTAACTATATATGGAGTTGCATAATAACTATTGTCTGATTTATTTTTTATATTCAAAGAGAGTGTAGGAAATTTTCTATCTTTCATTATTTCTGTAAAATTACTAAGTCCGTAATCTACAAAGTGATTTCCAACAGCAGCAGCATCAACACCAATCATATTCATAATATCAACTTCATCTCTTCCTTGAAATACTGTAGAATACACACTTCCTGTAATAGTATCACCTGCATGAAGAACTAATACATTGTTGTTATCTCCCTTAACCTGCTTTATATATGAAGCTCTTCTAGCAGCACCATACATATAGTTAGTTTCAGGAGGATTTACATCACTATTAATAACTCTCTCTTCTTCGTCTTTTCCATGAGTATCATTCATATGTATTATAGTTAAATTACCAGTATTTCCTGTTTTCTTTGAAACTGAATTAGAACAGGAATATGAAAATAAAAGAATCAAAGATAATAACAAAATAGCATATAATCTTTTAAACATTTGTATTCTCCTTAAAAATATTATATTTAAATTATATATATATTATTCTCTTTTTCAAGATAATTTCCTATAATAAATATACTATAAAAGCCTAGTATACTAAAAAACATACTAGGCTTTTAACGGTTATATAAAAATAAATTATTAATTTTCTCTTCTTTTCATCTTTTTTAATACTATAATAACAACACAAAGAAGAACTATAACACCTAAAGCAACAGGTATTACCCAACCTTTATATGTAGTATCATTAGAAAGTATTTCATTCCATAAATCTTCCATTAATATATTAGTTTCATCAGGTAATGTTATATAAACCTCGCAATTATCCAAAGTTTCCTGATCAGGATATATTATTTTGTTGTTTTTAGTTTCAGTACTCATTATAGCAATAGCACCGTCATTTGGAGAAGCATAATTTATGAACTCTATATTAGCCAAAGCTATTTCCGGTTCAGATAAGAAATTTATATACATCTCTCCTAACTCAGGAGCACCTGAAGAAGCAGGTATACATATAGAATCTACAAATAAATTAGCGCCTTTCTTAGGAATAACGAAATTTAAATCAGGATTGTTATCAATCATAGTTAAAGAATCTCCAGCATAATAAACGCCTATAGCAGCCTCTCCAGCTTCCATCTTATCATACATTTCATCCATTACATAAGACTGTACTAAAGGCTTTTGAGTTTTTAAAAGTTTAGCGCATTCTCTAAGTTCTGATTCATTAGTAGTATTAAGTGAATATCCTAAATATGCCTGAGCTATACCAAAAGCATCTCTAGGATTATAATACATAAGTATTTGACCTTGATATTTTTTATCAAAAAGTATTTTCCAATCTATTTCATCTGCATTTTCACTTACTAAAGTTTTATTATAAATTATTCCTGTTACACCCCAAGTATAAGCTAAAGAATATTCTCCTGTAGGATCGAATGGAAGATTTTTAAATCTATTAGCTATATTAGTATGAGCAGGAATATTATTGTAATTTAATTTTCTTACTAAATTTTCTCTTATAAGTCTTTCTATCATATAATCAGAAGGAATAATAACATCATACTGAATACCGCCTACTTTCAACTTTACATACATCTCTTCATTAGAAGCAAAAGTAGAATAATTAACTTTTACCCCAGTAAGCTCTTCAAATAATTTGTTTACATCTAATGATCCGTCTGAACCATCTGATATATACTCTCCCCAGTTATAAACATTAACAGATAAGTTTTGTCCTTTGTACTTATGATAATAATTAGTATCAAATACGCTAAGATTAAAAGTTTGTGCATTTGCTGCTATAGCAATTAATATAAAAATCGCAAAAATTTTCTTTTTCATTTTTTATTTTTCTCCTTACAAATAATTTTTTTAATTAATGTTTATTCATTTTTCTTTTTAATTGCATCAAATATTTTTCTTTTTTAATCTCTTTTAAATTCATAACAACAAGACTTACAAGCACAACTATAAATATAACAGTAGATATAGCATTAATTTCAGGACTTACTCTTTTTCTAGTCATAGAATATATTGTAATAGGCAAAGTCTGAGAAGTAATACCTGTAGTAAAATAGCTTACAACAAAATCATCTAATGAATATGTTAATGCCATTAAAAATCCTGCAAGTATTCCTGGAAGTATATCTGGTATAACAACTTTCCAAAAAGCCATTGATGGAGTACATCCCAAATCTAAAGCAGCTTCATATAAACTATTATCCTGCTGTCTTAATTTAGGAAGCACATTCAATATAACATAAGGTACATTAAAAGTTATATGTGCTAAAATCAAAGTAGTAAATCCAAATTTAAGTTTCATTATAACGAATAAAAGCATTAAAGATATACCTGTTACTATTTCAGGATTGATTATAGATACATAGGTAATACCCATAACAGCATTCTTCATTTTTTTATTGAAACTATTTATTCCAATAGCTGCCATTGTACCAAGTATAGTAGCAAATACAGAGGAAACTGCTGCCACTATTATAGTATTAAAAAATGAATTGAGTATCAAATCATTTGAAAATAATTCTTTATACCAATGCAATGTAAAACCTGTAAATACTCCTCTTCCTCTCGCTTTATTGAAAGAGAAAAAAATCAGTATTGCTATAGGAGCATATAAAAATAGAAATATAAAAGCAATATAGGTTCTTGATAGTATTTTCTTTATCATAACGGCATTCCTTAAAATACTCTTTTAATTATAGAAACATACCCTTAACATCTTCATCTTCTTCATCTATCTGCTGCATAAGCATAATAGCGCATAAAGATATTACAATTAAAACCAAACTTATAGCCGAACCTAAATTAGGATTATAAGACATACCTAAGAACTGCATCTCTATCAAATCGCCTATAAGTATATTAGATCCTCCGCCAAGCATACGCGAAATTACGAATGTACTTACTGCTGCAACAAATACCATTGTAACTCCAGCAGCCATTCCAGGTAAACTTAATGGAAATATTATTTTACTGAATACATTAAAAGAATTAGCACCTAAATCCTGAGAGGCTTCTATTAAACTCTGATGTATTTTAGTCATAACAGAATAAAGAGGAAGTATCATAAAAGGAAGATAATTATAAACCATTCCTATTAATACAGCAGCCTGAGTATTTATAAGTTTAACAGGTGAAAGCCCCATAAATAGAAACATCTTATTTATAAGCCCATTATTTTCTAATATAGTCATCCAAGCATAAGTTCTAAGAAGAAAGTTCATCCACATAGGAAGCATTACAAGCATTATTAAAGCATTCTGAACAGTTTTTTCCTGTCTTGATATATAATATGACAAAGGATAAGCAAGTATCAAACATATCACTGTAGCAATAAAAGCAAGTATTACAGAACGAATTATAACAGGAGTAAATGCTGTAACATTTGCAAAGTTATTTAGAGTGAAATCTCCTCTTTGATTGGTAAAAGCAAAATATATAACTAAAAAAAGCGGTACTAATACAAAAACTAATGTCCAAATTAAATAAGGTATTGCAGGAATTTTTGTCTTCATATCATTACCTCTTCTACAGTTTTTTTCATAATATGTATGTTTTCTTTGGCAACATCTATTCCTATTTCAGTACCAGCTTCCCATTTTTCTGTAGAATGTATTATCCATTTATAACCATGGGCATCAAGTACCATCTCAAAATGTACGCCTTTAAATATAGCAGATTCCACCAATCCTGATATATTAGCATTTTCAGGAGGAACAACGATTATATCTTCAGGACGAATTACAACATCAACTTTTTCTAACTTTTCAAATCCTTTATCCACACAGTCAAATATATATCCTGCAAACTCAACAACGTAATCATCATGCATAATGCCGTCTATAATATTACTCTCACCTATAAAGTCTGCTATAAATGCATTCTTAGGTTCATTGTATATATCCTCAGGAGTGCCTAACTGAAGTATTTCTCCGTCTTTCATTACTGCTACAGTGTCACTCATAGTTAATGCTTCTTCCTGATCATGAGTAACATATACGAAAGTAATTTCTAATGACTGCTGAATTTTTTTAAGCTCTATTTGCATTTCTTTTCTAAGCTTCAAATCCAATGCTCCCAAAGGCTCATCAAGAAGCAAAACTCTAGGCTTATTAATTAATGCCCTTGCAATTGCTACTCTCTGCTGCTGACCGCCTGAAAGTCTGGCAATATTTCTGTTTCCGTAATTTTCTAAGTTCACCATTTTTAGCATTTGATGAACTCTATCTTTAATTTCTGATTTAGGAACTTTTTTAAGATTAAGTCCGAATGCAATATTTTCAAAAACATTTAAATGCGGAAACAATGCATATCTTTGAAAAACTGTATTAACTTCTCTTTTATAAGCCGGAGTATCATTAATAACTTTTCCGTCAAAAAGCACTTCTCCCGAATCCGGCTTTATGAAACCTGCTATAGTTCTAAGTATGGTTGTTTTACCACAGCCTGATGGCCCTAAAAGAGTTAAAAATTCTTTATCTTTGATGTCAAGATTAAGATTTTCTAGTATAGAATTTTCATCATAAGAAACATTGATATTTTTTAAAGACACGATAATATTATCGCTCATAATGAAGCCCCCTATGCGTATATTTGCAATAGCCTCCGTAAAATTACGTATATACATCTTAACGTATAAAACGCAGTTTACTCGTCGCTTACCCGCATAGGGTTTTTTTCGTTCTAGCTAATTATAATTAATAATAAGCCTTTCTTAGTCAACAGATACACCTGCAAAGAATATCCATTACTCGAGCTATTGCATAATTGTTTTTTAATGGATTTCAATATAATACAAATAAAAATAATGTCAATAGGATATAAAATATTTTTATTATTTTTTACACAAATAATTTCCAATGCAAATAAAAAGGAGCTTTTTAAAGCCCCTTTAATTTAATTATAATTCAATTTATTTATTATTCTTTTGTAAGAGTACCTGATAATTTTTTCCCGTTATCATAATATACTATTATTACACCTAATGATGTATTGCTGAACTGCAATTCAAAACCGCTTGTTCCCTGTGAAGCACTATATTTGCCATTACCTTGATTTATTATATTTTTTGCTTCGATTGTTACTGTACCGTTCAAATTCAAATCAAAAGAACCATCACTGTTTATAACAATTTCAGCTTTTGAAGATTGCCCTTCATCATCGGTAAGATTACCTGAATATCTATTGCCTCTGTACTCTTTTTCTATACCATTATCTGAACCTGTTACATCCAACATACTGCAGCTTAAAGATATTAAACTTAGTGTCAGTAAAATAAATAAAAGTTTAAAAATATTACTTTTCATACATACCTCCTAAAGTATAGGATTATAAATGTATTTTTTACTATGTCAATATAAAGTTTTCACATTTATTAAACTTTAAAAATTAGACTTTTATATTATCATTATTTTTATCAAACTTTCATTTATTATAGCAATTATTGTTTTTCTAAAATCAATGAATTTATCAATTCTCCTTCTGTATAATTATTCATTGTAACTGCTGTATCTGTAAATATAAATTCAATATATACCGCTTGACCATTTTTAATAACTGTTTTATTTTTATAAATATTATCTGATACTTTTATTATCACATCATTTGTCATAGTTGTACTATCTATTTGCTTTCCATTTACAATGATACTTAGAGTTATACCTTGTTCATCTACTAATATTTTCATATCAGATTTTATTTCTTGATCATCTGCTGACACAATATAAGTACCATACCATTTAGAATCTACAGGCGTAGCATATGTGTATTCATTGCCGTAGCTTATAGATAATAAATTTAGTGCAATTAAAATAAATAAAATTTTAAAAAACTATTATTCATATAACCCTCCTAAGGTATAGGATTATACATATATATTTTACTATGTCAATATAATTTTTTCATAATTAAAATATTATTAATAATTAATAATAATATAGCGTTAATAGTTATATTCCAATGATATTTCAAATGTATGCTCTAAAATTTCATCATTATTGAAAGGAGTATAATAATTAAAAGTAAAATTAAAATTATTATAATTAATAAGAAGTTTGGTATCTAAATCCATTTTATAACCAGGAGAATGAGAGAAATAAGTTATTATATTAAATAAATTGTTAAGGAAAGATAAATAAAGCCCTACAGAATAAAATGAATGACTATCCTCATAAAAATATTCTACATAAGGACTAAGTATCAAATTATAATTATAAATAAAAGTATAATTAATACCTAATAAACTTTTTATATCATTAAGACTCTTTCCTATATCATTACTGCTTAAAATATTATAAGTAACATTTCCATAAAGTTTAAAACCTATATCGAATATATATGAAGTCTCAAAACCAAGCATTAAATTATTTTTCTTTTGTAAATCATAAGTGTATTTTGTTATACCCATTAATCCCAAATGAGATGAAGAATATTTTAAATAATACCAAGAAGTATAATAGTTCGGCTCTTTTAATAAATCTATTGATTTAGTGTCTGTAATGAATCCTATTGAATGAGTAATATTTCCTTGATAAAAATTAAGCTCCGTATTATATAAAGACTCATAATCATTATAAAGTACACTTTCACCAACAAACATATATTGCCTGTTAAAACCTTCTCCGAAATGAAATTTCCTCTTTCCTATATAAAATCCTAAAATCTCATTTATATAATTAAATTGTATTTCATCGAATGTAAAAGAAGCATAAGCTTTATTATCATTTTGTTTTATAATACTTCCATTATCATAAATAAATTCTGTATTATCTTTAGTATATATTTTAATTGCAGGTTTAAATGAAAAATAAAAATTATTGTCAAGATATTCAAAACCTAAATATATATATGTATCATTACTAAATATTGAATCTCCTAGATATTCATTTTCTTTTAAATCTATATAATTAAAACTATTCTTTATGCCAAATCTAGGAGATATATCAGCAAATGCTATGGATGATACAACAAATATAAAAAAAGTTAAATATACTATTAATCTATTAATCAAAGTATCTTTCATTATTTTTTATTATTATTTAAACAAACCAAAAAGCATTTTCATATTATCACTTCTAAAATATGAGCTTGAATAACTTGAAGATTCTATTTTTTCTACATGACATACAGTACTTATATTTTTATTGATAATCAAATTATAAAACTCCATGTCATTAAAATAATTATTACTTATCTTATATATTCCTCTTTTCAAAGCCTTTCCGCTATTATCAAAAAAGTCTATAGTATATCCTCCAGACATTTTTTTTAAAATAGCTTTGGAATAAGGTACACTCTTATTTTTCTTTACTAAATTTATTTCTTCAGTACTGACAATTTTTTCTACTTCATAGTCATCAATAAAATTAATAGACATCAAATCATTCATATTTGCAGCACCCGTTACAATATAACTTCCAGAAATTTTTAAAGGAGAAATCTGACCTTTTGACTGAACAAAAAATCCCTGATTATTAGCAAGAAAAAGAGTATTATTATTTTTTAAATACATTAATTTATAATCTTTTCCTACTATCATATCAAAATCATTAACCTTCTTTTTACCGTCTTTTATATCAGTAAAAGTTCCGGACATCTTATAACTTTTTCCGTCTCTATTGTAAATTTTTACAAAATCATTAAATATATCCTGACTATACAAATTAAAAGATAAAACACTTATTATTAATAAAATTTTTATTGTTTTTTTACACATACTTTATCACCTCTATTATAGGCATTTTTATAACCTTTATTATTGGATAAATACCTGCTAATATTGATACAGATAATACCCATGCAAATATTAAAACAGTATCTTTAAATGTTAGTAATAAACTTAAAGGATAACCGTCTGTAGCACCTGGAAATTTCATTATAAAATTTGAAGCATTCAATATACCTGAAGCTCCATAAGAAATTATTATTGAAATAACAGAACTCAATACTGCCATTATAATAATTTCCAAAAATAAAAGCAAAGTTACATTTTTTATATTTATACCCAAAGCTCTCATAGTACCAAATTCATTTAAACGCTCTAAAAAATTTGTTGTAAGCATTTGCATAACTGAAACAAATACTAATATACTTAATATAAATAATGCTATTAAATAATTATTAGTATTCATATCAATAACAGAAAGTAAGAATGCATTCAAATCCTTCCAATCTTTAGCCTCATAATTTAAATTGTTTTCATTAAAATATTTATTAAGATCATTTTTTATTTCTTCTGCTTTTTTATAATCTTTTAAATATACTAATAAATTATGTGCATTACCATATTCAAGCCCAAATACTTCATATACTGCATTAAGAGGACTATATATTGTAATTTCATCAGCTGCACTATTATTTAAAGATATTAAACCAACAGCCATTAAAGAACCTAAATTTATACCGTCTCCAAAATCAGTCATCAAATTTAAATAAGGCTCTTCATCATAATTAAGATTAAAAAACTCTCCTAAATCTTTACCTAAAACCATTGTACTAATGTCATCGTCAAATATAGGAGTTCCCACTTTTAAAGAAACTGATGACATTATTTTTGAAGGCTTTTCATAGGCATAACCTGAAAAGAATTTGCTTTTATTTTCATTACCTATAAGCCCGCTTATGTCAAGCTTTTTCTGATAATCATTAACTTCATTTATAGTATCAAGCTTTTTATAAATTGCTTCAAAATCATTGTTATTAAGCATATTAATTTTTTCGCTTTTATTATCCCAATAAGATTTATCAGCTATTACAACAGAACCTCCGCTTGTATTGATACTGGTAATAATACCTTCTTTTGTGAAGTTATTATATCCACTTATCATCATAAGAGATACAAAAGACACTATAATAAGTATCATATTCAAAATAGTTCTGGTTTTATTATACCAGAGATTGTCGAATGCTAATTTTATTATATTCATTTATCTACCCAATTATAATTATTAATAAAATTTTATTTCATATTTTATGTTACCCCCCCATCTCTCATAATATATTTTTTGTCCGCATAATCTTCTATCAATTCATCATGCGAAATAAAAAATCCTATACCGTTTCTTTTCTTTATAGTGTTTCTTATATATTCATAAATAAATTTACTTGTTTCAGTATCCAAATTAGCACTAATCTCATCACCGAATATATAAGGGGCTTCGCTTACCAATGCTCTTGCAATTGCAACTCTCTGTTTCTGTCCTCCTGAAAGCTGTTCCGGCTTTTTATTTTTTAAATTATCTATTTTTAAGTTTTCTAATATTTCATTAACTTTTTTATTTATATTAGAATAACTTTCATTTAAAAACTTAAGAGGCAATGCAACATTATCAAATACACTCTGAGTTTTTAAAAGCTCAAGCGACTGCAAAATGAGACCTATATTTGAAAGCCTAAAATTGCTTCTTTCTCTATCACTTAGTTTTGAAACCTCATTATCATTCCAATAAACAGAACCTTCTGTAGGAATATCTATACTTGATAATATATGAAGAAGCGTACTTTTACCAGCTCCTGAAACTCCAGCTACCCATACAATTTCGCCGTCTTTTATTTCCAAACTTATATTTTTATTTGCTGTTATATTATAATCTTTAGTTTTATATATTTTTGAAATATTTTTGCATTTTATCATAATTAAAAATCAGCACCCTCCGCACTTAAAAATCCGTCCTTACCTTTATCATAAGAACCTTTTAATAAATATCCGTAAAAGCCTTTAGGATACATTTTTAAAGCTTCATCTAATTCTTTAAAAGCTTTACCAGTTTCATTTACTTTCATATATGCCATAGACCTGTAAATATAAGCCCTATAAACCATATAATCTGGCAAATTACTTGTATCATTTAAAGAACTTATTACAGAATAAAAAGCAGCATTATTATAAAAACCCAAAGTAGCTATCTGCCACATTCCGTATACTTGTTTTGCCTTTATATTATTTTTATCTTTTAATAAAGCCAAACGTGAATAAGTATACATATCAACTATTACACTATAAGGATATTTTTTATTAAAAAATGCAAGTGAAGTAAATGAGTTTGCAAAATTAGCGAATGCAGCATAAATATCTGAAGAACCTTTTTTGAAAACTTTATCTTTTTTTAGGTTATTATATATATCACCCAAAGTCTTATAATCTTCTTCAAAAGTTCCGCTTGCAATAGACACATTAGCCCAAAGAGTGTAGCATTCTATACTTAAATGCATTTTCTCTTCTTCGCTTAAATTACTATTATTAACTCTATTTAAGATATCTTTAGCTTCGCTAGTTCTTACAAGTCTTGTTCCTGAATGGTATTCATTATTTTTATTATCTATTTCTTTTAATACAGCATTGGCCTCGCTTGAAATCTCTCCATATAATCCGCATAAAAAGAAAGCGTTAATAAAAATCAAAACAATCACTCTAAACATTTTAATATCCTTATTTTCTTATCCTCAAACAATATATATATCTTAAGTTTATAAAAAAGTGGTTCTTATATTTTTATTATTTATGGTAACTGACCATCACCACTTCTTTTAGCAAAGTATATACATACAAAACCACACCTGCGGCAAAAAGCAAAGCTTTTTATATAAAATATATAACTTTTAATTTCATAAACATGTACAATATATCTTAATTATTATTTTATTATTTAATTAAACATTCCTTTTCCTTTAGCGTTCATATCAATAACATTCTTTATAAAAACTCCTTCTGGAAAAATATCTTTTGCCATTTTTATATACTTATCATAATTGGTTTTATCATTATTTTTAAAATAAGCCTGAGAAGTCCATAAATAAACTGTATGTTTTTCCCATTTCTCTTTGGCATTGATTTCAGCCTTTTTAAATATTGGAATTGCTTTATCTATTCCGCCTCCTACAAATTCAGGACTGTATGCTGTAAGTATAGCCTTACCCAAAAGTGATGGAAAATGATTGGCATTAATTTTTAAAGCATTATCATATATCTCCCCTGCTTTTCCTGAAAATTTTATAACTTCATTAAATGAAGAATAATTAATAGCTCCGCTCATCACATCAGCAACAGAAGCCATATAATCTGCATCTTTCTCTGATAAAAGAGGGGTATTCTTTTTTATGTTATTATTCAATAATTTATAAGCCTCTCTTTTACTTTTAGGATTCATATATATATCCATTAGTAAAATAAGATTATCATAAGTTTGCTTTTCTATTTTTCCAACATTTGCATTCTTCATTTTTTCTATAGCAAGATTTAACTCAGCTTCTTTATTGGCATTAGCCATATAATAAAGATTATAAAGCTCGTTAAAATCTCTGCTGTATGAAAAAGCTGAAAAACTAAAAATAAAAGATAAAAATAAAACTGTCAAAATCTTTCTCATCATATTAAATCCTCCTTAAATACTGCACGATTCTAATAAGAATTACTAACATAATTCTTATTGTTTTCATTAATATTTAAATTATTCATAAAAAAAGGCACTAAAGAACATACAATATAAAGTACACAGCATATAAAAGAAAATATTATTTTATTTTTAATACTTACCATTAACAATAAACTCCAAAATATTAAAATACTATAGTGCTAATTATCAAATTCATAACCAAACTATTATTATTATCAACACCGAAAGTTAATTGTAAAGGTGTTGTGCCGTAAAGATTATATCCTATTCCGCCTCCTACTACATATAACAAATTACCTTTGTCAATACTCTCCTCAAAATATTTTCCATAACCTACATTTCCAAAAGCTACTAAGTATATATCATTAAAACCAGAAGGAAGAAATCTCATAAAAAATTTATATTCAAAATGAGCAAATGTAAGAAAGTCCATATTTTTAACATGTGCCTCTAAATTTGATAAAGGCATCATCATAAGAGAGTATAAATATTTAAAACCAATAGAATATTTTTTCTCACTTTTATCAAAATAAGCACTGTATCCTATATAAGGCATAATTCCAAGTTCTCCCCAATAATGAAAGAATGAATAAGGAATACTGGCTGAAACATTATAAGAATACTGTTTTTCATTAGGTATAATACTAGCACCTACACCAGCATTGAATTTTAATTTATTAACTCCATCATCAACAAATGTAGAACTTAAACCAATACTTTGATTAATTTTAAATATAGAACTTAATCTATAAACCTCTCTTTCTGAAGCTACCATTTTACCTATATTCATACCATAGAAAATCATAACATTATCAAAAGAGTATCCTAATTTTAATTGTCCGTAATATTCCAAATCTTTATAATTAAATGTAGCAAATGGAGGTGTTATTCCTTGTTTATAATTCAAATCTATAAAAAATCTTCTGTATCTATATTCCATTCCAGCATTAGCAAATATTCCAAATGATGATTCCGCACCATAATCAAAACTTATACCAATACGAGGAATGTATACAAAATGTGAATTTTTCTTATATGCATATCCAAAATCTACAGAAAATGGAAATCCAAAATAATTATAACTATAATGGAAACCTGAGTTTACAAAATCATTCTGAGCAAAAAGAAAGCTTGATAATATCAAAAATACAAATAACAATTTTTTCATAAAATACAATACGCCTGCTATTTATCTTATCTTAATATTATAACAAAAGTATTATGTCTGTCAATATACTTTGTGTAAAATATTAATGTTTTTATTGCTTATATTCAGATATTCTACTTCTAAATAAATTATAATCTGCAATTATAGAAATAGTCCAATTTAATATTCCATTGAAAGCCAAAATAAACCACAAATAATTATTATACTTAGCAGTGATTATATTCATAATAATCATTATTACAGAATAAATGATAACAGCAATAATAGAGTTTTTTAAATTAATTTTATATATATCATAACTATATTTTATTATTTTCGGTTTTATATTATCAGAGAAATTCCAAAAAGAGTAAATAACTATATAAATAATACTAAATAAAAATAAATGCTAAAATAGCTGTAGAAAAATATTATATTAAAGATGTTAATATTTTTATATATAAATTATGAACAATTTTTGCATCTTTACTGATATCCTCAAAAACTTCATCAATATTTACAAGTCAATCTATAAATTTGCTGATTATTTTTTATATTTTATTCTATTTTTAACATAATGCGAACTTTAGAATTTAGAATATCTTTCATTTCATATAATTGCTGAATAACTTCTTTGGTATTAGTATATTTCTTTTTAATATTTTTGTAATAATTTTTAAAAAATTGATGAAATAAAAACACAGTCAAAGATAAAAAGTTCATAATAAAAAATGCAAACCGAATATGATGAAGAATAAAAAAACATATTAAATATAAATACAGATATATATAATAATAAAACTTATTATAAAATATTTCAAATTTATTTTATAATCATTATAACTATATTCTACTATTCTGTATATATTACAAATATTAATAAACTGTATCACTATGACTAAAAAAATACTAATTATTCAATAAATAATAAAAAATATACTAACAATCAATTGATTATTATATAATAAAAAATCCTATATTTTTATTATTTTAGATATAAAGCATAATAATAAACTAAAAAATACCACAATAACAATATCAATAATACCAACAAATAAATATAATCTATATTTATTAATTATTTTTGTATCCTTTGATAATTCCTCAAGAAGAGAATCTACATCTCCGAAAGATCTAGAGCCTTTTCAAAAGCTTCTTCTTTAGAATTATTTATATATTCTTGCTTTTCATATATAAATAATTTATAACCTCTCTCATATGATATATAATTTTTGAGTATTATAGTATTTATTTTTTATTCATTACAAAAATAATCTATCATAATATTTTTTCATAACATTCTATATATACAATATATATTGAATATGAAAAAGTTTATCTATTATTTTTTACTGAATAGCCGTATTTCTATCCTGCAAAAATATTTTTTTCTTCTGTAATCTTATAATATTTTATTATCCCTAAGTAACTTTCAGCACCATAATAACTTTCTATTAAGTTCTGGCTTCAAATCTTCTTATAGCACTGTATAAAGTATGCTAGTAATCTCATATTCTCTATAACTCTTACCAGTAATTAATTTATAAAGTTCATAACTATAAGAATCATTATCTTTTAAAAAATTCAAACAATAGCGTATATCTGATATCTTATTATATAACTTTATATATTATACATTAATATTAAGCTTATACTAATTATAATTATTTTTTATAACTAAAAAAATATACGATTTTTTCAATAACCAAAAAATAATTTATACCTCTTCAAAACTAGTTGAGAAAGTTATATATGAAATTATTGTAATTTTTTAACTATTAATATATTACATAAAGTATACTAAAAAAAAAATTTTAAATTTATCAAAAATTAGTTTTTTAATTTGTAGTGGATTTACACAAGTACTATGTGTACCTCATAAACCTCAGTTCTTTTATCTAGTAGATACTTCAGTATTAAGATAAAACATATTATGTACTCAATTATCTGATGCTTAGCACAAAACTCTATATTTCTAGATTAAAATCATTGATTATACAATATATAAAATATTATTATATAAATAAAATTATAGATATAATTTTATAAAGTAATTTCAAAACAAGTCCATTATTATTTATCAGCATATCTGAAAGTATTAACAGCAAGTATCAAAGCAACTACTAAGCATACTAAAATTACAGCTATTCCTGTAAAATATGCATAAAAATCAAAATAAAAAGCACCTCTAAAAGCATTCAAAAAATGCTGAAAAATATTTAATTTACTTAAAAATTTTATTATATTTGGAGCATTGTATAAAGAATAATATCCATCACTCAAAAACATAGATCCCATTAATATAATATTATACAATATGCTTGCTACTTCATTAGTTTTTACCAAACTAGAAACAAAGAAACTTATAAATATATAAAGCAAAGATGCAAATATAATTACAGGCAAAAATAAAAGTATAGAAACAAAAGAAAACTCTAATTTAAAAAATAAAGCACATACACAAAATACAAATAAACAACTTATAATAGATATTATCACCCAAGCACATGACAAACTTATTATATATTTATATAAAGGAAGAGGTGTTACTTTAAGTAGATTATAAACCCCTCTTCTTCTCTGACTAAGAACATTAAAACTTGTAGTCATAAATGAATAAGCAAGTACACTAACACAACTCATAGCAGTAAGTATATGAATAGTATAACTTTCCATTTTGAAAAAGATTCCCATTGATATAACTATAACTAAAGGAAAGAATATAGACCAAAATATAAGGAAAGGGTCTCTTATAGCTTTTTTCATTGTAAGTTTAAATATAGTTTTCATAATTATTCTCTCTTTTATATAAATATATATCTTATTATTAATTTGATTATCATACTTTATTATTGATATTGATTTATCATACTAAACATACAGACTATATACCTAATAATTTATTTATAATAAAACAAACACAGATTATAGTAATAATAAAAACTGAAATTTTATAAATTTAAATTTCATACTTATTTTAAATAAATATATTAATATTTATAATATTAAAAATCAAAATTATATAATGAAATAAAAATTAAGAAATTTAATAATTTTATTATAATTCAAAATTAAGAATTAGTAATATGTAAATAGACCTTCTCTAAACTATCAAAATTATATTTCTTTAAAAGTTCATCTTTAGTTCCGCTTTCTAATATTTCTCCTTTATATAAAAATACTATTCTACTGGCTATATCCTCAACCTCTTCTAAATCATGAGAAGTAAAAAGTATAGTTTTATCCTCTTTCACAAGTTCCAATATCATATTTTTTACATTATATCTTTCTCTTGGATCTAAACTTGCTGTAGGTTCATCAAATATAAGCAAACTTGGATTTTGCATAGTAGCTATCATTATAGCAAGTTTCTTCTGCTCTCCACCTGAAAGTTTTATAGCAAGAGTTTTTTGATCTAATCCATATTTTTTTGTAATGTTTTCTATTTCTTCATCACTAATTTTCATATCATATAGAGCTGAAAACATTAATATATTATCTCTTACACTATAACCTTCAAAAAATGGAGTAGATTGAAGCTGAATACCTATATGTTTTTTATAATTATCTATATTTATTTTTGTTTCTCCGCAATCAGGTTTTAATATACCTAGTAGTATATTTATAAGAGTAGTTTTACCAGATCCATTAGGGCCAACAATTGCTACAACTTCACCCTTATTAATATTAAAATCAACATTTTTTAATATTAATCTTTTATTAAAACTTTTTTTTATGTTATTAGCACTAATTAAAATTTCCATAATATCCAACTTTATTTTAAAATCGCCTGCTATATTAAAAAAATAATATAGCAGACTTATTCTTACTTAAGATATAACAATAAATTATTTAGATACTGTTACACTTATACAGCAAGAACAACAACAAGAACAGCAGCAACCGCCTGGAGCCAATACAACAGATTGACTTTTTAAAGAACAAGTTGTACTTAATTTAGAAGAATATTTCATAAGAAACTCCTTTTATTTAATTTATATTAATTTTATAAAAAATTAATATCTAAGTTTATTATAACTAGCTAGCATATTATCAATATGCCCAATATAATAAATACTAAAAAACGTAGTTGCCAATACAGACGGTATCAAGCTTTTAGTATATTCAATTATTATACTATTAATAAATATAATAAAAAAACAAATTATTGTCAATATCAAAAATTGTTTTATACTATTTAATCTCAAAATTTCCTCTAATATAGATAATAAACATATTATAAATATAATTGTAAAAATATTATACTCATTAAATTCTTTTTTTATAGCAAAATATAATACTCCATTAAAAAATATAGATTTTATTATACTTTCCAACATAATTAATGTCCACTTATTATTTCCCTTTAAGTAGTAAAGTGAAGAAATATAAGGTATTAATAATACATTTTTAAATATATTATTTTTTATATCTATACTAATTAGACTTAATATACTAATGATTAATTCAAATGAAGAAATAATAGCAAAAATATTTATAAAAATATAAATTATATATTTTTTATCTATAATTAAATATGATAAAATATTTTGTTCTTTCCTAATACTTATTATAACAGCAAAAATAATCATGAACAGCCAATATATATAAGTACTTACATAAACATATATTTCATCATATTCAAGTTTACTATAATTCATTACATTGAAACAAATATTATTAATTATATTAGTGTGTTTTAAAAATTTAATTATAATTCCTAATAGAAAAGATATGGCTATATATGGTAAAAGATTCAAAAATATCAATTTAATGCCTCTCTTTTATTTCTTTTGAATGACAATATATATAAAATAAAATTCTGTGCAAAATGAGTAATTGTGGGTATCACTATACAAAAAGATGAATATACATATAATAAAGAATATATAATTCCTATAATAAATTTTTGTAATACAACATTAGTTCCAAAATATATATGATTAATAGAATATATAAATGCTGAAAGCATAACCACAACATAGATATTAATACCTAGTAAATTATATGTAATATTAAAAAATACCTGCCTAAAAATTATCTCCTCACACAAAACTCCAAGAAATATAATTATCGTATCAGACAGTATGTTATTTTTTTCAATTACTTCATGAATTTCTATATTTTTTATCCAAAATTTATATTTAAAAAAATGAACGAGCATTGCCTCAAAAATTTCTATACCTATACATACAAAAGACATAATAAAAGCTAAAATAATAAAATAAACATTAACATTATAATTTATATAACCCACATATCCTGTAAAAAATACTATTAAAACAAATATTAGATGACTTAAAGTATTTGGAAAAATTCTATTTATTCTATCAAAATGTAATTTAATAAATATTCCTGTTAAAGAAGTTGGAAAAGAAACAGAAAGTAACACAAGAATTTTATCAAGGTAGAGGGTGTGGAAATTCATTGTTTGAAACGCCTCCATTTGCAATAATTCTAGGATGCTTATTATAAGGAAAAGCCGGCATAGACATCTGAATAAGCTCAGGAACATACACCCTAATAACATGTAAACCCTTATCATATATTTCAACAGGGGTAATATCTAAATAAACAGCATACTTTGATATACTATGAAGTCCTTTTATTAAATATTCCAAATCGGAGTTGGTATCTACTTCTAGGTTTTTATATTTACTTAATTCAATTTTATCTTTAATTTTACTATCAATAAATTTCAATTTTTTTTCTTTATCTATAAGATCACCCCAATAATTAACATTACTATCAAGGTTAATATAGCTTTTTTGAGACACAGTCTCCAAATAATCTAATGGCATTGATAAAGGACCATTAATATTTAAGATAAGTATAGCTAAAGCCTCCATAAAAGCTCTATATATTACTTTTCTAGGATTAAGCCCTGAAGAAGCTCCAACTACAATGTAAGGAGATTCTTCACTTTTATTAACAAGCATAACGGTAAAAACATATCCTAACTTTTCATCAACTGTATAATCAAAAACTCTAACATTATAATCAATATCTTTCAAAATACTATTTATAGCGTCATTAAGAATATCATCATCAATTATAACTTCTTTAACATTACTTTCTGTATACCATTTTATCATACATGCATCGCATTCTATTATTTCAGTTATAGCTGATTTTAAAGCAAGAGGTATATTCTTATGACTTGCACTTCCTTTTGAAAATCCGCTTATAAATACCTTTTCCCCCTTATCTCTTCTAATAGGATGAGATAAAAAGAAATTCTGTGCTGGCATATAATATTCTTTCTCTTTGTCAAATAAAGAAGGAAGAAGTATCCAAGATAATATATCATCCTCTGTTATATTTTCTAAAATACCAATACTATTTAATTTTTGACATTCATCATCACTATATATTTTAATGTATTCAAATGGTATTACATTATTAGGGTATTCTTTTTTTAACTGATTATAAGAAGCGTATTTTAGTTTTTCTTCAAAATACAAATTTGAAGTAAATAATGCATATCTCTCTACACCTTCACCTAATAACCTTATAATAGCCTCATCTCTATAAATACCATAACCTGAAAGGTGATAATTAACCTCAACATTATCTCCTAATAATATTTTATGATAATCAGGAAGCATTGCAGTACATGTATTCATATTCTCAGATATAATAGAATTAGATTGCATTATAATAAGAGAATTCATAATTCCTGTTTGGTGTCCACAAATAGAATTAAATTTGTTTAATATATTTTTATGATTTGGATAGTAATTAATCATATATCATCCATTTATTATAACTTTACTAGAAAGATTTTCTATTATTTTTCTTGACGAAGTATACATCTCATCATATTTAGCTTTACTTATATGACCGCATGCTGGACAAAAAGGTACTCTAAGTAAATCCTGAATCTGAATTTCTATTAGAGGCATATAAACATTTATAACTCGTCCTGCAAGTTTGCATCTACCTATAGTTGCAAATAAAAATGCCTCGTATAACGCAAGAGAAGTAAATGTCTGCAAAATAGGTGTTATATAAGTTTTTTTACTGTTTAATTTAAAATCCATAGTTTGTTTTACAAATTTATTATAAACCGACAAACTTTCATTTCTAGCTACCACCCTATTTTCAAAGCATTCATAACAACCAGTCTCTTTACCTTTTATAGTAGTAATATTTAAAAACGGTCCATCTAATATCGATATAACTATTGGTATTGATTTATCAAGAAGAAGTCTATTTATATTTCTAAGCAAATTTAATCTAGGTTTCTCTACACTTACAACAACACATGCTATACCATCAAATAATTTGCTTAGTTCTTTATAATTTTCAATATTTTCAATAGCATCACTTGTATCTGTAAGATTTGCTTTTTCAAGATCTTTTATATTATCAGAATCCATCATAGCAACATTCATATACAAATCTTCTGAAGTTAATTTGGCATACTCTTTTAATCTGTCATTATCAGTGATAAACATTATTTTATTTTTCTGTACTTTACTTTCATCTGGTATATCATAAAAGTATTCACCTATAAACTCATAAACTGTATTAAGCATGTTATTTTTTTTATCATCATACTCTAAAAATCTATTACCTATAAGAGAAGATATAATTTCATCCAAAAAATTACTGTCTTTCTCATTAAGAGAAAATTTCTTTACTATATCATCAAAACAAATTAATTTATCATCAAAAAGTTCTTTAGCAAAGAAGATTAAAGCTTCTTTTATATTATCACTTAAATCATTTAGCCCTAAAGTAGCTTCTTCAAAATTCCATATCCCCTTTCTAAATCTAATCTCATCATTAGAATTAAAAAAAACACTTACATTATCATAAAGTTTAATATTTTTATTATCCATTTTATTCACCTAAATTAAATATATATCATTTTGACAATAAAGTCAAGTGAACAACATGATTAGTTTGACCATCTATATTTAATAATTGTTCAGATAGAGACTTATTAAATCCTCCGATATCGCATGCTGAAATACCGCTTGCAGCAGCAGCAAGCTGTATATTTTGTGCTATTTCACCTGTTTCTATCAAAGCAAAAGACAATGCCATATCCCCATACTTTCTTGTATTCTCAAACAAGCTATAAACATAATAAACAGATAAAGCTGTTTTTCTTAAATCTATTCCCCCACCGAATACATTATCTTTACAATAATTTTCTACATCTTCATCACTAAATATTTTTATCTTTTCAAGAGAATGAGTATAAGGCATATATTTATATACACCCTTTTCAATACCTTTTATATTTAATGCCACAATATAAAGATATATAGGATAAAGACCTCCGCCTGAAGGAGCTGTACGGACTTTAGATATATACTCATCGCCCAAAGTTATAGTACCATAATCTTCTTTAGGAAAATTAAAACTAAAATCTCCAGAGATACCGTCTCCATAATATAACAAAGTAGACAAATCTACTAATGTTAATGCTTCACCTTTAAAATCTCTTCTACTTCTTCTAGATCTTATTACAGCACCTATAGGAGCATTAAGATTTTTATAATTTGGCAGCTTAATAGCATTTCCTTTTTTATGAACATCATCTTCTAATAGTTTCCTATTACTAAGAGAAGCCCCTATAGGAAATAACGAATAATTTCCAACGTTTAGCAACGATGTCAAATCTATTGATGATTTTTTAGAATTCAGTAGATACTCTTCACTAATATTCCTGTTTACTTCAGAATACATCATAGCCCTATACGAAGATTCTGATGTTTTAATACCTATACTATCAACATACATAGAAATATGTAAATTTGAAGAAAAATTTACAACACTAAACAGTAAAGGAATTTCTTTTGCTTCTAATTCTTCTTTTGATACTTTTATTTTATTATTTTTTACATCTTGTTTTTTCATACAAAATAACCTAACTAAACTATATTTATATAACAAAAATCAATTAAATTAGTAAAAATATTTAACATATTTTTTATTAAATTAATATTTTTTTATAAAAAATATATTAAAAATATTACCTAAATTAATACCTAAAAAATATACATATTTGAAAAAATTGTAATTATAATAGTGAAAGGTAAGCTATATAAGATGTTTTAATACTTGCAAAAGAAATGTATTAAAAATCAGCTTGTGATGGGATTGATTTAAAAGGAGGAAAAACTGTAATAATTGCTTATAATAAAAAAGTTAAATGAAATTAACTTTTTTGGATATCTTACGGAAGATTTATAGAATCTTTAAATGGAAAATATATCACTGCTGAAGATTTAAACATAAGTACATAAAAAATGGAATATGTTGCTAAAGAAACTAATTTTAGAATCAAATCAGGATATCCTTCTCCTATGACTGCTTACGGAGTTTATATAGCTATAAAAGAAAGTGCCTTAAAAGGTTTTAGAAGCGATAATTTATGATGGAAAAAATATCTATTTAAGGACTCGGACATGTAGGTTTGATATTATGCGATTATTTAGCTAAGGATAATGTCATTTATTTGTATTTGATATTGATAATGATAAAGTAAAAAAAGCTATTGAACTTTATGAAGCAAAATAAGTTGATATTAATTCAATATACTAACAAGATGTAGATATATTTGCGTGCTATAATAAATGATGATACTATACCAAAATTAAAATGTAAAGTTATAGTAGGATCTGCTAATAACGTTCCTAAAGAATCCAATCATAGAAGAATATTGAAATAAAAAGGCATTGTTTATGCTCCTTATTATGTTGCAAATACAGGAGGAGTTATAAATGTTGCTATGGAAAACCCTTCTTATAACTATGAAGCAGCTAAAAGTGCAACAGAAAAATATACAATAGAATACTTGAAATATTTGAAATATCTGACAGAGAAAATATTTCTAAAAATGAAGCCTCTGATAAATTAGCTATGAAAGAATAGAGTTTATAGGATAAATGCATTCAAGATATATAAGAAGATAATTTTTTAATAAATAGCAATAATAATAGACTTTTAAATAAGCTTATTATTATTGCTATACTATAATCAGACTACAATACGAAATAAATTTTATATTCAATTTTAATGCATTAAAAAATTATAATATTTCAAAATGAACTTTTTATGCAAAAATTATTATTTTCTTGCTTTTTATTATTTTTGATATTAGAATGACGGCTCAATTAAAAATAAATTAGGATACCGCTATGAAAACTATGATAATTATGCTTATATTAGCAAGCCTTTTATATTCTTATAATTCAAAAGACATTAATAATTTTTATAATGATTATTATTCATCAAGCTACAATATTAAAAGTATAGAAAATAATAATTCACAAACTTATAAAAATATATATTCTCTTATCAAAGCAAAAACCATGACTGATGAAAAAGAAAAATATAACTACTTAAAAGATGCTATAAATCAAAATAAAGATTATGAAAAATCTAATGATATAGATTATTTGATAAGCGTATCTGAACTTATGAATTATATTGTTTATTATTCAGGACTTTCTGAAAAAATTTCTTTCGGATCTAAAAGCAAAGATATATATAAAAAAATACTAGAAAAAGATAATAAAAACTTTTTTGCACTTCTTGGAACAGGAGTAGGATATATGCATGCTCCTGCAATAGCCGGCGGAAGCGATAAAAAAGCATTTCAATATTTTAACGATGCCTTACTAAATGCAAAAGAAAAATATCAAAAATATTTGTCTTATGTTTGGATATCTCAGTATTATTTTAAACAAAAAGACCAAGCAAATTATCAGAAATATATTAATATGTGTAAAGAAATATACCCTAATGGAGAATTATTAAAAGAAGCTTTAAATAGAAATGATACTAAGAAAAAAACTTTATAATCATAAAAAATAAAAAGTGAGTAAAATCCAACTAATGATCTTACTCACTACCCTATTTCATCTGAACAATCATAATAATAATAAAAAAATAATGATTTTTTAATTGACAAAATTTAAATATAGTTTACAATGAACATTGTTCAATATAACTGCTTTAGGCAACACATATTGGACTTTTATTTTATTCAAATACTGAACATTGTTCAGTATAAAGGTAGAATTATGAGAATATTATTTATATCTTTAGGTTTTTTATTTATGGGTATAGGTATTGTTGGTGTAGTAGTTCCAATACTCCCAACAGCACCTTTTTTACTACTATCCGGTTTCTTTTTTGCTAAAGGTTCTAAAAAATTCCATGATTGGTTTATATCAACTAATCTTTATAAAAAGCATTTAGAAAGTTTTGTTAAATCAAAAACTATGACTTTAAAATCTAAACTCAGCATACTTATACCTGTTACTATTATGCTTTCAATAGCATTCATATTTATAAATCATTTGCATGCCAGAATAGCATTAGTTGTGGTTCTATTAATAAAATATATATATTTCTTTGTATATATAAAAACTACAAAAGAATACAATAACAACGATATGGAAACTAGTATTGAATTAGATAAAGAAAATTAATTATTTGGGTGTAATTATGAAAATATGTAAATATATTATTGTAATAAATATTATTTCATTAAGTTTATTTGATATTGCTTATTCAGAAGAAGATAAAAAGAATAAATTATCATCAGGACTTGATAACAGATTTTTTTCTATAGGACTTTACAGCAGTGCTGATACTATAAAAACTAGTGTTAATATAGAATTTGGATTTAAATTATTTAAATATAATAATTTTGAAATGAAAAGCTATACCTCAATAATAGGTTCTAAAATATATGATGATAATCCGGATATGTATCAATTAGGTATGATGCAGAAAATAACTTTCGGAGGAAGCGATGTATATACAGGAGAAATTAGTATATCAAGATATGCTTTTGCTTTTGTAAGTTTCGGATTTTTATCGTTTGAAGCAGATAAAAGCGGAAAGTTTTTATTTACAACGCCTTTATATTGGGAAGTAGGAGGCGGTGCTGGATTTAATATTAATGTAAGCAGACATGTTGCTATAGTCCTAGAATTTGGTGGAGGACTTCATGATATATTTGACGGATCAAAACTAGGATACCCCACAAAATTAAATACAGCAGGTTTCGGAAGAATGAGTATGGGGGTAAGATACTATCTTTAATATTATAAAAGGGGAAATATTACATGAATAATATTGTAACTTCAAAAGAAGAAATATTGAGAGTAAGCAGAGAACTAATAAAAAAAAGAGGGCTTAACTCAATAAATATGCGTTCTCTTGCTGAAGCATCTAATATTGCCGTAGGATCAATATACAATTATTTTAAATCTAAAGAGGAACTTACTATAGAAGTTATAGGAAGTGTATGGATGGATATATTCCACCCTTTAAATGTTTGCTTGGAATCAGACAGCTTTTTAGATATCGTTGATACTATTTATAAAAGCTTGGAGAAAGGAAGTAAAAAATATCCTAGTTTTTTCTCTATGCATTCTACTATGATGTTTGGGAAAAATAAAAGCAAAGGTATCAATATGATGAATATGGTAAAAAAGCATATTAAAGAAGGATTATATAAAACTCTTATGAATGATAAAAAAGTAAGAGTTGATGCATTTAATGATAATTTTACTGCTGATAAATTTATAGATACAGTATTCTCATTTATTATCAGTTCTATGATTAATGCAGATTATGATGGTTCTATGATAAAAGAAATCATAAAAAGAACCATTTATTAATATATTAAAATAAAAAATAAAGGAAAGTTTATGATTAATAAAAGACTTATATCATTAATGGGGAATGCTAAAAAATATATAGCCTGGCATGTAATAATACAGCTTGTAAATTTAGTTCTTAATATAACAGCTGTAATTTTTATGGCGGATATTATACAAAAAGCTTCCCAAGGTAATATTGTAAAAGAAGATATATTGAAAGTTTCTATCGCTATTTTTGTTATAGTAATATTGAGATTCAGATTTAATATTTTAATGGCTGATATGTCATATCATGCTTCAGGAAGAGTAAAACAAACTTTAAGAGAAAAAATGTACTCAAAACTTCTCACACTTGGAAGCAGATATAAAGAAAAATTCTCTACAAGTGAAATTGTACAGATATCTATGGAAGGAGTTGATCAATTAGAAACTTATTTCGGACGTTATCTTCCACAGTTTTTCTATAGTATGATAGCTCCTATAGTGCTTTTTTGCGTGCTTTCTACTATAAGCGTTAAATCAGCTGTTATACTTTTAATATGTGTTCCTCTTATACCTATATCAATCATAGCTATAGTACAAATTGCTAAGAGAATATTAAAAAAATATTGGGGAAGCTACAGCGATTTAGGAGAAATATTTTTAGAAGATGTGCAGGGACTTACAACTTTAAAGATATATAAAGCTGATGAAAAGAAAAATGAAGAGATGAATATAGAAGCAGAAAAATTTAGAGTTGCTACTATGAATCTTCTTTTTATGCAGCTTAACTCTACAACTATAATGGACATAATAGCTTACGGCGGAGCTGCTTTGGGAGTAATAATATCTGTACTTGAATATATGAAAGGAAATATAAATTTAGCAGGCACATTTACTATAATAATGCTTTCTGCAGAGTTTTTTATACCTTTAAGACTTTTAGGTTCTTTCTTCCATATTGCTATGAATGGAATATCAGCAAGCGATAAAATGTTTGAAATACTTGATATGGAAGAAGATGATAAAAGAGTAAATAATATAAATAGAGAAAATGAAGAGATTACTTTTAAAGATGTAAGTTTTGCTTATAATAAAGAAAAAACTATATTAAAAAATATTAATATGACTATAAAAGAAAAATCATTTGTTTCTATAGTAGGTGTTTCAGGTTCAGGAAAAAGCACTATAGCAGGACACATATCTTTGAAAAATGAAAATTATAAAGGTTCTATAAAAATCGGAGACATAGAGCTTGATACAATAGATAAAGATGATTTATACAAAAAGATAGTTGTTGTTGATCATAACAGTTATTTATTTGAAGGAACTGTATATGATAATTTGAAAATGGCTGGAAATACTATAACAGAAAATAAAATGAATGAAGCATTAAAGAAAGTTGAGCTTTATGATTTTCTTCAAACTGAAAACGGTCTTAATACTGTAATAATGGAAAAGGCTGCTAATTTATCCGGAGGACAGAGACAGAGATTAGCTTTGGCTAGAGCTATACTTTTTAATGCTGATATATACATATTTGATGAAGCTACTTCTAATGTTGATGTTGAAAGTGAGGAAAGTATTATGCAGGTTATAAGAGATATTGCTAAAGAAAAAACTGTTATATTAATATCTCATAGACTTTATAACTGTATACCTTCAGATCACATATATTTCTTGAAAGACGGCATCATAATGGAAGAGGGAACTCATGATAAATTGATGAACTTAAATGGAGAGTATGCAAAAATTTATAATGAACAAAGCAATTTAGAAAGCATAACTAAATGTGAAAGTTTAAGCATAGCCATTTAATTAAATTTAATATTCATTATAGATAAAATAAATAATAATAGGAGTTTACAATGCGTAGAAGCGGTATAAGAATTATGGCGGAACTAATTGGGTTAATTGCTCCGCTTATGCATGTTATGATATTAGCTATTACATCAGGAGTTTTAGGCTTTTTATGTGCTATATCAATAACAATATTAGGAGGATATGCTATATTGACATATCTAGGTTTAGATTCTCTATTTACAATAAAAACAATATTTATCACTGTTTTAGTGCTTGCAGCTTCAAGAGGTATACTTCACTATATTGAACAGTTGAGCAATCACTATATAGCATTTAAATTACTTGCTTTGATAAGAGATAAAGTTTTTAAAGCATTAAGAAAATTATCCCCTGCTAAACTTGAAGGAAGAGATAAAGGTAATTTAATAGCACTTATTACAAGCGATATAGAATTATTAGAAGTATTTTATGCTCATACTATTTCCCCTATAGCTATTGGCATATTAACTTCTCTTATAATGACAATATTCATAGGCAGTTTCAATATCATATTAGGTGCTATTGCCTTTTTAGGATATTTCACTATAGGTTTCATAATTCCATATTTTTCATCAAAATTTGGCAAAAATGATGGAATGACTTATAGAAATAATTTTGGAAAATTAAATAGTTACTTTCTTGATAGTTTATGGGGTATAAAAGAGATACTTCAATTTGGATATGGTGATAAAAGAACAAAAAATATAGAAAGTAAAACTGATGATTTAATGGATTTGAATAAAAAATTAAAAAAATATGAAGGTATAATATCAGGACTTACAACTTCTGTTGTATCATTATTTACATTAGCTATTCTTGTTGTAAGCATAATGATATCAAAAGAATTAAATTTTGCTTCTATCATAATACCTACTATAGCAATGGCAAGTTCTTTCGGACCTGTTATAGCATTAAGTAATTTATCAAATAATTTATTTATGACATTGGCAAGCGGAGAGAGAGTATTAAATTTACTTGCTGAAAAACCTATTGTAGAAGAAGTTTATGATGGAAAAAAAGATGTTTCTTTCAATGGTGTTGAATGTGAAGATGTATATTTCGATTATGAAGGCGAGAATATATTAAACGATTATAATTTAGATATAGAACCTAATAAAATAATAGGTATAAGCGGAAAAAGCGGAAGCGGAAAATCAACACTTTTAAAACTCTTTATGCGTTTCTGGGATATTAAAAAAGGAAATATTAAAATATCAAATACAGATATAAAAGATATTAATACAGACACATTAAGAGATATGGAAAGCTATGTAACTCAGGAAACTTCTATATTTAAAGATACTATAGAGAATAATATAAAAATAGCTAATAAAGATGCTACTCATGAAGAAGTTGTTGAAGCATGCAAAAAAGCTTCATTACATGATTTCATTATGAGCTTGCCTGATGGTTATAATACAAATGTAGGAGAACTTGGGGATACTTTATCAGGCGGAGAAAAACAAAGAATAGGAATAGCAAGAAGTTTTCTTCATAAAGCTCCTTTCATACTTCTTGATGAGCCTACAAGTAATCTTGATAGTTTGAATGAGGCTGTTATATTGAAGTCAATAAAAGACAATAGTGAAAACAGAACTGTTGTTTTAGTTTCTCATAGACTTTCTACTCTCAATATAGCAGATAAAGTTTATAAGATGAAAACTGACAGAGTAAGTTAAAAAATTAAGAAAAATAGGGATATAATGAAAATCAGTATATTATAGATTTTTATTATATCCATCTTTAATAAAATTTAAAAATTCTAAATGCAGCAAACATCTAAATAATCAATAAAAAATAATACATACTATTATAAAGAAATCAAAAATATAATCGTATCAAGTTATATATAATCTAAAAATGCTTATACACATAATTTTAATTATATAGTTAGAAATAACTATAAAATATTTGACATATAATAATAATATATTTATTCAAAAATATTAATATTTTATTTAACTATTAATAGCAACTTCAGCAATATACTTAAATTAATATATAGCAAAAAAATTAAAATAGTATAAGGATATACTTAAATATAACTAAGAATAAATTTATTTTTTGAATAAATGCAAATATGGAACATTCATTATTTCTGCTAGAGCAACAGCTGAAAAATTGGCTTCTTCTATATTATAATCTGCTCCATTATCTAATAATATTTTTATAACTTCTTCAGGCTGATTTTTTATAATAGCAGTATGCAATGGGCTAACTCCTCTCTCATTTATAGCATTGACATTAGCACCTCTCTCTATTAAAGCCTCAACTACATCAGCATTATTTATTTGCACAGCAAGATGAAGACAGCTTATTTTATTATCTGCATAATTTACTTCTTCCTCTGTGCTTTTTGATATAAGCTCCAATAATTTATTAATATGATCATCTAAGTCAAAATTCTCATCATCTTTCTTTTTAATGATTTTTGAGAGTAAATCATATAATTTGGATCTTTTATATAAATTAGCATTAATAGGCATTAATCAAAACCTCTGAATTTTAATATGCAGATATTATAATATAAACTTGAAATTCTTGCAATAAAAAGACAATGAGATATATATAAAAAATTACTAAAATAACTTTATAAAAAGCCCATTTAGTATATTATAAATAACAAATACTATATAAGTTTATCTATATATTTAGTTATAGTATTACCAGATGAAAAACTAGAAAATCTCCTTACTATATTTCCATTTCTATCTATTAAAAACTTTGTAAAATTCCATTTTATATCTTTATTAAATAAGTAATTACTATTATTAATAAGATATGAATATAAAGGTTCTATATTTTTACCTTTAACATCTATTTTCTTAAATCTATCAAAAGTAGTATTGTATTTTAATTTACAGAAATTATTTATTTCATCATCTGATTCAGGCGCCTGGTTAAAAAATTGATTACAAGGAAAATCTAATATTTCAAATCCTCTACTATTATACATCTTATATATATTTTCCAGATCTTTGTATTGTTTAGTAAAACCGCATCTTGTAGCAGTATTAACTATAAAAAGAACCTTATTTTTATATTTTGATAGAGAAATATCACTGCCATTAATATCTTTTACAGTATAATCATATATATTCATTTATTTTCTCTTTCTTTTTTCTTATATTCATTCCAAAGATTATCCATTTCGGCTAAAGACATATCTTCTAATTTTTTATTCATTTCATATGCCGATTTTTCTACATAATTAAATCTTTTTCTAAATTTTTCATTAACTTTAATAAGAGAATTTACAGGATTAATCTTATTCATACGGGCAAAATCAAGAACAGTCATAATTAAATCCCCTATCTCTTCTTCCAAATGTTCCTTATCCTGCTCTTTATATGCATCTTTAACTTCTAAAAGTTCTTCCTCTATCTTTGATAAAGAATCATCAATATGTTCATATTCGAAACCAACACTAGCTGCTTTTTTCATTAATTTATATGACTTTTCCATAATTGGAAGTGATTTAGGTATTCCATCAAGTACACTTTTAAATTCATCTGTATTATTACTAGCCTTTTCTTCTTTTTTTATTTTATCCCATTGCTTAAGTATTCCCTGCACATCTTTTACATCACTATTACCAAACACATGAGGATGCCTTCTTATAAGTTTTTCACTAATATTTTTACAAACATCATCTATATTAAATTTATTTTCATCTTTGGCAAGTTCAGAAAAGAACACAACATGCAAAAGCACATCCCCAAGTTCTTCTTTAATATTTTCATAATCCCTATTATTTATTGCTTCTACAACTTCATATGCCTCTTCCAAAAAACAAGGAATCAAACTATCAAAAGTCTGCACCTTATCCCAAGCACATCCATTTTCACCTCTTAAAGTTTGTATTACAGATATAAGTTCTTCAAATGATTTCAT
This sequence comes from Brachyspira hyodysenteriae ATCC 27164, assembly GCF_001676785.2. Classification (NCBI taxonomy): domain Bacteria; kingdom Pseudomonadati; phylum Spirochaetota; class Spirochaetia; order Brachyspirales; family Brachyspiraceae; genus Brachyspira; species Brachyspira hyodysenteriae. The sequence continues at coordinate 579,235 of NZ_CP015910.2, read as the reverse complement.
TATTCCAACTCTTTTTATTAATTAAATTTTGAGTTTTTTATTTTCATATATTTTATTCTTCTAGGCTCAAGTATAGCATTGTATATTATAGCATTTTTTATATCCAATGAAGAAAGCATATGATTAACATGATTTCTAGATTTTAATGTTTTAGTATCATTAAAAGCATTATTATAATTTTCTTCTCTTATACTATTAATTTCGGCTATTTTAGAATTATATTTTTCTTGAAGCTCTAATATTTCTCTATCATTATTTGAAGTTTCATAATAATTAGTATATACATCTTCATCTCTAGTATTTTCTCTAAGAACTTCTTCATTATAATTTTTTAAATTTCTAATATTTTTTTGTAATTCTTTAAATATTTCTTCTTCATTTTTATTATTATTAAATTTTCTATTAGAATAAGTTTTTTGTTTTTGTTTAGTTTTATATTTTTGATTTTGTTTAGTTGCTTTTTGTATCAAACTCACTATAGCCCATATAATAGCTATTATAATGTATATAACTAATTCAGTCATTATAATTAGTACCTTTATTAATTTTTATTCTTTTGAATCATTATCTTCATAATTAGTATCATTTTCTTTTTTATCTTTATTTGCTCTATTGTTTACTATTCTAGTAGTTATAGAATATATAGCTAATAATATGAATCCAATAAGAAGCAATAAATTTATATTGATATTAGACATAATAACTCTCTTCAAATTGTATATTTTAGTAGTTTAATATAAATTAATATTAATTTCAAGTTATTTATATAAATTATATAATAAAAAAAGGTGAAGTACTATTAATAATACCTCACCTTTAATATTCATTTCAACTTGTTATTTATTACCAAGTATCTAATGGGTCATCTTCTTCTCTATAAGTTTCTAAGTACATATCAGTCTTAGCCATTAATTGATCGAAGTATATATAATATTTACCATAAGAATCTCTAGGATCAACTTTAACATGTATACCCATAAAGCTAATACCTTGTTCAACTTGTCCTCTGAATTCTTCTTGTCTTATATTAGCAGGAATTTGTACAGTAATGTTTTTCCAACCCATAAAGTTAAGAGCTTCATTACCAACTGCTTGAGGCTTACCGTTTACATCATAAACATAGAAACTCATTCTATTATTATGGTTACGACCAGCTACCCAAACACTAAGTTCTTTAGTATAACCAGGTATTTTAACAGGTCTAGGAGGAGTAACAGAGAACCAAGGATAACCTGTTCTGAAGTACTCTACTTTAGCACCTAAAATATATTTATTATTTTCAGCACCTTCAGCTACAACATCAGCTGGACCGCCTTCACGACGAATGATGCTAACTACACCGTAATCTCTAGGCATAGAAGCTTGCCAAGTATTAGCAAATTCAAAATCATCTATTAAGTAGTTAGTGATAGCTTCAGTTACGAAGTTATTACCATTTTCACCCTGATTTTGAGTAGTTTGCTCACCTGTTTGAGCCGCATCTTGGGCAAACAACAAGAATGCAACAGTTAGAATTAACATTGTTATCAAGATACTTAATCTTTTCATATTCATTCTTCTCCTTACTTATACATTATTGTTGCGCTTCTTGTGGCTGTTCTGTAGTAGCAGCTCCAGCGTTACCGCCGTCTTCACCTACTACTTTAGCTCCGCCTTCTGTATATTGTTCAGAAGATCTTCCGCCAACTTCCTGACCTAATGTAGTTTCAATATCAGATCCGTCATAAGCTTCTCTGAATGTATCTGTTACTGTTTGGAAATAGTCCAATAAAACTACAAAGTTATCTGCTCTTTCCTCTGGTGATGACCAGAAACGGAAATTCATAAATCTTAAACCTTTAGCTCTAGGAACATAAGGCTCTTCTTGAGGAATGAAAGATGGTACTGCTGTACTCATATTTCTCCAACCTATATATCTTATAGATCCTAAAGGTAATGTATAAGTATAACCACGATAATCTTCAAATATCATTTCCATAGTATAGTCATAATTACCACCCCATACCCAAACATCAAAAGTTTGAGCTTTACCTGGTATGATTTTTTGTACTGTTGGAACTAAATCAAAGAAGTTATAAGATTTTCTGAAAAAAGAAACACTTACTGATAATGAATTAGTTGAATTATAACTTTGGTTACCCATACCATATGGTTTTGTAGCGAACAATCTCATATTAGGATATTTCATTACAACACCATTTTCATTTGTTCTATCACCTCTAAACATAAAGCGGCTGGCATTTGATATTGGTTGCCATTCGTCTAATGTTTCAAAGTTGTAAAGCAATCTAGTTTCCATGTAAACACTAGAAGTTTGTCCATAAACAGCAAATGAACATATGCTTATGAATAGACAAATGATTATGAGGTAGCGAGAAAAATCTCTCGTACTTCTATAGAATTTCATAGCGCACTCTCCTTAATATTTATAGCTAAGCAATTATATCCAATAACTTAGCACAATTATATTATAATCAACAAAAATTGTCAACTATAAAATATAAAATTCTCATATATTATATCGATATCATAACTATATAATTTTAGAAATTATTATTAAAATTTGATTAAAAATTATATTATGTTAATATGTAAGCAAAATTTTATATAAAAAGATTGATAAATGAGATTAAATAAGTATATAGCATCTTTAAATTTGGCTAGCAGAAGGGAAGCTGACAGGCTTATTCAAAATGGGAATGTCAAAGTTAATGGGATAATAAATACAAATCCTGCAACTCAAGTAGATGAAAATGATAAAATAGAATGCAGTATCGAACAATACAAAGAAAATAAAATATATATAAAACTTAATAAGCCAAGAGGTTATGTTGTTTCATCTAATAAAAATGAAGGAAAACCTATATACAACCTTATAAAAAATGATTTTAATAATATATATCCCGTTGGAAGATTAGATAAAGATAGCAGCGGACTTATACTTTTTACTAATGACGGAGTATTTGCAAAACAAATAATAGGAGAAAATACAAACTGTGAAAAAGAATATTATGTAAAAGTTGATGATAATATACCTGACGGAGCTTTACAAAAATTAGAGTACGGAATTTCTTTAGACGGACAAAAACTTAAGCCTGCTAAGGTAAAAAGAGTTAATAAAAATTCTTTTCACATAACATTAACTGAAGGTAAAAACAGACAAATCAGAAGAATGTGCCAAAAGGTAGGTTTTGAAGTTATAATACTTAAAAGGCTTAGAATATCCGGAATTTTATTAGAAGACCTTAAAGAAGGTACATTTAAGAGTTTAACTAAAGAAGAAATCGAATCTATACTAAAAAACGAACTATAATTATATTTTAATCAAATTATAACAACTATATATCATTGAATAACTCTATTATATGCATATAATTAATTATAGGAGTTTAATATGGTTGAAATAGCAATAGCAGTTTCTTTTCTATCAATTATAATTTTATTTTTGATATTTTTATCCAAAAAACAAAATAATTCTAGCTGTAAAGAAAATAATGATAGTAAATATATATTTAATAAAATAACAGATCAAAGATTAAAATATATAGAAAGCGGAAATATAAAAACAAAAAAAGTTATGAATATAGAAGAAAATAAAATCTTTTATTCTATGGTAAAAATATTCAATGATTATAATGTAAATCCTCAAGTATCATTCAGGGCATTTTTAAAAGGAGAAGAAGATACTGAAACTTGGAAAACATTTAGAGATTTTTATTGTGATTTTTTAGTAACATACAAAAGAGGAAGCAAAATAAATGAACCTGTTGCTGTTATAGAATATCATGGAGGCGGGCATTTTGGAGATACTGAAAATCAAAAAAAGAGAGTTGAAAATAATGATTATGTAAGAGAAAAACTTTTTAATAAAATAGGACTTAAATATTTTGTAATAAAAGACTATGACATAAAAATGAAGTCCGGATTAATAGACGAAGAGAAACTAAATTCTTTTCTCAATAATATTAATAACATTTTATCTAATCAAATAAAACAAAATTAAAGGAAAGTATATGACTATTATTGTATTAGTACTGATATTATTTTCAATATTATTTTTATTATCTAAATCCAATTATAAACAAGGGTACTATAGAAGAAATAAATATTATAAAAGACATAAAAAAACAGAAGAAGAAAGAATACAGGATATAACAGAGCAAAGATTATCAAATATGGAAACAGGAAATATAGCAATAAAAAAAATTATGAATATTGAAGAAACAAAAATTTTTTATTCTATATTAAATATATTTAAAGATTATAATATTTATAAGCAAGTATCATTCAAAGCATTCTTAGATGCTGAAGAAGATACTGAAATATGGAAAAGTTTCAGAGATTTTTACTGCGATTTTCTAATAACATATAAAAAAGGAAATAAAATAAATGAACCTATAGCTGTGATAGAATATGACGGAGCAGGACATTTTGGGCATACAGAAGATATGAAAGAGAGAATAAAAAATAATGATATGATAAAAGAAATACTAATAGATAAAGCAGGAATGAGGTATTTCATTATAAAAGAAAATGATATAAAAACAGATTCAAAATTCATAGATGATAAAAAATTAGAAATATGTTTGAATGATATAATGAACTCAATAAAAAATGATAACTAACTCTATATAAAAATTAGTTATCATTTTATTAATCTTAATAAATATTTTATTTCTTATAAAGAGAAAAATATCTTTCCATTTTCAACATTAGAACTTGCAACCAAAACTTTTACTCTATCACCCAACTCATAAGCCTTAACCTTATCAACATAAACACTTTGCATATCCTGATAAAATCTATAATTAGAACCAACATAAGTAGCCTCAATAAAGCCTTCTATCTCTAAACCTTCTATCTCAACATATATACCCTTTGGAGTTATAGAACTAACAGCCCCATAATATTCATCTCCAAGTCTGTCTTTCATGTATCTTGCTGCTTTTATCTGAATAAGATATTTTTCAGCCTTTTTTGAAGTTTTATCAAGAAGAGATAAACTTTCAATAGAATCCTTACATATATTTTTTAATTTTTCATTTATAGAATTATTATTTGATAAAATGGTATCTTTAACTATTCTATGAATAAGTAAATCTGCATATCTTCTTATAGGAGAAGTAAAATAAGTATAATAATCAAGTCCTAATCCAAAATGACTTTTATTTACTATGCTGTAAGATGATGGAGTCATTGAACGAAGAAGTACAGGTATAAGCAAATTTTCCTCCTGTTTTCCTTTCACATTATCAATGAATCCTTTTATATCATAAGTTTTATCTGGATTTTCTTTAAGTTCATAACCTTTAGTATGAGCAAGTATTTTGAAATTATTGAATCTATATTCATCAGGAAGTCCATGATAAAGGAATATAACGCCGTCATAACTTGATAATTTTTCAGCTACTTTACTATTAGCAAGAAGCATTAACTCCTCAATTATTGCCATAGATTCTTTTTTCTCTTCAGCATAAAACTCTATAGGCATGCCTTCATCATTAAGAACTATTTTAATATCTTGATTCTCAAATTCTACTCCCCTGCCCTCTTTTCTTTTTTTATACAAAACATTTTTTATATTTAAAGCATTATCAATTAATTCTAAAAGCCAATCCTCATCAGACTCTTCTTTTTTTATAAGTTTTTCAGCATAATCATAAGATAATTTTCTGTCTGATCTTATAACACTTTTACAAACAGATGAAGATAATATTTCACCATCATTATTTATATCAGTGATAAAAGTAAGAGCAAATCTATCCTCATTTTCATTTAAAGAAATTATATTATTAGAAAGAACTTCAGGAAACATATTATAAACTTTATCAATCAAATAAGTGGAATTCCCTCTAGCTCTAGCCTCTAAATCTAAAGGAGAATCAATCTCTATAAAATGACTTACATCAGAAATATGAACATAAACTTTATAATTATTATCTGTCTTTTCTATACTAAAAGCATCATCCAAATCTTTTGAACTTTCACTGTCTATAGTGATTGTTTTTAAATTTCTTAAATCAACTCTGTCAGCTTCTATATTTGTAAAATCAGCTTTATTATTGATTTCTTCTGCTAATTTTAAAAGCTCTTCACTGAAATCTAATTTTATATTATAAGATTTAGCTATAATTTTAGAATCTGATTTAGCATCTTTAGGATCAACATTTATTCTTACAGATTTTACAGTCTTTGGAGCTTCCTCTTTACCTTCCAACTTATTAATGTATTGTCTGCCTTCTTTTGTTACGCGAAGTAAATTACCTGCTGTTTTTTCTATATATCCGCTGCTTATAGCTTTCCTTATTAAATTAGTAAGGGATGTTTTTTCCAAAGCTGTTTTTGAATTAAATTTTATGAATATATTATAATCCATTTGATTTTTCATTAATTTTTTTATTAATTCTTCTGCAGTTTTCATTAACACTCCTTCAATTAAATTTCTAAATAATAATATACTTTTTTTATAGTTATTTCAAATTAATGATTAAATAATATTATTTTTAATTACTTTATATGGTAATTTTTATTTTTTAGATTATAATGTGTATTCAAAATTCAAATACTTAAAAAAAGAAGAATAAAATTATGAGCGAAAATAATATAGCATCTAAATTAACAAAAATATATGAACAATACGGATATAAAAAAATCAAATTAAGTAAATTTGAAGATTATAATTTATATAACAATTATAAAGATTTCCTTCAAACAGAACATATATTAACATTCATGAATTTAAATGGAAATTTACAGTCATTAAGACCCGATGTTACATTATCAATAGTAAAAAAAGTTTTGAAAGATAATAATAAATACACTAATAAAATTTATTATATAGAAGATATTTATAAAATAGATAGTGTTTCAAATGAATATGAAGAAATACAGCAGGTAGGAGTAGAAATAATAGGTACTCTAAGCACATATTCAAATTTAGAAATAATAAGTATGGCAGTAGATAGTTTAAAATCTATAAATGATGAATATATATTAGAAATATCAAGTATAGATTTTATGTTTGCCTTAATAGATGAACTTAATCTAGAAGAAGATAAAAAACTAGAAATACTTAATTTTATATATAGCAAAAATAAGCATGATTTAGAAAAGACATTAATCTCTAATAATATAGATGACAAATATAAAAACAATATAATATCATTGATAGATCTATGCGGAAACTATAGAGATATATTGAAAAAAATAGAAAACATAATAATAAATGACAAAATGCAAAAAGCATACGATGAATTAAAAAGCCTCTCAGCTGTATTTGAAAATTATAATAACTTCGATAAAATTTTACTTGATTTCTCAATAGAAAGCAAACTTGGTTATTATAACGGAATAATTTTTAAAGGATATATCAAAGGCAATAATGATGCTGTATTATCAGGCGGAAGATATGATAAACTTCTTGCAAAATTTAATGCCCATACACAAAATGAAAAAAACAAAAAGAATGCTATAGGCTTTGCAGTTTATATGGATAAATTATACGTAAACGATACAGACAAAAACGAATACGACTTTGACATCTTAATATTATACAAAAGCGGCGATGAAAAAATTTTATTAAGCAAAGTACAAAGTTTTATAAAAGAGAATAAGAAAGTAAGAACTGATATATACAGTGATAACTACAATACAGATTATAGCTACAAAGAAAAATATATATTTGAGAATGATGTTTTAATTAATTCATAAAAATTGCGAATGCCTGACATTTGTAAAAATGGCAGGGATTATAAATGAGCAATTTTTATTAGCAATAATATAAAAAATTTTATTAAGCAAAGTACAAAGTTTTATAAAAGAGCACAAGAAAGTAAGAACAGATATATACAGCGATAACTACAATACAGATTATAGCTACAAAGAAAAATATATATTTGAAAACAATAATTTAATTAATAATATATAATTATTAATTAGCGTTTATCACTATCAAATAATACTATTCTTGTAACTGTAGGATTAAGTTTTACAACTGTACCGTCGTCTAATTTATGTTCGGTCAAGATAACCGGTGAATTTTGTAATTTTTTAATTTTTTTATTTGACATATAATGCCCTCCTAATTTAAAGTATATAAATCATGTTCCTATTGTCAAGAAAATATCAACAAATATTATTTTTATTAGGTATTTTTTACACATTATTCTTTATTAGGCTTTAATAAAAGTTATAAACGCAAAATTCTTTATACAGTATCTAAATTTATAAATAGTATATTGATACCTTGTTTCACATTATTTATTTTAATAATATAAAACAAATATTTCAAACTTTTTAAATATTACTATTTGAAAAAATCTTTTATTATATTATAATGTTTTTTAAAATTTAAAACATATTAAAGAATACAGATTATGATTAATATAGCATTACCTAAAGGAAGATTAGTAAATAAAGTATATACTCTATTTGAAAAGATAGGTTATGAAAATAAAGAACTATTAGAAGATAATAGAAAATTAGTATTTGAAAACAAAGATAAAAATGTAAGATACCTAATAGTAAAACCTTCTGATGTTGGAATATATGTTGAGAAAGGGGTTGCTGATATAGGTATTGTAGGAAAAGATATACTTCTTGAAAATAATCATGATGTATACGAACTTCTTGATTTGAAATTTGGAAAATGCAGAGTTTGTATGGCATCTGTAAATGGATATAAAGAAGATATTGAAAGAAGATTAAGAGTTGCTACAAAGTATGTTAATATATCAAAAAATTATTTTAATTCTATTAACAGAGATGTTGAAATAATAAAATTAAATGGTTCTATTGAGTTGGCTCCTATACTTAATCTTTCTGATGTGATAGTTGATATAGTAGAAACAGGAAGCACATTGAGGGAAAATAATCTCACAGTTATAAAAGAAATCATTGATTATATAAGTGCAAGACTAATAGTCAATAAAGTAAGCTATAAGTTTAAAAATGATTTAATAAAAACTATAATAAAAAATATAGAAGAAGTTTTATAAGGGAAATTTTATGATAAAAGTAATTAATTATAAAGAATGCAAATCATTAGATGATATATTATTAAGAAGCCAATTCAGTCATGATGATGTTAATGAAAAAGTAAAGGCCATATTAGAAGATGTAAAACAAAATGGAGATAATGCATTAAAAAAATATGCTAAGATGTTTGATAATGCTGAAATAGACAATTTAGAAGTAACAGAAAAAGAAATTGAAGAAGCATATAACAGAGTTGATGAAAAGTTTAAAGAAACATTAAAGCTAGCCTATAACAATATAGAAAAATTCCATAAAAAACAATTAAGAAATAGCTATATAACAAATGAAGAAGACGGTATAGTAATGGGACAGATTATAAACCCAATAGAAAAAGTTGGAGTTTATATACCTGGTGGCACAGCAGTTTATCCTTCAACAGTGCTTATGAATGTAATACCTGCAAAAGTAGCCGGAGTAAATGAAATAATATTAGTATCTCCTCCAAATAAAGAAGGAAAAATAAATGCTAATATATTAGCAGCAGCAAAAATAGCAGGAGTAAACAGAGTATTTAAAACAGGCGGTGCTCAGGCAATAGCAGCTTTAAGTTACGGTACAGAGTCTATTCCAAAAGTATATAAAATAGTAGGACCTGGAAATATATATGTTGCTATGGCTAAAAGACTTGTATACGGTGAAGTTTCTATTGATATGGTGGCAGGCCCTAGCGAAGTATTAATAATAGCAGATGAAACAGCAAATCATATACATATAGCTTCTGATATGCTTGCACAGGCTGAACATGATAAATTAGCTTCAAGCATATTAGTAACAACAAGCAAAGAAATAGCAGAAAAAACAAAAGAAGAATTATACAAACAATTAGAAAAATTAAGCCGTAAAGACATAGCAATGGAATCTATAGAAAATAACGGAAGAATAATAATAACTGAAACTATAGATGAAGCAATATATATAAATAATGAAATAGCACCAGAGCATTTAGAGATTAGCATAAAAGAGCCTTTCTCGGTATTAAGCAAAATAAAAAATGCAGGTTCAATATTCTTAGGAGATTATACACCTGAAGCATTAGGCGATTATTTATCAGGAGCAAACCATGTAATACCTACAAGCGGAACAGCTAAATTTGCTTCTCCTTTGTCTGTAGATGACTTTATAAAGAAATCTTATATAACTTACTACACTAAAGATGCATTAGAAAAAGTAAAAGACAATATAATCAATTTTGCAGAGCATGAAAGTTTAGAAGCACATGCCAATTCTGTAAAAGTAAGGTTTTAACATAGAATAAAAATATATTTATATTACTTTATTTTAGTAATATAAATATATTTATTATAAAAGATTATTTCTTGTCTTTTATAACATTATTGTGAACGAAGAACATCATATTAACAAATACATAAATTATCATCACACTTGCAACTACAAGTTCGAATATAGAAACAATATTCCATATATAATAATACTGTCCATTAACACTTTTTGAATAATTAGCATATTTAAGTAATGCTTGAGCACCAACCGCCAAAGGGAAAGTATAAGCTGCAAATAAAGGTATAAATTTTATTTGAAAAGCCCTTATAAGAGATAAATATACTTTGAATGTAGTAAATAAACCCAATGCCAAAAGAAAATTAAGTAAAGCAGTATTATAATCAGTAAATGCACTTAAATAACCGCATAAACAAAGATTAGCAGGTGCTCCCATTACTGCAAATGCAGGAAATCTGTCATCAGCCAAAGGATCATGAAAAATTATTCTATAAAATATAAATGGAAATAGTATAATATATAGAACTGTGCCTATATAAACTATCACTTGAGATACTTGAGGAAATCCCATATTAGTACCAGTAACGGCAGCTACAACTATACCTACAGGAGGAACAAACCAGCTAGGAAGTATATGGTGCAAATCTTTCAAATTGATTCTATGAGCTAAAAAAGTAAAAGCAAATATCACATGAACTGCAATCGCTGTAAACCACATAGCAACACCAAGGGGTTTTACAAATTGAACTACTGAAGATGATATTACCATAACAGCCATATCAAGAGTAGGAATAGTGCTTCCTGCAACAGGATGCTCTAAATCATTAAGAAAAGCTCCGAATGATGAAAATATCTTAGTTATAATGGTTAATATTAAAATAGATGAGATTAAAGCACCTATATATGCAAAATATTTAATACCTGTGAATATAGTCCAAGCATTAAATATACCTCCTACACCAAGTGCTAAACCAGTGAGAGCCAAAGGCATTTTATTAATTTTACTTATCATTTTTTGTTACACTTTATTATTTAGATTTTTGAATTATTCATTATTAAGACTTTTTAAATTAGAAATTGATAATCAATATAATTAAAGAGGTTTCCATAAGTACTTATGAAAACCTCCTTTATTGAAATGATTTATTTATACAGTTATCTGCATAACTTCTTCTTCTTTAGCACTATTATCTATATTATCTTTCTTATCCAAGTCTCCGCTTTGCTTGTTGTAAACATGAAGTTTATTATATAATTTAACACCAGTACCAGCAGGTATTAAGTGTCCTATAATAACATTTTCTTTTAATCCAAGCAATTTATCAACTTTTCCTTTAATAGCAGCATTAGTCAATACTTTAGTAGTTTCTTGGAATGAAGCAGAAGATATAAAGCTTTCAGTATTAAGAGCAGCCTTAGTTAAGCCTAAAAGTACAGGCTTACCGCTTGCAGGAGAACCGCCAGCCTCTTCATAACGTCTGTTTTCTTCTTCAAACTCATATTTATCAACATACTGACCAACAATATATTTAGTATCGCCTGGATCAGTTATCTCAAGTCTTCTAAGCATCTGTCTTATGATAAGAGCGAAGTGCTTATCGTTAATACCTACACCCTGCTGATTGTATACTGTTTGAATTTCTTCAAGCAAATAAGTTTGTAAAGCCAAATCCCCTTGTGTTTCCAATATATCATGAGGGTTTATTTTACCAGCACATAACTGAGTACCTGTTTTTACTTGGTCTCCGTTTCTTACCAATAACATTTTACCATGAGGTACTAAGTGTTTAGTTTCATCAAATTCATTTCTGATTTTAACTACTTTTTTACCCTTATGAGAACCTCCGATTTCAACCTCACCGTCAATACCAGCAATAATAGCAGTATCTTTAGGTTTCTGAGCCTCAAGTAATTCCTGTACTCTTGGAAGACCTCCTGTAATATCCCTACTTTTCTGCTGTATACGAGTAGTTTTAGCAATAACCTCTCCTACTTCAACTTTTTGGTTATTTTCTACCATAAGCTGAGCACCATTAGGTATATCAGTTTCAAAAGTATCATTATCACCTACGATCAATATCTTAGGCTGCATGCTAGAATCTTTAAACTCTTGAATAATATTAGTTTTATTACCTGTTTGATCGTCTATTTCTTCAACCAAAGTTCTGCCAGGTATGATGTCCTGATATCTTACAATACCGGATTTTTCAGAAATGATAGGTTCGTTATAAGTATCGAAGCTAGCAATAACTGTATTAGCTTCTATGAATACATGTTCATCTACTTTATATTCACTTCCAACTTTAATTACAATTGTATGCTTATCACCTGTAATCATTATATATTTATCATCATCAGTGATTTTGAAAGTACCATTATAAGTAGCTTTAATTTCTGTACCATCTTTAAGAGTAGCTATAACATCTCCTATAAGTACTTTAGTATTATGTTCAGTTATAATATCTTTTAGAGTAGATTTTTCCCATTTATCTAAAACTCTTCTAATAACCAAATCACCTTTTCTAGCTGTTATTTTAATACCATTAGGCTGAACAACATAGTTAGAGAATTGTTCTATATATATAGGATAATTGACCTTAATTTCATTTTCTTCTACCATCTGAGTAGCAACACCACCGATGTGGAAAGTTCTCATTGTAAGCTGTGTACCAGGCTGACCAATACTTTGAGCAGCAACTACACCAACAGCCTCCCCAATAGAAGCAAGGTTATTAGTAGATAAACTTCTACCATAACATTTCTGACATACACCCATTCTGCTTTCACAAGTAAGAGGATGTCTAATGCTGATTTTTTCTATACCAGCTTTCTCTATTAAATCACCTATTTCTTCTGTAATTTCAGTATTAGCAGAACATATAAGCTCTTTAGTAACAGGATGATATATATGCTCGCTTGTAAAGAAACCAACAACACGTTCTTTAAGAGATTTTTTGATTTCATCTCCGTTTTTTATAGCCTCTATAGCAATACCTTTAACAGTACCGCAGTCATGCTCTGAAACAACAACCCCAATAGCAACATCAACTAGTTTTCTAGTAAGATAACCAGCACTTGAAGTCTTTAATGCTGTATCTGCAAGACCTTTTCTAGCACCGTGAGTAGAAATAAAGTATTCCTGTACAGTAAGACCTTCTTTAAAGTTTGAAATAATAGGAAGTTCGATAATCTCACCTGAAGGCTTAGCCATCAAACCTCTCATACTAGCAAGCTGTCTTATCTGCTGTTTAGAACCTCTCGCACCGGAATCAGCCATTATATATACAGGATTAAATCCGTCTTGATCCTGTCTTAAATTATCCATCATAGCTTCAGTTATTCTACCTTCAACTGTAGTCCAAAGGTCCATAACCTTCTGCTTTTTCTCTTCAGTAGTGATAATACCGTTCATATACTGATTTTCAATGAACTCTACCTGTTTAGTAGCTTCCTCGATTTCTTGTTTTTTCATCGGAGGTATAAGTATATCAGCAATAGAAATAGTAGAACCAAATACTGTAGCACTTTGATAACCAAGTTCTTTAATATCATCAAGCATATTAACTGTTACAGCTGTGCCATGTTTTAAATATACTTCATGAATGAATTTAGCTAAATCTTTACTGTTAAAATCTCTGTTTTGATATCTGAAATCTTCAGGAATAACTTCATTGAATTTTAATCTTCCTACAGAAGTTTCAACGAATTCTTCCTCTCCGTCTTTATTTTTCATTAAAACTTTAATTCTTGATTCAAGCTCTACCAAATTATTATCATAAGCAAGTAAAGCATCTTTAGGAGATGAGAATATCTTTCCTTCACCTTTACTTCCTGTTCTTAATTTAGTAAGATAGCTGATACCAAGTACTATATCCTGTGTAGGGTTAACAATAGGTTCACCGTTGGCAGGGTTTAATATATTATGAGGAGCAAGCATCAAAGTCCAAGCCTCAATCTGAGCCTCAGCAGAAAGCGGAGTATGTACAGCCATCTGGTCACCGTCAAAGTCAGCGTTATAAGCGTGACATACTAATGGGTGAAGCTGAATTGCTTTTCCTTCAACAAGTACAGGTTCAAATGCCTGAATACCAAGTCTGTGAAGAGTCGGTGCTCTGTTTAATAGAACTGGATGTTCTTTAGCAATATCTTCCAATACTCCCCAAACTTCTTCTCTGCCCTCTTCTACAAATCTTTTAGCAGATTTTATATTATGAGCTGAATTAATTTCAACTAATTTTTTCATTATGAATGGCTTGAATAATTCTACAGCCATTTTTTTAGGAAGTCCGCATTGATGCATTTTAAGTCTAGGACCTGCAACGATAACAGAACGGCCTGAATAGTCAACACGTTTACCTAAAAGGTTCTGTCTGAAACGACCTTGCTTACCTTTAAGCATATCAGAAAGAGATTTTAAAGGTCTGTTTCCTGGTCCTTTAACTACTTTCTTTCTTCTGCTGTTATCAAATAAAGCATCAACTGCTTCTTGCAACATTCTCTTTTCATTTCTTATGATAATATCAGGAGCTCTTAAAACCAATAATCTTCTTAAACGAATATTTCTGTTTATAACTCTTCTATATAAATCATTCAAATCTGAAGTAGCGAATCTTCCGCCGTCAAGCTGAACCATAGGTCTTAACTCTGGAGGAATAACAGGAACTACATCAAGTATCATCCAAGTAGGATCATTTCCGCTTGCTTTAAAGTCTTCAAAGATTTCAAGACGTTTTCTTAAACGCCTATCACTCTTTTCACCTTTTTTAATCATTTCCTCTCTGAGTTTTCTGATTTCTTCGTCCATATCAAGGTCTTTAAGCATATCTCTTATGCCCTCAGCACCTATACCTATTCTTATATTATCACCATATCTATCTAAAGCTTCATTATATTCATCTTCAGTTAAAAGATCGCCTTTAGAATAAGAACTATCTCCAGCATCAATAACAACATATCTTTCAAAATAAAGTACGCTTCTTAAATGAGCTATATTCATATTTAGAAGAAGTCCTATTCTTGAAGGAGTGTTTCTATAATACCAAATATGAGCAACAGGAGCAGCTAATTCTATATGCCCCATTCTCTCTCTTCTAACTTTGAAATGAGTAACTTCAACACCACATTTATCACAAACTACACCTTTATAACGAATACTTTTGAATTTACCGCAGTAACATTCATATTCTTTAGTAGTTCCGAATATCTTTTCACAAAAAAGTCCGTCTCTTTCAGGTCTTAAAGTTCTGTAGTTGATAGTTTCAGGTTTTTTTACTTCACCATAACTCCATTCTCTCATAACCTGAGGACTTGCTATACTAATTTTTATTTGGTCAAAGTTTGAAAATTGCATATACCTAAACTTCTCCTAATTATTTAAAAATCTTGGTTTGTTTCTTAGTTTTTTGTCTAAGTTCTTTTTCAGTAGAAGGAAGCTGATTGCCTTCTTCATCATGAATAGTAATATTAAGACCCAAACCTCTAAGCTCTTGAACTAATACGTTAAAGCTTTCTGGTATACCCGGAGAGGATATAACATCGCCTTTAACAATGGATTCATATATTCTAGCACGTCCTGTCATATCATCTGATTTAACAGTTAAGAACTCTTGAAGCATATTAGCAGCTCCATAAGCCTCTAATGCCCAAACTTCCATCTCTCCTAATCTCTGACCTCCGAATTGAGATTTACCTCCCAAAGGCTGCTGAGTAACAAGTGAGTAAGGACCTGTACTTCTAGCATGTACTTTGTCTTCAACCAAGTGATTAAGCTTAAGCATATACATATATCCTACAGCTACATCATTTTTGAAAGGCTCTCCTGTTCTTCCGTCATAAAGTCTAACTTTACCATTAGGATTCATACCGCTTGCAACGAATGCTTCTCTTAAAGCCTCTTCCTTAGGACCTTCAAATACAGGACAAGCATATTTAAGTCCCATTTTATGACCAGACCAACTAAGCAACATCTCAATAACCTGACCAATGTTCATACGAGAAGGTACACCCAATGGGTTAAGACATATATCTACAGGAGTACCATCTTCTAAGAATGGCATATCTTCTATAGGCATGATTCTAGCAACAACCCCTTTGTTACCGTGACGACCTGCCATTTTGTCACCTTCCTGTATTATACGCTTTTTAGCAAGGAATACTTTTACAACTTCTTCTACGCCAGGCTTTAATTCATCACCGTTTTCTCTGCTGTAAACTCTTACATCTATAACAGTACCATCTTTACCATGAGGAACTCTTAAAGAAGTATCTTTTACATCTCTAGCCTTCTCACCGAATATTGAGTGAAGAAGTCTGTATTCAGGAGTGATTTCTGTTTCACCTTTAGGAGTTACTTTACCAACTAATATATCTCCTGCTTTTACTTTAGCACCTATTCTTACGATACCTCTTTCATCCAAATTTTTGAAAGCTGCATCTGATACATTAGGTATATCTCTAGTAATATTTTCTTTATCTAATTTTGTTTCACGAGCTTCAACTGAAAACTCTTCTATGTGTATGGAAGTAAATACATCTTCCTGAACTAATCTTCTGCTTAAAAGAATAGCATCCTCGAAGTTATATCCTTCAAAAATCATGAAAGCAGCAAGAACATTTCTTCCTAATGCTAATTCACCATGATCTGTAGCAGGTCCGTCAGCTAAAAGTCCTCCAGCCTTAACTACATCGCCAACATTAACAACTGGTCTTTGGTGATAATTTGTATCTTGGTTAGTTCTCTGATATTTTACTAATTCATATACATCTAAATCATCATCACTGTTTTGTTTAGTAGGTTTTATAACGATTTCATTATGAACTACTTTAATAACTTTACCTGCTCTTTTTGCATGAACTGCTATACCTGTACCAGGCTGACATATTTTTGCTTCTACACCTGTACCAACTATAGGAGCTTCAGGATACAAAAGAGGTACACTTTGACGCTGCATGTTTGAACCCATCAATGCTCTGTTAGCGTCGTCATGCTCTAAGAATGGTATCAATGAGCTTGAAAGTGATACAATCTGCTGAGGTGAAACGTCCATATACTGTACCTGATCTGGTGAAGAATATGGGAATTCACTTCTGAATCTTGTTGAAATAAGATTATCTTTGAAAGTACCGTCTTCATTCAAAGGAGCATTAGCATCTGCTATATGATATTTTTCCTCATCATGAGCTGTCAAATATTCTATTTCATCTGTTACTTTTCCATCAACAACCTTTCTATATGGAGTCTCTAAGAAACCATGCTTATTAATTTTAGCATAAGTAGCAAGAGATACTATAAGTCCGATGTTTGGACCTTCAGGAGTTTCAATAGGACATATTTTACCATAGTGTGTATGGTGTACGTCTCTTACTTCGAAACCTGCTCTGTCTCTTGTAAGACCTCCCTGACCTAAGGCATTTAATCTTCTTTTATGTGTAATCTCTGATAATGGGTTGTTCTGATCCATGAACTGAGATAATTGGTTTGTACCGAAGAACTCTTTTATTACAGCCTGTATAAGTTTAATGCTTACAAGAGATTGAGGAGTTACTGCCTCCATATCCTGCATCTGCATTCTTTCTTTAGCTATACGCTCCATTCTAGTGAAGCCGGCTTTTATTTGTATAGATAATAATTCACCTACACTTCTTACGCGTCTGTTTCCTAAATGGTCAATATCATCCAATTGTTCTTCGTTTATGAATACTTTAATCAAAAAGCGAATAGTTTCTATTATATCTTTATGTCTTAAAACTTTATCCTGTTCGCTTTCTGGGAAATTCAATCTTTTGTTTAATTTATAACGTCCCACATCTCCTAAAGCATAGGATTTAGGGTCAAATACTAAATCATTACAAGTTCTTACAACGTTTTCTATTAAAGCAGGCTCTCCAGGTCTTATAACATTATATATTTTAGTACAAGCCTCTTCTTGGTTTTTAGTTGTATCTTTATCTAAAGTATTAATTATGGTAACATTGTCTTTTATTGCTTCCATATTTAATACGGATATTTCTTTAATACCGCTCATTAAAAGTCTTTCAGCTAAGTTAGGGTTGATAAGTTCGCCCGGATTCAATATAATTTCATCAGGGTTTTCTGTATCATATACTGTAGAATAAGATCTTCTACCTATTAAAGCCTCTTTAGAATTTTCATCTGAAAGTTTTTCTAATGATATATTATCTACTTCATAAAATAATTTCAAAATTTCTTCATTAGTTGTGATACCAATAGCTCTTAAAAATACAGTAACAGGAAGTTTTTTCTTTCTGTCTATTCTAACATACATTATATCTTTTTTGGTATCGAGTTCAAATTCAAGCCAAGTACCTCTATCTGGAATTATCTTAGCTACGAACATAGCATCTCTGTCGCTGCGGTTGAAAACTACACCTGGAGATCTATGAATCTGAGAAACTATAACACGTTCAGCACCATTAACAATGAATGTACCTCTGTCTGTCATAGCAGGTATATCACCCACAAATATTTCCTGTTCAATGATTCTTTCAGGGTCTCTTACTGTTAATTGTACTTTTATTTTAAAAGGATAAGCATAAGTTTTATCTCTTCTTCTAGCCTCTTTTTCTGTAATTTTAGGCTCACCTATAGAGTAAGAAATAAATTCTATTTGCATCTTTTCATTAGAAGCTACTATAGGGAATATAGAAGTCAAAACTTCCTGCAATCCCTCATTTTTTCTCTTATTTTCAGGAACATCCTTTTGAAGGAAGCTTTCATAAGATTCTTTTTGTATAGCGAGGAGATCGGGAGGTTCTATTACAGAAGCGGTGCGTGAAAAGTTTACACGTCCGTTTTCCATCCTATATTTTTTTGCGAACTCTACCCCTCTTTCCGGATATACTTTATTATCTATCTGAATATTATTGGCCATATTAAAAGATCTCCGCTTTTACGCTTTTAGTTTTACTGACTTAATACACTAATAAGAAGGGTATAAAGACTCATACCCTTCCTATATACGAATCATTAAATGTTAATGATATGTTTACAAAAATAATTATTTAACTTCAACTTTACCACCAGCAGCTTCTAATTGTTTCTTAATAGCTGCAGCTTCTTCTTTAGAAACGCCTGATTTGATTGTTTCTCCGCCTTTTTCAACAGCATCTTTAGCTTCTTTTAATCCTAAGCCGCTAACTGCTCTAACTTCTTTAATAAGAGCAATTTTTTGAGCTGCATCAAAACCTGTAAGAATGATATCGAATTCATTTTTCTCTTCTTCAGCTGGAGCTGCTGCACCGCCTGCAGGAGCTGCTGCTACTGCTGCAACTGGCATAGCTGCTGTTACATTGAATTTTTCTTTAATAGCTTCTACTAATTCATGAAGCTCTATAACTTTCATTTCTTCTATTGCTTGTAATATTTCTTCTTTACTTAAAGCCATTGTTTATCTCCTTAAAATTGTTAAATAGTTTTTTAATTAATAATTTGTCAGCATATTAAGCTGATTTTTTCTTTTCTTCTTCAACACTGTCAAGCACATAAGCAAGTTCTGATATAACGCTTTGCAAGCTGTTTGCCAAGCTTGATATAGGAGACTCGAGTGCTGTAACAAGATGAGAAAGTAAAACTTCTCTTGGCGGAATATTAGCTACTACTTGAACATCTGCCGGATTAAGCAAATCTTCACCCATATAGCCGCCTTTGATTTTTATTTTATCATTTTTCTTAGATGCTTCGCTTATTACTTTAGCTGCGCTAGGAACATCTTCCTTAGCAAATACTACAGCTGTAGGATTAACGAACATCTCATCTTTTACTTCTCTGCCTAACTCTTTTAAAGCAATATCAACTAAAGAGTTTTTACATATTTTCATTGAAGAAGAAGTCTTTGCTAATTCACGTCTTAACTCTGTAAGCTGTGCTACTGTTACTCCTCTGTAATCGAAGAATACTAAACCAGCACATCCTCCCATAGTTTCTTTAAGCAATGATACTGTTTCAATGTTTTTCTTATTAGGCATAAATACCACCTCTATTATATTAAACTATTTTGATAATACTATTCATATAATGGGATCACAAAATATGACTTCGCTTAAACAAAATAAGTTTATCGCTAAATTAATTACATTTTGATTCTTTTATGATCTATTTTTATACCTACACCCATTGTAGATGTTACACCTACTGCTTTAATATATTCACCTTTTAAATCTGTAGGTTTTTTTCTTAAAATTTCATCATAGAATACTTTGAAATTTTCATTTAACTTATTAACATCCATTGATGCTTTTCCTATACCCATTCTTACAATACCGTTTTTATCAGCTCTGTATTCCATTCTTCCAGCTTTGAAACTTTTTACTGCCTGAGCTATGTCAAGAGTAACTGTTCCTGTTTTAGGGTTAGGCATAAGTCCTTTTCTTCCAAGAATTTGTCCCAATTTACCTACTTCTTTCATCAAATCTGGAGTAGCAATAGCAACATCGAAGTCTGTATATCCGCCTTTAACTTTGTCAATTAAATCTTCAAAACCAACTTCCATAGCACCAGCAGCTTTTGCCTCATCAGCTTTTTCACCTTGTGCAAATACTACTACTCTTTTTTCTTTACCGAAAGCATTTGGGAATGATAATGTATCTCTTATTGAGTGTTTAGGTAAGATATTAAGGTTTATTGTTACCTCAATAGTTTCATCAAATTTACAGGTAGCGTTTTTCTTAGCTAATTCAATAGCTTCATCTACGGAATAGAGTCTTAATTTCTCTACTTGCTTTCTTATAGCGTCGTAACGTTTGCCACCTATTTTTTTCTCTTTTGTAGCCATAATTGTTTTCTTCCTTTTCTTTCAAACGTTTACTCCCATTTATTATCAATTAATAAATGGTATGCTTCTTAATTATTATTCTACTTTAATACCCATAGCACGAGCTGTACCCGCAACTATTTTTTTAGCTGCTTCTATATCATTAGCTGACATATAAGCCATTTTTTCCTGAGCAATTTCTTCAAGCTGCTTTTGATTGATTGTAGCAACTTTAGTTTTGTTAGGCTCTCCAGAACCTTTTTCTATGCCCAATTTCTTTTTAATTAATGTAGAAGTAGATGTTCCTTTAGTAACGAATGTATAAGTTTTATCTTCATACACTGTTATGTAAGTATTCAATAGCTGACCTTTCATTTTAGAAGTTTTAGCATTAAAATCCTTAACGAAAGCGGCTATTTGTATCTGCTTCTGACCCAATGCAGGTCCTAATGGAGGAGCAGGAGTTGCCTCTCCGCCTGGTATGCGAACCTTTACAATACCAACCACTTTTTTAGCCATTTTTACTACCTCTTGATTTATTTATTTTTTAATATCTTATTAAATTATAACTTTTTTACTTTACTAAATTCTAATTCTGTAGGAGTACTTCTTCCGAATATTTCTATTTTTACTGTTACTCTACCTTTATCAGAATTAATATTTTCTATTATACCATTAAGTCCATTGAAAGGTCCGTCTATTACCTGAACCTTTTCACCTATATCAAATTCCATTCCAATGATTTCATTGATACCTGTTTTAGACTTATCTTCTCTATTTTCAAATATACGTGCAACATCTGATTCACTTAAAGGAGTAGGAATAATATTACCTTCTTCTTTAGTTGTAGCATGACTTCCTATAAAGCCTGCAACACCTGGAGTTCTTCTAACCATAGATTGTGTAGCATCATTCATTACCATTTTCACTAAAACATAACCAGGATAAAAGAATTCCTCTTTTGATACTTTTTTACCATTTTTTGTAGAAGTTACTGTTTCTGAAGGTATATATATGTCAACTATAAGATCTGTCATACCATTTTCTTTAGCTCTTTTTTCTATACGTTCACGAACTTTATTTTCATAGCCGTGCTGAGTATGAACTATATACCATTTATAATCTTTTATATCAGATATTTCTTCAGACATGTTTTTCACCTATTATATCTATTTTTTCTCATATAGCGAATAGCAAAATATATTACAAACAAAACAACTACAGCAAGTAATAAAACTAATGTAATTTTAGAAGATATCAAGCTACTCAAAATAGAACCGTCAAGTAAAGCCCTTGTCAAAAATGTTACAACGTAATCAGCAGCCCCCAAAAAAGCTGATGCTAAAATAAGCAATATTATAACAACAACTGTCTGATTTATTACATCTTGACGAGTAGGCCAAACACTTCTTTCAAAGAGTTCCTTTTTTATCTCTTTGATAGAATCAATTATATTATTTTTCTTTTTATCAGCCATAAATATTACCTTAAATTATATTACAACAATTTAGAAAACAATCAGGTCAGACAGGAGTCGAACCTGCAACACCCGGTTTTGGAGACCGGTGCTCTACCAATTGAACTACTGACCCAAATTTATAAACATTCTGTTATAGAATTATTTATCTTGATACTTTTAATTCCTTATGAATTGTATGTTTTTTATCATGAGGGCAATATTTTTTTAATTCCAATTTTTCTGGAACATTTTGTTTATTTTTTGTTGTTATATAATTCTTTCTTTTGCATTCTGTGCATTGAAGATGTATTTGTTCTGTTTTTACTTTAGCACCTGCCATTTTTTGCTCCTTAAATTTATCTTAAACAAATTTCAGATAACCTATAATTTACAAGGTATGCTATTATATACCTAAACATATTTTATGTCAATATAAAATATAAATAAATATATTATATTTTGTAAACTTTTTCTATTGAAAAACAATAAATTAATATATATAATCTATACCAAAAATTTAAAAATATTTATAAAAATGGAATAAAAATGAAACTCATTAAACAATTTGCTGTAATATTTTCTATATATTCAATATCAGATATTTTAAGCAAAACATTAAAACTTCCTATACCTGGAAATGTAATAGGTATGATGCTTTTATTTTTTCTGCTATTAACAGGAATAGTAAAAGAAAGTCATATAGATGAAGCAAGCGAATTATTAATAGCAAATATGTCATTATTATTCATTCCGGGAACTTTAGCTATAATAGATGAATATCAATATGTAAAAGCTGAAATTATACCATTTGTGATAATATGCATATTTATGGCTGTAATTATTATGATAGCTACAGGATTATCAGCACAGTTTTTTGAAAAATTATTTTCAAAATTTAGAAAATAATATATTCAATTAATAAGCTCATTTATCTAAGGTATTTTATAATAGAAGATAAAGTAACAATTTTGAAGATGTTGAAGATGGCAATAATAAGCGAGACAAGCTGCCAAGTAATGAAATTACTCGGAACTATTTTGCTTGTCGAGCATAACAACAATAAGGATTAATATATGAAAGAATTATTTATACAAAACCCTATTATACCAATAGTTATAACTCTAATTGCATATATAATATCATATACTATATATGTAAAAACTAAATTCCCTGTTTTGACTCCATTAGTAACAAGCGTAATATTAGTTGGTTTTTCATTATATTTTATGCAAGTTCCATATAGTGTTTATAATGAAAGCGGCGGTAAATTTATAAATGCTTTGGTAGGACCTGCTACTGTTGTTTTAGCCCTTCCAATATATAGAAATCTTCCTATATTAAAGGCAAATTTGGCTGTAATATTTATAAGCATAGCAATAGGAAGCTCAATAGGAATAATAGGAATATTTATATCTGCCAAATTGATGGGTATATCAGATGCTTTATTTCCTTCCCTACTCACAAAATCTGTTACAACTGCTATTGCTGTAGATATAACTGCAAATATGGGCGGAATTAAATCTATAACTATTTTATCAGTTATTATATCCGGTGTTACAGGAGCTATTCTTGCCCCTACTGTATGTAAGATATGCAAAATAAAATCATCTTTGGCTATAGGGCTATCAATCGGAACATCTTCACATGCCGTAGGAACAAGTAAGGCAATAGAATTAGGTGAAACCGAAGGTGCTATGTCAGGATTAGCCATAGGTATTGCAGGTGCTTTATCTGTTGTACTTATACCTATACTGTATAAGCTTCTTTTGATAATATGGAGATAATTTATCTTATTCTAGATTCCATTATATCTATTATATCATTATTCTTAAAATATACACTGAATATATTTTCATCATCACCGCAGTCCACTTTAGAATCTATACTGCCGTCATCATTTATTTTTATTAGTATTTTATATATTTCTAAATTATCATACCAATTATCATCTACATCTATGAACATAAAATCGCCATAAGCAGTTTTTAATTGTTCTCTTGAATCTGATAATAATATGATATGTTCTTTCAAATTATTTATTATATCTTCTACTTTCCAAGCTTTATGAATACCTATATCAAACAAACTTTCTAATTTTTTACCGAAAATTTTCATAGGTTTAAATACTTTATATAATTTCCAATCATCTTCATTTATATTAGCATCTTCTACATCTACTAAGTCTTCTATGTTTATCATAATCTTCTCCGTAATTTTAGAATGAATAGTTTTTTATAAATAGTTTTTAATTGATTTTCTTATTTACAATATATAATGAAGGCAAAGTAATTATCGCAAATAATATTATACTATAAAAAATCCCCTCTGTATCTAAATTATATTTTTTACTATAAATCATTTCTGTTTCTTTTCTAAAAGGTGTAGGCTTACTGTCTCCGTCAGGTCCCTTACATTCTTTTTCAGAAAACATAACCAACAGCATAAATGATATTATAAATAAGTATTTTTTCATAAATAAAATCTCTTTTAGTTTTACTATATATAATTTTTAGTATATTAAAAAAAGTCAATATGTCAATACTTATACAAAATACTAAATAAAATTTATTTACATATGGTTTACATAGAGATTTAGCACCATTTTTTAGATACAACTTCATCGTAAGTTGGTATAGAATCTATTGCCCCTTTTCTAGTAACTGTTATATTAGAAACTTTTGTAGCAAAAATTATAGCTTCTTCTATAGATTTATTATCAGCTATCATTCTTACAACTCCGCCCAAAAAACTATCTCCTGCTGCAGTAGTATCAACAACATTTACTTTATAAGCATCAAAATGTTTTCTTCCTTCTTTATTTATAAAATCGCATCCATTAGCACCCAAAGTAAGTATTATATTTTTAACTCCGCATTCAAATGCATAATCTATACCGCCTATAATATCTATCTCTGTTTCATTAGGAATAAGTATATCAGCATAACTTAAAAAATCTCTGCTTAGCTTTACAGCCGGAGAAGGATTGAGTACAACTGTTTTTCCTAGTTTTTTAGCAATATATGCAGCATATTCAGCTATTTCTAATGGAATTTCAAGCTGTATAACTATTATATCATATAAAGATATTAATTCTTCTTTTATATCATCTTTTGTAATTAAAGCATTAGCTCCTTGTGCCACAATAATATTATTTGCACCATACTCAGTAACAGTAATAACCGCAATGCCTGTAGAAACATTATTTTTTACTATTAAATTATCAGTATTAACATTATTAGATATTAAAGCATTGCATAAATCTTTTGCAAAACTATCATCTCCTACAGCACCAAGTATACTTACATCACCGCCTAATTTACCTATGGCACAAGCCTGATTTGCTCCTTTTCCTCCATTTCCTGTATAAAAACTATTTCCTAATATTGTTTCTCCTTCTTTAGGAAAACGAGGAGCAGTTACAACTAAATCTTTATTTATGCTTCCTATAACTAAAACTTTCTTACTCATATAAAGAACTCTAATTACTGAAAATATTTATTATTTTGCATTTACAGTATTATTTAAAGCAAAATCATTAGCACTTTCTTGATCTTTCTTATCATAATCTTTAAGAGGTATTTTATTTCTAATACCAGCATAAATTGTAGGTACTATGATTAATGTAAACATAGTAGAAACAACTAACCCTCCCAATAATGCTATAGCCAAAGGTTTATACATTTCATTTCCGCTTCCTATACCTAAAGTCATAGGCAATATACCCAATATAGTTGTAAGCGTTGTCATAAGTACAGGTCTTAATCTTCTTTTTCCTGCAAGCAAGGCAGATTCATCTCCGTTTATATGTTTTTCATGCATAAGCTGATTCATATAATCTATCAATACTATACCATTATTAACAACTATTCCAATTAATACTATGAAACCTATGGCACTATAGGCATTAAGTGTTGTCTTAGTTATAAACAAGGCAATCAAAGAACCGGCAAAACCAAAAGGTATTGCAAATGCTATTACAAAAGGAGCTATTAAAGATTCAAACTGACTTGCCATTATTGCATAAACTAAAACTAAAGCCAAAACCAAAGCCTGTATTAACTGAGAAAAAGCTTCATTCATATCCTCATAATCTCCGCCGTAATTTACAGATATGCCATTTGGTATGTACACATTATTATCTATATTGTATTTTATATCAGCAATAACTTCGTTTAAAGGTCTTCCATAAACACTAGCAATTACAACTGTAAATCTCTTTCTGTCTTTTCTTTCTATTCTATTTGGTCCATAACTTTTTACTATATCGGCTATAGATGATAATGGTATCAATACTCCTTTTACAGGTATACTTACTTTTTTTACATCATCTATTGTAACTTTATCAATATTTTCAAGCTGAACATTAACATCTACATCTGTAAAATCAGAATTGTCAGGAGTTATTGTAGTAGCAGTTCTTCCTGCAAAACTTGTATTTATTATTCTTGCTACATCATTAACTTTAAGCCCCATTTTAGCAGCAATATCTCTATTAACATATATTTGAAGTTCTCTGTTTGATTCATCAATATCAACCATTGCACCTCTAATACCGTCTATATTTGATATTACACTTACTATTCTATCTCCAAGTTCTTTTGCCTGTACAGCATCATCTCCAAGCATTTCTATTCTTATAGCTTCTCCTGTTCCGCTTCCTGATCTTGTTCCCAATGCCATAACATTTATTTTAGCTGGATATCTCTGAAGTTTTTCTCTTGTAAGCTCAACATAATCTTCAATAGTGCCTTTTCTTCCATTACTTTTGGATTTTAATTCTATTCTTATATTAGCATTATTTGCCTCATCGCCTTTTCTTATCCTCGACTGAATCTTTATCAAATCGTCTTTAACTATTTCTCTTATATCATTTTCCATCAAACCAATAAATGACTGAGTCTGTTCATATTTAGTACCTATAGGCATAGTTACACGCACCATATACTGCCCTTCATCAGTTTTAGGAAATCCTTCCTTACCAATAAACATAGCTCCTAAAAAGATTACAGAAAATACTAGTATAATAGAAGGTATAAGTACAGTTTTTTTTCTTCTAATAGAAAAATTTAAAATCTTATTATAAATATTACTCATATTATCATGAATATATTTATTACTTAAAGATTCAAATTTTGAAAAAAGTTTTAATTTTTTATTTGTTATGAGTCTTGCTCCGAACATAGGTACTATTAAAATAGCAACTAACAAAGAAGCTATCATTGATACTGTAACTGTAATACATAAATCTCTGAAAATCTGACTTACCATACCCTCAATATATAAAAAAGGAAGAAATACAGCTATAGTAGTGAAAGTAGAAGCTGAAATGGCAAGCGATACTTTGTAAGCACCATTAATAGCTGATGAATATTTTCCATATCCATGATGTCTGTAATAGAATATATTTTCAAGAACTACAATAGAATTATCAACCATCATACCTATTCCAAGTACAAGTCCTGAAAGTGATATTACATTTAAAGTAACCTTCATAAAATACATAAGAGTAAAAGTTACTATTATAGAAATAGGTATTGATATCGCTATTATTGATACAGTTCTTATATTCCACATATAAATCATAAGAACTATAATGGCAAAAAGTCCGCCCTGCCAAGCAGCATCAAGAACTCCTGCTATAGACTCATTTATACTGTCTGCTGTATTAAACATTATTTCATATTTTACGCCTTGAGGAAAATTATATTCTTCTAATTGCTTTATTACATTCTTTGAAACTTCAGCAGTATTAGCTCCTGACTCTTTGCTTACAGCTATTGATATAGAATTTTCTCCGTTAATCTTTATTATATTAATATCATCATCATAACCTTGATAAACTTCTGCTAAATCCTGTATTTTTACTACGGAAGAATTTCCAACACTATCTTTTTTTAAAGAGATAATTGTATTTTTTATATCATCAAGACTCTTTATCTCTCCCATTGTTCTTATTGTATATCTGTAAAAGCCCTGATTTGCCTGTCCTCCTACCAAATTATTATTATCTCTTGCAAGCACAGAAGCTATTTCATTGATATTGATATTATATGCTTTTAATCTATTTAAATTAACATCTATTTTTATTTCATTTTTTAATCCGCCTAAAACTTCAGCCTGAGCAACTCCTTTAGCCTGTTTTATTTGAGGAGCAATTTGATTATCTGCTATATTATATAAAGCTGCCTGATCATTTATTCCATAAACAGCAACTTCCATTAATGAAATATCATCAGTACTGAATTTTCTTATTATAGGTTTTTCAGCACTATCAGGAAGTAAGTCTATAACCTGTTCTAATGCCTCTCTTATATCTTCTGATGCATCATTCAAATCTGTTCCCCAATTAAATTCTATAGTTACATCTGATGCATTTTCTCTTGATGTAGAAGTAATTTCTTTTATATTATTTACTGTGGCAACAGCACCTTCAATGATTTTTGTAACTGATTTTTCTATCTCTTCAGGACCTGCATTTTTATATCTTGTATAAATGCTTACATAAGGAACTTCAATACTAGGCATAAAATCTATTGAAAGTTTTGATAGACTAACTGCACCCAATATAATAACTGAAACAATAACCATAAGTATAGTTACTGGTCTTTTAACAACTGTTTCTATTATTGTCTTCATAATCAAACTGTTTTCTTAATATGTATTTTATAATATCTGATTAATATTATAGCATATTAGACGATAAAATGTAAAAAAAGTTTCAAGTAAAAGTGAATTATATGTAATTTATATAAAAAATAATATATAAACATAATATTTTTTATATAAATTAATATTTTTAAAATGATTTTAAATAAAATTAGATAACTCTTAAATTATTAATAAATAGATTATAATTGAAAACTATAACAATTTATGTATATGAAAAACAGATTTTCTATAATAAAAAATTACAATTTTATCTAGTAAACATTTTTATAAATCTTTCTCTATATTTATAAGTAAGTAATTTTTTATTATATAATTCTGCTAATTTTTTTATTTCTGTATTATCCATTTTCTCAGTATCTATTGCATATATATAGCTGTCTTCTTTAAAGCCTTTTATCATAATATTAACATAGTTATTGAATTTTTTATCCAAGAATAATTTAAAAAACATTATAGAACATGTAAGTATAATGGAATTTACTATAACATATATCAATATAAACATATAATACGGATAAATAAATTCTTTTCCGCTGCCCATAAATAAAAATCCATTTCCAAGCATGATAGCTGTTTCAAAAAGCAAATGTCTTCTTTCAAAATCATCCCAATCTTCTGATCTGTATTTTAATTCATTATCATAATATAAAAGCACCATCTCATAACTTTTAGCAAATCCCTCATATTCAAGATCATCAGTATTTATATTCTGAGAAAAAGCAAGCCCTGCTTCATATATTATTTCATTTTTTTTATCTTCATAAGAAGTTATTATCTTGTTATCAAATACCCAATTTATTATTCCATATAATACTATAAATATAACAGCCATTATAACAGAAACAACTATAACAAAATTCGAAGATATCAAAGAATAAAATGTATTTTTATTTTCAATGCTAAATAAATAAAAAAAGTATATTATATGAGATATATAGAATATAAATAAAACATGATACCCTCTTGTAAGAAAAGATGATATAATATTCTCTCTTAAAAAAACTCTGTTCAAAGAAAAAAAGTTAGTTATATAAAAAAGTCCAAATATTGATAATATAAAAGGAACTAAATATATAATTAAATAAAAAAAAGTTTCCGTTCTAGAATATCTATTTAACTTATAAAAAAATACGCATACAAAATAAAAAGAACATAAAAATTCTATAAGCATTAATACCCTCATAATATATGTAGGTATATCCAAAATCATATATGCACACATCGATATTATAGTTAAAGATGATACAGCAGATACTATAAAGGTAATATTATATTTACTTAATTTTTCCACTTTATTTCTCCTGTTTTTGCTTTATCATATATGACTCTAATCATCTTATAATCCAATCCTAAAAAAGAAGCATTATTAACCAAATTGTATAAAGCACTTGAAAATATAGGCTGAGTATTTTCTATAATTTTATCCGTATAAGGATATGATGCCATTATTCTCGATAAATTAAAAAGTATTGCTATAAGCTTAGATGAAGAAGAAAGCTCATCATTTGTTATAGAATAAGGAATAACGCTTTTAGCTGCTATTGCTATAAACATAGGATTAATATGCTCCAAAGTGGATATATTAGATATAGAATGATCTATCATTTCTCTGGCTTTATCAATAAATTCTTTTTGTTCATATTTATATTCATAATATATTGGAAGAGATGCTATATAGCTTGTATGCATTATATCTCTTAAAACTAAAAGTATTGAAATATAATTAACTAATTCTTCATTATCAAGTTCAAATTTATCATCATTGATTATTTTATCTTCTTCTCCATTTCCTTTAACCCAAGATATAGATAATATCTGCTTTATTATATCATTTTCAAATATAGTATATGTATATGATATATAATCTAAAAAAGATTCATTAGTATTTGATCTTTTTACTATATTGATTATAGATTCCCTTTGCATTTCTATAGTATAATCAGAGCCAGGTATATGTGATAAAAAATTAAAGTTTATAATATTTTCTATATAATCTATAAACTTTTCATAAGCATCATTTCCTACAAGCACCTTTTCATATCCTAAAAATTAAATTTTTCTTATATGTTTGTACCATTTTCGGAAACTTTAAAAAAATCACTAAATATTTTAAAATGTTAATATATACAGATATTTTCAATATTCTCTATATAGCAGTTGATTTATTTATATTTTATGGTATTTTATTATAAATCATTAAATTGGACTTCTTTATATGGAAAACGAACAAAATAACATTAATGATAATAACCCTAAAAACCGCAAAAAAATTAGAAAAAAAATCAAAAAAATTCTAAAAAAACGAAGAAAACAAAAAAGAATAAATTATATAAATAATCTTCCATTGATAAGATTTATGTCCAATATAGATAATAAATTATTTTTAAAAATATTTAAAGACAATAGAAAAGGCCCTGTAAAAACTTTCATGAAATTTATGAGCAGAATGGGTGATGGATATATATGGATGACAATCTATTTAATATTCTATATGTTTAGAATAGATTATGCTGCTTTATATTTTTCAAGAGCCGTAACAGGAATTTTCATATGTATATTTTTATTCTTGTATATAAAAAGCTTCTTCAGCAGAACAAGACCTTATAAAAAACATCAAAAAATACCTATAATGTATCCTCCTGATAAACATTCATTCCCTTCAGGACATACAATGGTAGCTTTTTCAGTATCATTTTCTATGGGAAGTTATAGTTTATATTCCGCTTTACTTTTCTATCCTATAGCATCGCTTATAGCATTCAGCCGAGTATATGTAGGTTTGCATTATCCTTTCGATGTTATATTTGGAATAATATTTGGTACTATAATAGGACTTTTATCAAATGTATTATTTTTCTATATAACAGGGCTTCCTATAATAGGTCATTTATAATTTTTTTTAGATTTATTAGATTTCATACTTTTAAGAATTTCTCTATTTTCTTTTTTTAATTTCTTTTTTATTTTATTTGAGTCTATCATATTTCTCTTTTCAGATATAAAAATATAATACCCATTTATTTCTTTTACCTTTACTCCTCCAAAAACAGAAGATAGTTTATTTTTATACCAATCTAGCCTCTTAGTTACCATAACAAATTTGCCATTCAATGCCAATTTATAAAATCCTGATTCTATAAAATGTTTTGCAACAGAGAAATCTGTATGATAAGGAGGATTTGAAAGTATCATAGAAAAATCATTATCAATTATATTTCTTAATCCATCGCTTTGAATAATATTAATATTTGAAACATTATTTAAAACAGCATTATGCTTTGATATTTCTACTGCCTCAGCATCTATATCGCACATAACTACTTTATCCTCACCTATTATTTTTGCTGCTAATATTCCAACAACTCCATATCCGCAGCCTAAATCTAAAATTTTATTTTCATCTTCAAAATTTATTTCATTAATCATAGATAATGTACCTATATCTATATTTTTAGGTGAAAATAATTTATCATTTGAAGTAAATTTTAAATCAATATTTTTTATAGCAATTTCTATATTATACATTTTAAATATTTTATAGTCCTTTATATAAATTGTCAATTTTTATTTCTTGATATAAATTCCATAAAATATATTTCCGATAATCTATGTATGTTTAAAGTAGATATTATATTAAAAGGAAGAGTTCAAGGCGTAGGCTTCAGATACTATGCTAAACAGGTGGCCGATGAAATGAAAGTCGGCGGAAAGGTATGGAATAATTATGACGGTTCTGTAGAAGTTATTGGATATTTACAGACTAAAAATGATATTGATGAGTTTGTAGAAAAAATCAAGATAGGACCTCAGATGTCAAGTGTTAAAGAGGTAACTGTTACGGTTACGCCTTCAGATCCTCTTGTAGATGAAGTTTTTGAAATAGCAAATTAAAGCCTTTATTGAACTAAGAAAATAATAATTATGAAAAATATTTTTAAATATGCTTCCATTATAGGATGCACTTTTGCCTCGCTTAATTTTGCGGCTGATTATATAGATTATAAAGTAAAAAACGGCGATACTTTATTTGGAATAGCTTTCGCTCATGATATGAGTGCAAATGAATTTTTAAAAGTTAATAATATAAAAGATCCTGATAAATATAATCTTAGAGTAGGAGAAACTTTAAAAGTAAAAGATAAAGGTTATACTCTTGTATATGACTCTGATAATAAAGTTTTCGGCTTGAAAGGAGAAGAAGGAAACTCATACAAAGATTATAAAGTAAAAAACGGGGATACTTTATTTGGTATAGCATTTGCCCATGGAATGACTGCTAATGAATTTCTAGCTATAAATAATATTAAAGATGCCAATAAATATAATCTTAGAGTAGGACAAACTCTTAAAGTAGCAAATAATCAAAAAGAAAATAATGCTTCTTCAAATAATATAAATAATAGTGATAATACAGAAAATTATGATACTTATAAAGTGCAAAGCGGTGATACTTTATACGGAATAGCTTTCTCTCATGGTATGACAGCAAGCGAATTTTTAAAGATTAATAATATAGATGATCCTGATAAATATAAACTATATGTAGGTAAAACTATGTATGTTAAATCATCTAAAAAAGAAAATAATTTAAACACAAATAATGAAAAAGATACAGGAAAAGAAATAGAATACTATACTGTAAAAAGCGGCGATACCTTATACGGAATAGCTTTTCAAAATGATATTAGCGTAAATGATTTTCTAAGAATTAACAATATAGATGATCCTTTAAAATACAAATTAAGAACAGGCGAAAAATTAAAAATATATGCAAGAGAAAATGCCTCAAATACACAAAGCAAAACTATAAAAACATATAGAGTAAAAAACGGAGATACTCTTGGAGAGATAGCATTAAGAAATTCTATGTCTTTGAAAGATCTTCTTCAATTAAATAATCTAAAAAATAATTATGTGCTTAAAGTAGGAGATACTTTAAAAATATATGATAATATTAATATAACAAGTTCTTCAACATCAACAACATACAGAACTTTGGAAAATTATAAAGTAAAAAGCGGTGATACTTTAAGCGGAATAGCTCTAGCAAGAGGAATGGATCTAGTAGAATTATACTCCATAAATAATATAAATGACAAATATATTTTGAAAGTTGGAGATAATCTTAAAGTATATGCTAACCCTAAAAAAACAACTACTTTAGTAATATCAAATTATAAAGTTCAAAGCGGAGATAGTTTATACTCAATAGCAAAAAAACATAAAATGGATTTAAGAGATTTAATGCAGCTTAATAATATAAAAAATGCTAATGAATATAAATTATATGTCGGCGCCAATCTAAAAGTAAAAACAGCAAAAATGGTGCCTTATTCTTTTAATGATGATTCTATATTACCTGACAGCTCTTTTATATGGCCTTATAAAGGAATAATAATTTCAGGATATGGAGTAGCTTCTGATAAACTTGCAAACAGAGGTGTGAATATATTAGGAGATGTAGGAGACAAAGTTGTAGCTTCTGATGACGGAATCGTAGAATATGCTGATAATATAAGAGGATTCGGTACTGTTATAATACTTAAACATAAAAACGGATATAATACTTCTTATGCTCATCTTTCTAAGATAAATGTTAAACTTGGAGATATAGTAAAGAAAGGAGATTATATAGGAGACATTGGCGATACTGGTATGATAGATAGAAGCGAACTATATTTTAAGATTTCTTATCAGGGAAGATCAATAGATCCTGTTAAACTTCTTCCTAAAAGTTAAAAAAATCTACACTTATAATAAAAAACTATATATATTAATATCATAATAAAAAATAGTAAAACAATATATAAAATTGTTTTACTATTTTTTTATTCTTAATTTTATTCTATTTTATTTACCATGACCAAATTTAAAGAATGATAATTCTTTTACTATATCTTCGGCCATCTTTGAAGTTTTAGCACTAGCATCAGAAGCATCTTTTGAAAGCTCTTCATTTTTAATCATTATTTCATTAATAACGCCTATATCATTATTAATATTATTTATACGTTCTATCTCTTCATTTGAAGAAGAGGATATATCCAAAAGTATAGAAGAAGTTTCAACTGAACTTTTTGCTATATGCTCCAATGTTATAGAAGTTCTTGAAACTGAAGTACTTCCATTATCTATTTTAGTTACAGCATTTTCAACTATCACTGTTATATCTTTAGTTGCCTGAGAAACGGTAGTTGCTAATTTTCTTATTTCGCTTGCAACAACAGCAAAGCCTCTGCCCTGCTCTCCTGCTCTTGCTGCTTCTACTGCGGCATTAAGTGCTAATATATTTGTCTGCAATGCTATTGACTCTATGGACTTTGTTATCTCAAATATTTTTTTACTTGAAGCCTGTATTTCATTCATATTACTTTCTATTTCATTTATAGTCTGAACACCTGTCTGAGTTGTATTCTCCATCTTTTCCATAGAATCTTTAGAAGTAGCAACACTAATTGATGATAAATTAATTGCTGTTCCTATATTTTTTAAAGCCTCATCAAGTTTCTCCAAATTAACTGCCTGTATATAAGCCCTTTCAAGAAGCTTCTCACTAGATTGTGATATTTCTACTCCTACGCTATTAATATCCTCTATTGCTTTTTTTATTTTGAATATAAGCTTACCAATATTAGCTTCCATTTTATCTATAGCACGTGCCAAATCACCTGCCCTATTATGTTTTGATAATATACCTTTATCTATTCTATATGAAAAATTACCCTCTGCCATATTATCAATAGCTGTAATTGCCATATCCAAATATCTTGAAAGAGGAAGAAGAACTATAGCTGTTAAAAATATTCCCATAACTAATAAAAATATAACTATACCAAAAAATATAAAAATTGTTTTATTAAAAACAGATTTATAATCGTCTAAACTTCCTTTTACAGCCAAAGCCAAATTTGTATTAGGTATTTTACGAATAGAATACCAATTATTATTTTTTATTTTTATAGGAGAAGCTATATTATTAACATACTCTTCAGTACCTTCAAATAATTTATCAGTATTAAATATATTAACACCTTCTTTCAAAACATAGTCAGGGTTGCTATGCTTAATATAAGTTCCATCAGATGTAATCAAAAATATATTATTTTTATCTATATTTCCTTCTGTTCTTACATTACTAACACTTGAAAAATCTATACCTATAACACCTTTTAGTCTACCATTAGTATAAACAGCCTTTGAAAAAGTAATTAGAAGTTTTTTTGTATTAAAATCTATATAAGGATCTGTAATATATATTCCATTAGTAGTTAAAGCACCTTTATACCATACTCTGGAAGTTTGATCATAATTAGTAGGATATTGATGTGTTACACTTAAAAATAATCCGCCTTCAGAAAATGGTATTGTATCTCCATAAAGTATATCAAAAAATTCCTGTCTTTTATTATAAACATTACTCATAGATAATCCGATTTCATAAGGAGTTAACTCAGCTACCGCATAAGAATCAAGTATATTCAAAACCAAATTAACATTATCAATATCTCTTTCTATGTAATACCCTATTTTATCGATATTTATTGATATCTGTTCTATATAATCAGATTTATATATTCTTATAAATAAAACAAATATAATAGCAGATGATATTATAATAAATAAAGAATATGGAATTATTAATTTTAAAAGAAGCTTAATATTATTTCTCATATTATTCTAATCCTTATTTGAACTTTTAAACTTGAAGAAAGAAAGTTCATCTACTATTTCATTTACTATTTTAGAAGCCTTAACACTAGACTCGGCACTTTCATTAGCGAATTTTGCATTACTTATTGTGATATCATTAATTTTAGCTACTATATTATTAATATTATCTATACCTGATTTTTTCTCATTAGACATTTTATATATTTCTGATAAAGAATTTGAAGATTCCAGAGATGAAGATTCTATACTATTAAGAACTTCAGATGATTTGCTTACAAACTCACTTCCATGTTCTATTTTTGAAACAGCCCCTTCAACTATATTAGTAATATTATCAGCTGAGTTGGTTACAGTTTGAGCTAGAGAACGTACCTCGCTTGCAACAACAGCAAATCCCCTTCCCTGATCTCCGGCACGTGCTGCCTCTACTGCTGCATTAAGAGCAAGTATATTTGTTTGAGAAGCTATTGCCTGTATAGTTTCTATAATATTAGCAATTTGATTACTAGCCTCTGTTATCTCATTCATATTATTCTTTATTTCGCCAATCATTTTAACACCGACTTTAGTGTTCTCAAAAGATTCATCACTCATCATCTTAGCAGAGTCTGTTTTTTTAGAAGCATATTCTATAGAAGAAGATATAGCATTTATGGCGCCTATTAAATTATTTAAAGATACGCTCTGTTCATTAGCCTTATTAGATAACTCAATACTTACATTCGCTATTGCCTCTCCATTTTTATTAACTTCTTCAACCCCTGTCTTTATTTTATACATAGTCTTACCAATATTTCTCTGCATCTTTTCCATAACATTAGAAAGTTTTCTAGCACTGCTGTCCATCAATTTATGCTCTTTGATTCTTGATGTAAAATCTCCATTAGCCATATTCTCTAAACTCACTATAACATCATCTAATCTGTCAGATAAAGGTATCAAAGATATAGAAACAATTATAAGTTCTCCAATTATAAACAATATTCCAAAAGCTATTAAAAATATTATTAAATATCTATTTACACTAAAATAATATGAAGCATCTCCTTTAGCTGCTATATACCAAGGAGCATTATCAATTTTTCTTATAGAATACCAATATTTATCTTTTATATAAATTCCTGAGTCTTGCATATTATTTTTATATGATGAAAATAAATTATCATTAAAAATAAGCATATTCGGATTCATAAGATATTCAGCATTTTCATGAGTTATATATAGTCCGTCTTCTGTAACTACATTTATAGATTCGATAAAATCATTATTAGCATTGCCTACAACAGTATTCATATTATCAAAATCAATACCAAAATATCCAGCCAATCTATTATTGCGCATTATTTTATTAATAAATGTTATAACTAATTTTCCAGAATTAAAATCAATATAAGGAGCTGTTATATACAAATCATTCTGACCTTTTGAAGCATTCTGATACCATTCCCTTGCAGTTTGATCATAATTTCTAGGATATGTTATTCTTGAACTTATAAATATACCTCCCCTATTATAAGGCACAGTATTGCAGTAAAATACATCAAAATAATTTCCAAATTTTTTCACATTAGTTATAGTTTGTGCTATATTTGGAGTAGTGATTCCAATTTCTGCATAAGAGCTCAAAAAGGTAAGAGAATTTACAATATCATCAACTCGGCTTTCTATATCACTTTTTGCCAATTCTATATTTAATGATATTTTATTAAAATAAAACTCTCTGTTTAGTGGAATAAATATTGAAAGTAAAATAACAGATATTATTGATATAAAAATTATGTATGGAATTGTAAAACTTAATATGAGTCTAATTCTATTTTTCATAATTGTTCCAAATATACATTTTAAAAATATGATATAGAATTTATAGAAAAAATTCAAGATAGAAATGCATAAAAAACATACTGTTTCAATATTTAATATAAATTTCAATATTGACAATTTTATTATAAATGATATTATGAAAACAATATTTGTTCTTTGAAAGGGGATGCTCCGGCTTCGACTGCGATGGTTGGAACATATTTTGCATAGTCGTGCTAGGTGTATGCACGTTAATATCATACTAAAAAATAAGTGCAGACGAATACGCACTTGCAGCTTAATTGAAGTTGCCGCTGATTAAGTGATTTGTCTATGGGTTGCTTTTTCGGTGCCAAAACACATAGAACTTGTATTAGGTGCCGTATGAGCCTAATATTACGTACACTCATGCTAGTCTTATAGTTTTTCTGCTTGTCTTCTACCTATAAGGCGAAACCTTTAAAGATAAGATATGCTATGTAGACGAATGTGGTACGCTTCGTAGGACGCGGGTTCGAGTCCCGCCATCTCCAATTTTTTCATGCATCATTATAAATAATATATTTTTGGGTTTATATATAATAATTATTCTTATAAAATAATAATAAGCAGTTTATCAATACAATTCTATATTTACTACAAGAATAAAATACTAGAAAACGAATTAAATGACTCAAATAAATAAAGCCTATAAATCATTATACATATTAAATAATTTTAATATAACCAACTCTATATAACAAAATTTACCTAATATCAATTATCATAAAAAATATAGAAATATAATTTAATTAAATATTTTATAAAAAATATAAAACTTTAACATTAAAAAAGAGTATGCATATTAAAAATACACATACTCTCTTAATTTTTACTTATTTCCGCTAAAACAGAATTATTTAATTGTATATTCTGAAATCCATTTCTGGGAATATATCATCGCGCCATTCTATTTTGCTTAGCCATTCTTCGTTTAAATCTCTGTTTTTAATAGCATAATAAAGATCAGTAAATCTCTTTATATATAATTTTGTAGTATTAACTGCATATTCAACCATAGTACCTGTATGCATTATGAAAGCCCAGTCGCTGCTTTGAGCAAGCAATAATTCACGGGCTGCCTGATTCAATGCTCTCTCATAAAGTCCTGTTTCATTATAGTAATCATGAGCTAATTCTATCATTCTTTCAGCAGCTTTATGTAAGTGTCTGTATATCCAACCATTAGTACCATTAAGCCATACTTCTCCATATCCGTTAGCACCCCAGCTTGACATTGAAGGCATTGATATTTGGTTTACAGGGTGTCTTTCCAAATATTCTTTAGGTGTAATAGTCTCTATTGTATTTTGATCATAGTGTATCTTTCTCATTAAGAACTCTATGAACATAGGACCTTCATACCACCAGTGTCCGAATAATTCAGCGTCATAAGGAGATACAACTATAGGAGGTCTGTCCATAACAGAATCTAAATATTCAATTTGTTTTTCTCTATTGAACATAAAGTTTCCAGCATGATCTCCAGCAGCTTCCATAGCCCATTCAGGATTATAAGGTTCTTTAGCACAGTCTTTACCTGTGATTCTATAATATTTTATTCCTGTATTCTTTCTAAGTCCATTGCTTTGTATGAAATCCTTAATATATTCGAAAGGCAAATCATAACCTATATCTCTATAGAATTCTCTGTATCTAAAGTCTCCTGGATAACCTACTTCGGCACTCCATACACTTCTTGAACTCTCTATATCTCTTCCGAATGCTGCTACCCTGCTCTCTCTTGAACAGTATAAAGGAGCATAAACACCATATTTAGGTACTTTGTCAGCATACATAATACCATGAGTATCAACAAAGAAGTATTTAATTCCATTATTGGCAAGATGTTTTTCAAGTCCTGGGAAGAAACCGCATTCACCAAGCCATATTCCTGTAGGCTTTCTACCCAAATGTCTTTCATGGGTTTTTACAGCCATTTTTAATTGAGCTTCTATTGCCTTAGGATATTCCTGCATAAATGGGAAGAATCCATGAGTAGCACCGCAGGTTATTATTTCTAAATTACCTCTTTCTAAGAAATATCTAAATCCATTCAATAAGTTTTTATTATACTTATAAACAAAAATATCTCTTATCTTTTTAAACTTATCTCTGTAAAA
Source organism: Brachyspira hyodysenteriae ATCC 27164 (assembly GCF_001676785.2). Classification (NCBI taxonomy): domain Bacteria; kingdom Pseudomonadati; phylum Spirochaetota; class Spirochaetia; order Brachyspirales; family Brachyspiraceae; genus Brachyspira; species Brachyspira hyodysenteriae. Next base: position 538,427 of record NZ_CP015910.2, on the reverse strand, counting down.
TTCAGCTGTATGGTGAAAGTTAGGATCTAATGAAGTTCTTTCACATTCTAATTCCGACAATTTTATTAATTTCTCTATATAATTAACATATCTATTTTGAAGCAATTCATTAGCCAACATATTCATAAGAGGCGGAGTTACGCTCATAGTTATCTTGAAATTTACTCCATCATTTACCATTCTATCATAAGCATCTAATAGAGGTATATAAGTTTCTGTGATGGCTTCATATAACCATTCTTCCTCCAAAAAATTTTCATGTTCAGGGTGTCTCACATAAGGCAAGTGAGCATGCAGCACTAAAGCTAAATAGCCTTTTGACATAATTATTCCTTAAATTTAAAATGTTATATAAATAGTATATAAAATATAAATATTAAAATCAAGACTTTCAATATACTTATTATTAAAAAATAAAAATCATTATAAAATTTATGATAAGAATATGCACAAATAAATTATAAATCTTTACAATTTTTACAGATACCTGTGAATACAATATCATGTTTGAATATCTCAACATCATATTCTTTAGAAACTAATTCATCTAGTTTCTTCTGATATTCCATTGGTATATCTAATAATTTTTTACATTTACTGCATTGAAAATGATAATGATCATTTGTTATATGATCAAAACGTACAGCATCATCTATTATAGATAATTTCTGTATTTCTTTAGTTTCTGACAATAAATTAAGATTTCTATATACTGTGCCCAAACTTATAGATGGGAAGTTTGGTTTTATATGATTATAAACTTCTTCTGAAGTAGGATGATTTTGAAGCTCTCTTACAGCATTTAAAATCACTTGTTTCTGTATTGTATTTCTTGTATTATTCATAACCCTAATTTCCTTGCTAAAGCAATTAATAATTAATCTTATTTAGTAATATTATATCAAGTAAATTATTTGTCAAGAAAAAAATAATGTTTTATACAAATTATACAGAAAAAAATCATTATAAAGATGACAAATTAACATAATCTATAGATAAATTACTAGCATTTGACATATAAGTCTTTGTTATAATTAACTTATACGTATCAGTTTTATGAGTATAAATTTCTGCTAGAATATTTCCTTCTTCATCATCTAAAGACTGCTTTTCTAATTGTATATTATTCGAAGTTAAACTTTCAAAAACATTTTCAAATAAATTTTCAACATTATCATAGCTATTTACAGTTATCTGCGATATTGAATTGCTTCCTGTAAATACGATTAACTCAGCATCATCTTCCCTAATTTTTATATCTTTTTTTAATATATTATTTACAACAAAAGCTCTTTCTACATCAAACATATCTGCTAAACTTTCAAAAGAATCTTTAAACGATAAAGAAGCCAATGATTTAATATCATTATTACTGTAAGCTATCAAGTTATAATATGTAAAGGGATTTTTTATATTAACAACCTCATAAGAATTGATATTCTTATGAATTATGTTCGCTATAACTATAAAAATAACTAAAAAACATGCAAATACTATAAATCTAATTACTCTCATCAAATTCTCTTCAAATCTTCAACCGGTGTATATTTGACATAGGTAAATACATTATAGTCAGCTAGGTATATTATGATTCTCTATAAGAAGTATATCATTAACCTCTTCTATAGAAAATAGCGGCATATCTCCTGCATTATAATATGATGGTTTCAACTTAAAAGTTAATACACTTTCATACTGCATAAATTTCTCAGATTCTACCACTATATCAAGCTTAACTTCAACTTCAGAATTAGAATCCACTCTTTTAGGCATAAAGCAGAACATAAATTTACCAGGAACATTACTTGATACTATAGCAGGATTAGGGAAATTAACTCCATAACCTTGTAATATTTTTCCATCTGAAAATATATAAACTAAAGCATTTTCTATTTTTTCAAAATTATTAGAAGCAGTAATATTACCCATTATACTAGGATAAGTTAGATAATATCCGCTTTCATCAATAGAAGGAACTGACTCCAACAATGTATTTTCCTTTCTTCTAGTAACTATTTCGCAAGCATCTGCTATAATACTTAATATTTCTGTATTGCTCTGTATAGGATCCCTATTATAGCTATGAAGAACTCCTCTGGCACTTGTAACATATTGTGGCTGAACTCTATTTAGAGTATATGCTATTATATCCATACGCATATTAGTATTAACGGGAATATTTTTTTCTTTTAGGTATGAATCGGCTAGTTTTGAAACTTTCTGTTCCATAAGGTTTACTAAATACATAGAAAAAACTCCTCCTAATTAATATATATTATACAAAATAAAATGTTATTTGTCAAAGCAAATTCTATTAATATGGAACAAATTTATGAATTGTAGTATAAAAGTTGTTCTATTTATCTAATTTTTATGTTAGAATATATAATTATGTAAAATAAATGCTGATAAATTAAATACAAAATGTATTTTTAGTTTAAATATTTCAGAATATTATATTATAAAAATGCTTATATAATAGAATTATACCTAATTATGTTTACAATTTTATCTTGTTATTGTAAATAAAAATAATTCAAAATGTGCTTTGAATATATTTGCAGGTGTAGTAACACTTAAAGTATTTAAATATGATATTTTGGATAATATGTTTACTACCTCTTCTAATGAAAACAATTTAAGTGAAGTTTTTTTCTTTTTCAATATAAATTCTGGTATTTTTGTCAATTTGCTTATTTCACTCAATGTAGTTTGAGGCGGAAATATTTTCATATAATAAATAGCCATAAAATTATTCATCATCAAAGTTAAAGAACTTGAAGCATCTTGATCTAATCTATGCATTATACTGAAAGATTTTCTTCTATCTCTTTCAAAAACAGCATCTAAAAAATCAAATATATTTCTGTTTTTTGATACATAAGTAAAATCTGCAATATCTTCAACATTCAAATATTCTTTATCATTATAGCTGCATATTTTTCCAAGTTCAGAATAAAGTGAATCATAATCCAAATTTATATTATTAATAAGGTATTCTATTGCCTCAGAAGATATTTTTTTACCTTGTTTAATTATATAAGCATTTATTAATCCTCTGAAATCTTTTTCATCTGGAAGCGGAAAATCTATAAAATATATATTATTAATATCTTTCTTTTTGGAAAAATATTTGTATATAGGATCTTCTTCCAAAGAATTTTCTGTTTCAAGTATAACTATAGAAGTTTTTGAAGGATTTGAGCAGTAATCTAAAAAATCTTCCTGAAAATTATTATATTTATAAATTACTATTAATCTTAATTTAGATCCAAACGGAGGAGTATCAGCTACTTCCAAAGGAGTAAAACCTATAGCATCATTTTTATCATAAAATACACTATAATTCATCTCGCTGTCTCCTTCATCTGGAAACATATTTGAATGCATAGCTGCTATAAATGCCTTTTTAAAAAGCCTTTCCTTACCTGTTAGTATATAAATACAGTGTTTAAATGGTTCTTTTATGTAATTATCTTTGACTTTTTGAAATTCAATCTCTGTTTTTACTGAAACTTTATTCATAATGAATATATAATATCATATATTTTTTTATATGCAATATTATAGCTCACATAGCTTTTTTCTTTTTCTTAGCTATATCTATAAATACCCTTATTTCTATTTTACACTCATCTGTAGCATCTAATTTTACATTTTTTATTCTTGCATATACTCTATTTCTTTTATCTTCTAACTTATATGATATTAAAGGTGAAATAACACTAGGAACATAACCTAATCTGAAATCAAAACTTCTATCATAAATAGCTATAGCGAATCTGTCATAAGGATTTGTTATATCACGAAGTAAATTTATAGGCTCATTTTTAAGTAATAAATCTATAACATCTTTTCCATTATTATATTTATATCCTGCAACAAAAAAATCTATATAGTATCTTTTTGTTTTGTAATTCCTATTTATAATAATCCTTTTAAAACTTTCTTCATGATTAATTAGACAAGTGATATGTTCTGTATTTTTATCCATAAGACGAAAGATTTACCTTAATTCTTTAATGCGTATTTGAGAATTTTACTTCAATTCAAATTTTCTGTCAAGCATTAATAATACAAATAATAAAAATATTTATATACGTATTTTTCACAATTAATATTCTATATAAATCAAACAAACATATAAATACTATATATTTTAACATTATATTGAACAATTATAAAATTAAATTTTAATGTATATGTATCCGAGTTTATATAAGTGCATTTTATTTTTAGTTGTTTTTATAAATAAAAATTATATAATTTAAATATAATTATTATTTCAGGAGAGCATATAATGAAATTTTATAGATATATATTAATAATTTTCATTTTAATAACAGCATTCTCATGTAAAAAAACAACTCTTACTATAACATCTCCAGGGCCCGATTTCTTTTTAGGTAAAATGCAAAGCGGTAATTGGGACAAAGTAAAAGTTGATGGAAATAAATTAACAATAGATGGTAAAGAATATACATTTGAAGATCAAATATTAGGTGTAGGCGGTGTATATAAAGGCGGAGATAAAGGATATATAGTAGCAGTTCCTGGCGGAGATAATTTATACACTGTAGAAATGGATGAGAAAGCAAAAGAATCTATTGATGAAATTATGAATATAGTAGGCGAAGAAAATGTTACTGGTGTTATGAAAGATATAATAAATAGCGGAGGAGATCCTAGTAAAGTAGATGTAGATAAAATAGCTTCAACTGCTGGAGTATCAGAAGAAGAAAAAAAGAGATTAAAGGATTTGTTTGGAAAATTAGACGGCAGCAACTTTGGAAATCCTAACACAATAGGTCCGGCAAAATCATAACAATAATTTTTTAAGGTATATTTTATGAAAAAAATCCTTACAGCTATTATAGTATTTAATATATCATTTATTAATTTATATGCTAATGGAATAGCTCTGTCCACACAGTCGGATACAAATACTTATAGCTGGATTAAAGGCAGACAAATAGTAAGCGTAAATTTAAGCCCTGGATATGCCGGATTATTTCCACCTATGCTTAATACAATATTTGATAATTATGAAACATTCAGCGGATTATTAGGTGTTGATTTAGGAGAAAATGCAAAATTTATAAACGCTTTGGATGTAAAGGGAAGCTTCTGGTATGTTCCAAACATATCATATACATTATTGCTGCATCCTAGAATAGGTGTAGAAATAGGATTCGGCGTACAAGCTATGTCATTCCAACTTGGAATACCCAAGGATAAAGTAGGAGATTTAGCAGGTTCTTTACTTCCTAGTTCCGGAAATACAGGCAATATTATAGGAAATAATATAGGAAGTCTGATTGGATCTGATACATATCTTAAAGCATCATTAATATATTTTCCTGTTACAATAGGAGTAAAATTCTATGGCGGTAAAAAAAGAGAAGTTGTTAATACATTCAGATTTGGTATAGAAGCTTTAATGTCTGATATAGAAACAGAAAATGGAATAAGCGGACTTAAAACTAAAAGACATACGATTGATGCTACTATGTATCTTTCTTATGAACTAGGATGGACTATAGAATTATTCCCGCATAAAGAATGGCCTGTTAAGCCATATATAGATATTTCAATACTGGAAATCGGATATTATATAAGATCCGGAATGTCTGGGGTTTACGGGGATATAAGAGAAGGCATTACTTTCTTTGGAAGTGGTTTGGTTGATGTAGGGGCAGTAATACCTAGTTGGAATTCATTCCCTGTATGGCTTAATTATGTATCAGCCATAAGATTTTCATTGTTCCCTAGAATAGGGTTCAGTCTAAGGTTTTAGTGAGGTATAAATAATGAAAAAGAATATATTAATAATTTTATTTTTATTTATACTTGCTAATAATATTCTAGCACAAGAACCTTCAAACAATATTATAAATAAAAATGCAAATAATAATAATTATAATGACAGTACAGCAAATAATAATAACTATAATAACAGTACAGCAAATAATAATAACTATAATAACAGTACAGCAAATAATAATAGTATAGCAAATATAAATGATGCTCTAAGCTCTCATAGACATTCTATAGGAGTTGATTTCGGACCTACAATTTTTTATATGCTTATAGCTCCGTCAGTTTTTAATCTTGCTTTACCTAGTAATGATCCAAGCAATCTAAAGCTGCAAGGTACTTTCGGATTGGGACTTACATATACATACAGACTAACTGAAAAAATGGATGTTAATGTAGATGCCGGCTTTTATAATATGAAAACATATTATGATAATTCAAAAGCCACATACAATGGAAATGTATATGGACTCGGACTTTCTGCAGGTTTAAGATTTTATTTTAATAAGAAAGACAGAGCATCAGGATTTTTCTTAATGCCTAAAGTTGGAACAACATTGTTTATAACACATGGCAGAGAATATCAAAAAGATTCATCATCATATACAAATAGAAATAGCAATATAATGGATTTTTATATATCCGGAGAAATGGGATTTAGAATAGATTTATCGAGAGGATTAGGAGTTAATAGCGGTATTCGTCCTTTTTTAGATATATCAATAATTGATATAGGTATTTCATATAAAAGCTTGATAAGACTAGTACCTCTTCCAAGATTTTCTATTGGAATACTTTTTTGATATTTTAAGGAAATTATTTTATGAAGTTTATAATAAAAAAGTTTTCAATTGGCTGTTTATTTATAGTTTGCCTAACTAATACTCTTATAGCATATGATATAGGAGTTTATTTATCGCCTAAATTTTTGTTGGAGATAGAAGATTCAGGAATAAGAAAACCAAATGATGATAAAAAAAATATACAAAACTTATATGTAGGAGGAGGTATTTCAATAGGATACAATTTCGACATATTTCATAAATACAGCACTGTAAGACTTGAATTTGAATATCTATATAGAAATCCTATTTCAGAAAATGTTTATATACCAAGAGTAAAAACAATGTATTCACATAGTTTTTTATTTGGTGCTTATTATGATTTCTATTTTTGGTATGTAAATTATGATAATCCTGATTCAATTAGAACTAGAATTAATAATGGGAAAAGACCTTTAATGTCTGTTTATGCCGGATTCTTGATGGGGGCAGGACTAAATACATATATAACTAGTAATATTTTTGAACAGAATGGTATTTTTAATTATAGTTATTACTATAATATGGTGCAATTTCTTTACGGACTTGGAGGCGGTTTTGCGTTTCATATAACTCCGTTAATTAGTTTAGATTTAAGCTATAGAGTAACTTTCACTACAGAACTTCAGTCTAATCATGATATAGTGGCATCTTTAAGGTTTAATTTTTAGGAGCGGATTAGATGAAAAGATATTATTTAATTATATTTATGATTATGTTTTTATTTTTTAATAATCAAAAACTATTTTCATTTATTCCTGAAGGTTTATATATTACTCCTAAATTTATTTTTTCACATGATGGAAATTATGCCTATAAAAAAACAGATAGTGATCTAGGATATTTTAATTATCTAGGCGGAGGATTTTCTTTAGGATACAGCATACCAACTATAAATAAATCTTCTCCTGTAAGATTTGAATTTGAATATATGGGAAGAAGTGTAATAGGTATGACCAATGATATAAAAATGCATACCCTATTAGGTTCTATATATTTTGATATTAATTTCTTTTTAATCAAAGAAGAATTAACAGATGAAAGCTACAAACAAACCTTATTGGATAAATACCCTCCTTTTACGATATATTTAGGAATATCCATAGGAACTAGAATAAATGACTATTTAGTAGGTACATATACTGATAATAATAAAATACAAAAGAGACTATCAAAAAGTACGATAGTTTTCGGATTCAGCGGAGGAATGGCTTATAATGTATTACCATATATGTCTATAGATTTGGGATACAGATATTTATTGGATACTAAAGCGGACGGATATCATGAAGTATTATTTGGTTTGAGATTCAAAGTACCAAAATTATAAATAATTTTACAAGTATTAATTTTTTTATGATAAAAATTGAATACTGTAAAAAAATGAATATAATACTTAGATAGAGGTTATTTATGATTAGAAATATTAAATATATTTTCATTATATATTTATTAGCTATTTCCTGCTCTAATTATAGAGTTACTGATCCATTCTCCATTCAAAATAATAGTAATAATAACATAAGCATTATACCTGAATATGTAGATGCTCAATATTTCATCAAAGCAGATTACACTGAACAGCAAATAGAAGAAATAATGAATAAATATTTCCAGAATTTTGGAGAATATATAATATTTTTAAATGATACTAAAGATAATATAGATAAAAATAAAACAATAGAAACAATAAATAAAGTAGTTAATAAACCTGCTTATTTACATAACGGAGCTGCTGTTGATTTAAGCAGAACTGATATAACAGAAATAGCACAAAGTGCATTTAATGCAAATAAAAATTTAATAGAAGTTAAGCTTCCTAACTCATTAAAAACTATAAATTCATCAGCATTTCAATCATGCGAAAGATTAAAATATATAAATCTAGTAAGCTCTATAACCGATATACAATCTGCTGCATTTCAAGACTGTATGTCTTTAGAAATTATTAATATAACATCAAAAGTAAAAACTATAGCTAATAATGCATTTAAAAATTGTGTTACTTTAAGAGAAGTAATACTTCCTGAAGGATTAACTTCAATAGCAGATGGAGCATTCAATTACTGTACATCATTAGAATCAATTAATTTTCCATCAACTTTACAAACTATAGGCACAGCAGCATTTTACAGCTGTAAATCATTAAAAAGTATAAAATTAAATCAAGGATTAACTACCATAAATGATAATGCTTTTAATCTTTGCTCATCATTAACAGCTATAAGCTTACCTAATAGTATAACAAGCCTTTTAAATCCTTCAGAAGGTAAGGTTTTTTCTGATTGTAAAATGCTTAAAAATGTTGAATATCTTGATACAGATCCCGTAAAAATACTTAAAGAAAATGATACATTCAGAGGTTCACCTGTAACCGATTTATACCTTCCTAATGTGGCAGAAGATCCTAAAAATGGAAGCTGGGATAATTTTTTAGGTGTTGCTTGGACAACTATTCATTATGGAAAATCTATGCCTAGATAAAGGAAATTGACAATGAAAAAGATAACTGCATTATTTATACTTATTTCTTTAATAATTATATCTTGTAAATATAAAATAGTATCCCCTATTATTGATATTGATGATGGAAATAATATGTATAATAATAATGGGAATAACGGAAATAATAATAATCAGAATTTGTACACTATAGGAGCAAACTCTAGTGAAGAGGAAGTAAGAAATTCACTTGAAAAAAATAAACAATTAACCGGTAAAAATTTAATAATAGTAGAAGGATATATAAATCAAACTTCTTCAATATTTGATAATATAAAAAAAGTAATAAGCGGTAAAACAGATATAGAGTTAGACCTATCAATGGCCACATTAGAAAGTAATTTTAAAGGAACTTTAGAAAACTCTACAGAATTAACAATAGTTCTTCTTCCATCATCTAGAACATTAGTAGGTAATTTTTTGAAGGGATGTACTTCTGTAACTAGTATACAATTGCAAAAAACTTTAGATACAATAGATCCAACAAGTTTTTCAGGATGTACTTCATTAAAAAATGTAGAGTATTTAGGGACTTCTCCAAACATAATAAATGGTACACCTTTTACGGGTCTGCAGCCTGCTGACTTATATCTTCCAAATGTAAAAACAGATCCTGGTGATCAAAGCTGGGATAATTTCTTAGGTTCTAAATGGAACAAAATACATTACAACGCTTCTATGCCTAAATAATTAATGCATATTTATACTTGATTATATATTTTTTTTTATATATAATTCTCTAACTTATTTAAACTTCTTAAAATTAATTTGAAGTTTATTAAAAGATAAAATATGAGGAAAAAATTATAAGGATGTTCATAAAGTTAAAATTATTATTATTACTTATACTATTAATATCATGCAATAATTATAAAGTTACAGATCCATTTTCTTTAGATGAATCATATGGCAGCAGTAATATCCCTGTTTCTAATATACCGGAAAATGTAGACTCAAAATATTTTATAAAATCAGATTATAAAGAAGATAAAATAGAATCAATAATGCAGGAATATTTTAACGAATATAATTGCTATATAATCTTTTTAAAAGACACTAAAGACAATATAGATAACAATAATATAATAAGCACCATCAATACAATCATTAAAAAAGATAAATATCTTAAAGGTGTTTCTCTTGATTTAAGCAGAACAGATATGACAAAATTAGCAGATAATTCATTTACTGATAATAAAAATTTAATTCATGTCAAATTACCTAATACTATAACAACTATAGGTGTAAGTGCATTTTCAGGTTGTTTAGTTTTAAAAACAATTAATTTTCCTGCTTCTATAACAGAAATTTCACAAGAGGCATTCAAAAGCTGCAGATCTTTATATTTGGCAGACATTTCAAAAACAAAAATGACAATAATAAATAATGGAATATTTAATGACTGTGCTAGTTTAATTACTATTATGCTTCCTGAAACTATAATAGACGGTATAAATTCAAAGGCATTCTATGACTGTGCATCATTAAAAACAATTAATATCCCATCAAAAACAAAAATAATTGGAGATGCTGTATTCTATAACTGTAAATCATTGGAATCTATAAGATTAAATGCTAGTATAACAGGAATGGGAGATAGAGTTTTTTCAGGATGCGTTGCTTTAAAAAATATAGAATATGCAGGAAATAAATCTTCAGATATAACATCCGTAGGAATAGATATATTTGATGCTCAATTAACCGCAAAAAATTTATATCTACCAAATGTAGCATCAGATGACGGAAGCTGGAATAATTTCTTGGGATATGACTGGAAAAATAAAGGCAGCATCATTTTTGGCAAATCTATGCCTAATTAAAAAAGGAAAATATATAAATGAAAAATATAGTTGTATTATTAATATTAATGATAATAATGTGCTCATGCAAATATAAAATAATATCTCCATTTGATGGATTTAGTGATGGAATTTATGATAATAATTCAAACAAAAATCTTTATATAATTGATGCTAATGCCACAGAAGAAGAGATTAAAGATGCTTTACAAAAAAATAGAGATATCACAGGAAAAAATATTATTGCTGTTGAAGGATATATTGGGACAAATTCTAAAATTTTTGATAATATAAAAAATGCTCTTAAAAATGAAACTAATATTGTATTAGATTTATCTAAAGCTGTTATGGAAAGTAATTATATTTACACATTAGAAAATTCTTTATTTGTAACAACAGTTTATTTTGCATCATCTCAAAAAATAATAGCAAATTTTTTTAAAGGCTGTACATCTTTAGTGAGTGTTCAATTACCTTCTCTCTTATTAATTATTGATAATACAAGTTTTGAAAACTGCAATTCTTTAAAAAATATAGAATATTTAGGAACTTCTCCGAATGCAATAGCAGGCACGCCATTTTCCGGAACTGTAAAACCTTCTGATTTATACCTTCCAAATGTAGCAAAAGACCCTGGAGACGGCAGCTGGAAAAAATTTTTAGGGGCTGATTGGATCAATATACATTATGGTATCCCTATGCCAAAATAATTAACATATTTTAACTTGATTATATACTTTTTGTATACTATAATTTATATATAAAAATTATTATTTTTTATTATTGCTTATTTTTACTAATAAAAAATTATATGTTGATGATTTTATTAACTTTTAAAATCAATAAACAAAAAGCTGATAACAGATAAATAAAGCTGTAAGCTATTTTTAATAGAGTTTATTGCCAGCAACAATAAGAAATTATTAATTTTTTGTTAAAATTTATTAAAAATAAATATTGAGAGAGGTGTATACATGGAACAAGAAGTAAAAGCTAGAATTGATTCTTGGCTTAATGGTTCTTATGATGAAGAAACCAAAAAAGAGATTAAGGCATTATTAGATGCTGGTAATGAAAAAGAATTAATAGATGCCTTCTACAGAGATTTAGAATTCGGTACTGGCGGACTTAGAGGTATAATGGGAGTTGGTACTAACAGAATGAATAAGTATACTGTTGGTGTTGCTACTCAAGGTTTAGCTAACTATATATTAAAACAGGGCGGAAGTAATTACAAAGTTGCTATAGGTTATGATTCAAGAAATAATTCTGATGTATTTTCAAAAGCTGCTGCTGAAATACTGTCTTCAAATGGAATAAGCGTTTATTTATATGATGATATTCATCCTATTTCACTTCTTTCTTATGCAGTTAGAAGTTTAGGATGTATTGCTGGTATAGTTGTTACTGCAAGCCATAACCCTAAAGAATATAATGGTTATAAAGTTTATTGGACTGATGGTGCTCAAGTTATTCCTCCTCATGATAAAAATATAATTGATGAAGTATTAAAAGTAAAACCTGAAGAAGTAAAAATGGGAGACTCTTCAAAAGTTACTATCATAGGAAAAGATATCGAAGATAAATATATGAATGATTTAATGGGATATTTAGTTAATCCTGATATCATAAAAAAACATCATGATATAAAAATAGTTTATACTCCTATTCATGGTTCCGGATATAAAATGGTTCCTATGGCTTTAAGAAAGGCAGGATTCACTAATTTAACAACTATGGAAGGGGCTCAGCCGCCTAATGGAAACTTCCCTACTGTTGAATCACCTAACCCAGAAAACCCTGAGGCATTAAAAATTGCTGTTGATAAAGCTAAAGAAATAGGTGCTGAACTTGTTATGGGTACTGACCCTGACTGCGACAGAATGGGATGTGCTTTGCTTACTAAAGATGGTTCTTATATGTACCTTACTGGAAACCAAATCGGTTCTATTATGGCTTATTATCTCATTACAAATAAAAAGAATGTTAAAAATCCATTTATAGTAAAAACTATAGTTACTACTGAACTTGCAAGAGCTATTGCTGATGCTAATAATGTTAAGATTTATGATGTTCTTACAGGATTCAAATGGATTGCTGATGTTATAGAAAGAGATAAAGAAGGAACATATTTATTCGGATTTGAAGAAAGTTTCGGATATTGTATCAACTCCAATGTACGCGATAAAGACGGGGTTAGTTCTTGTTTAATGCTTGCTGAAGTACTTGCTTATTGTAAAGATAATAACATGACATTAGCTGATTATTTAGAAAGCATTTATGAAAAATATGGATACTTCTATGAAGAAACTATTTCCATAACTAAAAAAGGTGCTGATGGTGCTAAAGCTATAGCTGATTTAATGACTTATTACAGAAACAATTTACCTAAAGAAATTTCTGGTGTAAAAGTTGAAAGCATAAGCGATTATGAGAAAAAAGAAGTTTATGATAATACTGGTAAAAAAATAAAAGACATTACTTTACCTAAATCTAATGTTCTTCAGTACATACTTGAAGATAAAACTAAGATTACTATCAGACCTTCTGGTACTGAGCCAAAAATCAAATTCTATTTTGAAGTTTGCGTAAAAGAAAGCAAAGACAAGAGACTTGCAGTTGCTAAAGATAAAGTAGCTAATTTCAAAAAGTTTATTAAAGAATAATTTATATTAATAAAACAATTACAAAAAAGCCTCATTATTTTTTAATGGGGCTTTTTTATATTTTTAGATTTATTATAACTCCCCTCCCATTTTAGTTTACAATTCTCATTTATTATTATTATATTATTTTCTTTATTAGATTTTACTGTTATTATAACACCCACCCTAGATTTATTTAAATTTATAATTACTTTAACGCACGCAGAGTAAAATTATGAATATAGCTTAATTAATAATTCTAATTTTAATCATATATAAAATTCAGCTAACCGTGCGTGGAGCAATTTTTTTAAATTTAATAAGCACTTGGGGGGGGGCTATAATTTCTAAAGACACAATAAATATAATCAAAATAAAAATTTATAAATAAAACAATAAAATATAAAGGGCGGGGTGTATAAATAAAATTACATAATATAATAACTACTTTTTTAAATAATCTTTCCATTCTTTTGGAAATCCTATATGAACAAAATCTATATAATTTTCATATTCATCAACAAGATTAATAAAATTTGGAAGCATATCATAATCCCATTTATCTTTAAAAGGATACAATTCCTTAACTGCTAAAATAGCTCCCCATAATTTCCTTTCTGAATTATTATTTAAATGATTCATTTCTTTTGGAATAGATGAAAAAATTCTATAATAAAGTCTCCCATAATGAGCACAAATATTTCTTAAGTCCGTACAACAACGAAGCCAACTTTCTAATTTTTTAGCAGTAATGTTATACATATCTTTTGCTAATATTTTCTGATCCTCTAATTTTAAATTGGCAAAAAAAGTTGATAACATACCAAAAGTAAATATTTCTGTTGCTACCCATATTGGAAAATTACTATTATATTTAGATATATGATGTTTAACAAATAATACCTTTTGATTATTTTTTATTTCTCTTTTAAAATTATTTATAAATTTTTTATGATAGTTTATCTTTTTATTTATATGCTTTTGATTTGAATTTGTATTATAAAAATTTTTTTCGTCTAAATATCCTAATGCTCCGTATTTATGAGCATGATAATATGCTATTTTAGCACGAATAAAAATTTCTATCTCTTCTAAAACATTGAACAATATAGTATGTAATTTTCTATCAAACTCATAAATATTAAAAACTTTTTCAAATGAAGTACCATCAATATAAATATCATTACTTTGTTTGAATGGCAAAAAATAAGCACTAAAACGATAATAATTTACTGATTCAAGTATAGATATACATTTTTTATCATCATTAATAATACAGCCTCTATCTTTCAATTTTTGAAGCTGTTCTTCATATTTATAAGGACGTTTTATATCCATAAAATAACCAAAAATAAAAAATGTCCCCCATGGTCCACGCCATAAAATGACGTGCTGGGGGTCCTGTTAATATAATCATATATTATATGATGTTTTTGTCAACATTGAAACAAAACATTTTATTATAAAATAAATTACTATAGTATAATTTTTTTATTTGTATAAAAATACTAAAATATATAAAAAATCATTCATCTTTAACGATTCTTGATTTTAGATAATTAGCTTTTAATATAAACGCTTCATTTTCTTTATAAAAAGCCTCTCTTGAATTTTCATCTCTCAATAAAGAACGCATTTCATCTTTTGCCTTACGCATTATCTCTTTGTCTTTTATGATGTTACCAAGTTTGAAATCTGGTATTCCGCTTTGCCTATCTCCTAAAAACTCCCCAGCCCCTCTTAGTTCCAAGTCTTTTTCTGATATCTTAAATCCGTCAGTAGTTTCGCATATTATGTTAATTCTTTCTTTTATGATGTCATTAAGCTCACTATGTAGTATTAAATAGCAGTAGCCTAATTTATCTCCTCTGCCTACCCTACCCCTAAGCTGATGAAGCTGTGATAAACCAAAACGTTCTGCACCTTCTATAAGTATTGTTGTAGCATTAGGATTGTCAATACCAACTTCTATAACAGTTGTAGAAAATAGTACTTTTATTTCACCTGAAGAAAATCTATTCATTATATATTCTTTCTCTTCATCTTTCATTTTTCCATGTATTACTTCTATTTGAATGTCTGAAAAGTAAGTTTCTTTTGCTCTTTGGAATTCACTTGAAAGAGTGATAAAGCTGGAATCATTATTTTCTATGAGAGGAAAAACTACATAACCCTGCTCACCTTTAGCTATTCTGCTTTTTAAAAATTTATAGCAATGATCCCTTTCATAAAGCTCTTTATACTTTGTAAGAACACCCTTTCTGCTGCTAGGCATACTCTTTATAATAGATAAATCCAATTCCCCAAATAATGTTAATGCTAAAGACTGAGGAATCGGGGTTGCTGTCATAAGTAAAAAATCAACATTCTCGCCTTTAGAAAGAAGTTTGTTTCTTTGAGCTGCCCCAAATCTTTGCTGTTCATCTACTATAGCATAAGAAAGATTTTTAAATACTACTTCATCATAAATAATAGAATGTGTACCAACTAATATATGACTTTTTCCTTCTCTTAATCTTTTTAATAAATATCCTCTTTCGTTTTGATTAACTGAAGAAGTGAGTATATCTATTTTTATAGTATCTTCTAAACCGGCTGCTTTAATAAGTTTTTTGAAAGTATTATAATGCTGTAAAGCCAATATCTCAGTAGGGGCTAAAAATGCAGTTTGAAATCCTGATTCAGTAGGTATTAACGCTGTCAAAAAAGCCACTATAGTCTTTCCTGCCCCAACATCTCCCTGCAGTAACCTGAACATCTGCTTATTAGAAAATAAATCATTTTTTATCTCTTCAATAGCATTTAATTGATCCGAAGTAAGCTCAAATGATAAACTTGATTTTACATTATCTAGTAAATTTGCAGAATTATATCTCTCTTCTTTTATAAGTATATTAGGTCTTCTCTCACTTAAATGTATATACTGAAAAGTTAAAAACTCTTCAAATATTAAACTCTCTCTAGCCTCAGCTAAAGCTTCAAAAGAAGTAGGAAAATGCATCTCCATAATAGAAGGTACAAAACTTTTAAGTCTATATTTCTTTTTAATGACGCTTGGGATATCATATTTCATATTCTTTTCAAAGCCTACAAGCTCATCTACGATTAAAGTTCTAAGCTTTTTTTGTGAAAGTCCTTCTGTAAGCGGATATATAGGTACAATCTTTCCATAGGATAAGGCATTAGAAGAAGGTTTTTCAAATTCAGTCATTCTGCATTGAAGTTTACCCCTACCGCTTCTTATAAATTTGCCTGTTAAATATAATTTAGCTCCTTTAGATACTCCAGCAGGCAATCTTCCGCCATAAATAGGCACTTCGCATATAGCAATACCATCTGTAACTATAACTAACGGCTTGTTTTTATATTGAAAAGTAAAACTTGATACCTCTATAACTTCTACATATACAACAGAAGTTTTATCTTTATTTTCCAATGCTTCATGAAGTTTTAAAGTTTTTCTTCTGTCATCATAAGTTCTTGGAAAAAAAGCTATTAAATCATATAAAGTAATTATACCCTTTTTAGCAAGTATTTCCGCGTATTTAGGACCTACACCTTTTGAATATTTTATACTTTTAGTAAATATATCTTTACTATAATCGTTATTAAGCAAATTTATTCCCTATAATCTTCTTCAGTTTCTTCGTCATAATCGTCTTCATCATCTACTATTTCATATTCAGCTTCTTCAGCTTCCTCATCTAATTCTCCATATTTCCAAATTTTATACTGATTTAGATCAGTAGAGAAACATTTTATACATAATCCTATAATAAAAGCATCATCTAATAATCCAATAAAAGGAAATAAATCAGGAAGAACATCTAAAGGAAATATCAAATATATTAATGCTCCTGCTATTGCAGATAAACTTTTCCATGGAATATCCTTATAATTGCCATTAATATAATCTCCTATCATATCAACCATCAACTGAATCTTATCTAAAAATCTAGAAAGATGCCTTGATGAAGATAAATTTAATATATCTTTTGATTTATCAATAATAGATGTTAATTTTTCAAATGTAGTTTCTAATGAAATTTTTTCCCATAATTCTTTTGATTTTTCTTTTATTCCCATAAACTACTCTCTTTAAAACTTTTAATACTATTATAACATATAAACAGAAAATATGAATAACTTGATACTTCCATTTTTTTATTCAAAATATTGCATAAATAATAAATTATGTTATACTTAATAAGCAAGTTTTATCAGGAGAAGGAATAATGGATAAAGAACAAATAAAAGGTGTAATTATAGAAAATAATCCATCTATTTTAACTAAATACAAAAATGCTTTCAATAACATATTTGATATAAGCACTTTTAATGATACCAGTTCTTCTTTAGGTTATATCATAGAAAATAACTTAAATATATATTTTTATATAATAAGATATACTGAAAATGAAAAAGATAGTATTAATTTATTTGTAGAAAAAGTAAAAAAAATTAATCCGCAAATAAAATTAGTTAT
This sequence comes from Brachyspira hyodysenteriae ATCC 27164, assembly GCF_001676785.2. NCBI lineage: Bacteria > Pseudomonadati > Spirochaetota > Spirochaetia > Brachyspirales > Brachyspiraceae > Brachyspira > Brachyspira hyodysenteriae. The sequence goes on along the minus strand of NZ_CP015910.2, from coordinate 520,357 downwards.
GACAGATGTACCAGACGATTTTGATGAAACTGCATATCCATATGCTTTAATATTCCATAGAAATACAGATGTAAGTGTAATAGTACAATCTATACAAAATGAAGTTTCAAAAATATTAGATGATGGAAATAAAAAAAGAAGACAATATTCAAGAGTAAACTGGCCGTTAAATGTTATTATAGCATATAAAGATAAAATCAGAGGTACTATAGATAGAAATATCCTTTCTATAAGCGGAAATGGAGCTTATATATCATCTGATACTAATATTCCTGATAAAGGAGATATGTTAGGTCTAACAATATCATTCAAAGATTTCAAATTATTTACTGAAGCTAAAGTGGTTTGGATAAATAATGAGAATCAGAAACCTGATTTACCTAAAGGTTTTGCCGTACAATTTATTGATATAGGTATGGCATCACAAAAAATTATTGACCAAATTATTAGAGATAAGCTATTACAGGAATTATTAGTAGAATTAAAAGATGAAAACTTCTCCTAATGAAAATAATATTAAAGAAGCAAAAAATTTAATAAGAGAATCCTTTAAACTCATTAGAAATAATTTAGATCCTGACTTCATTAAGGATAAAAGTGCTGTAATTTTTAAAAAATTTAAAAATATAGTAAATATTAATAAATTTCATTCTATATCTGTATATGTAGATTTTAATAATGAAGTCCCTACTTATGAAATAATAAATTATGCTTTAAAAAATAATATCAAAGTATCTGTACCTTTTCTTATAGATAATCATAATATGAAATTAAAATATATTAATGATTATGATAAAGATATTAACAGAAACACAAAATTCGGATGCGGTGAACCATTTGAGCATTGTAAAGACTGTAATATAAATGAAATATCTATGTTCATTATTCCGGCATTAGCTTTTGATGAGAAATGCAATAGGCTCGGATTTGGAAGAGGATATTACGACAACATATTAAAAAGAAATAAAAATGCCTTGAGAATAGGCTTAGCTTATGACTATCAAATACTCCCTTCAATACCAAAAGATAATAATGATGAAATATTAGATATTATAATAAGCGAAAGCAAAGTAATAACTGCTACTTTTTAATATTAAATCTAATTTTTTAGTTTTAACTATCAGCAGAAGCAGTTTCTTCCTCTTCTTCATCTGTAGTAAATAGTTTTTCTAGGTCTAAAACAACTAATAATTTATCTTCTAATTTACCTACACCTTTAATATATTTCTGACCTATACCTGAAAGCATTGGAGGAGGAGGCTGAATATCAGAATTAGAAATTGATACTACCTTAGAAATAGAGTCAATGATTATTCCCATATCAACATCTTCTATTTTTACTATGATAATACCAGTATTTTTATCGCCTTCTGTTTCTTCTAAATTGAATCTCTTTTTTAAGTCGATTATAGGTATAATATTACCGCGCAAATTTATTACGCCTTCAACGAAATCTGGGGCATTAGGAATGAGAGTAATCTTTTCCATTTTGATTATCTCTTTAGCCTGCATGATGTCTATAGCATACTCACCGCTGCCTAATCTAAAAGTAACAAGGTTTGTACTATCTTCGAGGTCAACTCTATTTTCGGTACTTTCAATAGGTTGTTGCTCTGTCTGCTCTGCCATTTATTATGCCTCCATATTATTTACAGTTGTTCTATTATCGGAAATAATTTCTTATTTTTTATATATACAAAAATATTTGCAAATAAAAATTGCAAAACGGATTTTATAACTGCTATAATTTTATGATATTTTTTGTTAAAAGTCAATCTATATATAAATTTTATTAATATATTAATACTATAAAAAAATACATTCTTCCTGATTATAAATAATAAAAATTACTTATAAATATTGACATCATAATAAAAATATGTTATATATTGTTGTAATATTAATCGTTACAATGTTTTTAGAATATATGGAGTATACTCATGAATATAAAAAAAATAAATACATTTTGGAAGCTTTTTCCTCTATTATTTATACTTATAACTGTTTTAATATTTACTGTAAAATATGGAGTACCTATAGAATTCTTACTTACAATAGGAACCTTAATTGCCTGTATAATAGCATATTTTGCAGGTTATAAATGGAAAGATATGGAAGAGGCTTTCATAAAAAAGATAGTAGATACTTGGCTTGGAGTTCTAATATTTATATTAATAGGTATAGTAGTTGGTTCCTGGGTATATTCTGGTACTGTACCTATGCTTATATACTATGGAATTAAATTAATTCACCCTTCATTTATACCTTTAATGGCTTTTGTTATAACATCTTTTCTATCTATATTTACAGGTACTTCTTGGGGCTCTGCTTCTACTGCTGGTGTGGCTTTTATAGGAATAGCACAGGCTACAAATACACCTCTTCCATTGGTTGCCGGTGCTGTTATAAGCGGTGCATATCTTGGCGATAAAAACTCTCCTATATCGGATACTACTGTTTTGGCCGCTCTTGGTGCTGGAACTACTTTACAAAATCATATAAAAACTATGCTTGTAAACACTATACCATCTGCAATATTAGCAGCTATTGTTTTTACTGTATTAGGTTTCAATGCATCTCCTATTAATTCGGATATACTAAATTTAAAAGAGGCAAGCGAGATATTAACTTCATTAGAAAATATATACAATTTCAATATATTTTTACTTATTCCTCCAATATTCGTACTTATTGCAAGTGTAAAAGGTGTTAATCCTGTAATAACTATGTTCATTGGAAGTTTAATTGCAATAATATTAGGAGCAATATTTCAAAACTTTGGATTTATTAATGCTATGAAATCATTTGTAACAGGTTTTAATATTTCTATGTCGCCTACAGTTAATCCTGAAAGCATACCACAAAACCTTCATACTTTATTAAACAGAGGCGGAATGATAAGTACAATGCCTAGCGTATTATTTTTGATACTTGCTCTTACTTACGGAGCTATGCTTCAATTAATAGGTACTTTAAATACTTTGATAGAATTATTGGTAAAAATAGTCAGAGGTGCCAGAAGTTTAATATTTGTAACTTGGTTTACAACATTCACTATAAATTCAGCATTAAGCAGTTTACAATTTACTTTTTTAACTTTAGGAGATGTATTAAAAACCGTATATGACAAATACAATGTTAATAGAGGCGTACTTTCAAGAACTATGGAAGAAGGTGGAACTCTTACAGAGGTTTTACTGCCTTGGACTGTTACAGGAGTTTATATGACTTCTATACTTGGAGTGCATACTTTACAGTACATGCCTTATTCATTTTTTAATTTAATTAGTATAGGGATTTCATTTATTTATATGCTTACTTTACCTAAGTTTGCTGTACAAATCAATAAGAATAATTAGAAAATTAAAATTTATTACTTATTAAGTTAATTAACTTTGATTTACTAATAAAAAATATAATTATATAATCAATGTATATTTTTTTAATACCATAACAATATATTGTTATTTAAATCTAGATATCAGCCACATTATAAAAGATAATAATACACTGATTATAATACAGCTGACCAAAGGAAATGAAAAAGTAAAATTCTCTTTTTTTATCATTATATCGCCAGGAAGTTTTCCAAAAGGAATTTTCATATTAAATAAAAATAGTATGCCAATGATTATTGATATTATACCAATAACTATAAAAAGTTTAGCAATTTGAATATTCATTTATTATTCAGCCATTTTCTTATACATTTTTTCTATATCTTTATCATGACCTGCAATGATAAGTATATCGCCTTCAACCATAGGCACATCAGGATCAGGAGTACAATCCACAATAACTTTTTTCTCTCCCAATATTCCGACAGTTTCTTTCTTTATGGCAACAACATTTATTTTGTATTTCTTTCTCAAATCAAGTTCTTTTAAATTTTTACCGGCAAGCCCGCCATGAACAGGAAATTCTACTATAGAGTGATATTCAGTAAGATCATAAAGCAGAAGCGTATCACCTACTTCAAGCTGTTCTGCAATATGCACCCCCATAGACTCTTCAGGGCTTACCAAATGTGTTATTCCTATCATACTTAATATGGCTCTATGCTTTTCATTAGAGTATCTTGCTATAATATTTTTTACATTAAGCTCTTTTAAAAGTAATGCTGTTAATATGCTTGTCATCATATCTTCACCTATTGTAAGTATAACAGCATCGAATTTATTAATCTCAATAGCTTCCAATGCCTCTTTTTGAGTAGAGTCCAAACGCATAGCTTGAGTTACATTATTTTTTATAGCTTCTATTTCGTTTATATCATTATCTATAGCAAACACTTCTATAGAAGGTTTTGTCATAAGTCTGTTAATTAATGCCTTGCCTAAAGTACCTACTCCTATAACAGCATATTGAAGCATATCAATCCCCTAATTACTTTTATTTAATATTTTTATATTATAGAACAATATTAAAATTTGTCAAAAACATTATTAATTAAATTATAATAAAATATAATAGTATTTATTTATGAATAATATTAAATCTATTAAATATATTAAATCTATTAAATATATTTAATAGATTTAATAGATATTTCTATACATTTTATACAAACAAAACAATATTTCTTTACTCAAAATAAACAAAAATAAAAAAAATTTTAAAATAACCTAATTTTATAAATTTTTTTTACAATAATTTTGCATTATTGTTATATTTAAAAACAAAAATTGAAAGGATTAAAAAAATATGAAAAAGATAATATTAATTATAAGTATTTTATCCGTATTTGCAGTAGCATGCGGTAACAAGGCAACAGGTCCTGCCTCAGGAGATAAACCATTGACAACTAATGTACCAAGTGATGACAAAACAGTAAGAGAAGGTACTCCATTGGCTAACTGGAATGGAGTAAGCAAATCTACAACAGCAAATTATTCTGTTTCTGCTAATAATGCTGTAAATAATCTAGCTTCTGGAGGAGACTATAATTTATTAGAAAGATTATATTCTACTACTTGGTATCAATCAGAGTCAGATTATGATGATGGAAGATTAGAAACAGAAGAAGAATTTGTATTCTTCAATGAAAATTCTGAAATGGTAAAAAGAGAATATGAAAATGGAAGAATTGATGGAAGAGATGAATATTCTTCATTAAAACATATCTCAGATATTGTTATTCCTAATGCTCAGGCTAATAAAGATAAAAATGCATGTATAGTTCAAAATACTGAAAGAGATGATTATGATTTTGATACAGAATATGAAGGCTACTATTTAGTTGATAGAGATACTCTATATATAGTTGACGGAGATACTATAGAAAGAGTAAAAACAAAATTAAATGATTTAATATCTGGAAATACTCAAAAATACAGGGAAGATAAATTTGTATTATCAACTAGAGCATTAAATTAATGCTGATAATAAATACAAAAAAGAGGGGCTTTTAAGCCTCTCTTTTTATTTTTAAATCTTAAATAAAAAAATCAATCATCATCTTCATTAGCTTGATAATTTAATTTTACCAAATAATCTATTTTATCAACAACTTTAGTAAAAGGCTTTTCTACACTTATTAAAGCTCTCTCAACATCATGTCCATCTTCATCTTCAATATATATATCGTAATAAAGTTCTTTGTGATCATATTCATTTTCAAAAGTAAGTCTTATAAAGATAAAATTGTTAATATTAATCCTATCCATTTTAGGCTCATACTCTAAACGCTTAATTTCAGTGTTTAGTAATTCTTTTCCTAAATTCTCAACTATAATCTTGTAAATAGATTCAAGCTCTTTTCTTATATAATGAACATTGTTATCAAACATTATAAAACTCCAATAAATATATAAATTTTTACAATATAATAAATATATCAAAATAAAATAATTTGTCAAAGTATTTTTATTAATATTTATCCAATATAGAGGCTACTTCCTCATCTCCCAATTCTCTTGCTATATTTGCCAAATCTTTAGCTTTCTTCTTAGCAAGATTAGGATTGGCATTGTTTTCAAGCAATATTAAAGCTGCATCAAAATTACCATTTTCAATAGCATAAGAAAGAGCTGTTTCACCATCTTTATCTACCATATTTACATCAGCTCCATTCTCAAGTAAAATGCTGATAGCCTCTATAGATATTTCTCTTCCAGCAAAAGATATTAAAGGTGTTACTCCAGCAAAATTAGGTTTATTAATATTAACTGTCTTAGATAATATTTTTACTGTTTCAACATCATTTGCCACTAATAGAGGTGTTATTCCTTCATCAGACACAGCATTAATATTAGCGCCATTATCAACTAAAAATGCAGCCACATCAGAATTAGAATTATCAGCAGCAAAGAATAAAGGACTCCATCCATAATTATTAACAGCATTAACATCTGCTTTAGCCATTACTAAAAGCTCAACAACATTGAAATTACTATCATATATTCCAATACCCTGTCTAGACCATATATCTGTAGCATATAAAAGGGCTGTATAATTTCTTTTGTTTTTCATATTAACATCAGCATTACTTTGTATAAGTGCATTTACCAAATCAGCATATCCATAATACGAAGCTATCATTAATGCCGTAGTACCCTCGTCAAAAGTTACACTGAGATCATATTCTGTATCTTCAGTATTTACTATATTTGTAGTTTCTGTTAAAGTGCTATTTATATTGCCTGAACTAATGAGATTTTTTATTATATCTATACAAGGGCTTTCTTCATATTCTGCTATAGCATCTTCTATAGATAAATCCTGAACTATATTTCCGCCTTCCATAGATGTTTCATCATTTTGAATATTTTCATCAACATTAATATCAGACTTTTGAGAGCAAGACAATAGTATCAATAATAAAAATGTACATAAAATAAATCTCATAATATCCCCCAATAATTAGTTACATATTGAACTATTATTTATATATTACCATATATTATTAATTATATCAATTATCATAATTTTATATTAAGTGATTTTTATATTTATTCCAATAACCTTTATAAACTCTTTTACTATCATCATCTAAATTTAATTGATACATTTTAAATACAACTTTTATATTTTTAGGCTGCCATAATTCCTCATAACTGTATTGATAATGCATCCCAATTTTTTTCATAACTTCACCGCTTGCAATATTATTTATATCATGCGTGGCTGTTATATATTTTATATTATTTATTTTCAATTCTTCTATAACTCTTTTTGAAGCCTCTGTAATTATTCCAATATTCCAATATTCTTTTTTTAGTCCATACCCAAAATCATTATTATCATTATTATTTAAAAAATGCACATAACCTATAGGTATATTATCTTCTTTTAAACATACTGCATATCTGTAAAAATTATGATTATCATTTGTATCTAAATAAAATTTTTGTAAATATATTTTAGTTTCTTCTAAACTTTTAAAAGGAAACCATGGAAGATATTTATTAACTTCTTCATCAGATAATATACTAAATAAAGCTTCGGCATCATCTATATTAAATTTTCTTATTATAAGTCTTTGTGTATTTAACATATTTTCACCAAATCATAAAAATAGTAAATTCATTTTATCATAAATTATTTTTTATATATACTAGTTTTATAACTTAATTACATATGCCCACCCTATAGCCTTTCTATCATATCTGGTATTTCTATATTATTTTTCTTCTTCGCATTTTACAGTAATTTTTGCTGCCCACCCAATTTTTTAAAAAATTATAGTATATTCACCGCACGCAGAATAAAGCTAAAAAATATAGCTTTATTTTTAATTCAAATTTCATTATATTAAAAATTTTGCTCACCGTGCGTTATATATATTTTAAATTTAAACAAAGCTTGGGCGGGCGTTAAAATTTCTAATTAAACTGTAAAGATAATGAAAATAAAAAATAAAAATAAAGTCATAAGTAATAAAGGGTTGGGAATGAAAATAAAATTTTTAATATTATATATATAAAAAAGCCTACAAAAATATTTGTAAGCTTTTTATAATATAAGATTTAATTATTTATTTAATTTACCCAATAATTTCTCTGCTATAGCACGTCCTGTAGGAGTATTTGCAAGTCCTCCTAAAGAAGTTTCTTTGAATCTCTCATCCATTCCGTCGCCAACTTCTTTCATAGCAGATACAACCTCATCAGCTGGTATAACACTTCTAAAACCAGCACAAGCCATCTCTGCAGAAACCATAGCATGAACAGCAGACATAACATTTTTACCCATACAAGGCACTTCAACGAATCCAGCAATAGGATCACATATAAGTCCAAGCATAGCAGATATAGTAAGAGCAAAAGCATCAGCACATTGCTGAGGAGTACCACCCATAATTTCAGCACAAGCACTAGCAGCCATACCCGCAGCAGAACCGCATTCAGCCATACATCCGCCTTCAGCACCTGCAAATGTTGCTATCTGTGCTATAATATCAGCTAATCCGGCAGCTGTAAACATTGATTTTACTATATCTTCTCTTTTATATCCCCTACTCTCACATACAGTAAGTACTGCAGGCATTACTCCGCAGCTTCCGGCAGTAGGAGCAGCTATTATTTTACCCATACATGCATTATAACCGCTTACAGCCATAGCTGCAGTTACAACCTCGCCTATTGTCTCACCTAATATACTTTTCTTGGATTTATAAAATTTCTCAACTATATCAACGCATTCATTTTGCAAACCTGTTACAAAATTGAATTTATCTTTCTTCCCATTTTCAACTGCTTCTTTCATTATATCATAATAAGAAGCCATATTATTAATAACAGTCTGCCTATCTATATTTTGAGATTGAGCTTCTATATCTATTACTATATCACTTATTTTCACTTTTTTTTCAGCAGCTAAAGCCACTAATGATTCTATAGATTTTATGTCCATAATATTTTTATACTCCATATAATATTTAATATAACTTATCTAAAAATACAAAGTCTCTTATATTTTCTATTTTTCTTATTTTATCCTCTATATCTTTTGATATAACATCAGTCATACCAATAACAATAATAGCATATCCCCTATTTGGACCTTCAAATTGAGGAGTTACATTCATATTCTCAATATTTATTCCATTTTCAAATATAATAGAAGTAACTTTAGCTATAATACCTGGAACATCTCTATTAACTATAGCAATAGTAGGGAAATCTCCTTTATAATGCACTTCTATGCCATTAACTTTATCCAAAACTATTAATCCTCCCCCTATAGAAGAAGCTAGTATATCAATCTCATTAGTTTCACCTTTAGCTTCAATATATACAGTATTAGGGTGAAATGCTTCTCTCAATTTTGTAGGAATGAACTCATATTTAAGATTAGCCTTCTCAGCAAAACTGTAGCTATCTCTAAGTCTAGGATCATCAGTTTCAAATCCTAAAAGTCCTGCTAAAATAGCTTTATCAGTTCCATGACCTTTCCAAGTTAAAGCAAAAGAACCATGAAGATATATTTTTGCTTCTTTTACATCTTCACCTAAAATCTTCTTAGCAAGTTTTCCAATACGGCAAGCACCAGCTGTATGGGAGCTTGAAGGACCTATCATTACAGGACCTATTATATCAAATAATCCAGCCATAAAATTACCTCCATTTTATAATTATAATTTAACATAATAAATAAATTTTGAATATAGTTTTTTTTTATTTTTTATTTATAAAAAATAAAAAAATACAAATATTGTTAAAAAGCACAATTAATCTATAAATAATTACTACTAATAAAAATATTTTAATATAAAATAATAGACCTATATCAATGAAATATCGTACTCTAATAAATAAAGATTTAAAAAATAGAAATAAATTTAAATAAAAAATAAAGAGCAGTGATTAAAACATATCACTGCTCTTTATTTTAACATAAAAATATATATAAATTAATTTAATTTCTTAGGTATTCTAACATTCTTTAAAGCTTCTAATCTTCTAACTATAGCTTTTTGAACATCAAAATTACTAGGTTCAATATTATCGAAATCATATTTAATAGCAAGCATCAAAGTTTCTTTTTCTTTTACATAATTACGCATTCTTCTATATATTAAAGACATTCTGAAAAGAGATAATTTTTGTCTGTATCCATTAATATAAGCTTGTCTATAATAATCTACAGCAGAAGTACCTCTATTTCTGTTTCCATAATGTTCTGCCAATTTAAAATAGATTCTTCCTTTCTCATAGTTTTTATATGTATTTTCAGCCATATTAATAATCTCTTTTTCCATAGCAGCATAATTATTTTCATCTATTAATTTCTCGTATATATATAAAAGACTGAAATATGCATCTAATTTATATGCCGGTATAGTAAGATTAGTGGATAAACTTATAGCTTTTTTATATTCTTCTATAGCTAAACGATAAGATGCTGCTCCGCCCTGTTCTGCAGGATTTCCAGCCTCTTTTTCATATATTAAACCCAAAAAATAATGAGCATCAGCATTATCAGGATAATACATTAAAGTTTTATTCATTATGTACAGAGCATAAGGAATATCGCCTTTATTTATTGCTCTTTTGGCTTCTCCTATATATACCCAAGCAGGCTCTAATTTACCGTCGAATAAGGATTTGTAGGCATTTGTATCAATCTCTATAGTCCTAACGGTATCTGCAGTTCTATTAGGTGTATTAAGGGATTGTCCCTGAGCATATATTGATAAACAAGTCAATACGAATATACTAAATATAAAAAATATACGTTTCATAAGCTAAATCAAAAATAAAGTTTTATTGTCTAAAGTATCGGTATAATAAATTTTTACATTATATTATTTTTTTATTTCTTTATATAATCTACTATCTTTAAGCGTATTCATATTTAATATATCATTATAAAAATATATAGTAACTTTCTTTATATCATTATTTTTATTAAAATAATAAAAAACTCTATTTAACCAAATATTAAATAGAGTTTCATTTATTCTAAATTATTTATTTACCAAGATATTTATTTACTATCTCATCATCTTCTAAAGCAGTTAATATCTCAACGCCGTCTTCTTTAACAGCTACAGTATGTTCATAATGTGCTGATAATGAACCGTCTCTTGTTATGATAGTCCAATCATCATCTTCTATTAAAATGGCATGATGTCCCATATTAACCATAGGTTCTATAGCTATAACCATATTAGTTTTCAGTATAGGACCTGCCCCCTCTTTTCCCCTATTAGGTACAGCAGGTTCTTCATGCAAATTTGCCCCTACTCCATGACCTTGAAACTCTCTTACAAGAGAATATCCGGCATCTTCAGCAGTTTTCTGAATGGCATGAGAAACATCACCCAAATGAACACCATCTTTTATTTTTTTTACACCATTAAAAAATGACTGCATAGTAACTTCAACCAATCTTGAAGCTTCTTCTGATACATTTCCTACTTTAAAAGTGAATGCTCTGTCTGAATGATAGCCTTTATAATATACACCTATATCTAAACCTATTATATCACCATCCTTCAAAATTTTCTTTTTGCTTGGTATTCCATGTATTACTTCATTATTTATGGATGAACATATAGAACCAGGAAAAGGAGGATTACCATAGCCTTTAAATGAAGGTTTGGCATTATGTTTTCTTATATAATCATAAACAAATTTATCTATTTCTTTAGTAGAGATTCCTGGCTGAACTATTTTTTCAACTTCTTTAAATACATTAGCCAATATATGTCCGCTTTCACGCATTAAATTGATTTCAGCTTGTGTTTTTATTTTTATAGCCATTTATAAATTCACCTTAATTAAAAAATACTATTATTTGAATTGTTATTATCTGCGTTATAACTATTATAAGTATTCTCACTTGAAGCACTATTATCAGAAGTATTATTATCTGATATCTCATCTTCTATTTTTATACCAGTGAAAGATTCCTGAACTACTTTTGTAATATCTTTTTTCTGTCCGCCTGTAATAGTCATTTCACCTTGTATAACAGCACCTTCTCCAACATCTATTTTAGGTGCTTCAATATTTCCTAAAACTCTGCCTGTTTCTATTAATATAACTTCTTTCTGAGCATCAATATTACCAATCAAAGTACCTGCTATTGTAATACTTTCTGTTATTATAGTACTTGTCTTTACTTTACCATTAGGACCTATGATCAAATGTCCGTCTATCTTTAATTCTCCTTCAAATTTCCCATCTATTTGAAAAGAACCTTTTACAATAAAAGTACCTTTAAAAGACGAACCATCTCCTATAACGCTATTTATCATGTCTTTTCTTGCCATAAATTTAATCTCCTAAAGTTGCATTTTATAAGTATAGTTATAAAAAGTCAATATTATATACTAGCCTATTCTAATTATAACATAATTTTATTTTTTAGGTATACAAAAAAGTATTGTTTCTCCTCCCCAAGGAGAGAATGTTCTTAGATAATATTCATAATTTTCTGTTATTTTCTTTATAAATATTGGGACTTTATAAAAATCTTCCATAAAAAGCTCACCTCCATGATATACAGCAACTGCAATTGAAGGACGGAATTTTTTAATAGTGTTTACAGCACCTTCAAATATATGCATCTCTGCCCCTTCAACATCCATTTTCAAGTAATCTATTCTTTCTATGTTATCATTTTCTACAAATTCATCTATAGTAATAGCATCCATCTTTACTGTAGGAGTATCAGGAGTCATAGATACAAAATCAATAGTTTCTTTTTTATTAGAAAATAGAACATTTTTTAATATTACATTATTTAATTTGTATTTTTCTTTCATAAATTTTAATGTTTCATAGGCATTTTTATCCGGCTCAAAAGCATAGATTTTGGCATTATCATTACATTTCTTAGAAAAGAAATAAGCTGTATCACCTTTCCAAGCACCTACATCAAATATTACACTATCATTATTAACTTCAAAAATATTTTTTATATTATATTGCTCGAGTCCGAATATATAGAAAAGCAAAAAATTTTCTATTTCTTTAGGATATTTGTACTTTTGTAAAGCAAATAAAAATCTTTTTAATCCCCATGAAAATATATTAATAGAGCCATACTTTATACTCAATTTTATCTTTTCTTTAGAATTAGTATAAGCATCTTTATTAAAAGCAAGCATATACCTGTATCTTACTATTTTTTCAAATAAATCTTTTGAATAAGACTCTTCAAGCATATTATAAAATACATCAAAACTATTATTATTTTCTTCTTTCATAGCTTTGATAAAATTATCATTATTTTCTATTTTTTCTATTTCTTCTTTAGATAAGTTTTTACTAACTATAGTTCTGCATTCATTAAATATTTTATTTATTTTTTCCATAATTATTGATAATAAAAATTGTTCGCTAATTATGTCAAGCCAACTTTGGCTAATTTACTATACACTCACAATTTTTATGATACCCCCACAAAAATTAATAATTATATATAATACTGTTATTACTACATAAAATTACTGCTTTGCTATTTCTATTATCTTTTTTAAATCTATTTTACCTTCATATATAGCTTTTCCAACTATAGCACCATTAATTTTCATATCTCTCAATTTTATAATTTCATCTTCAAAAGTTACACCGCCTGAAGCTATAATATTGCATGAAATTTTTTCTCTTAACTCTTTATAAATATCTAAATTAGTACCGGAAAGTTTACCATCCTTTGAAATATCTGTATATATAATAGTATCTATCCCCATACTATCTAATTTCATACAAAACTCTACAGAATCTTGTTTATTAATTTCTTTCCAGCCTTTAACTGCTATCATTCTATCTCTTGAATCTATAGATACTGCTATATGCTCTTTATATTTATTAATCATATCATTAGTAAAATCAATATTTTCAACAGCAGCAGTTCCTAATATTGTTCTTTTTACACCTATATCCAAATACTTTTTTATAGTGTCTTCATTTCTTATACCGCCGCCCACTTCTACAAATAAATCGCATTTCTTTATTACTTTTTCTATAGTTTTAAAATTAATAGTTTCTCCGTCGCTTGCACCATCCAAATCAACTACATGCAAATAACTGCTTCCGCTTTCAATAAAGAAATCCAAAACTTCTAAAGGATCATTAAAATAAGTTGTTTTATTATCATAATTACCTTCTACAAGTCGTACAACTTCTCCGTTTTTTAAATCTATTGCAGGCAGTATATACATCTTCAATCCCCTCAAAATATTATTATTTATTATAGCATATAATTTATAAATGTAAAAATTAATAAACTCTATTTTTTTTCTAAAACTCCGATATTTAATTTCAGATTAATTTAAATTCAATGGATTTTATTATGATTAAAAACTTATATATAGAAAATTTCAGAGGCTTTGATAAATTAAAGATAGATAATATAAAAAAAATAAATTTTCTAGTTGGCAAAAATAACTGCGGAAAAACAAGCGTACTTGAAGCTTTAATGCTTATTTTATCAGAATCTCGTATTAAGATAATTGAAAATATAAAAGCTATAAACAGATTCACAGAAAATAAAGCAGAAATAAGAACCCTATTTCATAATTTTGACTATAATAACAATATAAATTTGAATTACAATGAAGATAATAATATAAGCTATAATATAAATATAAGCCCAATATTTAAAGATGAAAAAATGATTAATGATGATAATATTGAGTTAAATTACAATATGATTATTTCTAATGAAGATACTAATACCATAGAAGAAAAAAAAATAACCATACCTAATATTAATAATACTATATTTATGATGAGCAGAAAATCTGAAAATATAGATAGTAAAAGAGAAGCTTATATACCTAATACAGTAGAATATCATTCATTAAGTAATTATTTAGTAGAAATATTAAAAAATAAAAATGAAGAAGAATTACTAAAAATGATTTCATTTTTCAATAAAGATATAAAAGCAATTAGTATGCTAAAAAATGATATATATATAAATATTGATGGTATAAATGAATTAGTATTATTAAATTTAATGGGTGATGGATTAAAAAAATATTTATCTATTATATTACCTATAATAACAAATAAATATAATACTATTTTAGTTGATGAAATAGAAAATGGGCTTCATCATAAAACTATTAAACATTTATTAAGAAGCATATTAAATCTAAGTAAAAATAATGACATTCAAATGTTCTTCACAACTCATAGCTATGAAGTATTAAAATTTTTATCTGAAATAGTTAATGATGAGTTTAATGATATAAAAGATACTGTAAATGTTATCAATATAGTCAATACAGAAAATGAAGGATTTCAATCATATAATTATGATATGGATAACATTAAAGAATTACTCGAAAATGATTCTGATATAAGGTACTAATTATGAATCAAAAATATTTAATATTAGTTAAAGGTAAAGCTGATAAAAAATTTTTAGAAGATTATATAAAACATAATTATAATAATTTTAATTAAAATATTAAGATAGAAATAAATAATGGTAACAGTTTTAATGAAAAGAAAATAATTCATATAAAAAAATATATTGATGATAATCATAAATTAATTGTAATATTTGATGCTGATAACGATATACAAAATTCTATTGATAATATAAAAAACAATTTAACAAATTATAATTTACATGATGAAGATATATTTTTATTTCCAAATAATAAAGATAATGGTAATTTAGAAAACATACTAATTAATATTGCTGTAAGAAAAGAAATAATGAATTGTTTTGATAATTATACAAAATGTATAGAAGCATTAAATGACACAAATATTCCAGTAAATAAATCAAAAGTATATGCATATTTAGAATCTATAAAAGTAGATAATAAAAAAGAAATTAAGGAAGATAAAAGAGATTATACCAATAATGAAATTTGGAATATAGATAGTGATTATTTAATACCATTGAAAATTTTTTTTGATAAACATTTTGTTAATGGAAATTAATTCTTATATTTTCATCAACTTACCGCACGCAGAATTTAGATAAAAATATAAACTTAATTATCAATTCAATTTCATTATACACAAAAATTTAGTTCACCGTGCGTTGAATGCATTCTAAATCTAATAAAAACTTGGGTGGGGTCTATAATTTATGATAAAGCTATAAAGATAATAAAAATTAAAATCCTAAATTAAACAATAAAAAATAAAGGGCGGGGTATGTAATTAAAATAAAAAAGAGTACGGACTTTTTTAATCCATACTCTTTAATCTTTTTATTTTTTAAGTAATAATGTTTTATTTTACAACTATATTTACAAGTTTTCCTTTAACATAAACAACTTTAACAATGTTTTTACCGTCTGTGAATGCTTTAACTTTTTCGCTTGCTAATGCCTGAGCTTTTGCATCATCTTCGCTTATATTAACATCAGCTTCTATTCTGTCTCTTATCTTACCATTAACTTGGAATACTAACTCGAATGTATCATCTTTGCAATACTGTTCATCATGTTCAACCCATCTTTCTTCGAGTATCATTTTTCCGAAGTTTAATATCTGATAAAGTTCTTCTGTCATATGAGGAGCTATAGGATTAAGAAGTATTAAATATCCTCTTATAACTTCTTTAAACATAGCATAATCATCATTATTAGCTAATTTTATTACAGACATATCATTCAAAAGCTCCATCAAAGCAGCAATTGCAGTATTGAAATGGAATCTGTCTTTAATATCTATTGTAACTTTCTTAATAGTTTTATTGTATTTTCTGAATAATTTTTGTCCTTCTTTTGAAAGGTTATTATAATCAAATGATTTGCCGTTTTTGAATGCTTCTTCATCTTTGTATTTAAGGAATAAGTTCCAAATTCTATTTAAGAATCTTGAAGAACCTTTAACACCTTCATCAGACCATTCTTTATCTTTTTCAGGAGGAGCAACAAACATAACGAATATTCTAACAGCATCAGCACCAAAAAGTTCTATAATCTCAGCAGGATCAATACCATTAGCTTTTGATTTAGACATCTTTTCCATTTTTACTATAATGTCTTCTTTTTTAATTCCATCTTTCTCATACTCTTTATTGTTCATTTGTTCCTGAGTATAGAATTTCTTTAACTCTCTTGATTCATAGCTATTTGCTAAAACCATACCTTGAGTAAGAAGTCTATTGAAAGGCTCATCACCTTTAACGAGTCCTATATCTCTCATAAACTTGTACCAGAATCTTGAATATAAAAGATGCATACAAGCATGTTCAATACCGCCTATATACTGATCAACTCCAAGCCAAGCATTTGCAGCTGAAGGATCGAAAGGCATCTGATTGTTATGAGCATCTGTATATCTAGCATAATACCAGGAACTGCATGTGAATGTATCCATAGTATCAGTTTCTCTTCTAGCCTTGCCGCCGCATTTAGGACAAGTCGTATTAACGAATGATTCTGATTTTTTAAGAGGGTTATCACCAACTGTAAACTCTATATCCATAGGAAGTGTTATAGGAAGTTCGCTTTCAGGTACAGGAACAACACCGCATTTCTCACAATGTACAAATGGTAAAGGATTGCCCCAATATCTTTGTCTTGATATAAGCCAGTCTCTAAGTTTATACTGAACTTTCTCTTTTCCAAAGCCTTTTTCTGTAGCATACTCTATTGCTCTTTTTATAGCATCTCTTGAAGAAAGTCCATTTAAAATATCTGAATTAACAACTGTACCGTCTTCAGTATAAGCCTCTGTCATGTTTTCAGCTTTTAAAGAATTATCAGCATTTTGTATAACAACTTTTACAGGAATATTGTATTTTTTAGCAAATTCAAAGTCCCTTTGGTCATGAGCAGGAACAGCCATTACAGCACCGCTACCATACTCAGCTAAAACGAAATTAGCAGCATATAAAGGAGCTTTCTCGCCATTAAATGGATTAACTACATATCTTCCAGTGAATACACCTTCTTTCTCATAATCTGTTTTTTGGTCTATTTTAGCAGACTTTTTAATGAACTCCTCTACAGCACTCTTCTGTTCAGTGGTACACATATCTAAAAGTCCATCATAGTTCCAAGCTATAGCCATATAAGTAACACCATAAATAGTGTCTGGACGAGTTGTAAATATAGGGAAAGCTTTACCGTCATCTAAATTGAAATTGATATAAGCACCTACACTTCTTCCTATCCAGTTTTTCTGCATAGCTATAACATTATCAGGCCAATAACCTTCTAATAATTTCAAATCTGCATCTAATTGTTCTGCATAATCAGTAACTTTTATATACCATTGTTCAAGTTTCTTTTTAGTAACTTCTCCGTCGCATCTCCAGCAAGTACCTTCAGGAGTAACCTGTTCATTTGCAAGTACTGTATTACAATGATCGCACCAGTTAACATCTCCACCTTTTCTATATAAAAGACCTTTCTCATACATTTTTAATATGAACCATTGTCCCCATTTATAATAATCAGGCAAACAAGTAGTAACTTCTCTATCCCAATCATAAGAATATCCAAGTAAGTTTAACTGATCTTTCATATTAGCAATATTTTTTAAAGTCCATTCAGCAGGGTGAGTTTTATGTTCTATAGCAGCATTTTCTGCAGGCATACCAAAAGCGTCCCAACCCATTGGGTGTAAAATATCATATCCTAACAGTTTATAGTATCTAGCTATAGAGTCAGCTATAGTATAATTAGAAACGTGCCCCATATGCATTTTTCCAGATGGGTATGGAAACATTTCTAGTACATAGTATTTTTTGTCTGTAGGTTTAGATACTGTTTTGAAAGACTGATTATCTTTCCAGAATTTCTGCCATTTCTTTTCAATGGTAGTAAAATTATATTCCATGATTAACACTCCGTAGTTTGTTTGATAGATACTATTAATTTTTATTAAAATATTAAAATTTAGTTTACATATTTTTAATGTCAAAAATTATATTGCAAATTCATATATTTTTCAAGTGATAATATTATTTTAAATTTTATTACACACCCCGCCCTTTTGTTTATACAACATTATTTTGAAATTCTAATTTTTATTATCTTTACAGTCAAATAAGAAATTAAAGCACCCACCCAAACGATTATTAAATAAAAAATGCATTCAACGCACGGTTAGTCAGATTTTATATATAATAAAAATTAATATTCAAAACTAATTTATATTTATAATGCCATTCTGCGTGCGGTGTGAAAATTCAAAATCTAAACAAATCTAGGGCGGGCGTTATAGCAACAGTGAAATCTAAAAAAATAATAGAATAATGATTACAAAGAAAACAATAAAACAAAATGGGCGGGATTTAGAAGAAAGTTATTATAGTTCATCTTCCGATATATTGGTAATCTTTAATAATTTTTTCAAAAGCCCTATCTTTAAATCATCATTTTTATGTACTGGTATCGATATTCTAAAATCACTTCCTGATTTTACATAAATATAATGACTTCCATTTATTCTAGCAAGAACCCAACCATGATTCTCTAATAATTTACAAAATTTTTTACCACTTATGGTTTTCATAATACTACATCAATAGTTTTTACAATATTATCTTTATTATATTCTTCAATATCAACTGAAAGACATCCTTCAATAGCTTCTTTTATATTGAATTCTAATTCTTCCATAGTATCAGCTTGAGTAAAACACCCTTTTATAGATGGAACTTCTGCCCAAAAACCATCCTCATCTTGATGTACAATAACTTTAAAAACCATAATAGATACCTCTGTAATAATTATATTTAATATCAATAAAAAAAACAATATATTATAAAATATATTTATCTTCAATTTTTTTATATTTTCTATAACATCATTATTATTAGTAGTATATAATTAGAAAATTTTTATATAATATTTCAATGATTATTCATAATACCATTCTAAATACGGTAGGGAAATTCCAAATCTAAAAAATCTAGAGAGGGCGTAATACTAATAGTGAAAACTAAAAATAATAATAGAATAATAATAACAAAGAAAATAGTAAAATAAAATGGGCGGGATTTAGAAGAAAATTCAATATATGAATAAATTTAAAAAAATTTCTTGACTCTGGAGTTTACTTCAATGATATAATATAATTATATAAATTTATGAAGGAGATTATAAAATGAAAAAAGCTATATTAATAACTATTATATCAATATTATATATTGTATCATGTAATGACTCTTCTAATGCTCAGACAACTGCACAAAATAATACTACAGTTAATAATCAAAATAATTCTTCAAACGCAATGTATAATCAGGAATTGAAAAAAGCCCCTATCAATATACAAACTAATGCAAACGGCAGAGTAAAAACTAGAGGCTTTGCAGCAGTTTCAGCTAATATGGATTTTAAATATCATGAGTTTACAAGACATGCTGTAGGAAGCAATGATGTTTTGATAGAAATACTTTATGCTGGAATATGCCATAGCGATATACATGTTGTTGAAGGAAAATCAAGCAATACTCCTTTAGTTGTAGGACATGAAATAGCAGGCAGAGTCGTACAGGTTGGAAATGCAGTAACAAAATTCAAAGTGGGAGATTTTGCAGGTGTGGGCTGTATGGTAAACTCTTGCGGACAATGCGAAAGCTGTTTAGATAATTTAGAACAGTACTGTTTAAATAGAGCAGTTTATACTTACGGTTCAAGAGACAGATTCCATAATAATGAAATCACTCAAGGAGGATACTCTGATAATATAGTAGTATCTGAAGATTTTGCAATACTTATACCAGATAATGCGGAACTAGATAAAGTTGCTCCGCTTCTTTGTGCAGGTATTACAACTTATTCACCTATACAAGTTATGAATGTAAAAAAAGGCGATAAAATAGGTATTGCAGGATTCGGAGGACTTGGATCTATGGCTGTAAAATATGCTGTAAAATTAGGTGCTGAGGTTACTGTATTTGATATAACAGAAGATAAAAGACAGGACGCTTTAAATATGGGAGCTGTAAAGTATGTTAATGTTAATAATGCAGAAGATTTAAAAAATGTTAATAACACTCTTAATTATATAATAAGTACAATTCCAGCTTATTATGATGTTAATATGTATATGCGTATGCTTAAAAGAGGCGGTACTATGTGTATATTAGGACTTCCTAGAACATCCAAAATGCCCACTCTTATAGCAATGGTGGGACAGCATGGCAGTAAAAAATTATTCGGCTCACTTATAGGAGGCATAAAAGAAACTCAGGAAATGCTTAACTATTCTATAGAAAATAATATTTACCCTACTGTAGAAATAATAAAAGCAGATGCTCAAACTATATCAGAAGCTTATAGAAAAGTTATAGACGGAAAAGTAAAATTCAGATATGTAATAGATATTCGTACTATAAACAAATAAAAATAATTTTGTATAATAATAAATAAAGGCTGAAAGTTTTATACTTACAGCCTTTTATTTTTTATACATAATAAAATTAATTATTTATATTCTACAAATATATTTTTAGAACTGCCGCATATAGGACATTTATCTGGTGCTGAATCAGCCTCAACATAACCGCAAATTGCACATAAATAATATTTATCTGCCAAATGTTTATTATTTTGCAAATCATTCATAGATTTAGTAAATAAAGCATTATGAGATTTTTCTACTTTTATTATATTATTAATCTCATTTGCCATTTCTTTTTTATTTTCTTTATTTATTATTTTCAATAATTCAGGATACATTTTAGTATATTCATAAGAAGTCATTGATTGAGCTGATTTTAAATTTTCAATGTCAGTTCCTACCTTAGGATCTCCTACCTGAGCTTTTAAAATAGTATCTGTTATCTTATCTTGAATAGCAGCATTATATAAAATATTAGCATGACAAGATTTTGAGTCAGAAACAGATAAAAATAAATTAGCTATAGCCTTATTTTTTGAAGCTGCTGAAAATTTAGCATAAGCAAAAGAAGAATTAATCTCCATATCATAAGCCTTAGATACAGCCTCTAAAGAATTTTTCACCGCTTGTGAATTTTGAGAATATAGAACAAAACTGAAAATTAAAAAAATATAAATAAGTAATGATTTCTTTAACATAAAACTTCCTCCATACTTATTAACAACTAAATATTAAAACTTTGTATAATTTATTTTATTAAAATTAATTTCCAAATTTTATTCCAAAATTTAAAGCAATTTCTAAACTGCTAAATCCATACTTATTTATAAAACTGCTTAATAACGGAGCTCCTAACTGACTGTCAATATAATCAATATCATAAAATATACCAAAGTCATAAGTTATATTAAATCCAAATAAAAATGCAACATGTTCATTAAAATAAAAATAATCATCTAATTGCAATTTTATATATGGTATAATAGGATAAGTAAAATTTTTATTTATATCATTGAAAGAAAGTTTTTGATTTTCTCCTGTACCGTCAATATAACTCTCTGCATATCCTCCAAAAGGTATTTTCATTCCAAAACCAATACCTATACTTAATACTGTTTTAATATTATAATTCGGACTTATAGATGTAAGCAAATCCTTTAAATCTATATTGAATTTAGGCATTAGACCAACTAATAAGGTATCAAAAGCTAAAGTATCTTTAAACTCTATGGAAGAATAATGAAATGATGCTGAAAAAGTTTGTCTGTAATATCCAATCTCTGTTAAAACACTTATAGAATATTTACCATCATTTATTGAAAATTTATGTCCGAAATTTCCTATAACTCCTGCAGAAAAACTTCCATTTCCTTTAAGATTATTTACATTAACATTTTTAGTATCCAACATAGGAAATGTTAATGTAAAAGATAATGGTGCATATATGCTAGCATCAAATTGTGAGAATAATGTATTTGCAAAAAATAATAGAAATGAAAATATTGTAATGAATATTTTTTTCATTTTAATGCTCCTATTTTTATTTAAGACATAAAACTTTAATTACATGCCCCGCCCTTTATTCTTCATTACTTAATTAAAAATTATAATATCAATTATTTTTATGCTTAATCAGAAAATGCATTCCCGCCCAAGCTTTTATTATATAAGCAATATTTTTGAAAAATATATTTATTAATACTGCAAAAAATCTACGAATACAGAAAAATCATTACTTAAATACTCATCAGATATTTTTATTTTGCATTGTAAATTCAAATCTTTAACTATATCACAAATCATATTAAATACCTCATCTTTTTTATAGTAATAATATTTATCACCATATTTTTCTTTGCATGAAATATCAAGCAAATTAAAACATACACCTTTTCTAGCAGCAATCAAAAAATCTTTTACAGCATTTTTTAAAAACTCTTCATTGTTTCCAAGATTAAGATTAAATATACCGGAAGAATATATATAATCAAAATCATCTTTTGTATCAGAATTCTTAAAAAAATCTATAGTCATAAATTGAGGATGGATATTTTTAAAGTTTTTACTCTTAGCCCTCTCAATCATCTCAGGCATTATATCGATACCAATATAGTAAGTATTAATATTCTGTTTATCTATATACTCAGCTAAATGTCCAAGCCCGCAGCCAACATCTAGCAAAATAGACTTTCTTATATCAAAATGATTAAGCAAAGCAGAAAATCTTGCCTCCTGAGCTTCCTGTGATTCCCAATCTAACACTTTATACTCTGGTATATTAAAATCTTTTACCCTTTCTATATAATGCTCTATTATTATTGATTTTTTATTGTTACTCTCCATATATCCTTCCAAAAATATTTTTTATAATTCTTTATAATTATTTTAGTGATAATTTATATATTGTTTTATGACTGTAATTTCTGTCAGCATCAAATATTATGCTTGGAAAATGCGGGAAGTTTACAGCACCCGGTAAATACTCTGTTTCAAAACAAAATGCATTATGCTTATTTAAAACTGTATTTCTAACTTCTCTATTATTAAGCATATTGCCTGAATAGAAATGCATAGCTGGTTTTGTAGTATAAAGCTCTAAAGTAATGCCTGTTTTTTCACTATAGCATGAAGCTCTTAATTTATTTAAATTATTTTCTTCTTCATTGGTATGGGATAATATATTTTTTTCATTAAATATAAAACAATTATCATAACCATTTGCTTTTTCTATATCAGCACCTATTTTTTTTGTTTTAGTAAAATCAAAAGGAGTGTTTTCTGTTTTTAAGATCTCTCCTGTAGATACGCATTCATCTGTTACTGGCAAATAAAATGAAGAATCTATAAATAAATCATGATCATATATAGTATCTTCCCCATTAAGATTCCAATAAGCATGATTAGTAAGATTTATTGGTGTAGGAGCATTAACTGCTGCAAAATATTCTATGATTATTTCATTATCATCAGTCAAAGAATATGTTATATCTATATCCATATTGGCAGGATATCCTTCATCACCTTCATTTGAACTATAGCTAAATACTACAGAATGATTATCTAAAAACTTAGAATCAAACTGCTGAAATGATATTCCTTTTTCACCGCCATGTAAATGATGTTTTCCATTATCATTTTTAGTTAATTTATATGTTTGTCCGTCAAGTGTAAATTCTGAATTTATTGTTCTGTTCGCTATTCTTCCTACAGAAGCACCTATATAATCATGAGGATTTAAATAAAATGAATAATCATCACTTCCAAATGATACCTGAATTTCTTTACCGTTTTTATCTTTGAAAAATACACCAGCTATTGATGCCCCTATATCTGTAAGTTTTAATATCATATCATTTTCATTTTTTAATTCATATAAAAGATATCCGTTTCCAAAATTTTTAACTTGCATAATAACAAACTCCATATTTTATATAGTAATAAGATATTATACCATTATACAGCATTATTTCAATAATATAAAAAAAGATAAAAAATATATTGATATTTTTCGATATGTATGCTATATTAACGCATCGATAAACTTCGATATATAAATTTAATAAGGATACTATTAATATGAAAGACTATAAAAAAGAAGCAGTAATATTCAAAGCGTTCTGCGATGAAAACAGACTTCAAATATTAGATATGATTAAAGATACTGAAATATGTGCCTGCAAACTTTTAGAAGAATTAAAAATAGTGCAGTCTACATTATCGAATCATATGAAAATATTATGCGATGCTGAAGTAGTGATACCAAGAAAAGAAGGCAAATGGACTTATTACAGCATAAACAAAGAAGGTTTTGAAAGAGCAAAAAATGTTTTGAATTACTATTCATCAAAAATTAGTAAAGACAAAAAAATAAAAACTCTATGCGATTAAAAAATAATATTAAAGATAATATTTAGGAGTATTTTATAATGGAAAATAAGAAAGAGTCTATAAGTTTTTTTCAGAAATATTTAACTTTATGGGTATTTATATGCATGATTATAGGAGTATTAATATCTAAATTCCTGCCTATAATCCCAAATACATTAAATAAATTTGAATATGCAAATGTTTCTATACCCATAGCAATATTAATATGGCTTATGATATATCCTATGATGATGAGTGTTGATTTTCAAAGTATAAAAAATATTACAAAAAATCCTCAAGGTTTATTTGTTACTTGGATTGTAAATTGGCTTATAAAACCTTTTACTATGTTTTTTATAGCTTCTTTCTTTTTTTATACTATACTCAATAATTTTATACCAAAAGATTTAGCAAAAGAATATTTAGTTGGTGCTGTACTTTTAGGAGCTGCTCCATGTACTGCTATGGTATTTGTTTGGAGTGCATTAACAAATGGAAATCCATCATATACTGTAGTGCAGGTTGCAACTAATGATTTAATAATACTTATAGCATTCGTTCCTATAGTAAAATTTTTATTAGGAATATCGAATGTTACAGTTCCTTGGGATACATTATTTTTATCTGTTGTGTTATTTGTACTTATACCATTAACAGCAGGAATTATTACAAGAGTTTATGTATGCAGTAAAAAAGGAATAGAATATTTCAATAATACTTTTATACATAAATTTGATAATATAACAATAATAGGACTGCTATTAACATTAATATTATTATTCAGCTTTCAAGGAAATGTAATACTATCTAACCCTATTCATATAATTTTGATAGCTATACCTTTAATATTACAAACCTTTTTAATATTTTTTATAGCATATATTGCAAGCTATTTATTAAAACTTCCTCATAATGTAGCGGCACCTGCAGGAATGATAGGGGCATCAAATTTCTTTGAGCTTGCTGTTGCCGTAGCTGTATCATTATTCGGAGTTAATTCCGGAGCGGCACTTGCAACAATTGTAGGCGTATTGGTAGAAGTACCTGTAATGCTTACTCTTGTAAAAATAGCAAATGCCACAAAAAATAAATTCAAAAATTAATAATAAGAAATTAACAATATAATTTTTTTAATAAATTAGGAGTTATAAAAAATGGAAATTATAAAATCAATATTCATCTTTATACAAGATCAAATAATATCAATGAAATGGCTTAATACTTTAATAGGAAATATATTAAATAATTTTGCCTTATCAGAAACAGTTAAAGGAATAATACAATTTTTTATTTATGATGTTATCAAAATATTTGTACTGTTATCAGTTCTTATATTTTGTATATCATATATTCAGTCATTTTTTCCGCCTGAAAGAACAAAAAAAATATTGGGCAGATTTAATGGAATATCAGCGAATATATTAGCAGCTTTACTTGGAACTGTTACGCCATTTTGTTCATGTTCATCGATTCCTCTTTTTATAGGTTTTACTTCAGCAGGAATACCTATTTCAATGGCATTTTCATTTTTAATATCATCTCCATTAGTAGATTTAGCTTCTTTGATACTTTTATCAAGTATATTCGGTATGAAGATTGCAATTGCTTATGTAATAGTTGGTCTTATACTTGCAGTTCTTGGAGGTACCTTGATAGGTAAACTAAAAATGGAAAAATATTTAGAAGACTTTATAAAAAATATAAAAATGAATAATACAGAAATAGCGATACAAACTATGACAAAAAAAGAAAGATTAATATATTCAAAAGAACAGGTTATACAAACTATCAAAAAAGTTTATTTATATATTTTTATAGGAGTAGGTATTGGTGCTTTTATTCATAATGTTATACCTTCTCAGTGGATAGATACAATATTAGGAAAAAATAATTGGTATTCTGTGCCTTTAGCATCTTTAGTAGGAATTCCAATGTATGCTGATATATTCGGAACTTTACCTATAGCTGAAAGTTTATTTTATAAAGGTGCTGGACTTGGTACTATCTTATCATTTATGATGTCTGTTACTGCTTTATCTTTACCATCTATTATTATGCTAAAAAAAGCAGTAAAAATGCCTCTTTTAATGTTTTTTGTATTTATAGTAACTTTGGGAATAATTATTATTGGATACTTATTCAATAATTTTTATTTTCTTTTTGTATGATTTAATTTTTAGTAGATACTAAAAATTTTTAAGTTTGTCAATTTTTTTATTCAACTTTTTCCCGCCGCAAAAAGTTGCAAAAAGTGCAAGTATAAAATGAGTACTAAATAATACTAATTATGTTTTACATGTAATATAAAATATTAAATTTACGCTAAAACATAGCTTTTCGCCTTCCATAGGCACACTTCGTGAGGTGGGCTGTACCTGTAGCAATAAAAGAAGTGGGAGCTTACCCTACTGGTACGCTTCGCGGTGGACAAAGCCTCAGATATAAAAACAAAAATATAAATTTATTTTTGACAAAATATAGTTGTTTAGGTGATATCAATAATAAAAAACTATAAAAAGGAGTAAATTATGTTTTTTAATAACAATAAAAAATCAAAATGCATCTGCGGCGGATTATGCTCAGATACATCTGAAGAAAATGCAAGAATAAAAATATTAGGTACAGGCTGTCTTAATTGTAAAAAATTAGAAGAAAACACATTAAAAGCTTTAAAAGATATGGGAGTTAATTTAACAGTAGGACATGTCTATGATATAGAAAAAATAGCTGCCTATGGAGTTATATCCACACCTAGCTTAGTATTAGATGAAAATGTATTATCTTATGGTAAAGTACTGAATAAAGATGAAATAATTGAACTATTAAAAGATAAATTGTAAAAAATGTATGATTTTTTTAATTTTTAAATTTGCAATTATTCTATATATACCTATAATATGTATATACTAACTTTGGAGGTATATTATGGCTATAGAAAAAATACAATTTGGCTGAGGATGTTTGCCTGACCCTCTAGAGGATGAGGGTATAGAAAGAGAAGTAGAAAAAATACTGCTTTTAGGGAATGATGATAAAAATTCTCTTGATATGCTTGATAATTTAAGAAGAGCTATATTAGATCTAAATTTAGATTTATCCATAAAATATACTGACAGCAAAGGAAGTATGTCATATTACGGAGTTATGACTTTGCCTGCTCTTATTGTAAATGATGAACTTATATCTTATGGAGAGGTCTTGGATAGAGAAAAAATAGTTAATATTTTAAAAGAAAAATTATAATAAAATGATAAAAAAGGAGTAAGTATGTCATTAAAAGATATATTATTTGGGAAAGGCGGATGCGGCTGAGGTCCTTCTATTACCCCCTTCGTTGAAGAGGAAACTATAAAAGAATCACCTATAGAAGCAAGAGTAAAAATATTAGGTACAGGATGCTCTAATTGTAAAAAATTAGAGGAAAATACAATAGCTGCTATAGAAGAAGCAAAACTTGATTTAGCTATTAAATATGTAGAAGATATGGCTGAAATTGCTTCTTACGGAGTAATGTCAACTCCTGCCCTATTATTAGATGATAAAGTTCTTTCATATGGTAAAGTTCTAAGTAAAGAAGAGATCATTAAAATCCTAAAAGAAAATCTATAGTATTTTTCTTATTCTCAAAATTATAAAAGGTTAAATATTTATATATTTAGCCTTTTTTGTTTATATAATAAATAATTTTTTTAATATTTATTTGACAATTGATATTTAGTGTACTATCATATTATTATAATCATATTGACATACTAGTATATAAATAATAGAGGTAATAAAAAATGTCATACATAGTAGGTTTCGGAGAGATAATGTTAAGACTCTCATCGGTAGATAATGAAAGATTATTTCAATCATCAAAACTCAATGCAACATTCGGAGGTGTGGAAGCTAATATTTGCGTTTTGGCTTCTATATTCGGATTAAAAAGCAGATATGTAACAGCACTTCCTAATAATGCCATAGGAAAAAAGGTTGAAGAATTATTATTAAGTCATAGAGTTGATACATCTGCGATATCTTGGGAAGGAAAAAGACTAGGTATATACTTTGTAGATACTGGAAATAACTATAGAACTTCTAATGTTATTTATGACAGAGAGTATTCTTCTATATCTATGGCTTTAATAGAAGATTTTGATTGGGATAAAGTGTTTAAAGATGCCTCATATTTTCATATAAGCGGAGTAACACCTGCAATAAGTCAGACTGCTGCTGATCTTACACTATTTGCAGTAAAAGAAGCAAAAAAAAGAAATGTAAAAGTGTCATGCGATATAAATTATAGAAAAAAATTATGGAAATACGGCAAAACTATAGAGGAAGTAATGCCTGAAATTGTACAATATTCTGATATAGTATTTGCTAATGAATATGATGCTGTAAAAATATTAGGTATAAAAAGTAATGCTGATGTAGACGGAAATATAAACGACGAAGATTATAAGTATATTATGCAGCAATTAATCGATAAATATTCATTAGAAATGGTAATAACAACAAAAAGAGAAACTGTAAGTTCTAATCATAATAATATATATAGTATGTTATATACTAATAAAAATTTATATAAATCAAAAAAATACTATATAAAAAATATTATTGACAGAATAGGAACTGGAGATTCATTTGCTGCCGGAATACTTTCAGGTATACAGCTATTTGACAATTATCAGGATATATTAGAATTTGCCACTGCTTCATTTTGTATAAAGCATAGTATACCTGGTGATTGGAATTTAACCACAAAAGATGAGGTAATAAATTTAATGAAATCTGAAAATGGTTTAGATGTAAAAAGATAAATTCTCTACTTATTAAAATATTCAGGGAATTTATTTTTCAAAAACACCATGTCATCTTTTACATGAGTCAAATGTACTTCCATAAGAGGAATAAGTTTTTTTATATTTTTTTCCTTTATAAAAAGAAGTATATTCTGATGTTCTATTAATGTTCTATTTCTATCCATTTCCATTATATTAAATATTCTAGCTCTGTTAAAATGTTTTATAGAATCTCTTATTAAGCTAAAAGTTAATTTTTTATCTGCTATTGAAAATAATAACTCATGAAAATCATTATCTAATTTAAGAAGTTCATAAAATTTATTAGTATTTATATTTTTCTCATATTGTTCTATATTTTTATTCAATAATTTTAAATCTTTTTCTGTATGATTTTTGCAAACCATTTTTATGATTTCTTTTTCAAGAACCATTCTCATAAAACTAGTTTCTTCAACTATACTAGTATCTATCAATGAAACCCTAGTACCTTTCTGAGGGTATATTTCCATCAAATTAATCTTCTCAAGTCTGGAGAAAGCCTCTCTTATAGGAGTTCTGCTTATAGATAATACCTCACTTACTATCTTTTCACTAATAAAAGTGCCAGGAAGCAATGTCATATTTATTATATTATATTCCAAACATCTAACAGCATAATCACCTATAGGTTCATTAACTTCTCTTTCTAATATTATTAAATTATCTGCATTATTATTCTTGGCTTTAGGCATAATGTAAAAATAGATCCTTCAAATTATTATTTTTTATCATTGTTATTAAAAATTGTTCACAATTTATATGTTTGTCTTCTCATATTTATAAAAGATACATCATTTATAAATAAACTTCAAGCAATAAAAAATAAATAAAAAAACAGCGAATATTACTTTTTTACAAAAAAATCATCTTTTTTATTGACATTGGATTTTATTTTTACTAAAATACTAGTATGTTAGTAAAGGAGTTATATATGAGAAAATTATTAACTAATATCTTAGCCATTTCATTATTAGCAAGCACTGCATTATTTGCTCAGCAAGCAGCAAATACTCAAACAAATCCTGCTTATCAGTTTTTTAATGTGTATCCAGGTTCAATGAAAATGTTAAGTTTTTACATTGAATATGCTTCAGGAGATTTGACAAGTTTGGGAACAGATCCTAAAGCAAAAAGAATGATGGAAAATTTTGACACAAAATTAACTTATATGCAGACATTAAAAAGTGCTCCATGGTTAGGTTTTGGATTTATATTTCAAGCACAATTTGATAATCCAAGCGTATATGATCCTACTTGGAAAGAGGGAAGCAGAAGCGGAAAAAACAGCTCTAATCCTTTTTCTTCTGTCGAATTGACAGGTAACATGTATTTATTTAATACTTTCAGTTTAGGCTTTACTTCAACAGGAGATTTTGTATTTGTAATGTATTTGAATAAAAAACTTCCTGATGTTGCAGCATTCAAATCTCATTCTATAACATTTATGGCTCAGCAGAATATATATTTAAGAGGAAATCAATATGATCCTAATACAGGTAAATTAAATCAAGGTTGGTATGACGGTACTGAATTCAGAGTAGCTTATCAAATGCGCTTCAATGATTGGTTCGCTTTAAGACCTGAAATACAATTTAAAATATTATCAGGTGCTCAAACTTCATTTAATGACTGGTATTGGATAAGATTCAATCCTCGTTTACAGTTTTTCCTAGAAGAATGGACTTTCTTTATCGAACCTAGATTATTCTACGGCGGTATATTCAAGCAAGATATGTCTGCTGCTGGAATAGGACATTCTGAATTTAATAAAAATGGATGGGGATTTGAACTTAAAGTTGGTATTGATTTAACAAAATTATTCTTTGATTAATGATGCTAAATAAATATTTTAATTAAGAATTACGGAGGAAATTATTTTTATGGTTAATTCTATGTTATATCCTAGAGAAAGCAAAACAAGAAGAGTTGTTGATATATCCGGAATGTGGGAATTTAAGATTGACTCCAACAATGAAGGCAGAAAAAATGGTTATGCTAACGGACTTAAAGACACTACATTTATACCTGTACCATCTAGTTTTAATGATCTTTTTACAGATAAAAACATAAGAGAGCATGCAGGAGATGTATGGTATGAAACATCATTTTATCTGCCTTCAGAATGGAAAGACAAAGATGTTAATATAAGATTCGGTTGTGCAACTCATGAAGCTACTGTATATATTAATGGAAAAGAAGTATGTACTCATGTGGGAGGATTTATGCCTTTCAATGCTCCTGTAAATGAAGCAGGCATATTCGGAGAAAAAAATAAATTAGTTGTAGTTGTTAATAATGAACTTAGCAATACTACTATACCTTGCGGACATACTGAAACTAAACCTTCAGGCAAAAAATATATTAAGCCTTCTTTTGACTTCTTTAACTATGCCGGATTAAACAGACCTGTAAAAATCACTGTTACAAATAAAGAATATATACATGATATAGATATAGTATCAGATGTAAACGGCAGTGACGGAATTGTAAACTATGAAGTACATACTACAGGCGAAAACAAAGTATATATTAAAATACTTGATGAAGAAGGTAATGAAGCTGCAAGTGCCGAAGGAAAAAGCGGAAAAATAGTTATAAAAAATGCTAAACTATGGAATCCAAAGGCTTCTTATTTATATAAATTCATAGCCTGCATAAAAAACGGTGATGAACTTATAGATGAATACTATTTAGACTTTGGAATAAGAACTGTTAAAGTTGAAGGAACTAAGTTTTTAATTAATGGAAAACCTTTCTACTTTACAGGATTTGGAAAACATGAAGACAGTGAAATAGCAGGAAGAGGATACAACCCTCCTGTTATAAAAAGAGATTTTGAACTCATTAAATGGATTGGAGCAAATTCATTTAGAACATCTCATTATCCTTATAGTGAAGAAATAATGCAGGCTGCTGACAGGGAAGGGATAGTAATAATAGATGAAGTTGCTGCTGTAGGTATGTTTGATGTAGGTTCAGTACTAAACCCTGGTGCTTCAAAAACTGATTATTTCTCTTTAGATGAAGTACATAACAAAACTAAAGAGGTACATAAAAAAGCAGTTGAAGAACTTATCAAAAGAGATAAAAATCACCCTTCTGTTGTTATGTGGAGTTTATTCAATGAGCCTGATACTTCAAAAGATGAAGCTGTTCCATATTTTGAGGATATATTCAATTTTGCTAAAAGTCAGGATAAACAAAATCTGCCTAAAACTTTTGCTGCTATTCAGGCATCTTCACCTGGAAAATGTAAATGTATGCATTTATGCGATGTGATTACATTAAATAGATATTATGGATGGTATTTCTTAGGCGGTTATGAAATAGATATGTCAGAAGAAAAATTCAGAGAAGAAATGAATTTATATTCTAGCATGAATAAACCAGTTATGTTCACTGAATATGGAGCTGATACTTATGCAGGTGTTCATAAACTTCCTTCTGTTATGTGGTCTGAAGAATATCAATGCGAATATTATGAAATGAATTTCAAAGTTTTTGATAGCTATGACTTTATAGTTGGAGAACAATTATGGAACTTCGCTGACTTCCAAACTACTGAAGGAATATTCAGAGTAGACGGAAATAAAAAAGGTATATTCACAAGAAATCGTCAGCCTAAAGCAGTTGCTCATTACATAAGAAACAGATGGACTAAATTGCCATTAGATTATAAATCCAAAAAATAATCATTATTAAAATTAGGGTAGAAAATTTCAATATTTTCTGCCCTTTTTACAAAACGGAGGTATATAATAATATGGATAATACAAATACTTATCATAGAGCCAAAATATGGCAAATAGCATTCTTTGCATTTAACAATACTGCAACAAATTTATATATGTTCTTTATGTTTTTTATATCATACTATGCTACAGGAATGTTAGGATTAGGAGTAGTTTTAGTATCTACACTACTTACAGTTATGCGTATTTGGGATGCCATAACCGATCCTTTTGTAGGGTATTTACTTGATAAAACAAATGGAAGATTCGGAAAAAATAGACCTTTTATAGTAGCAGGAAATATTGTAATGATAATATCTTGTATAATAATGTACAAATTTGTATATAAAGCACCTCAAAATATGAGGCTATTATTTTTCATTTTAGTTTATGCTGTTTATATTATAGGATATACTTTACAATGCGTTGTTACAAAATCAGCACAAACTTGTCTTACTAATGATCCTAAACAAAGACCTTATTTTACTATATTTGACGGAAGTTACAATGTTGTATTATTTGCCGGTATGCAGATTGTAGTTTCTAAAATATGGATACCAAAATACGGCGGTTTTAATGCTGACTTTTTTAATACTTTCTTAATATTTACTATAATTGTATCAGGTTGTTTATCAGCATTGGCTGTAATAGGATTATGGACTAAAGACAGAACAGAATATTTCGGACTTGGAAAGCCGCAATTAATTACATTTAAAGATTATTGGACTGTTATAAGAAAAAACAGAGCAATACAAATGCTTGTAATTGCCGCTTCTACAAGTAAGCTTTTTGTTACTATACAAACTAACTCTATAGTTTTAGTTATGCTTTATGGTATAATATGCGGAAACTATGCACTTAGCGGTGAAGTATCTGCTATATATAGTATACCAAGTATAATTATTATAATATTAGGTATGAAATTTGTAGCTAGCCGTTTAGGACAGAGAAAGGCACTTCTATTCGGTACTATAGGATGTATAATTTTTGCGGCATTATTAGCATTATTATTTATATTTGGAGATCCTAAAACTATGAGCTTTACAAATCTCAATTTCTTTACTATAGCGTTTATTGTATTATGGATACTTATGCAGGGATTTGCTGGAATTTCAACAAATATAGTTATACCTATGACTGCTGACTGTGCTGATTATGAAACTTACAGATCCGGAAAATATGTTCCTGGTTTAATGGGTACATTATTTAGCTGTGTTGATAAAATCATATCATCTTTTGCCACTACTATAGTTGGTTTATTAATAGCCATGATTGGATTTAAAGAAACTCAGCCTACTCCTGACACTCCATATTCTGCAGCTATTTTTTGGGTAACTATGTTCTGTGTATTCTTTGCTCCTATGATTGGATGGGTACTTAATATTATAGCTATGAGATTCTATCCGCTTACTAAAGAAAAAATGGAAGAAATACAGGGAGCTATAGCTGAAATAAAAGCTAAAAATTCATAAACAAGAATTTTACTTGACTATTTATATTATTTTATTAAAATACTAGTATACCAATATAGGATATATTATGAAGCTAAATATAGAAAATCTAAATAATAAAACTTTTTTTGAAAATGCTGATATAAAAATACCTAAATATGATATAAAGCAGATTAGAAACAATACTTCTGAAAAACCAACTTGGGTTCATTTCGGAGCAGGAAATATATTCAGAGGTTTTATAGCAAGGATAGCAGATACTCTCTTGAATGATAATATAATAGATACTGGTATAATAGCCATAGATACGCATGCTGCCGGAAGAGATGATGATTATGAAATGATTAATAAAGTTTACAAGCCTTTCGATAATCTCACTCTTCTAGCATCTATTAAAAGCAGCGGAGATATAGATAAAAAAGTTATAGGAAGTATAACTGATGTAGTACATGCCGATTTTATAAATAGCTACGAAGAATTAAAAAAAATATTTATATCAAATTCTCTTCAAGTAGCAAGTTTTACTATTACAGAAAAGGGTTACTCTATAAAAGATTTAAACGGCGATTACAACATTACAGTTAAAGAAGATATTAATAATGGACCCCTAAAATCAAAAAACATTATGAGTATCTCTGCTGCTATGCTTTTAGAAAGATACAAAAACGGTGCCTATCCTATAGCTATGCTTAGTATAGATAACTGTTCAAATAATGGAGATAAATTAAAATCATCTATTATAGAAATAGCTAAAGAATGGATAAAAAAAGGATTTGCTGATGAAGGTTTTATAAAATATCTTGAAGATGATAAAAAAACTGCTTTTCCTTTAAGTATGGTTGATAAAATCACTC
Source organism: Brachyspira hyodysenteriae ATCC 27164 (assembly GCF_001676785.2). Classification (NCBI taxonomy): domain Bacteria; kingdom Pseudomonadati; phylum Spirochaetota; class Spirochaetia; order Brachyspirales; family Brachyspiraceae; genus Brachyspira; species Brachyspira hyodysenteriae. Next base: position 484,395 of record NZ_CP015910.2, on the reverse strand, counting down.
CTAGACCTTCTGAAATTATATCAAAAAAATTAGAAGAAACAGGGCTTGAAGAAATGTCAGTATTTAAAGTAGGACATAATAATATGGCCGCTTTTGTTAATGCTGAAGTTCCCGAGTATTTAGTTATCGAAGATTTATTTCCTAATGGAAGAGCAGAATTTGAAAAAGCAGGAGTATATGTAACTGACAGAATAACTGTTCAAACATCAGAGAAAATGAAAGTTACAACCTGTTTAAATCCTTTACATACAGCTTTAGCAGTATTCGGATGCTTACTCAATTATGATTTTATCTATGAAGAAATGAAGGATCCTATATTAAAAAAATTAGTTGAGAAAATAGGATATGATGAGGGCATGAAAGTAGTTGCTGATCCGAAAATTTTAAACCCAAGAGATTTTATAAAAGAGGTAATTGAAGAGCGTTTAGTAAATCCTTATATACCTGATTCACCAAAAAGAATAGCTACTGATACCTCTCAAAAAATTCCTATAAGATACGGAGAAACTTTAAAATCATACATTAAAAATGGACTTGATACTTCTTCATTAATAGCAATACCTTTAACTATAGCAGCTTGGCTAAGATATTTAATGGGTATTGATGATAATGGAAAAACAATGGAAATAAGCCCTGATCCTATGCTTGAAGAATTACAAAAACATATCAAAAATATTCAATTCAAAAATAAAGAGAGTATTGGAAATAATTTAAAGCCTATACTTTCTAATAAAGTTATATTCGCTGTTGATTTATATGATAAAGAAATAAATCTTGGAGAAAAAATAGAAAGGTATTTCAGTGAGATGATATGCAGTGAAAATGCTGTAAAAGAATGTCTGAATAAATATATAAATTAATTAAAAACGAAGGAGAATTTTTATTATGATAATGACTTTAAGATGGTTTGGAAAGAATTTTGATTCTGTAACTCTAAAACAAATTAGACAAATACCAGGAGTAAAAGGGGTTATAACAACTCTATATGATAGTAAAGTGGGAGATGCTTGGAAAGAAGAAGATGTAAAAGCTATAAAAAAAGAAGTAGAAGATGCCGGATTAAAAATATATGGTATAGAAAGCGTAAATATACATGATGATATAAAAATAGGACTTCCAAGCAGAGATAAATATATAGAAAATTACATAAAAACATTAGAAGTTTTAGGTAAAGAGGGAATTAATTTAGTATGTTATAATTTCATGCCTGTATTTGATTGGACTAGAAGCGATTTAGCTAAAGTAAGACCTGACGGCTCTACTGTTTTATCTTATGATCAGGATATAATAGATAAAATAGATCCTCAGAAAATGTTTGAGCAAATTGATTCAAATTCTAATGGTTTTGTCCTTCCTGGTTGGGAGCCTGAAAGATTAAGCAGATTAAAAGAACTTTTTGAAATGTATAAAGGTATTGATGATGAAAAGTTATTTGAAAATTTAAAATATTTCTTAACTGCCATAATGCCTACATGTGAAAAATACAATATAAAAATGGCTATACACCCTGATGATCCTGCTTGGCCTGTATTCGGACTTCCTAGAATAATAGTCAATAAAGAAAATATATTAAGAATGGTTAATAGTGTTAATAGTCCTTGTAACGGCATAACATTATGTGCTGGTTCTTTGGGCTCTAATCCTAAAAATGATATACCTGATATAATAAGAAGTTTAAAAGGCAAAATTTTCTTTGCTCATGTAAGAAATTTAGAGCATACAGCACCAGGTAAATTCCAAGAAGCAGCTCACTTATCAAGCGACGGATCTATGGATATGTTTGCTATTATGAAAGCATTTTATGATATAGGTTTTGAAGGTCCATTCAGACCGGATCATGGAAGAGCTATATGGGATGAAGTATCTATGCCTGGATACGGACTTTATGACAGAGCATTAGGAGCAGTTTATTTACAAGGCTTATGGGAAGCTATAGAAAAGATGGGTAAATAATTAGATATATATTCCTTGCAATACTTTTATAATAATATTTTATAAAAGTATTGCTTTTATTTTATAGGAGGAAATATTATGAAAACTTTTATGGATAAAGATTTTTTATTATATAATGAAACAGCAAAAACACTTTTTTATAATTATGCTTGCAAATGTCCTATATTTGATTATCATTGTCATTTAAATCCAAAAGAAATTGCTGAAAATAAAAAATTTAAAAATATAACAGAGATTTGGCTTTATGGAGATCACTATAAATGGAGAATGATGAGGGCTAATGGTATAGATGAAAAATTTATAACAGGCGATGCATCCGATTATGATAAGTTTATTGCTTGGGTAAAAACAGTTCCTAATTTAATAGGAAATCCTCTTTATCATTGGAGTCACTTGGAGCTTCAAAGATACTTTGATATTCATGAAGTGATTAATGAAGATAATGCTGATACAATATGGGAAAAAGCTAATCAAAAATTACAAAATATGACTGTAAAAGATATTCTTAAAAAATTTAAAGTTCATACAATAGGTACTACTGATGATCCTACAGACAATTTAGAATATCATAAATTAATAAATGAAGGAAAAGCTCAAATAGGTAAAATTTATACGAAAGTAGTTCCATCTTTTAGACCTGATAAAGCTATAAATATAGAAATGCCTGATTTCAGCGATTATATAAAAAAGCTAGAAAATGCAAGCAAAATAAATATAAAAGATATAAACTCATTAACTGAAGCTTTATATAATAGAATAGATTATTTTAAAAGTTTAGGATGTGTTTCAAGTGATTGTTCATTATCTATAGTACCTTTCAATTTAGACGATGAAAAAAATATTGATGCTATTTTTAAAAAGGCTATGAACAAAGAATCATTAAATTTTGAAGATATAGAAAAATATAAAACATATATTCTTATAAAATTAATAAAAAAATATAAAGAATCAAATTTAGTTATGCAAATACATATTTCCGCTATGAGGAATAATAATGAAGTAATGTTTAAAAAATTAGGTGCTGATACAGGTTATGATTCAGTGGGAGATTCTAATATCATAGAAAAATTATCATTTTTATTAAAAACGGCCAATAATGATGGAGGCTTACCTAAAATTATTTTTTATAGTCTTAATCATAAAGATTATTATCCTCTTTCAACTCTTATGGGATGCTTTCAAGAAGGCAGTATAAAAGGAAAAATGCAGTTAGGTTCTGCTTGGTGGTTCTGTGATAATAGAGACGGAATGGAAGAGCAGATAAAAATCCTTGCCAATACTGGATCATTAGCTTTATTTGTAGGAATGCTTACTGATTCAAGAAGTTTCTTATCATATTCAAGACATGAATATTTTAGAAGAATATTATGCAATATTATAGGAGAATGGGCAGATAAAGGTGAAGTTCCTAATGATATTAAATATTTAGGAAGTATAATAGAAAATATATGTTTCAATAATTCTAATATTTACTTTAATAATTAAGTATGATAGATTATAAATTATAGTTTTATATTTTATGGAGTTTATTATGTTGGAAAAATATATACAAAATAAAATAATACCTGTAGTAGTTGTTGAAAATGAAGAAGAAATAAGAAACATAGCAGAACTTTGTTTAGAATTTCTTCCTTCTATAGAATTAACTTTAAGAACAGAATACGGATACAAAGCTTTAGAAATATTAGCTAAAGACTACCCTACTCTTCCAAGAGCAGCTGCTACAGTTTTGAGTACTGAACAAGTTGATAGAATACTTGATTTAGGAACAAATATAATAATAAGCCCAGGATTTCAGCCTGTTATGCTTGAATATGCTAAAAATAAAAAATATCATTATATACCTGGTGCTGCAACTCCTGCGGAACTTGAGCAATGTTTAGCTTACGGACATAAATATATAAAATTCTTCCATGCTGGTTTATACGGCGGCATTAATTGGATAAAAAATATAGCACCTGTTTATCAGCATACAGGAGTAAAATTTATGCCTTTGGGTGGTGTAAGTATTGATAATGTAAAAGAATATCTTCAAAATAAAAATGTATTTGCATGCGGAGGTTCTTGGTTATGCCCTAGAAACTTAATGGAAGAAAAAAACTGGAGCGAAATAAAAAGAAGATTTGAAGAGGCTAGTAAATTAATAAAAGAATTAGAAAATTAATAAAACTTTTTATATTTTGCCATGTACTTTATATATAAGTGAATATAAATTTATATAAAATAAATTTGCATTCACTTATTATTTTTTGTATAATTTATATATTATAATTTTTAATATAATAGGATAATATATAATATGATTAGTGAGGAAAACAAGTATTTTTATAGTGCATTAAATAATATTCAAAATAAAAGATATAATGAAGCTATTGATGATCTGCTTAAAGTTATAGAAGTAGATAGTAATAATTTGGATGCTTATCATAATTTAGCAAGAATTTATTATGATATAAAAGATTATGATAAAGCAATAGATACCTATAATAAATCTATAGAAATATATCCGCATGATAGTGATGCATATTATTACAGAGCAGAAGTTTATATTGATAAGGAAGATTATGATAAGGCTATAGAAGATTTAGAAAAAGTTATTTTAAAAAATAAAGCCTATTCTGATGCCTATTATTTAATGTCTGTGGTATACAGAAAAAAGAAAAAATATAAAAAAGCAATAAAATATTTAAAAGAAACATTAGAATTCAATCCTGAAGATTATATAGCATATTATGATCTATACAAACTATACAATATACTTTCAAAACATGAAAAAGAAAATGAAATAAAAGAAAAGTATATTCTTAAATCTAAAAAATATTTAAAAAAGTCAGCAGATTTAGGATATGAAAAAGCTATAGAAAAACTTAATAATATATAAAAATTATAATATTTTAATTATAAAAAAAGAATTACTTGCAATATTATAAATATAAACTATTATATAATAATAGGAAATTATGGTAAATAAGGAGATTATAATATGTCTAAAAAAGTTTTAGTACCCTTAGCAGAAGGAGCTGAGGAAATTGAAGCTGTAACTATCATTGATATTTTAAGAAGAGCAGATATAGAAGTTGTAACTGCTTCTCTTACTGATAATTTAGAAGTAAAAGGTTCTCATAATATTTTTTTGAAAGCAGACACAACTTTAGAAAAAATAATGAATTATGATTTTGATGCTATAGCTCTTCCAGGCGGAATGGGAGGAATGAATAATTTAAAAGCAGATATGAGAGTTTTAGAAATACTTAGAAATATGTATGAAAATAAAAAGCTAGTATCTGCAATATGTGCTTCTCCTATAGTATTAGGTGAGGCTGGTGTTATAAAAGGAAAATATACTTGCTACCCTAGCTGCGAAGTGCATGTAAAAGGCGGCGAATATGTAGAAAAAGATTTAGTTGTTTGTGATGATAATATTATTACTTCTAAAGGTCCTGCCACTACAGTATTCTTTGCTTTAGAAATAGTAAAATATTTAAATGGATCTAATGAAGAATTATCAAATGCTTTATTAATACCATTAATTAAATAATTATAAGGATCAAAAATTGAAAGTTATTATACCAGCAGCCGGAGAAGGCACTAGATTAAGACCGCATACTATAACAAAACCTAAACCAATACTTCCTATAGCAGGTTCTACCATTATAGATTTTATAATGACTGAAATATCTTCTATACAGGATTTGGATGAAGTTATATTTATAGTTGGTTATTTAAAAGATCAAATGATTGAATATCTAACTAATAAATATACAAATATAAAACTTACATTTGTAGAGCAAAAAGAGTATAAAGGTTTAGCTCATGCAATATCGCTTACAAAAGAGCATATAAAAGATGATGATAAAATATTTATTATATTAGGAGATACTATATTCAAATTAAATCTTTCAAATATAGTAAGTAAAAATGAAAATTCGCTTGGAGTATGTGAAGTTGATAATCCAAGCAGATTCGGAGTGGCAATATTGAATGAACAAGGTGTTATAACAAAATTAGTTGAAAAACCCAAAGAACCTATAAGTAATTTAGCTCTCACAGGTATGTATAATATAGTAAATACTAAAGAATTATTTGAAGCTATAGATTACATTATAAAAAATGATATAAAAACTAAAAATGAATATCAGCTTACAGATGCTTTAGAATATATGATAGAAAAATCAATAGTATTCAAAACATTCAAATTAGACGGCTGGTATGACTGCGGCGAAAAATCTACCATGATAGAAACAAATAAATCTATTATAAAACATGATATATTAAGCAAGGGTATAAAAGACACTGCTATAATACCTCCTGTATTCATAGATAAAGATGTAAAAATAGAAAATTCTGTAATAGGACCGTATGTACATATTGGAAAGAATTCTAAAATAGAAAATTCCATATTAAAAAATAGCATTATATTTGAAGAAGTAAATATATCTAATGCATTTATGGATAATTCTATAATATCTGAAAAGGTTACATATAAAGGAAAAACTCATTCAATGGATATAGGTGCTTCCATCACTATAGAACAAAATTAATTTCTTTATTATAAAAGGATAAAAAGGAAGTCATATTGACTTCCTTTATTTTTATAAAGTAGCATTCATAAAAGCCATTACAATAAACTGCAGAAAACTTACAAATAAAAATATACCTGTATCCATCATCAAAAGTGAATATGGATAATTAGTAAGAAGTATTGAGAATCTCACTTTATCTGCTATTATAAAAGATGAGTATGTTAAAAATCCTATGAACAATTTTATATGAGCTTTTAAAGGAACAAAATTAAAAAATATCATAAAAAACAATGCTATTAATAAACTTTGAAGAAAAGAAAAAAATTCAAAGTAATACATCATTTTTATTCTATTATTCCAATTACGAACCCCTGGCAATATTTCTCTTCTATAATAAAATTTTTTAACTGATTGAAATTCTGATATGAATCTAGTAGCTAAAAATCTAACTACATAACAAGCTAAAACAAATTCCAAATATTTTACTATTATATTTTCCATAATCAAAAATTATATAAATACCATTCATCACAATTATTACAAAAATCTAATTTTTTGCAAACATTATCAATAAAATAATTTTCAAGACTTTTCCATATATTTTCTAAATTTTCTTCATATATGGAAGCTATTTTCTTTTCTTTGTTTATATCGAATCGGCAAATATAAACATCTCCATAACTATCTATAAATAAATCCCTAGATAAATGCCAGCATCCTATATTAATTAAAGGAGCCATATCACCTACTCTATTATCATCTATAATACCTCTATAATTATAATATTTCTGCATTATTATATCTATTTTATATTTATCAAAATATTTATAATATGAAGCTAAATAATCAAAATTATCTTTTTGCTTTGTTATCTGTAAATAAGTATTTTTAGGCTCTCTAAGCAAATAATAATCTATATTAGATATAGTAGTTTTTATATCCCCATTATCATATATCTTATTATAAACTTCTTCTTCCACAGTATCTAAATGTATAATAACATGAAGATTATTCCTTTCTGACTGCATAGATAATAATCTTTTAGCCTTATCACTATCAAGAAGCAATGCATTAGTTTCTAAATATACATTAACATTTTTATTTCTAGTAGCATATTCTAATATCTCAAAAACATCTTTATTTAAAAGCGGTTCATAATAACTGCCTATAGACATATGAAAATCACCGCAAAAATCATAAATCTTATCATATATACTCTTAAACTCATCTAAAGTAATATTTTTTTCTTCTTTTGAAATTTCATTTTTTATAGTTTCATTTTTCAATAAATATTTATTTAATACATTTTGTCTGTTATTAATATCTATTTCTACAAATGAAGGCAATGTTCTTCTAATGTTTGGATTTTCTTCTATTGCCTTAACCATTTCATTATAATCTTTATAATTAATAAGTTTTTTTATTAAAATAGCATTTCTTTTACTATCAGCAAAAAGTGAAAGTCTGTAATATCTCATATCATGTTCAGATATAAGTATTTCTATTTCAAAAAAGTTAGGATCAACGAATACAATATTATTTATAGCATTTTCAGATACTTTAATATCTTTTGTTTTTATAATATTAAATAACTTTTCAAAAGCAGTTCTTCTTATTATAAAAGGTACTATGCCTGCAGGATAATTTTCACCATAACTAAAATATGATATATTTTCCTCATGTATCTTAGTTAATTTAACTGTTTCATCTTCATTAAATAAAGGCATATTACCAGGTATATAAATTATATTGTCATAATTTTCACTTTCTTTATATATGTTATTTAAATAATTTTCTATTATTTCAAGATCATTATTCTCTATATATTTAACATCACAGTTTAATTTATCTTTCAAAATATTAATTTTATCATTGAAGATATTATCAAATTCTTTAGAAAACTCATTAGAAAAAGTTTTATCAGCTAATATTAAAAAACTCATCTTTTACCTCTTATAAAATTAATTAAATATAATCCATAATATTATCAGGACTTCTTGATATCAAACCGCATACTTTACATATATATAAACTCTTTTCTATATTGTTATCATCATAATAAAAAGTATCTATATCATGCAAGTTATTAATATCATTATTTATTAACTTAGATAAATTAGAAGCCCCGCAATAAGAACATCTATAAATTAAATCTTCTGATATATCATCTATATATATTCTTTCAAATCGTTTATATTTTGATGAAAATCTTATTCTGTTATTTATATATCTATGCGGAAAAATTTCTATATATTCATCTAAAGTTATTTTTTTCAAAGAATTAGATTTTATATCATCTATTTCATTTTTACCTATCATTAAAGCACTGAACTGATTCATAGAAATATTATGTAAATTAATTAAATCATTAAATTTTTCATTAGTAAGTTCATAATTATCCAAAGTTATATATTCAGGATAATCGCTTACAATAAGTTTTAATTCTTCTCTATTTTCTTTAAAATATCCAAATTCACCAAATAAATATTTATCATCTTTATGATAAGCAAATAACCCAATCAAGGAATCATCAGTTTCATAACTATCATTTCCTCTATAAGAATAATCAGCATATAAAACATTATCAAAACTTTTTATATATCTAATAACAGGATCATCATCATATAATTTATGAATAATTTTTTCTTCGCCTAATATATTTTCTATATCTTTCATAAATAACTCATAAAGTATTAATCAGAATATGAAGCAAGCATATCCTCTTGCTCTTTTTTAAATAAAGCATCAGTTATCTCTGTAATTTCACCATCCATAAATCTATCCAATTTATAAAGAGTAACATTTATTCTATGATCTGTAACCCTATTTTGAGGGAAATTATAAGTTCTTATTCTCTCACTTCTATCACCTGAACCAATCTGTTCTCTTCTTTCCTTAGCTTCCTTAGCCTTTCTTTCAGCCTCTTCTTTCTCATATATCCTAGCACGAAGAACTTTTAATGCCTTTGCCTTATTCTTATGCTGACTCTTTTCATCCTGACACTGCACAACCAATCCTGTAGGCAAATGCGTAATTCTAACAGCACTATCAGTAGTATTAACAGACTGTCCTCCAGGTCCGCTCGAACGGAATATATCCACTCTTATATCTTCATCTTTTATAACAACATCGCTTTCCATAGCTTCAGGCATAACAGCAACTGTAGAAGCTGATGTATGTATTCTTCCTCCTGACTCTGTAGCAGGTATTCTTTGTACGCGATGAGTACCGCTTTCAAATTTTAATGTTCTATAAGCATCTTTACCGGATACTGAAAATATAACCTCTTTATATCCTCCAAGCTCAGTAGGACTAGTATCTATTATTTCCATTTTTAAATTAGTTCTTTCTATAAAACGAGTATACATTCTAAATAAATCGCCTACAAATAAAGCAGATTCATCTCCTCCTGTACCTACTCTAATCTCAACTATAATATTCTTTCCGTCATTTTTATCTTTAGGAAGTAAAAGAAGTCTAAGCCCGTTTACTATATCTTCTTTCTTTTGATTAAGATCCTCTATCTCTAATAGCGCCATGTCTTTAAGTTCTTTATCAGTCTCAGGATTATTAACCATTTCATTAGATTCTTCTATCTCTTTTAATACTACTTTTAATTTTTTATATTCTTCTACAATATCTTCTATTTCTGATTTTTTTTTCATCAAATCCTGTATAACTCTATTATCCTTTATATTAGCATCATTAAGTTTCTGCACTATATCTTCATAAGTTTTTTCTACCAATGACAGTTTATCAATTATTGACATAAAATAAATTTCACTCCAAAAAATAAGTATAATTATATACAAATAATGATATTTATCAACTATTATAATTTTTGACAACTATTAAAATTATTTACTTACACTATTAAAATTAGCCTTAAAATCTATATTAACATGGGTATAATTAGAATTAATAGTAGAACCTATTATTATACTGTTAGGATAACTCCAAGTTCTTAAAGGTATATTGAAATATCTTAAAATATCCTGAGATTTTGAAAGCTGTATTGTAAATACATAATCAGGATTAATATTTTTAGATATTTGAGTTTTTATATAACTATCTAAAGACTCTCCGTCATAAACGCTGTCTATAATTGTTTCTATAGCCTTTTCATTCTCACTTACAAAATATACTTTATCTACAAAAGTATAATAGAACATATTTCCATTATTTAAATCATAAGAATATATATAACGGTTATTATAATTTCTTTCTTTTTTGATAAGATTAGGATATTTTTCTAATAATGCCACCTCCAATTTAGGAAGCAAAGCAGCATCATTTTCTATATTAAAAATCATCACAGGATATATCAATTCAGATCTTTTTGATTCTATATATGCTACAGCCATCTCCCCATACAAATCATTTATAATACTTCCAAATGAATAAACATCATTCATCTTTGTAAATAAATTGTATAATTCAGAATATAATTTATTATTATGATCCATTTTTAAATCATTGTACATTATAGGATAAAGTCCTGCCAAATATGATTTCAAAGCAAAATACATAACAGTTCTTTCTTTAGGTAAATAATTCTGTATATCTATTTGTCCCTCTAAACCATAAAGAGAATATCTTTCAGATCCGCCATATTCATAATCAACAAAAATATCCATTAATCCATTATCATTATTTATTTTTGCATTTCCATATATAGTATATGCATTGTTAAAATATTGTAATGGTGTGAATAATAAAGAGCCTTCACATTTATTATAATCAAATAGTTGTTTGTTAATATAGAATGAAATATCTGACTCATATTTATTTTCAACATTATTAAGTAATTCTACTTCATCAATACCGCTTGCATCAGAATTCAAAAAATCAATCAATTTTTTTACATGATTGTAATTTTTAGTAATTATCAAAAGTCCTTTATAGAAAGTAAAAAAGAAATAAGGACTTCCATTATCTAAAGCATATATTTTATTTCCATTATAGTTAACTTTTTTCAATTCATAAGTAATATTATCTATAGTCAAACTTTCAGAATTAAAAAATGAACTGAATATAAATGAATTTAATCTTCCTATATCAAATAAATAAAATATTTCTGAGTTATCTAAATTTCCATTATATCCCCAAAAAAGTAAAGCAGAATTTCTTCTCAACATAGGTTTAGAAGCCATTTTAATAAAAAAATTATCATTTGTTCTTAATCTGTCTGCAAATGCACCTGCTTTTCTAAGTAAAATAGAAAAATCATACATAGATTCATCATGAGATATTCTATAAGCATATATGGAATCAGAAAATTTAAGTATACTTTTATCAAGACTTTTAACGCTTACATAGGCAATATTATCTTTAGGTATTTTCACTTCGGACATATCTTTTTTATGAAGTCCATAAGGAAAGTATCCAAATATAATAAATAAAGAAATTATTACAATTAATATAATAGATAATATAAAAAATAACTTAATCTGTCTTTGTCTTTTAATACTTACCATAAAAAATTATTTCCTTATTTATATTATCTATATTATTTTTATCTTCGTCAAAATTTAAAAATGGTTTAATAAAAAACCGATTCAAGTTTATCACCTGAATCGGTCTTTATTATATAGATTAATAAATAATTATGGTATCATTATTTATTAATAGATTCAACTATAGCGTCTACTAAAGCGTCCATTTCACCAACGTTAGCAGCTTTCATAGAAGAAGAAACAGAAACTTGTGCATCTAAGATTTCACATTGTTTCAAGTTATTTTCAATGAATTCTTGCATTAAAGCACCAGATTTAGGAGCCCAAGAACCATTTTCTATGATAGCGAACTTACGTTTTTGAACGTTAAGAGCTCTCATATCATCTAAATAGTTATGCATTGGAGGATAAATATTAAGGTTGTAAGTAACAGAAGCTAATACAACGTGGCTTAATTTGAAAGTATCAGCGATCAAGTAAGAAACGTGAGTGCTAGATACATCATGCATAGCTATATTAGTAACACCTTTTTCAGCCAATTTAGCAGCTAAAACGCCAACCATATTTTCAGTATTACCATACATAGAAGCATATACGATTAATACACCTTTTTCTTCAGGCTCATAAGTACTCCATTTGTTGTATTTATCAAGGATATAACCTAGATTGTTTCTCCAAATAGGTCCATGTAAAGGACAGAACATTTTAATTTTGTCAATAATTCCGCCAGCTTTTTTGAGCAAGTTTTGTACGTGAGGGCCATATTTACCAACGATGTTAGTATAATATCTTCTAGCCTCATCTAACCAATCTCTGTCGAAGTTAACTTCGTCATTGAATAATCTTCCGTCTAAAGCGATGAAAGAACCGAAAGCGTCAGCAGAGAATAATACTCCATTAGTAGTATCAAAAGTAACCATAGCTTCTGGCCAGTGTACCATTTGAGCAGCTACGAAAGCAACTTCGTGTTTACCGAATTTTTTGCTATCGCCTTCTTTTACTTGTTCTTTTTTATCTTCAGGAATAGTGAATCCAAACTGATCCATGAACATGAAAGCTTTTTCAGTAGCTATAACTTTAGTTTCAGGGTGTCTGATTAAAACTTCATCTATAGAAGCAGCGTGGTCTGGTTCCATGTGGTTAATAACCATATAGTCAAGTTTTTTACCGTTTAAAACATATTCTAAGTTATCTAAGAATTGTCTGCAAACAGCCCAGTCAACTGTATCAAAAAGAACTGTTTTTTCATCTAAAAGAACATAAGAGTTATAAGAAACACCTTTAGTTAAAGGGTGTACATTTTCAAATAGAGCCAAGCGATGTTCATTCGCTCCAACCCAATATAAATCTTCAGTAACTTTTCTAACGCAATGCATTATTTTCCTCCTCAAAAAAATTATTAAAATTATTTATAACTTAAGCCTTAATGAAGTTAGCTTTTTCTTCACTACATTCAGGACATACCCATTCCTCTGGAAGAGCTGTAAAGTCTGTACCTGGAGCTATTTCAGATTCTGGATCACCAATGAATGGATTATACTCATAACCACAACCGCTACATACATAGATTTTAGGTAATTCGATTGTTTTCTTAGGAGTAATCTTTTTCATTTTCTTATATGGTACTTCTGCAGGTTTCTTAGCACCAGTATCAAGAGCTTTAGTAAGTAATGGAAGGATTTCTTTAACATCTCCAACTATACCATAGTCAGCATTTTTGAAGATTTTAGCAGAACCTTTAACGTTGATAGCTACAATGATAGAAGCGTTTTTGATACCTTTCAAGTGTTGGTTAGCACCTGAAATACCGCAAGCTATATATAAGTTACCATTGAATTTCTGACCTGACATACCAACATATCTGATGATAGGTAAGTATTTCAATTCTTCAGCAACAGGGCGAGAACAACCTATAGCAGCACCAGCAGCTTTAGCTAAGTCCTCAACAAGTTTCATGTTTTCTTTAGCACCGATACCTTTACCAGCAGAAACAACTCTTTCAGCATTAACGATAGGTGTATTAATGTCAATACCTACAGAGAAGTCAATTCCATCTTTCTTAAGAGCAGCTACTAAAGCGTCAACTTTATCTTGAGCTGAACCTTCTTTGAAGATGATATTTCTTCTTTCACCAGTGATAGGACCTTTTTTAGCCATAGGACCAGCAGCAGCAACAGGAGATTTAGGCATTTTACCAAGTATAGCAGCAGAAATAACAACTTTTTGTATTTCACTTGTACCTTCATAAATAGTACAAATTTTAGCATCACGATAAGCTCTTTCTACTATATAAGCACCTTTAATATATCCGTTACCGCCATGGATTTGAAGAGCTTGGTTTACAACTTCCAAACCTATTTCAGAAGCGTATAATTTAGCCATAGCAGATTCAGTACCATAAGGTTCATGTCTGTCTTTCATAGCAGCAGCACTGTAGATAAGAAGTCTAGCAGCACGTAATTTAGTAGCCATATCAGCAAGTTTGAAAGCGATAGCTTGTTGCTGAGCGATAGGACGTCCGAACTGTATTCTTTCTTTAGAATAAGCTACAGCAGCTTCATAAGCACCTTGAGCGATACCTAATGCTTGAGCAGCAATACCAATACGACCGCCGTCAAGAGTCTGCATAGCAATTTTAAATCCTTGTCCTTCTTTACCAAGCAAGTTTTCTTTAGGAACTTTAACGTTATCGAAAAGTAACTGAGCTGTAGCAGAAGCACGAATTCCTAATTTGTCGTATTTTTCACCAAATTCAAAACCTTCCCAACCTTTTTCAACTATGAAAGCACTGATACCTTTAGTTCCGATACCAGGAGTAGTAACAGCGAATACTACATAACTTTCAGCTTCTATAGAGTTAGTTATGAATATTTTCTCACCATTCAATATATAGTGATCACCTTTTAATTCAGCAGTAGTTTCTGTACCGCCAGCATCAGATCCAGCTTCTGGTTCTGTTAAACCGAAAGCACCTAATCTTTTACCTTCAGCAAGAGGAACTAAATATTTTTTCTTTTGTTCTTCAGTACCGAAAGCGTAGATAGGATAACTACCTAAAGAACAATGAGCTGATAAAATTACACCCATACTTCCGTCTACTCTTGAAAGCTCTTCTACAGCTATAGCATAAGCAATATTATCAAATCCTGCTCCGCCGTATTTTGTTTCAAAAGGCAAACCCATTATATCTAATCCGCCTTTACCTAATTGTTTTACAGCTTCTGTTGGGAATTTACCTGTCTGATCGTGCTCATGAGCTATTGGAGTTACAACTTCTTCAGCCCATGCCCTAATTTTGGCACGAAGTTCTTCATGCTTTTCTGTTGTTTTAAACATTTGCTTCTCCTTTAACAATATTATTTATTTAATAGTATATAAAAATGATCATCAATATTCAAATTTATTTGTTACTCTTTCTCCAAATTTTTGCTTTTTCTGCCTCTTTTATTAAGCCATCTCTCAAATCAGGGTGTGCTATAGAGATTAAAGCCTCAGCTCTTTGCCAAGTAGTTAAACCTTTTAAGTTAACTTTACCATATTCTGTTACTACATAATGAGTATTAGCTCTAGTATCTGTAATTACAGTACCATTAGCAAAACTTGGAACTATTCTTGATTTTAATTGTCCGTCTTTTCCTGTTACTGTTGAAGATAAGCAGATAAAGCTTTTTCCGCCTTTAGATAAATAAGCTCCTAATACGAAGTCTAATTGTCCGCCTGCTCCGCTTATATGTTTGAATCCTGTTGATTCAGCACTTACTTGTCCGAATAAATCTATTTCTACAGCATTATTTATTGACATAAAATTGTCTATAGAAGAAATTACTCTTACATCATTAGTATAATCTACAGGAGCTGATAAACATTCAGGGTTATTATGTATATAATCATACAATTTCTTAGTACCAGCACCGAATGCATAAGTTTGTCTGCCTTTATCTATATTCTTTTTAGAACCTGTAATTTTGCCTGCTAAAGATATATCAACAAAAGCATCAACATACATTTCTGTATGAACACCTAAATCTTTCAAGTCTGATTCTGCTATTAATGAACCAACAGCATTAGGCATACCGCCTATACCTAATTGTAAACAAGCACCGTTAGGTATTTCTTCCACTATAAGTCTAGCTACTGTTTTATCTACTTCTGTAGCACCGCCTGCTGGCATTTCTTTTATAGGAGTGTTGCTTCCTTCTACTATCATATCTACTTGATTGATATGTACAGCTTCTCCGCCTATATTAGCAGCACCTAAACATCTTGGCATATTTTTATTTACTTCTACTATTACGCATTTTGATCTTTCTATTAAAGCCTGCATATGTGAAGCATTAGGACCAAAGTTGAAATAGCCGTTTTCGTCCATTTCTGATACTTGGAACATAGCTACATCTATTCCTCTTGGCAACTCTCTATAATATCTAGGCATTTCTGAATAACGAATAGGATCATAGAAACAAAAACCTTTATCAACTGCTTTTCTTTCTAATCCTGACATATGCCATGAATTCCAAGTTATATGTTTTTCAGGATTCTCTATCTTAAAAATTTCAGGCTCCCACATTAATATACCGCCTCTGAAATTAAGATCTGTTAATTCAGGCAATCTTTTTGCTAAAGCTTTATCCAAATCTATTACTGTAGCAGTAACCCAACCATAGTCAATCCAATCACCAGATTTTATAACTTTGACTGCTTCATCTGCAGTTGTTAATTTTTGTTTATATAAGGCTTTGAAATCCATGAAATACCTCCGATTAATTTTTTAATAGTTATTTTAATAAACTCTAGTATAGTAAAATTAAATTCAATTGTCAATTGAATTTTCATTTGCGAGCATTTTTTTTAATTTTATTTATAAAAAAATTTATTTTATTTAATTTTTTATTCTAAAAGATACATTAATAAATAATATTTATTGTGAAAAATATATGTTTTAAATTGTAAAATATAAAATATTAAAATCTTTTTATTAAAAATAAAGTTACTAATATTAAAATTATACTGTTTTGTTTAGTTTATCATCTCTATTTTAATGTATTCATATACATTAAAATTCCAATTTTTATAATAATTTCATATTTATTATCTAATTTATATTAATATAAGTCATTTAATTAATATAATTATACCGGGTATTAGTATACAATATAAATTAGCTATAAATTTGATAAAAAAATAATAATCAATTTAATAAATATTACTAATATGTAATAAATACTAATAATATACAAAAATTATATCATTATTTTAAACTATTATACAAAATATAAATCACTAATTCTTATTAAAAAAAATATTAACGACATTATTAAAGACATTATACAAATAAATTTATACTATATCAAACTTTAAATATATTTATAATAATAAATAGCAATAAATAATAATTATATATTATAGAATTATGTTCAATATTTACAATATATTGACTTTATACAAAATAGAATATAATATTATATTGTAACAATTTTATCAGGAGGCATCTGTGAATATAAAAAAAATATTATTTATTTTTACATTGCTTATAATAATTTCCTGTAATAAAAAAAGTACTGTAATAGATCCGAAAAGAGATATAATAATTAATATGGGAAGCGAGCCTGTAACTATAGATCCTACACTAAACTCCATAGGGGTAGTAGGTACTTATATATTACATGCTTTTGAAGGCCTTACAAAAATAGACAAAAATAATAATATTATCCCTGGTATGGCTGAAAGATGGGATATTTCTGAAGATGGAATGACTTATATATTCTATTTAAGAACTAATGCAAAATGGTCTGATGGTAAGCCTGTAACAGCAAATGATTTCGAATATAGCTGGAAAAGGGCTTTAGATAAAAAACTTAACTCTTCATATTCATATATGCTTGATATAATAAAAAATGCCAAAAATATCAATCTTGGTATTATGGATATTAGTGATTTAGGTGTAGAAACTATCAATGATACTACATTAAAAGTGGTATTAGAGACACCTTCTTTGTATTTCTTAGATTTTCTGGCATCTTCTGGAGTATTCCTGCCTTTAAGAAAAGATATAATAGAAAAATATGGTGATAAATGGACATTAAAACCAAAGACTTATGTATGTAACGGACAATATATACTTAAAGAGAGAATAAAAGATGAAAAAATAGTATTTGAAGAAAACCCTTTCTATTATGATAAAAATGAAATAATAGCAAAAAGACTTACTTTTATACCAAGTGCAGATGTTTTTGATATGGTAGAAAAAATACGAAACAATGAATTGCATTTCTCGGCTTTAGAGCCTTCTCCTGGTGAAATAGAATATCTTATTGAACAAGGATATATCAGAGCAAATGACGCTATAGGAACAATTTATTTGGAATTGAATATAACTAATAATGCATTAAATGACAAAAAGGTAAGACAGGCTTTATCATTAGCTATAGACAGAAAATACTTAATAGAACATGTAGTTAAAGGAGCTCAAACACCGGCAGGAGCATTTGTACCGCCTGCCGTAAAAGGGGAAAGATTTTATTTTAGAGAAGAGTCATCAAATTTTATAAATATCGATAAACATAATGAAAATATAATAAAAGCCAAAGAATTAATGGCTGAAGCAGGATTCCCTAATGGGGATAATTATCCTATTTTAGAGCTTAAAGTATCTCCTGGTTTATTTTATGAAGTAGGAAAAGCCATACAAACAATGTGGAAAGATAATTTAAATATTGATGTTGAATTAATTGAAGAAGAATTTCCTGTTACATTACTTGCTCTTACAAAAAAGAAATATCAAATTGCAAGAATGGGTTGGACTGGAGATTATCATGATCCTATGACTATGCTTGATGTTATGGTTAGCTACGGAGGAGTCAATCATTCAGGATTTTCTAATGCTCAATATGATAATCTAATAACAGAAGCTAAAACAATATACACAAATAATGGATTAAGAATGGAAAATATGAAAAAGGCTGAAGCTATACTATTAGATGAAATGCCTATTATACCTTTATATTATAGATCTGATTCATTTATAGTGTCTCCTAATCTAAAAGATCTTGTTTTAAATCCATTTGGAAGACATAGATTTAATTATTGCTATTTAGAATAATAATAAATAAATTACATATTTTATCAATATAAATTTGTACTTTTTATAATTTTATACTACAATATAGTATCTTTATAAAAAGGGTAAATAAAATGAAAAAAATTATACTTTCAATAACTCTATTATTATTTTTTATATTTTCATGTTCAAGTAGTGAAAAAACTACAGATGATTCTATAGTTGTATCTTTAGGAGGAGAAGTTGCTACTATAGATCCTCACCTCAATACTGCAAGTGCCGGTACAGTTTATATTAGACATTTCTTTGAAGGTCTTATGAAAAAAGATAAGGATGGAAAAATAGTAGGAGGTATGGCCGAAAACTACAAAATGAGCGAAGATGGAATTACTTATACATTCTATCTAAGAACTAATGCAAAATGGTCTGATGGTATGCCTGTTACTGCTGATGATTTTGTATATAGCTATAGAAGATTTGTAGACCCTAAAACAGCTGCTCCTTACGCTTCACTTATGGCCCCTGTGAAAAATGCATTAAAGATATCAAAAGGCGAAGTTAATGTTGAAGAATTAGGAATAAAAAAGATAGATGATTACACCATAGAAATAACATTAGAAAATCCTACTGCATATTTCCTAGAACTTTCTGATATGTTTGTACCTGTTAGAAAAGATATCATAGAAAAATATGGAGATACTTGGGTTTCTAGTCCTGAAAGTTATATAGGTAATGGTGCTTATAGAATGACTGAAAGGGTAAGAGATGACAGAATAGTTATGGAAATTAACACAAACTATTATGATAAAGATAAAATAGTTGCTAAAAAAATTACTGTTTCAATGATAGCCGATAAAAATACTGCATTAGCTGCTTTGAGAAACGGACAAATACATTTCTCTAATTTAGTACCTGCTCAGGAAGTTGATAATCTTCAAAAAGAAGGTTTAATAGTTATGAATCAGGCTTATGGTACTGTATTCTTTGAAATGAATTTAACAAATGAAGCATTAAAAGATTCTAGAGTTAGAAGGGCATTAGCTCTTGCTATTGACAGAAACTATATAGTAGACTCAATAAATAAATCAGGTCAAAAACCTGCTGGTGCTTTTGTTCCGCCTTTAATCAGCGATTATGAAGGTGAGTTCAGAGCTAAAGGAGGAAACTATATAAGCGTACAAAGCAATGATTATCAAAAAAATATAGAGGAAGCTAAAAAATTGATGGCTGAAGCAGGATATCCTAACGGTGAAAATTATCCTGTTTTAGAAGTTTTAGTAGCAAATGACGGAAATGTTGTTATGGTTGAAGCTATACAGCAAATGTGGAAGAACATCGGTGTTGATGCTGTTATAGTACCAAGAGAATGGGCTGTTATACTTCAGAGCTTCAGAGATTTAAGCTATCAAATGGTGCTTAGCGGTTGGACAGGTGATTATAATGACCCTATGACTATGCTTGAATTATATTTAAGTTATGCTCCTAGTAATCCTGGATACAATAATCCTGAATATGATAAACTTGTAGAAGGCTCAAAGCAGATAGTTAATCCTCAAGAAAGAATGAAAGTTCTTCATGATGCTGAAAAAATACTTATGTATGATATGCCTATAATACCTATACATTACAGAGCAAATGCTTTAATGATTTCAAAACAGCTTAAAGATTATAAACTTGATCCTTTAGCTAAATATAGATTCGATTATGCATATCTGGAAAAATAATTTTTAAATTTCAATTAAATAAAAAGGAAATCAGTTAATCTGGTTTCCTTTTTTGTTAAAATCAATTACATACCCCGCCCATTAGATATAAGATCAACTTTAAATCACAATCTATAATCATATATAAGGCTGAATAAGAAAAAGCATGCCCCACCCTAGATGCTATTAGATTTATTATCAGTATAACGCACGGTTAGTAAAATTTATGATATAATAAAAATTGTATTATAAATCGATTTAAATTTTTAGATTGGCTTACCGTGCGTTGAATAGGCAAAAAATTTATCCTCCGCTTGGGTGGGATACAGAAATATCTAATAAAGTAATGAGGAATAATAAAATACATATAAAAAATAAATTAATAAATATAAAGGGCGGGGAATGAAAATAAATCTATTTTTTTAAATTTCTATAGTGAGAGATTAGCATATCATAAGGATAAAGTTTAAAAGAATCATTATAAACATTTTCTAATAGATTTTTTATTAAATTGAGTTTTTCTTTAAAAGTCTTATTTTTATCTCTTATCTTAGCAAACTCAGCAAAAAATGATTTTCTCACTATTTTCATAAAAATACTTATTCTTATCATCTCATCAAAAATATGCCCATTTGGAACTTTTAATTTTTTTATGATAATAAAGAAAATTGATAGGAAATAAAGTACAGAAGCTATTCTGATAAAATATATAATTGTAAAATCGGCACCTACTTTATCAATATAAAATCCAAATAAATTATAATACTCCCCTCTGGAGTTTAAAGCCTGAATTATGAATATAGCTAAAAAATAAGGTATTAAATACAATAGCTTTTTTATAGTCATAAAAATAGATTTTGTAAATATTATATGAAGTATAAAAAAAGCTATTGCAATATATATCAAATAATTAACTTTTATAAAAAATATAGTTATTAATAATAATAAAGCTGAAATAATATATAGTAAGTAAAACATTATTTATTTACGCGTTCAACGTAGCTGTCATCTCTAGTATCAACTTTTATTTTATCACCAATATTTATGAATAGAGGTACATTAACTTCTATACCTGTTTCAAGTTTTGCAGGTTTTAATGTAGAACCTGTAGTATCGCCTTTAAAACCTGGCTCTGTATAAGTAACCTCTAATATTACATGAATAGGGAAACGAACGGCTGTAACTTCATCATTGATATATTGTAAATCAACTTCACAGCTATCTAATAAATAATATTTACTATCACCCAAAATATCAGCACTTACATGAACCTGCTCATAGTTATCTAATATCATAAATACATAACTGTCGCCTTCTTCATAAAGGTACTGAGCTTTTTTATATGATAAATCTGCTTCTTCAACGCTTTCAGTAGAAGAAAAAGTTTTTTCTATCATATTTCCTTTAAGCATATTTTTTAATTTTGTCTTAACATTTGCCTTTCTTTGCTGTGCTCTGTGAAAATGTGCATCTACTACTAAATAAGTTTCTCCGTCTAAAATTATAGCATCGCCTTTTCTTAAATCATTTACTGGTAACATTAAAAACCCCTATAATAAAATTTATTAATTTTTAGTTTGTGAATTATATTTTATTAAAGATAAAATTTCAATATTGATAAAATTAATCATCAATACCTAATTTTTCATTAACATATTTTTTATCAAGCTCAAACACTTGTTTTTCTTTACTTTCATTAGGCATATCATACATAGCATCAAGCATAACTCTCTCAAATAAAGCTCTAAGTCCTCTAGCTCCAGTATGCTCTTCCATAGTCTTTTTAACTATTGATTTTAATGCATCATCATCTATTTTTAATTCTATATTATCATAAGAGAATAATTTCTGATACTGCTTAGTCAAAGCATTCTTAGGCTCTTTTAATATTTTCAAAAGCTCTTCTTCTTTAAGCTCTTCTAAAGTAGCTATAACAGGAAGCCTTCCTATAAGTTCAGGTATAAGCCCGTATTTAACTAAATCCTCAGTAGCAATATTTTTCATTATCTCATCATAATTTAGATTATCCATAGAATTAACTTCAGCAGCAAATCCTAAACCTTTCTTAGAAGTTCTTTCAGCAATAGATTTTTCTATATCAATGAAAGCACCTCCGCATATAAAAAGTATATTAGAAGTGTCTATATGAAGATTATCTTGATGAGGATGCTTTCTTCCGCCATGAGGAGGAACAGTAGCAACAGTACCTTCAACAATTTTTAATAAAGCCTGCTGAACTCCTTCACCTGATACATCTCTTGTTATAGAACGAGATTCGCTTTTACGTGAAATTTTATCTATCTCATCAATATATATTATGCCTTTTTCAGCTAATTTTATATCTCCATCAGCATTCTGTATAAGTCTTAAAAGTATATTCTCAACATCATCGCCTACATAACCAGCCTCTGTTACAGTAGTAGCATCAGCAATAGCAAAAGGTACATTTAAAGCCTTAGCCAAAGTTCTTGCCAATAATGTTTTACCGCTTCCTGTAGGTCCTATTAAAAGTACATTAGACTTCTCTATTTCAACATCATTTTTATCTTCAGCATTCTGAGTGATTCTTTTATAATGATTATAAACAGATACAGATAATACCTTTTTGGCATAATCCTGACCTACAACATATTCATCAAGTAAAGATTTTATTTGTTTTGGAGGCAATATCTTTATATCATAATCTTTTTCTTTAGATTTTTTCTTCTGCATATTCATATTAAAATAGTCATTTGCTATGGAAGAACAATCCGAACACAAATATCCTTCATTGCCTTCAATATATCGGCTTAATTCTTTTAATTCTCTTCCGCAAAGAGAACAAACTTCTTTCTTATCATTATTCTTTTTAGACATATCTCTCCAATATCAACTGTATTATTTTTTATAAAAATAACAATAATTTAAATTTAATTAGCATATTCTATATTATAATAAAACTATTGCAATAAAAAATTACAATAAAAAAATTAAAAATAAAAGCTAATAAACTTAATAAAAAGATTATTAGCTTTTATATATTTTAAGATTAAAAAAATTATTCTCTGCTTGAGAAAACTTTATCTATGATGCCGTAATCTTTAGCTTCTTCAGCACTCATAAAATAATCTCTGTCCATATCAGCTTCAAGTTTTTTAATATCCTGACCTGTATGATTAGCCATAATGTTATTAAGTATGCTTTTCAAACGAATAGTTTCTTTTAATTGTATTTCCATATCAGTAACCATACCTCTAGAACCGCCTGAAGGTTGGTGAATCATTATTCTTGAATTAGCAGTTGCAAATCTTTTACCTTTAGCTCCTCCTGCAAGAAGTAAAGCGCCTGCTGAAGCAGCCTGTCCAACACATAAAGTAGCAACATCAGGCTTAACATACTGCATAGTATCATACATACCTAAAGCAGCTGTAACAACTCCTCCAGGACTATTTATGTATAAAGATATATCTTTTTCAGGATCAGCTGATTCCAAAAATAAAAGCTGTGCTATAACTACATTAGCAACATCATCATTAATCTCACCGCCCAAAAATATAATTCTATCTTTTAAAAGTCTGGAATATATATCGTAGGAACGTTCTCCTCTGCTTGTTTGTTCTATTACATAAGGTATAGTCATATAATTCTTCTCCATTTATACATTACCTCTCTAATTACCTATTAACCGCGATTAATTATTATTAATATCCGCCCCATATATCGCTTTCTTCAGGTTTAAATTCACCTGCATCTTTTTCTGAAACATTTACATGCTCTTTAACATAATCCATTATAGCTTCAGAAGTTGCTCTAGTATGAGCATCACGCATTATATAATTAACTATATTCTGCTGTTCTTCTTTTGGAAGTTTAGAAAGTCCCATATAGCTTTGATATTGATACATTCTATTAGCATATTCTTTGGCTTTTTCCTCATTCACTGTTATAGAATCTTTATAAGTTTCTGAAAGCTTAGCCATAATCATATCAAAAGTTATTTGTTTTCTTACATTTTCTTCATATTCTTTTTTGATATCATCATCTGTTTTAGCAACAGAA
The DNA here is from genome assembly GCF_001676785.2 of Brachyspira hyodysenteriae ATCC 27164. NCBI lineage: Bacteria > Pseudomonadati > Spirochaetota > Spirochaetia > Brachyspirales > Brachyspiraceae > Brachyspira > Brachyspira hyodysenteriae. Next base: position 459,665 of record NZ_CP015910.2, on the reverse strand, counting down.
ATTAAGAAATCAGTTTTACTCATTCCTCTGCTGGACATAGATCTGTCAAATTCATTTAAAGATATTTCAAGTTGTTCTTCAAAATAACCTTTAGGAAGAGTAATATTAACTAATTCTATTAATTTATTGAATAATGTATCATTAATAAGTTCGCTGTTAGCTCTGTCTTCTGCTCTTTTTGCTAAATGTTCTTTTAATGATTCTTTTACTTTTTGTCTGTCTTCTTCTTTAGAATCATCTTTCATATCTGGTTTTTCTACTTTTACTATATTCATTATTAGAGTAGCTTCTCTTCCATCAACAAAAGTTTTAAGAAGTTTTTTATCATCTTTTTTTACGCCTACAGCATTTTTAGCAAAAATACTTTCATTTTCATCATCGCTTGCAACTACTGTAAGTTCTTTATCATATTTTTTATTTTCATCATCATCGAATTCTATTTTAACAAAAACTCTGTCTCCAAGTTCAGATTTCAAATCGCTTTCTTCAAAATGAGAAAATCTTTGAAGAGAAAGTTTATAAGCTTCCTCTACAACATTATCATCAATTATATATTTATTTTTTTCAACATTTATAGAAGCCAAATCAGGCAAGTCAAATTCAGGTATAGGATAATATTCATAATCAAGATGAAGTCCGTCATCTTTCTTATCTAAATTAAGAAGTTTAGGAGTACCTAAAGCCTTAACATTTTTTTCATCATGATAAGTATTCCAAGCATCTTCTATCAAAACTTCATTAGTAGCACCCTCTAAAGCCTCTCTGTATCTTGAAAGTATAATATTATTAGGAGCATGACCTACTCTAAAACCTTTAACATTAACTCTAGGCTTATAATACTCTATTTGCTTTTCTAATTCTTTATCATAAGCATCTTTGGAAATAGTGATTTTTAATGTAACTAAATCTTTTTCATCTGTTGAAGTTTCAAAATTTAAATCTTTAATATCCATTTTAGCAATACCTTTTTAAATAAAAATAAAAAAAATAACCCCAATAGAAAAAAATACATCTATTGGGGTTTATTAATGAGCGGGAAACGGGACTCGAACCCGCGACAGTCTGCATGGCAAGCAGAAACTCTACCAACTGAGTTATTCCCGCATAGACATTAAAAGAAATATAACATTAAATATAAAAAATGTCAATAGTCAAGAATAAAAATATATTATAAAATTCACTTAACTCTAAAATCCAATATAGCTTTTTAAAAATTTACCAACTCCATCCTCATCATTAGTCAAACATATACAATCAGCCCTTCTTTTTAATTCTTCTTCCGCATTTTCCATAGCAACTCCCACACCGGCATATTCTATCATTTCAATATCATTATAATTATCTCCGAAAGCTATAACTTCATCTCTCTTTATACCTTTTTGAGAGCATATCCATTTTAAAGCACTGCCCTTATTAATACCAGATGACAATACTTCCAAAAAATTTGTATGGGAAAAACAAGTATGAACATTAAAATTACTTCTTATATCATTCTGAAGTCTTTCAAGTTCTTCTCTATCGCCTATAAATACCATTTTATTGAACTCAAAATTCTCAATGTTTTCCAAACCAATAGCTATATTATTAACCTTTTCTTTTTCTATGTATTTTTTTAAATAAAAATCAGGCTCTGAAGCTATATGCATATTTCTTCTATAAAGATGCAAATAGACATCATATTTATCGTAAATATCTATAATAGATTTTGATATTTCAGAATCTATAACTTTATCATATATAAAATTTCCGTCATTATCTATTATAGCAGCGCCATTGAATATTATAGAATCATTATTATTAGCTATGATATCTTTATAATTTTTCATACCGCTTAAAGATCTTCCTGTAGCAAGTATTATTTCTATGCCGTTTTTCATAAGAAATTGAAAAACATCTTTATTATAATCGCTTATAGCACTGCTGCTATTAAAAAATGTACCGTCTAAATCTGTTGCTATTAATTTTATATTACTATTAATCATATGAATATATTATCATAAAATTGATCAAAAACAAGTATTTTATAATAATAAATCATCTTCTGTTTTTTTATAATTTGATTTTATAGGCTCAAAAGAATATCTATGCATATCGCTTGGTCCATACATTTCTATAGTTTTCATATGCTCTTTAGTTCCATATCCTTTATTTTTTGAAACTTTATATTTTTGATAAAAATCCGGAAGTTCATTCATCATTCTATCTCTATATACTTTAGCAACTATACTTGCACAGCCTATACTATATGATTTGGCATCGCCTTTAGTTATGGAGCATTGCTTTATATTAATATCTAACTTTACAGCATCTATTAATAATATATCCGGTTTAATATTCAAATTATTAACAGCATTAACCATAGCAAGTTTTACAGCATTATAAATATTTATTTCATCTATAGTTTTTGAATCAACAGAATAAATACTATAGCATAAAGCTTTATCTATAATTTTATCATAAAGCTCTTCTCTTTTTTTAGCAGATATTTTTTTTGAATCATCAATCTCTTCAACTATATTTTCTTTTTTTAATTCATTTTCATTATAAAGTTCTAATGGCATTATAACAGCAGCAACTGTAACAGGTCCGAATAAACATCCTCTGCCTACTTCATCAATGCCGCATATATATTTATATCCCAATGATAAATATTCTTTTTCATAAACAAATTTATCTGCTTTATTATCTAAAAACATATCCATATATAATTCATCTTCATAAAAAATTACAGCAATTGATATGCTAAAAATATCACAACTATAATTGCAAAAATAGAAATAGATAATATAGTAACATCGCTTATTTTTTTATCTAACCTCTTAATATCCTTAGCTACTCTACTATCATTAGTATCTCTGCATATCTCCTCTTTATTTTTCACATATCTAACATGCTCAGAATTATTAGTAACACTATTAATTTCAGGTCTTCTATTTACTGCATCAAATAACTGTTCGTACCTTATATTATTTTTATTCAAAATATTATTTACAGCCTTTATAAACTCATCAGTTTTTGATTCCTGATTATCTAATCTTTTATTTATTAAATTAGCAAATTCTTCAAAATCAGAATTATTAGGATTATATTGATAATCTTTATTTGCAAGTTTATTAACTTCATCTTCCAAATCTTTATAATGCTTTCTTAAATCTGATAATTCTTTGAAATTTTTAAGGTTCTGCTCTAACATTATGCTGTTGTAATTAGCATTGTTCTTTTCTATTTTCTCATCGATTTTTGAATCAATATCATTATTATTATGAGGTAATGACTCATCTTGATTATTGAAATTTTCTATTCTGCTTTCTAATTTACTTATCAATTCATCATATTTCAAAATATTTTCATTAATAGAATTTTCTAAATCTTTATGTCCTTTTCTTAAATCTGACAACTCTTTGAAATTTTTAAGATTCTGCTCTAACATTATACTGTTGTAATTAGCATTATTCTTTTCTATTTTCTCATCGATTTTTGAATCAAAGATATTATTATTGTTATCATTTTGCAATAACTCTTCTTTAAGATTATTAAAGTTTTCTATTTTACTTTCTAACTGACTTATTAAATCATCATATTTTGCATTATTGCTTAAAATAGAATCCTCTAAATCTTTCTGAACTTTTTTCAAACCTGACAGCTCTTTGAAATTCTTGAGATTCTGTTCTAGCATTATGCTATTGTAATTAGCATTATTCTTTTCTATCTTTTCATCGATCTTTTCTTCAATGTTATTAGATAGTTCTTCTTTGAGATTATTTAAATTCTCTTTTTCTTCTTCCAAGAATTTACTTTGTTCATCTTTAATTTCTTCTAATCTAGTGTTTAAGCTGTCTATTTCTTTTTTATTTTCTTCTAAATAAGAAGATAATTTATCATCTATATTTTTTATTAACTCATCATACTTGGCATTATTTTCATTTATAGAATTTCCTAAATCCTCACAACTCTTTTTAACATCTGAAATCTCTTGAAAATTCTTTAAGTTCTGCTCTACCATTAAACTGCCATAACTAGCATTACTTCTCTCTATTTTCTCATCTACAATATTAGATAATTCTTCTCTAAGATTATTGAAATTTTCTTTCTCTTCTTCTAGGAATTTATTCTGCTCTACTCTTGCATCTTCAAATTTGTTATTTAAGCTGTCTATATCTTTTTTATTTTCTTCTGCTTTATTTTCTAATTGATTGATTAATTCTTCATATTTTGTATTGTTTGATAAGATAGAATCTTCTAAATCTTTATGACCTTTTCTTAAATCTGAAAGCTCTTTGAAATTCTTAAGATTCTGCTCTAGCATTATGCTGTTGTAATTAGCATTGTTCTTTTCTATCTTCTCATCAATCTTTTCTTCAATGTTATTAGAAAGCTCTTCTTTAAGATTAGTTAAATTCTCTTTTTCTTCTTCTAAGAATTTACTTTGTTCCTCTCTTACTTCTTCTAATCTAGTATTTAAACTGTCTATATCTTTTTTATAATCTTCTGAATAACCTTCTAATTTATCATTGATGCCATTAATATTATTTAGAACTTCTTCATATTTTGTATTATTTGATAAAATAGAATCTTCTAAATCTTTATGACCTTTTCTTAAATCTGAAAGCTCTTTAAAATTCTTAAGATTTTGCTCTAGCATTATGCTGTTATAATTAGCATTGTTCTTTTCTATCTTATCATCAATTTTTTCTTCAATGTTATTAGATAGCTCTTCTTTGAGATTATTTAAATTCTCTTTTTCTTCTTCTAAGAATTTATTCTGTTCCTCTCTTACTTCTTCTAATCTAGTATTTAAGCTGTCTATATCTTTTTTATGATCTTCTGAATAACTTTCTAATTTATCATTGATGCCATTGATATTATTTATTACTTCTTCATATTTTGTATTATTTGATAAGATAGAATCTTCTAAATCTTTATGACCTTTTCTTAAATCTGAAAGCTCTTTGAAATTCTTGAGATTCTGCTCTAGCATTATGCTGTTATAATTAGCATTGTTCTTTTCTATTTTCTCATCGATTTTAGAATCAACATTATTAGATAGTTCTTCTTTGAGATTATTTAAAGTTTCTTTTTCTTCTTCTAAGAATTTACTCTGTTCCTCTCTTACTCCTTCTAATCTAGAATTTAAGCTGTCTATATCTTTTTTATTTTCTTCTGTTTTATTTTCTAACTGATTGATTAATTCATCGTATTTTATATTATTCTCATTTACTGAAGCATAAACTGTATTAGAGATATTTTCTTTTATACTCTCTTCCAAATCTTTCTGACCTTTTCTTAAATCTGAAAGCTCTTTGAAATTCTTGAGATTTTGCTCTAACATTATGCTGTTATAATTAGCATTATTTTTTTCTATTTTCTCATCAATCTTTTCTTCAATGTTATTAGATAGTTCTTCTTTCAGATTATTTAAAGTTTCTTTTTCTTCTTCTAAGAATTTATTCTGTTCTTCTCTTACTCCTTCTAATCTAGAATTTAAGCTGTCTATATCTTTTTTATTTTCTTCTGTTTTATTTTCTAACTGATTGATTAATTCATCGTATTTTATATTATTCTCATTTACTGAAGCATAAACTGTATTAGAGATATTTTCTTTTATACTCTCTTCCAAATCTTTCTGACTTTTTCTTAAATCTGATATCTCTTTAAAATTCTTAAGATTTTGCTCTAGCATTATGCTGTTGTAATTAGCATTGTTCTTTTCTATTTTCTCATCGATTTTTGAATCAACATTATTAGATAGTTCTTCTTTGAGATTATTTAAAGTTTCTTTTTCTTCTTCTAAGAATTTATTCTGTTCTTCTCTTACTCCTTCTAATCTAGAATTTAAGCTGTCTATATCTTTTTTATTTTCTTCTGTTTTATTTTCTAACTGATTGATTAATTCATCGTATTTTATATTATTCTCATTTACTGAAGCATAAACTGTATTAGAGATATTTTCTTTTATACTCTCTTCCAAATCTTTATGACATTTTCTTAAATCTGAAAGCTCTTTGAAATTCTTGAGATTCTGCTCTAGCATTATGCTGTTATAATTAGCATTGTTCTTTTCTATTTTCTCATCGATTTTTGAATCAACATTATTAGATAGTTCTTCTTTGAGATTATTTAAAGATTCTCTCTCCTCTTCTAAAAACTTATTCTGCTCTTCTCTTACTTCTTCTAATTTAGTATTTAGACTATCTATATCTTTTTTATTTTCTTCTGTTTTACTTTCTAACTGATTGATTAATTCATCGTATTTTGTATTATTCTCATTTACTGAAGCATAAACTGTATTAGAGATACTCTCTTTTATACTATCTTCTAAATCTTTCTGACTTTTTCTTAAATCTGATATCTCTTTAAAATTCTTAAGATTCTGCTCTAGCATTATGCTGTTGTAATTAGCATTGTTTTTTTCTATTTTCTCATCAATTTTTGAATCAACATTATTAGATAGTTCTTCTTTAAGATTAGTTAAAGATTCTCTCTCCTCTTCTAAAAACTTATTCTGCTCTTCTCTTACTTCTTCTAATTTAGTATTTAAACTATCTATATCTTTTTTATTTTCTTCTTTTGATTCTTCTAATATAGTATTGAATTTCTCCAACTCTCTTCTGTATTTCAATGAATTATCTGACAATTTATTATTAATATCATTTATTAAATCATCATATTTTAGACTATTTATACTTACTGTATTATCTATTCTCTCTACAATATCTTTTAAATCTGAATGATCTTTCTTCAAAGCATCAATCTCATTATAATTTTTTAAATTCTGATCCAACATTAATGTACTGAATTGATTTTCTGCTGTGGAAAGTTTTTCATCATATATAGATTTATATCTTTCCATTTGTTCATTAATATCTTTTATATCAATTAGTATATCTTCATAATTTTTCTTTAAATTGCTTTTTTCTTCTTCAAAAAATTTGACATTATCTTCTTTTGATTCTTCTAATCTAGCATTTAAGTCATATATTTCTTTTTTGTATTCTTCTGAATAAGTATTTAATTTATTATTGATATTATTTATAGCTTCATCATATTTCAAATTATTTTCACTTATAGAAGCATTAACTATATTAGAAATATTTTCTTTTATGCCATCTTCCAAATCTTTCTGACTTTTTCTTAAATTAGAAATCTCTTTGAAATTTTTAAGATTCTGCTCTAACATTATGCTGTTATAATTAGCATTATTTTTTTCTATCTTCTCATCAATCTTTTCTTCAATGTTATTAGATAGCTCTTCTTTAAGCTTAGTTAAATTTTCTTTTTCTTCTTCTAAAAATTTAATATTCTCTTCTTTTGATTCTTCTAATTTGGTATTTAATATATCTATCTCTTTTTTATATTCTTCTGAATTGGAATCTAATTTATTATTAATATTATTTATAACTTCATCATATTTTAAATTATTTTCACTTATAGAAGCATTAACTATATTAGAAATATTTTCTTTTATGCCATCTTCCAAATCTTTCTGACTTTTTCTTAAACTAGAAATCTCTTTAAAATTCTTAAGATTCTGTTCTAGCATTATGCTGTTATAATTAGCATTATTTTTTTCTATCTTCTCATCAATCTTTTCTTCAATGTTATTAGATAGCTCTTCTTTGAGACTAGTTAAATTTTCTTTTTCTTCTTCTAAAAATTTAGTTTGCTCTTCTTTTGATTCTTCTAATTTAGTATTTAATATATCTATCTCTTTTTTATATTCTTCTGAATAAGTATCTAATTTTTCATTGATACTATTAACATTATTGACAATATCATCATATTTTGCATTATTATCATTAACAGAATTTTCTAAATCTTTCTGATTTTTTCTTAAACTAGAAATTTCTTTAAAATTTTTAAGATTCTGTTCTAACATTATGCTGTTATAATTAGCATTGTTTTTTTCTATTTTGTCGTCTATTTTATCATCAAAACTATTAGACAATTGTTCTTTTAATTCATTTATAAGTTCATCATATTTTGAATTATCTTTATTTATAGTTTCTGCTGCAGATTTTAAAAACTCTTCATTTTGTAAAATTTCTTTAACAATATTTTCCTTTTCTTCATCTGTTATCTTATCATCAGAAAAAATATTTTCTATATCTTTTTCCAACTTATCTAGTCTTTCAGAAATATTTACAATTTTATTATCAAGTGATTGCTCATCATTTTCAATTAAATCTTTTTTTGTCATATCATCATTTGCAGCCATTTAAATATTCCTTATAATTATATTGTTATGTTTAATAAATAGATAAAATAAAAACCTAACACTAAAATATCGTCATAATTATACTTATAATTTAAAACTCAAAAATTATTGTTGATATAATTTTATTTATGCTTTATACATGTATCTGTAAAAAAATATACAAGAGGTTTAATATTGGCTAAAGTATTGGGACAAACAACTCCGCTTAAAATAATGTCAGGAATATATAAAAGCGGCAGGCTTCATCATGCATACCTCTTTTACGGAGATGAAGGGATTGGAAAATTTGAAAGTGCTTTGAATTATGCTAAAGCTATATGCTGTGAGAGAGGAAACGGAACTTATTGCGATGAATGTAAATCCTGTAAAATGATAGATCAATACAAACACCCTGATGTTATAGTAGCAGGTACAGATGAAAGGTTTAGAAATGCAGAGCTTTATTTTAATCAATATTTAGAGTATAAACTTCCGCATTTATTTAATAATTTTTATTCTGCATGCCGTTCTATACTGTATAAAGTAGAATCTATGCTTTTTGATAGTTATGATAATTATCCTACAAGCGAACCAAAAGAATATATGCTTGGAAGCAAGAAAGAAACTTCAAGATATGCCCTAATAGAACCATATTATTTAGCTGTAAACTACACTTTAAATGAATTAAATGCAGATAATGTTGAGTTTATAGATTCAATATTCAGAAATAAATCAAAAGAAGCTTTGAATATAGCCAAAAATAAAGGCGGAAAGAAGAAAATTTCAATAGAAGGAGATTTCTTTAGTGCTTTAAAAAAAATATATTATAACATAATACATACAGTAATTCCTCTTGATACGGTAAGAAATATTATAGAATTAACGTATAGAAAGCCGAGAATATCAAATAAGAGAATTATTATTATAGAGGGCATAGAATTAATGGATAAGAGGGCTCCTAATATATTTTTACGTACTTTAGAAGAGCCTTCCGACAATAATATATTTATTCTAATTACTTCTGATACTAATAAATTAGTGCAAGACGGCATGAAACCTTTAAGATCTCGTATGATGGAGCTAAAATTTTCACCTTTGTCAGAAAATACTTTAAGATCCATATTAATGAAGAGATTAAGACTAAATGAGGAAAAAGCAGCCCTAGCACTAGAAAATTCTTATGGAAGTGTAGCTAAAGCAGTAAAATATGTACTTGACAAAAAATCAAATACAAGCGATAATATATACAAAGTATTATTATCTTTTATGGACGCTGCTTTAAATAACAATCCATCTCAAGTAGCCTCACTTACCACATTATTAAGTGACGGAGACTATGAGATAATTGATGCTTTTAGAGAAATGATTAATATTTTAAAAAAGTCTTTAGAAGATAAATATCTTGAAATAGAAAATAGAGATTATATATTTCCTAGTTCTATTTCAGATGAAAGTATTGTATGGACTATTGATGAATTAGATTCTACAATCAATACCCTAATTAATACAAATACTCAACCTAAAATGCTGCTTTATAAAACTTTAGGCAACATTTATACTTGGTTACACAATTATAATAAAAACATATAGGAGTTATACATGAAAAAACTATTTCTTGTATTAAGCGTAATGATTCTAGCGTTAAGCCCAGTATACGCTCAGGATGAAACTACAGCAGATACTACTGCTACTGAAACAACAGAAACTACTGCTGGAACTACAACTGAAAATCAAGAATCTACAGGAACTAACACTGTAGGTGAAATAACATCTTTTGGTCCTTCTTTCACTGATTTAAGAAATACTGATGATGTTGCTCTTGATAAAGAATACAATCTTCTTCAAACTAATCTTACAAAAATGAGAGAAGATTATTTATTTAGAGTACTTTACAAAGCTAATAAAATATTAGAGCGTTATACTAATGTTAATTTCACTGATACTAATGAAATGTTCTATAACGCTGTTTATTACTATGATTTAGTAGCTAACCCATTAGCTAATGATAATAATATAGATATAGCTCTTCATGAATTAGATAAATCTTTCAAACTTTATGATGATATAAAGCCTATTTATGAAATACTTGGAAAAACTAATGAATTAAAACAAGCTGATTATGAATTAAATCTTTATGCTGGTATTTTGAATCTATTTAAAGGTACTGCTGGATATTATGCAAAAAGCAGATTCCATTTAATGAATGCTTTAAATAATGAATTATCAGGTGAAAATGATGCTCAAAAATTGATTATGTTAAACACTTATTTAGCAGGTGTTAACTACAATTTAGCTACTATCAATCAGAACAGCGATGTAAGTAAAGTTTATTTCTTAAATGAAATGTTCAATAATCTTTGGGATTTAACTACTTTAAAAACAGCTGATGAAAATATTAAAACTGCTAAATATAAATTGTTAATAACTAAATACCATAAAGTTTTATATACTACTTCTGAAAGATTTAGAACTACTTATGCTAAATACTATGATGAATTAGGATTTGTTTATGGTCAAACTGAAAGCGAAGTATTAAGCAGAGAAAAAATGCCTGTTTACAGAGATTATGAAAACGAAGCAGCAGCTCCAGGAACTACTACTGACACAACAGCTACTACAGAAACAGAAACTACTGATGCTGCTAACTAATTAAAAAAATAAGAAAACTAATTTAAAGGCATACCATTTTTGGTGTGCCTTTATTTATTAATAGTAATTTTTACTAATAAAACTTTCTTATTATTTAATAAATGCTTGACATTAATTTAAAATAGTTTATTATTTATTTAAAATAAAATGAAGGAGTAAAATGTATGTTTGATCTAATGAAATTACCTTATGGAAAAGAAGATTTAGCACCATATATGTCTTCTAACACATTGGATTTCCATCATGGAAAACACTTAAACACTTATGTAACAACTCTTAATGATTTAGTATCTAAGGATTCATCATTACAGGGAAAAAGCATTGAAGAATTAATCACTTTATCTCATAACAATGCTGATAAACAAGCTGTATTTAATAATGCAGGTCAGGTTTATAACCATGAAGAATTCTTTAAAATGCTTAAAAAAGATGTTGCCATACCTGCTGAAGTAAAATCAAAAATCGAAGCAGATTTCGGTTCTTTTGATGCTTTCAAAGAAGCTTTCACTACTGGCGGTAAAACTCAATTCGGTTCTGGCTGGGTTTGGCTTGTAATTAACAATGGTAAATTAGAAGTTAGAAAATATGCTAATGCTATGAACCCTGTTGCTGATAAAGTACATGGTGTTTTAACTTGCGATGTTTGGGAACACGCATATTATTTAGATTATCAGAACAGAAGACCTGATTTCTTAACTACTTTTGTTGATCATTTAGTAAATTGGGACTATGTTGCTGAAAGAATTAAACTTGCTAAATAATATAGTTTAAACTAATTATTTATATATTTTTTTAGGAGAATTAAAATGAAGGATTTAAAAGGTACAAAAACAGAAAAAAACTTAAATGAAGCTTTTGCTGGCGAATCTATGGCTAGAAACAAATATACTTATTTTGCTAGCGTAGCAAGAAATGAAGGTTATGAGCAAATCGCTGCTATTTTCCTTGAAACAGCTGAAAATGAAAGAGAACATGCTAAAATACACTTCAAATATCTTAACGGTATAGGTGATACTCTTCAAAACTTACAAGCTGCTTGGGAAGGTGAAAACGAAGAGTACGAAAATATGTACCCAAGAATGGCTAAAGAAGCTACTGAAGAGGGTTTTGAAGAAATAGCTCGTTCTATGAAATTAATCGGTGATGTTGAAAAAGAACACAGAGAAAGATATGCTAAATTAAGAGAAGCTGTAAAAAGCGGAAGCGTTTTCAAAAAAGCTACTAAAGTTCAATGGAAATGTAGAAACTGCGGTTTCATCGTTGAAAGCGAAGAAGCTCCTGAACTTTGCCCAGTTTGTAAACATGCTAAAAAATTCTTTGAAGTACGTGTTGAAAACTTCTAATTTTTAGAATTTATATTTTTTTAATAAAAAAAGAGGGGGAAATTATTTCCCTCTCTTTTCTTTTACAAGGTATATTATTAAGCTATTAATTTCATATTATCAGATACAAAAGAAGAAAATATATCAAAAATTATAGGATCTACTTTTACTTCTTTCTCTAAATAATTATCACTAATAAATGACAAAGCATCTTCATCATTTAATGGATTATCGGAATAAGTTATTCTATCAAATAAATCTATTATTTCAAGAACTTTTGAAGGAAAATATGATACGCTGTTTAATCTCAAAGTATCATTATAATCAAAACTTACAATATAATTAGGAGCAAAAAGTGTATTTGAATTGATGATAGTATTATAATAATTCAAAAATACTCCGCTTCCATATCCGTAATATTCATTATGAAGCCCTACTGTTAATGATATATCATAATTATATCTTATAAAATGCTTTAAATATGAATAGCATTTTGAAGTATTATAATCTTTATTATAATTATTAAATAAATTTGATATATCATGCCAAAATGCGGCTATAGCAATATTAACAAGCTCATTAAATAAAATATCTCTTAAACCGCTTTTGTATACATGCTCTAATCTTGTTATTTTTTTACTGATATTAAATTTTCTTAATACATTTTTATAATATTTAGCATATCTATTTTTAAATTTTTTCTTTATATTAGATACAACATTATTATTTATACTGCTATTGTAATATTTCATAAATCTTACAGCAATAATAAATACTCTGCTAGTATGTGATATACTGTCATTATCAATGAACTTATTTGAATAACATGAAATAATCTGCTGTTCATCAAGTTTATACAATAATTTTATAATCACTTTCAAAGCATAATCTATAACATCTCTAGAACGTTTTATACCGCTTATGAATGATGTATCCTTATTTTTTATGCTTTTCATAGACATAATCAAATCTATTCTTGCCATAATGGAAAGTTTTATTAATATATCATAAATAGTTTCTATTTCTTTATCAGTTATACTCTCTTTTTTGGAATTTATAGTTTTTACTTCTTTGATTAGTGAAGATAATATATAATTTCTTTTTACATTAGAAAAATCATTCAAATTATCATGATTAAAATAAATCTTATATGCATCAAGTAAATTCTTATCTTTTATTGTCATAGTCATAATTTACCTCCTTCACACTTAGTAAACTTTCTTTACAATTATAGTATAATATATTATCTCTATTTTGTAAATATATTTTACTTAAAAAATAAAAAAATTGCATGAATTTTACATTGCTATAATAATTGTAAAACACATTTAATACATTTTAATGTTTTTAATGAAAATATTAATTAAAAAAATAAAAAATCATTGCAATTAAAGCATTTTTACTATAGAATCGTTTATCAAAATATCTATATTACTCAAATCTATATCTAATTATAAAGAGGAAAATAATTATGCCTATTAATATTAAAGAAGCATTAACCTTTGATGATGTATTATTAGTACCAAAAGAGTCAGACATTCTTCCAAAAGATGTAACTTTAAGAAGAAAATTAACAAAAAAAATAACATTGAATACGCCATTAATAAGTTCTCCAATGGACACAGTAACAGAATCTAAAATGGCTATAGCTATGGCATTATGCGGTGCTTTAGGTGTTATACATAAAAACATGCCTTTAGAACAGCAAGCTAAAGAGGTGGAAATAGTAAAAAGTTTTAAAGATATAGAAGACAAAGAAAAAGCTACTTTATCAGAAGATGGTTCTTTAATAGCTGCAGCTGCTATAGGTATATCTGAAGATAGATATGAAAGAATAGAAAAACTTATAGAGGCTAAAGTAGATTTAATAGTAATAGACACAGCACATGGACATTCAAAAAATGTTCTTACTGCTATAAAAGAAATTAAAGATAAATACAAACAAGTTGAGGTAATAGCAGGCAATATTGCTACAGCAGACGGTGCTAAGGCATTAATTGATGCTGGAGTGGATGCTATAAAAATAGGAATAGGAGCAGGTTCTATATGTACAACTAGAATAATCGCTGGTGTTGGAGTTCCTCAGCTTACTGCTATACATGATGCTTCTGAAATTGCTAAAAAATATAATATAGGAGCTATTGCTGACGGAGGAATAAAGTACTCTGGAGATATAGTTAAAGCATTTGCTATAGGAGCTGATGCTGTTATGGCTGGAGGACTTTTCTCATCTACTTATGAGGCTCCTGGAGATGTTATAATAATAGACGGTAAAAAATACAAGCCTTATAGAGGAATGGGTTCTGTTGGTGCTATGATACATGGAAGCAAAGACAGATATTTCCAAAGCGAGGTTGTTAATAAATCTAAATTCGTACCAGAAGGAATAGAAGGAGTTACTGAATATAAAGGACATGTTGCTGATGTGGTATATCAAATAGTTGGCGGTATTCGTGCTGGTATGGGATATATAGGAGCTAAAGATATACAAATGCTTCAAGAGAAAGCTGAATTTATAAGAATAACTAATCAAGGTTTGGCTGAAAGTCATGTACATGATGTAAAAATAACTTCTAAAGCACCTAACTATTAATTTTGTATAAAAATATAGGCTGATAATTTTATTTTAATAATAAGGTTATCAGCTTTTTATATAGAGCTTATCAATAGTAAAATTTAATTTTATAAAAACTTGAATTTTTTAAACTCTTCTTATATAATTATTAAATTATAATATAATTTTTTAATAAAGAATTAAGGATATATATAATGTCATCTAATAAAAAGTTTGTACCTAAAAAGAAAAGCCCAGTAATAAAAACTTTACAATGGCTAGGAGTATCAGCAGTTTCAATACTTTTGATAATTTATTTCTTGGTAGTTGATACTAGAGGAAGTCAGAAAACTCCTACTATAGGTTCTGTTAATGGAAAACCTATATATTATACAAGCACTAGTCCTTATGGTAGAGCTTTCAGACAAATAGAAGGATATTATCAGCAATTAGGAATACAAATAAATAATGAAATGTATACTTACATAGAAGATTTGGCATTCAGAAGAGCCGTTTCTACTATGCTGTTAAATGATGTAGCAAGAAAAAATATAAATGTAAGCGATAATTTTGTAGTAGAAGCTATGAAAAGCCAATTCATAGATACTAATGGTGTTTATAATCAAATGGCTTATGAATCATTCATAAAAAATTCTTCTCAGTCTGAGAAAGTAAAAATAGAAAAAGATTTAAAAGAAGATATATTGGCACAAACTGTTTCTGCTGAATTATTTACTTCTGTAAAATTAAATGATTTAGAAATGCAAAGAGAATACAAAAAAAATCTTACAAAAAGAGATATTGAAATGGTTTATATAAATGCTTCTGAAATAGTACAGTCTAATCAAGTAGCTGATGCTGATTTAGAAAAGTATTTTACAGATAATAAAACTAATTTTGCTCAGGCTGATATTTCTTGGATAATAACTCAAAGCGGCGGAGTAGCTGATAATTTATATAAAAGTTTAAAAGCTGATATAAGTTTATTTGAAAAAACAGCTATGGAAAAAAGTTTTGATACTAACAATTATAAATTAGGATATCTTACAAGAATGCAGATGCCTAATGAAGATTTTGCTAATAAAATTTTTGCCAACAACAATAATACTAAGGGAAGCAACCTTTTACAGCCTATATATGCAAATGGATACTATTATATTGTATTAGTTAATGATATTAGAATACCTGAAAAATATACTGATGTTAACAAAGAAGTTTTAAGAAGAGAATATTTGAATGCCAATATGAATACTCTTTTAGAAGCTGAAAAAACAAAACAGGCTGAAGTATTGAAAGCTGCTGTTGCTAATGTTAATAATTTAGCAAGATTAAATGGAAATGGACTTATAAAATATTATAAACCAGCTCAACCTTTCTCTTATAATCAGGGAAGACTAAATACTGCTGAAGGAGCTATTATACCTGATTCTACTACTGAATCTTTCTATATGCATGTTTTCTCCATGCAGACTAATCAAGTAAGCGATGTTATAAAATTGGATAATGGTGTGGCTGTTATAAGATTAGTTTCTGAAGAAAAACCAAATATGGCTACTTTAACTACTTTAGATGCTGCTACTAAAAATGCTGTTAAAAGAGAATTATCTATGCAAAGAATGAATCTAATTCAAATAGAATGGGAAAATCAGCATATAGCAGATGCTAGAGTAAAAAAACATGATCTAAGATAATAAAAAATCATCAATAAAATAAAGGCAATTATATTTTATATAATTGCCTTTTATTATATCTTTTTTATATAATGATAATTACTATTTCTTGAAAATGAAGAATACTGCTAATATCAAACATAAAAAACCTATAAAATGATTTATTCTTAAAGTTTCTGTTTTGAAAAATACAACAGTAAAAATAGTAAATATAGTTAATGTAATAACTTCCTGCATGACTTTAAGCTGCATTAATGAAAAAGGTCCTCCATTTCCTTGGAATCCTATTCTATTTGCTGGAACTTGAAAACAATATTCAAATAAAGCAATACCCCAACTTATTAATATAATTAAAGGAAGTGATAATTTAGCAAAACCTTTCATTTCACTGAATTTTAAATGTCCATACCAAGCTATTGTCATAAATGTATTTGACAATATAAGTAATACTATAGTTGTTATAGCTTTCATAATGATATTTTAATCCTCCATTTGTTTATCTATAAAATTTTTTTTATTGATAAAATATTATAATCTATAAAAAATAATTTGCTATATTTATTTTTTATATTTAATAAAAAAATATTGCCCCCTATTTATTATTAGGGGGCGTACAGTTTAATTAAATGAAGGTTATAAAATATATTGTATCAATTTAGGGATACAAAGTTGTTGACTTTATCAATGCTTTCTAACATTTGTTAGTATATTCTAACATATTTTAAAACTTTGTCAATACCTAAAAAACAAAAAACTATATTTTTTTATTACTATTACATATGCCCGCCCTTTTTCCTTATTAAATTATATGCAGTTTTAATTCATTATTTCTTATATACAAAATAAGAATATATAAACATCCGCCCAAGCTTAAATTAAATTTTCTATCTATTCAACGCACGGTGAATAAAATTTATTATATAGTTTATATGTTATTATTAATTAATTTATATTTATAGTGCCGCTCTGCGTGCGGTTTAAAGACAATAACATTAATAAAATTTTGGGTGGGATTTATAATTACAGAAAATACTATAAAAGAACGATAGCTAAAAATTCTAAAATGAACAATAAATATATAGGGTGGGATTAAAAATAAATTTTTAATATCATTTTTTCTAAAATACTTTTATTTAGTTTTATAATTTATGAAAAGAATACTAGAAACAGAGAGACTTATTTTAAGAGAATTAGAATATAATAAATTCGATTATGCAGGATTATCATCAATACTTCAAGATAAAGAAACTATGTACGCTTATGAGCATGCTTTTTCTGATGATGAAGTAAATCAATGGTTTAATAATCAAATAAATAGATATAAAACTTATGGATTTGGCCTATGGGCTTGTATACTAAAAGAAAATAATGAGTTTATAGGACAATGCGGACTTACAATACAAAAAGTAGATAAAAAAATATATGATTCCTATGAGCTTCTTGAAATAGGATACTTATTCAATAAAAATTACTGGCATAAAGGATTTGCAACAGAGGCTGCAATTGCCTGTAAAAATTATGCTTTTAATGTTCTAAAAGAAAAAAGAGTATATTCTATAATAAGAGACAATAATAAATCATCACAAAAAGTTGCAATAAGAAACGGTATGAAGATAATAGATAATATAGTAAAACATTATTATAATATTGATATGCCGCATTATATATTCTGTGCTGAAAATATATAAAAAAAGAAATGACTATTAAAAGCCATTTCTTTTTATAAATGAAATAATATTCAATTAAAATTTAAAACTACTAATACGATCAACCATATTCTCTATTTTTTCTCTTACTTCTTTAGTAGAGTTTGCATTAGATTCAGCCAATGTACTATTTTCACTTGTTATAGAATTAAGCTGTCTTACAGAAACATTTATCTGATTAATACTATCTGCTTCTATTACAGCACGTTCTGATATAGAAGTTAATTTATTAAGCATATCTTGAGCCAAAGTTTCAATTTCAGAAAGTATTTTAGAAGAATTTTCCACAGCTTTATTTCCTATCTCTACTTTAGTTAAAGCATCATTTATTGTAGTAGTAATGTTTTTAGCTGTTTCATCTACATTCTGAGCAAGAGAACGTATCTCACTAGCTACAACAGCAAAACCTTTACCTTGTTCTCCAGCACGAGCTGCCTCAACTGCTGCATTCAAAGCCAATATATTTGTTTGAAAAGCAATAGATTGTATAAGTTTAGTCATGTCTGATATTTTCTTACTAGATTCTAATATCTCATTCATACTGCTGGTAATTTCAGAAGAAGATTCAACACCTACCTTTGTAGCATCCGCAACTTTAGCACTCATATTTCTAGCATCTTCAGAATGCACATTAGTTTCATCAAGAGATGTTGACAATGATTCTATAAGGCTTGATAATTCTTCAAGAGAGCTAGCCTGAGTATTACTTCTATCTGCTAAATTTACAGTTCCATCTGATACAGCATCTATTTCATGATTGATAAAATTAAGAGATTCTTGAAAGAAATGAATAGAATCTCCAAGAGATTTTTGCATATCCTTAATGGAATTAACTAAAACACCTGTCTGATCTGATTTATTTAATAATCTTTCATCAAATACAGCATTAAAATGTTTATTAGTCATATTCTTAATAACTTCTATGGCTCTGTCTAAAGTTTGAGATAAAGGATTAACATTTAATAGAACAAGCATAAACTGAATCACTAAAAAACCTATTGCTACTATTACCATTATAATAGATAATGTAAGTGTTTTATTTGCAAGGCTTACAGAACTTCCATTTCCAACAAGAAGCCAAGGAGTATTAGGTATAGTATAAACAGCTGTCCACTCTTTTTTACCTAATATAACATTATAAATTTCACCATTAAGTTTAGGAGCATTCAATTCTGTATAAATATTTCTTTGATCATTAAATAATAAATTTGAATCTGTATGCGTAATAAATCTTCCGTCATCTAATGCTATAAAAAATTTATTGTCTTTATCAGCAGTTAATACCTTAGATATTTTACTAAAAGATATATCTAATCCAACTACTCCCTTAAGCTGATTATTTTCAAAAATAGCTTTAGATATGGTTATAACTGTTTCCTTTGTTTCAGCATCTTGATATGGAGCACTTAAATAAATAGAAGAAGGATTTTTTACAGCCTCTATATACCATTCTCTTGTAGTTTGATCAAATCCTTCTATATTATCTCGATATACTATAACTAATAGTCCTCCGTATTTATATCCTACTGTACCGCTAAAGTGTATATTACTAATTTCATCTTTTATTTTTTCCAATTCTTTAAAAGAATCAAGCATTTGATTATAATCTGTTTCATACTTACAATATGAAGATAAAACATCTATTTCTGAATAAAAATAACTAAGCCAAGAAGAAACTGAAGATTCTTTCTTATAAATATTAGATTCTATTTCTAATAAAAATTCTTTTTTATATCTAGGAATAAAATATAACATTAAACCTATAACAACTATTATTATAAATATTGCAAAGGGAATTAAGAATTTGAGCATTAAGACGTACTTCTTTTTTTCCATAAATAATTTCTCCAAATAAATAAAACTTTGAAATAGTATAACTTTTTATTTTTTTATTGTCAAGCGATTTTTTTTTACAATTTATCAATACTATTTAATTTTCCATAAAAAAGGGGGCTTATTATTAAGCCCCCCTGAAATTTTCATAATGTTATTTTATTATTTTTTTACTTCAATCAAATCATCACCAACATTAACAGAAGCTGCATTAATAGTAATAACATCTGTATAATCATCAGAATTTGTTACTATTACAGGAGTCAATGTAGGATATCCTTCCTCTCTAATTTTTTCAACATCAAATTCCAACAATAAATCTCCTTTCTTAACTTTCTGTCCCTCTTCTATATGTGAAATGAAATGAGCACCGCCTAATTTTACTGTATCCATACCAACATGTATAAGTAATTCAACACCATCATCAGAAGTTAATCCTATAGCATGTTTTGTAGGGAATGCAGTTTCTATTACACCATCATAAGGAGCATATACTTTTCCTTCTTTAGGTTCAATAGCTATACCTTTACCCATAGCGCCGCTTGAGAATGCTTCATCTTTAACACTTTCTAATTTTATTATATTTCCTTTTATAGGAGCATAAACTTTATATGCTGCAGATGAAGAAGAAGTTTTTACTGCTTCTTTCTTTTCTTCTTTTTTCTCTTCTGCTTTAGGAGTATCTGCTGGTGCCTGAACTTCCTGATCACTTATAGGATCATGTAAATAATCTTCAAGTCTTGATTTTATTACAGTAACTTTAGGACCATATATTACCTGTATACCATTACCTTTTTTGATTATACCTGCAGCACCGCTTGCTTTTAATGTAGCATCAACAACTTTAGAAGGATCAAATACTGTTATACGAAGTCTTGTAGCACAGCAGTCAACATCGCTTATATTTTTCTTTCCTCCAAGTCCTGCAGTTATTAAAGGAGCCTCTTCATATTGGAATAAAGGATTTGTATCAACTGATTCTCCGCTTGCAGCAGCCTTAGCAGCAGCAACATCTGCTCTTCTGTATAATTTTGGTTCTTCACTATCTGGTTCTCTTCCTGGAGTTTTCCAATCAAATTTTTTAATCAAAGTAGAGAATAAGAAATAATAAATGAAGAAATAAGCAGCACCTACAACTACAATCCATATCCAATTAGTTTTAGCATTACCTTGTATTATTCCGAATAATAACAAGTCTATAAAACCGCCTGAGAAAGTCATACCTACTGTAACATGAAGTATATGCATAAGCATGAAAGATATACCGGCAAGTACACAGTGAATAGCATAGAATATAGGAGCTACAAATATGAATGTAAACTCTATAGGCTCAGTAATACCTGTAAGCATTGCTGTTAATGCTGCTGAGAAAAGTAATGCACCTACTACCTGTCTTTTCTCTGGTCTAGAAGTTCTATACATAGCTAAAGCAGCGCCAGGTAATCCGAATATCATGAATGGGAATTTACCTGTCATAAATCTAGTAGCTTCAACACTGAATGCTGTTGTAGTAGGAGATCCTAATTGAGCAAAGAATATATTCTGAGCACCTTCTACTAAATTACCATCTATCATCATAGTACCGCCCAAAGAAGTCTGCCATAGAGGTGTATAGAATACGTGGTGAAGTCCGAAAGGTATTAATGCTCTTTCTATGATACCATAGAATAAAGTACCAATATAACCTGAACCAGCTATTAAATCACCTAATTTATTCATTACAACCTGTACAGGAGGCCATACATAATACATCAATATACCTACTACTAAAAATACTATAGAAGATATTATAGGTACGAATCTTGTACCGCCGAAGAATGATAATACCTGAGGAAGCTCTATTGTATAATATTTATTATGCAAAGCAGCTACTCCAAGTCCTACTATAATACCTCCAAATACACCCATTTGAAGTGATAGTATACCCACAACATTAGTAGTAGAACCAGCTAAAAGTTTATCAGCTCCGCCCATAACTGTTATCATTTTACCAATAGAAGCATGCATTACAAAAAATGCTATAGCTCCTGATAAAGCTGCAACTTCTTTCTCTTTCTTTGCCATACCAATAGCTACACTCATAGCAAATATAATAGGCAAATTTCCAAATATTATATTTCCTGCCTCACTTAATACTGATAATATATCATAAGCAATAGTTCCAGGGCCTAGAATACCTATCAAATTATAGGTTTCAAGCATTGTAGTATTGGTTAATGAACTACCTATACCCAAAAATAAACCTGCTACAGGAAGTACGGCTATAGGAAGCATGAATGATCTTCCTACCCTTTGCAGTACACCGAAAATTTTATCCTTCATACAAACAACTCCAGATTATTAGAATTTTTTTTTTTGATATCATAAATATGAAATTAATATAAAGAATTATGTATACTTATATCACATATAAAATATCAAATCATGTATTAAGTATAATAAATTTTTTCATAATTGTATACATTTTTTAACATTAATTTTATATTTAATTACTATATAATAGATTTTTTTATCATTTATAAAGCTTTTTCTCATAAAATTTTCAATATTCATAATATATTTGTATTTTTAACATAGAATAATTTTAGAAAACTATATAATAATTTTATTTTGAAGTTGACTTTATATTAAGAACAGGTTTTATTTTATCTATAATATTAACTGTGGGTTCTATTAATTTTTCTATTTCATTAGGATTTTTATAAGCCATAGGAGATTCATCTAAAGTATTTTTGCATATACTGCTTGAATATATTCCTTTCATGGAATCTATAAATTCACTCATATTCAGCTGATTTTTTGCCTGTGCTCTTGATAAAACCCTTCCAGCTCCATGAGGTGCAGAACAGTTCCAATCTTCATTGCTTTTTCCTTCGCATATTAATATACCATCACGCATGTTAAAAGGTATTATCATTTTTTCATTTTCATAACTTCTTATAGCACCTTTTCTTATGATAAAATCTTCAAAATCAATAAAATTATGCACAGATGAAAAAGAATTTTCTATTTCTATGTTTAATAAATCTTTTATAATTTTTAAAATAGTATCTCTGTTTATTTTTGCATAGTATTGTGCTATTACCATATCAATTAAATAATCAAACATTTCTTTATCATGCAAATAACAGTCTTCACTATTTTTAGCTATTTTGGCATGATATCTGCAAACCTGATTACCGAAATTTCTAGAACCTGAATGTATGGTTATATAATAATCGTTGTTTGATGATTTGCCTATTTCTATAAAATGATTTCCTCCGCCGAGTGTTCCTATAGAGTTATGGAATTTTTCTAAATCTATTTCTACTCTTTGACATAATTTTTCTATATACTCATTATCTATTTCAAAAACTTCGAATTTGGTATTAAATTTTTTATTATAATTAAGTATAAAATTTCTTATTAATTCATTAAGTTCTTTAAAATTAAAAAGTGTATTAAAACTTTTTTTATGAGTGCTTTGTCCCATTGGAATATTTTGTTTTATAGTTTTATCAATCTTTTCTAATGGTATATCTTTTATTTCATCGCTTAATTTTGAAGTGAGCATTCCGCAGCCTATATCAACACCTATATGAAAAGGATTTACTCTGTCAGTTAATGGCATTGTAAAACCAACAACTATTCCTTTGCCCAAATGGGTATCTGGCATTATTCTTATCCTTACATCTTCACTGGCTTTTTCATTTAATATTTTATACAATACAGAATAAGATTCTTCATCAATATTATCAGTAAAAATTTTGCAGTCTTTATTGTATTTTCCTTTAAGCTCTATCATAAACACCTCTTCATTTACATTAAATTATATTCTACCATTTATTATAAATCATTGAAATGTCAGAATTTGTCAAAAAAGTTATATTTTAATATAAGCATATTTTTAATTTATATATTATTAATAAATAATAAGTTGACAAAATATTAAAATACAGTATTATTATAAACACAATATTTTAATACAGATTTGATAAAGAGATAAAATCAATGCTTAAATATAGAGAAATTAACTGCAAATCGGCTTTAAATAAAATAGATAATGAATACGGATTCTGTTATGATTTAAATATTTACAGAGGATGTTTGCATAAATGTTATTACTGTTTTGCTGTTTATTCTCATAAATATATTAACTCAAAAGATTTTTTCGGAGAGATATTCGTAAAGAAAAATATTGCCGAAGTATTAGAAAAAGAACTTTCTTCAAGGAATTGGAATAGAGATATTATTAATCTTGGAAGCGTTACTGATAATTATCAGGAGGCTGAAAAAGATTATAAACTTATGAGAGATGTTTTAAAACTTCTTATAAGATATAAAACTCCTATGTGCATATCCACAAAAAGCAATTTAATATTAAGAGATTTTGATTTGATAGATGAGCTTTCAAGTATAGTGCCTGTAAGAATAGCTTCAACTATAACAACATTAGATGAAAAGTTATCTTCTTTAATAGAACCTAATGTAATAAGCCCAGAGAAAAGATTTAATATGCTTAGAGAGTTTAAAAAGACAAAAGCAATAGTTGCCGTTCATGCTATGCCTATAATGCCTTTTATAACAGAAGACAGTATAGAAGATATTTTTAAAAAAGTAAAAGAGTACGAAATAGATTACTGTGCTGCTGATGCATTAAAACTAAGAGGCGAATGCAGAAAAATATATCTCAACTTCGTAAGGCAAGTATTTCCTGAACATTATAAAAAGTATCTATATATTTATGATTCTGACGGCATTCTTAAAGATGAGTACAGAGAAAAGCTATATAAAAAAATAAAATCATTAGAAGAAAAATATAATATCACATACAAAACAAAAGAAGAACTCAATACTGAAGACAGCGTTTACAACAGATATAATAACAAAGTAGTAGAAGAAGCTCCTACTCTATTTTAGAATTTATTGCATTATTTATATATTGTTGATATAATTAATAAAATATTATTTCTAGATTATTATGTTTTTTAGTATAAAATTATTTAGACAACACAATTATATAAAATATCTGTCTAATCTTTTTATTTAACTAAAAAATAATTGGAAGTATAATGAATAAAATAATGAATATATGCTTAATTTCAGATGATAAATTCGTAACATATATTGCTACATTAATAGTATCAATATTAAAAAATTCATCTGAAAATGATAAATTTTATTTTCATATTATTGAAGATAATATAAGAGAAGAAAACAAAAATAAATTATTAATGCTTAAGGAAATTAAAGATTTTGAAATAAAATTTTATAAGCCAAATTATGATAATATAGAAAAATATAAAAAATGGCAGGAAATATTCAAAAAAAACGGACATCCTTTATGGCATTATAGTGTTTTTATTAAATTAGATATTCCATTTATATTAAAAGATTTAGATTATGTATTATTTATAGATGCTGACTCAATAGTTTTGGATAATATTAATTATATATATGATATAGATATATCTAATTATTCCTTAATTTGCCAACAATTATATTACAAAAATCTAAAAAAAATATTTCCTAATTTATATAAATACATATCAGACATAGGTTATAAAGATCCTGAATATAGTTATATAGCGGCTGCTGTATTAGTATTTAATATAAAAAAATAAGAAATATGTTTTCAGAACAATCTTATCAAAAAAACATTGATGAATGTATAAACAAATATATCAATATAATATTTACTGAAGAACATATACTTTTATATCCATTTAAAGATAGCACTGCTTTTTTAGATTTAAAAGCGGATTATGGAATTAGTGATAATAAAATCATAATTTCTGCATATTTTGCTGGAGCAGGTAAGCCATTAAAATATGGTTTTAATCAACAAATAAATGAATATTATTATAAATTTTGGGAATATTTTTCTTT
Organism: Brachyspira hyodysenteriae ATCC 27164; assembly: GCF_001676785.2. Taxonomy (NCBI): domain Bacteria; kingdom Pseudomonadati; phylum Spirochaetota; class Spirochaetia; order Brachyspirales; family Brachyspiraceae; genus Brachyspira; species Brachyspira hyodysenteriae. Next base: position 433,869 of record NZ_CP015910.2, on the reverse strand, counting down.
AACTCCTTTTTTTAAAGAAAATTATTTTAGATATATGGATATATTATCTATTAACAGAACTAGAATGGCCTTATCTAAAATAGTCGATAAAATTGTTTGGATTTTACCTTTTAAAAAATTACGTGATAAAATAAGAAAAAAAATTATGGATGATATAAACAAAATACTAAAATATGATTAATATATTTTTTAATTTATATCTTAAAATAGTTTTTAGGATTTATAATCTATATAAAACTGATAAAATCTTGAGCGTGGGCTGAAATTTCTAAGCAGGCTATAAATATAATTAAAGTTAAATTTTTTAATGAAGCGATAAAGAATAAAGGGTGGGGTATGTAATTAAGTTTTAAAACCTATTTTCACTCCCCCACCCTCTAGACTCATAACTTTAATCTGCAATTTTTATATTATTTTTATTTTTAGCTCTACACTGTTATTTCTAATTCCCACCCTAGATTTATTTAAATTTATTGCTTATACAACGCACGAAGAATTTTATTTATAAAATATACAAAATAAAAAATATAATGAATTTATAAATAAAATCCTATTCACCGTGCGTTATTTATAATTTTTTATTAATAAAATTAAAAAAATATTATATAAAAATAATCTAATTCAGAAGTTCTCTTAATTTTTTTATATCCTCAGTATTTTCGTATGGATCTTCTTCATCAACATTATCCAAAATATCAGTAGTTAAACCTAATGTATTAACTAAATATTCAAATACTTCTATATTTCCATACAAATAAGACATATCAAGTCCATTCTCATCACGGCTAGATACAGAATCAACTAAATCAGAGTCAAAATCTACAATCATTTTTATTACATCAACATTTCCAAAACCGCAAGCAAGTAAAAATACATTTCGTCCATATTCATCTTGAATAATATTAGGATCGGCACCTTTATCAAGCAAATATTTCATTATACCTAAATCTCTATAAAACACAGCAAACATTAAAGGTGTAGCTCCATCAAGATAATAATCATTATTAAGAAGCTCACTATATTTTTTTCCGCCGCTATAAGTTTGATTAATATCTTCACCTTCTTCTATTAATTCAATCACTCTTTTTAAACTATGATTTTCTATAGCTTCAAATATATCATAATCTTTGCTGTATTCTCCTTCTTCTCTGTTGCCGTAAGAAAAATCAGAGTTCATATTAACATATTTACCCTTAACCTTTACAACATTAGTATCAATCTTATTATCTAAATTATTAGCATTACTTATAATATCTTCTTCTTTTTTACCGCAAGAAATTAGTAAAGTAAACATTAAAACAAAAGAAATTAATAACAATTTTTTCATATATACCCAATCATAATAATTTAAAATTATACTATAAAAACAAATATTTTATATTGTTGCTAATAAAGGTATAACAATTCACTTCGTACATTGATATACGCTATATTATTTTATAATTTATTTTGACTATACTTATATAATGCTCACAATTTTTTATATTATTACTGATAAAAATTGTGAGCTAATTGAGTCTAGCAAATTTCATTTACTAGACCCCCACTATTTTTATAAAATTATTCTTCAGCTCCTAGCTCTCTTAACTTTTCTATTGCCTCATCTTTTTCAGCATAATACAAAACTCCATCACCGTCCTCATCTGTACTATTTATATCTATACCTAAATCATTTACTAAATATTCAAATACTTCTACATTATCATACATAGCAGCTACATGGAGCCCATTTCCCTGATATATATTTTTAGAATCAACTAAATCAGAATCAAACTCTACAAGCATTTTTATTACATTAACATTTCCAGTTCCACAAGCCCATAAAAAAGAATTCCATCCATCATCATCTTTAATATAAGGATCAGCACCTTTATCAAGCAAATATTTCATTATACCCAAATCTCTATAAAATATAGCAAATATTAAAGGAGTAGCTCCATTTATTGCATAACTATCATCCATAAATTCACTATATAAACTATCTCCCAAATAAGTTTGATCTATATCTTCGCCTTCTTCTTCTACTAATTCCTGTACCCTTTTTAAACTATGATTTTGTATAGCCTCAAATATATCATAATCCTCGCTGTATTCTCCTTCTTTTCTATTGCCGTAAGAAAAAGCAGAGTTCATACTAACATATTTACCCTGAACCTTTACAACATTAGTATAGGTTTTATGATATATATTATTAGGATCACTTACATACACAGAATTATTACTTATACTTACACTAGCCTCTTCTTTTTTACCGCAAGAAATAATAAAAGTAATCATTAAAACAAAAGAAATAAATAAGAATTTTTTCATATACCGCCTCATACTAATTAATAATTTTGAGTATTATACTATAAAAACAAATATTTTATATTGTTGCTAATAAAGCTATAACAATTCACTTCGTACATTGATATACGCTATATTATTTTATAATTTATTTTGACTATACTTATATAATGCTCACAATTTTTTATATTATTACTGATAAAAATTGTGAGCTAATTGAGTCTAGCAAATTCATTTACTAGATACCCACTATTTTTATAAAATTACTCTTCAGCCCCTAGCTCTCTTAACTTTTCTAATGCTGCATCTTCATTGGCATAATATAAAACTCCGTCTCCGTCCTCATCTGTACTGTTTATATCAATACCCAAATCATTAACTAAATACTCAAACACCTCTACATTATCATTCAAAGCCGCCATATGAAGTCCGTTTGCATCATACATATTTTTAGAATTAACTAAATAAGAATCTGACTGTACAAGCATTTTTATTACATCAACATTGCCTGTGCCGCAAGCCCATAAAAATGCATTCCAACTATCATCATCTTTAATATAAGGATCAGCACCTTTATCAAGCAAATATTTCATTATACCCAAATCTCTATAAAATACAGCAAATATTAAAGGAGTGCCCCCGTCTATTGCATAACTATCATCCATAAATTCACTATATAAACTATCTCCAAAATAAGTTTGATCTATATCTTCGCCTTCTTCTTCTATTAATTCCTGTACTCTCTTTAAGCTATGATTTTGTATAGCCTCAAATATATCATAATCTTCGCTGTATTCTCCTTCTTTTCTATTGCCGTAAGAAAAAGCAGCGTTCATACTAACATATTTACCCTGAACCTTTACAACATTAGTATAAGTTTTATGATATATATTATTTGGATCACTTACATACACAGAATTATTACTTATACTTACACTAGGCTCTTCTTTTTTACCGCATGACACAATTAAAATAATTGATAATAAAGAAACCAATAATACACTTTTTGAGATTTTTATACTTTTCATAAACACCACCGTATAGTAATTAATAATTTCTGAAGTATTATACAATAAAAACGAATTATTTTCTATTGTTGCTAATAAAAATTGTTCGCTAATCGGGTCTGTCAAGTAAACTTGCCAGACGCTCACAATTTTTATATTGTTGCTAATAAAAATTGATTTATTAATAATTAAAAAATCTCGCTTCAAGGCTCTAGCAAATGAATTTGCTAGACGCTCGATTTTTTTATATATTTATCTTCAATATATTTATGAAATACTCACAATTTTTATCTTATTTTTAATAAAAATTGTTCGCTAATTAAGTCTAGAAAATAACTCTATCTACTAAATGCATCATTTTTATAAAATTACTCTTCAGCTCCTAGCTCTCTTAACTTCTCTAATGTTGCATATTCAGTGGCATAATATAAAACTCCGTTTCCGTGCTCATCAGTGCTGTTTATATCCATACCCAAATCATTAATTAAATATTCAAATACTTCTACATTGTCATTCCAAGCAGCCATATGAAGTCCATTTAAACCAAATCTATCTTGAGAATCAACTAAATCAGAATCAAACTCTACAAGCATTTTTATTACATCAACATTTCCAACACCGCAAGCCCATAAAAAAGAATTCTTACTGCTATCATCTTTAATATAAGGATCAGCACCATTATCAAGTAAATATTTCATTACACCCAAATCCCTATAAAATACCGCAAATATTAAAGGAGTACTACCTTCTATAAAGTAATTAGCATCCATAAGCTCACTATGTATGATGAAGTCTCTATCATTTTGATTAATATCTTCACCATCTTCTATTAATTCCATTACTCTCTTTAAACTATGATTTTTTATAGCCTCAAATATATCATACTCCTCGCTATATTCTCCTTCTTTTCTATTGCCGTAATAAAAAGCAGGATTTATATTAACAAATTTACCTTGAATCTTTACAACATTAGTGTAGGTTTTATGATATATATTATTTAAATTACTTACATACACAGAATTATTACTTATACTAGCCTCTTCTTTTTTACCGCAGGAAACAATAAAAGTAATCATTAAAACAAAAGAAATCAATAGCATTTTTTTCATATACCGTCTCATAGTAATTAATAATTTCGAGTATTATACTATAAAAATAAATAATTTTATATATACATAAACAACTATACTTTGTCAAAAATTATTTTTTTAAATTTTAAATATCTGCATGGCATTGCCCTTACGAAGTACACAGAGTGCCGCCACCCACTTCTTTTGCGACCGAAGGAAGTATCTTTAGGTATATATCCTCGACAGGCTCGGATACGCTTCGCGAAAGTATATATTTAAACTTAAATATAATAAATTATTTTAAATGTAAGACGATTTTAGTATGATTTAGTACTAATTTTATACTTGCACTTTCTCAAAGCATGCCTACGAAGTCCACCTGTGGTGTTGGCATCAACTTTGGCGAAGCCCGCAGAGCGTAAGTGTCGGGAAAAAGTTGACTAAAAAAATACAAACTATAAAATTTTTAGTATATACTAAAAATTTTTAACTTTGTCAGATACTAGCCGTAGTGGCAATATCATAATATTATAATAGTCATTTATACGCGAACGAAGGAAGCACTGTAAAGTGTGCGGCTGATTACTCATTATTGTACAAAAATTAAAAAATTTAAAATAAAAAAATACCATCCATAAAATAAATAATGAATGGTATTTAATTTTTTATATACAAAATAAATTATATAGCCTCAGAACCGCCTATAATATCAAGAAGCTCATTAGTAATATGTTCTTGTCTTGCTCTGTTAGCTTTATTTTTAAGATCAGTTAATAATCTTTCAGCATTGTCAGTAGCATTTCTCATAGCAATAGCTCTTTCAGCATTCTCAGACAAAAAAGAACTTGTAAGCATAAAATAGAAATATGTTTTAATAGCCATAGGTACAACCTCTTTTAATACATCATCTACATTAGGCTCAATAACATAATCTAATTTTTTCTTTATTTTATGTCCCTCGATATCCTCTTCATCAGGAATCATAGGGATCAAACTTTTAATTTTAGGTATATGTACCACCCTTGTATAATATCTTGTATATATAACCTCTACCCTAGAAGCATTATCAACTGCATATTCATGCATGAAACGCTGAACTACAGTAGCACAATCATCAAAAGTAGATTCTTCATCTATACGAGGATATTTACGTGCTATAGGTATGCCCTGCTTCTCAAAATAAACTTCACCTTTCTTTCCGAGTACATGAAGCTGAACCTCTCTTCCATGTCTATGATGGTGTCTGATTCTCTCCATAGCCTCATCAAAAATCTTTGTATTATAAGAACCGCATAATCCTCTTGAAGAAGTTACAACAAAAAGTATTATGTTTTTTATTTTCTTTTTTGGAGCAAGCAAAGGATGCACATGATCCATATCAGAATGCGAAAGATCTTCAACTATCCTGTTTAACTTTTGAGTGAAAGGACGCATACCTTGTTCTACTGTTAGAATTTTAGCTGTTCTAGATCTTGCTATCATATCCATAGTTTTGGTTATTTTATGCGTACTTGATACAGCTTTAATTCTCGCTTTTAATACATTAAGTTTCTCTGCCATAATAAAAACCCCAAATCAATAGAATTGCCAAGACTAATTTATATAATCATATAATATAAAAATTAGAACTTAGATTTGAACTCTTCTATGATTTTATAAAGTCCGTCCATATCTTCTATATCTTTTTTCTCTCTAATATCATCAAGTATATTCTGCTTATCAGCTCTCATATATTGAAGAAGTCTCCACTCAAATTCATGAACTCTATCAACTTCAATATTATCCAAGAAACCTTTAGTAGCAGCAAATATAACAACTACCTGTTCTTCAAAAGGTATAGGACTGTATTGTTTTTGTTTTAACAATTCAACCATTTTAGCACCTCTGTCTAATTGTGCCAAAGTAGCTTTATCAAGTCCAATACCAAGCTGAGAGAATGCCTCTAAAGATCTGTAAGAAGCAAGGTCAAGTCTTAAAGTACCAGCAACCTTTTTCATAGCTTTAGTCTGAGCATTACCGCCTACACGGGAAACTGATATACCTACATCAATTGCCGGACGAACACCGCTCATAAATAAACTAGTAAGCAAATATATCTGTCCGTCAGTAATAGAAATAACGTTAGTAGGAATATAAGCAGATACCTCATTATCCTGAGTTTCTATTATAGGAAGAGCTGTTAAAGAACCGCCTCCCAATTCATCACTAAGTTTTGCAGCTCTTTCAAGAAGTCTTGAATGCAAGTAGAATACATCACCAGGAAAAGCTTCCCTTCCAGGAGGTCTTCTTAAAAGTAATGATATCTGTCTGTAAGCATTAGCCTGCTTAGTTAAGTCATCATATATAATCAATGTATCTTTTTTCTGTTCATACATAAAATATTCTGCCATAGCACATCCGGCATAAGGAGCTATGTATTGAAGCGGAGCAGAATCAGCTGCAGTTGCCGCAACTACTATAGTGTATTCTAATGCTCCATGCTGTCTTAATGTATCAACAACACCAGCAACAGTAGAAGCCTTCTGTCCTATTGCTACATAAATACATATAACACCTGTACCTTTTTGATTAATTATAGCATCAAGAGCAATGGAAGTTTTACCTGTACCTCTGTCGCCGATGATAAGCTGTCTTTGACCTCTTCCTATAGGAGTCATAGAGTCAATAGCTTTAATACCTGTTTGAAGAGGCTGTTTTACTGCTTGTCTGTCAGCAATACCTGGTGCAGGAAATTCTATTACTCTCCTTTTATCAGTAGTTATCTCACCATGTCCGTCTATAGGTACACCCAAAGGATTAACAACTCTTCCAAGTAATGCATCTCCTACAGGTACTTCTAATATTCTTTTAAGCCTGCTTACTTTACTTCCTTCTTTAATTCCGTAATAATCACCTAGAACTATAGCACCAATAGTTTCTTCTTCCAAGTTAAAAGCAAGACCAACAGCACCGCTTTCAAAAAGTATCATTTCATTAGCCATAACATGTGGAAGCCCAATGATTCTAGCTATACCATCTCCAACCTCTACAACCACTCCAACTTCATTAGGAGTAAAATCAGCTTTATAATTCTTAATCTCCTCTTTAAGAACCGCTGCAATTTCACTAGCTTTTATATTCATAAGCAATTCCTCAAATATAAAATGTATCAATTATTTTCAGAAATAGAAGATTTCAATTCGGTAAGCAGTCTTCTTACACTATAGTCATATACAACATCTTCTACCTCTATTACCACACCGCCTATTATATTTTCATCTATATTAAATGTAAAATGTATGTCTTTATCTGATATCATATTCGTAATATGATCTTTAAGTTTATTCATATCTTCTGTATCTGTCATATTTGATGCAGTTGTAATTTTCACTACAATTATATTATAATATTCATTGCATAAGTTTTCATACTCTACTATTATTGCAAATAAAATATTAATCATATCTCTTTCTACTAAGATAGCAATAAGATTAAATGTTTCTTCTAAAATCTTATCTGCATATATTTTTTTTAATATACGCATTCTTAAATGTCCGTCTATGAAACTAGATTTAAAAAAATTAAATATATCATTATCAACAAGCAAAGATGAATAAACAACATTCAAATCGCTTTTAATTACCTCTATTTTACCTATATCTGAAGCAATATCAAACATAGCCTTTGCATAATTTTTGGCACTAGATTCATTTTTTACAATACGGCTAAATCTACTTGCCTTTTCTCTTGTAACCTCTCTAAGAACTTCTTTCTTGAGATCACTTAAAATGTTTTCAGCAATAGGATCCATATTATACAACTCCTATAATGTTTAATTAATTACCATAGGTAAATTTACTTTGCAATAAATCTATTTGTTTTTTTATACTATAATCATAAACTACAGAGCCAATATATACTATTATTCCGCCTATAATATTTTCATCAACTATAGTTTCATAGGATATTTCATTGCTGGAAAAACATTTAACTGTTTGAATAATATCTTCTACTGTTTTATCATCAATAGTACTTGCTGTAATAATACGAACTCTGACTATATTACTATAATCATCAGCTATCTCTTTATACAAAGCAACAATATCCGGCAGAACATCTATACTATCATGTTCTGTTAATATAGATACAAAAGCATAAGTTTCTTTAGAAAGTATTGGTTTTAATCTTTTATCTATTAATTCTTTTTTATCTTTTTTAGAAATTGATTTATCAAAAAAATATTTTTTTATATCAATATCCTGAAATAATTTTGAACATTCTGAAAGTTCATTATATATTTCTTTTATCATTCCAAGCTCTCTAGCTATATCAAATATAGCACTAGCTGTAGGTTTTAATATTTGCAGCTTATCACTTTCTTTCATAAGATTAATTTACTTCCTAAAAATTCTTAAATATCATCATTTCTGACTGTTTTCTTTATTTGCATTATTAATAAATTCATTAATCAAAGCCTGATTATCTTCTTTATTAATGTTTCTCTTAAGAATAGTTTCTGCCATAACAACAGCAATATCAAGTGCCTGTTTTTTTACACTATTCATAGCCTCTTCTTTAGATCTGTCTATTTCAGACATAATTTTGTTTTTATTAAGTTCTGCTTCCTCTCTAGCATTATTAATAATTTTATCTCTAATCCTATTAGCCTCAACTCTGGCATTTTCTATAATAGCACTAGCTTCAACCTTAGCATTATCAATTTGCTCTCTATATGCTGCCAAAGATTTTTTAGCATTTTCTCTAGTTTTCTCAGCCTCTTCCAAATCTTCTTGTATCTTGTCAGCACGAGCATTCAAACCCTTCAAAATTATTTTCCAAGTAGAAGCACCTAATATAGCAAGAACTAGTAAAAATGTGATCCAAGTCCAGATTATAATACCAGGATCTATTTTTAAAAGTGCCATACATATACCTCCAAATCAATTATTTACTATCTGTATTATTTTGTGAACAGTGCAAGAATACAAATAACCAAAGCAAAAAGTCCAACACCTTCTATTAATGCTGCTGCTATAAGCATTGCTGTTTGTATTTTACCTGATACTTCAGGCTGTCTAGCTATTCCTTCTACTGCTCTAGAACCTATAAAACCTATTCCTAAACCAACCCCTATAGCTGCAAGTCCTGCTCCAATTGCTGCACCTAATATAGAAAGTTCCATTTTTTTATTCTCCTTTTATGATAATTTTATTTATAATTAATGCTCATCACTAATAGCAATTCCAATATAAACTGCTGATAATAATGAGAATATATAAGCCTGTAAAACTGCTACAAACATTTCAAGAACATATATGAATCCTAAGAATAATACCGCAAATGGGGAAACTAATAATGTACCAGACATTACTATCAAATACGGTATAACTATCATCATTATATGCCCGCCTGTTATGTTTGCAAATAAACGAATCGCAAGAGCAAAAGCTCTGTTGAATAATGTAATAAACTCTAATACCCATATTATAGGTATTAAAGGTATAGGCAAACCTTTAGGCACCAAAGAAGTCCAATATTTTATTATGCCTTTTTTTCTTATTCCAGCAACAATATAAACTATAAATACAACTATAGCTATAGCAGCAGTGAATCCTATATTAGCTCCAAGTCCTCCTGCTATATAAGAATGATTTCCGTCTTCTGTAGGAAATTTAATGGATGCCGGTATAAGTCCTAATATATTTGAAAATAATACGAATAAAAATACTGTAAGACAAAAAGGTACATATTTCTTACCCTCTTCTCCTAAAGTAGCACCGATAACATCCTTATTCATATAATCTATCAAACCTTCTAATATACTTTGTAAATATGTAGGTCTATTTAAAGGACGTTTAAGTTTATGAGCTAAATATTTCATACTGCATACAGATAAAATACCCGCTAAAGTTACCAATATTATATGTTTTGTTATTTTAAAATCAAAATCAATGTATTTTCCAAATTTTATAGGAATTGTATAGAATGGATGGGAAGTATTATCAGTTATCTCTTCCATTATATAATCATTAATAGTTTCAGCACCGTAAAGAACATTGACAGAAAATACACAGCTTAATATTAAAGTTAATATAAAAACTTTCCTAAGCAAAAATAATTCTTTAATCATAATAAACAATTACTACCTTGTATACAAATTTCATAAAAATGATAAAAATATTTATTATAAATTGTAATAATTTTATAACTATTAAATAAAAAATCAACTATTATTGCAGCTTATTTTTTTATTTTATCTAAATTTAATTTATATTAAAAATTCAAAATAAATTAAAAATTAGCCAAAGCTTCAGTTTCTGTTGTAAATACAGGGAAAAAACTATTAATTTTAGTAAGTTCAAACACCTTTTTAACAGGATCTGTAACTTTTACAAAGCATATTTTACCATTTACCTTCTTAAATGTACCAAGTGCCGAAATAAATACCCCTATTCCACTACTATCTATATAATAGACATCTTCCATATCTATTATTATTTTTTTTGCTCCAAGTTCTATTTGTGAAAAAATAGAATCTTTTAAATCAGATGAGGTATAAACATCAATATCTCCATCCAATTTCAATATTACAGTGTTATTCTCTAACTCTTTGATATTTACTTCCATGATAATAAAACTCCATTAAAAAAATATTGAAGTCATTTTATGTTCTAATTTTAAACTAAATATAAATATTTACAATAGTTAATTACAAATATTTTATGTAGCAAATGTTGTATATAGCTGTTTTTTTGATTGAGTTTAACAAATTGTGTATAAAAATCGTAAATTTCCTATACAAAATATATTGACAATAAAAAATAATTGTAATAATATGTATTTCACAAATAAAAATGACACTAGTATCGTTTTTATTTTCATATTAATTTTTCAAGTACGAGGTGAACACCAAAATAATACAATGCCTAAAGTAAATCAAGAATATTTTGAGAACAAAAGGAAGATAATACTAGATGCAGCTATGAGTGTATTTTTTAAGAAGCCTGCATATAGTGTAAGAATGAAAGATATTGTTAAAGAGTCAGGTTTAAGTCAAGGAGGTGTTTACAAATATTATTCAAATATAGATGAAATTGTAATAGCATTGATTAACAGCAATAAAACTGAAGTAAATCCTAGAGATATTATAGAAAATTATTATGATGAACCTGAAAAAGCTATATTTGAATTATTCGATGCTTTTAGAAAATTTTTCTTTATAACAGCCAAGGAATTTGGAAAGATAATGTTTGAATTGCAGGCTATGTTTTTTAACAGTAAAGAAAGAATGCAGAAATTGAAAGATAATATAAATAAAGACCTTGTATTAAATTATTGGTTTTCAGAACTGTTAATATTCATAGATAAGAAAATTGATGAAAAATATTTCAATCCGGTAATAGATCCTCAAGACATTTATATGCAGATGATAGTGGCAGCATCAGGAATAGGAAACGAATTAATATTAAATAAATATTATAACCTAGACAGAAAGCTATACTATTACAAAGGAGATGAAGAAAATATATACCATGGAGAAGCAGGAAGAACATTAGATGTGAATTTGGATAATTTAATTGACACATTATATAAAACATTGCTGCTTTTGCTTGGAAGTAAAAACATACACAAATACAGCTTTAAAAATTAATATTTTTTATCAAATGAATTAAATAATAAGAGCTAATATTCTATGATTTGATGCGATAAGGAGAGTAAATGAAAATAAGTGTTAAAATAATTTTATGTTCTATTGTATTTATAAATATTTTATATGGTCAAACAAATACTTTGACTTATGCTGCTTATATGGAAACTATAAGAGATCAAATACCAGAACTAAAAATAAATGCTGTAACAGAAACTAATGCTCAGATGAATTTACTTAGTGCTGAAAGTTCAGGAGATGTAAATTTATCTGCACAGTTTGGAGCAGTAGGTAAATACGGAAGTTTATCAAGCGGATACACTAGTACTACAGCTAGCCCAAGTGTCAATGCCGCAGGAATACAGGCTGGAATTGGACTAGGTTCTTTAATACCTTATACAGGAACTAAATGGTCTGTTAATTTAACTCATACTTCTTTTTTAGGCGGTAAATTAAATATGCCTGGAGGTCAGTCTGTAGATTTTAATAATTATCAGCCTTCATTAACATTAGAAGTAACTCAGCCTCTTTTAAGAAATTTTTTCGGTACTTTAGATAAATATCCTATAAAAGATGCTGAATATGCTCTTGCTATAGCTAAGCTTCAAAGAAAATTAGATGATGCCAGCGTTATTGTTTCATATCAGAAAATTTATTATCAATGGATAATGTACGAAAAACTTCTTGCTTATTACAGAAACATGTATATAACTGCTAAAAGATTTGAAAATCAGATGAGAGACAGATACAATAACGGACTTATAGATAATGACTCTTATCAGAACGCAAGAACACAAACTATGGTTTACAGTGATTATTATGCACAGAATCAGGTTTACTTAGATAGTCTTTTAGCAACTGTAAGTTTCTTTATGCCTGTAACTAATATAAAGCCGGATCATACTACTTGGGATGCTTATTTAGATTTAGGAAGCAATATGCAGATGGAGGCAGTTCCTTTCGCTGATAGTATAAACGGACAAATAGCATATCAATCTAAAATAAGAGCTGAATATACTCTTGATGCTATGAAAAACGGTACATTACCTAATTTAGACTTTGTAGGAAGTGTAAGTCTTAATGGTCTTAGTCCTAATACTGAAGGATATTTTAAATCTTTCGGCAGTATGACAAATGTTGATTTCTTTGCCGGAGTGCAGTTCTCTTATCCATTAGGAAACAGAGCAAATAAAGCACAATATCAAATGGCTGAAAACTCATTATATGGAATAATAGCTCAATATGATCAATTAGAAAAAGATTTTAATACTCAATTACAGACATATATTTCTAAATTTAATGCTTACAAAAATTTAATAGCAAGCAAACAAATGCAGATAAGAGCAATTAATTCAAGAATAGCTACTCAGCTTCAAAAACTTGATCAAGGACGTTTAGAAATCGATGATTTACTTACATCAAGGTTGGAACTTGTAGCTACTCAGACAGAGCTTTTGAATCTTCAGTACGAATTTATAACGACTATATTTGATTACAGAGCTTTGCTTGCCATAGATTATGAATAAAATAAATAATTTTTTAATTAGCAACTTTCAATAAGGATTTTAGAGGGATAAAAATATTTATTAGGGGGTTAATTAATAAAAAATTAACCCCTCTAATAACAAAATCTTTATTTACATTAATACATATAAAAAAGAGGAGATTAAGCAATATATGGAAAGAATTATAGTATTTTTTGCCAAAAAAACGATGCTTGTAAATATAATAGTAATGGCCATATTATTTGTAGGAGGCTACTACTACTTTAACCTAAGAAAAGAATCAATTCCATCTACAGATTTGGATATGATGTTAATATCTGTAGTATATCCCGGTGCTACTCCGCTTGACGTAGAACAAAATGCTGTTATACCTATAGAAGAAGAATTACAGGGAATATCCGGTATAGATGAATATAATACAACAATTATTGAAAATGCCGCAATTATTTTAGTAAAACTAGATGAAACTATACCAAATAGACAGCCTGTTAAAGACGAAATATTCAGACAAATGCAGAATGTTCCGGATTTATCAGAAGATGTTGAAGAAGTTACAACTTATGACTTAAACCCTAATAAAATGGATATATACACTTTAGCTGTACACTTCAAAGAAGGTATGGAAGGTGATGAAAGAGAATTATTTGATTTCAGCCAAAGACTTGAAAATGAACTTGTAAGACTTGAAGGCGTATCTGAAATAAGAGTTGATGGAAGAACAGACCCTGAAATTAAAGTGTATGTTGATCCTATAAAAATGCAGCAAAACTATATAGCTTTAAGCGATGTTGTTAATGCACTTAGCATAAGAAACATAAGAGCTACAGGCGGTGACATAGAAACAGGCGGAAAGGAACAAACTGTTGTAACTTACGGTGAATTCCAAGATCCTATGGAAGCAAGTAATGTTATAATTCGTTCTACATTCAATGGACAGAGAGTAAGAATTAATGATATAGCAAATGTTAAATCAGGTTTTGAAGATAAAACTGTATACATGAGAGTAAACAGAGCAGCTGGTTATTCTTTGTCAGTTGTAAAAAATGAAAATGCTGACATTCTTAAAACTATTGATGTAGTGAATCAATATTTAGCTGAAAATGCTGATATAGTTCCTGATAATATTCAAGTATCCGTTATGGGTGATAAATCAAGAACTATTAAATCACTTTTAAGTATTGTAACTTCAAACCTTATTCAAGGATTTATAATCATCTTTATAACTTTGATTATATTCTTGGATTTCAAAAGTGCTATGTTCACAAGTTTGGGTATGATACTCACTATGTTTGCATGTTTTATATATATGCAGGTAGCAGGAATAACATTCAATACAATGTCATTAGCTGCTATTATTACGGTACTTGGTATGATAGTAGACAACTCTATCGTAGTATCTGAAAATATATTCAACTTTAAACAGGCAGGATATAAAGGACTTGAAGCTACAAGGCTCGCCGTTTCCGATGTTGTAATGCCTATGCTTGCTTCAACACTTACAACTGTTGCTGCATTCTTCCCTATGCTTACAATCAGCGGTATAATGGGTAAAATATTAAACCTTTTCCCAAGAATCGTTATATTTACACTTGTTGTTAGTATGCTTCAGGCAGTATTAATACTTCCTAACCAATTGCAGGATAAAGAAGATAAATATAAATCTTATAAACCTAAAAAGAAAAGTAAATTTAAAAATCCTCTTGATTTCGATAAAGATGCTTTATTCGATAAAATGAAAATACCTTTCGGTGCAATATTAGAGAAATTAATACATGTAAGATATATAGTTATAGGATTTTTCATACTTATGTTTATAGCTTCTATATTCTTAGCACAAAACAGTTTCAAAAACTTCGTACTTATATACGATACAAGTGCTGATACTATAGTTATCAATATAGAAATGCCTACAGGTACTACAAAAGAAGTTACAACTCAGCAGATTGCTAAAATAGAAGATGCTGTTTCTAAAGTAGTAAAACCTGAAGAACTTATTGCTTTATACTCTCTTGTAGGTAAGCAGGTTGACCAAGAAATAGTTTCTGAAGAAAAAGGAAGTTTGGCAGGTATTATGGTTTATTTAGTTCCTGCTGCTGAAAGAACTAGAACAGCTGATGAGCTTGTTGCTTTAATAAATCAGGAAATAGATAAAACAGATATAAGACAGACAGTTCCTATATTTATGATGAATACTAAAGGTTCTGTTGACCCTGGTGATCCTGTAGATATTAAAATAGTAGGAAATGACACTGAACTTGCTAAAAAAGCTAAAGATGAAATCAAGGCATTTTTAGCTACTGTTCCTGGAGTTATAGATATTGATGATGATGATAAAATAGGTAAAGAAGAATTAAGAGTTATGCTTGATTATAATAAAATAGCAGAACTTGGAGTTAGCGTAGCAAATGTAGCTAATGAAGTAAGAACAGCATATTATGGTACTGAAGCTACATATATACAGGAACTTGAAAATAAATTAGATTTCAGAGTAGTATTTGATGATCAGTTTACTTATGATGCTAAATATTTAAATGATCTTTTAATACCTAACTCTCAAGGAAGATTAATATATCTTAAAAACATTGCATCAGTAGAAAAAGCTAATGGTCTTTCAACATTAAAACACTATAATGGAGAAAGAACAATAACTATTACAGCTGGTATAGAATATGGAAAAAATACTTCTCAGCAGGTTATGGCAGCAGTAAGTGAAAGATTTAAAGATTTCAATAAAGAATACAGAGGCTTAAAATTAGAGTTCGGCGGTGAAGCTAAAGAAACTATGAAAGCTATAAAACAATTATTATTCAGTTTTGCTATGGCATTCATATTTGTATACATTGTATTATTGCTTCAGTTAAACAGATTCATACAGCCTATTATGATAATGATAATTATTCCATTCGGTTTGATTGGTGTATTATTAGGATTCGCTATTCACAAAATGCCTTTATCATTCATGGGTGTTGTAGGTATCATCGGTTTGGCAGGTGTTGTTGTAAACAATGGTATTATACTTGTTGACTTGATTAACAAAATCATAGATGAAGGTGTTGAAGGAGGTAAAAGAGGCGTTGCTAAGGCTATTGTTGACGGAGCTAAGCAGAGACTTCGTCCGGTATTCTTAACTACTGTTACTACAGTTGTAGGACTTTTACCTACTGTTTATGGTATAGGCGGTAGAGCTGATATCATTATTCCTATAGTTATGGCAT
The DNA here is from genome assembly GCF_001676785.2 of Brachyspira hyodysenteriae ATCC 27164. Classification (NCBI taxonomy): domain Bacteria; kingdom Pseudomonadati; phylum Spirochaetota; class Spirochaetia; order Brachyspirales; family Brachyspiraceae; genus Brachyspira; species Brachyspira hyodysenteriae. The sequence continues at coordinate 417,159 of NZ_CP015910.2, read as the reverse complement.
TAGCTTATGGACTTTTATTTGCTTCTTTGCTTACACTCATATTCTTACCTTGTATGTTTATGATTATGTTTGACTTAAGACTTATAAAAATACCTCCTACAAAAAATCCTTCAGAGGAAATTACTACTACTATAACTACTGCAGGACATTAATATATAACTTGTACTTAAAATAATTAATAAAGCTAATAGAAAATAAAAAACTTCTATTAGCTTTATTATTATTATTTAATTGAATATAATACAAAATGATTTTTAAATATTATAATAGTTGACAATTTTACCATTTATAAATATGATTATTTTTAAATCAATAGTTACGATAATGTAGACAATAACGAAGGAGCTATTCTAGAACTATGGCTAAAACTATTAAATGTAAATCTTGCAAAACAGTTAATGATAAATATGCTAAACAATGCAGATCATGCGGAACTTTGCTTTATCCTGAAATTTCACATAAAAATGCTGAACTTATTTCTATTATATTAGATGGAATATTTGCTTTTATATACTTATTTGGAATATATCTTTTTATAGTTAATTGCAATAATGATGAAACACCTAAATATATTACTATATTACCGGCACCAAATACATTGCCTTATTTTTTAATAATATTATTATTTTTGGCATTTGCTGCTAGTAAGATACTTTATATAGTGAATGTATTCGCACTTAAAAAAGATATTATATTTACTATTAGGCGATTCAGTATGTTTATTGAAGCTATTATAATGTTTCCGCTTCAGACAATACTCGCATTATATTTTTATGAGCCTGCCACAAATCAGGATAAAATGAATAAAAAAATGGATTAATATATGGCTTTAACTATATTAAAAAATATAAAAAGTGCATATAAATTTATTAGTGATAATAAGGATAAGACTATAGCTCTTATACCTACTATGGGAGCTTTACATGAAGGACATGCCGCTTTAATAAAAAAGGCAAAAAAAGAATGTAATATTGTAATTGTAAGTATATTTCTCAATCCTCTTCAATTCACAAAAGTGGAAGATATAGAAAAATATCCAGAGGATTTAGATAAGGATAAAAAACTTTTGTCAGAATTGCAGGCAGATGTTCTATTTTTACCATCTGTTGAAGAGATGATACCTGATGATTATGCTATGCATATAAATATAGAAAATAATAAATTCAATATAATTTCAAGACCTATATATTATAGAGGAATAATAACAATAACATTAAAACTATTCAATATAATATCACCTACTTATGTATATTTAACAGAATATGATTATCAGGAAATGTTTATAATAAAAAAAATAATAAAAGATTTAAATTATAATATAGCATTAAAAACTATTCCTATAGTAAGAGATGAGAATATGATAGCTTTAAGCAGTTTAAATAGTTTATTAAGTGAGAGAGAAAAAGAAGAAGCTACTATAATATATAAACTTCTAAAAGAGGCAAGAGAAGAGTTTAAAAAAGGCGGTACTAAATCATCATATTTAATAGATATAATAAAGAATAATCTAAAATCTCATAAAATGCTGAAATTAGAATATATTTATATAGCAGATAAAGAAACTTTAGCTAATGTAGAAACAGCAACAAGAAATTCAATAATACTTATATCATGCTACTGCGGATCGACAAGATTATTAGATAATATGCCTTTGAAATAGAAATATTATATTGAGATAATATTATGAAAAAAATATCAAAAATAGTAAAAATAATTGGTATAAAAAAATTAAAAGGCATTATAAAAATAATAGGAATAAAGAATATACCTAAAGTTATTAAATCTAAAAATATTATAGATGTAGTAAAAATAGTAGGGATAAATAAATCTGTTAGAATAATCAAGTTAATAGGCATCAAAACAAGCTTTCAAATAGCTAGAATAATTTTATAAATTAAATTTGACTTTACAATATATTCATGTTATAATTACGCACCGTTACATTTTTAAGATTAAAACTACCAAATTTTTTTAAAACGTTAAATCAAGGTGTGTATGTTATGGATAAAAAAACATTAAAAACAAAAAACAGTACTTACGTTTTATCACAAAAAGATATAAAGCAAAATTGGCTAATAATCGATGCCAAAGGTAAGTCATTAGGAAGAGTAGCAAGCAGAGCAGCTTATATGCTTAAAGGAAAACATAAAGTAGACTATGCATACAACTTAGACAATGGTGATTATGTTATCATCATCAATGCTAAAGACATAGTATTAACAGGAAATAAAAAGAAAGGAAAAATTCACTATAGACATACAGGTTATCCAGGCGGTATAAAAGCTATAAGCTACGGCGAATTATTAGAAAAAAATCCTGAAAGAATGGTAAAAATAGCTGTAAAAGGTATGCTTTCTCATAATCCATTAGGAAGACTTCATCTTAAGAAGTTAAAAGTATATGCAGGAAGCGAGCATCCGCATGAAGCTAATAAACCTACTGTAGTAAATATATAATTAGGAGATAAAAATGGCAGCTAAACAATTAACTATTTTTACTGGTAAAAGAAAAACAGCTAATGCAAGAGTTCGTATAACTTTAGGCAGCGGCAAAATTTTAATAAATGGAAAAAATTATGCTGAATACTTCTGCAATAGAGCAGCTCTTCTTAAAGTAGTAGAAGATGCTTTGAAAGTAACAGGTAATTTTGGAAAATATGATGTATTTGCTAATGTTCATGGCGGCGGTGTTTCTGCTCAGGCTGATGCAGTTAGACATGGTATCGCTAAGGCTTTAGTGGGTGAAAGTCAGGATTTCAGAACTACTTTAAAAAGAAATGGATTCCTTACTAGAGATTCTCGTGTAGTTGAACGTAAAAAATACGGAAGATCTGGTGCTAGAAAACGTTTCCAATTCTCAAAACGTTAAGATATCTTTTTATTGGGTTACTATTGCTTAAAGGTTTGTATAATGACTGCTAAGAAGTTAAAGAAATTTAAAGATTTATTATTAGAAGAAAAGAGAAAGACTTTAGATGAATTATTAAGCGGAAATGAAACTTATGAAGCTCTTAAAGATGATTCTCATGGTGATATGGTTGATATAGCATTTCAAGCTTATGAAAAACAAAATCTAATGAATTTCTCTCAAAAAGAAAAAGACAAATTAGATATGCTTAATAATGCGCTTAAAAGAATAGAAGAAGGCACTTATGGTAAGTGTATTGATTGTAAAGAAGAAATCAATGAAGAAAGATTAACTGCTTTGCCTTATACTTTAAGATGTGTAAACTGCATGTCTAAATATGAAGATAAAAAACGTCGCGAAAAAATGTAATAATGTATGTTAAAGTTGTTTTCAATCTGCCTATAGATAGAATACTTACATACAGAAAACCAGATGAGATTAATGATAGCTTGGTAGGATGTAGAGTTGTAGCTCCTATTAAGGGAAAAAATAATAAGGGTATTGTTGTAGAAGAAGTTGAAACTATAGACGGTAACTATAAAGTATATCCTATCAAAGCTAGAATTGATCTTGAACCTATTTGTTCAGATAAAGAATTCAAATTAGCAAAATGGATGAGTAATTATTATCATTCATCTTTCGGAGAGGCATTATTTGCCGCACTTCCTGTAGGTACTCCAGCAAAAAAAGAAAAAAAAGCTAAACCAATACCTGCAAAACAAAAACCATATTTAAAACTTAATGAAGAACAAGAAGCCGTACTTAAAAAAATTAATGAAAGTATAGACTCAAATAACCCAAAAACTTTTCTACTTCATGGCGTAACAGGAAGCGGTAAAACAGAAGTATATCTTCAAGCTATAAAGAAAGTCGTTGATATGGGAAAGCAGGCAATAGTCATACTTCCTGAAATATCTTTAACACCTCAAACTATAAAAAGATTTGCTGAAAGATTTGAAGGAAAAATAGCAGTACTTCATAGCAAATTATCTCCTAATTCTAAATACAGATATTGGCAGATGATAAAAAAAGATGAGATAAAAATTGTTATAGGAGCTAGAAGCGCTATATTCTCCCCTACTCCCAATTTAGGTATAATCGTTATAGATGAAGAGCATGAAACAAGCTATAAGGCAGGAGATACCCCAAGATATCATGCAAGACAGGTTGCTTTTTATAGGAAATCTCAGGAAAATGCCACATTACTATTAGGAAGCGCCACTCCTTCTATAGAAAGTTTCTACTATGCTTCAATTGGAAAAATAGAACTTCTAAGTCTAAAGAAAAGAGCAGCTTCTGTTAATATGCCTGAGGTTAAAATATTAGATTTGAAAAAAGAAAAAAGAGCTGATGCTTTTCCTATGATCACTCAAAAACTTGTTGAAGAAATAAATAAAAAGTTGGAAAAAAAAGAGCAAATTATACTATTTCTTAATCGTAAAGGGTATGCCCCTGTTGTTAGCTGTTCATATTGTCAGAGAGTTTTGGAATGCCCTAATTGTTCTGTATCACTTACTTATCATAAAAAGAAAAATGTTGTTATGTGTCATTACTGCGGATATACTCAATATTTAGATGAGCTTTGCGATGAATGTAAAATAGGACATTTTGAAAGAATAGGAAGCGGTACCGAAAAAGTGGAAGAACATTTAAATATACTTTTTCCAAATGCTGTAGTAGAAAGAATGGATCAGGATACCGTTGGAGGAACAAAAAACTATGAAAAAATATTTAAAAGATTTTCTGACGGAGAAATAGATATATTAGTTGGTACGCAGATGATAGCTAAAGGACTTGATTTTCCTAATGTTACTTTAGTCGGAGTATTATTTGCTGATATGTCTCTTCATATACCTGATTTCAGAAGTGCTGAAAGAACTTTCAATTTAATAACTCAAGTAGCAGGAAGAAGCGGAAGAGGAGATAAAAAAGGAATAGTATATATTCAAACCTATTCACCTAATAATTACAGTATAGAATGTGCTAAAAATCATGATTACATATCTTTTTATAATAAAGAAATAGAAAATAGAAAAGCACCTTTAAATTATCCTCCGTTTTCAAGACTTGTTAGATTAGTGATAAGGGGAATAGATGAAAAAAAAGTGGAAAATGATGCAAATAAAATAGCAGATATGCTCCGAATGGAAACTTATAATGATTCAGACAAAATAATAATCCTAGGAGCAACCGCATGTGCTATGAGTAAATTAAATAAATATTACAGATGGAATATTCTTATAAAAACGCCGTCTCATTCTTTACTAAAAAACTTCTTTAACAAACTAAATACTAGTTTTGCAGCAGACAAAGGAAATTATATAGAAATAGATATAGATCCAATAAATATGCTTTAATAATAAAATTATTTACACATCAACATAAAATCTAATAGCATTTTTAATTCTTGCTTTAAGTTCATTTTGTCCTACAGGCTTTTTTACATAATCGCAAGCACCTTTTTCAAGCCCATTTACAACGTCATCTTCATTATATCTCTTTGTTATGATAATAATTAATGATGTTCTTAAAGAAATTTCCTTCTTGATTTCATCTATAAGATAAAAATAATCTTTATCATCTGATAAATTAATATCCATAAGAATAATATCAGGTGAAATCTTTTTTAATTCTTTCAAAGGAGCAGCCAAATTAGATATGCATGTAACATCATAATCATCTTTTAGCCATTCAAGATAATTCTTTCTTGTAACTTCCATAGGTTCAATTATGGCAAGTTTATACTTAGACTGTTTTCTTTTTAATTTGATTCTTTTTTCTTTTTTGTTGAAAGCCAAAAAAGCTTTTAAATCAGCATAACGGATTTTGTATCTCTTACCGGGTGTAACATCAGCCTTTAATCCATAATGTCTTACCCAATAATTCACAGTAGTTCTTGAGACTCCAACTATTTTCGCCGCATCTATAGGCGACAGCATATCATCGTCATCGTATATTAGCTCTTCAGTATTATTCATATAACCTCTCAAATTTTAAAAATTTAAAGAAAAATAAAAAATCTCCCATTACACGATAAAGATAATACATAATGAAATTTTTGTCAAATAAAAATATTTAAATTATATTTAATATTAATGAGTTTATATTTATTAATACTATATAAGAACTACATTTTTTACAAAATATATATTTTTTTTATTTTAATGTATGAAATGTAAATACTTTTTTTACAATATTATTGTTTTTTATTTAATTATATATATAATAAGGTACTATAAAACAACTTTTATTTAGAGGTATCAATATGAAAAAATCCATACTTATAATGGCAGGAGGAATTGGTGAAAGATTATGGCCTCTAAGCAGAGAAAGTAAGCCAAAACAATTTTTAAATATTATAGAAAATAAATCACTTATAGAACAAACAATAGACAGAGCATTAAAAATTACTAGTGAAGATAATATTTTTATAATAACAGGAAAAAGATATAAAGAAGTATTTAATAAGTATATGCCTTCCTTCAAAAATATAATATATGAGCCAATTGGAAGAGATACAGCAGCAGCTATTGCATTAGGAGCTACTTATATAAAAGAAAAAATAGGAAATGCAATGATTGCAATACTTCCAGCTGATCCTATTATAAAAAATGAAGATTTATTTATAAAATCTATTGAAAACGCCATTGAAGTAAGTGAAAATACTAATGAAGTTGTAGTAGTAGGAATTAAACCTAGCAGAGCAGAAACAGGATACGGATATATAAAAATAAAAGATAATATTAAAGATGATGTATATAATGTTGATAGATTCGTAGAAAAACCTAATTATGAAAATGCATGTAAATTCTTAGAAGATGGTAATTATCTATGGAACAGCGGAATGTTTATATGGTCTATAGATAATATTCTTAATTCAATAAAAGAATTAATGCCTGATACATACAATAAAACTATAAAAACATTAGAAGCAAAAGATGATACTCAAAAAGAAGAAATATTCAAAACTATAGATAAAATATCTTTCGACTTTGGTATAATGGAGAAATTGAATAATATTAAATGCATAAAATCCAGATTCTTTTGGGACGATTTGGGCGCATTTTCTGCACTTGGAAGAATACATGATAAAGATGCTGATAATAATGTAATAATTGGAAATGTATATGCTAAAGAAGCAAAAAGTAATATCATAATAAACGATGATAAAGATACTTTCATAGCAATAGACGGAGTTGATGATTTAACTATAGTAAAATCTAACGGCGTACTTTTAATTTATCCGAATAATAAAGATTCAAAAATTAAAGATATATTAAAAGATATAAGGGAAAAAGATGAATTAAAAGATAAAAGAAATCTGCTTTGATAATTATTTTCTTCTAGAATATTTATCATTAAGCAAAGTTTCTTTATACATTTTATCCTTTGCCTCTTTTATTTTTTCTAACTGAGATTCTTTTTTCTCTTTTTCTTTTCGCTCTTTTTGATTGTCATCTATAACTTTGCCATTTATTAAAACATTTACGAATTCTATTTTTTCATTATCAATAATTTCATAAGGTATAGTCCTACCCTTTATTTCTACATTTTCAAATTTTAATGATTTATAAAATACCATATTCCTAAAATCAGCATCGCCCTCTATAATAATATTTTCAAAACTAGACTCTCCCTGCAAACTTGCATTTAGCATACTGAAATTATTTTTAAAATGTATATGATTAAATGACAATTTATCAATTATATCAGAATTAGCAATGGAAAAATTACAGTCCGCTGTTATATTATCAACATCAAGAGACTGCAAATTGGATAATGACATATCAAAATCTATATTTATTTTAGAGTTTTTTATAATAATTTCTTTATATACATTAGACATTGTAATAAAAAAACCGCTTTCAAAATTACTGTCTGTAAAGTCCATAGAGCCAAACAAATTAAAATTTTTCATTTGAAAAGGACCATAAAATGAAGAGTTGGTAAAAAGCATGTTAGAATTTTTTTCAATTTTTAATCCGTCAAAATTAAATCCGTCATAACTAATCATATAAGAGAAGTTATAGAAACCTCTATAAATATCATCTCTTATTATTCTTCTGAAAAGTCCTTCAGGTTTATCATTGCTGTTATGATGTATAATGCATAAACCATCTTTATATTCTTCTCTATCGCAATTTTCTGTATTAGATATTTTTTGTTTACAAATAGCCATAAAAAACCTAAATTAAAACACAAAACTCATGCCTATATCATGAGAAATATTGTCTTTACTAAAATTATTAAAACTAATAGCATAATCAAGTCTGAATAAATTCAAATAAACAGATAAACCTAAAGAAACACCCTTAGTACCTACTCCTAATCTAGTTAAAATACCGCTTGGAAGTTTCTGAGCTAGTCTTTTTTGTACAAAATCAGGAGCATCTAATATACTTTCAGGCAAATCATCATACCATGCTGTTTTTTCTTTAAATAGTCCTAATTTATTGAAATCTACAATCATAGCTTCAAGCCCAACAGAAAATTCATGGCTTACAGAAGGTACTGATATTGTATATTGGCCTGATACAGCAAAACTTCCATCACTTTTAGCGTATGCTACAGAAGCTGTTATATCAGTATCTGTTTTAGCAAATACATTATCATAAAATCCGAAATTTCTAACTCCAACACCAAGTTTAAAATTAGGAGTAAATAAAGACTGCATATATGTTATATCAAAAAACATACCAAAATTATTATCTTTACCGCTATTATTTATAACACTTTTAATATTTCCGCCTATAAAAGAACTGTCATTAATAGCATAAGCAGCGCCTACATTGATTAAATAAAGTCCATTATATATATCATTTTTTTTAATACCTAAACTATCATAAGAATAAACTTTATTTATTTCACCCGCAAAACCAACTCCTACAGCATAAGAACCTCCTATATGAGCATATGAAGCATTGAATATATAATCATTCTGAGGATTGGATGTAACAGTATAATTCAAATTAACACTATCCCTAAGTACGCCCATTAAAGATGAAGAGTTTTTAAATATAGCAGATGAATCATTTCCTATTAAAAAATCTGCCCCCATCATACCTTTTGATCTTGTACTGCTGGTTTCTAAAACTGATAATGAATGTTTTGATGATAAAGATGATAAATCCGCTGCAAAAAATACAGAAGAATAAATAAATAATATAATAAATATCTTTTTTAGCATTTTTTATAATGTTCTCTTTTAATTTTTTAATATTTCATTTTTATAATAATCAAAATTATAACATAAAAAACATTAAATACAATTAAATCAAACTCAATTTATATATATCAATATTAAATTCATTTTTTAATTTTTTAAAATCATCTTCTATATTTTTATCATCATTATTATATAAGGCAAAAAGCGAAGAACCAGAACCGCTCATAGTTATATGTCTTTTAATTATACTTTCTGCTTTATTTTTTATCTCTTCTATTCTTTTTTCTAAATTAAAAACATTCTTCTCAAATACATTATATGTTTTTGAAACTATTTTATCAAAATCAATATCTTTATTATCAAGCATATTCTTTATATAAAATAAATCAGATTTATTGAAATCATCAGGGGTAAACTTTGAATATGCTAATTTAGTAGAAACACGTATATTTGGATATATTAAAATAACATTATATGGAAGGGTAAAATCATAATTTTGTATTTTCTCGCCAATTCCTGAAACCCAAGCACAGCCTCCTCTAATAAAAAAAGGAATATCAGCACCAAATGAAGAAAAAGATTCTATTAATTCATCATTTATATCAATATTTAGTTCTGATAAAAAAAACTTAATAATATTAGCAGCATCAGATGAACCGCCTCCAAGTCCTGCCCCTGTAGGTATATTTTTTTCTATATGTATATTGTAATTATTACTAAGATTCAGGGTATTTTGAAAATGTTTGAATATTTTTGTTACAATATTCTCTTCTTTATCATCTTCTAATGCGAATTTACCGCTTGTTGTAATATTATATTTATCAGATTTTTCGATAGTGATAATATCATATAAATTAACTGTATGAAATAAAGATTCTATTAAATGATATCCGTCTTTTCTTTTTGATGTTATATCAAGAGAAATATTTATTTTGCATGGAGCTTTTATTATAGGCATATATATTTTCCTTAAAATAAAACTTAATTATTTTATTTTAGTATATTTAATATTTTTTGCAAATAACTAAAAAATAAATATTTTATTTTAAAGGAAGTTTATCTATTGATTCTATTTTCCATTTATTTGAATTGTTAACAAGTCTTATATAATAATATGTAGGTGAAAATTCAGTATTTCTAACAATATAATACCCTTTGCTTGGATTTGCACTATCCCCTATTGTATAATTTATAGTAACTGAATATTCTTTATTTGAAGAAGATATTAATTTCTTTAAAGAATCTGTATTATCTAATATAATATTTTTAATGTTTTCTACATTTTCTATATTAGAATTTTTTTCTATCCAATTTATATCATCATTTAATATCTGAGTCTTCATCTCATCATAAAAAGCAAATAAAGACTCCTTTCTTACACTATCCAAATCTTCCAAACATGATACTAATATAAATAATATCACAATTAATGTAATCAAAATTTTTTTCATTAAAAAATCCTATTTTCAAATATTCAAAAAGTTAATAGTAATTAAATTCCATTTATCATTTAAATAAATAGCTACAATTTCAATAGTATTCTCAGATATCTTATTAAAAGAAGGATATTCAATTTGAGCCACCATAACATCCTTATATTTTCTATATGTTACATTAACATCATAATATCCCCCATCTTTAGGCAGATAATTACAAAGAGAATCATCATTATCAGAAAATATTCTTTGATATAAAGCACCCCTATTTTTTATAGACTCTATAATATTTACAGGAGTAAGTTCATATATCAAACTCATTTCATTTAAAGTATTAATTATATTTTCATCTACATTTGAAATAAAATTAGAAGTAAACTCTAATGTATCTTTATTTGATATAAGTTTAGATATATATTTTTCATATTCATATAAACTATATTCTGCACCATATTCTTTTTTACAAGAAGATGCAAAAACAATCAATACTATAGTTAAAATAAAAATATTTTTCATTTAAGTTTACCTCTCAAATATTGTACCAAAAATTCGGCAATATCATAAAGCGATAATACCAAATGCACAACTTTATTTTCTATAACGCTTCTAGGCATACCATATACTGTGCAGCTTGCTTTATCCTGAGCAATAGTTAAATTATTATCATTATATAATCTAGTCATACCGCTAGTGCCGTCATTTCCCATACCAGTCATCACAATAGCAATAGCCTTATCTTTTAAAACATCATCAATAGTATTAAATAAATAATCCACGCATGGAGTATAAACAAATTTTTTATCAGGATCCGGATAAAATTTAATTCTTAATTTTCCTTTGCTATCCATATATATACCCATATTCTTATCGCCTGGAGAGATATATACAATAGACGGCAATATTTCCTCATCTACTTGAGCTTCTTTAATTTTAATTTTAGAAATATCTTGCAAACTAGATATAAGAGAAGATGAAAATTCTTTTGGTATATGCTGAGATATTAGTATAGGCAAAGGAAAATCTTTAGGCAAACTAGGAAGCATTATTCTAAGTGCCCTAGGTCCTCCTGTAGATATACCTATTGCAACTAAAATAGGAGCTTTAAAATCTTTTCTAAAAGTTTTGCTTAAAGCTGTTGCAACTTGTTTTTGATCATAAGGCATTATTCTTACATTATCATCAAATTTATCCATATATGTTTTTTCATCATCTTCAATCTCTTCTTTTATACTGCAGCTATTTAAAATACTTGCATTATAATCAAAAGCTAAATCACATTTTATAGGATTATTTTTTGTAGTCTCTAATATTATATTAAGTATATTATCTCTAATAAAATCAGCATTTATATTTCTAGGTTTATATATTATATCCAAAGCACCTAAATCTAAAGCTCTAGATGATAAATCCTTATTTTGTGCCAAAGAACTCATAACTAAAATATTAGTTTGTATATTTTCTTTTTTTAATAATTTTAATAATTCTATACCGCCCATTAATGGTAAATCTATATTCATAACAACAAAATCTGGTTTTATTGCTACTATAGATTTATATGCATCTATACCATTATTCACAATACTCACAACTTCTATTCTATAATGATTGGCTAATACATTATTTAATAATGCACTAGTCGCTTTAGAATCTTCAGCTATAAGTACTCTGATAGCTCCCAACATATAAAATACCTTAATCCCCTTTTATTAAATTATTATTTTTTTTGATATCTTTATTGTTAAGGCTTTCCTCATTTTCTTCTATGATCTTACTTAAAGAAGAAGATATCTCTGATGTATATTTATCTTTTTCAAATATACTATAACTCTCTGAATTATTTATAATATCAGACATCTCTTGAGAATAATTTATAGTATTATCAGAAAATAAATCTATCTTTTTATTATCATCAAGCTTTTTAGTATCATGATCTTTTATATTTATTTTTTTATTTTCATCTAATTTTTTATTAAAATGTTCTCTATTTTCTTTGATTTCTTTAATTTCTCTATTATCTTTAACTTCTTTAACAGAATTAGTATTAGCCTCTTTTTTATTTATAAGATCATCTAAATCATCTAAACTAGGCAAATCATTACTGTTATCATTATTAATATATTCATCAACTTTCTTTGCTGAAGGCACCACTGCTGCTGATACTTCTGCAGTTTCTAATTTTTTAGCAAAGAAACGTTTTTTTATAATTTCTTTTAATTCAACTAATGTTTTAGTTGTAGCTGATAATAAAAACACAATAATAGAAATAAGGCAAAGATATACAAACCATTCACCAAATCTAGTATATATAGTAATTCTTTCATTAAGAGCAACATTTGCAATCAAATAATCTGGTTTCCAAAAAGGAAGAGTAGAAATTATTTTTCCGGTACTTGATATATGACCTGTTACTCCTGAATTTCCATTATGCACAAGATCTCTTCTATTTTCTATAGCTCTGAATACTGACATATAAAAATGCTGAAGTAAAGATTCATCACTATAAGACCAAGAATCCTCTGTTATAACAGCTAAAGCCTGAGCACCATCATAAGCAAATTTTCTCATAAAATCACCGAAAGCACTTTCATAACATATTGCTCCGGAAATGCGGTAACCATTAGGATGATTGAATACTGTTATTTTCTTTCCTCTTTCCCATCTATTAGCTCCGGCACTATCAAACTGTTTATACATATAATTAATTATATTTTTGAAAGGGAAAGTATTAAGTAAAAACTCATTGTCCTGAAAAGGATAAGATTCTCCTCCAGGTACAAGTTTTATTTTAGAATATTCATCTATCTTATTGCCTCTGTCATTAACAAATTCAATACTATTATAATATGAATATTGATTATAAGCATTCTCATTAGTATTTTCTTTTATGGATACAGTACCAAGCAAATGATAAGTTTGAGTATATTTAATCATATCATAAAAAATATACATGTTATATATTCCAGGGTATGCATAATCAGGTATACCTGTATCAAAAATATCTTTATAATCATTTACAATAAAACTATACCCTTCAATAGCAGCTGTTTCAGGATATACTATTAAAGACGGCTTTGATAGAGATGCATCCCTTGCAAGAGAACATATTCTTTTTATAGCAACAGTACCATTCTGTGTGGATCCATCAGGCTTCTCTTCATTTTGAAATTTATCTGATTTTAAAAGAAATCTTTCTGCAAAACCTTGAATACCTCCTGTTCCTTTTCTAAAGGGTTCTCCTGTATATATACTATTCCATAGATTATTGGGATCAAATGCATGCTGTATGAGAGCTATATTAGTTTTAGGCTGAAAAGATCTTCTTGATTCTTCAAGATTCATTTTAATAGCACCATATATGATAACTAAAACAAATGATGATACAAAAACTACTGCTGGAATATAAGGCTTTTTATATTTAATTTTATCTTTCTCAGCATATAATAGTAAATAATGGGCAATAATTGAATTAGAAAAATAAACAAAAAAACTAATACCTAATACACCAAATATATCTGCTGATTGTATGAATATAGAAAAATTCCACTGAGAATATCCAATAATGCCCCAAGGAAAACCCAGAAACCCTACATTACGCATATATTCCATAAATGTAAATACAACAGGTACTATTATAAATCTAAATTCAGGATTTTTTTTAGAAAGAAATCCGCTTAAAAGCATTGCAGGGAAATAAAATAAAAATATTAATAGAAATAATATAGTAAATAATGTAAAAAAAGAAATTAAGGATCCCAGCTCTCTTAACATAAAAGCTACAATCCACATTAAAAGCATACCAAAAAAAACAAAAACAAATATAGAAGAGGATATGACATAATATCTAATTTTATCTGCTTTAAATATTATAATATTAAGCGGTACTAAAGCAACAAAAGACATTGGGAATAAATTAAGCGGCGGAAAAGCCAAAAAAAGAAGTATAGCACTAATAATACTTAATATAATTACACCAATAACATATGAATTACTTTTAGACACTTATCACAATCCTACTATTTTTATACAATACTATTTTAAACTGATAATAACAAATATAATAAACATAGATGTTTACAAACTATATTAATAATGCTTTATTAATTTCCTTCTTTTTTCTTTAAAGCTTCTTTAATTTCATTTACGAATTTTTTATCTTGGAAACCAATATGCTCTAAAAGCCAATCTTTTAAGAACTTAATAAATTTATTGGCTACGAAAGGCTGACCTTCTTCATATTTTCTAATCTGATCAACTATTTCCAAATAAAAACTTTTATGCATAGCTTTATGATTTTCAGCATCTGAATAATTAATCAAATCCATTATTTTTTCTTCTGTTTTGAAGTGATACTGAGTATAATCTATACATTTTTTTATAGCCTTAATAAAAGCCTCATTAGTATTAGCATTATTATCAACAGTTGCTAAATAAAGCTCATTAACAATATTAACAAGCTCTTTATGCTGACTGTCTATAAGTTTATGCCTTGTTTCATATAGAGGCACCCATTTAATAAATACAGTACTTTCTTGTTGTTCATTGTTATTATCCATCATAAACTCCATTTTTATTTGATTATAATTACTATTTTATAAAAAATAATAAAAAAATCTACTACATATAGATAAAAAACTACTATAATATATATCTACTTATATCTCGGTTATCTTCGATATCTTTCATAGACTCTTTTATATTATCGGCATTAATTTTTATAAATTCACCCTTATGTTCATCAGCACTAAAAGAAATTTCCTCAAAAACTTTTTCCATAATAGTATAAAGTCTTCTAGCACCTATATTTTCTACATTGGTATTTATATTGTATGCTATATCTGCTATAGCTGATAAAGCTTCTTCTTCAAATTCTATTGTTACACCCTCAGTTTTTAATAATTCCTGATACTGTTTTGTTATAGCATTCTTAGGATTAACAAGTATATCTTTGAAATCATCTTTTGATAAAGCCTTTAACTCAACTCTTATAGGAAATCTTCCCTGAAGCTCTGGAATCAAATCAGAAGGTTTATTTATATGGAAAGCTCCTGCAGCAATAAACAATATATGATCTGTTTTTACAGGACCATATCTTGTATTAACAGTAGTACCTTCAACTATAGGAAGTAAATCTCTTTGTACGCCATGACGGGCAACATCAGCACTATCTGTTTTATTTCCGCTTGCAATTTTATCTATCTCATCTAAAAATATTATACCCATATTTTCTGTAAGACTTAAAGCATCAGAAGTAATTTTATCCATATCTATAAGAGATTCAGAAGCCTCATTAATTAAATATTTTTTAGCCTCTTTTACTCTCAAACGTTTATGCTTCTTATTTGTAGGCATAATACTTCCTACCATGGATTGAATCATATCGCTTTCTTCAAAACCCATACCAGGAATTATACCGAACATTCTATTATTTCCTGATGATATTTTGATTTCTACATAACTTTCATCAAAATCACCATTTTGTATACGTTTTTTTATCTGTTCTTTGGCATTTTTCTTCTTTTCTGCCTCTTCTTCAGATATATTTTCATCATTTTCTTTTTTTACAGAAGGAAGAAGTAATTTAGCTAATTTATCCAAAGCTATTTCTGTAGCTTCTTTTTCTACTTCTTTCATCATAGCAGTTTTAAGATCAAATATGGCAACATTAACTAAATCTCTTACCATACTCTCAACATCACGTCCTACATAACCTACTTCTGTATATTTAGTAGCCTCAACCTTGATAAAAGGAGCATTTACCAATTTAGCAAGTCTTCTAGCTATCTCAGTTTTACCAACCCCTGTAGGCCCTATAAGAATTATATTTTTAGGAGCAACTTCATCTCTCAATTCGTCTGGTAAATGTCTTCTTCTATATCTATTTCTCAAAGCTATAGCAACAGAACGTTTAGCCTCTGTTTGTCCTATTATATACTGATCCAATGCCTCTACTATTTTTCTAGGCGTAAGTTCACTTTCTAATTTCGCATCAAATGACATATTTACTCTATTACCTCCAAAGAAATATTGCTGTTAGTGTATATACATATTTTAGAAGCTATTTCAAGTGATTTTCTAGCTATTTCTTTAGCAGAAAGGTCTGTATTCTCACTTAATGCCATTGCAGCTGCCTTGGCATACTGACCGCCGCTTCCAATAGCTAATATATTGTTCTCACTTTCTATAACATCACCATTACCGGAAAGTAAAAGCATTTTTTCTTTACTTGCCACTATAATAAGCGCCTGTAAATTTCTAAGCATTTTATCAGTTCTCCATTCGCGTGCAAGCTCAACAGCAGCTCTTGTCAAATCGCCTGAGAATTCCTGAAGTCTTTTTTCAAATTTTTCAAATAATGTAAAAGCATCGGCAGTTGATCCGGCAAAACCAGATATCACTTTACCACCGTATAATTTTCTTAATTTAACTGCATTAGGCTTCATTACAGTTTCACCTAATGTAACCTGTCCGTCTCCAGCTATTGCTGTAACTCCGTCTCTGCATACTGCACATATAGTAGTGCCTTTAAACATATTCTTCATTCCTCTCAATTAATATATTATCTTATATTGTATTATATATTTATTTCTATTGCAAATAATTTTTTAATTTATTATAATCAATTATATATTTTATTTAAGGTTTATGGTATGAATTATGATAAAAACAATAATAATTTTCTTAACTTAACTAATAATGAGATAGAATATCTTAATTTTTGCAAAGATGCTAATATAAACGGCAAAATTAATTCAAATGATAGAAAAATATTAAATGAATTAAAACTTAAATATAAAATATCTGATGAAAGAGCTTTGAAAATAGAACTTTATATTCCTTATTTTGAAAATATAAAAAAAGATATAATATTATCGAAAATGTATCAAATTATTATTTATTAGGAATTGTATATTTTGAAAACAAAGAATATAGTAATTCTGTAGAAATGCTGAAGAAAGCTATAAAACAAACAATAATGATTATTCTATTTATAATTGGCTTGGATGTGCTTATTTTGAAAACAAAGATTTTATTAATGCTGAAAAAATATTTAAAAAATCTATTGAATTAAATGCTGATAATCCTTCAAATTATCATTTTCTTGGAAGAATATATAGAGAGAATAAAGATTTTAATAAGTCTAAAGATTATTTCAAGCAGGCTATAAAAAAAGCAAATGAAAATCTGTCAAAACAAATAGATATAGAAAATTCTACAAACATTTTAGGTATATCATATTATTTTACTCAAGATTATAATAAAACCATAGAAATATTAGATGAAGCTCTAAAAATAAATGAAAATGAGTATTTATATCTATATATAGGAAAATCATATAAAGAATTAAAAAATACAGAAAAAGCAAAAGAATCATTCAATAATTCATTAAAAATAAATAACAATTTCTATGAAGCTAGAAAAGAACTTGAAAATTTAAATTAATAAAAAACTTTTAGATTAATATAAATAAAAAACAAAGGCTTGAAATTAATAAAAATTCCAAGCCTTTTAATCACAATTATAATAAAATTAAATTACCACCATTTTTTATCCAAATTTGGTTTTTTATTGTATTCAGGAAGTATTAATTCCTGTCCGCTTCTATTATCTTGATTATTATCAGGTATATAAGCAGCACCTCTTAAATAATTAGCTATATTATCATAACCATTATCAAGAGCTAAATCAGCAGCTGTATATCCATCATCGTCTTTTAATGTTTTATCAGCAGAGCATTTTTCTACTAATGACATAACACTGTCCATATTACCATAAGCAGCAGCATAATGTAAAGCTGTATCATTATTAGAATCTTTTATATTAACATCAGCTTTTCCGTCCTGAACTAATGCCACTAAAGCATCAACATTATTTTCTAAAGCAGCATAATGTATAGGATACATATTTTCATTATTTGCTGTATTAACACTTGATTTATCAGCATTAACTATATTTTTTATAACATCAGAAGAAGCATACATTGCTGCATAATGTAAAGCTGTATTTCCGTCAGAGTTTTGTATTTTTGTATCAGCACCATACTTCAAAAGCACATTAATTGTAGAAGGCTTATCTTTCATAGCAGCCCAATGTAATGGAGTATCATTTCCATTTTTATCAGCTTCATTTACTAATGTTTTATCTTTTTCTAAAAGTAATATAACAGCATCATCATTTCCATTAGCTGCAGCTACATGTATAGGCATAGCACCATCTATGTCATCTCTAGATCTTATATCACAGCCTGCCTCTATTAAAGTATAAACTATATCAGCATTACCTACATAAGCAGCAACTATTAAAGGAGTAGCACCGCCTAAGTACCAATTATTTAAAGTAGCTTTATAAGGAAGTTTTGCTTCTTTATTTATATCTTTATATTTAAGCAAAGCCTCTACTGTATCTAAATTATTATTTATAACTGCTAAATGTAAAGGAGTATATCCATTTTCATCTACAAAATTAGGATTAACGCCTTCTTTTATTAAAGTATTTAAGGCTATTATATCATTATTTTTTACTGCCACTAAAAGCTCAAGCTGTTTTACATCTAAATCAGTATTAACAATTTCTTCATCAGACATATCCTGAGTATTATCATCAATCACCTCAACATCTGTAATAGTAACTGTCTTTTCTGCAGTTGTTTCTTCTGAGGCTGTTTTTTCTGCATCATTATTTTCATCTGCTGTATTATTATCAGCTACAACAGTTTCATTTCCTTCCAAAGTATCTTCAGGAGTACCTTCTCTTGCTATATTATCATTACCTGATAAATAATTTTTAACATCATCACCTCTAGCATAATATATAGGCTCATTTCCGTCTTTAGTTTTGCTCATTTTATCAGCACCTAAATCAACGAGAGTCTGTACTGTTTGAAGAGAAGAGAAAGCAGCAGCATAATGTAAAGGTGTCCATCCGTCTGCATCTTTAGATTCTATATCTGCTCCATTTTCCATTAATAATTTAACAGTTTCAGGCTTATCTTTCATAGCAGCCCAATGTAATGGAGTATTTCCTCTATTATCTACATCATTTATAGTAGTAGGATCTTTATCAAGAAGCATAATTACAACATCATTATTTCCGTTAGCAGAAGCCATATGTATAGCCATACTGCCGTCAACATCATCTTTAGCTTTAATATCTGCATTATTCTCAAGTAAAACTGAAACGATATTAGTATCTCCAATATAAGAAGCTAATATTAATGGTGTTGCACCGCCTAAATACCAGCCGTCTATACTTACTTTCATATCTAATTTAGAATTAACATCTATATTTTCATTTTCCAAAAGGACATTAACTGTATTCAAATCTTTATTATAAATTGCTCTATGTAAAGGAGTATATCCTTCAGTATCTAATACATTTATATCTATATCTGTAGAATTATTTAATATATTTAATACATTATCTGAATTTTGCTCATTAATTGCATTAAATAAATTGGTTTCATTAGCAGTTAATGCAAATACAGAATAACTAAAAGTCAATAGTATAATCAAAAATCTAATATGTTTCACCTTTATACTCCAATCTCAAAATAAGTAATACTTATAAGTATATTAGATAATAAATAAATATCAAGTACAATAAAAAATTTATATCTAAAAAATTTTACTTAAAATTATAAATATTTTTTTATATTGTATTATAATAATAAAATCATTATAATGCTGTTTTAGTAAAAATATTATAATATAAAGGAAAAGAATATGCAAAGTTTTATATATAATAATCCAACAAAAGTAATATTTGGAAAAAATGCTGAAGAAAATACAGCAAAAGAAATAAAAAACTTCGGAGGTAAAAGAGTATTTATAGTTTATGGTACAAAAAGCGTAAAAGAAAGCGGATTATTAGAAAAGATAGAAAATATAATAAAAAATGAAAATATAGAATATGAACTATTCGGAGGAGTAAGAGCTAACCCTACCCTATCTTATGCTAGAGAAGGAGTAAAAAAAGCTATAGATTTTAAATCAGATTTCATACTTGGAATAGGCGGAGGAAGTGCAATTGACACTGCAAAAGCTATAGCACATGGGGTAGCTAATCCGGATACTGATATATGGGATTTTTGGACAAGAGAAAAAACCTTAGAAAAAAGTCTTCCTATAGGATGCATACTCACAATATCGGCAGCAGGAAGTGAAACAAGCAATTCTGCCGTACTTACTAATGAAGAAACTCTTGATAAAAGAGGACTTCCTACCGAATTTAACCGACCTAAATTCGCTATAATGAATCCATGCCTAACATTTACATTGCCTTATTATCAAGTAGCATGCGGAATAGTTGACATGCTTATGCATACATTTGACAGATATTTCGGCGACAGTGAAAATTCTATAAACGGCGATAATAATCAAACTACAGATGCAATTGCTGAAGCTGTTTTAAGAACCATTTTTAAAAACGGATTAATAGCTATGAAAGATAAAAATAATTATGATGCTATGAGCGAACTAATGTGGTGCGGAAGTTTATCTCATAATACTTTAACAGGACTAGGACTTACTTTTGATTTTATAGTTCATAAATTCGGACATGAATTAAGTGCGAAATTCGATTGTGCACATGGAGCAAGTCTTTCTGTAATGTGGGGGCCTTGGGCTAAATATTGTTTAAAAGATAAAAAAGAAAGATTCATTCAATACTCAAAAAATGTTTGGAATATAGATGATGATACAGGACTTAAAGGAATAGAAAAAACTATAGAATATTTCAAACAAATAAATATGCCTACCAACTTTACAGAATTAGGAGTTGGAATACAAAGCGAAGAAGTTTTACAGGATTTAACAAGAAGATGCATAAAAGACGGAAAATTAGAGTTTAAACATTTCAGAGCTTTAAATAAGGAAGATGTTTATAATATTTTTAAAATGGCTAATGTTTAATACTTTATATTATAGTCAATCTAACTATCAAAATAAATATAATAGTTAGATTGACTATATAATCTATATTAACACTTTTGAAGATGAATAAATATTTTTTAATATATCTACTTTATTACAATACTTAGACATTCCAACCATATATAATCTTTTTTTTGTTCTTGATATTGCCACATTAAGCCTTTTTATATTAGAAAAAAATCTTGTAGAACCTGTATTTCTAACAACACTAAAATAAACTATATCGGCTTCCTTACCCTGAAAAGCATCTATTGTATCTATTTCTATATTTAAAGATTTTAATTTTTCATTATTATTAATAACATTTTTTAATTCCCTTTTTTGTTTCTTATATGGTGTTATAATAGCAATAGATGTATCTGAATCAATATTCAAATTTTCAATACTATCATTTATTAACTCAACTTCTATAGGATTATATAGTTCTCCGCCGTAATTATAAGGAAATCTTTTATTTGTATCATAATCAAGCCAATATATACTTTTATCATCGCTATATTCTGTGCCGTTTTTTAATTCTCCATTATAGAAACATTTACTTACAATATCGCCTATTTTAGCTTCCATTCTATACTGAGTATCAAGCATTCCAAACATTGTATCTTTGTCAACATTTCTAAATAATTTATCAACTAATGAATTATCAATAAGCTCATTTTGTAAATTTGTATCTATTTCACTCATAGTCTCTATTTCATCTTTACAAAATACAGGAGGAAGCTGATTAGGATCGCCTACCAATATTAATTTTTTAGCAAATAAAGCAGGTATTAAAATCTCAGGCAATGTATTTTTTGATACCTCATCTATAATTATTAAATCATAAGGATCGTCTAATTCATCTAATTTAAATCTAGCCATCTGATTACAAGTTATACCTATAATATTAGAATTTTCACATATATATTTATGATATTTCTTATTATTTATAATATGCTCTTCAAATTCATTAAATAATTTATTTCTAAAACTTTCGTCATATGCACTTTCTAATTTTTTTTTCCAAGAATCTATATAATCTTTATAGCGTATATTTAAATTTTCATTATCATATTCATTTTTAAACTCTTCATATCTCATAATAGAACAATGAATATTTCTATTCTCTATTTCAAAGTTAAGTCTTTCTATAGCATTATCTACAGCGACATGAGTTTCAGAACATATCGCTATTTTTGCTATTGGATTTTTCTTAATAGTCTGCAAAATAATTTCCACAATAGCTGTTGTTTTACCTGTACCAGGAGGGCCCATTAAACAGAATAATTCTCTGCTATTAACAGCTTTTTCTATGATATTAAATACTTGATTATTATTTTTATATATTTCCTGAATAGGATAAATATTCCTAACTTTTTTATTATTCTGTATATTATTTAAAGTATTATCATAGTTATTTTTTATTGTATTAAACAAATTCACCGACATAAAAATACCAGAACGAACATTTTCTATTGATTTTAACTGTCTTAAATATTTAGTATAATCTCCATCTTCTTTTTTATCCTCATATTTTTCTAACAATTTAGATAAATATTTTTCCCATTCATTCAAATATTCAAAAAATTTCATTATTGTACTCCTAATAATTTATTTGCTGCATCTTTAAAATCTAGTGCTCTCAATATATTTTTATCCGATAAATTATTTCTAAATATATTTTTGATGTATTCTATTTCAGTGCAGTTCAAATCTATATTATTTTCCAACTTAATATTGCAATATTCTCCGTCAAAATCTTTGTTTAAATAGAAGCCTTTTCCATTTTCACCCTCTCTTATACAAATTAAATGAACATTCATAAGCTTCAATATATATTTAATAACTGTATCTTTATAGAATATATTAAGAGCATTACAAAATAAATCTCTTGGATTATTAATACCATTCATAATAGAAAATATTATTATCCTATTAATGCCTGTTAAATACTTCTTTTTTACTTTTATTTTATATTCCATAACATCTCCTTTATATTTTAATTATCTTAGTTTATTGCTTCTTTATTATTGCTGTAATCTGATATAAATATATTTGAATCTCTATTATCTTTATTGAGAATAATTAAATATCCTCCTTTTTTACATCTCACTATTTTTTTAGAGCAGGTATGATATAAATCTAATATACTTTTTCTTCTAGATTTTAAAAGCTTATCAAAAGTTTTATTATAATACTCTACCTTTTCATTTAACTTAAGAAATTGCTCATTACTTGAATTGAAATTATCCCAAGCATTATTCCTCTGACTAATAAGTGTATTCTTATTATTATAATATTGAGGACTTCCTTTAATTGATTTTATTTCATATGTAATATTTTTAGCCTCTGTTAATAATAATGATTTAATGTTTTCTGCTGCATTTTTTCTATCTAATAAATTTAGATAACTAGGAAATATATCTTCTATATTATATTCTCTATTAAGAATATCTAAAAAATCGCTATACAATTTATTATAATCTTCTAAATATTGAAAAACTTTTTCTCTAAATTTCTTTATTTCAATATCAATATTTTCAATTCTTTTATAAAAATTATCAATCTTTTTATCTGCGGTTTTTATATATTCTCTAAGTTTTTTAATTACTCTATAGTTTTTCAAATCTCTTTCGCATAAATCAATTAACAAATCAATATTATCATGACTCTCTCTTAAACTTCTAAGTTCATCTATAGTTTTAATATTAGTATTATTAGCTTCATTAAACCATTTTAACCTTTCATCTTTTTTCTTTGAAAGAGATAATGTTTTTATAATTTTAAAACATTCTCCTTTTCTTTTTTTAAGAAAATTTATTTCTGTCATATAATAATTTTTCTTACAGTAAAATATTTTCATTTTGGCATTATAACCAATTATAACAAACAGCAAATCATAAGATTTCTTTATTATATCAGATACCTCATGTAATTCACTTTGAACTATTGGTTTGAAAGTAATTTTTGCCTCATATACAATTCCATTAAGAAAATCTGTTATTTCATATAATTTAGAATTCAATTTTGTTTGGGTACTATCAATTTCTTTTGATGAAAGTTGTATATATGCATTCAGATCATCTATCTTTCTTTTAACTTTTTCTTTTTTTCTATCTAAACTATAACTGCAAAGTTTATTAACAAAGAACTTTAATAACATAAATGATACTCCTTATAACAATCCGTATTCCATCAATAAATTGTAAAGATCATCATCATTGCTTTTAAAATTTTTAAGCCACTCATCAGATACTAAATAAGCTATAGCATCTATTATCATTTCTTTATTTTCTATATCAGAATCATTAATCATATTAGTAAGATTTTCTATTTCATTGAAAAACAACTCATCTTTCTGTATATCTGCTGCTAATTTTTTATTTCTATCATCTATTTTTTGTATTTCAGAAAAATATTTTTTCTCTTTTAATGCATATATAGTTCTCTTTTGATTTAAATAATCCATTAACTGATTTGTTAAATTTATTTTATCATCATCAGTCATAGTAGTTATACTGCTGTAGAATGTTTCTTCTATATTCTCTTTTAATTCATAATACTTCTGATGTATATTTTCCAATACTTTTCTTTTTCTTTCATCTATGTTTTTATACTCTCCATCCAGCATATTTGATATTCTATCCAATTCAGATTTACGTGCTGAATATTCTGATATCTGAGCAAAAATGCCTATGCCAGGAATTAAATCTGTAAATTTAAACTCCCACTCTCTTTGAGTACCTACTCCATCTACTAAAGAATATAAATTACGGTCTTTATCAAAATTCTGATAAGCAGTCTCTATATCTCTTTTTGCTATTTCTAATCCTGCCTGACTATCTTTTGATACAATATAAGATACTGTAATTCCAACTGCTAATCCTCCTAAAACAGATCCAACTATACTTGCCCAAGCACCTGCAGCAGCTGCAGAAGCTCCGCTTATAGACATATTAGAAACTATAACTCCAGCTAATGTACTTCCTCCCCATCCACCTAATGAAGCTGATGTTGTATAAATAAAATTCTGATACACTTCTCCCATTAACTCAACACTGTCTATTTCACCTATAATAAATCTGTACATACTTTTTAATGTATCTATTGTCATCATAGCCAAAGTTCCGCCGACATAAGGACTTTTAAGTAAAGATGAACCTATTTCATTTCCTAGATAAGTAAAAGTTACAGCTAATCCGCTTTTTGCTCCGCCTTCAATACCAGAAGTAAGAATTTTATATCCTGCCTCAATAAACTCCTCTTCAGTCCAATTGCCACCATCTGATATGAATTGGGCAAATTTACTTATGGCTTCGCTTGCACCTGACAATAATCCTCCGCATATCATAGCTTTAGGAAGCTGATTCAAATACTGAGATCTAAATTTTGCTTCTTTATTTTTTACTTCTACCCTTTCTCCATTTTCTAATCTTCTTGTAATCTCTTCACTTTCATTTCTATTTAATCTTTCACTATTAACTTTACCATCTTTACTTGATAACCTGTCGTATGTATTTTCTGCTGTATGTTTATAATCTTTTGTATCAGTATTTTGTTTTTTAGAAGCTATTTCTTTTACTTTATCAAGATTTTCTTGAGGAACTATCTTTTTATTTGAGCCGTCTTTACCTGAATATCTTATTTTAGAAATTTCTTCTACCCCAACTTCCGGATTTTCATTATCTTTTACTTGATATTTTGTCTCTGTATTACCATCCCTAACTATAATATCTGCTTCAGGATCTCCTGGTTTAGTTAATCTTGCATGTGTTTCATATTCTCTGCATTGTTCAGCTGCATTGATATTATATGATTCAGTTAAATTAACTTCATCTATATATCCTATACGTTGTTTTGGATTCATATTTTTTCTTGAATCTGAAACTTTCTTTAAAGCCTCAGGATAATCATTCACATCTTTACTTAAATTATTACGATGATTATGATATTTAACACTTCTTCCTAAGCCAATGGAATCAGCCATATTACTAGAAATATCTTTATGAACAGCACTATCTTCTATAATACCATCTTTTAAATTAGTGTTTAGATCAAAATTTTCAACTTTGATATATTCATTTTTAAACGCATTATTATTTTTTATATTATTCTTCCTGTTTTTATTATTTTTTCTATTTTTATGATTTCCACCTATATGGTGATTATTTTTTCCGTGATGATTATTATCTTGATTGTACATATATACTCCTTTAATATATTTCTTAAACTAATATGTATTTTAAAAAATTCTAAAATACAGTACCTAAATAACTAAAAGATATTAACTGCTTATTTGATAGCACCCTCCTATTTTTACATTAACGCTTTTTCATAATTTCAGTAATTATTTTTACTGTAATAATAGGTATCAAAATACTAATGATATTTGCAAACATATTAAACTCCTATTCTTAATTGATTTTTATAAATTATATTTTTTAGTCAGTGTCTTAATAATTTATATAGATTAAGAAATCAGCTTAATATGATTACCAAATTTTTCAGAACGGTAATTAATTTTCTTTTTTGATTTTTTAAAATGATACTTCTTGATATTCTTATTCACTCTAATTATATGAGAAATACTATCATCATAAGTTAATAGATTACTCACTATATAGTGAACAGTATTAAGATTACTTTTGTTAGAAAAAAAGTTAATAGGCATATTTAGCTCCTTTAAGTTTATTAAAAATATCTGTAAAACCATAATTAAGAGAACTTAATTACAAACACTGTTTCTATTAGATTCAAATAGAAACACAATCATATAAAAATGATATTCTTAAAAACTTTAGCAACAGCTAAATATTTTTATCTTACAATTATAATAATAGCATATTTACAAAATATATCAAGTATTATATTAATAAATTATTAAAAAAAACTATAAAAAATTAATTTTTAATAAAAATATTATACTAATAATGTAAAATATCTATGTATATATTTTAAATATATATAAACAATAATAAATTTTAAAAGTATTAAAAAAGATAATCAAGATTTTTTATTAGATATACTTAGCCTCCTTAAAGTTTAGATTATTATTTTTTTATTAAAAAAATTAAAAAATAACCAGAATTAAATAATTATATTTAATTCCAAAAACATGTTTTTAAAGCAAAAGCCTAAAAACATAATCAAAAAAATAATAAACAAACTGCGAGACTAAATACGCAGATATGATATATCTATATTATATAAACATTTTTTAATAAGTCAAATAATTTTCTAAAAAATTACATGCTTTATTTTTAATATTATATTACTTTTGTTTTTTACATATAAAACCAATAAATATTTTTCATAATTTACATAGCTATATCAATAAAAAACTATAAAATATACAATATTTTAGTAATATTTTTTATTAATCACGTAAAAAGCTATCAATTTCGAACATTTTAAACTTATTTTTATGCTTGTAACTTTACTATTATATGGTATACTTGTAAATTATGTAATATACTTTTTTAAGGATTCATTAGAATGGAAAAAATTAATATAAATAAAATAATGGAATTATTGCCTCATAGATACCCTTTTCTGCTTGTAGATAAAGTAGAAAGTATCGAAGAAGGAAAAATACATGCTGTAAAAAATGTAACTTTTAATGAACCTCAGTTTACAGGACATTTCCCGCAAAGTCCTATTATGCCTGGTGTTTTAATGATAGAAGCATTGGCTCAAACTTCTGGTATATACTGCTATACAAAAATTTTAAAGCCTGATGAATATGGTAAAAAATTTATGTTCTTTGCTAAAATAGATAATGTTAAATTCAAAAATCCTGTAATACCAGGAGATGTTATGGATATGTTTGTTACTGTTGAAGCTTTCAGCAATAACTTACTTAAAACTCATGGAGAAGTAAAAGTTAATGATAAATTAGCTTGCTCAGGTGATTTAGGTTTATTTTTAGTAGATAAAGAAGCAATGAAAATTGAAAAATAATAAAAATAGGAAATAAAATGCCAAGTAATATACATCCAACTGCTATAATTTCTGATTCTGCTAAAATTGCAGATAATGCAGAAATTGGTCCTTATGCTATTATAGAAGGTGAAGTTAGTATAGGTGAAAACACTACTATAGGAGCACATTCTGTAATTAAGGAATATACAACAATAGGTAAAAATAATATAATACATGATCATGCTGTTTTAGGAAATCTTCCTCAAGATATACATTTCGATAGAAAAACAGTAAGTTTTTTAGAAATAGGCGATGGAAATGAGATTAGAGAATTTGCTAATCTTCATAGAGCATCTAAAGAAAATGCTAAAACTATTATAAAAA
This sequence comes from Brachyspira hyodysenteriae ATCC 27164, assembly GCF_001676785.2. Lineage (NCBI taxonomy): Bacteria > Pseudomonadati > Spirochaetota > Spirochaetia > Brachyspirales > Brachyspiraceae > Brachyspira > Brachyspira hyodysenteriae. The sequence goes on along the minus strand of NZ_CP015910.2, from coordinate 388,438 downwards.
ATAACTGTTATATAATGGCTACAGGACATGTGGCTCATGACTGCGAAATACATGATAATGTTATAATATGTAATGGTGCTTTAGTAGCAGGACATGTAAGAGTAGAAAAAGGTGCTTTTATATCAGGAAACTGTGTAGTGCATCAATTTTGTGCTATAGGTCAATATGCTATGATAAGCGGTATGTCAGCTGTAGGAAGAGATATACTTCCATTTGCTCTAACAGCTCATGCAGGAGAAGCTATAGTTTATAAACTAAATTTAGTCGGTATGAGAAGAGCAGGATTTACATCTGAACAAATATCTCAGGCTGAAGAAGCTTATGATATGTGGTATAATTGGAATAAAACAAAACAAGAATTTTTAGATAGATATTTAAATGATAATTCATTAAATCCTATAGCTAGAGATGTTGTAGAGTTTATATCCAAAGCTAGAAGAGGAATAACTCCTAGAAAAACGGTATAAAATAAATAAATTATGAGAATATTTATAGCTACAGGCGAAGTATCTGGCGACATTCAAGGTGCCTTATTAGCAAAAAAAATAAAAGAGCTGAATCCTGATATCATATTAGATGGTTTCGGCGGCGTTGAAATGCAAAAGGCTAATGTAAATATATTATCTGATATGTCAACTTTATCAACTATAGGAATATTTGAAGGTGCTAATCCTAAAGTTGCTTTTAAAAACCTTGGTGCTTTTAATAGATTAAAAGAGTATTTAAAAAATAATAAAGTTGATATTATGCTTCTTGTAGATAATCAAGGTGTAAATCTTCTATTAGCTAAATACTGTAAGGCTAATAATATACCATATATGTATTATTTTCCTCCGCATGTGGGTATATGGGGAGCTTGGAATGCTAAAAGACTGCTTTCAGCAAAAAAAATAATTACTCCTTTTCTATTTGATTATGAAGTATATAAAAAGTACGGATGCAATGTAATGTATAGCGGACATCCATTCGCTGATTTAGATTACAATAAAAATATACCTGAATTGAATATGCCTAAAAAAGAATATACTGTAGGAGTTTTATTTGGAAGCAGAAATCAGGAAATAAAAAAATTAGCTCCTGTTTTTATAAAATCTATGAAAATACTTAATGATATGCTTTCTTCAAATATAAGATTTGTAATACCTATAGCATATCCTGAATATAAAGAACCTATAGAAAAAATTCTAAATGATCATAAAAATTTATTAGAAAATGTTTCATATTCTCTATTATGCGGTGATGATAAAGATTATGTATATTCTTATTCTGATGCCTTAATAATGTCTAGCGGTACTGCTAGTCTTTTAGCTGCATGTTATGGTAAGCCTATGGTTATATGCTATAAAATATCATTCATAACTTTTTTCCTTGGTAAAATATTCACAAATATAAAATATGTCGGTATGCCTAATGTACTTCTTAATGAGGAAGCAGCACCTGAACTTTTACAAAATGACTGCAATCCAAATGCTATTACAAGTCATATTATAAAATATTTGACTGATAAAGAATATTATAAGAAAGTTAGTAATAATTTGCTTAGAGTAAGAGAAACTCTAGGTGAAAAAAATGTGCTAGATCGTATAGCAAAAGAGATTATAAACTCATGATAGATTCCAAAACTAATATAGAAGAAATAAAAAAATATATAAAAAATCATAAAAAAGAACCTATTCAATTTCATATTACCTGGCTTGATAATTCTTCTAAGCAAAGAATAAATTTTATTCTAGAAGAAATATTAAAAAAATATAATATAAGTAAATATAATAATGATGCTCATTATATTATAATGGAACTTATCTCTAATGCTATAAAGGCTAGATATCTTCATACTATTACAATTAATACTTTGATAGAAAAATTTCCTGATTATATAGAAAAAATAAAAAATGAGGAATATTTTAATGATTATGATATAATGAGTGAATATTCTAATATATTAAAAGATGAAGAAACTATAAAACAATTAAAAGAATTCATAAAATTAGAAAATAAACTCATAAAAGATATTGATAATAATATTGAAATTGATGAAAATAAATATTCAAAATTATTATTATGCAATAATAAACTTACTATAACATTAGTAGTAAGACTTAATAAAAACAATATAGAATTTGAAATAATAAATGATGCTCCTCTAACAATGATTAGCAGAACAAGAATAGATTCAAAGAGATTAACTTTTAAAGAGTATTATAAAAATAATTTAGTAGAAAAATTTTTTATGGAGCAATTGGACAATACAGAAAGTGCAGGATTCGGACTTGCTTTATGCGATTTAAGATTATTTAATCAAACTTTAGAACCGCATAATCATTTACAGATATATGATGAAAATCATAAAACTCATTCAAAATTAATACTTCCTATCAAAAAACAATTCTCTCTCATTGTATATAATAAATATTAAAGTTTTAAAATTCACTTACATACCCCGCCCTTTTTTTTTATTCTTGCATTTTATTTTAAAATTATAACTTAAATTATTTTTTATTACTTAATTAGAAATTAAAAAACCCGCCCAAGTTATTTTTTAATTTAAAAATATATTTAACGCACGATTAACTAAACTTTGATATATAATTAATTTGTAATTATTAATACATCTATATCCATAACTTTGCTCTACGTGCGGTGATAATATAAAAAATATAATTAAATTTTGGGTGGGCAGTTATAATTTTTAAATAAATTAAAAAGAAAAATTAATTAAATATTATAAATTAAACAAAAAACATATAGGGTGGGATTCAAAATGATTCAAAAAGGAAAAATATTATATATCTAAATAAATTATTTTAGCGCCGCTTCCTCCAAGATTTATAGGAGCATCAGAAGAAAATTTTATATAATTTTTTCCTTCCGTTGCTAAATAATATTCAACTAGATTTTTTAATACAGGTATTCTATTTTCGCTTCCAAAACCTTTACCATGTATTATTAATATAGGACTTATTTTATTTTTTTTGCATTCATAAATAAAATGTTTAATCTCTATTAATGCTCTTTCACTTGTAAGTCCATGTAAATCAAGTCTCTCTTTTGGAACAGCATTTTTTATATTAGGCTTGAATTTAGTATTGACTCTTCTATCATATATAGACTTCTTAGAATGATTAGTGCAATCGAGATTTTCAATTGCACTTAAAAACATTTCTTCATCTTCTTTAGTATAAGCTAATTCTTCTTTTGAATCAGTTTTATTCTCTTTATTAGAATTATTTTCTTTTTGAATTTTATCTTTTTTAAATTCTTTTTTTATATTTTCTTTTTTATTATTAAACTCATCAGGAAGATATCCATGCTCTAAATAGAATTCAAATAGTCTTCTTTCTTCTTCTTCAGAGTTTTTTGACATATTGATAAAATCCTAAAAATATTATGAATTTAATAATTTTAAGAACTCAGCATTATCTTTAGTAGAATTCATTTTATCAACAACAGTCTCTATTAATTGATCTTCATCTATACCTTGAGACTGCATATACTTTCTTAATGCCCACATTTTATTTTTCTCTTCTTCAGTAAGAAGTAAATCCTCTCTTCTAGTAGAAGAAGAATCAATATCAATAGCAGGGAAAAGTCTTCTATTAGCAAGTTTTCTGTCTAAATGAAGCTCCATATTACCAGTACCTTTGAATTCTTCATAAATGTAGTCATCCATTTTACTGCCTGTATCAACCAAAGCAGAAGCAATTATAGTAAGAGAACCTCCCTCTTCTATATTACGAGCAGCACCGAAGAATCTTTTTGGTTTATGTAAAGCATTTGAATCAACACCACCGGTTAATACTTTACCGCTTGCAGGAACTACTAAGTTGTATGCTCTTGAAAGTCTTGTAATAGAGTCTAATATGATAACAACATCATGTTTATTTTCTACTAATCTTTTAGCTTTTTCTAATACCATTTCAGAAACCTGACAATGTTTATCAGGAGTTTCATCAAAAGTAGAAGCTATAACTTCCGCTTCAGGTACTTGTCTTTTCATATCAGTAACTTCTTCAGGACGCTCATCTATAAGAAGAATGAAAAGTTTAATATCAGGATAATTTTTACATATAGCATTAGCAATTTCCTGAAGCATCATAGTTTTACCAGCTTTAGGAGGCGCTACTATTAAACCTCTTTGACCTTTACCTATAGGAGAAACTAAATTAATGATACGAGTAGAAATTTTATTAGGAGCGAACTCCAAATCTATACGCTCATTAGGGAAAATAGGAGTTAATTTATCAAAATGAGGTCTTTTATAAAGATTATTAGGTTCTTCACCATTAACAGTTTCTATTCTAAGAAGTGCAAAGAATTTTTCTCCGGCATTATCTTTAGGAGGTCTAACCTCTCCTGTTATAAGATCCCCGGTTCTAAGTCCAAAAAGTCTTATTTGAGCTGGAGAAATATATATATCATCAGGTCCAACCAAATAATTACTATTTTTTGAACGCAAGAAACCAAAACCGTCTTGCAAAGTTTCTAAAGTACCTTCAGCAACTATTTTTCCTTCTAAAGCAATCTGAGCCTTTAATATAGCATGCATAAGTTCCTGACGTCTTATATTATTACTAGTGTCTTTCTTTATACCATAAGACTCAGCAAATTCTAATAATTCCTCAAAAGTTAAAACACTTAATTTGCTAATATAAAGTATATCATGAGGTCTTTTTATTTCTTTTACTTCATCATTATTTTCTACTTCTTTATCAAATTCATCTTTTTCCTGTACAATTTCTGAATTATTTGTATTTTCTTCATTAGTTTCTGCAATAACCTGTTTTACAACCTTTTTTCTAACAACTTTCTTTGGCTGTGCAGGTGATACTTCAATTTCCTCATTTTCATTAGATACTTTCACACGTTTTTTAGTTGGAAAAGGCATAATAATTCCTCCGACAAATAATAATCATGACAAGTTATAGCGAATACTCGCTATAACTACACGATAATATTTATCTTAATTTGCTTATATTAGATTTATAAACTTGATTTAATTTATTTTTAGTTTTTTATTATTTATTTTCAGTTTTAGCAGAACTGCTATCAGATTCGCAAAGCATAACAACACACATATCAGCAGCGTCACCGAATCTCTTATATGATAAAATTTTTCTTACATAACCGCCGTTTTTACCAGCATATCTAGGAGCTATATCTTTAAAAAGTTTAGCAAGTACTGTTCTATCTTTAACATACTTTGCTACAGTTCTTCTATTATGAACATTATCAACTTTAGCTCTATATATTATTTTATCAGCTAATTGCTTAATAGCTCTACCCTTTTCTTTAGTAGTTTCTATTTTCTCATATTTTAAAAGAGAAGTAAGCATATTAGAAAGCATAGCTTTTTTATGTGCACTTGTTCTATTAAATTTTTTTACTGTAACTCTATGTCTCATTTTACTATCCTTGAAAGTTTATTAACTTTTATATTATTCTCTTATCCTCTCATACCAAGATGAGCATTATACTCAGCTAGCTTTTCTTTAATTTCTTCGATAATCATTTCATTAGCACCGATTAATCTTAGTAAATCAGCATCAGTTTTTACTGCAACCTTATCTAAAGTTTTCAAATCAGAAGCCATTAAGAAATTAGCAGTTCTAACAGAGAATTCTACCTCTTCAATATGTTTGCCTTTAAGAGAATCAAGCACAGAATCTTTAGGAGTTTCCTCTATTTTTTCATCATCTCCATTAGCCTCTTCAGGATCCATAAAATGCTTTAAATTATCTCTTAAAATTTTAGCAGCTTGGGACAAAGCCTTATCAGGAGCTATATTACCCTTAGTTTCTATCTCAAGAGTAAGTTTACCATAATCTATACGCTGACCAACTCTTATAGGATCAACATTATATTTTACGCTTACAATAGGAGAATAAATAGCATCTATAGCTATAGCATTAATATCTTCTAATAATTCAATATTCATTTCAGCAGGCACATAACTGTATCCGCCTTCAATTTGAATATCCATCTCAAAAGTATATCCCTCAGCGATTGTAGCTATATAGTAATCAGGATTATGCACTTGAGCTTCAGTATCATCAGCAACCAAATCACCAGCAGTGATAACACATGGACCTTCTTTTTTCATATGAATAGTTTTAGTATCCATATGACTAGGAAGAGAAACTACAACATTTTTAAGATGCATAATCATAACAATTGTGTCCTCTTTCATTCCAGGAACATTTTCAAATTCATTGCTAACACCATCTATTTTGATAGTAGTAATAGCATAACCAGGTATAGAAGATAATAGTACTCTTCTTAAAGCATTACCAACTGTTACCGCATATCCTCTCTCGAAAGGCTGAGCTATAAATTTACCATAAGTAGGAGTCAAATCCTTCTTTTCAAAAGTAACTCTATGAGGATGTCTAATAGATTCTAATATTTCTTTTAATGCCATTCTTAAAATACCCCTTATAAAAGAGTTCCATTACTTAGAATAATACTCAATGATGAGCTGTTCATTAATAGGATACTCTATATGCTCTCTTATAGGTAAAGTTACAATTTCACCTGTCTTATTAGAAAGATCTAAACTTAACCATGCAGGAACATACTCACTTTTTAAACCTTCCACTATAGTTTTTACTTCAGCTACTGCATTACCTCTTTCAGTGAAAGAAACTTTATCACCTACTTTAACGCAATAAGAAGGAATTGTCATTCTTTTACCATTAACTGATATAAAACCATGAGCTACAAATTGTCTAGCTTGATTTCTGCTTTTAGCAAGTCCAAGTCTGTAAACAACATTATCCAAACGAAGCTCTAATAATCTAAGTAAGTTTTCACCGGATACACCAGCTACACGAATAGCCTCATGATAATAATTTCTAAACTGTTTTTCTAAAACGCCGTAAATACGTTTAACTTTCTGTTTTTCTCTCATCTGAATACCATATTCTGATAACTGTTTCATTTTTCTGTTAGCAGGACCTGGTACATCTCTCTTTTTTGTTATAGCACATTTAGCAGTAAGACATCTATCGCCTTTCAACATAAGTTTCATTTTTTCGCGGCGACATAATCTGCAACTAGCATCTCTATATCTTGCCATAATTATTTATCTCCTATTTCAATACAATTCTTAATTAACTATTATATTCTTCTTCTTTTTCTAGGACGGCAGCCATTATGAGGCATTGGAGTTACGTCCTTGATAAGTTTAACTTTAAGACCTGAAGCTTCAACTGCTCTTATAGAGCTTTCTCTTCCCATTCCAGGACCTTTTACATAAACTTCCACTTCTCTTACACCCATTTCATAAGCTTTTTTAGATGCTTTTTCACTAGCAACCTGTGCTGCGAAAGGTGTAGATTTTTTACTACTTTTGTAATCTCCGTCTAAACCTGCACTAGCCCATGATAAAGTGTCGCCATTTCTATCAGTTATAGTAACTATTGTATTATTAAAGCTAGCCTTTATATGTACTATACCAAAAGCTTCAACTTTTCTATCTTTTTTAATTTTTTTATCTTTTAGAGTTTTTTTACCTTTTTGAGTAGCCACTATTCTCCCCCATTAATTATTTTTTACCTGGTGCTTTTTTCTTACCAGCAATAGCTTTTCTTGCACCGCCGCCTCTAGCATTACGAGAGTTTGTGCGAGTGCGCTGACCATGTACAGGAAGCCTCTTAATATGACGCATTCCGCGGTATGAGTGAATATCTTTCAAACGTTTTATATTATTATAAAGCTCTGTACGTAAATCACCTTCTACTTTAGTAGTGGCTTCTATAGCATCTCTTAAAGCAGTAATTTGTGCATCTGTTAAATCTTTAGCTTTAATAGAGTAATCTATATTAGCTTTATCACAAATAACATGAGCAAGAGTACGTCCTATACCATATATATCAGTAAGGGCTATTTCTATTCTTTTATTATTTCTTATTTCAACACCCATTAAGCGTGCCATATTAATTATCTCCTTAAATTAATTACTTCTGTTTTTGTTTATGTCTTGGGTTTTTCTTACATATAACTCTAACGACGCCTTTTCTCTTCACTATTTGGCAGTCATTACAACGTTTTTTTATAGAACTTTTTACTTTCATTGTAACTAATCTCCATTTAATTTATTACTTATAACGATAAATTATTCTACCCTTTGTTAAATCATAGGGAGACATTTCTATAGTTACTTTATCTCCAGGAAGTATGCGGATAAAATTCATACGCATTTTACCTGATATATGAGCCAATATTTTATGACCATTTTCTAACTCTACTCTAAAAGTAGCATTTGGAAGAGGCTCTACTACAGTACCCTCTACTTCTATAGTTTCTCTCTCAGCCATATTATTACCTTCTCACCTTAGATTTCTTTAATATGCCGTCATAGTTATGCATTTGCAAATAAGACTCTATTTGTTTTAATAACTCAACAGCAACACTTACACTAATCATTACTGATGTTCCACCCATCAAATAAACAAGCGAATTATTTGTACCTCTGAAAGGAGCAAATATAGGAATCTTAGACATTAAATCTGGAAATACTGCTATTGCTGCTAAGAATATTGAACCGCCTATAGTGATTCTGCTTAATACAGTTTTCAAATATTCTGCAGTTTGAGTACCAGGTCTATAACCAGGTATAAAACCGCCAGATTTCTTAAGATTCTCTGCTATATCATCAGGGTTGAATTGTACTGATGTATAAACATAGGCAAACATTATAACTAATAAACAATAAAGAATTATGTATGCCCAACTTCCATAAGAGAAGAATCTAAGCAATGCATCAAGCCATCTCCATTGAACTCCTCTAGTCAAGCTAGCTATTTGAGCAGGGATTGCCATTAAAGCTGAAGCAAATATTATAGGAATTACACCGGATGGGTTGATTTTGAAAGGTATATGAGTTGATTGAGCTCCGAATACTTTTCTGCCTACAACTCTTTTAGCATACTGAACAGGAATTCTTCTTTGTCCGCTTTCTTCATAAACTACACAGAATATTACTATTGCGAAAATTATAAAGAAAAGAACTATTACTAAAGAATTCAAATATTCACTTTCTCTCTTTTGTATAACATCATACACACCAGCAGGAATACGAGCAACAATTCCGGCAAAAATTATAACAGATATACCGTTACCAAGGCCGCGTTCTGTAATCTGGTCACCTAGCCACATCAAGAACATGGTACCAGCAGTAGCTGTTACAACTACTAGAAGTATGAATCCTATACCAGGATTCATAAATATCATAGCACCTTCATTTATACTCTGAATCCAGCTAGCCATAGCTGCAGATTGTACTATACAAAGAACAAGAGTTAGATATCTAACATACTGATTTATCTTTTTACGACCGCTCTCACCTTCTTTTTGCATTCTTTCCAAAGCAGGAATAACTACGCCAAGAAGCTGCATTATGATTGAAGCAGAAATATAAGGCATAATACCAAGTGCTAATATAGAAAATCTAAATAAAGCACCGCCTGAGAATAAATCCATTATAGTTAAAAGTCCTCCTCCGCCTTGAGATGAGGACAAGAAACCTAAAAGAGCTGTAGGATCTATACCAGGTGTTGGAATATGGCTTCCTATTCTATAAACTAATATAGCAATAACAGTAAATAAGATTCTGCTTCTTAATTCTTGTACTCTAAATATATTAGCAAACGATTTAAACATTATAATCTACCTTAAGACTTTTTATCTTCTTTTTTTCTAATATATTTTTTACGTTCATGTATTACAACTTTACCGCCAGATTTCTCTATTTTTTCTATAGCTTTTTTGCTAGCCATATCAACTGTTATAGTAACAGCATTTTTTACTTCACCCATAGAAAGAAGTTTAATATAATCTCTCTTAGATGATAAGAAACCCATTTGAAGTAAAGTTTCTCTTGTGATTTCATTACCGCCTATAGAATCTAAATCACCAACATTTATAATATTAACACATTTTTTGAAAGCTGCATTAGTGAATCCGCTTTTTGGAATTCTTCTGTGTAAAGGCATTTGTCCGCCTTCAAAACCAGCTCTTCTGCTGTAACCGGCACGAGACTGAGCACCTTTATCACCTCTGCCTGCAGTACAGCCCCAACCAGAACCTTGTCCGCGTCCTACTCTATGACGTTTTTTACTAGATCCCTTAGGAGCTCTTAATATTTTTGTATTTTCTTGTGCCATTTTTAAGAACCTCACTTATACTCTACTTTAAGAAGATGTGATATTTTATTTATCATTCCGTTTATTTGAGGAGTTGCTTCTTTTTCTACAACTCTTTTGCCCTTTTTGAAACCTAAAGCCACAACTGTAGCTCTTTGAGATTTCTCATAGCCTATAGGAGATTTTACTAATGTTATTACAACTTTAGCCATTATTCTGCCCTCCCATAAATCTGATCTATACTTACACCTCTTTTATTAGCCATAAACTCAACTGTTTTCAAAGATTTTAAACCTTCAAAAGTAGCTTTAGCTAGGTTCATAGAGTTGTTATTTCCTAAAGATTTAGAAAGAATATTTTTAACTCCTGCTAATTCTAATACAGCACGAGCAGGACCTCCAGAAATAACTCCTGTACCTTTAGAAGCTGGTTTCATAATTATTCTGCTGCTTCTAAATACACCAACTGTATTATGAGGTATAGTTTCACCTTTTAAGTTTACTTCTATCATGTTTTTCTTAGCTTGTTCTATAGCTTTTCTTATAGCATCTGGTACTTCGTTTGCTTTACCGTAACCTAAACCAACATGACCATTTTTATCGCCTAAAACCATCAAAGCGGCAAATCTAAAACGTCTTCCGCCTTTCATAACTTTAGCTACTCTGTTTAAAGTTATTAGACGCTCTTCATACATACTTTTTTCTTCGTTGTTATTTATATCGTGTGCCAAGGTAATACTCCTTAAAATTTCAATCCTGCTTCACGAGCACCGTCAGCTAGGGATTTTATTTTTCCATGATATATATATCCGTTTCTGTCAAATACAACTTCACTTATATTTTTCTCTTTTGCTCTAGTAGCTAAAACTTTACCTATTTCTTTAGCTATATCCACATTCTTACCGCTTTTTAAATCTTTTTCTTGAGAAGATGCTGATGCTAAAGTGATACCTTTGCTATCATCTATTATTTGAGCAGATACATATTTAAGACTTTTATGAACTGTAAGTCTTGGACGCTCTGAGCTTCCTTCTATCTTTATACGTATACTTCTTTTTCTTCTTTCGCGTTGAGCTTTAATCTTTTCTCTTAAACCCATAAAAAACCCCTTACTTAGCAGCTTTTTTACTTTCTTTATATTTTACATGCTCGCCGTCAAATCTAACACCTTTACCTTTATAAGGCTCAACAGGTCTTTTCTTTTTGATATTCATAGCAAGCTCGCCTACTTGTTCTTTATCATTGCCTTCAATAATGATTTTAGTATCTTTTTCTACTGTTACTTTAATACCTGCTGGTATTTTCATTTTAACATCACTAGAAAAACCTAATTGCAATGTTATAGTATCTCCTTGAACATTAGAACGATAACCTGTACCTTCTAATTGAAGAACTTTTTTATATCCGTTAGTAACGCCTTCTATCATATTAGAAATAAGCTTCCATACTAAACCTAATTGTGCAGAGTACTTAGCTTTATTTTCTTTAATAGCTTTCTCGTCAGTACTTTCAATCTTAGGAGGTTTAACCCAAAGAGAATTATTTTCGAGTTCGAATATTATATAATCAAAAAACTCTCTTGTCAACTCCCCTCTTTTACCTTTTACGATTACTTTATGTCCGTCTATCTTAACTTCAACGCCTTGAGGAATCGATATAGGTTTATTTGCCAATCTACTCATTATTAATACCCTCTTAATAATTTATTACCAAACGTAGCATAAAACTTCGCCGCCAACTTTTTCTTTTCTAGCCTCTTTATCTGTCATTACACCTTTACTTGTAGATATTACAGATATACCGAAACCATTTTTTACTTGAGGTATAGTGTCTACTGATGTATAAACTCTTAAACCTGGAGTTGATACTCTTTGAATTCCTTCTATTACTGAACTTCCCTCATAATATTTCAAATCTATTTCTATGCGGAAGAAATTTTTATCTTTTACTTCTACTTTTTTGAAGTCATTAATATACCCTTCTTTCTTTAAAATTGCAAGTATATTTTCCATTTTTGTAGAAAAAGGTATAGTAACAGCCTCTTTTTTTGCTCTACAACCATTTCTTATTATAGTTAAAGCATCTGCTATTGGATCATGTACACTCATTCATATTCTCCTTAAATTACCAACTAGACTTAGTTACGCCCGGTATCAAACCTTTATTTGCTAAATCTCTAAAACATATTCTGCACATCTTGTACTGTCTTATATAAGCACGAGGTCTGCCGCATATTGGGCAACGATTATATTGTCTTGTTTTATATTTTTGTTTTTTTGTAGCTTTAACTTTAAGTGCCAATCTAGCCATTATTTATTCTCCTGACTTTTAGGTGCTGCACGGAATGGCAAACCAACTCTTTCTAATAAAGTGCGTGCCATATCGTCATTATCTGCAGTAGTTACTATTGTTATATTTAAGCCTTTTACGGCATCTGTTTTATCAAAACTTATTTCTGGGAATATAGTATGTTCTTTTATTCCTAAGTTGTAATTACCATTACCATCGAAACCTCTTCTAGGAATACCTTGGAAGTCTCTTACTCTTGGTAATGCTATGAATATTAATCTCTCTAAGAAGTCATACATTCTTTCGCCTCTTAAAGTTACTCTGCAGCCTATAGGCATACCTTGTCTTAATTTGAAGTTAGCTATAGACTTTTTAGCTCTTGTTACAACAGCTCTCTGTCCTGCTATCTGGCTTAGTTCTTCTACAGCAGAATCAACATATTTTTTGTCTGTTACAGCCTGAGTTACTCCCATATTGATTATTATTTTCTCGATTTTAGGGATAGCCATAGTAGAGCTTAAATTCATATCTTTTAGAAGAGACTGTTTAATCTCGTTTTCATACCTATCTTTCAATACTGACATAATTTATTTTCTCCTACTTACTTATCAAGAACTTCGCCTGATTTTTTGGCATATCTTTTTAGTTTACCGTCTACTTCTTTTCTTCCAACTCTAGTAGCTTTACCAGCTTTGTTTACTACCATTACATTGGATATATGTATTGAAGCTTCTTTCTCAACTATTCCGCCTTTTTGATTCTCTTGGCTTTTAGGCATAGTTTTTTTAACCATATTGATGTTTTTTACTAAAACTCTGCCTCTTGTTCTATCTACAGACAATACCTCTCCGCGTTCTCCGCTTTGCTCTCCAGCTATTACCTCAACAGTATCGCCTTTTTTTACTTTGTATTTTGTCTTACTTAAATCTTGTTTCTTTATCATAATTATATTACCTCTGGTGCAAGTGATACTATCTTCATAAAGCCTCTGTCTCTAAGTTCACGAGCTACAGGTCCGAATATACGTTTACCGCGTGGCTCTTTCTTGTCATCTACTATAACAGCAGCATTCTCGTCGAAACGAATATATGAACCGTCAGGGCGTCTAACTTCTTTTTTTACTCTTACTATTACAGCTTTTACTACTTTACCTTTTTCTATAGAGCAAGTAGGTATTATATCTGTTACAGAACAGATAATTACATCACCTAAAGTAGCATATCTGCGTCTGCTTCCGCCTAATACCTTAATACATTTTAACTTTTTAACGCCTGTATTATCAGCTACATTAAGAGTGCTTGGTACTTGTATCATAGTTATTACTCTCCTTCAACCTGTGAAGAAACAGCTGCTTCAGGAGCATGTTTTTCACGTTTTAATACGCTTTCTACATCGCTGTCCATAGAATCTTTTTCTATACGCTCTGCTTTCTTGATTATTTTTGTTAATCTGAATTTTTTATCTTTACTAAGAGGTCTGCACTCTATCACTCTTACTAAATCGCCTTCATGACATTCATTTTTTTCATCATGAGCTTTATATCTTTTATTTTTACTAATAGTTTTACCATAAAGCGGGTGTTTCTGCTTGCTTTCTACTTTAACAACTATAGTTTTATCCATTTTATCAGAAACTACAATTCCCTCAAGTACTCTTTTATATTTTTTTGCTTTGCTTTCCACAGTAATACCTCACTATTTTTTTATGCCAAGTTCATGCTGACGAATAAATGTCTTAACTCTAGCTATATCTTTACGAGCTTTCTTTAATTGATGAGTTTGTCTAGCATCACCAACTACTTTTTCAAATCTATGCTCTTGATATTCTTTTTCTAATTTTAGAAGTTCACCTTTAAGCTCTTCTAAACCTAATGACTTATAATCTTTAGTGTTCTTAGCCATTATATAGCCTCCCTCTTAATGAACTTAGTTTTGATAGGGAGCTTGAAACCAGCTAGTCTGAAAGCTGATTGAGCTAATTCTTCTGGAACACCTGCTATTTCAAATATTACTTTTCCAGGCTTAACTACAGCTACCCAATATTCAACGTTACCTTTACCTTTACCCATTCTAGTTTCAGCAGGTTTTTTAGTATAAGGCTTATCAGGAAATACTTTTATCCACATTTTACCTACACGTTTAACATGTCTTGATATAGCAATACGTGCAGCCTCAATTTGTCTATCTGTAAGCCATACAGGCTCTAATGCCATAAGACCGTAATCTCCGAAAGTCAAATTACTTCCTCTCTTAGATTTGCCTTTCATTCTGCCTCTATGATGTTTACGATATTTCATTCTTGATGGTTGTAACATTATCTATCTCCTTTGGCACTGATAACTTTACCTGCATCATCTTGTTTATGTTCTTTCTTATCAAGAATTTCACCCTTATAGATCCACACTTTTATTCCGATAATACCGAATGTAGTAAGTGCTTCTGCAGTGCCATAATCTATATTAGCTCTCAATGTATGTAATGGTACTGAACCATTTTTATATTGTTCTGTTCTAGCAATATCAGCACCTGCTAAACGACCAGAACACATAACTTTTATACCTTTAGCACCTTTCTTCATAGCCTGAGTTATAACACTTTTCATAGCTCTTCTGAAAGCAACACGCATTTCTAATTGACGAGCTACGCTTTGTGCTGCTAAATTAGCATCTAACTCTGCATCTCTTATTTCTGTAATAGAGAAATGAACTGGTTTTTTAACCATTTTTTGAACAGTTGTTTTTACAGTTTCAACTCTCTGTCCTTTAGGACCTATTACAACTCCTGCTCTTGCAGTAGAGATGAAAATATTTATTCTATCTGGGAAACGTACTATTTGTATATCAGATATAGCAGGGTCAAAAGACTCTTTTTTTCCGCCTATTTTCTTTTGTTCTTCTTTTAATGTTTTATAATAATAATTCATTATATAGCGTCTGATAGATAAGTCTTCGTGCAAACTGTCTGCATAAGTTCTGCTATCTTCAAACCATTTACTAGACCAAGTTTTATTAATTCCGAGTCTTAAGCCTATTGGACTAACCTTTTGACCCATAGTTTATACCTCCGCTGCTTTAGGTGCTTCTTCTGTTTTAGCACTCTTAGCTTTTAATTTTTTCTTTTCAGGTTTTTTATCATCACTTAAAATTATAGTAATATGTGAAAGTCTTTTTAATATTGGATCAGCACTGCCTCTGCTTGCTGCACGTATTCTTTTAAGAGTAGGTGCTTTATCAACAAAAGCAGTTTTTACCCATAATGTATCTGGGTTAATATTTCTTGATTGGAATATAGCATTAGCTATTCCGCTCTTAATAGCCTTTCTTAGAACTACTGATGACATCTGAGGCATTGTTGCTAGATTAGATATAGCATGGTTTACATACTCACCTTTAACAAAAGGAAGCAGTCTTGCTACTTTTCTGCGGCCAATGCGTAAATAACGTACCTTTACTTTATAATCCATAGTCTAAATCCTTATTTCTTACCTACTTTAGCGGCACCGGCATGAGATATAAATTTTCTTGTTGGTGCAAATTCGCCTAATTTGTGACCTATCATATTTTCTTGTATATAAACTGCTACAAATGTTTTTCCGTTATGAACATTTATAGTAAAACCTATCATTTCTGGAATAATTGTTGAAGCACGGCTATAAGTTTTTATTTGATGCTTATTATCTCCAGCTTGTATCTTCTTAAAAAGATTCTTATCTACAAAAGGTCCTTTTTTAATAGAGCGAGACATTACTTCTTACCCCCTCTTCTCTTGATTATTAATCTGTCAGAATACTTGTGTTTCTTTCTAGTTTTGTATCCCTTAGTAGGTACACCTGTAGGTGAAACCGGATGTGGGTTACCCTGTCCGCTTTTACCTTCACCACCACCGTGTGGGTGATCTACTGGGTTCATTACAACACCTCTTACTTTAGGTCTTCTACCTTTATGTCTAGTAGTTCCAGCTTTACCGTCTGTAGTATTGAAATGATCTAAATTTCCAATCTGACCTATAGTAGCATAACAGTTTTCTAGTATTCTTCTTTCTTCGCCTGAACGAAGTCTTATTACACAATAACCGCCTGATTTAGCTGTTATCTGAGCACCACCTCCTGCTGCTCTAACAAGCTGACCGCCTTTTCCAGGAGTTATTTCAATGTTATGTATTATAGTACCTAATGGAATTTTTTTCAATGGTAAACTGCATCCAATTTTAACTTTTGCATTTTCACCGCTTACTACTCTATCGCCTACATTAAGTCCCAATGGCCATATTATGTATCTTTTCTCGCCATCTGTGTAGTGTAGTAAAGCTATACGAGCTGTTCTGTTAGGATCATACTCTATAGAAACTACTTTAGCTTCTACATCATGTTTATCTCTTCTAAAATCTACAAATCTAAATAGTTTTTTATGTCCGCCTCCGCGACGACGCATAGTTATACGACCATTTGAACCGCGTCCGCTTATACGTTTTTTTCCGCATACTAATGATTTACAAGGCTCATTTGTTGTAATATCCGAAAAATCTACTACTGTACGATAACGCAAACTTGGTGTTGTCGGTTTAAATTTCTTAATAGCCATCGGTATCCCTCATTATTTTACTATATCTATTGATTCTTTGCCGTCAAGAACTATTATCGCTTTTTTATAGCTGCGTGTATATCCGCGTCTGCTCATTCTGCGATTTTTCTTCTTAGGCTTAACATTTATTATCTTACAATCTAGCGGATGTACATTAAATATTTTCTCAACCGCTTTCTTTAATTCTGTCTTATTAGCGTCCTGTCTTACTTTAAATACATAATAACGCTTCTCTGTTCCTCTAGGCTCAGTTCTAAGCATATTACTTTTTTCTGTAAGTATAGGCTCAATTAAAAGTGAATACATGCTCATATTTTTTAACCCTTAATTCTAGCATTTAATTTAGATAAAGCTGTTTTAGTAAAATATACCTCATCAGCATAAAATAAAGGATGTATAGACATACTGTCTGCATTTACAAGCTTTAAATCTTTGATGTTTCTTAAAGATAATAATAATTTATTATAATTATCTCCTAAAGATTCATCTTTACCTACTACAAATGCCACCTTTCTTGTATTTGGTTCTTTAACCTTACTTATAAAACTAGCCATTCTTTTTGTTTTTGGAGCGTCAAATGTAAAATCCTCAAAAACTTTAAGAACATTGCTTCCATATTTTAAAGATAAAACAGACAATAGAGCCTTACGTTTCATTTTCTTTGGCAATCTGTAGCTATAATCTCTAGGCTTAGGAGTATGTGTTTTACCACCGCCTACCCAAATTGGGGATCTAGTAGAACCTGCTCTAGCTCTTCCTGTACCTTTTTGTCTCCAAGGCTTTTTACCGCCTCCTGAAACTTCTGCTCTTGTTTTTGTAGAGTGAGTTCCCTGACGTCTGTTAGCTAATTCATTTTTGATTGCTTCGTAAAGTAGATTATTGTTAACTTCTGATTTAAATATCTCGTCAACAATCTCTAAATTGCCTACGCTATCTCCATTTTCATTTAGTATTACTACTTCCATTTTATCATCCTGTTATTATTTCACTCTATTAATTCATTGAGTTTTTCTTCTTATTACGTTTCTTTACTGCTGATGTTAATTTCACTATGCTGTTTATAGCACCTGGTATAGCACCTTTTATCATAATCAAATTATCATCTGGTCTTATTTCAACTACTTTTAAGTTTTGTATAGTAGTCAAAGTATTACCCATATGTCCAGGCATACCTTTACCTTTCCATACTCTTGCAGGGTAGCTGTTACAACCTATAGAACCTGCTCTTCTTCTAAAGTTAGAACCATGGCTCATAGGACCGCCGTCATAATTATGTCTTTTCATTACGCCGGCAAAACCTCTACCTTTACTCAAAGAACTAACATCTATAAAATCGCCTGCTTGAAATATATCTGCTTTAAGCTCTTGACCTACTGTGTAAGAACTAGCATCGTCCATTCTGAACTCTTTTAAATATTTCTTAGGCTCTAAATTTGCTTTTTTAAATTGACCTATCTGAGGCTTTTTTAAATGCTTTTCTTTTACGGCACCGTAGCCTAATTGAATAGCACTGTAGCCATCTTTCTCATTATCTCTTATCTGCAT
Organism: Brachyspira hyodysenteriae ATCC 27164; assembly: GCF_001676785.2. NCBI lineage: Bacteria > Pseudomonadati > Spirochaetota > Spirochaetia > Brachyspirales > Brachyspiraceae > Brachyspira > Brachyspira hyodysenteriae. The sequence continues at coordinate 369,884 of NZ_CP015910.2, read as the reverse complement.
AACTGTGCATGGTCCAGCCTCTACAACTGTTACTGCTATAGCATTACCAGTCTCATCGAAAACTGTTGTCATACCCAATTTTTTGCCAATTATTCCTACCATCGGCGAATCCTCTATAATGATTTTACTTACTACTTTTTAATGTTTCAAACTATTACAGATAAAACGTAGTAAAGCTTTATCTTTAATATTTTTTAATTAAACGCTTATTTAAGCTGAACATCAACCCCAGCTGGAAGCGCCAATTTCTTAAGAGACTCTGTTGTCTGAGGTGTTACATCAAAGATATCTATTAATCTTTTATATATGCGCATCTCAAATTGTTCTCTTGACTTAATGTTTACATGCGGACTTCTTATTACTGTTACCTTACGAATGCTTGTAGGTAATGGTATAGGTCCTGATACTCTAGCACCTGTTTTCTTTACACTAGCTACTATAGACTGAGCTGATTGATCAATAAGCTCAATATCAAAGGCTTTTAGTTTAACTCGTATTTTCTGTTCTTTCATAGCTTGAATTACTCGCTTTCTCTTAATTTATTAAAGGGTATATCTTTTATTAAAAGGTATACCCTTTTATTTTCGCTCTAAATTATTCTAATATTTTTGTTACAACACCGTTACCTACTGTTTTACCACCTTCACGTATAGCGAATCTTTGTTTTTCTTCCATAGCGATTGGAGTGATAAGTTCGATAGTTAAGTTAGCATTGTCACCAGGCATAATCATTTGTGCATCACCTTGTAAATTGATTACTCCTGTTACGTCTGTTGTTCTGAAGTACATTTGTGGTCTGTAACCGCTTACGAAACCGCTGTGTCTTCCACCTTCTTCTTTTTTCAAGATATAAACTTCAGCTTCGAATTTTTTATGAGGTGTGATTGTACCTGGTTTAGCCAATACCTGTCCTCTTTCTACTGCTTTACGTTCAATACCTCTTAAAAGACATCCAACGTTATAACCAGCTATACCAACAACTTCTTTCTTGAACATTTCTACACCAGTACAAGTTGTTTTTTGAGTAGGTCTGATACCAACGATTTCAACTTCATTACCTTTCTCAATTTTACCTCTTTCAATTCTTCCTGTAACAACTGTACCTCTTCCAGGAATTGAGTATACGTCTTCGATTGACATTAAGAAGTCTTTATCTACTTCACGTACTGGATCTGGAATATATGTATCTAATGCATTTAATAAGTCTAATATACATTTACAATCTGGATCAGTTCTAGGATCTTTTCCTGCTTCAATTGCTTGAATAGCTTTAATTGCAGAACCTCTGATGATAGGAGTTTTAGAACCATCGAAACCATAGTGGTCTAATACGTCTATTACTTCTGCTTCTACTATTTCAGCCATTTCTGGGTCATCTAATTTATCACATTTGTTTAAGAATACAACGATGTAGTTTACACCTACTTGTCTAGAAAGAAGTACGTGTTCTTTTGTTTGTGGCATTACACCGTCTTCTGCTGATACTACTAAGATAGCACCATCCATCTGAGCAGCACCTGTAATCATGTTTTTAATGTAGTCAGCGTGACCTGGACAGTCTACGTGTGCGTAGTGTCTGTTGTCAGATTCGTATTCTACGTGTGATGTTGCGATTGTTAATATTTTTGTTGGGTCTCTTCTACCTTGACTTTCAGAAGCTTTTGCTACTGAGTCATAAGCAACTTTCTGTACTGTTGCTGGGAACATAGCAGATGATACTGCTGTTATTGCTGATGTTAATGTTGTTTTACCATGGTCAACGTGTCCAATAGTACCAACGTTTACGTGTGTTTTATTACCTTCGTAAGTTCCTTTAGCCATTTTAATCCTCCAATTATTTTATCCTTTAGGAAATTTATTTTTTATTTTAATACTAATATTTTATTAGTTACTTACTTACTTATTATTACCCATTCTAGCACCGATTATCTCTTCTGCTACGTTTTTAGGTACTTCCTCATAATGTGAGAACTGCATTGTATAGCTTGCTCTACCTTGAGATACGTTTCTTATACTTGTTGTATAACCGAACATCTCTGCAAGAGGTACTGTAGCATTGATAGATTTATAACCAGATTTATCTGTAAATCCGTGAACCTGTCCTCTTCTTGAAGCCAAGTCACCTATTATATCACCCATATAATCTTCAGGAGTTACAACTTCTACTGTCATCATAGGCTCTAACAAATAAGGATCTGCTTTTTTACATCCATCTTTGAATCCCATAGAAGCAGCAATCTTAAATGCCATTTCTGATGAGTCTACTGGGTGGAATGAACCGTCAAATGCTGATACTACAACATCAAGCATTGGATAGTTAGCAAGAACACCTGTATTCATAGATTCTACACAGCCTTTTTCTACAGCTGGTATATATTCTCTTGGTACTGCTCCTCCAACGATTTCATTATTGAATTTGAATCCGCCATTAGGTTCATTAGGTCCTATTCTTAGCCATACATCACCGTACTGACCTTTACCGCCTGACTGACGTACGAATTTACCTTGTACCTCAACTGTTTTCTTGATACCTTCTCTATAAGATACTTGAGGACGTCCAACATTTGCCTCAACTTTATATTCTCTTTTCATTCTATCACAGATGATTTCTAAGTGAAGCTCACCCATACCTGCGATGATTGTCTGACCTGTTTCTTCATCAAAGCTAACTCTGAATGTTGGGTCTTCTTCAGCAAGTCTTGATAAAGCAACTGACATTTTATCTCTGTCGCCTTTTGTTTTAGGCTCTATAGCAACGTTAATTACTGGCTCTGGGAAGTTAATTGATTCTAAGATGATAGGAGCATTTTCAGGACATAATGTATCACCTGTTGTAGTATCTTTAAGTCCTACTGCTGCTGCTATATCACCAGCATATACCTGTTCAATTTCTTCTCTTTTATTAGCATGCATCTGAAGTATTCTTCCGATACGCTCTCTTTTACCTTTTGTAGCATTAAGAACATAAGAACCAGATTCTAATATTCCAGAATAAACTCTTAAGAATGCTATTTTTCCAACGTGTGGGTCTGTCATTATTTTGAATGCTAATGCACTGAATTTCTCATCATCAGCAATTTTTCTTTTTATAACATTACCATCTAAATCTGTACCTTCTACTTCAGGCTTATCTATAGGAGATGGTAAATAATCAACAACACCATTTATTAATACTTGAATACCTTTGTTTTTGAATGCTGTACCGCAGAACATTGGGAAGAAGTCAGCTGTTAATGTAGCTGTTCTTATAAGTCTTTTTATAGTAGGAACATCTATTTCCTCACCTTCAAAGAACTTATTCATAGCATCATCATCATATTCAACGATTGCTTCTAATAAAGAATTTCTGTATTCTTCTGCTTTTTCTTTTAATTCAGGTCTGATTTCTCTCTCTTCCATTTTCATGCCATCTTCAGAAACCCAAATTATTTCTTTCATATTTACTAAGTCAACAACACCCTCGAAATTACTTTCTGCACCTATAGGTATAACTACTGGGTGACTGTTAGCTTTTAATCTTTCTCTAGTTTGATCTAAAACAGCATAGAAATTAGCACCTATTCTGTCCATTTTATTAACAAAAATAGCTCTAGGAATTTTATAATTACTTGCTTGTCTCCAAACTGTTTCACTCTGAGGCTGTACACCTCCAACTGAACAGAAAACACCAACTGCACTGTCTAATACTCTCAAAGATCTTTCTACCTCAGCAGTGAAGTCAACGTGTCCCGGAGTGTCTATCAAGTTAATTCTATGACCATTCCAAAAACAAGTTGTTGCAGCAGAAGTAATTGTAATACCTCTTTCTCTTTCCTGTTCCATCCAGTCCATTTCAGCTGCACCTTCATGAACCTCGCCTAATCTATGTGTTTTACCTGTAAAGAATAATATACGCTCACTTAAAGTAGTCTTACCAGCATCAATGTGAGCCATAATACCAATATTACGTGTGTTTTCTAATGAAATTTGACGTGCCACTTAAATATTCTCCTTAAAAACTACCACCTAAAGTGTGCGAATGCTTTGTTACCTTCAGCCATTCTATGAACTGTATCTCTCTTAGCAACGGCCTGACCTTTACCATCTATAGCGTCTACTATTTCATTTGATAAACGTTCAATCATGCTTCTTCCGCCTCTTTTTCTTGAAGCATCTATAAGCCATGTGAATGCTAAAGAATTTTGTCTGTCTGGTCTTACATCAACAGGAACCTGATATGTAGATCCGCCAACTCTTCTTGATTTTACTTCTACACGAGGCTTGATATTTTCTATAGCTTCATTAAAAGCCTCTAAACCGTCTTTACCTGTTTTCTCTTTAACTAAATCCATAGCTTTATAAAATATATTTTCAGCTTTACTTTTTTTACCGTCATACATTAGCTTATTTATAAATTTACTAATAACAACGCTTCCATAAACTGGATCAGCATCTATTTTTCTAGTTTGTGCTCTTCTTCTTCTAGCCATATTACTTCACTCCATTAAGCCTTTGGTTTTTTAGTACCATATTTACTTCTAGCTTTCATTCTCTTTTCTACACCTGTAGCTTCACGGCTTCCGCGAACTATGTGATAACGACAACCAGGTAAGTCTTTAACCCTACCGCCTCTTATAAGTACACGGTTGTGTTCCTGAAGTGTATGGTCTATACCAGGAATATAAGCTGTTACTTCCATACCGTTAGTTACTCTTACACGAGCAATTTTACGCATAGCTGAGTTAGGTTTTTTTGGTGTAGTTGTTGTTACACGAGTACAAACCCCTTCTCTTTGCGGACATTTCATTAATGCAGGCGATTTTGTCTTGTTTATTATACGCTTGCGACCTTTTCTTACTAATTGATTAATTGTAGGCATAAAATACAAAACCTCTAATTCTTTATTTTTTTTACAAGCCAATCCATTTTTCAATGAATGACAACATTAATATTTTTATCTTATAAAACTTCAAACACGAAACAGTATATATCAACTGAGCAATTATAGTATTAAAACCTAATTAATAGTGAGAAAAACATACTATACGCTTTAATCGCTTTTATGAAAGTGAGAGCATTATAAAGCAACTATACAAAAAAATCAATAGTATTTAATAGTTTTTTTACTATTTTTTATAATTTTAATTAATATTTTCTTATTATTAGTCGCTAATAAATACTTCAATTTTATCAGTTTTTCACTTCATATATTTTTTATAACTTTAACATTTATTTTATAAAAAATGATTTTTTTAAAACAAAAAGCGAAATATTTCAATACCAATCTTACTGAATATATCTAAATATAACAATTTTTTTAACAAAATTAATAGTAAAACCTTATTAAATATTATTAATTAACATATTGCAAAAAAACTATATTTATAGCATAATTACTGCTAACAATATTTTAGGAATTATTTATGAATAATATAAATCAAAATGAAATAGAAAAATTAAAATTTGATGATAAAGGTTTGATACCTGCCATAGTAATAGATTATTACACAAAAGAAGTTTTAACTCTAGCATATATGAATAAAGAAAGTCTTGAAATAAGCATAAAGGAAGAAAAAACTTGTTTCTACAGCAGAAGCAGACAAGAGTTATGGAGAAAAGGAGAAACATCCGGAAATTATCAGCATATACAATCAATAAAATCTGATTGCGATAATGATGCTTTAGTTATAGAAGTAATAAAAGACGGTCCTGCTTGTCATACAGGAAGTGAATCTTGCTTTTTTAATGAAGTGTATTCAAAAGAAGATTATAAAGACTTTTCTATTGACAAACTTTATAAGCTTATAGAGGGAAGAAAAATCAATCAAACAGAAGGATCATATACAACTTATTTATTTAACAGCGGAATAGATAAAATATTAAAAAAAGTCGGTGAAGAATGCACAGAAGTTATAATAGGTGCTAAAAATGACAGCAGCAAAGAAACTATATATGAATTATCAGATTTACTTTATCATAGCTTAGTTTTGATGGTAGAAAAAGGAATAACTATTAATGATATAAAAAATGAATTAGCAAGCAGATCTATAATAGATAAAAAAGAAAAACAAAAAAGCATGAAATAATAAAAAATATAAATATTTTAATTAAAAAAAAGAACCAATCATATAATAAAAAAACGTAATTTCATCACCTTAATAGATAATAGTTATGCAATCAAAAAATATAGAAAATGTAAAAAAAATATTCAATTTTTTTAAAAAATATTGAAAATAGTAAAAAAATATAAAAAAAATCAACAATTCAAATTGTAATATTTTACCTGCTAATTTATAATATAAAAATATTATAAAAAATAATTTACTTTATGGAAATATGCTATGAAAACACTATCTATTATTTCGATTATATCATTTTTAATGATAATTTCATGTACAAAAGATTATGGCGTAAAAATAACTAAACCAGGCGCAGATTTAATACTTTCAAAAATGCAAAGCGGAAATTGGCAAAATGCAACTGTAAATGGAAATAATCTTACTCTTTCTAATAGTAAAAATGATGGAAATTACACTTTCGAAGAACCTGTACTAGGTATAGGAGGAATATATAAAGATGATAAAGGCGGATATATAATGGCTGCTCCTGCTGGAAATGAACTTTATGTCGTAAAAATGGATGAAGATGCAAAAAAAGCAGTGGATGCCATACTTGATGTACTTGATGATGAAGGCGGAGAAGCTGTTGTTGGAAATTTAATAAGCGCTGTTTTAGATTCTGGTGCTGACAAAATAGATTTAAGTGATTCCGATAAAATATTGGCTGGTACTAATTTACCTCCTGACAAAAGAGCTGAAATTGAAAGCATATTAAAAAAATCAAATGGTAAATTTACTAATGGTGAAGCTATAAAATAATAATCGAGTTTTATTATGAAAAAATATTTAATATTATTAATTATTCTATTTAATAGTTTTTCTTTATTTGCTAAAGGACTCCCTCTTTCTACAGAAGTAACAGGCGATGATTACAGCTGGATAAAAGGAAGACAAATGATAAGCGTTAATCTCAATCCAGGCGGAGCTATTTTTCATCCATTACTATTTAATACAGTTGTAAATAATGGTGTAAATCTAAGCGGATTATTGGGATTTGACCTTGGAGATATAAACAAATATTTTGATTATGCTGATGCAAAAGGTTCTGCTTGGTATATACCTGCTATATCATATTCAATATTTGTTCATAATCAAATAGCTTTAGAAAGCGGAATCGGACTTTATTCAAGCACTTATAATTTGACTATAACAAAAGAAAATGCCGGAAAATTATTAGAAGCATTGGGTCAGGGAAGTTATGCCGGAGTTGTTGGTAAAGATACAACTTTCAATGCTTCATTTATATTTATGCCGGTTACTTTTGGAGTAAAATTCTACGGACCCAAAAGACAATTTTATAATGCTTTCCGTTTTGGAATAGATGCATTCTTCTACACTGTATCTACAGAAAATGGACTTACAGGTATAAAAACAGAACATACTGTTCATGATGCTGCTTTATATATTTCTTATGAGTTAGGTTGGAATATAGAATTATTTCCTACTAAAGAATGGAGAGTTAAACCTACTATAGATATAGCAATTCTTGAAATAGGTTATTATGTGAGACCTTGGACTGGGAATGTATACAATACTGTAACAGGCGGTGTTACTTCTTTAACTGCAGGTTTCTCTGCATTTAATATACCTGCTTGGAGCAGCTTTCCGGATTGGGCAAAATATCTTTCAAATATAAGATTTGCATTATTTCCTAGAATTGGATTTAGTTTAAGATTTTAATGGATTTGAATTATGAATATAAAGAAAATTATAATTTTTATATCTGTATTAATTTTTACATCAGGCGCTATAGTTAATGCTCAAAATTATTTAAAGCATTCTCTAGGAATAGATTTCGGTACTACATTATTTTCTATGGGAACTATGCCGCTTATTACAGAATTAATATTTAAAACTCCGGAAGGAGCTAGCGGTAAGTTCTATGATGGTAAGTTTGGAATAAGACTAACATATAATTATACTTATCTTCCTAAACAATCAATAGATGCCACATTAGGTTTTTATGCTTTCGATACTCATTATGGAAACTATTCAGAACCTGTAAGAGATGGTTCAGGAAATATCATTGGTTCTGGTGCCATAAGTAAATTCTATAATGGAAGTACAATAGCTATACCTGCTTCTATAGGAGTAAGATTTTATTTCAATAAAAATGATACTCCTAGCGGATTCTTCCTTCTTCCTAAAGTTGGTATGACTACTTTCATAGTAAATGGGAAAGAACTAAGAGATGATGGAAGTACAAGATATAAAACTACTACAGTTTATGACTTTTATATCTCTGGAGAAATGGGATTTAGAATAGATTTATTTTCTCAGACAGGTGCTAATTGGGAAGTTCGTCCATTTATAGATATATCTTTACTTGAACTAGGTTATTCTTTCACACCAGGTATCAGATTAATACCTCTTCCTAGATTGGCTATAGGTATATCTTTTTAATAATTGATAATGTTTTGTAAGGTTTTGAGTATGAAAAAAATTTTATTAGTATTAATAATAACTTGCTTTATGAGTTCATCTTTGTTTCCTCTAATAGATGCATTTTATTTAGCACCTAAAGTTATATATAATTTTAATGACTCAGGTTTCAGAAATAGTAAAAATCAGAGAGTTATGAATAATTATCTAGGAGCTGGATTTTCTGCAGGATTTGACTTCTATAGATACCAAAGAAATATACCTTTGAGAGTAGAATTAGAGTATACTTTTAAAGATGGTATGACTGGAAATTATCACCCTGCAAATATAGTAAAACAATCTCAGCATTCTATATTAGCTGCAGCTTATTACAGCATGCATATATACCATATCAAAAAAAGCGAATTAAGAACTATTACAGCTGAAGAAATATATAGCAGAACGCCAATAATGTCTCTATATTTAGGGCTGTTAATGGGTACAAAAATAAATGCAAATACTTATGATAGATGGTTTGAAGAAAATGGAAGAGTTAAAGCTACTGTAACTGTACCTGCACCTACATTTGCAATAGGAGGTGCTGTAGGAATAGATATATATGTTACTAGCTTCCTTAACTTGGATATAGGATACAGAATATTATATGGTTTGGATAGTGTTTTATCACATGAATTTGCTATAGCAGCAAGATTCCCAATACCGGATCTTAGGAAATGATAATTATGAAAAAAATAGCTTTATTATTATTAATATTGATTGCACTTGCTTCATGCCAAACATCAACTATGATTATAATGCCGGTACAGAATGTTCAAATGCCTGCTTATCCTCCTCAAAGTCATTTAGGAGAAAAAAGAATAATTAATTCTAACAGCTATTATAATTTAAATAATAGTTTAGGCATGAATAGCAGTTTATTTAATAACAGTATTTTTAATACTAATAATTTACTTAGAAAAAATTTTGTTTATTTAAAATAAAAGGGTTGTTATATGAAACGATTAGTGATTGTATTATTATTTTTTATTGTTGCCTTTTCAAATAAAAATCTCTCAGCAGCAATTTTCTCAGGTGTTTATATAGCCCCTAAAATTAATTTCAAACATGAGGCTCTTAATAAAACAAATAGATTGGAATTAGGAAAGCTTCCTTTTCTTGAAAAAAATAATTATATAGGCGGCGGTTTTGCTGTAGGATATGATTTATTCAGAAAAACTAGATTAGTGCCTTTAAGATTTGACATAGAATATATGTTCCAAGGAGTAATTAATAAAAAAGACACTTGGATACAAAGTATAATGGCAAGCGTATATTATGATATAAATATATTTTTTGTAAGAAACAATGAATTAGATAATCTTACTACTAGAGCACTTTACAATAGAATCCCTAATATGAGTATATATTTCGGGCTATCTTTTGGAAATAGATTATATCAAATGTATCATAACTATACAGATACTATAGGGAAAGCCCTTATTACTAGAAGCTCTTTTGCATTTGGAATTAATGCAGGTTTAGCGTATAATATACTTGATTGGTTTGCCGTAGATTTGGGATACAGATACTTATTAGGATTTGGATTCCATGATGCTCATGAGGTGCTTCTTGGAGCTAGGTTTACCATAAGATAATTTATTAAGAAGGTTATTATGATAAAAAAAATTTTTACTTTAATCTTTGTATTAATTTTGGCAGCTTCATGTTCTACTAATGATAAACATGTTGTAGTATTAGCTTTTAGTAAACAGCTCCATGCTGTACTTTATAATGATAATAGTCAGTCTACAAAAACAGCATCAAAAACATATATACAAAAAGATGATATTACAACTGTAGCAGATCCTATAAAAGAAAAAAAAGAATATACAAATACTCAAGCACAAGTAAGTAAAAAAGCAGAAGAAAAAAAAGAAGAACTTACAAATAACGATGCTTTAGAAGAAGAAAAACCTCAAGTTATAAAGCAAACTGAGGTTATACAGAAAGATGATAATGAGATTCTTCTTACTGCAAATATAATATCTTTTGATTTTGATTCTTATGAATTAAAAAATGAATATAATGAAGGGATAGATGAAATTTGCAAATATTTAAATAATAATCGAGATATTAATCTAATAATAGAAGGACATAGCGACAGTATAGGGGACTCAAATTATAATATATATTTATCTGAAAACAGAGCAAAAGCGATATTTGATAAATTAGTAGATAAAGGAATAGATAAAGATAGACTTAGATATATAGGATATGGCTCTACTCATTCATCTGAGTATAATGATAAAGACAGAAAATGCCAATTTGTTATAATAAATAATTCAGATGAAGAGCAGGAATACAAAAAAGAAAACGAAACTGATATTATCAAATTAAAACAATAATAAAATTAAAAATTATTTTTCATCTTTATATCAAGAATGCAATTTTTTATGCTTTCTAAATTTTGTTTCAACAAATACTTTTATATTTGAAATACCCGGTTATACAAATTCTAATTAAAGTTTTTTATTGAATCTAATCTGGTAAAAAACATATATATTTTAAATCCCGCCCTTTTAAATTTATAGTTTTAATTTCAATTAAAAATTTTATTTATATTAAAAGCTTAAATTAGAAAAAGCACCCCCACCCAAGCGTTAATTAAATTTAAAAATTTCTAAACGCACGGTAAATCAATCTTATTAATACATTTGATTTGAATTAATAATCAATTTTATATTTTTATAATCACTCAGCGTGCGCTGAAAAGATTGTAACTTTAAATAAAACTTGGGTGGGTGCTAAAAATTCTGATAGGGCTATAAATATAATAAAAGTAAAATAATTAATTAAAACTAAAAAATATAAAGGGTGGGGTTTCAGAATAAAATAAAAAACATTGTAAAAAAGAGATTATTAAAGTATTATTTTGTTGTATAAGTTTAGGAGTTTTATAAATGGCACTTTTAGTAACTGAAGATTATTGTAAATATGTTCTAAAATTTTTTTATGAAGTTAATGAAGCAGTACATAGAAGTAAAACATATGAAAAGATAAAAGAGTATTCAAATACAAGTGATGAAGATTATAATATAGTTTATCAAAATGTAAAATCAAGTAAGAATGGATATTCAAAATTTAAAGATAAAATACATTGGAATTTAACATTTTTAAAACAAGCAGAATTAATTGAAAATGTTGATAGAGGAGTATATCAAATAACTGATTTCGGTAAAAAATTCTATGAAGAAAATCCTAACTTTGATTTCAAAACATTAAAAGAAAAAACTCCATATTTAATAAATATTAAGCATAAAGATAAAAACAATATAGAAGAAAATAATAATAAAGAATTAGAAGAAGATGAAAATAGAAATGAAATAGAAAAGAGCATTGAAGAATATTATGAAAGTGTAGAGAAAGATATACTTGATCGTTTGCAGTCTATGGGTGATAACAATGTTGACAAGGGTACTAAATTTGAAAATATATGTTTAGAACTGCTTGAAAAAATGGGTTATGGTAAAAAGTATAGAACAGGTGGAAGCGGAGACAGAGGAATTGATGGTACTCTTACTATGGATAAATTCGGTTTTGATATGATAGGCATACAATGCAAATGCTATAAAGAAAATAATAAAGTTAATGATACAGAAATAACTAAATTTGCTCATGGGCTTAAAAATGTCAATGGCATAAACAGAGGAATTTTTATAACAACTTCAGATTACACTCCGCAGGCTAAAAAAGTTGTAGAAGAATTAAAAGATATAAAAATAATTTTGATTAACGGATACAGACTTGCTAAATATATGCGTGAATATGAAGTGGGAGTAAAAGTACTTGAAACAAGAAATATTTATGATGTTATAATTTAATATTTATAATAATCTAAAATAAAATTTTGTTTTTTTGCTTTATTTACATACCCCGCCCTTTAAAATTTATAGTATTAATTTCAATTAAAAATTTTATTTATATTAAAAGCTTAAATTATAAAAAGGAATGCCCACCCAAGCGTTAATTAAATTTAAAAATTTTCTAAACGCACGGTGAATGCATCTTGATAAGAAATTTAGTTTGAATTAATAATCAATTTTATATTTTTAGCATCACTCAGCGTGCGATTAAAAATTATAATCAGCTTATAACAATTACAAATTCTCTTTTTTTGCCTTCCTGATATTCACTGCATATATCTGATACTCTATCTATAATGATTTCTTCGCTTTCAGTTGTAATATCCAAACATAAAGCTATTTCTTTATCTTTAGAATAAACTTTTTTAATGGCATTAAGAACTTTGCCTAATCTGTATGGCGTGTCTAATATTATAACAGGTACATTTAATCTTTTTAAATATGATAATTTTTTTTCACGTTCTCTGTCATCACGAGGTAAAAGCCCAGCATAATAAAATTCTTTGAAATTAAAAGGCAAACACATTATAGCGGCCGTAACACTGCTTACACCTGCTACAGGACGAACCTTTATATTATGAGCATAACAATATTCAAGTAATAATCTTCCAGGATCCTCTAATATTGGAGTGCCGCAATCGCTTATAAGAGTAACAGTTTTGCAATTTATAATCTTTGTAATTATTTCATCAATATCTTTTGATTTTTTTGTATGTTCGCTAAACTCTATCAAACATTCTTTATCTTTATTTATATTAAGTGCTTTAAAAAGTGTAGTAGCCTCTCTGAAACTTTCAACTAAGACAATATCGCTTTCAATTAAAACCTCTTTTAATCTTTCAGTATTGTCTTTATAATTACCTATATCTCTTGCAGCAATGTAAACAGTAAGCATATATAAAATCCTATTTCCTTAATGAAGTATTTGTATTGTAGCTCCAATTTGTGCTTATTATATTATTGCTTATAAATATATTAGTAAAGAATGTATTAGTAAGGAAGTTATTAGCTTTAGAACGCTCTTCCATTTCATTAATCTTTTTTACTTTAAGATTTAAAGCCCTAATAACAGCATAAGTTTCATTATCAATATTTCCATCTATTTTTTCAGGTCTGAAGTGGCATTGAAAAGCATAAAGAACCTTTCTTGAATCAAAATCCCACACATTGTTTGTAGGCATGCTTGTATATCCGTATTTTATAAACTCTTCTTTTATATCCATTACCTTTGCTTTTCTATATTCATTATCATTTAAAAAATTGCTGTAATCATATTCATCATACCATATGCCTAAATTATATTCATCATAAAGTCTTTTCCATGGAAATTTAGGTCCTGGATCTTTTTTTCTGTAAGGAGCTATATCCGAATGCCCTAATATATTATAAGGTTTTATACCATACTTTTCTATTAACTCTTTAAGTAAATATGCTACCTTCTCTATTTGACTGTCCTCAAATTCTATATATTCATCATAGGGAATAAAAAATAACTCCTCTCTTTGTTTTTTTGTCATTCTTCTTAAATCTTCATAAGTATTTGTAACTTTTTGTAAAAATCCTAAATTTACTATTTCTATACCAATAGAAGTATCATTCATACTATGTCTATTATCAAACATAGTGATACCTGCATGCCAAGCTCTGTCATTATCATCAACAAGTTTATATATAGGTTCATCTTCTCTTGTAGTAATAAGATAATGAGCAGATACTCCTGGATCAGTTAATACTTTAAAAGATAAATCATCATTTAAAGCAGTATAATGAAGTATAATATATTTTATTCTCAAATTATATGCAGGAGATTTAAAAGCACTTGAAACTTTAGGAGCTATTTTCCTAGTTCTTATAGGTGTTATATTTTCATCATTACATGAAGTAATTACTAATATTACCGCTAATAAATAAATAAATCTAATTAATTTAAACATATACAGGAACTCCATTGAATCTATATCGTATAAACCCTTTATAAAACTCTTTAACTTCAACATAAGCAAAATAATATGCCTGCGCAGTATTGATTCTTGCATGTTTATGAAGCAAATTACTATAAAAACTATAAATAAAATCTAAATACATACCATCAGCTAAAGAACCAATGCCGGAAATAACAGTACTTACCCCAGAAGAAAGAAGTGATTTTGTTAATTTATTGTCAACTTCTTCCATATTGCATGCATTAATAAAAATAAGAGAAGGAGGATTTTGTAATGCAGTTACTGAATTTAATATATAATCCTCACTTAATTTTATTCCGTCTTTATATCCATGAGTTATAATATGAACTATATCATAGCTTTCTAATATTTTAACAAACTCAAAATAATTATGTTCTTTTTTATATAAATCTATTTCTATATTTTTTATATTATTCTGCAATGATAAAATAGAATCAATCTCTTGTTTATCATTTACAATATCATCATTTGGTATTGATATAATGGCCATTTTTAATTTTTTATTATCTGACTTTTTATTATGCAAAATATTAGAAGCATTGCTATATGAAAAAATTATATTTTCTGATAAAAATTTTCCATCAAAAGAAAGTATATCCCAAGGAATAGTATATGTATTATCATCAAGATGAAGATAAACTATTCTAAATCCGTCAAGCAAATGTTCTCTGAAATCTTTTTCCGGAATAAGCATATTCATTAAATAGCTTCCAAGTTCTATATACCTGTCTATGCTGTTATTCTCGCTATTTGAATATTTTAATAAACGAAGATATTCTTTATATATACTTTCATATGCCTTATTATCAAAATGCTTTTCATATTCTGCTACATAAAGTGAGGGATATGTCTCTATAGCTTGGTACTTAAAAATATTATTATCTATAGAGCATGAAAAAAATGTCTGAGATATATTATCATTTAAAAGTATTAATCTGTCTTTTAATTTTGAAAATGTTTTTATATCTATTTCATATATTGAAAAGTCTGAATATTTATCCTCTAATTTATAATATATTCCTCTTCTTCTCTTATAGTTATCACTTATATTTATACTAGTATAATTATCATCTATTTGTTTTCTGTTATTAACATCTATTTCATAATATCCGTATAATTTATTCTTATCATCATCGTATAGAAATATATTTATCAAATTATCATCTTTTTTTGTGCTTTTCAAAATTTTTTTTATAGAGGAATTTTTTAAAGTAATACATTCCATATTATGAGATAAAAAGTAATCTCTATTTTGTGTTGCAATATACGATTTATATTCTATCATCAAAATATTATTCAAGTAAATTTATATTAATTAGTTTAGGGTATTATATAGTAATTTTTACATATAATCAAATGAAAAATATTGTAAAATTAACAAATATAATTTACTAATAAAATATAAAATAGATACAATTTCTATAACTATTTACTTTCAAAACCGTCAAATGTAAATTTATATGTATTATTATCAGGATATAAAACTATTGAAATTAAAGCAGTATTATTGTTTTTAGATTCATCATAATCTTTTAAAGGTATGGTACAAGAGAAATTATTTCTAAAAAATTCATTTCCATATTTAAATTTATTCAAAGATAATTTACCTGATACTTTAAACTTAAAATACATAGTTTTTGATTTGTTATTTGAATTATCAATATTTGGATTTAATATTTTATGATTGCATCCTAGAATAAATATACAAAAAATTGATAAAAATAATATAAAAAGTCTTATCATAGAAAAAATCTAACAAATTTAATATATTTTGTCAATAGTTTTGTTATCTTTAAAAAGATTAAATGTAAACATATTGTAAATTCTACAATTATAATGTATCATGTTAATAATTTATAAAAAAATATTGAAATAAATTTATATTAAATATATACTTATTAGTAATTATTCTCAATAAGAACTATAAAATAATTTAAGGAGGCTTAATTTGAGTTGGATAGGTGCTATTATACTATTAAGTGTGCTTGTATTCGTTCATGAGATGGGACATTTACTTGCAGGCTTAGCAGTTGGAATAAAGGCTGAGGCTTTCTCTATAGGTTTCGGTCCTATACTTTTTAAAAAAGAAATTAAAGGAATAGACTTCAGATTTTCGGCAATACCTTTCGGAGGATACTGTAAGTTTAAAGGTGAAATTGCTGAAGACGGCAAAGTAGAAGAAGGAGATTTTTTGAATATGTCTCCTCTAAAAAGAATAATAGTTTATTTTGCTGGTCCTTTCTTTAATTATTTATTCGCTTTTGTACTTTTGGCTGTATTGGTTTCTCTTCCTTCAAAAATAGACTTATATTCACCTACTGTATCAGTATTCAAAGATGGAAAATATATGCATTCAAAATCAGGCATAACATTAGCTTATGAATACGGCATACAAAGCGGAGATACTATCACTGCTATAAATGGAAGAAAAGTAGAATCTGATAATGATATATTAAAAACAATAAATGATGAAGCAATACAGAAAGCTGCTGAAAATATTACTTTCACATTAAACAGAAACGGTGAAACTTTAGATATAATAATACCTTCTGTTGAAATGTTAAAGGCTTTAAGCGGAGAGAGAGCATTGGGTTTATACTTTGGAAATGACCTAATAATAAAAAATGTAATAGCTGATTCTGCTGCTTCTGAAGCTGGACTTATGGCAGGCGATAAAATAATATCTATTAATGGAATGAATGCTAATAATATAGCAGATTTCAGACCTATAGTAATGGATAATGCTTCTCAGAAAATCAATATAACTGTCCTTAGAAATGGAGAAGAGATAACAAGAGAAGCTATACCAAGACCTGTAACTTCAAAAACAGTTGGAACTTACGGAAGTTTGGGAGTAGAATTTGACAGCACTCCTATGAGAGTTGAAAGAGTTGCTGGAATACCTTTTCCTAAATCTATACCAGAAGCTTTCAAGGAAACAGGAAATTATATTATATCATATCTTAATGGATTAAAACTTTTATTCACAGGAAAATTATCTGTTCGTGAAAATTTGGGAGGTCCTGTAAGAATAATACAGATTTCTTCTCAGGTAATTTCTGTTGATATAGAATACAGACTTAGAACTATACTTTCATTTACTGCTACTATAAGTTTGATACTTTTCTTAATGAATCTTCTTCCTTTACCTGTGGTAGACGGTGGTATGATAGTATTTTCATTTATAGAGCTTATAATGAGAAGACCTATAGACAGAAAAGTTTTAACTAAGATACAGGCTGTTGGTGCTGCTTTCTTAATAACTTTGGCTATATTCATAACTATTAACGATATAACACAATTATTTAGATAAAACATTTATAAAAATAATAAAAATATAAAGAGGTTTGCTTTTTTAGTGAGCCTCTTTTATTTTTATATAAAATATACCTAAACAACTATATTTTGTCAAAAATAATTTTTTTAATTAAAAATATTTGCAGGGCTTTACCCCGTAGCCCACTTCTTTTGTTGCCACATACGAAGTACGCCTGCAGCGAGAAGCAGGCACAGTACGCCTTCGGAGAAGGGCTATATTTGAGCTTAAAGTGATAATTTATTTACATATAAAACAATTTTAGTATTATTTGGTACTAATCTTATCCTTGCACTTTTTGGTTATTTTTGCGGCTGGAAAAAGAACAATATAAAAATTGACAAACTTAAAAATTTTTAGTATAATCTTTTTTTATTTATAAACTATTTAACATATCTCAATTATCTTAGCGGTGCTTTTGAAAAAGTTACAGGTATATTATGCAATTCTTTATTTTGTTTACTTGATAACAATTTTCTAATATATTCTATTATTGATTCTACATTTTCAACTTTAGAGCCCACAATAATTTCTTTTATATAATTCGATTTATCATCAAATAATTTAAGATAGTTAACATATAATTTTCTTATCTTTGTATCCATTTGTATATTTTTTGATTCAATATCAGATATAATTAATATTCTTAGTTCCTGTTCTTCAAAAAATGCTTCATGTTTAATAACATATTTTATATTTTCAAACAAATAACTAAATATATAATTTTTTAGCTGCCAATCAGTTATATTGCTATTTATGAAATCTACTGTTTCAAAAATATTTTTAAAAATTTTTTTTATAATATTGACTATATTAGAATATTTATAATCACTATTATCTATGGTATCAATTTCTTTTAAATCTATAACAACATTTGTATATTTAGAATCTGTAGGATTAAAAACTAATATATTTTCTTTTTCATTATAGTATAAAATCCAATATAAATTTCTTCTTACAGGATTTTGATTAACAATATCCATAGGAATTAATTTTGACATTATTTTATTATCATTAAAATAATCTTTTTTTATGATCACTGATGCTCCTGTAAATTCCTTATCATTTTCTTTACCATATAGTCTGAACATAGTTAAAGAATCAGTATTTCTTGAAAAAGATGTTTGAAATGTTATTAAATTATCTATGTTTTCTATATTTATATATCTATTATTTATTTGTAAAATTTCCTCTAATATTTTTCCTTCTTTTGAATCATTTGCTGTTATTATATTCGTTATTCTCATATTATTTGAATTTAACGCATCAGATTTCTTTTCATCCAATAATATCATTAATGTATTTAATGTTAAATAATGATTTATATTAACTTTATCATCATAATACTTTTCTAGAAGCGTATTATTAAAAGAGAGAATAGTAAGTAAATAATATTGATAAAGTAAATTAGTTTTTATATATTTTATCATCTCAGGATTTTTTTTAATTGCATCATTATCATATAAAATAGAGAATATTTTATCATTTTTCCATATATTATCACAAGATATTAATTTATTAAAAATATTTTCTATACTATTTAAATTATATACAAAATCCATAATGATATTTACAATATTATGCATACCAATATTTATATATAGACTAGCCATTTTATCAAAGTCTAATATTGCATCTTCATAATTCTTAATTTGACATTTTAATATTCCCCTATAATAATAAGCTCTAAAATCCTCACTATTTATTGATATTCCTATATTAAAATCATCTATAGCTTCATTATATTCTCTTAAAGCAGCTTTTGTAATTCCTCTATTAAAATAGGCTAAATAATGTTTTTTATTTAAGTTTATAGATTTATTTAAATAATGTAAAGATTCTTTGTAATCTTCTAAATAATATAAATAAAGCCCAATATTATTATATATATCAACTTTTAATTCATCATCTGTTTTATCTACAATTTGTTTAAGTATATTAATACTTTTTTGATACTCTTCTAACTGAGCTAAAGATAAAGTTTTATTATATATTACATAATAATCATTTCTATTTAGTTCTATAGCTTTATCATAATCTTTAACAGCCTCTTGATACTTTTCTAAATAATGATTATCTAATCCTCTTATAGTATATACTTTACCCATATTAGGATCTGATTCTATTAATTCATCGCAATATTTTACAGAATTATTATAACATTCTATAGCTTGATCATAATCAGATTGGGCTCTTCCTAAATAATAATATGCTAAAGCTAAATCAAATAATTTACTATTGTCTGATTGATGTTTCAAACTAGATTCTATTAATTCTTTACATCTTTTAATAACTTTATCAAGCTCTTTTTTATCCAATAAGTTTTCCATTTCAGTAATAAAATCCATTATATACTCCATTTAATAGATTATTTATATATTATAAATATTTTAATATTAAAAAAAACAATATATATATAGTTTAATCAATAAAAACTAGAAAACTAATATATTTATAATATAATTTGTATTATACTAAACTTTGCTATATAATAATTCAAAACAATAATTGGGACTATACAAAATAATGAGCGAAAATTTGAAAAACGAAATACTAGAACTTGTTAAAAGTGAAGATATAATAAAGCCTACTAGATATTTAGGCGGTGAAATAAATGCTATAATAAAACCTGATATGCCTTTTAAATTCGTTATGTGCTTTGCTGATATGTACGAAATAGCAATCAGCAATTTAGGGCTTTCTATACTTTATGAGGTTATTAACTCTATTGAATACGCTTCATGTGAAAGAGTGTATGCAGTAGCTGAAGACTTTGAAAAACTTTTAAGAGAAAAAAATATACCTCTTTATACTTTAGAAACTTTCAGCAGAGTAAAAGACGCCGATGTTTTGGGATTTACTTTGCAGTATGAGCTTATATATACAAATATACTTCAGGTTTTGGAATTAAGCCAAATACCTATACATAGAGATGAAAGAGGAGAAGATGTACCTATAATAGCTGCAGGAGGACCAAGCGTATTTAATCCATTCCCTTTGGCTGATTTTATTGATGTATTTTTATTTGGTGAGTTTGATTTTGAGATGAAAAACTTTGTAGATATAATTTATAATCTCAAAAAAAACGGAGCTAAAAGAGATGATATTTTAAAAGAGCTTTCAAAACTCGAATACGCTTATGTTCCAAAATATCCAAGAGAACATGTAAAAAGAATATTCGTTGAAAATATTAATGAAATGCCTTATGTGAAGAAGCCTTTAGTACCACTTGTGGAAGGCATTCAAAATAGAATATCCGTTGAAATAGCTAGAGGCTGTACTCATAGCTGCAGATTCTGTTTGGCTGGTATTACTTATAGACCTGTAAGAAACCGCACTATAGAAAAAATAGTTGATATAGCAATGGAATCATTAGAAGCAACTGGAGCTAATACTTTAAATTTATTCTCTCTTTCTGCTGATGACTATCCTCATATTGGAGAATTAATCGAATATTTACAGACATTAGGAGAGCATAAAGGATTTTCTCTTTCTCTGCCTTCATTAAGAATAGATTCATTCGATAAAGACACTGCAGATAGAATAGCACAGTTTAGAAAAACAGGATTAACATTTGCATTAGAAGTGGGAAGCCATGAATTAAGAGAAAAAATCAATAAAGAAATGGATGAAGATGCCATATACAATATACTTGCCGATGTTCAGAAAATGGGCTGGAAGATAGTAAAAATTTATTTTATGATAGGATTCACTGATAATCCAGACAAAGAAGCTGATGAAATAATAGAAGCTCTTGAAAAAATGATAAAGGTATCAAAGAATAAAGTAAAAATAAATGCTGCTATAAATGTATTTATCCCAAAGCCTCATACACCTTTAGAAAATAATAATCAGCTTACAGATGAAGAGGCAATTACTTATATAGGAAAGGTAAGAGATCATTTCAGAGGCACTAAAGTTGCTATAAAATATCATCCTCCTAGAATGGCAGAAATTGAAGGCATAATATCAAGAGGCGATGAAAAAATAGGAGACATTATTTATAAAGCATATAAGAAAGGTGCAAAATTTGATGCTTGGGTAGAATATTTCAAATATGATGTTTGGAAAGAAGTAGTAGAAGAAAGCGGATACACTATAAAAGAATTATTAAGTAAAAAAATAAATACGCCTTGGAAATGCATTGATACTCTTGTAAGTCAGAAATTTTTTGATAAAGAATACGAAAGATTTCAAAATGGGAAATTTACAGATTACTGCTTTACAGGAAATTGTCAAAACTGCGGTATAGATTATAAAAAATACTGCCATAAATACAAAAAAGAAGTTTTAAATACAAACTTTACTCAAATGGTTGAAGAATTAAAAACTCTAAAGAAAAGAGATATATTCGCTGTAAATTATAAAGTATTAATGAAATTCAAAAAAGAAGGAATATCATCACTTTTAGGAATGCATGATTTATCAAGAGTTATGATTTGTGCTTTAAAAATAGCAGGTGCAAGCATAGCATTAAGCAAAGGTTTTCACCCATTAGAAAAAGTAGTATTTACTCCCCCTACTCCATTTGCATGCGAGAGTGAAGCAGAGTATATGGAAATAAGTTTAACTGACACCATAGACATAGAATTATTAAAAAACAAAATAAATAATTTACTTTCTCATATAGGCATCGAAATAATTAGTGCAGTATCTACTCCTTTAAATGCTAAAAATATTCAATCCCTTCCAAAAAACACTATTTACAAAATCGAAACTAATAATGATAAAGAAGCATTAAAAATATTATCAAACAAGGAAGAATTAAAAACAAGCGAGGAGAGAAAAGGCGATTATTTAGCTATAAAGAAAGGCGAAGATTTACTAATAACACTTTTAGAAAGCAATGAAAAAGCTATAAGAGTACGCGATATAAAAAGCTATCTTTCAAAAAATGATATAAATATAAAAAATATTAGAAAGTTGGAATTAGTATAATATTGTTTTATTTAGCATTACTTTTTATTAATACTTTACTCTACAATAAAAAGTATAATACCTCAGTTACACGGCGATGAATATGCTAGAAATTTAAAAAAATCTTGGGTGGGTAGCTAAAATAACAGATATTATTAAAAAGAAAAATAATACTCAAATATTATAAAGAAATTTAAAAATAAAGGGTGGGCAAATGTAATTAAATTTTTAAACTTTTATTACATACCCCGCCTTTTAATTTTAATACTTTATTTTGAATTTTAATATTAATTGTCTATAAAACTTAATTAGAATTGTTAACTCCC
This sequence comes from Brachyspira hyodysenteriae ATCC 27164, assembly GCF_001676785.2. Classification (NCBI taxonomy): domain Bacteria; kingdom Pseudomonadati; phylum Spirochaetota; class Spirochaetia; order Brachyspirales; family Brachyspiraceae; genus Brachyspira; species Brachyspira hyodysenteriae. The sequence goes on along the minus strand of NZ_CP015910.2, from coordinate 346,979 downwards.
GCCCAAGTTTTTATAAAATTTAAAACTCTAATACCCCCCGCAACTAATAAATTAAAATATTATTATAAAAAATATTAATATTACTATGCATTAAAACTTGTAATGCTTGAAGTTTTATTATATTATGATAATAAAATTTTTTAGGAGAATAAAATGAAATCTTATAGAAAAGTTTTAGAAATAAATTACCCTAAAAGGAGAGGTTATATAAATATCACTCCTGAAGTTCAAAAATGCCTAAATGAAAGCGGTATTAAAGAGGGACTTGTTTTATGCAATGCTATGAATATAACAGCAAGCGTATTTATCAATGATGATGAAAGCGGACTACATCAGGATTTTGAAGTATGGCTTGAAAAATTAGCTCCTGAAAAACCTCATAGTCAATATCATCATAACGGATATGAAGATAATGCCGATGCTCATATGAAAAGACAATTAATGGGAAGAGAAGTTGTTGTGGCTGTTACAGATGGAAAACTTGATTTCGGAACTTGGGAGCAGATTTTCTACGGAGAATATGACGGAAAAAGAGTAAAAAGAGTATTGATAAAAATTATAGGAGAATAATTAATTTTATGATAAAGCCAAAAAGATTAGAAAAAGGAAATACTATAGGAATAATAACTCCTTCAAGTGCATGCCCAAAAGACAAACTTGATGAAGGAATAGCATATTTAGAAAATAGAGGATACAAAGTCAAATTATCAAAACATGTGCTTGATAATCATAATGGATACGGCGGAACTGATGAAGCAAGGGCGGAAGATTTAAATAATTTCTTTGAAGATGATGAAGTTGATGCTATTATATGCTCAAGAGGCGGTTACGGAGCTGTTAGGATACTTGATAAATTAGATTATGATATTATAAAAAATAACCCTAAAATATTTGCAGGATACAGCGATATAACTTCTTTTCATTTGGCTTTTTATGAAAAAACAGGGCTTATAACATTTCATGCGCCAATGGCAAGCATAGATATGGTAAAAGGAAAATCATTTGATGAAGCATCATTAAATAATATGTTCGATGTTTTAGATAGCAGAGAAAAAATCATTTATAAAAATCCAGACGGTTCAGACTTTGAGAGTATATCTTGTGGAGATAATGGAAAAGCAGAAGGCATACTTATAGGCGGAAATTTTATTGTAATGATGTCTAGTTTCGGCACAGAATATTTTCCAAAATTGAATAAAAATTATATCTTATATATAGAAGAAATAGACGAAAAACCTTATAAAATTGACAGAGTTATATCCACTTTATTTAATTCAAAAGAAATAGGAAAATCAATAAAAGGAATTGTAGTAGGAGATTTTGAAAACTGCGATTTAGTTGAAGGCGAAAAAGAAACAGGATTTAAAACTGCTAAAGAAACTATAATAGAAAGATTAAGCAATTTAAATATACCTGTACTTACAAATGTAAAATGCGGACATGGAAAAATAAAACTTACTATGGCACATGGTACTATGGTAAAAATTGATGCAAAAAATAAAAGTTTTGAAACATTAGAAAATGTGTTGATTTAAAAAATTTAAACAATAAAAATTAAATATAAATTAAGAGAGTTATTATGAAATTGTTTTTTAGCGATTATGATATGACTATATATATTCATGAAAAAATTGATGATAGTGTTTTCGATGCTATAAAAAAATGGAGAGAAGCTGGAAATATATTTACCATTGCAACAGGAAGAAATAAATTTTCTATATTTGAACATATTGACAAACATGGTTTAGAATTTGATTATCTAATTGCAAATAACGGAGCTTTGGTATTTAATAATAAAAGAGAAATAATATTTAAAGATACTATAGATGATGAAATATCATATAAGGTTATAAGATTTCTGCATGAAAAGTTCGGCGGCACAGTAGAAATAGCAAATGATAATTATGTAGTGTCTGTAAAATCAAAAGAAGGCAATGATAATCTTCCTTTCAAAGTAGATAAAAAAATAAATATAAATGAAATAGAAAATTTAAAAAATATCATACAAATAAATAAAATGACTCCTAATGCTGAAAGTACAGAAATTGTTGCAAATACAATTAATGAAAAGTTCAAAGAAGAAGTAACAGCTTATGCTAATATTAGAACAGTTGATATAGTAAAGAATACTGTTAATAAAGCAAATGGAGTGGATTTTGTGCATAAGTTTATTGAAAAGAATAATAAAAATAATATAGATAAAATACTAGTTGCAGGCGATTCAAATAATGATATAGAAATGATAAAAAAATATAATGGTTATGCACAGATTAATGCTAATGAAAAAATAAAATCTATAACGAATAAATATTTTAATTTTATTTCTGATATTATTTATAAGGAATTATAACTATTGCTTTAAATACTATATTAGGGTATAATCAAACATGCAAATAAAGGAGTATTTATGTGAGGAATATTTTGTATAATCGGTCTGATTATAGCTGGTATAGTAAGTTTATTCGATAAATTAAGAGGCAATAAAGAATAAACATATATTTATTAATTTAAATATTTTTCTAATAATTCATCTATTAATTTTATTTTATCTTTATTTTTTATATGATAAAATTTACCTATTGTTGTAGGAAAATAATCCTCTTCTTTTAATTTATATATTTTTACTTTGGCTGCTATTACCCAATCTGCAATATTTACTCTATCAATTTCATTTTTATTAAATTTGATATTAAACTTATCAAGAGAATCCGAATCAGTTAAAGCCTCGGCAATAGCAACAGCAGTTAAACCATCAGCTATCATTATTCTAGTACCTTTTAAAAATTTCTTTTCTTTTACTTTCTCTGCCCCAGCCTTCACTTCAGCAAATACTATATTATGCTTATAGAATATATCCAAAAGTTTAATATCTCCATGCTCCCCTCTTCTGCTTCCAAATTTAACATACTGCATATCATTCTCCTTAAAATTAAATTAACAATTCTTAATATTCTCACAAACAAGAAATCTATCTTTGCCGCTTAAATCTTTTTTTACTGAAACATTTTTTATATCAAGAGAATTGCATATATTAATTAATGCCTCTCCCTGATCATAACCTATTTCAAAAAAGAAAGCTCCATCATCTTTTAAATATTTTTCTATTATACTTAAAAAGCTCTTATAAAAATCAAGTCCATCATAACCTGAATACAATGCATTTTGAGGTTCGAACTCTAAATCTTTTTGAAGTAAATCTTTATCTCTTAAAGGCACATAAGGAGCATTTGAAACTATTATATCAAATTTATTTTCAGGCGTAAAAGTTAAAGCATCAGCATTTATTATATTTATAATTTTTTCATCGCCTAATATATTTAAAGCATTTTTCTTTATAACTTCAAAAGCTCCATTACTAATTTCAATCGCTGTAATATCAATATTTTTATTCTGATCTAAAAATAATCTTTTTAATGTTATAGGTATATTTCCGCTTCCAGAACCAATATCGCATATTAAAATATTATCTTCATCATTTGTATAATCTAATACCAAATCAATAAGCTCTTCTGTTTCTGGTCTTGGTATAAGCACATTATTATCAACATAAAAATCTAATCCATAAAACTCTTTTTTATTTATGATATAAGATAAAGGTTCATAATTAATACGTCTATTTATAAATCTCTCTATTTTATTTATATCACTATCTATAAGCTCTCTCAAACCTTCTGATATTAATTTTATTTTATTAATATTTAAAGCATGCATTATAATAGTTTGTGCCTCAATATAAGACACTTTATAATCATCATTAATTTTTTCTAATTGTTTAGAATAATATATTAAAGCATTATTGATATTCATATAAATTAATTGTTTAAAAAATCTTCTCTTTTAGGTGTGAATGTATCTAAAAGTTTGCCTTTCTTAATGCATTTACATCCATGAGCCATATTCTTAGCAAAATGAAGACTATCTCCAGCCTTACATAAATATTTCTCTCCATTAACCATAAATTCAAACTCACCATCTATAATATATGTAATTTGTTCATGTTCATTATGAGAATGACTTTCAGCTACAGCTCCTTCATTAAATTCCATATAAACAGTCATAAGATTATCTGAATAAGCTAGTATTCTTCTTTTTAATCCATTACCTAAATTCTGTAAATTAGTTTTATTAAAATCTTGATACATTATAATTCCTTTTTATATATTAATAATAATATTATATAATAATTTAAAAAAATATATATAAATAAAAAAGCTAGGCTCATATATAAAGCCTAGCCTCAACATATAAAGGACATTAATTAATTTAATTTTGTTTAGCTTTTTTATTTTTCTCTATAACGATTTTTATTATAGGGTATAGTATAGAAGCTATAGTCAATATTAATAATACTAGACATATTGGAGATTTAACAAATATAGACATATCTCCGTCAGCAACTTTGTAAGCTCTTCTAAAATACTGTTCCATACTGTTTCCTATTATAACAGCTAATACCATAGGACTGCTAGGAATTTTAGCTTTAGACATTAAGAAACCTATAAGTCCGAATATTATCAATACATAGAAATCATGAGTAGTATAACTTATAGCATAAGTACCTATAAAAGTTAATCCCAATACTATAGGATACAATATTTTAGGAGGTATAGCTAAGACTCTTACCAAAAGTCCTGCTAATGGAATATTAACTACTGCAAGTATTATGTTACCAATGAACATACTAGCAATAAGTCCCCATACAACAGTAGTTTGAGTAGTAAACAATGTAGGACCAGGCTGTAATCCTAACATAAGCAAAGCACCCATCATAACAGCAGTAGTACCAGAACCAGGAACTCCTAATGCTAACATAGGAATCATAGCACCAACAGAAGCCGCATTGTTTGCTGCCTCAGGAGCTGCAACTCCTTCTATAGCACCATTACCAAATTCTTCTGGATGTTTAGATAATTGTTTTTCATTGTTATAACTCATCAAAGCAGCCATAGTACCGCCTGCTCCAGGCAAAGCACCAATAATAAATCCGAAAGGCGAACTTCTTATAATAGGCCATACACATCTTTTCCATTCTTCCATACTAATCCATATACGGCCGAATTTAGTCTGCATTTTTTTCTTACCTTCTTCTATATTTTTGAAGCTCTTTAATACCTCTCCCAAAGCATACATAGCAATGATTATGATAAGAAAATCTATTCCGGATTGAAGCTCTAATATTCCAAAAGTAAATCTATTAACACCTGACTGAGGGTCAGTACCTATAGTAGCTACCATAAGTCCGAATACCATAGAAATAAATCCTTTTATTGCATTACCTTCAGTCATAGAAGCAGTAGCAGATAATGCGAATAAGAATAACATGAAATATTCAGCAGGTCCGAATTTCAAAGCGAAACGAGATACAGGCACAGCAACAAAAGCCATTATTACAGTAGCTATTGTACCGCCTATAAAAGAAGCGATAGCAGATATAGCCAATGCCTGTTCAGCTCTTCCTTGAAGTGCCATAGGATAACCGTCAAAAGTAGCTGCAACAGCTGCACCATCTCCAGGTGTATTTATAAGTATAGATGATCTTGATCCGCCATACATAGCACCATAATAAACACCGCCCATAGTTATAAGTGCTGCAACAGGTCCCATAGTAAATGTAAGAGGGAGCAATATAGCAACTCCTGTAGCAGGTCCAAGTCCTGGAAGCATTCCTATAACAGTACCTAAAACACCTCCGATAGTTACCCACAATATATTTATAGGCTGTATAGCTACGCCAAAGCCTTCCATTAATAATTTAAAACTTTCCATAACTAGCATTCTCCATTTTTATTATATTATACCGAATGGTGATCTAGGCAAGTAGATACCCAAAAATACATTAAATATTAAAAAAGCTATAACACTAAATAATACAGCAACTATAGTTGAAACCTTCCAAGCTTTAAGGCCTCCGAATATTAAAAGCTCTATTTCAAGGAATATTATTGTAGCGAATACATATCCTATTACATTGAATAATACAGCATAAAGAACAGCATTAACTACTGTAATAGCTATTTTCTTACCATTGTTTCCTATAGAAAACTGTACTGTTTCTTTTTTTTCTTTTTTAGAATTTTTTATGGTATCATCTATTAATAGAAGAACACCTAATATTATAAAAGCTATGCCTAGTATTGCAGGAAAAATTTTTGGTTCTGCTGCTCTTCCTATACTGGCATCCGGCAATTGAAAAGTCATAATTGTATAAGCTATACCAACTGCTATAGTAATTATTGATGACAATGCTGTTATTGTCATAACCCCTCCTCATTTGTTTTTTAAAGCCCAATTAATATAAATTAATTGAGCTTTATTTAATATTATTATTTATAGGTTTATTTTTTCAACATACCAATATCTTCTAATATTGTTTTGTAATCTTGTTCTGCTTGTTCTAACAATTTTACGAAATCTTCTGAATTAAGATAATATTGATCCCAGTCATAATTAGCGCAAGCATCTTTCCATTCTTGAGTTTCAACCATTTTAGCTAAAGCATCTTTCCAGAAAGTAACTGCATATTCAGGCATTCCAGGAGCTCCGAATAATCCTCTCCAGTTAACGAAAGTTTCATTTATTCCAGATTCAATACAAGTAGGTATTTCGCCTTTTATTCCTGTTCCGATTCTTCTATCAGCAGTTTGTGCTAAAACTCTTAAATCACCGCTTTCAACCAAACCCATAACGTCAGCTAAGCTTGTAGAGAATAAATCTATATGTCCGCCCAAAACTTGTGTAGCACCATCATCATCGAAAGCAATATAATCTATTTGATCTAAATTTGGAACACCAGCAGCTCTAGCCATGATTAAGAACTGAACATGGTCCATAGATCCAGCAGAAGATGTACCGCCTATTTTTACAGATTTAGGATCAGCTTTAAGAGCATTCATTACATCCATAATGTTTTTGTATGGAGAATCAGCTTTAACAACAAATGCAGCATAATCAGCTATTAAATTTGCTAAAGGTGTAAGATCTCTAAAACTATATTCTGTAGTACCATTTAAATTTAAGAAAATGATAGGAGGAGAATAAACAGTTATAGTTCTTGCATCACCTTTTTTAGTTTGTAAAGTACCAAGATGAACTGCACCGCCTGCTCCTGGAGCATTTCTTACAGGCATAGGAACTTTTACTATTTTAGTGTCTTGAAGAACTTTTCCTATTGTTCTAATAGTTAAATCCCAACCGCCGCCTGCACCTGCTGGAGCTACAAAATCCAAGTTTCCACTAGGATAATTAGCAGCTGAATCACCGCCTTTACATGAAGCCATTATCAATATAATGGACATAACAAGTAAACTTTTGAATAAAGTTTTCATATTAAACTCCTTAATATTTTATTAAAAAATTTTATTTTTTTACTTGGTAAATTAAATCTATTACACTTCCATCTCTATATTCAATTACTCCAACTATATTATCGGTATATTGAATTTTATCAGGAACTCCTGTAATAGATATAACTTCCTCGTATAGATCTCTAATATCTCTATGTTCTATATTATTTTTATTAAGAACATCTATTAAATCTTTTCTATTAGGATTAACACATACTCCTCTATCGGATACTAATATATCTACGCTTTCTCCAGGAGTTACTATATTTGTTACTTTATCAGTAATAATAGGCATTCTTTTTCTAATAGAAGGTACTGTCATTAATGTTACTTTAGCACCTGCTGCTGTATCAGGAGCACCGCCCAAAGCACCCATGATCAATCCATGAGAACCTGTCAAAGAGTTAACATTGAAATTCAAATCTATCTCTGTAGCAGAAAGCATCATCATATCTAATTTATGAGCAACACAGCTTCCATTATTAGGATTAGCATACATAGAAGCTGACATTTCTATATAACCTTTCTCTTCGCCTATAGCATTAGCGATAGATCCGTCAAATGTCTGAGTATCTAATAAACTTTCAAATAATCCTTCTTTAAATAAATTCAAAAGATAAGCATTTATTCCGCCGGATACAAAAGAGCCTTTTATATTGTTTTCTATCATATACTCTCTTAAATATCTGCATACAGCTAAAGAAGCTCCGCCTGCTCCAGCTTGGAAAGAATATCCATTTTTTATAAGTTCGCATCCTATAAGTATTTCAGCAGCCTTTTCAGCTATAAGAAGTTCTGTAGGATTTGTAGTTATTCTAGTAGCACCTGTAGCTATCAAATTAGGATCTCCTAAAGAATCTACAACTACAACTGAATCTACGTATATTTCAGGTATTGATACTCTATGCAAAGGATATTGAACTAAATTATCAGTAATAGCAACTACATAATCAGCATATAAAGCATCTATCATAGGATATCCCATAGCACCGAAAGCACTTTTTCCTTCACTTCCATTCATATTACCTTCTTCATCACATGCAGGTGCTCCTATAAATGCTACATCTATTTTTACTTCTCCGGCTTCTATGGCTCTTGCTCTTCCGCCATGAGTTCTAAATACAACAGGTTTTTTTAATATATTTTCTGTAGAAACTGCTTTTCCTATCTCGCCTCTTAATCCTGATGTTGCTATAGAAGTTATTACTCCGCTTTTTATATATTCAATTAGTCCCTCATGAGCATTAGTGAATGATGATGTACATATAGAAATATCTTTTATACCCATCTTAGATATTTCTTCTACAACAAGCATTATTACTCCGTCGCCGTTTCTCAAATGATGGTGAAATGATATAGTCATACCATCTTTCAAACCGCTTTTCTCTATGGCTTCTCTTATAGAAGAACATAATTTCTTATTATTAGGTTTATGATTTTTAATTCTTCTTGATTGTGTTTGCTGATTCTCTTTATTATAATAGTAAAAAGCACCCATAAATGGTTTTACTTTACCATATCCCTCTATATATTCCGGTAATTCTATTCCTAATGAATTAGTTATTTTATTACCCATTTTTAACTCCTATTAATTAGAATATCACTTAATCATTCCAGCTGATCTTGCTAATGCCACAATTTTTTCAGCTTTTTCTATTATAGGAATATCTATCATTTTTCCATTTAATGATATTACTCCGCCGTTACTAATATCAGTTTTACTAGCAACTTCTAAAACTTCTAAAGAATATGCTATATCCTCTTTTTTAGGAAGATATGCTTTATGCAAATAAGGTATCTGTGCTGGGTGTATACATGCTTTTCCTGTAAAACCTAAACTTCTTGCTCTTTCACATTGTACTTGAAAACCTTCCATATCATCTATTTTAGTATAAACACCATCAACACAAGCTACTCCGGCAGCATGAGCTTCCATTACTATTTTTCCTCTAGCATAAGCCAATTCTTCTTCTTCTTTTGTTCTTTCTATACCCATACATCTTGTAAAATCTTCAGCACCCAATGAAATTCCTATTACTCTGTCAGAAGCAGTTGCTATATTATAAGCATTATATACTCCTATAGGTGTTTCTAATGCTGCTGCTATTACTACTGTTCCTTTTGGTATTCCGTTTTCAGATTCCACTTTTGTTAAAAAATCATCTACTTGTTTTATTTCTTCTGGAGTATCACACATAGGAAGACGTATATGCTTAAGTCCTGCCTGAACTAAATATTTTATATCATCAAATCCAAACGGAGTTTTTATAGAATTTACTCTGGCAAAAATAGGTATTGTTCCATAATTAATGCTTTTTAATGCTTCTATTAATAATTCTCTAGCATCTTCTTTCTCTTTTAAAGCAACAGCATCTTCTAAATCAAATATAATTGCATCTGGTTTATAAACAACAGCATTATATAATAATTTAGGGTTGCTAGCAGGGGCAAATAACCATGATCTGCAATTAACAAAAGGATTATTTTTTTTATTATTCATTTTACTGCCTCCAAACTCTTTATAGCCCTTCTAATAGCCATTCTAGTTCTTGCTCTTATACAAAAGTCCAAAGCACCATAATCATCTACATCTATAACTATATTTTTTATATCTGTTTCATTAACTACTTCTTCAACGGCCTTCTTTATATGATTAAAAAACATATGTTTAACTGTAGAATTAATATTGATTACTATACCGCCGCTATTTGTAATAGTGGCATTTATGATAGCATCATCAGATATTTTTTTAGTAGCCATAAAAAAATCCTTAAAAACTAATTATACTAGTCGACTAATCATACTAGTATAATATATATTATATTCAAAAAAATAGGATTGTCAATTTTTTCGATTAATTAAATAAGAAGAAAATTAAAAAAATATATTTTTATTTCTTTACACAGTATAAAATCATAATATAATTTTATACTGTATCAAAATTTTCAATTATTATAATATATCAAGATTAAAAAAATATTACTATAAAACTCATTTGTTTTACTAAAAAATAAATAAAATTCAGGCTTAAATCATAAAAAAAATTTGTTTAACTATATGCATATAAATATTAATACAATGGAGTTTTATATGCATACAAAAATATATTCAGAAGCTCTTTATGGAATAGAAGGAATACCTATTGTAATAGAAGTTAATATATCAGAAGGACTGCCTAAATTCGATGTTGTAGGCTTACCGGATCAGGCAGTAAATGAGGCAAAAGAGAGAGTAATTGCCGCCATAAATAATAGCGACAGGTTTTTTCCGCCAAAAAGAATAACTATAAACTTAGCACCAGCAGATTTAAAGAAAACAGGAAGCATGTACGATTTGCCTTTCGCTTTGGGCATACTTTCATCAAGTGCTCAAGTATTTTTCTCTGACTTTATGGACAAAACTATTATACTTGGGGAATTGGCATTGGATGGAAGCGTAAGAGAGGTAAAAGGAATATTCTCAATGCTTTTGAATGCTAAGGAATTGGGTATAACAAATGCTATAATACCATTTAATAATATGGAAGAAGCTAATATCATTGACGGAATTAATCTATATCCTGTAAAAACTTTAAAAGAAGCAATAGATGCCATTGAAGGAAAAAAAGCCCCTATAGTATCTGAAGGTAAATTCAATTTTAATAGCGAAGAAAATGATAATATAGATTTTTCAGATGTTAAAGGACAGGAATATGCAAAACGTGCGGCAATGATAGCAGCAGCAGGAGGACATAATTTTATAATGATAGGTTCTCCAGGATGCGGTAAAACTTTAATAGCAAAAAGAATACCTACAATACTACCTCCATTAACATTCGAAGAAGCTTTGGAAGTTACAAAAATATATTCTTCTTATGGGCTATTATCAAAGAACATGCCTATAGTAAAAAAACGCCCTTTTAGAATACCTCATCATACTTCTTCTTATGTAAGTTTAGTAGGAGGCGGAAGAAATATAAAGGCTGGAGAAATAACATTAGCACATAATGGAGTTTTATTTCTTGATGAGTTTGTAGAGTTTCAAAGTTCAGCACTTCAAACATTAAGAGAACCAATGGAAGAAAAGACTATAACTATAAGCAGAGCAAATGGAAGCATTTCTTTTCCTGCTAATTTCACTTTGATTGCTGCTATGAATCCTTGCCCTTGCGGTTATTATGGAGATGAAAAACATACATGCAGATGCTCTGATATAGCTAGAAAAAAATATATTGCCAAACTTTCAGGACCTATACTAGACAGAATAGACATATCAATAGAAGTTCGTGCCGTTGAATATGCTAAAATGACTTCAAAAGCCGATGGAGAGAGTTCTGCCTCTATGCGTAAAACAGTTGTTGAAGCTAGAAAAAAACAGGAAAAAAGATTCAAGGATAATGGACTTAAAATATTTTCAAATTCATCTATGGGTATAAAAGAAACTGAAAAGTTCTGCATATTAGATGATAAAGCCAGAAATTTACTCAATATGGCTATGGAAAGATTTTCAATGAGTGCAAGAAGCTATAATAAAATATTGAAAGTATCAAGAACTATAGCCGACTTAGATGACAAAGATATTATAGGAGTAGATCATGTTACAGAGGCTTTACAATACAGATTTAATTTAAATTAAGTATATAATTAATAAATCTATTTAGAAAATATCATAATTTAAATAAACAATAAATAAAAAGGTCCCATATAAAAATTATATGAGACCTATTTAACTAAGCATACTAATTTATTATGATACCCATTTAGCTTTAGTAATAAATACAATCAATAACTCTTTATCAAATAATTTCTCTATTTCCTTATCAGGAATATAACCACTTTTTGGTTTTATAGTAAATATTATACGTAAAGGACGTGTACTATTAGGATCCCCCCATACTGTAGTAACATCTTCTGGAAAATATATACCTATTTCGTCTAACTTTGGAGCTACTTCTTTTTCTAATTTTTTAATTAATGCATTTACTGAAGCACTTCCAGCTTTAGATGATGTTAATTTAGCAACATTTTCAAGATATTGATAATCATACAATTTTTCAGCATCTATATTATAAAAATCATCCAGATTTGTAATTTGAGAAAAATCCCAAGTTTCTCCTCCAACTTCAAATGCTGATAAAGATTTAAAAACATTTAGAATTTGATCTTTAGTTATTGTTTTATAAACAGCACTTTTATTATCACCATTATTGTTAATAACAGGTGCTGTGCTTTTATTATTGCAAGATAATACAAATAAAGACAATGGATATATTAATAAAAATAATTTAAATAGTTTTTTGTTTATCATATATATTCCTTAAAAATTTACACTAGATACAATTAATTTTCTATTATAGAAAAGATAACAAAAATAAATAATGTTTGTTAAAAAGTAATTAATTAGTAAAAAATACAATTGCAATATTCTTTCAATATTAATGTAAACATTTTAATGATATTTATACACAATAATATAAATTTTTAATAAAAAAGTTAATATAATTTACAAAGTTTTTTATAAAACAAAAAAATAATATTTTTATTCAACTAATATATAGTAATAGTAAAAAATAAATTAATATTATTTACTGATTTTTTTTTTAAATTTTAATTTTTTTCTTTTTTATGTCTTAGATACCTAAAATGTGCTTAGATTCTTAGTATGTGTAGGAATTTCCGATATAAGAATGAGCAATAAAATAAAAAAGAGCTTAACTTAATTAAAAGCTAAACTCTTTTTTATTAAAAATTGCAAAATTAAAATTAAGCTTTATTCAAATAATGAGTTACGCTCATAGCAGCAACAGCACCTTCTCCAACAGCATTAGCAACCTGACGAACAGGCTTTAATATAGAATCTCCGCAGGCAAATACACCAGGAATATTAGTTTCCATTGTAGACATGTCTGTAACTATATGTCCTGTATCTTTTAATTCCAAGCCGGTGTCTTTTAAGAAATGAGTTGCAGGCTCCTGACCAACGAATACAAACACACCATCTACAGCCTGATCATGTATAGAACCGTCTACAACATTTTTTATTTTTATGCTATTAACCTTACCGTCTCCGCAAATCTCATCTATTACAGAATCAAGTACATATTCTACTTTTCCTGTATCTGTTAAATGTTTTACGTTTATAGGTTCAGCTCTGAATTCTTTTCTTCTATGAACCAAATATATTTTATTAACGAATCTTGTAAGGAAGTAAGCTTCATCAAAAGCACTGTTTCCGCCTCCAACTACAGCAACAGTTTTATTTCTGTAGAAAGCTCCGTCGCAAGTAGCACAATATGAAACACCTTTTCCTCCGAAAGCCTCTTCGCCTTTAGTACCTAATTTTTTAGCAAATCCGCCCATAGCAAGTATTATTGTTTTTGTTTCATAAGTATTACCGTCAGCAGTGATAACTTTTTTTACTTCATCTTTAATATTTTCTACTTTTATAACTTCATCATAAACTATTTCATTTTTAGAGAATTTTTCGGCATGCTGCTGCATTCTGGCTACTAATTCAAAAGCACTCATCTCTTCTGGAAAACCTAAATAATTTTCAACAGCATCAGTACTCATCATCTGACCGCCTATACCCTTTTTTTCTATCAAAATGGAATTTGTCAAAGCTCTTCCTAAATAGAGCATAGCAGAAAGACCGGCAGGACCTCCGCCTATTATAACACTATCATATACAGACATATAAACACTCCTTTTTTATTATTAGTAATAATTATTATATAATATATAGTTTAATAGTCAAGTTAGATTGATCAAACATTTAAATATTTTAATTATTTAAAATGTTTTTTCACATATGCTATTATTTCGCTAGCATTTGCAATTTCTCTAGAAGAATTTCCAACTCTTATGTAGAATTTTTCTTCTTTAGCACCCTGTTTATTTGTTATTTTAGTATATACAGGCTCTCTTCCTTTACTTACATAAACAATACATATATCTTTACCCTCATGATCTACAAAATCAATTCTTATCCCCTCAGCAGAAAATGCATTACCATAGTAAGTTTCTATAAGTGTTCTTAAATGAAGTTCAAAAAAATCTCTATTTGGCTGTTTTAAAGTGCCATAATCATGCTCAAGCCCTATTATTTCTCCGTTATTAGTAATACCTATAAACAGTCTTCCGCCTTCTGTATTGCTGAATGCCGCAATAGATTTCATAATAACTTCTTCTAAAGCTTTATTTATTTTTTCTGTATTACTGTCATATCTTAATGTGGATTTAAACTCTACATTAGTATTTTCACCTTCTTCTATTATTTTAGTTATATTCATATGATTTCTTTTTAATTCTTCTATCATTCTAATATAATGTATAGCAAGCATTACTATTATCACTATAGTAACAATTATAAATACAACTAAGAATAGTATTATAGGTATTTGTATTTTATTGATTAAATCCTTTTCAGGAATAATTATTCCTATTTGTATATTATTATTAGCAACTGAAAAAGTACCTTTATATCCCCAATAATTATTATCCTTATATGCAACTTTTATCATATCCTCATTAGTTCCGTCAAATTCTTCTGTCATAATATCAGCTATAACATTATAATCTAAATTATCTCTCACAGCATTTGTATCAGAATATGATATAGGAAAAGTAATTTTACTATTTCCTGTTATAAGGTATGCATGCATATTATCAATATCTCTAAGCTCTACATCACTGAAATTCACATTAAATTGAGAAATATATTCAAAAGCCACATTTTCATTAGCTATATATATTAAATGTATATAAGGTTTTCCATCTTTTATATAGAAAGAATCAATACTAAGCTGTTCAAATGGTACAGATGAATATAGATTGCTGCTGCTGTTTGTTACAATATGCCCGACGACTTTATATCCATTGCCTTCTTTAGTAATGGACATATAGTTATTACCAACCTGCATAGCTGCTTTTTCTATAAAAGTATGCTTTGGGAAGAAATTAGTTATTAAAATTTTATAAGCTTCCGGAGCCTGATTAACTATATCAAATATAGGAGTCATCTGCATAGAAAAATAGTAGGTGGGATAAAATATTTTAGAATATTCCTCTACTATTGAAGTTTTAACATCTTGAAAAAGAGATTTAAAAATAAATTTTATAGGTATAGGATTTCTAATTTGCATATAAACCAAAACGATTATAAATAAGAACAAAATAGAAATAACCACATCTCTCAATATTCTATTTCTTAGTTCAGATTTAGAAAAAAATCTGCCAGATATAATCTTCATACCATATCCATTAATACCTATTATTGTGTATAATAATATAACATATATACAAATATTATCAACCTATTTTATTTACATAAATAATAGAAGATAATATATGTATAATATGTAAAACACCATATATTTTAAAACTATAAATTTAAAGAATTCAAAAATTCCAATTTTCTTTCACTCTGCTCATTATCTCCGCCCTCATGTCCATTAAAAGTATAAACATTAATAGACTTCTCACCGGAATAATTATTATAAGCAGCAAAAACAGTAGAAGGAGGACATAAAATATCCATAAGCCCTACAGAAAATAAAGCCTTAACTTTAGCCCTCTTAGCAAAAAAGCTTCCATCAAAATATGATAAAGTTTCAAATGCTCTATTTTCATGCATTCTATTTGTTTTACAGAATCTAGCTATTTCATTATAAGGCAAGGTATCTGTAATAGTACATGCCCTTTTATAATCGCATAAGAAAGGCACATCTATCATAGCAGCCTCAATTTTTTCATTTTTAAGTGCTGAAAGTCCTAGAAGTGCAAGTGCTATGCCTCCGCCCTGACTAGTACCGTTTACAGCAATTCTTCCTGTAAGAGGATGCTCCTTTGCAGCTTCGATTGATTTAACAGCATCTACAAAAACTCTTTTATAGAAATAGTCTTTTTTATCCAAAATTCCCATAGTAAGAAAACCGTCAGCATGAGGAGTTGAACCTACAGGATCAGGAGTTGTTGCTCCGTTTCCTCCCTCTGCTCCCTGTCCTCTTACCTCCATAACAAATATACTGTAACCTGCTGAAGGAAAAAGTAAATGACTATTAGGATAATCTCTTCCTCCGCCGTATCCAGGATAATGCATTATACAAGTTAATTTTTCATTATTTTCCCTTGCATATTTAGGTGCTATATACCAGCCGTTTATAATATGCTTTGAATATCCTTTAAATGATACATTCCATACATCAAATAATTTTAAATAAGTATCTATTAAAGTATATTCAGCCTCTGTTTTATGATAATTTTCATTTAAAGTATTAAGCCAAAATTCATCAAAATCCTTAGGCTCTTCACCGCTTCCTTTATATTTATAAAGTTCTTCTAAACTTAAATCAAAAAAAGCCATATAAAACCTCTATAATAAAAAATCAAATTAAACATAATTCATTTATTATGCTCTATAGTATATATATATTTTTTGCAATTTAAAGTGTATATTTAAAAATTATCATTGGTTACTATAAATAATTCACCTTGAGGGGTTACAATATAAGCCTCTTTATACTTAAATGCCTCATTTGTAAAGAAATTGGTACCCATCAAAAATGCTGTCGTAGATAAAGCATCAGCCTCTTCTGCATTAGTATGAACAATAGTAGCGGATATACTATTATAAGTAGGATATCCCACTTTAGCATCTATTATATGGTGATAATTAGTACCATCCTGAGTAAAGTACCTTTCATAATCACCGCTAGTTACTATAGTATAGTTTGTGGATTCTAAAAGTCCCAAATATCCGTCAGCATCGTTTCTTGGATTTCTTATGGCTATTACCCAAGGCTTACCCTTGCTATTGACTCCATTAGCATAAGTATCTCCGCCGTAATCTATTAAATAATTTTTTATGCCGTACTCTGCAAATACATTTTTTAATTTTTCTATTATATAACCTTTACCATAAGATCCAAAATCAAATGTTAAAGGCTTTGATAATTTTAATATCTTTTTATCATCATTAGTAATTATACTTACAGCAGAATAATCTATATTAGCCAAAGCATTATCTATATCTTGTTTTAAAGGTACAGTCTGATTTTCTTTAACTCCAAATCCCCATAACTCTATCAAAGGTCTTACGCTTATATCAAAAGACGGATTTAATTGTGAATATCTTAATCCTGTAGTAAATATATGCGCCATTTCATCTGAAATTTCTATTTCTGTTTTTCCAGATAAACTTTCACTGTTTATTCTTCCTATTTCACTTGCAGTATTATAAGGATTTACTATATTATCCATTCTATTTATTTCATTTGTAATGCTGGTTATAAGCTTATCCATATTTTTATCAGAAGTTTCTGCAGTTATATTAAGTATAGTATCGCTTATTACTACTGTAGCTGTTATATATTTATCTCTGCTCCTGTAAAATGAAATAGCTATTATTAATGCAACCGCTATTATTGGTATAGAAAAATAAATCTTCTTTTTCATGCTCTAATCTCTCATCATTCAAGTTAAATGTATTTAATTATAAACCATTCATAAAAAATAATTGTAAAAGTAAACAATATTTACTATAATGAGATTTTATTTTATACAAACAACTCTAAAGTACAATATGTTTTACAAAAATATTGATTTAATAATATTTTGTAAAAAAATTGTAAAATAATAGTAAATTCTATTGACATAAAACGTTTTTCTGCTATACTTATAATTGTAAAGATAATTTACAGGAGATTATTAGAAAATACAATTAAATTAAGGAGTTTATTATGACAAAAAAATTATTTGCTTTATTAATATCTTTGACTATTCTTTCTACATCAAGTCTTTTTGCTGATTGGGTAGTACCAGCTTCAGCATTGCCTCAAAAAGCTAGGACTTTTATAAGAAGAGTTTATCCTAATGCTAAGATATGGAAAGTTGAAAGAGATGACGGCAAATTTGAAGTAAAATTGTCTAATGGAGCTTCTATAGATTTTATGCCTAATGGTAATTGGCTTAATATAGACGGAGAATATAATGGAGTACCTATGAGCGTTTTACCTCAAGCTGTAGCTAATACTGTTAGAAGAACTTATCCTCAGGCTAGAATGATCGATGTTGAAAAAGAATGGGGTAATTACAAAATAAAACTTAACAATATGATGGAAATATATGTAGCTGCTAATGGTCAGTTAATGGGTCAGCAATGGGACGATTAATAGATTAAGGTTTGTGAAAAAATAAATAAGGTTTATGAAAATATTTTACGGCTAAATGGTTTATGAAAAACTATTAAGAGATGCTTTTTAATAAGCATCTCTTTTTTTATATATACTTAAATATTATCAAAACGCTTTCGCCGTAAGTTTTTATATCATATTCCATAATACCAGATATTATATTTTTTAATTCTTCATTTTCTAAAAATTTCTTATAATAATCTGCCCCAAACTCTGCGGCTAAAACTCCATTATCATTAAGTATATTTCTTTTTATTATATTATTTATAACATCAAAATATATTTTTGAATGATAAGGCGGATCTAAATATATAACATCGAATTTATCATTAGTTTTTTTTACATAATCTTCTGCAGATACTCTTTTTATTTTATATATATTTTCATTGTCATTGAATATAGCTTTAGCATTAGAAAAAATAGTTTTTATAGCCTCTCTGTCTATTTCAATAAAAGCAGCAAACTTAGCATTTCTGCTTAAAGCCTCAAACCCCATAGCACCGCTTCCGGAACATAGATCCAAAAAAGTTTTATTTTCTATATCAATTATATTAAAAAAAGCCTCTTTAACCTTACCCTGTGTAGGTCTGAAATCTCTTTTTGGTGTTATGATTTTTCTTCCCTTTTTATTTCCTGATATAATATGCATAAGTTATTTGCTGCCTATAAAAATTTATTTATAAAGTACTCTAATCTGAGCAAATGCAGAACTAACATTTAAATAAAGTATTTTGTCAGATGTACCCATAACAAAATTAGTTTCTCCAAAACTCACACTGTCGCCTGTAGGAAGAGAAACAGATCCGAAAGCACTTGAAGCTTTTATATGAACTTGTACTTTATCGCTTATTAAAATTACAGTATCTGAAAAAATTGTATTAATATCTATTGTTCTGTTTCTATCTATCTCCAATTCAGATAAATCTATACTATCGGTTTTAAAATAAACACTATATTTAGTTTTTTTATTTTTTGGTATGCTGTCTCTTACATAATGCATGCCGAATAGTATATAAACACCCAAAAATATTATTATCATACCTATAACCATTCTAAATATAGGAGTATATAATATAAAAGGCATATTAACATTAAAGCAGTACCTTATAAGTACATATATTCCTGTACCTATGACAAATATACCCAAAAGTATTTTAGATGCATAAAAACCTCTGCCTACAACTATAGCACAGCCCCAAGCCATTATCAAAATAGCAA
Organism: Brachyspira hyodysenteriae ATCC 27164; assembly: GCF_001676785.2. Lineage (NCBI taxonomy): Bacteria > Pseudomonadati > Spirochaetota > Spirochaetia > Brachyspirales > Brachyspiraceae > Brachyspira > Brachyspira hyodysenteriae. The sequence continues at coordinate 327,248 of NZ_CP015910.2, read as the reverse complement.
CTATTATAGTGAATACCGGAGTGTATGCAAGTGCCGGAATATAAATATGAAAAACATATTGCAGTAGAATATAAGCACCTATCAATATTACAATGCTTCCTATCATAAATCTGGAAAGTATAAATTTCATAAATTAAAACCTAAAATAATTTTATTTATTGTTTATATAGTAACTAATATTAATAAAAAAACAAGAGTTTTATAAAAATTATTAATATTATGTTAATATGCTTTCATAATATAAAATATATGTTATTATATAATTCTCTAATTTTTAAATTTTAAATTAATATATATGATATTAGCAGATATATTTTTTGATGTTTTTATATTTCCAATAGAATTTATTATAGAAACTTTATTTTTTCTATTTAAGAATATATTTAACTTATCTTATAGCACAAGTATATTCTTATTAAGTTTATCAATTAATTTTTTATCTCTTCCGCTTTATAATATAGCAGAAAAATGGCAGGAAAAAGAGAGAAATATTCAAAATAAAATGAAGCCCATAATAGATAATATAAAAGCCGTTTATAAAGGTGATCAAAGATATTTACTAATAAGAACCTGTCATAGAATTAACGGATACAAAATAATTTATGCTTTCAGAGGAGTTTTAGGGCTTTTAATACAAATACCATTCTTTATTGCGGCATATAATTTCATATACAGCCTATCCGATTTATCTCAGGGAAATTTATTTTTCATAAAAGATTTTTCAAAGCCTGATAATTTAATAAATGGCATTAATTTACTTCCATTTACTATGACTATATTCAGTATACTTGCAGGAATGGTTTACAGTAAAAAATTGAGTATAAAAGAAAGTATGCCTCTATATATAACTTCATTAATATTTCTAATCATATTATATAATTCGCCTTCAGGATTATTATTTTATTGGAATATCAACTGCCTATTTTCTTTAATTAAAAATATTGTTTTGGAATATAAGTTATATAGAGCATTAAATAAAGATAAAATATTAAAAATATGCAATTTATGCTTTATATTGGCTTTTATAGTATTGATTGTGATGTCTTTTATAAATAAAACAGATATAAAAAATATTTTAACTATTTTGGCAGTAATAATATTGACATTAAACTTTGATTATATAGAAAAATCATTGATTAAAAATAATAATTTCATTAAATACAGATATAAACTGCTTATATTATCATGTTTGATTATAACCGTACTTTCAGGGCTTTTTATACCTACATCATTAATAAATAATTCAGTATCAGAATTCAATAATCATTTAGATTTAATAATAAACAGTATATCTATGAGTATTGGAATATTTTTATTTTATCCATTATTTATATATAATATATTTTCAGATAAAACCAAAAATTATATATCATTAGCATTTATATTTTTGTCCATAATATTCATAATAGACACATTCATTTTTGCTGGTAATTATCCTAATATGAATTCTGATTTTATGTTTGACAGTGCAATTAAAATAATTAATAAAGATATAATAATCAATACTTTAATGATATTAATTTCTTTCCTTTTTATTTATTTAATTATAAAAAAATCCAAATCCTCTATATTAGTAAATATTGATTATATAATAATATTCGTATTGATTGCCTCATCAATATTCTATACATATAAGATATTAAGCTATGATGATACATATACAAAAACATCATATAAATTAAAAAATGGAGAAAAGATATTTAATATCTCAAGAAATGGAGAAAATATATTCGTTATAATATTGGATAGAGCCATACCTTCATATTGGTTTGATGCTTTTAATAGATATGAAGAATATAAAGATATGTTTGACGGCTTTACATTCTATCCTAATACTGTTTCATACAATTATAATACCATAACAATAGCATCTATTTACGGAGGTTATGATTATCTCCCATACGAAACAAGCACTAATAAAAATAATAATCTTACAAACATTCATAATAAAGCTTTATTAACATTGCCTTTATCATTAGAAAAATACGGCTATAAATCTTATATGCTTGATCCTGTTTATGCTAATATGTCTTTTAAGGGAGATTTAAGCATATTTAAAAGCTACAGCAATATTAAAGCCTATAATAAAGATTATATTTACGATTACAGTATAAATAAATATACAAATGAAAATAATATAATAACATCTAATTTAGATAATGATAAATTGATAAGATTTTCATTTTTTAGGATAATACCTGTATGGCTAAGAAAAACATTATACAGCGGCGGAAAATGGCTTATAAATGAAAATAATATTATGAATACAAGTATAGAAAATTATGCTTTATTAAATTCTATTAAAGATTTAATAAATATAGATGAAAATGGCAATAATTATAATATAATGCATAACAATACCACACATGAACCTCATTATTTTCTTCCTGATTTATTGCCTTCAGTATCTTTGAATTATATAGATACAAATGATTTAAAAATATATAAAGATACCAACAGCGTAAGACATTTTTATGCAAATGCAGCTTCAATGAAAAATATAGTTAAAATAATAGAGTTTCTTAAAAAAAATAATGTTTATGATAATACAAAAATAATAATAATTTCTGATCATGGATACAGAGTAAATTCAAAATACTTTGAAAAGCCTAATACAAAATTTATAGCTTTATATAATTCTTTATTAATGTATAAAGACTTTAATAAAAGAGGAAAATTAAATATTGATACTAATTTTATGACTGTAGCCGATATGCCTTATTTGGCAGTTAATCATATAAAAGATATAAAAAATATATTTAATAATAAAATAATAACCAATGATTATAAAACAAATGGTGCTAATATAATAAGAATTAGAAGCTGGAAGCCAGAAAATCAATCATCAAACACTTATGATTTTAATACATATTATCATGTAAATAATAACATATTTGATACTAATAATTGGAAACTATACAATTGGTATTATGACAGCAATTATAGTAAGGAAATAGATTTATCTTTAGGATTCAAAGAAGAAACTACTAATGATTAAAAAATAATATAATTATACTTTATATTTAAAATATTGAGGATATAGATCATATACTTTTTTTAATTTACATCTATAATTGGATAATAAATTATTTTCTAATTGCATTGCTATACTATAATCTTTATTTTTTATAGCATTTATAATATCAGTATGCTGCTTTATAGCAAAATCAACATTAGTTTTAGATAGAGATTCTAATATATGAAACCTTACATAATGGGTTCCAAATTTCAAAATTTTTTCCCATACATTAATTTTATTGATATTTTTGAATATCTCGCTATGGAATTGCTCATTGAGATCTAAAAATTTCATAATAGAATCTCTATTCAAATTAGTAGATGCTATTTTTTTCTGTTTCTCAAATATATATTCCAAAGAAATTAATAAATTTTCAGAATTAAAATCTTCTGAGCATAATAAAATCATTATTTCTTTTTCTATAGCAGATCTCATAAATAATGAATCTTCTATTAAGCTAGGATCCAATAAAGAAACATAAGTACCTTTTTGAGGAAAAACATCAATTAATTCTTCATCTACTAATCTAACTATAGCTTCTCTGATTGGAGATCTGCTTACATTAAAAGTTTTTTTTATATTTAATTCGCTTATTTTTTCTCCTGGTTTAAGTACCAATTTCATTATATTTTCTTTCAATACTCTATATACATATATTCTATTATACTCGTATATTTTTTGTTCTTGCATATTCATATCAATTTCTTTTTGCAACACAGCCATAAAAAATCTCCAATATCAACTATAACTATTATAGACATATTATCAAAAAAGTCAAAAATATAAATATTTTTCCAAAAAAGACACAAAAAAACCAGCCACAAAGGCTAGTTTATTTAACGAGGTATAAAAAATATAATATGGAAAAATTCTTTCAAATATGAATAGCAGTAAGATTTAAGTCGGACAATCTCCGAATAAAGGAGGTGATCCAGCCACACCTTCCGGTACGGCTGCCTTGTTACGACTTCACCCTCATCATCAGTCCCACCTTCGGCGCCGCCCCCCTTGCGGTTAGGCTAACGACTTCAGGTAAAACCAACTCCGATGGCGTGACGGGCGGTGTGTACAATCCCCGGGAACGTATTCACCGTAGCGTTCTGATCTACGATTACTAGTGATTCCAACTTCATGGAGTCGAGTTTCAGACTCCAATCCGAACTGAGGCAACTTTTTTGAGTTTTGCTCCACCTCGCGGTCTTGCTTCTCTTTGTACTTGCCATTGTAGCACGTGTGTAGCCCTGGACATAAGGGCCATGAGGACTTGACATCATCCCCACCTTCCTCCTACTTGAACGTAGGCAGTCCCCTAAGAGTGCCCGACATTACTCGGTAGCAACAAAGGGTGAGGGTTGCGCTCGTTGCGGGACTTAACCCAACATCTCACGACACGAGCTGACGACAGCCATGCAGCACCTATGTAAAACGTCCTTGCGGTCTGACTTATCTCTAAATCATTCATCTTACAATTCAAACCCAGGTAAGGTTTTTCGCGTATCATCGAATTAAACCACATGCTCCACCACTTGTGCGGGGACCCGTCAATTTCTTTGAGTTTCACCCTTGCGGGCATACTCCTCAGGCGGTACACTTAAGACGTTAGCTACGGCACTCCTATTTAAATAGAAGCACCTAGTGTACAACGTTTACGGCTAGGACTACCAGGGTATCTAAGCCTGTTTGCTCCCCTAGCTTTCGTGATTCAGCGTCGATAAATGCCCAGATGACTGCCTTCGCTATAGGTGTTCCTCTCGATATCTGCGCATTCCACCGCTACACCGAGAATTCCATCATCCCCTACAATATCCAAGACTTACAGTATCCGAGGCGTTTCCGAAGTTGAGCTTCGGTCTTTCACCTTAGACTTATAAGTCCGCCTACTCACCCTTTACGCCCAGTAAATCCGAGCAACGTTTGCCTCCTACGTATTACCGCGGCTGCTGGCACATAGTTAGCCGAGGCTTACATTATCTACTGTCACTCATTCTTCGATAATTTCCGAGGTTTACAACCCGAAGGCCTTCATCCCTCACGCGATGTCGCTCCATCAGACTTTCGTCCATTGTGGAAGATTCTCAGCTGCTGCCTCCCGTAGGAGTCTGGGCCGTATCTCAGTCCCAATGTGGCCGGTCACCCTCTCAGGTCGGCTACCTATCGTAGCTTTGGTAGGCCGTTACCCCACCAACAGGCTAATAGGCCGCAGGCTCATCGTAAAGCGGATTGCTCCTTTCCTCTACTCTACTTATGTAGCAAGAGTATATGCGGTATTAGTCCATGTTTCCATGGGTTATCCCCCACTCTACGGCAGATTACCTACGTGTTACTCACCAGTTCGCCGCTAACTTATCCAGTTGCCCGAATAAGCCCGCTCGACTTGCATGCTTAAGACGCATCGCCAACGTTCGCTCTGAGCCAGAATCAAACTCTCCATACTCACTTTTGTGAATCTGAAATGATTCTTTATTTTACTATTCTACTGAATAGTGATTTACTTACTTAAAGAAATGTTACAAATTGTAACTATTGGGTCATAGAACTTATTAAGTTCTTTACACCAGTTGTGTTTTTCTTAAATTGCTTCTGCTATCCATATTTCAAAGAACTTTTATTTTTGTTAGCTGATGTTTCGTTTTGTTTTTCGTTTCTCATCAACTGTTTTATTATTATAGCATACAGCTAAAAAAACACAATACTAAATAAACCGCTTTTTGATGTTTTTTTAGGTATTTTTTTCAAAATAAAACATATATAATACATGTAATACATATTTCGACTAGCTAAAAATATATTTTGACTTTTTTAATAAAAACAAGGGCTAAAAAAGCATAAAAAACTTGGAATTCTAGGAATTTTATGGCTATTTTTGGAAAATTTATCCAAAAAAATCAAAATTTAGATGCTGTTAAGACTATTTTGAAAAAAAATTATAATAAAAACTAAAAAATTATATGATTTTTGATTCATATTTTTAAAATTTCTTATAAAAAACTCAAAAATAAAATTAATAAAAACAAAGCCGATAAAAAAAGCCCTAATTTTATATAAAAACTATTAAGTATACACAAATAAAATATTTTTTTAAAACTTGATTTTATATTAATTTAGATATATTATATAGACACTGGAGTAGAATTTTGGAAAACATTATAGATATAATAAATAAAGCACAATTAAAGACAATAGATAAAGATACATTTTTATCAATAGCATCAATGTGTTCTTTTATTCCAAAATCTATAACAGAAAATAATACTTGGAAAAAATTACCTTTATCTGCTAAAGAAGTATATAGAACTTTAGTTGCTAATTATGACTATGAACTTGGAATAGCTAAAACCACCCATTCTCAAATATTAAATGAGGCTGGAATAGGAGGAAATGCAACAATAGTTAAATCATTAGATACTTTAGAAGAAAAAGGATTTATTACTAGAGTAGAATCTAAGGCAAAAAGTCATCATTATCTTATGCCTTATCAGGAAAAATTTTATGCTACTATATGTAATTTTGAAGCAAGAGATTTTTCTATACTCTATACTGTAAATAAAAAAATTAAAAAAGATACACAAATTAAACAAGTTACTAATAAACTTTTCTTTAAAGTTTGTTATAATTTAAGTTGTTTAGGTATTGATGAGCCTCAAAAATTAATAGATAAATATTCATCTGATGGAAATCAGCTTAGAATAATTCTTTCTATGTGTAATTATGTTTATATAGCAAAAGAAAAGAATCTAAATAAAGATATAAATTTAAATAAATATCTTATAGATTCTCTAAAAAGAGGAAATATAACTGAAAACATATTCGATGAAAAGACAATGAATACTATAAAAAATATATTAATAAATAGAAAACAAAATATAACAGAGTGAAAATATGGCAACAAAAAAAACTACAACAAACAAAAAAGAAGAATCTAAAGAAACAAAAAAAACAACTAACAAAAAAGAAGAGACTGTAAAGAAAACTGCAGCTAAAAAAACTGCTGAAAAAGCTGAAAAGAAAGAGGAACCTGTAAAGAAAACTGCAGCCAAAAAAACTGCTGAAAAAGCTGAAAAGAAAGAAGAGCCTGTAAAGAAAACTGCAGCCAAAAAAACTGCTGAAAAAGCTGAAAAGAAAGAAGAGCCTGTAAAGAAAACTACAGCTAAAAAAGCTGAAAAGAAAGAAGAGCCTGTAAAGAAAACTACAGCTAAAAAAACTGTTGAAAAAGCTGAAAAGAAAGAAGAGCCTATTAAAAAAGTTGCTGAAATAAGTACAACAGAAGAAAAAACAGCAGAAATAAAAGAAACTAAAACTGAAACAAAGCCATTAACTTCAATTCTGAAAAAAAATGATGATGAAAAAAGAGATTTAAAAGATATAATCAAAGAAGCTACATCTGAAATAAAAACTGCAGATAGAAAAATTGTTCTTAAAACTTCAACTCCTGTTAGAAAACTTGAATCAATAAAAACAGAAAATACTGAAAATAAAACAGAAAGAGAGTCAATAACTCTTCTAAAAGAAGCTATAAAAGCAAAATCTAAGAATGTATCAAGACCTGTAAGTGTAAAAAAACGTATAGCTATAGTAGATGTAGATGATGAGAATATAGATAATACTAAAAATACTTCTAAGCCTGTTATAAGCAGTGTATTTGCTGCTCATAGCATAAAAACTGAAGAAACTGAAAAAGTAATTGATAAAATAGAAGATACTGCTGCTGAACAAAATAATGAAAATATATCATCAGCAATAGTTCATGATAATAATTCATCTCCTTATTCTTTTGAAACATTCGAGCATAAAGAAGAAAAAACTGAAGAAACTGTAAATAATGAAAAAATAGAAGAAAATAATGATACTAAACAGGATGAAAATATTGAATCAGTATCTGAAAATGAAGATAAAATCACTGAAGAAATAGAAACTACAGAAGAAGTGATAAAAGAAGAAGAAAAAGAAACAGTAACAGAAGAAACTAAAGAGATTAATGAAATTGAAGAAGAGAAAACAGAAGCAAAAATTGAAGAGGTTGAAAAAATTGAAGAAACTGTAAAAGTAGAAGAAAAAGCTACATACAGTAAAAGTGATATATTTAAAAGACCTGTTATTATACCTACTGATGATGAACATATTCAAAGATCTAAATTCGATCAGGAAGAAATGGATACAGCAATAAAAGATGCTCCTACAGTAGATGAAAATACTTCAGTAGAAAATTATAAAGATTACTCTTCTTCATCAAAAATAGAGGAATTAAAAGAAACTATTAATGAAAAAATTCAGGAATTAAAAGATAAAGAAATAAAAATAATAGAAACAGAAGATGAATTGAAAACTTCTTCTTTACCTGAAATTGAAAAGAAACCTGCTGAACCTTATGTTGCTCCTGATCATTCTATAGATAATAATAAAAAATCTAATAAAATTGTACCTATAGTTGGAATTATAATTATAATATTAGGATTATCATTCTTAGGAGTTCAATTCTTCTCAGGTAAAAACAATGAAGTAGATGATAATTTCTATGAGGAAGTAACAAACAACAATACATTAAATACTAATAATTTAATAACAAACAATGTTATATCTGTTACTAATAATATAAATACTAACAGACAAAATACTAATACTGCAGTAAATACTCAAACTAATGCTACTAGACCGCAGACTAATAATGCAGTAAATACTCAAACTAACACTACTAGACCACAAACTAACAATGCAGTAAATACTCAAACTAATACTACTAGACCACAAACTAATAATACAGTAAATACTCAAACTAATACTACTAGACCACAAACTAACAATGCAGTAAATACTCAAACTAACACTACTAGACCACAAACTAATAATACAGTAAATACTCAAACTAATGTTACTAGACCGCAGACTAACAATGCAGTAAATACTCAAACTAATACTACTAGACCGCAAACTAACACTGTTACTACACCTCCTACTCCTCCAAAAGAACCGGAAATAACACCCCCTACTCCTCCAACACCTCCACCTAATCCTCCTACTGCAAATACAAATGCTGCTGCTAATAATAATACACAGGCAAATAACAATACATTATCATATAATACTGATATTTATAAAACAAAATGGACAGATACATTATCATCAATAGCTACAGCTGAACTTGGGGACAGCAGAAGATGGCCTTCAATAGCTGTACTTAATGAAAATATAATAAATAATAATCCTGATAGTATAGTATTTAATATAGATATCAAAATCCCTAATGGGGGAAAAAAAAAAATTGAAGATATGAATGAATCAGAAAAGAGAGCTTTATACAATGACTATATAAAAGTATCTGAAATGTATTTAAAAATGGGAAAAGAGAATCTGGCAAATTCAATAAAGTCTCAAGCTAATTCTATATTAAAATAAAATCCAATTAAAATGAAAAAACCTAATAAATCAAATAAAAATTCCATATTGACATTTTCATGCACCGGATGCGGTATATGCTGCAAAGAAAAAGGATATGTATTTTTTAATGATGATGATATAAAAAGAGCTTCTAAATTCTTAGAAATATCTCCTCTAGTTTTTATTAATAAATATTTAGAATATGAAGAAGGTTATGGTTATTATATAAAAGTAACAGATGATATGCCTTGTACATTTCTTGATGAAAATAACAGATGCACTATTAATAGTTCAAAACCTAATCAATGCTCTACTTTCCCTTATTGGAAAGAATATATGGATAAAAATGGAAATTTAATATCCGGTAAATTTAAAAGAGCTTGTCCAGGCGTCAAAATAAAAAAATAATTTTTTATATTTCTTTTTTTTTCAAAATATTATATAATATATCGCGAAGGTATTATGTAATTTTTTGTTTGAGGTAATTTTTTATAATGAATGATTTAATAGAAAAATATGAAATTTTAACTGTAAAAGAACTGAAATCAATAAAAGATCAGTTAGTTGCTCATAACATACCATTGTTTAGACTGGATAAAGAAAAAAAACTTATAGCATTTCCTACTGAACAATTAGGTTTAATAATCGATAATGAAAAATATAGCAACCTAAAAATATATATACCTAAAAACTTTTCTATGTTTATAGAAGAATTTAGATCAATTACTCAAACAAATAATTCTGATAATACTTCTGAAGAATCTACTCCTTATGTATTTAGAACACCTAAAGAGTCAGAAAAAGAGATGGGTAAAAGAATATCTGAAATCTCTAAAATGACATATAAGGAAAAAGTTAATACAATAAAAAGTTATGATGAAAAATTAAAAGAAATTACTGTAGATAAAGAAACAGGAATCAATAAAAATACAGCTCAGCAAATAGTAAATGTAGGAAATGATGTAGGACTTATAGCTAAAGTTACTATGTTTGAAAGTATTCAAAAGATCAAAGGAGAAGAAATCACTCAGGAACAGGCTAAAGAAGAAAATCAGGAAATAACAGAAACTACAACTAATTTGGTTACTACTATAGTTGATATGCTCGCTTCAAATACTGAAACTCAAAAAGTATTCGATGAACTTAGAAATTATTCTGATGGCGGTGTAATGTCGCATTCAAATAGAGTATTTATATCTTATGTGAATTTCATGGTATTTTATAATAATTTAATAAACAGAAGACATTTAGTACATAAGATAAGAACATCGTATACAAATAAATATAAAAAATTCTATGAACAAGTTGAAGCTATATTTAATAAAGACGGTGTGCATAAAAATTTAGCAACTGTTGAAGATTGTATTGACAAAGGTATTAAAATAATAGAAGAAAGAGAAATGAATCTTTATTCTGTAGGTGCTTTACTTCATGATATAGGAAAAGTTAAGGATTTGGACTATTTTGAAGGAGCAAACGGAAGAGATTATGAAAGAATAAAAAAACACTTATTTAACAGCTATGCTTTAGTAAGTCAAACTTCTGAATATCCGCTTGAAGTTATACTTACAGTGGCTTTACACCATGAATATTACGGATTGGGATACGGACCTTATGAACATTTACATGCTTTAAAATTAAAAAAATATCCTAATTTCCAAATACAAAGAATTATGACTTATGATGCTAAAGCTATAGATGAATGCGAGGCTTTTGCTTATTTCCCTGCTAAAATGCTTGAAATTATAGATGTATATGATGCTTTAATAGACCCAGCAAGAAAGTATAGAGGCGGAAAGACTTTCACTCCTGAAGAAGCTCTTAATATTATGAGAGAAGATTTCATTGAAAAACATGTAAAATTAGATCCTATATTATATGATGTATTCGTAGAATTCTTAAGCAACTCTATAGAGCAAGACTTAATGTCATGCAAATTAATATAAGAAATTTTATATATTAATAAGCCAATCACTCAGAGATAATAAATATTCTGATATGATTGGCTTTTTATTTTATAATTAATAGTTAGTATTATTATTATTTGTACCCTGTAATTCTTCTAAAGCATCAATACCATTTTTGAATGCACTAAATATTTCCTGCCAATTACTTGTAGATAATATTGATATTCCTATATCTTCATAATCCTCTTCACCAAATTGATTTATAAAATTGAATCTTATATTTGATATAGACTTATTAGCAAAACCTTCAAATTCACTGTCCTGATTGAATTTATATCTTACTTCAACATCATAATAATTAATATCTCCCATCAAGTAAGGGTTATATATAACTTTCTGTATATTTGTTAACTGTATTGTACTTCCGTCATCAAATGTAAATATAATAGGAGTACCGCTATTTACATGTAATTGACTAGGATATTTATATCTAAATTCTAATGTCAAAGTTCTTCCTGCTCTTTTATAAAATCTAAATCTATTATCTCTTAAATATTTATATGTTTCTTTCCAAGAAGTGTATATATTAATTTTAGAAGTTAATTTATCTCTTTCCGTAAAAAATAATCTGCTCTTTAAAGCGTTAGTTGGATTATCATTGGTATTATCCTGAGAATACAAAAAAGAAGAACTCAATGATAATATGAAAAATGAAATTAATAATATATATCTATTCATTTTAATTTCCTTAAAAAAATTATATACTGTTAATAAATACGGAATTTAAAACTTAAAATTAAATATAAGAATCATTTTTTTATAAAATTTTATTGACAAGTATATTATATTTGTTAGAATAACATAACATTTTATAACGATTACCAAACTTTGGAGATACGTATGGAAAGCATAATAATAGTATCAATTATAATTATAATAGCTATAATCACTGTAATAAACTATATAAAAAAGATTAAATCAGGAAACTGCTGTTCATCAGGCACATCATCACAAATTATAGAAAAAGTTAAAGTAAAGGATAAAAACAAAAATAATTATCCATATAAACAAATAATAAAAATTGGAGGAATGAATTGTACACATTGTGCAAAAATAATAGAAAATAATTTTAATAAAATTGAAGATGTATATACAAAAGTAAGCTTTGATAATGAGGAAGCTGTAATATTATCTAAAAAGCAACTGGATAATAAAATATTTGAAAATGTTATAAAAGAATCAGGATATAGATATTATATAAAAGATTAAAAAAGAAATTTATATAATAGCAAATAAAAATTATTTATATTTAAAAATTTTATTTACATACCCCGCCCTTTTGTTTTTTTATTTTTATTTGTATTATAACTTCATATATTTTTTTACTGCAATAAGAAAAAGCATACCCGCCCAAGTTTTTATTAGGTTAGTATGAAACTATCATAATGTTTTTTATAAAAAAAATAGGAAGTAAAAAAATTACTTCCTATTTATTGTACTATAATTATATTTCAATTAATTATCTTTTACTTCTTCATCTTCTTTTTTATTATCATCTGTACTTTTAGCTAAAGCAGCACTTTCTTCCTGTTTAGGTCTAGCTCTTAGAGAATTAAGTAAAGTATAAGCAACTGCAACATTCTCCTCACCTGAAGAAGAAGCTACTCTAAATGACATAAGTGAAGAATATCTGCTTCTTCCATAAGCATATCTAAATCCTACTTCAATAGTTTCACCAGGACCTATATCAACAGTTTCAGTATCAAGCACTATAGTAGATAAAGCCTGAGCTAAATCAGTTTTAATAGTTACATTGTTTTGATTTTTAGAAGTTCTATTAACTATAGTAAGAACTCCTGTTCTGTTTCTCTCATCCAATTTAACTGTAACATTAAATGGATTTTCAGAATATTTTTCCTCTATTCTTGAAACGATAGAAGCATTTATATTAGCCCATTCTCTTATACTGTTTCCTGATCCTCTAAATTTAGACCATAACATTCTTGATATATCATGGAAGAATATTCCTCTTATTCTGCTGCTTCTATTAAATTTAGCTTCAGATTCATATACCCTTCTCATATATTCAAGTTCCGGTCTCAAACTTCCGTCCTGAAGTCTATTATCTATCATATTACCAACTAATACATTATATTCGCCGGATAAATACTGAGGCCAAGCTGCAAGCATACTTACATGCTGAGGACGGCTAGCTTCATATATCATAACTGCATCATAATCTATACCAGCATCAAAGAACATATAAGGATCCTGTCCATGTTCCTGACCATGATTCCAACCCAAAGTAAATGCCCATAATTTTTTTCTTATACCAGAATCTTTTATAGCTTTTATTATTAAAGCTTCTTTATGAGCTCTGAACCATCTCCATTTCATGCCAACTTCTTTTCTTCCCCTATTGATAGCAAGCCAGCGCATACGTGCAGCTTTACTCATAGTAGACCAATTTGCAGGCACATAAATTCCGGTAAGTTCTACCATTTCATCAACCATCTCATATCCATCAACTTCACCTGTTCTTATGAAGTCAAGACCTAAATATGATATATTAGGATTAGAATCATATCTTTTTAATATATCTATAATATCCTGAACTCTTTTAGGATCATCTAAAGATATATGTCTGCTTTCTACAAGACTTTGAGTAGCAGAGTTATATCCTATAGAAACATCATAACCGCCTTTTCTAGCACCGCCGCCTGCTGCAAAATAACTCATAACATAAGCACCAAGCTCAACATTTCCTTTAGCTTTGCTTGCTGCAAGGTTTTCTATATTTTTAATCATAGCTTTAGCCCAAGGCTCTTCAGGAGTAATTCCTGCAGTCCAACCTGTAGTCTGTCCTCCTATAGCCCAGAACATATCGCATTTCATATATCTTATCCAGTCGTATATAGCATCATAAGTAGTAAGTTCGCCTGTTTCTACACTAGGAATCTTTTTAGTTGTTAAATCTATTGCATATTCTAAAGTAGCTATTTTTTTAGTTTCTTTAGCAGCAGGAGATTGTCTTCCTTTAACAGTGAAATCTTTAGTATAGCCATAAACACCACTTTTAGTCTGAACTAAAACTACTGCCTGATATTCTCCTAAATCTCCTCCAAACGGATGTAAATATGTTCCTTTATATTCAGCATTTTTAACTTTGAATACATTTATAGAATATCTTTCATCTCCATTGATTCTAACAATTTTATCTCTTTTGGATCTTACATATATACTTATATTTTTTACAACATCTTCAGTATATACAGAAGCATTAATAACTACAGGTTCATATCTGAATACTGATATTTTTGATAAATCTATTGCTACCCTAGGAGCTTCTCTGTTTCTTGAATTTTTTATAGCTAATTCTACTGCTTCGCTAAGTTTATCTGCCGCTTTATCGGTAGTATTAGCATTGAATACCATAGCAGGAAGTATATTAGGATTAGGCATTTCACTGCTCATTTCTTCATCGCTAAGAAGCATATTTTGATTCAAATATTCTATATCCGAATCCGCACTAATTTCTTCTTCCGTATATATATCTTCCAAGTCTACTGATAAATCATAATCATATATAGGCTTTGATGTAACAAGTGAAAGAGAATCAGGATTATACATATCTATTCTATGATTCTTTTCTGTTTCATCAAAGAGATAACTAGGATCATTGTCATTATAACTGACTATTGTCATTCTTTCACCTATACCGAAAGTTAATGCTACCAATGATATAGATATAAGTAATAATATTGTTGTTGCTATTATGCTTCTTTTCATTTATTGTTCCAATTCATTTATTTTATTATATATTAGTATTTTGTCTAGCATGTTTAGAATGTTTAGGATGTTTTGCTATTTGTTTTTTAAGATGAGCAGAATCAACATGAGTATAAATCTCTGTTGTAGTAATATCAGAATGTCCGAGCATTCTTTGCACTGCTCTTAAATCTGCACCATGCTGTATAAGATGTGTTGCAAAACTATGCCTTAAAGTATGAGGATAAATATTTTTTTCTATTTTACTTTTCTTCATAGCTTCTTTAACTATTTTCCAAATACCTACTCTTGAAATCTTATCGCCTCTGAAGTTTAAAAATAATTCGGAAGTCTTTTTACCCTTCACCATTATAACTCTGCTTGTCTGAATATATCTTTGCAGAATATCTAAAGCTCTGTCATTTATAGGTACTATTCTCTCTCTCTTACCCTTACCGCATATCTTTAAATACTTACCTTCAAAAAATATATCATCAATTTTTAAAGAACAAATTTCACTAACTCTAAGTCCTGAAGAATACATAAGTTCAAATATAGCTTTATCTCTTAATCCCTTATCTGTTTTTTCATTATGAACTGCAAGCAAATCATCTACCTCTGTATCTGTAAGAGATTCAGGCAATACTCTTTTTAATCTTATAACTTCTAAATTATCTGTAGGATTTTTAGAAATATAATTCTCCATTACTAAAAACTTATAAAGATTAACTATACTTACTTTGTTTCTAGCCACAGTTCTTGATTTTGAACCTTGCTCCTTTCTTTCGCTTAAAAATTTTTCAATATCTTTTCTTGTAGCTTTTAAAATAGATTTTTTATTTCTGCTTAAAAAATCAAGATATATCACAATATCTCTTTTATATGATTCTAAAGTATTTGAAGATAAGCCCTTCTCTACTGCTTCATAATTTAAATACATTGATAATATTTCTTGATCGGAAACCTGTTTAACTGACATTGAAATCTGCCTCTTAATTTAAGATATAATATACAAAATTGAGTTGATTGTGAATAATCAACCTAAAATAATTATCGACAAGATTTGCCATTTATTTAAACATAATACATTACTTAATAAAAATATTACATTAACTAAATATAAAATTTAAAAGTGTAAACTAATTTAAAAATAATAAGATAATTATAAATGATAATTTTTTATATTAGAATGCTAAACATAAAAATTGTAAAATACGTTTAACTATATAAACACAATTTTTATTAGCAATAATAAAACAAATGCACGGATATGTGAATTAATTTATTATACGTATGTGAGCATAGCAGTAATAAAGCAAGCTGAAGAAATTGGTTTAATTTATTAAATCAATTCTTTAGATGTAGGCGAGCATAGCAATAAATAAGCGAGCCGAAGACATTACCGAAGGTACACAGGCGTGTAACTTAATTTATTAAGTAAAGCCTTTAGGCGTAGGCGAGCATAACAATAATGAACAAAGAAATTTTTTTAGACAAAAATGAAAATCCATACAAGCCGTCCAAAAATATTATTAAAGAGCTTGAAAAATTTGATATTGATTCTCTAATATTCTTTCCTGAGTATAGCCCTCAGCAATTAGATGAAGAAATGTCTAAATATCTTAATGTAGAAAATAATAATATAATTTCTGTTAATGGTATGTATGAAGCTTTTGCTTGCATTATCAACTCTTATGATAAATACAAAATATTTATTCAAGAGCCTTACAGAGATTTATATACTAAAATTTTTCTCTATTATAAAATGCATTATGATGTGATTGAAGCTGGAGAAGATTATAATATTTGTCTAAAAAAACATATAAAAAATAAAAATTCTATAATAATAGCAAGCAATCCTAATGCTGAAACAGGAATGTTCATCAATATAAAAGAAATAGAAGAGTTTCTAAAACATTATGAAGGAATATATGTCATAGATGAATCATATATAAACTTTGCAGGAGAAAGTGCTATAAAATTAATCAATGAATATAAAAATTTAATTATAATAAGATCCATTGCACATTCTCATTCTTTATCAGGACTTAATATTAACTTTATAATCTCCAATTCAGAAAATATAGAAAACATGTCAAAATTAAGACAGAAATATGGAATAAATAAAATATCCGAAACTATAACGCTTGCCGCTTTGAGAGATGAAAAAACTTCGTATAATAATATATTCGATATAGTTTTAGAGAGAGAAAGATTGGATACACTCTTAAGCAAAGAAGGTTTTATAGTAGTGCCTTCAAGAGCGAATTTCCTTTTAATAAAACATGTAAATAAAACATCTGATTATATATACGAAGAACTTATAAAAAGAAATATATTCGTAAAAAAATATGATAAAGAAAACATACTAGCTAACTTTCTAAGGGTTACAGTATCAACTCATAAAATAAATAACATGTTTTTGAATGAGTTAAAAGACATAATATATACCTAAACAACTATATTTTGTAAAAAATTATTTTATTATTTGTGGAGACTAGCCACACCGCTCTGCGTACTTCGTAACACCCACACTTCTTTTGCGTCCGAAGGAAGTACTGCGACTGAAAAGAGTACCTTTAGGTATAGTATTGCCGCCTCACGAAGTGTACCTACGGCAGGCGAGAAGCTATATCCTCTCGACAGGCTCGGATACGCTTCGCTAAAGGCTATATTTTATCTTAAATTAATGAATTACCTTACATTTAGAAAATTTTAGTATCATTTAGTACTAATTTTATCCTTGCACTTTTTGGTTCTTTTTGCGGCGGGAAAAAGAACAACAAAAAATTTACAAACTTAAAAATTTTTAATATATAATAAATATTATTTAGTTAAAACATTTATAGGGTTTCCTTCCAAAAATGCTTTTATATTCTCATAAACTTTATGCATAAGTCTAGTTCTAGCCTCTAAGGTATTGCCTGCAAAATGCGGAGTTATATAACAATTCTTAGCAGTAAGCAAAGGATTATCTTCTGTAGGAGGCTCTTTTGAAAGCACATCTAAAGCGGCACCTGCTATAATATCATTATTCAAAGCATAAGCCAAATCTTTTTCAACTATCACTCCGCCCCTTGAAGTATTAATTAAAAATGCTGTTTTCTTCATCTTTGAAAGCAAATCTATATTAACAATATTTTCTGTTTCTTTATTTAAAGGAGCATTAAGAGATAAAAAATCGGATCTCTCAAAAAGTTCATCTATACTAGAAGCATTTTCAACATTTTCTTTTTTACTTCTTGAATAAACTAAAACTTTCATTCCCATTGCCTCAGACATTTTTGCAACTTCTTTTCCTATATCTCCAAATCCAAATATACCCATAGTTTTATTTTCTATCTCCATTAAAGGATAAGAACTAAAAGAATAATCTTTGCATTTTATCCAATCGCCATTATGAACCTGATTATTATGTTCAACTATCCTAAAAGAAAGAGATAATACAAAAGCCATTACAAGCTGAGCCACAGACTGAGGGCCGTATCCTCTTACATTAGTAACAGTAATTCCTAATTCTTTGGCAGCTTCAATATCCACAACATTATATCCTGTAGCAAGCATTCCTATATATTTTAAATTTGGAAGCGACTGCATTAATTTTCTATCTATAACAACTTTACTGTTTAATATTCCCCAAGCATCTTTAGCTGCTTCATACACTTTATTATAATCGGTTCTATCATAAACAGTTAAATCCGATATGCTTTCTATTTCTCCCCAAGATATATCACCCGGGTTCAATATAAATCCGTCAAGCACTACTATTTTTGGTTTATTCATGTTTAATTCCTTTTATAGTTTTTATCTATAGTATATACCTAAATAACTATATTTTGTCAATTTCTATATTTTCTAAATATATTATCAACTTTTTTGTCGCTCACGCTCTGCGGGCTTCGCCAAAGTTGCAAAAAACGCAAATGCTGAAACCTCATATTATTACAATATCTATTAAATATGTGATAATACCTAAAATTCAAGTTAAAAATGCAGTCTTTCGCAAAGCGTATCCAAGTTTATCGAGGATATAATGAAAACTAAATAAATCCAACTGTTTTACATAAAAATTTTTAATAAAAAAAATAAAAAAGACACAGGATATTTTATCTACCCTGTGTCCCTATTATTATGGATTATATCTTATGAATTGAATTTACATATAGGCTTTAATTATTCTCCTTTTATTTCTATTTTTTTCTCGTATTTAAGCTCTTCTTTCTTTGGAAGTGTTACCATAAGTACGCCGTTATTCAAATTGGCAGCTATATTTTCAACATCAATTCCTTTTGTGCTGATATTAAAGCTTTGCTCATAGCTTGAAACAACTTCCTCTTTTGACTCTCCATTTTCTGATTTGAAAGTTTTTTTCCTTTTAGCAGATATGGAAAGTATATTCTCTTTTATTCCTATTTCTAAATCCTCTTTTTTTACACCCGGCATATCCATTTCTATAGTGTAATTTTTATCATCTTCCTCTATTCTGTAATTTGATACTCTATTATGATAATCATTATAAGCATTGTAGCCATTATAATGACCGCAGCTTCCTGTTGAATTACATCTATTAGCATTTGAAAAAATTGAATGTAAAGTTGGTACAAATATTCTTCTTGACATATTAAAACTCCTTAATTTATATTAACTTATCTCTTATTTTTAATTTTCCATAAACCTCTATATTTTATAGCCTTCATTTAATTAATAACAATTAACCTATATTAATTTTTTTCTCATATTTTACTTCCTCTTTTTTAGGAAGAACTATTTTTAAAACCCCGTCTGTCAAATTAGCTTCAATGTTCTCAACATCTATTCCTTTTGTGCTGATATTAAAGCTTTGTTCATATTTAGAAACAACCACTTCATTATCATTTTCTTTGTTCTCGCTATTTTCTGCTGGAGCTTCAATAAGTTTTTGTTTATTAACTCTCTTTCTTTCAGCATATATAGAAAGTACATTTTCTTTTATACCTATTTCTAAATCTTCTTTTCTTACACCCGGCATATCCATTTCTATAATGTAACTTTTATCATCTTCTTCTATATTGTAATGAGATAATTTTCTAACCTCATCATTGTTATATAAATTGCCGAATGCCTCGTCAAAACTTCTAAAATCATCTAACATAGTATGTAAAGCTGGGAAAAATAATCTTTTAGTCATAATTAAACTCCTTTTATGTAAACTTTTATATTTCTAAATTTAATCAGCGATTAACTATCATTTGTTTTAACTCTCACCGAGTCATCATCGCTTACACTATTATATATGCAAGAAATATACCAATTATTTTTAAAGTATTGTATATTTATAAAACACTATTAATAATTAAGTCAGTATATAGACTATGTAAATTATAAAATATGTACAATATTAATACATTAAATTTTTCTAGTATGTATATCAATTATACGATATGATACCTAATCAAAAATAAATGTTCATAGTATATACAATTTAAATAAAAATTGTAAACTTAAATTATTTTTAAAGTTGACAATTATGATTGTTATGTTATTATTCTCAATTATGGGAAAAAATTTAAAAGAAAATATAATATCAATACTAGAATCAAATAAGGGCTTATTCATATCAGGCGAAAAACTAGCAAATGATTTGAATGTAAGCAGGGCTGCCGTTTGGAAAGTTATAAAATCTTTGAAAAATGAAGGTTATGATATTCTTTCTGTATCAAATAAAGGCTATGCTCTATCAAAAGAAACAGACATGTTATCATCAAAAATAATAAAAGATAATATGCCCAAATATAGAGATAAATTCAGCCTTGTAATATATAAAACTGTAGAATCTACAAATATTGTAGCAAGAGGCATGGCAATGAACGGAGCTGACAGCGGAACCGTAGTAATTGCAGAAGAACAAACAAGCGGATACGGAAGAAACGGAAAATCTTTTTTCTCGCCTTATGGTACAGGCATATATATGAGCATTATACTCAATCTAAAAAAAGAGAAAAAGATTTTTAATAGTTCATTCATCACTACTGCTGCCGCTATGGCTGTGTCAAAATCTATAGAAGAAATTTCAAATGAAAATACACAGATTAAATGGGTTAATGATGTATTTATAAATGATAAAAAAGTATGCGGAATACTTACAGAAGGAGCTTTCAGTTTTGAAGACGGTAAATTGGATTATGCTGTTATAGGAATAGGTATAAATGTTAATTTCCCTAAAAATGGTTTTCCTGAAGAAATTAATAATATAGCTGTTTCAATAAATAAAATACAAAATAACAGAGATATAAGAAATATTTTAATAGCTAAGATATTAGAAAGAATGTATGAATACTATTTTAATAATGTGGCATTCTATGAAGAATACAGAAAACGTTCTTTTTTAATAGGAAGAAAAGTTTCGCTTAATATAGACAATGAAGAGCATATAGTAAAAGTATTGGATATAGATAAAACCTTTGCTCTTGTAGCGGAATTTCAGGACGGTAAAATTGATAGAATAGTTTCAGGGAGTGTAAATCATAGAGTATCATAAATAGGAGGTTATAATATATGAGCAATATAGATTTAATTATAAAAAAAGAAATATCATTAGATGAATTAAGAGAGAAAATAATAAAAGGTTATGATATAACAAAAGAAGAAGCCATGAAATTGGTAGAAGCACCATTAGAAGATTTATGCTCTGTGGCTAATGGAATAAGAAAATATTTCTGCTCTAATACATTCGATATGTGTTCAATAATCAATGCTAAAAGCGGAAAATGCTCAGAAAACTGTAAATTCTGTGCACAGTCATCTCATTATGATACAAAATGCGATGAATATGATATTCTAGATAAAGAAAAAATATTAGAACAAGGAAAAAGCGATTTTAATAAAGGTGTTTTAAGATACTCTATAGTAACATCAGGAAGAGCTTTATATGGAAAAGAGATTGATGAAGTTTATGATGCAATAGAAACACTTAATAAAGAGACTGACGGATATATATGTGCATCTCTAGGCTTACTTGATGAGGAAGGATTCAACAAAATGAAGAATGCCGAACTTAAAAGAGTTCATAACAATTTAGAAGCTTCAAGAAATTTCTTTAGTAAAGTATGCACTACTCATACTTATGATGATAAAATCAATGCTATAAAAGCAGCACAAAAAGCTGGAATGGTGGTATGCAGCGGCGGTATTATGGGAATGGGCGAAACTTGGGAAGACAGGATTGATATGGCAATAGAGCTTAGAGAGCTTGGCATAATGTCAATACCTGTTAATATGCTTAATCCTATAGCAAGCACTCCTTTTGAAAATATTGAACCTCTTACTGAAGATGATATGAGAAGAATTGTTGCAATATACAGATTCATTAATCCTAGAGCATTCATAAGACTTGCAGGCGGAAGAGGACTTATGAAAGATAAAGGAAAATCATGCTTTTTATCCGGAGCTAATGCAGCTATAACAGGCGATATGCTCACAACTGCAGGCATTTCAATAGAAACAGATAAAAAAATGGTTGAAGAATTAGGATATAAAATAGAGTTAAAAGAAGACTAATTTATAATAAAGATTAATTTATTAGGAAATATTTATGGCTAAGGCTATTTTTATAACAGCAACAGGTACTGATATAGGTAAAACTTATGTATCAGGATTAATTGCAAAACATATGAAAGATAAAGGATTGAATATCGGATACTATAAAGCAGCATTAAGCGGAAGTCTTGACATAACAGACAGCGATGCTTGGTATGTAAAACAGCAAGCCGATTTATTAGATTCTTATGATGAAATGGTGTCATACACTTACAAGCATGCCTATTCCCCTCATTTGGCAGCACAAATTGAGGGGAATCCTCCGGATATAAAGGTTATAAAAAATGCTTATGAAAATATAAATAAAAAACATGATTATATGATAGTGGAAGGAAGCGGCGGTATAATATGCCCTATTCGTTATGATAATAATCAAAAAATATTTTTAGAAGATATCATAAAAGAATTAAATATACCTTCTCTTATAATAGCAGATGCAGGACTTGGAACAATTAATTCTGCTGTTCTAACTATAGAATATATGAGAAGTAAAAATCTAAAAGTTAATGGTGTGATATTAAATAGATTTGAAATGGCAAATGAAATGCATGATGATAATAAAAAAATGATAGAGGAGATGACGGGAGTAAAAATTATAGGCATTGTTATAGACGGTATTTTAAAACTAGATGAAAAAAATATAGAAACTCTATTTGAATAGAATAATATTTTTTACTTCAATATATCCACTTAATAAAGGACTCATTATGACATTAGAAGAAAAAGATTTAAAATATATTTGGCATCCTTGCTCGCAGATGAAAGATTATGAAGAACTTCCTCCAATCATTATAGACAGAGGAAAAGGAATTTATTTATACGATAAAGACGGAAAAGAGTATATTGATATTGTAAGTTCTTGGTGGTGCAATTTACTTGGGCATTGCAATGAAAAAATAAATGCAAATATCAAAGCACAGCTTGACAGATTAGAGCATGTAATATTTGCAAACTTCTCTCATGAAGGAGCTATTAAATTATGCGAAGAGCTTATAAAAATAATTCCTAATGGACTTACTAAATTCAATTTTTCTGATAATGGTTCTTCATCTGTAGAAGCTGCATTAAAAATGGCTTTTCAATATCAGCATCAAACAGGCAACACTAAAAAAATAAAATTTATGTGCTTTACTGACGGTTATCATGGTGAAACTATCGGTGCATTATCCGTTGGAAGCTTGGACTTATATGCAAAAATATACAAGCCTATGTTAATGGATACTATACATATAGAAGCACCAGATTGTTATAGATGCAAATACTGCCAAAACAGAGAAACTTGCAAATGCGAATGTTTTGAAGATGCTGAAAAAAAGTTTGAAGAATACGGAGAAGAAACTTGTGCCGTTATAGTAGAACCTTTACTTCAGGCTTCTGCTGGAATGAGAATATATCCTCCCCTATACTTGAAAAAATTAAGAGAGCTTTGCGATAAATACAATGTAGTTTTTATAGTTGATGAGATAGCTACAAATTTTGGACGCACAGGAAAAATGTTTGCATGCGATCATGCTAATATAAGCCCAGATATAATGTGTATTTCAAAAGGCTTAACAGGCGGATACATGCCTATGGCAATAACAATAACCACCGACAAAATATACGATGCATTTTATGCTGACTATAATGAAGGAAAAGCTTTCATGCATAGTCATACTTACAGCGGAAATCCTCTTGGCTGTTCTGCTGCTTTGGCTGTACAAAAAGTTTTAAGGGAGGATGATATTATAAATAAGGCACAAGTAAGAGCAAAATATTTAAATAATAAATTAAAAGAAAAATTACTTGATCATAAAAATATAGGAGAGATTAGAAATATAGGGCTTATCAATGCTATGGAATTAGTCACTGATAAAAATACAAAAGAAGGATTTGACTCTAAACTTAGAATGGGTTATCAAATATATAAAAAGGCACTTCAAAGAGGACTTCTATTAAGACCTTTGGGAAATGTAATTTATTTTAATCCGCCTTTAATTATAAATGAAGATGAAATAGATAAGGCTGTTGATTTATGTGTATCTTCTATAAATGATATACTGAAATGATTAATTTTATAAATAATAATAAAGTATTATTTATGAGTAAAAAAGCATATAGTAAATTCATTACAGTATAAACTTTATTTTATAAACTTAAAATTTTTAGTATATACCTAAACAACTATATTTTGTCAAAAATAAATTTAATTTTTGTTTTTATATATGGGGCTTTGCCCCCGCTGTGCGTGCCTTCGGCAACCCCCACTTCTTTTGCGACCGAAGGAAGTGCCTGTGGTATTGCCACATACGAAGTACGCCTACGGCGAGAAGCAGGCACAGCCCGCCTACGGCGAAAGGCTATATTTGATGAATCCCACCTTCGCTCTACGTGCATTTGGCAAGGTGTGCTTAAATTAATAATTTATCTTACATGCAAGAGTATTTTAGTATGATTTAGTACTAATTTTATACTTGCACTTTCGCGAAGCGTATCCGAGTTTATCGAGGATATAAGGTTCTTTGACGAAGTCTGCAGAGCGTATGCGGCGGGAAAAAGAACAATATAAAAATTAATAAACACAATTTTAAATTTATATTATTTGTGGGTACTATAACATAGTGTCAGCCCCAGTTATTTTTCAACCTAAAGAAATAACTTCAGGTATGACATAGGTAAAGCTAGCAGAGTGTGCGGCAAAAAGTTGATAATACATCTGCAAAAATATCAAAATTTACAAAATATAGTTGTTAGCTATACATTAATTAAAAAATTATGATTATCAAACCTATTATTTTTTATTAGTATAGTAATATACCAAAAATATAGAAATATAAAATTAATGCAAAGGAAAAACAAATGTTCAAAAAAATAATTACTTTCAATTTATTAATGCTGTTAATTGTATTCGTATCTTGTTCAAAAAAAGAAATGAGTAATAATGATATAATTATAAATCTTGCTCCGGAACCTTTAACTATGGATCCCACTTTAAACACAGACAATCTTACTATGATATATATTCTTCATGCTTTTGAAGGGCTTACAAAAAAAGATGCCAACAATAAAATAATAGGCGGAGCTGCTGAAAGCTGGGATATTAATAAAGCAGGCAATATCTACACTTTTCATTTGAGAACCAATGCTAAATGGAGCGACGGTAAAGAAGTTAAAGCACAAGACTTTGTTTATACTTGGAGGAGAGCCGTTGATCCAAAAACTGCCAATAAGTACAGCTATTATTTTGAAGTGATAAAAAATGCCAAAGAAGTTATAAGCGGCGAAAAAACTATAGAAGAGCTTGGAGTAAGAGCAATAGACGATTATACATTTGAAGTGGAATTAAACAGCCCTACTGCATACTTTTTAGAGCTTGCTGCCTATCCTCCTTTTTATCCTGTTCGCGAAGATATAATAAATGAATACGGAGATGATTGGACTCTAAAGCCTGCAACATATATTGGTAACGGTGCTTTAAAAATGACTGAAAGGAATTTTGATAAAAGCATAATACTAGAAAGAAATACCAACTATTGGAACAATGAAAATATAAAGCCAAACAAATTAACTTTTCTTTTGATGGAAGAGCCTAATACTTCGCTTGCTGGTGTACTTAATAATTCAATTCATTTTGCAAAGCCTTTTCCTAGAAATGATATTGAAAACCTAAAGCAAAAAGGAATAGTTCATATTGTACCAGTGGCTGCATCATATTATTACAGATTCAATCTGAACAAAGAAGTTTTAAAAAATGAAAAGGTAAGAAGAGCCATATCTTTAGCAATTGACAGAGATTATATAGTAAAATCAATCACAAGATGCGGAGAGCGTCCTGCTGGAAGTTTAGTTCCTTATGGCATTAATGACATAAACGGAGATTTCAGAACTAAAGCTGGAGAATATATAATATCTTCAAACTATCAGAAAAATATAGAAGAAGCTAAAAAATTATTATCACAAGCAGGATACAAAAATGGAAGAAATTTTCCTGTAATTGATTTGCTTATAGCTACAAGGGAGTTTGACATAAATATTGCCGATGCTGTTCAGAGCATGCTTAAAGAGAATTTAAACATCGATGTAAGAATAGTTAAGCATGAATGGGCTTCATACTTACAAAATATGTATGACAGAAATTTTGATTTAGCTGTTTATTTATGGTATGCCGATTATAATGATCCTATAAACTTTTTAAATATTTTCAAAAGTGATGCTCCAAACAATTACGGCTCATATTCAAATAAAGCATTTGATGATTACATTGATATAGCCTCTACAAACAAAAACAATCAGATAAGAATGCATGCACTTCATTTGGCAGAGAATGTTTTTATGAAAGATAATGCTATAATACCTATATATTTTTATTCTGAAGCACTTTTAGTATCTCCTAAATTAAAAGGAGTAGAATATGATTCTCAAGGTTTATATAGATTTTTTAATGCATATTTAGAGTAGTTTTATTTATTTCCCAGACGCACGGTAAGTGAATTTTTATATATAATTAAAGTTATATTTAAAAGCAGCTTCATAATTAAAATTCAGTTTATCGTGCGTTAAATAATTCCTTAAATCTAATAAAATTTTGGGCGGGTGCTAAAATTTCTAAATAAGCTATAAAGATAATGAAAGTTAAAATTTTAAATTAGATAAAAAGGAATAAAGGGCGGGGTTTTAAATATAGTTAAAAAATTATATTATTTATTTTTATATCAACTTTTCCAGGACTTCGTAAAAGTTGCAAAAGCACGCATTATTCTTAGCCAAATTTATATTAAAATAGTTAATAACATATAAAATAAATTATCAGTTATAAGCTTGTTTAAAACTTTTATCTATTCTCGAAGAAAAATCCAAAGCTAAACATCAAACCTACAGAATGATATTGATTAACACTATTATAGGCAAATATATTATTCATATCATCGGAATTAAAAATCATATTCTCATAAGACAAATGAACGCCTGCAATAAAATCTATTTTTTCAGTATCAAAGAATTTTCTTTCTAATGATAATCTTACATAAGGAGATATAGGAACTGATTTATAATCCACACCTAATAAAGGATTAAACTGCACTCCGGCAGATATTCCTACAAGAAGATTTTGATTATTTTTAGTTAAATCGAATTTTAAAGCTACTCCTGTATATATTCCAAATGCTGTTACTCTATTAATTAAAGAAGTACCACTGTCAATTACAGATACCATATGTTCATTAATTCCAAAATCAAATAAAAGATCTATACCGCTTAATAAATTTATATTATTTAATTTAAATCCGTATCCTATTTGAAAATTTAAATCTAATCTTGGATCTAACAATGCACTGCTATAATTTTCGGATTTAGCTATATTTATATCAGCTCCAAGTCTTGGACTTATTCCAAACTTAAAATTAGCAAAAAGATTAAAAGAAAATAATATTAATAATGCTAATATAAAAAGTATTTTTCTCTGAAAATTCATATTAAAATCATCTCCTATTATAATAAAATTATAAACATATACATTTATATATTGTAAAATATTTTGACAAGTATAAATAAATTCTGAAATCTAATAAAATTATTTTAGATTTATATCAAGTTTTTGAATTTTATTTACAATTGCCCGCCCTCTAGGCTTTTTACAATAATAAGTAATTTTTGTATTATTTTTCTTTTTTACTTTTAACTGTTATTCTAACACCCGCCCTAAATGTTAATTAAATTTTTTGTGCTTATCAACGCACGATTAACTTCATTATAAATTGAGATTAATTTTATAGTACAATCTTATTATATTTATATAATCTTCTATGCGTGCGTAATATAATTTAATAAGTTATATTTTTTAACTTACTCATCAATTCAAAATTTCTTTTATAACATTCTCTAAATATCTGATAGTATTCATTATAAACTTTAGCATTCTCATTTATCGGAACTATAGGTCTATCATCATAAGATACAATTTTTTTTACAGCCTCTTCATAACCTGAATACTCTTTATTAGCAACAGCAGAAGTTATGGCCGCTCCTAATGCAGCCTGCTCCTTAGTTCTTGAAACATAAATTTCTATATTTAAAATATCAGCCTGAATCTGAAGCCATACATCACTATAAGAACCTCCGCCAGAAGCTATTAATCTATTGCATTTCATATTTAAATCATCAGTTAAAATCATAAAGCAGTATTTTAAAGAATATACAACTCCCTCCATAACAGCTCTTAAAATATGATATCTATCATGATTTAAAGTTAATCCCAAAAACATAGCAGAAGCATCACTGTTCATATGAGGAGTTCTCTCACCAGCTAAATAAGGAAGAAATATTATACCATTACTTCCTGGATTTATATCTTTTACTTTAAAATCTATATTCTTAAAAGTTTCATTTTCATTTCCAAAATTATTCTTAGCCCATTTCAATGCTAAACCGGAAGATAATGCAGCACCTAAATAATACCAAGTATTAGGAAATAAAAAATTGAAGGTATGAGAAGCCATATTCTTTTTATCATAAATAGGCTTATCTATAGGCATTAAAATCTGTCCGCCTGTTCCTATAGTAATAGAGGCAGTATTTGTATTTATTATGCCGTTGCCTATAGCCTGCATAACTTGATCAGCTCCTCCATAAGAGACCTTCACCCCTATTTCTAAACCTGTTTCTTTGCTTGCTTTCTCTGTAATAGATCCGGATATCTCATAAGGATAAAAAATATCTGGAAAAATATTTCTTTCTAAATTAAGTTTTTCTATTATATAATCAGACCAAGAAGAATTATCACTGTCAAAAACTCCTGTAGCAGCAGCATCAGTTATGTCAGAAGCAATTATATCAGTTAATTTGTATCTTATATAATCTTTAGGAAGAATTACTTTATAAATCTTTTCATATATATTAGGTTCATTATTTTTTATCCAAAGCAAAGAAGGAAGTAAAAATCCAACAGCTTCCGGACTATGATTTATCTGCATTATTTTTTCTAAACCTACTATATTATTTATATAATCAAGCTCTTTAACGCTTCTTGAATCGCACCATAATATAGCTTTTCTTAAAACATTTCCGTTTTTATCTAAAGCCACAAGTCCATGCATTTGTCCTGAAAAACTTAATCCTGATATTTTATAATTTGAATCTATTTTCCTTAATTGATTTAAAGAATCTTTTATTGTGAATACAGTGCTTTGCCACCATACATTAACATCCTGCTCAGCAAAATCATAATAAGGCTTATCAAAATCATAATCTTTTTGAGATAATGCTGCTATTTTTCCATTTTCCGACATTATTAAAGCCTTTACCGATGAAGTTCCTAAATCTATACCAATATAATAATTCATAATATTCTCCTACTCTTTTATAATATATTAAAATTAGTTTATTAAAAGCAGTATTTTTTATTGATTTTTTTTACAAAAGTATTATAATCAAAAACTGTGTTATGGTTTACATAACTATTTTTTAAATAAAAACGAGGTGTTATATGGAGTTAAAAGACTATATAAGAAATATTCAAGATTATCCTAAAAAAGGCATACTTTTTAGAGACATCACTACTTTACTACAAAATAAAGATGCATTCAAATATGCAATAGATAAAATGGCTGAACAAATAAGCAGTGAAAAAATAGATTATATAGTTGGAGCAGAAAGCAGAGGATTTTTAATAGGTTCAGCATTAGCTTATAAACTAAACTGCGGATTTATACCAGTAAGAAAAAAAGGTAAATTACCTTACAAAACTATTTCAGAAGAATATGCTTTAGAGTACGGTACAGATACTTTATATATGCATGAAGATGCTATTAAAAAAGGAGAAAGAGTTTTAATAGTAGATGATTTAATAGCTACAGGCGGAACAGCTCTAGCTATGATAAAAATGGTTGAAAAATTAGAGGGCATAGTTGTAGGTTCTTCTTTTTTAATAGAATTAAAAGAATTAAATGGAAGAAAAGAAATAGAAAAATATCCTGTTAATGTTCTTATAGAATACTAAATAAATATTAGTATTTAATCAGTTATTGACTTTTAAGTTTTTTTATTATAGAATATAGCAAAAATTATTAAAAAAAATTATCGAAATAAATACATTTTAAGGAGATATAAAATATGCCATCTATTAAACCATTAGCAGATAGAGTTCTTTTAAAAGTATTAGAACAAGAAGAAAAAACTTCAAGCGGAATACTTCTTCCAGATACAGCTAAAGAAAAAACTCAGAAAGCAGAAGTTGTAGAAGTAGGAGACAGCGAAGATATAAAAGTGAAAAAAGGCGATATAGTTATATATGATAAATATGCAGGTATTCAAATTAAAGAAGGAGATACTGAATACTTAATAGTAAAAAATGAAGAGATAGTTGCTCTTATAAAATAATTAATAGCTATACAAATAAAAAATAAAGAACACTAATCTTAAAAAAAGATGGTGTTCTTTTTTACTAATTGGGTTTTTTAGCAGTTTATATAATTGTTAATAAAACTTTTTCGTATCATAAAGAATTAATAAGGTTAAATAATATAAAATTATATTATTTAATTTTATTAATTTGTTCGATAATTAATAACAATCATTAATTTCGTTTCTTTAATCAGGAGATTTTTATAAATGCTAAAATATTTTATAATATTTCTTGCAATATTAAATATAGTATATGCTCAAGATAATACAACAAATAAAGATCCTGAATATAAATTTACTTACGAAAAAGAAAATAATTTTATCATATATAATGAATCAAATGAAGTTAATGAATCAGATTCGACAAATACACAAAATGAAGTATCTATAATGCTTGAAAGAAGAGGATTTCCTCTTGTTAATAGATTGGTAAGATTCACATCATTACATCCTGATATGTTTGACTTTGAAATAGATGAAAACCAAAAAGAAGAAATACTTTTAAAAGAAATAGATGAAAGTGAAGAAACAGCATTAAATACTAATGAATCTGTTAATCTCTATAGTAATGTATATGTTGTTCCTACAGATGAAAATGGAATAGCAAAGGCTAAGATAAATTTAAAAAATCCTGGAAATGGCGTTGTACTTATGCATATACTTTATGTAGGCTCAACAGGAAATACAAATATATCTTATGAAGAATATGCTTATGTAAATATAAAAGAAGAAAAAGGAAATAAAATATCTTCATTAATAATAGGAGATGGTGATAATGTAAATATTAAAAGCTCTATATTAATAACATCAACCCTATTTCCATCTCTATTTTTGGTATCTATTGCATTAATATTTATAAGTTATTTCAAACATATATATGAAGAATATAGAAACAGTAAATCTAAAATAATAATATATACATTCTTCGGCTTTGCATCTATCAAAAAGAATTTTGCTCTTATGATATTTATAATATTGACAGAGTTATTAATAGTGGCTTGTTTTCTGCTTTTAGATAGTTATATTTTTTCTGTTATACTTATAGCATTTTTCATAGCAGGATTCTTAGTAAAAAGAGAAAAAATATATGCTATAGCATTTTTTATACTGGCATGCATTTCTACAATATATTTATATCTTGAAACATTTTCTACTCATATGGGTACAGAATATATATTCGATAATGCAGTTATGGGTAATCCAGTATTTGTATTCTTCTTATTTTTGATACTTACAGCATTAGCAGGCGGGATATATATACCTATATGTATATTAATTTTATATCAAACTGTTTTTGTTATGAATAATTTATCTCTAGTAACTGCTTTAATCGGAATATTTGCAGCTTCTGCTCTTTATATTGTTAAAGTAAAAAAGGATATACCTTTCTTATACAGACTTAATTTATTAAAAATAAAAGACAATAACAGGTAATATATGATTTTCGCTTTAATAAGAGATTTGGAAATACTTTTATCCGATATAATTTTCAGCGGCATAAACAATATAGATTACAGTACCATAGAAAAAATAGAAGTTATGGCAAAACAATTTGAAAAAACTTCTATGAATAATATAAAAGATTTATTAATTGAATTTATAGACTCACTAAAAAAATACAAAACAGATGAAGATAAAAAAAGAAATATAAAAGAAGTATCAGACAATATTAGTAAATTAGAATTTTATATAAGAAATGCTTTATCTTATGAGAAATAAATATATTATCTTTTAATATATCTTTCCATTTCTCTGTCTAAAGTCTTTCTTTTTAAAGTTTCTCTTTTATCATGAAGTTTCTTACCTTTAGCCAATGCTAATTCTACTTTAACTTTTCCTCTAGAAAAATATAATTTAACCGGTATCAAAGTAAGACCTTGTTCTTTGATTTTTCCGTATAATCTTCTTAATTCCCTTTTTTTCATTAAAAGTTTTCTTTCTCTTAATGGTTCATGATTATTTCTATTTCCAAAATGATAAGGGGATATATGCATATTAACTATAAAAAGCTCCCCCTTTTTAAAAGAGGCATAACTATCAGACATATTAACGCTTCTTTCTCTTAGGGATTTTACCTCTGTACCAAGCAAAACAATACCTGCCTCAAACTTCTCTACAAGCTCATAATTGAATAAAGCCTTTTTATTTTTTACTATCTCACCAGAAGAAATAGTATTGCTGCCTGATTTTTTATCCTTTTTACTAGCCATAATACATTACCATAATTTAAGTATATAGATTATACAAAAATAAATCAATTTGTCAATTATTCATAAATAAAAGAAGAGCCGGATTTTTTCAATCCAGCTCATATTTTATAGATATTAGATCATAGAATTAATCATGTTATTCATATCTTCTATTTCTTTTTCCTGTGCTGTTATTATTCTGTTTGCTATTTCTTTTATTTTTTCATCTTTAGTATATTCTAATATTTTTTTAGAAACATCAATAGCTGCCTGATGATGAGGTATCATACCTCTAATAAAATCTATATCATTATCACCTGTAATTTCAATAGAAGACATATCAGCCATCATATTATCCATAATAAGCTGCATATCATTTCCTATAGCTTCAGTATCTACATCGCTGTAATCTGTGTTTTTAGTATTCAATTCTTTAATCAATTCATCAAACTCTAAAACCTCTTTATCCTGTTCAGCTATTATATTATTAGCTAGCTCTATTAACTTTTCATTTTTAGTAGTTTCTAATAATTTTTGAGAAGATAATATAGCTCCTTTATGATGAGGAATCATATTAAATAAAAAATCAGCATCTATATTAGCAGTTTTTTGAAAAGGCTGCTCCATCATAGGCTGATGCATTAAATCTACAATCTCAGAACCAGCTTTATGGGCTGTATGAGCTGAATGATCCATATTGTTAGCTTCTTCAGCAGATGCAGAAGCATTTTTCTCTGAGCAAGATATAATTAATAAAGAAGCAACTGAAATAATAAATATTGTTATAATTGTTTTTATTTTATTCATTTTCCATCCTTTTATTTATTTTTTATCATTGATTTTTATTCAATCTAATAACTATAACAATATAAAAAAAGTAAAAAATTTAATTTATTAGAAAATGTAATTAAAACAATTAATAATTAAGAAATATTAATCCTCATCAAATATAGGTTTCTGTATTATGCATATTGTTTTATTTATTTTATCAGAATCCCCAAAATATGCCTTAACGAATGGTATTGAAACTATATTATTGTTTTCTTTTAATTTAATTTCAAATACATAATTGGAAGGAAGGCTATATACATCTGTTATTTCACCATAAATATTATTATCAGTATCTATGATTTTATATCCGATTAATTCAGCCTCATAAAAAGTATCATCATCTAATATAGGTAAGTGTGAAGAATCAATAAATATATCCAGACCTATCAATTTTTCAGCCTGATCTATAGTATTGATATCTTTTAACTGGAATACAAAAGATTTATTTTTCTTTTTAACATTTAATAAAGTAAATGTTTGATTGTTAATGATAACAGGTGTATTTTTACTTAAAACAGGAAGAGAGGTGAAATAACTTTTATCGGTAAAAGCCATTTCTACCTCTCCTTTTAAACCATGTAACCCTGTGATTTTGGCATAAAAAATCATCAATTGTCAATAATCTCAAGCATTACACGTTTACCACTTTTCATGGAAGCTGCAAAAAGAATAGTACGTAATGCATGAGCAATACGACCTCTTTTACCTATAATTTTACCTATGTCGCTTTGGTTTACTTTCAATTCCAGAATCGTACTCTTTTCACCTTCAATAACCTTAACACTAACACCCTCAGGCTCATCCACTAACTTTTTAGCCAAATACTCAATAAGCTCTTTTTCTTCCGTCATAGCACACTCCTTTATATATTATAAGACGTAAATTAAGCTTCGCTCTTCTCCTCAGCAGATTCAGGCTTAGCTTGTTTACGATGTTTGCGCCTTTTTTCAGGATTTTTCAATGCTCTTTTTTTCTTTCTTTCAATAGGAGCACCTTTATCTTTTTCCATCAAACCTTCTTTAACAAGAATACTTTTTACTACATAAGTTGGTTGTGCACCGTTAGAAAGCCATTTTTTCAAACCTTCTACATTCAACTTATATAATACATCTTTAGCTTTAGGATTAAACCAACCTAGCTCTTCAATAAAACGACCATCGCGTGGGAAACGAGCATCTGCAGCTACAATACGATAATGAGGCTCATGTTTGCGACCTATACGTTTTAATCTTAATTTTACCACCTTTCTTTTCCTCCAAGTTTATTTACATTAATTTGTTTAAATCATCTATAGACATACCCATACCCTCTAGGGACTTTGCGAGCTTATCCATCTTTTTAGTACTGCCCATCATGTTTTTCATCATAGTAAATTGCTTTATAAGCTGATTTACATCATAAACACTTTGACCGCTTCCTTTAGATATTCTCATCTTTCTTGAGTTATTCAAAGGAAATAGGGCTAATCTTTCTTTTTTAGTCATTGACTGTATAATAGCTTTATACTTTTTAAATTTTTCTTCTTCACGGCTTAGAAGTTCAGTATCTACATTAGCCATACCAGGAATCATAGATGTCATCTTACTAAGTCCGCCCATTTTAGCAGTGGCTTCTATCTGCTTCAAGAAATCATTATAGTCGAAATTATTTTCTATAACTTTCTGAAGCATTTCCTGAGCTTCTTTTTCACTTATAGCGGCACGGGCTTTTTCTACCAATTTTACTATATCACCCATACCAAGTATTTGTCCTGCTACTCTCTTAGCATCAAATACATCTATATCATCTAAATGCTCACCTACTCCGACAAACTTAACAGATGAACCTGTAGCATATTTTAATGATAAAGCAGCACCGCCTCTAACTCCGGAATCAAATTTTGTAAGTATTACGCCATTTATTCCAATATTGTTCTGGAAACTTTTAGCAACATCATAAACACTCTGACCTGCTGTAGAATCCACAACCAATAATTTTTCTGTAACATTAGCAGAGTTTACAACACGTCTTAGTTCAAGCATCATTTCTTCATCTATCTCTAAACGTCCTGCAGTATCCACTAATATCATATTATACTGCTCTTTCTTAGCAATTGAAAGTGCTTTTTTAAGTATTTTATAAGCTTTTTTCTCTTTAGTGTCTATATGATAAGGTACGCCCACTTCTCTTGCCAAAACAGCAAGCTGCTCCATAGCTGCAGGTCTGTGAACGTCAAGTCCAACAAGCATAACACGTCTTTTATCTTTATAATATTTAGCCAATTTAGCAGAAGTAGTAGTTTTACCAGAACCCTGAAGTCCGAAAAGCAAAGTTATAGTTGTTTTTTCAACAGGCTCTAATTTTAAACCGCTTTCACCCTCGCCTATCATATTAACTAAAGTATCATGAACATCAGCTACGAATTGATTAGCAGGCTCTACACCTTCTAATTTTTCTTTTCCTATAGCTCTGTTAGTAGCTTCTTCAAGAAACTTATCAGCAGCTTCTAAAGATACATCCGCAGACAAGAGTGCTTCTTTTATAGTTAATAGACTATCTGTTATATCCTTATCTGTTAGGACTTTTTTTCCTTGTATTTTAGAGAATACATTAGATATAGATTTAGTTAAATTACCAAACACTAAAAAACAACCTTATAAACATATTATTTCCAAGTCATATTATACATAATATATTTAAAAAGTCAATATTTACAAAAAATTATATATAATAACAATAGAATTATTCAATACATTTCAAACATTATTATCAATTCAATTTAAGTTTACTGCTTAAAGACTTGCTTATATCCTTAGTACCGCTTGCTCCTACAGATGTTAAAAAGAATTTTTTATTCATCAATTTTTCGTCTATAACTTCATTAACAAGTTTTAAATCTATTTTATCTATTATATTGTAAAGCTCTTTAAATGAAACATATTTAGATAAATATAATTCATGCCTTGCATTTTTATTCATTATAAATTCTGCACTAAATTTACTAAATGCCATAGAACCTTTATAACTCTCTTTAGCTTCTTCAATTTCTTCTTCAGATATTCTTTCATTAACCAATTTTTCTATTTCACAATATATGCTTTCTATTGTTTCTGCATATCTATCCAAACTAGTAGAACCATGTATCTCAAATGTACCGCCGTTTATAAAACTAGAATTATAACTATATATATTATAACAAAGTCCTTTATTTTCTCTTATTGACTGAAATAATCTTGAATAGGAACTTCCTCCGAATATATCATTAACTATATTCATAGCGTATCTTTTTTTATTATCGCATGCATTATATGAAGGTGTTACAAGAGAAAAATAAACCTGATTAATTTCCTGCTTTTCTTTAGTTATAGTTTTATAATAAAAAGGAAGATCATCATTAACTGTTTTATTTCTTTTTTCTAATTTTATTTTTTCTAATCTTTCAACAGCATAATCAATATCAAAATTTCCAGCTATTGATATGATTAAATTATTAGAATTAAAATGTTCTTTAAAATAAGAATAAATTTTATCTCTGCTTATTTTTTTTATATTGTTAATATTTCCTCCTATAGGGAAGCTCATAGAAGTACCTTTATAAGCAGCAGCAAAAAATTGATTAGCTGATATTTCTTCAGGAGTATCATTTGACATTTTAAGCTCTTCGATAATAACTTTTTTTTCTCTGTTTATATCATCTTCTCTGAATGCAGAATGAAGCATGATATTTTCTAAAGCATTAACAGCTCTGTCAAAATATTTAGATATTATATTGATATAAAAAGAAGTTAAATGTCTTGAAGTAAATGCATTAAATATACCGCCTACACCTTCAATATTTCTAATAAGCTCTTTTGCACTAATTTTGTCAGTGCCTTTAAAAAGC
Organism: Brachyspira hyodysenteriae ATCC 27164; assembly: GCF_001676785.2. Taxonomy (NCBI): domain Bacteria; kingdom Pseudomonadati; phylum Spirochaetota; class Spirochaetia; order Brachyspirales; family Brachyspiraceae; genus Brachyspira; species Brachyspira hyodysenteriae. Next base: position 289,349 of record NZ_CP015910.2, on the reverse strand, counting down.
ATATGCTCTATGAAATGAGTATATCCATTTTCTTCTTTTTTCTCATTAGCACTTCCTGTTAAAAATATAAAACCTATAGATACAGTATCCAGCATAGGCATCTTTTCTAAAACAACTCTTGTTCCATTTTTTAAGGTTAATCTTTTTACCATATTTTTTCCATAAATATTTTTTATACTAAAATTATTATATATTAATTTTATAATTTTCGACAGTGTAACACATAAAATATAATACTAATGATTTTTATATAAAAAAACCCTATTTAAATTAATAAATAGGGTTATCATTAATATATTTATTATCTTAATGGAAGAATGTAAGAAGTATACCCATAATTATAGCACCGGATATTATACCTGAAATATTAACTGCCATTGCATGAAGTAAAAGACAGTTAGAAGAACTATTTTCCTGACCATAAACATGCGCTCCCCAAGCAGGGATAGGAAAAGCACTTAAACCAGCAGAACCTATTATAGGATTAACTTTTCCGCCTGATAATATATTGATGACTTTAGCAGCTATAATACCTATAGTAGTACTTAATATTAAAGATACTAATCCGAAAGCAAATATTATAACAGTATTTAATGTCATAAAATAATCAGCAGAAGCAGAAGAACCTATTGCTATTCCTATAAGCATTGTAAGTATTCCTGTTAAAGATTTCTGCAAATTAACTGAGAAATTCTTTATGATATCTGATTCTCTCAAAATACTTCCGAATAAAAGAGCAGCTATAAGAGGAAAAGAGTTTGCTAAAAATATACCGCAAAGCCCCATAGCAATAACAGCAAATATAATCTTCTCTCCTCTTGAAACCTGTCTTAAATAATTCATAGGAATTTTTCTTTCTTTTGAAGTAGTTAAAACTTTTGTAAGCCCTGACTGAAGCAAAGGAAGGAATTCCATATAAAGATAAGCAGCCATAACAATAGCAGCAAAATATTTAGGCTCTGTAATCAAAGAAGTCATATACATAGCCAAAGCTCCGTCAGCAGCACCTATAATTGCAGTAGCAGCAGATAATCCTTCTCCCAAATTTAAAGAACTCATAATATAAAATACTATAAGTATTCCAATCTGAGAACTAGCACCTATAAAGAAATTTTTAGGATCTGCAAGAACAAGTCCCAAATCTATCATAGTACCAACTGCAAAAAATACTAATACAGGATAAACACCGCTATCTGCACCGCTATGCATTAAACCCAAAAAACCATTTACTACATCTTCTGTCATCTTAGGAAGAGGCATATTAGCAGCTAATATAGCAACTCCCATAGGAAGAAGAAGCAAAGGCTTTTTCTTATAATATATAGACATATATATAAGATATGCTCCTAAAAGCATCATTATGATTTGGGCTACAGTCGGCGGATAGAAACCTGTAAGTAAATTGTTAAAATCCAAACCTAAAGCTTTATTCATATTCACCCCTTTATATTACTTAATTTGTAATATAACTTGACCTTCTACAACTGAAGAACCTTTTTCAACATGTATAGATTTTACTTCACCTGATGCAGGAGCAGTAATTTCATTTTCCATCTTCATAGCTTCTAATATAGCTACAACCTGACCTTCCTGTACTTTATCTCCTACTGCTACACTAAATGATAATATAGTACCAGGCATAGTTGCCTTTACTGATATAGCATTCTCATCTATTGGAACTGCAGGAGCTGCTGCTTGTTTTGGTGCTGCAGTTGCTGCTGGTTTTGGTGTATTTACTGGGGTATTAACTATAGTAGATACCGCTTTACGTGAATCTACAGATTTTATCTCCTCTACTGATACATCATAAGTTTTTCCATTAACTGTGATTTTATATTGCTTAGTCATAATATTATTCTCCAAAAAAATTTCTTTATTTCATTATTTATATTAAAAAATACCGCAAATAAATTTAATAGATGCTTAATTTTTTAATTTATTATTTCTCACAAAAAATATTATTTTAATTTATTTACTCTGTCTACCATTCCCCATATAGGAGTCTTAGATTCTTTAATAGATGTAATAATAAATTTATTACCTGACATACCTGTATAAGCTGATATTGAAGCTGTAATCACTGCTACAAGTTCAGTATCATCTATTAAATCCTCTTCTTTAGTTTTACTTTCCTCTACTACTTTTATAATTTCTTCTTCTTTCTTTATATTCCTAGTTTTAAAAATCATTCCCAAAACTAAAGACAATATATAAAAAACTAAAGCAACTATAAAAACAGACATTATACCAAATATGGTAATAGCTGCATTATGTTCCATTCAATTCTCCTTTTAATTAAAAATTAAATTTTATAGAGGTATATTGCCATGTTTTCTAGGAAGTCTAGTTTCTCTCTTGCTTGCTAAAAGATGCAATGCATTGATCAAATAGCTTCTAGTATATTCAGGCTCTATTACATCATCTACATAACCTCTGACAGCAGCTCTGTAAGGATTAGCAAATTCTTTTTTATACTCTTCTATTTTTTCAGCTCTTACTTTTTTAGGATCCTGAGCATTATCTATTTCTTTTTTGAATATGATATTAGCAGCTCCATCCGGTCCCATAACAGCAATCTCAGCAGAAGGCCAAGCATAAACCATATCAGCACCCAAATGCTTAGAACACATAGCTATATAAGCTCCTCCATAAGACTTCCTTATAATAAGAGTGATTTTTGGTGCAGTAGCCTCTGAATAAGCATATAAAAGTTTAGCACCATGTCTTATAACTCCATTATGCTCCTGTCCTACTCCAGGTAAATATCCTGCAGTATCAACTAATGTAACCAATGGAATATTAAAGCTGTCGCAGAAACGAATAAATCTTGCAGCTTTATCTGCAGCATTGATATCTAATACTCCTGCCATAGAATTAGGCTGATTAGCTATTATACCAACTGATTTTCCGTCAAGGCGTGCAAAACATATAACTATATTAGTAGCAAATAAAGGCTGAAGTTCAAAAAACTCTCCGTTATCTACAACTCTTTTTATAATCTCTTTTATATCATAAGGTTTATTAGGGCTGTCTGGAAGTATAAATGATAATTCTTCATCAGATCTGTTAGGATCATCATCTGTGTTATCAAAAGGCACATCTTCCAAATTATTCTGAGGTATATAAGATAATAATTTTTTAACACCCTCTAAAGTTGAAACTTCATCAGGGAACATCAAAGAAGCAACACCTGAAGTTTTACTATGAACGAAAGCTCCTCCAAGCTCTTCAGCAGAAACCTGTTCTCCTGTTACAGCTTTTACTACCTGAGGTCCTGTTATAAACATATTTGAACTTTTATCAGTCATGAATATAAAGTCCATCAATGCAGGAGAATAAACTGCACCTCCAGCACAAGGTCCCATTATAACACATATCTGAGGTATAACTCCTGAAGCCTGAACATTTCTATAGAATATATCTCCATAACCTCTTAATGAATCAATACCCTCTTGTATTCTAGCTCCGCCTGAATCATTAATACCAATACAAGGACATCCTAATTTTATAGCCATATCCTGTACCTTACAAATTTTAGCAGCATGCATCTGTCCTAAAGAACCGCCTATAACAGTAAAGTCCTGAGCATATATACATACCTGTCTGCCGTTTATTTTACCGTATCCTGTAACTACACCCTCTCCGGCAACTTTATTTTTTTCCATTCCGAAATCACTGCATCTATGCTCTATAAAAGCATCTATCTCGCAGAAAGTGCCTTCATCTAAAAGCTGTAATATACGCTCTCTTGCTGTTAATTTACCTTTTTTATGGCGTTCTTCATTTTTTTCTTTACCGCCACCTTCTTCTATTTTTTCTTTTCTTTTTCTTAATTCATTGATTTTTTCTTGCATATTTCTTTAAGTCCTTATTAGATTTTTTATCTAATTATTAGATTTTAAACAAAAATTAAAATGACTAGTTAAAGAAACATATAACTATTTTTTATTTATTGCAATGGTGTTTTATAACTTTTGTATGTTTTAACAATTTAGTCGAAAGTTTAATTTTCTGTACATATAAAAACAGAATAAAGTGATAAGATATTTTTATATACCTTAAATAATATTACATTAGTATAGAAAAATAATAAAATTAAACATTGTATTTAAGTTATAATCTGATAACATTATAAAACTATATTGTAAATATAATTCCAAAAGCAGTGAATTTGATAAAGAACTATATAGTATGCTATTTATATATTTATAGAAGAAAAATATATTGATTTTATCTATAATCTGTAAATCAATATAGAAATATTAACAGATATTGTTTTTGATGAAAAATAATTAAATAAAAAATTAATTAATAACAATTATTAAAGCGTTTTATTTAATAAATAATATTAATTTTATATCTAATTTTGTACATTTTAACCATTTGGTCGAAAATTAAAAATACATAAAAAACACTTGAAAAAAGTTAGATTATACTTACAATTCCTATATAATAAATAATTCAAATTACATTATAGCATATAGAATAAATAAACAAAAAACAAACTATATATAGTTTATTTTTTTTATAACTATAATTTACTATAGATATAAAAAATGATTTTAGGAGAAAATAAATGAAAAAATTAATTATAATAACAAGTATATTGGTAATGAGTCTAAGCAGCGGACTTATGGCAAAAACAGGATTTAGTTTAGGATTACTTATTCCTATTGGTGCAAGTTTCAGCAGTTTCAGCGGAAATGATGCTCAGCATATAAAATCTGATGCTGGATTTGAATTCGGTATACATGTTCAGCCTGCTTATTATTTTGGATTTGAATACTTATCATTTGGATTAGGTTTAGACTTAGGATATAACAGAGATGTATTTGCTTTCAAAGCAGTTATTGATGAAAAATCAAAGGGAGGAATAGCTTTTGATAGTTTAATGATAGGTGTTTTACCTAGAATAGATATTGCTTTTGTATCTATAGGTGTAGGTGCAGGAGTAAAAATACCTTTAGCAGGAAGCAGCTATTTTAGAGAAAGTGACGGTGGTTATACTTCTCAAGGATATGATTTCAAAAAAATAGGGGAAAATTTCAAAAATCCTTATATACCTTATGTTAAAGCTGTTGTTGATTTCTTATTACCTTATAATATAGTTGTAGGAGCTTATTTCTCTTATGATATACCTTTAATAGAAACTAAAAACCCTAGCTTCCATACAAAACTTTCAGCTTTTGATTTGGGTGCAGAGATTGGTTTAAGATTCTAATTAATATAAAATAATATTTTGGGAATGCTTGTATATAAAAGCATTCCCATTTTTTTTGATAACTACATAAATACAGTATTTTTATTTATAAATATATTATTCTCATTGTCGATTATCTATTATATAATTAAATATAAGGATAGAAAATAATGAAAAAAATAATAACAATCTCATGCTTATTAATCATTGCATTAAGCGGAAATTTGATGGCAAAAACAGGATTTGAGGTTAATGTATTATTTCCTTTCGGTTTAAGTTTAGGAACATATACTGGAACGGATGCGTCTAAATATACTAAAGCTGATGCTGGTTTTGAATTTGGTATTCATGTTATACCTGGATATTATTTCGGAATAAGTAATATAGCTTTAGGAATAGGTCTTGATATAGGTTATCAAAAAGATGTATTTGCTTTCGGATTAAAAGGAGAAAAAGGAAGATACGGAGCTTCTTTTGATAGTTTTAATCTTGGTTTGCTTCCTAGAATAGATTTGGCTTTCATATCAATAGGTGTAGGCGGAGGATTTAAATTCCCTATAGCAGGACTTATGTATAGTAAAGAAAGCAGCGACAGCATAGGTCAAGCTAGCATGTATGATACAAAAACAATATATAAAGAATTCAATAAGCCTTTTATACCTTATGTAAAAGTTACACTCGATTTCATTTTACCTCTTAATTTAACTGCTGGTATTTATGTTGCTTATGATATTCCATTTATGGAAAGTAAAACTCATGACTTTAAATTATCAAGTGTTGATTTAGGTGCTCAGATTGGAATAAGATTTTAAAATAATTTTATTTAAATAAAAGGATGCATAAAGAAATGCATCCTTTTTTATTATAAAAATAAGGGGCTTAAGTATTAACTCAAGCCCCTTATTTTATTTATGTTATCTATTATTTACCAGGAGTACTCAAAGCATCATCTATACCAGTACCAGTTTCAACACTAGCCAAATCTTTAGCATCATAATCTTTAAGAGGTATTCTATTTCTAATAGCAGCATAAACAGTAGGTACTATAACAAGAGTAAACATAGTAGAAACTGTCAATCCTCCAAGAACTGCTAATGATAAAGGCTGATACATCTCATTACCTTCACCGCTTGATAAAGCCATAGGAAGAAGACCCAATATAGTAGTAAGAGAAGTCATTAAAACCGGTCTTAATCTTCTAGGACCTGCAATCAAAGCTGCTTTATCACCATTAATTTTTTTCTCATGCATAAGCTGATTCATATAGTCTATCAGTACAATACCATTATTAACTACAATACCTATAAGAACTATTACTCCTATACCGCTATATACACTCAAAGTCTGACCTGTAATAAGAAGTAAGAAAAGAGATCCGGCAAATCCAAATGGTATAGCAAGAGCAATAACAAAAGGAGCTATATAAGATTCAAACTGACTTGCCATAATAGCATAAACTAATACCAAAGCCAAGAATAAAGCCTGTATAAGCTGTCCGAATGCTTCCTGCATGTCTTCATAATCTCCGGAATAAACTATAGTAAATCCTGAAGGTACAAAAACTTTTTGATTGATAGCAGCCTGTACATCATTCATTATCTGATTCATAGGTCTTCCATAACCTGCCGCAGTGATAGAAGTTATTCTGCTGTCATTTTTTCTTGTTATTTCTGTAGGAGCAAAATTTTTATCTACACTTGCAACGGCTGATATAGGAACCATGCCGCTTGGAGTTGGGATAAGCATTCTTTTTACATCTTCTATATTTATTCTGTCTCTTTCATTAAGTCTAACTATAACATCAATATCAGTTACATCTGAATTATCAGGAGTCATTCTTGTAGCAGTAGTACCGCCGAAACTTGTTTTAATAGAATTAGCAACAGTATTTATATTAAGTCCCATTTTTGAAGCTAAATCTCTGTTAATTACAACATTAAGCTCAGGGCTTGCATCACTTTTTTTCAAACGAACATCTCTAAGTCCAGGAACATCTTGTAATGCAGCTATTACATTGTTAGCTAATTCTCTAGCTCTTACCAAATCTTCACCAACTATATCTATATCTATTCCGCTTGAATCGCTATTTCCGCCGCCTTTCATACTAGTTACAGAGTCAACATTTATAGTAGCAGGATAACTTGCCAATCTTTTTCTTACAAGCTCAACATATTCTTCTGTTTCAGTAGTTCTTCCTGCTGATTTATCTATAAGTTTTGCTCTTATTTGTCCTTTATTAGCATCAGAACCGGATCTAGCTCTTGATTGTATTCTGCTTAAATCCTTTCCTATAACATCTTGCATATCTTTTCTCATTCTGTCAATGAAAGCACCTGTCTGCTCTTTTCTAGTACCTACAGGCATAGTAATACTTGCCATTAACTGACCTTCATCAGATTCAGGGAATCCTTCTTTACCTATAAGCATTAATCCTACTACTATAACAGCAAATACTATAGTTATAACAGGAATTAATACTCTGTTTTTATGATGAACAGAAAAAGTTAATATTTTTTCATATATGTAATTAACTTTAGAATGGAAATATTTATCAAAGAAATTCTCAAATCTAGATAAGAATTTAGATTTCTTAGTAGTTACAAGTCTTGCACCAAGCATAGGAACAACTGTCAAAGCAACAGCTAAAGAAGCTATCATAGAAACAGTAACTGTTATACATAAGTCTCTGAACATCTGTCCAGTTTGACCTTCAACAAAAAGGAAAGGTAAAAATACTGCTATTGTAGTAAGAGTAGAAGCAGATATAGCAAGTGCTACAGTAGAAGTACCGTCTATAGCAGATGAATATTTACCATAACCATTATTCCTATAGAAGAATATATTTTCAAGTACAACAATGGAGTTATCAACCATCATACCAATACCAAGTACAAGTCCTGAAAGTGATATAATATTCAAAGTAGTACCAAAGAAATACATCAAAGTAAATGTAACGATTATAGACATAGGAATGGATATAGCTATTATAAGTACAGTTCTTACATTCCATAAATAAAGCATAAGTATTATAACAGCAAATAAACCTCCCTGCCAAGCAGTATCAAGAACCCCTTTTATGGCATTATTAACATTATCAGCACTATTAAATAATACTTCATATTTTATTCCCTCAGGTAAATTAAGAGAATCTAATCTTTTCTTTATAGCATCAGAAACAGCAACAGTATTTGCTCCGGATTCTTTATTTATAGAAACGTTAACGGCAGGAGTACCATTTACTTTCATTACATCGCCGTCTTCATCATAACCTTCATAAATTGTAGCTAATTCTCTAAGTCTTATAGGAGTGCTGTTTGTTTTCAATGCCACAACAACATTTCCTATATCATTAACTGTTTTGAACTCACCTGTAGTTCTTAGAGTATATTTATAAACACCTTCATAAGTTTCACCGCCTGATATATTCTGATTCTCCATAGCTAATGTGCTTACTATAGAGTTAATATCAAGTCCGTAAGCCTGAAGTCTGTTCATATCAACATCAACTTTAATCTGAGTTTTAAGTCCTCCTCTAATCTCAGCCATAGCAACACCGCCGACCTGCTCTATACTAGTTAATATCTGATTATCAACTAAATTATATAAAGCGGATAAATTGTCTGTACCATAGAAAGATATTTCCATAACTGGAATATTATCAGTAGAGAACTTATAAACGGCAGGGCTTTCAGCATCATCAGGCAAAGATTTTCTTATTCTATCTATTGCCTCTCTGATATCAGCTGTTGCAGAAGCTAAATCACTTCCCCAGTTAAATTCTATAAAAACTCTTGATTCTTCCTCTTCTGAAGATGAACTTACCTCTTTAATATTATTAACTGAAGAAACAGCGGATTCTATAATCCTAGAAACAGATTTTTCTACTTCCTCAGGACCTGCATTATCATAAGTTGTCCTAATACTAATAAAAGGCAATTCCATGTCAGGCAAAAAGTCGACAGGAAGCCTTGAAAGACTAACAGCACCAAGTATAACAACAGCAACTATACCCATAAAAACGGCTACGGGTCTTTTTACTATTAATTCAATAAAACTTCTCATAATTGCTCCTTATTTAATTTAAACTATAATCATAATAAGAAAAAATCAACCTCCAACTGAGTATATAGTATCATTATTAGAAGTATTTGTTTCTGGTTCTTTTGGTTTTTCTACTGTAGTTGTTGTATTAGGTTTTTCAGCAGCAGGAGTATTGTTTCTTACAGTAGCTGCTGGTTTTGTAGTAGTAGGTTTTGCTACAGCAGCTGGTTTTTGAGTTGTTGTATTATTTTTTACAGTAGTATTTGTATTTGCTGCTGGTTTTGTAGTAGCAGGTTTTGCTGCAGCAGTATTATTTATTATATTAGTATCAGCTGAAGCAACTGCAGTAGGAGGCGTAATATATTCCAAAATAGTAGGGTCATTTTCTATTCTATTAACTAATGATCCGTTTTTCAAGAATTCACGTCCGAACATTACAACTTCTTCTCCCTCTTCAAGTCCTCCGCTTAAAGCCACTTTATCTTTAGAAGTAAATAATACATTAACTTCTCTTGTATATGCTCTATATTGAGCATTAGTTGAATTTGCCGCTTTTACTTCTGATGGAGGGTTGTTTGAAGTATCTTCTTTAACAACATATATATAATTCTTACCTAAATCATCGCTGAACATAGCACTGTTTGGTATAACAAATACATTATCAGCAGAGTTTAAAAGTATTGATACATCAGAAAACATTCCAGGTAAAAGAAGTCTTTCTTTATTATCTATCAAAGCTTTTACCATTAAAGTACGAGTTGAAGGATTAACTGCATAATCTCTTTTAGTGATAGTAGCTTCTATTTCTTTATTAGGTGCTGAAGGAACTCTTATAATTACTTTTTGTCCTAATTCGATTCCTGCGATAGAACGTTCAGGAACTTGTATTTCCACTTCCAATTGGCTAATATCAGCAACATTTGCTATAGGAGTAGAAGCAGCTATTGAAGCACCTACTGCCATATATGTAGTTGTAACATATCCAGAAATAGGAGTTCTTGCAGGAGCATAGGCATAATTTGCACCTATTACGAATCTGTCTATTAATGCTATTGTATCGCCTTTATTAACAAAACTTCCTTCATATTTTAATATATTAGCAATTTTTCCAGGTACATCAGAGGATATCTCTACCTCTTTTATAGCCTTAATCTCAGCTGATAAATCTAAATACTCCTCTAAAGGCTGCTTTATAGGTGCTGCCACCAATACACTTATAGGATTTTCTTTTTTCTTTAGATCTACTGCAGCTTTTTTACATGAAATAGATAAAACGGATAAAATTAAAACAAATGATAATATTATAATACTTACTCTTCTCATCATAATCTCCTTAAGCACCTAAAAGCTTTAATATTTGTAAAGTGCTTGAAAAATAATCATATATAGCCTGTAAATATGCAAGCTGGGCATTCAAATATGTAATTTCGGCATCATTAAGTTCAAGTGTGGATATTGTTCCTCCGCGGTACTGCCTTTGTGCCATTTGTAAAGCATAAGCTGCTGTTCTGGCATTTTCTGCCTGCGACTGTAAATTCACCGCTTGGGACCTTGCAGTAGAAATTAAATCTCTGCTATTTATTTCTATGGTATCTCTTAATTCATCATAAGTTACTTCCATTTGCTTTATGCTAAGCTCAATTTCCTCAGCACCCTTTGCTGTAGAAGAAAAAGGCAAAAGTGAATCAAGACTATAGTTGAGAGAAAAACCAACTCCCCAGTTGAATTCTCCTTCCCTATTTTTCTTAAATGTACCATTCTCCATTTTTATTTTATCTACTGTAGTAATTCCTACATTAGCATTTGCTGATAAAGTAGGCCATAAATAACTTCTTGCTACTTTTCTATTATACTCTAACATTTCTAAATTACTAGCCATATTTTTTAATTCTATATTATTATTCATTATAATAGTAAGCAAATCATCATAAGCCATATCCGGCAATGCTATATTAGTGGCATCTAGTATATTTCCAACTAAATCTACTTCATCAGCAACATTTGTAAGTCCTATTTGTCTTATAAATGTAAGTTTCAAACTTTGATATTGATTGCTTAAAGTTATAACCTGAGGCTTTGTAGTTTCATATTGTACTTTGGCATTTAAATATTCATATTCTGAAACTTGTCCATTTCTATATTTTATGTATGACTCTCTCATTCTATTACTGTAATTGAGCTGCTGCTGTAAATATACTCTGTAATTTTCTTGAGCCACAAATGTATTATAAAAATTTAATTTTGTATTAAGATCTACATTAAGTCTTTCATCATAATATGTATCTTTTTTCATTTTTAAATTAACATCTTTTGCTCTATCTGAATTCCAATTTCTAAATCCTGTAAATAATGTTTTGGATAAAGTAGCAGAAGCAGACCAAGTATCTGGACTAGAATAAATACCTGTATTCACCTCATTAATAGAATATTCTTTGGATTCTGCCAAATTCAATCCGCCGCTTACACTTAAAGAAGGCATAAATAAATCAGAAAAAGTAGCATCTTTTTGAACTTGTGCTATACGTACATCATATTCGGCCTGTTTTAATGTTTTACTAGCATCAAAAGCCATCATCAAGGCATCTTCTAAAGTTATAGAGATTTTATTTATCTCTGGGGATTCATTTGATACATTTGCATCATTTGTAATATCATCGGTTAAATTTGTATCTTGAGAGTATAAAGACAGACTTAATATTAAAGTTAAAACCAGAGTAACATAAAATTTCACCGTCAGCTCCTAATATAAATTTATCATAATTATGAAGTTTTATAATTATAAATTTGTATATTATAAACTTAGAATAAAAAATATCAAGTTATTATATAGCATAATATATATAAACTTTCTATTTATTAGACGAATAAATTTAAAAATAGTTCCTGATATCTTTATAAATTTATAAACAAATAAATTATAATATTGTAAACTATATTTACAATGCTTTTATTTATATTTTTTCTCAATAAATAAGAAATATAAATAAATAATAATAAAATAAAAATTGATTTTCTACATATACTACAAATTTAATTATTATATGTTCATTTTATGATTTTTTCATAAAGTTTTTCTTATCAATTCAAAAACTTCATTATCTATTTGCGAAGCCAATTGAATTTCTTCTATAGATAAATTAACATCAATTAATATTTTATTTTTATTAATATTATATCTCTCAGCTATGATTGCTGATAAACGTTCTATTTCTATAGGACTTAAATTTGAAAAGGCATATCTGAAATTAGGAAGTACCTCCATAAATTTTTCATCATCTAATTTTTTTATTGCTGAATCTATACTGCTGATTATATTTTCATTAATAAATAATATATCTCTGGCAGCAAGAAGTATTCCATTCAAAAAATATGATGCGGCTTCTATATCAGAAGATTCCATAAATGAAGATACTATAGCAGAAAATTCATCAGCACTCAGTCTTCCAGATTTGTATTTTAAAGCCAAGCAAACTGCATATATATGAGAACTTCCGAATGTATTATCAAGCATTAAATCTATCTTATCATTAAACATATCCATATCGCACCAATTAGGATTTTCTAATGTAAAAGAATAAAGATTTTTTATATAATGTGAATTTTTTAATGCTTCCTCTTCATTTAAATTCTTCATAGAATCCATATTTATAACAGCAAGTATAAATACCTGCTTAGCCAATGCCTCTATAACAGATATTATATCATAATTATCAAATAAAGATTCTCTCTCTTTTGATAAATTATCATTAATAGCTTCCATATTGGCTAAATATGATAAATTATTAAGACAATAGCAAAGACTAACAAAATTATTATCATTAAGTACAGTTTCTTCTATTTTATTATAGTTGTCATAAAAAAAACTGTATAATCCCATAACATTAGCTTCTATTAAAAGTTTTGAAACTTCACTAGCATCTATATGAGCATTAAGTCTTTCAACTATTAAATTTGATGCTAACTCTTCTATTGTTACACCATAAACAGATTTATCTATTAAAGCCGCCTCTACAGCAGTTTTATATTCATATTTCCAAATTTCTCTAGCTAAATTCTTATTTACTTTATTAACATAGTCAGGACCTTTTTCTAATTTGCAAAATCCTGTATCTAAAAATTTCATCTTATGGAAAAATTTACTTTTTTCAAAATGACTTTTATCTTTTACTATATCTAATTTAGATTCTTTTTCTTCTGTTTTATCAGTTTTTATTCTATATTCTTTGCATTTATTTCTAAAATCTATAACAACAGGAGGAACTATACTTTTTGATGATACCTGACCATTTGCCATACCTGAAAGAAGCTTCATCATTAAATCAAGATTGCTTGTATTCTCTAAAGATATATCACCTTTAACAAATGCACTTTTAGCAGCATCTATAAGTTCATAAACTCCCGCAGAATGCTTGCCTCTTAATTTTGCAAGATTAACTGCCATATAATAAGCATTAATACAATCTGGTATGCTTACATTATGATTATGTCTGTCTATATTTGAAGCCTTTATTATAAATGACATAACAACATCTAAATACATATTTCCAATATTATCTGTATCATTTTTACTGCTGTAATTTTCAAGCTCTTTATAAACTAAATTATAAAATGCCGGAAACTCTATTCCTGCTCTGTATCCTTTTCTTGCATCAGCATCTTCAAATGAATATGGTATCAAATAGTTTGCTGTATTTGAAATTATATATTCTTTTAAATTTTTATATTCTTTATTTAATTTTTTATTATCTTTTTCATCTTCTTTTAATTTATCTATTATACCTTTAGTATGAAAACTTCCTGTAACTACCAAAACTCTATTATATTTTTCTAATGCCTCTTTAACATTCAAAGCCATTACATATTCTCTGTTTCTAGTTTCAAAATCCTCATCTTCTATCAAACGCATATAATAGCCTAATGCATAAACACTTTTTATAAACTCCTTACTTTCTTTAAGTATTCCATTTATCTCGAAATCTCTTTCCCAAAGCTCGGCAAAAGTTCTAAGTCCTGCCTTTTTTGTAAGCTCTACAGTATAAGCATTAACATTGAATTTATTATCATCATTATCATAAATAGATATTAATTTCTTTTTTTTATCTTCACTATCATTTTCTTTATTACTATCTATATCTTCTGAATTTTCTTCATTATTATTATTATTATTATTTTCTTTTTCAGGTTCTGAATCTTTTTTGGAATTTTCTATCATAAAGGCATAATTCATATCAATAAAACTGCAATGAATATTATTTTTTAATGATTCTCTTATAGCGGTAAACTCTGGAGAATAATCCAAAAAAGGATAATAACATCTGTATTTTTCATTATTACCATCAACATAGCTTGAATAAATACAAAAAGGTGCTTTAGTATCCTCTTCAATCATATACTTCATCAAATCATTACAATCGCTTGGACCTTCTATAAGTACAGCGTCAGGCTTAAAACTCTCAAAAATTTTCTTCAAATGATATGAGCATGCTGGCGAATGGTGTCTTATAGGAAAGAATATTACATTATCTTTTATGCTTTCTTTAAAACACTCATCAAAATTATTATTATCTTTTATACTATCTTTATTTATTTTATCCGCTTTTTTCATTATTAAAAATCCTTAACAATGAAAAGTATTTTACTATAAAAAGAGCATAATGCAATAATTACAAATATTACCTAAATACATAAATTATTATAAAGTTTCATTCTAAATCCCACCCTCTATCCTTTTTATATTTTTCTCCTATTTCTATATTTTTTTTCTTTAAAAACTTAAACAGTTATTTTAGCTGCCCACCCAAAGTGTTATTTAAACTTATAGCCCCATAACCGCACGGTGAATGAGTCTAAAAATATAGATTTGTTTAAAATTCAAATTATACAATATTATAAAATTGATTTACCGTGCGTTAAAGAGATTCTAAATTTAATAAACACTTGGGCGGGTGCTCTAATTTCTGATTTAAACTAAAAAACAAATAAAGTTAATATTCAAGTATAAAACAATAAACATAAAGGGCGGGGATTTAAAATAAATTTTTAAGATTGAATTTTAATAAAAATATACCCCACAGGGATTTAATTAAAAACTTGCAAAAAATATTTTTATAATATACTAATGAAAACTTAATTATAGGATATATTATTATGAAATATTTATTAATTTTTTTTCTTTCTATTCTAGTATTTTCTTGCAATACCAAGGAACAAAATAATAATACAGATAAATCGACTATAAACATAGATGATAGTACAGATAACATAAATAAAACAGAACAATCAAATACAGATGATAAAGATAATAAATCAAATAATTCATCAATAAATACAAATGAAACAGAAGAAACAACATATTATTCATACACAGATGAAGAAATTGTATCTTTTATAGAATCAGGAGATTTGGAAACAATCAAAAAATTAATTGAATCAAAAAGTTTAGATGTTAATTATAACTTAGAGATAGATGAATATTCCAAGTCAACCCCTTTAATAAAAGCTATAGAATATAAGCAAACTGATATTATAAATTATTTATTAGAAAATAATGCAGATGTTAATTTAACTTTAGGATATTCTACTCCATTAACAGAAGCTATGTATGATGAAGAACTTGTTCGTAAACTTATAGATTTAGGAGCCGATGTCAATTTACCTGCTCAGTCAGGATTTACTCCTCTTATGGCTAGCCATAATAATATTGCTATAGCAGAGCTTTTAATTGAAAAAGGTGCGGACATTGAAGCTAAAGATGATTATGGCATTAATGCTTTAGTTTATGCCTCAAGTGATGAAAATGAAGAGATGGTAAAATTTTTACTTGAAAAGGGAGCTGACGCCAATACAGTATGCGAAATAGAAAATGAACATATTGATATATCGCCTACTCCTTTAATGAATGCTGTTTATAACGGAAACACTAATATAATAAATATGTTATTGGAAAATGGTGCTGATATTAATTATACCACTGATGAAATGACTCCTTTAATTTATGCTGCTTATAAAGGAAACACTAATATAATAAATACGTTATTAGAAAATGGTGTTGATATTAATTATACCAATGATTATGGAATGACTGCTTTAATGTATGCAGCAAGTTTTAATCAATTTGAAGCTGCAAAAATACTTTTAGAAAATAATGCTGATATTTCTATAACTGATGAAGATGGTGATACTGCTTTAATGCATGCTGCTAATAACGGAAACACTAATATAATAAATGTGTTATTAGAAAATGGTGCTGATATTAATTATACCAATGATTATGGAATGACTGCTTTAATGTATGCAGCAAATTCAATGTATGCAGCAAGTTATAATCAATTTGAAGCAGTAAAAATACTTTTAGAAAATAATGCTGATACTTCTATAACTGATAAAGATGGTAGGACTGCACTTGATATGGCAAAATCAAAAGATAATAAGAAATATAATAATGATATAGTTAAGCTTCTTGAAAAATATAATTAATACTTTTTAATATATACCTAAACAAATATATTTTGTCAATTCTAGTTTTTTAAATTTTATTATTTGTGATGGCACACAGACGTGCCGCTCTGCGTACTTCGTAACACCCCACTTCTTTTGCGACCGAAGGAAGTACTGCGACTGAAAGGAGTACCTGACGAAATCCACTGTAAGTGTAGGTATGGTATTGCCACTGTAGCGTGCGGCTGGAAAAAGAACAACATAAAAATTGACAAACTTAAAAATTTTAAGTATAAACTGAAAAACAAATAAAGTTAATATTCAAGTATAAAACAATAAACATAAAGGGTGGGGTTTTAAAATAAATTTTTATGATTGAATTTTAATAAAAATATACCCTATAGGGATTTAATATAAAACTTGAAAAAATACATTTTTATTATATACTAATAAAAAACTTGACTATAGGATATATTGTTTATGAAATATTTATTAATTTTTTTACTTTCTATAATTATATTTTCTTGTGATAGCAAAGAATCAAACAATAATAATGCAGATAAAGTAACTATAAATTTAGATGACAGTACAGATAATAATATAAATAAAACAGAACAATCAAATAATTCATCAATAAATACAAATCAAACAGAAGAAACAACATATTATTCATACACAGATAAAGAAATTGTATCTTTTATAGAATCAGGAGATTTTCAAACAATCAAAAAATTAATTGAATCAAAAAGTTTAGATATTAATTATAACTTAGAGATAGATGAATATTCTAAGTCAACGCCTTTAATACAAGCTATAAAATATAAGCAAACTGATATCATAAATTATTTATTAGAAAATAATGCAGATGTTAATTTAACTTTAGGATATTCTACTCCATTAACAGAAGCTATGTATGATGAAGAACTTGTTCGTAAACTTATAGATTTAGGAGCTGATGTCAATTTACCTGCTGAACTTACAGGCTTTACTCCTCTTATGGCTAGCCTTCATAATATTGCTATAACAGAGCTTTTAATTGAAAAAGGTGCGGACATTGAAGCAAAAGATGATGACGGCATTAATGCTTTAGTTTATGCTGCTTCTTTCAATAATGAAGAGATGGTAAAATTTTTACTTGAAAAGGGAGCTGACGCCAATACAGTATGCGAAATAAAAAATGAACATATTGAGATATCGCCTACTCCTTTAATGAATGCCGCTTATAAAGGAAACACTAATATAATCAATATGTTATTAGAAAATGGTGCTGATATTAATTATACCACTGATTATGGAATGACTGCTTTAATGTATGCAGCAAGTTTTAATCAATTTGAAGCTGCAAAAGTACTTTTAGAAAATAATGCTGATACTTCTATAACTGATGAAGATGGTTATACTGCACTTGATTTGGCAAAATCAGAAAATTATGAAGATATAGTTGAGCTTCTTGAAAAATATAATTAATACTTTTAATATATACTGAAAATTTTTAAGTTTGTCATTTTTTTATTCAACTTTTCCCCAGCAAAAAGTTGCAAAAACTGAAAGTATTAAATTAGTACTAAATAATACTAATTTTGTTTTACATGTAAGATAAAACATTAAATTTAATCTAAAATATAGCCTTTCGTGAAGCGTATCAGAAGGATAAAAACTTTGACGAAGTCCGCAGAGTGTTGCTGCAAAAAAGTAGATAAAATTTATATAAAGTGGATCAATTGAGAAACTTAAAAATTCTTAGTATATACCTAAACAACTATACTTTGTCAATTTTTACTTTTGGTAAATGTAATTTTTATTTATTAATAGTATAAAATATTATTAAGTTTTGTTTTAAATGTGAAGTAAAACCAAGATTTGTGTCAAAAATGCAGTCCTTTTGCTTCTTTGGGTCACCAAAAGAAGTAGGGGTTCGGGGACTAGTCCCCAAAAATAATAGCAATATAAAAACTAATTTTGACAAACTTAAAAATTTTTAGTATATATAAATAAACTTGATTATAGAATATATTAATGAGGAAATATTTTCCTGCTATAATGATACATTATTCATCAAATATCATTAATACTATTTTTTATAAATAATTTTTCCATGATTTTTTATATCATTTATTAATTCTTGATTTTCTATATCATTATAAGAAATAACATCGAATTTTAAAAGAGTAGGAAGCTCTGATAATTCTTCTTTTAGTCTTTCGCAAAATAGTAAATCAAACTTTCCTATTACAGCCAAATCTATATCCGAATTATATTTTTCTCTATCCATTGCCCTAGAACCAAACAGTATAACATGTTCTATATTCTCATAAGAACTGCATATATTTTTTATACCTTCTTTTATCTTTTCATCAAGCATTAATATTTATCCTTTAATCATTTATTTTTTCCAAAAAGAAACTATATAATTCATTAAGTATTTTCAAATAATTATTTTCTATTCGTTTAATAATCTCTTTAAACTTCACAAAATCATAAGTATGTGAAAGTAAATTACGTCTAAGCATCATATCAATAAAATCATCTTGACTATTAATAATCTTTGCTGAATATCCTTCTTTAAAAATATTTCTTGGGGATATATCTATATTGTTTAAACTTCCATTATATTTTAAATAATCTTTCAAAGTTTTCCAAGCTAATTCATAAGTATATTCAAATCTTTTAACAACACCTTCCTGCTCTAATAATGATAATTCATTTATTTCTTTTTATTCAAATACACTTTTTAGTAAATTAAATGCTTTTTCAAAATTCTTAAATCTCTGTTTCCAGCGAATATTCTCTGACATAATATTTACAAATTATTTTTGATTGCAATTATATAATTTAGACTATATTTATCAAGTTTTTAATTATAATAAGTAGTAAATAAAACTACTATAAAAATAACTATTTTAATCAAAAACTATATTTTTTACTTAAACTAAAAAAGCATAAAGAACATTTTATATCCATGCTCTTTATGCTTTAATAAAACTAAATGACAAATAATATTATTAATAGATATTTTATTTTTCTATTTCTCTGATTAAGTTAACCATTTCAATAGCAGCCATAGCAGAATCAAAACCTTTGTTTCCTGCTTTAGTTCCAGCTCTTTCAATAGCCTGTTCAATATTTTCAGTAGTAAGCACACCAAACATTACAGGTATATCAGAATTAAGAGAAACATTAGCAATACCTTTTGATACTTCAGCACAAACATAATCATAATGAGTAGTAGAGCCTCTTATAACAGCACCCAAACAAACAACTGCATCATACTTTTTAGATTTAGCCATTTTAGAAGCAATAAGAGGTATCTCAAAAGCACCAGGTACCCAAGCTACAGTAATATCATCGTCTTTTATATTATGACGAGATAAAGCATCTAAAGCACCGCCCAAAAGTTTAGAAACAATGAATTCATTGAATCTAGCACACACTATACCGATTTTAATTGGTTTTTCACTAACGAGTTTTCCTTCAAAAGTTTTCATGATCGTATTAATTCCTTAATTATATTTTTTATTATATATAAAAAATTACTCGCTAATAAGCTCTTGCAACTTCCTTTGTCAGTTGCAAGAGGCTCGTAATTTTTTATTTTTAAATTCAATCTAATATATGACCCATTCTTTTATATATATAAAAAACTTGTTTATTCATAAGTTCTAACATTCTTATAAATATCAGATACTCACAAGTTTTCTATTTCTTCTATACTCAAACCTGTATTTTCACTAATTATTTTTATATCTATGCCAGCTTTTTTAAAGTTTCTAGCTATAGATATTTGCTGTTCTTTTTTACCTTCTTCAATTCCTAGTCTTCGCTCTTCTTCAAGCATTATTTGATTACCATATAAATATGCTTGTCTTTTATCATATTCATTCATCATCAATCTATCTTTAATGAAGTTATTATATCTTCTTTGTACTTCTTCCATTATAGGCTTTTCTTTTACTAATTCTGACATTATAACCTCCTTATTATCACTTTCCTTTATAGTAAAAAATTTAAGCCAGCAATTTAAATCAGGTTTTAATAAATTGTATTTAAATTTTTTTACTTCAATTATGTGTATTTGTAAATGATCAGTTAATAATCTTTGATTACCTGTATCATAAATCATATAACAAGAATGAATATTTTCTGAATCATCTAAATTAAAATTAAGAAGATTAATACTAATTACAGGAGTTAGAGCATCATATTTTTCACCCTGCTTTAAAAGTTTGCTGTAATTAGAAGCCCAATAATAAAGTATTCTCTCTGGAAACCTTGAATTTCCTTGAAGCTGAATCTCTATTATAACAACTGAACCATTTTGAGTTATACATTTTACATCTGTAATTGTTTCTTTATCTTCATAATTTTCTTTATAATTAAATGGAGTTAATATTTCAACACTTCTAAATGTCTTCATATTGGAGTCAAGCATTATTGAATTAATAAAATCCAACAATATTGCTTCACTTCCTCTATCAGATAAAAGATATCTCACAAAATAATCATTCAATGTATTAAAATATTTTACATTATCCATAATACAAACATTATAATAAAATTAATATAAATGTCAAAATGCTAGTCTATATCATAAAAAATTACTAGCTTGCTTTCTGTCTATAGCAATAAGCTCTGGCAACTTCCTTTGTCAGTTGCCGGAGGCTAGTAATTTTTTATTTTTATATTTAATCTAATATATGGCCCATACGCTTTATTATATATAAAAAACTTGTTCGTTGATAAGCCCTGACATTTTGCAAATGTCAGGCACTCACAAGTTTTTTATTTTTTAATTTAATCTAATATATGGCCCATTCTTTCCTTCTTAGTTTTTAGATAAAATGCATCATACTCTGAAGCTTCTATCTGTATAGGTACTCTGTCTTTTATCTCTAAGCCGTAATTATTCAAATACTTTATTTTATCTGGGTTATTAGTCATTATTTTTATGCTTTTTACTCCCAAATTTTTAAGCATTTGATAAGCCTCATAATATTCACGCATATCATCTCTGAAACCCAAAGCTATATTAGCATCAACTGTATCAAGTCCGCTGTCCTGAAGTTCATAGGCTCTTAATTTATTAACAAGTCCTATTCCTCTTCCTTCCTGACGCATATAAACCATTATGCCCCTGCCTTCCTCTGCAATTTTTCTCATAGCATAATCATACTGCTCACCGCAATCGCATCTTTTAGAGCCTAATGCATCACCTGTTAAACATTCAGAATGAACTCTGCAAAGTACATCTTCTCCGCTTGAAATATCTCCCATAGTTAAAACTACATGATGTTCTTTTGTGATTTTATTTACGAAAGTAAGTATTTCAAACTCACCGTATTTAGTAGGCATTTTAGCCTTAGCGTAAAGCTCCATTAAATCTTCATTCTTTTTTCTATAATCAATCAAATCAGAAACAGTGATCATTTTAAGATTATGTTTTTTAGCGAAATCAATCAAATCATCTCTTCTCATCATATCGCCGTCATCTCTCATAATCTCACAGCATAAACCGCATTCTTTTAAACCTGCTAATCTCATCAAATCAACAGTAGCTTCAGTATGTCCCATTCTAACCAATACTCCGCCTTCTTTTGCAAGTAATGGGAACATATGACCAGGACGTCTAAAATCTTCAGGTTTAGCATTCTCATCAATAACTTTTAAAGCTGTGATAGATCTTTCAACAGCTGATATTCCTGTTGTAGTTTCAACATGGTCAATAGATACTGTGAAAGCTGTTTCATGATTATCAGTATTTTTTGTAACCATTTGATTTAAATTTAATCTATTTGTAATCTCTTTACTCATAGGCATACATATCAAACCCTTAGCATAAGTAGCCATAAAGTTGATATTTTCTGTAGTAGCAAATTCTGCCGCACAGATTAAATCGCCCTCATTTTCTCTATCTTCATCATCAGAAACAACTATAATTTTTCCGTTTCTTAAATCCTCTAAAGCTTCATCGATAGTGCTGTAAACATTTTCCATTTTTAATGCTCCATTTTTATTTTTTATTCAACTTTTTCCTAATATTTATTAGCTGTAAAAAGCTGTAAAAAGTGCATAATTATTAAAAACCATTTTTAAGTAAAAATTCCATTGTTATATTGGATTTTTTACTATCATTATTATCTTCTTTAAATGTCAAAAGCCTTTCTACATATTTGCCTATAACATCATTTTCAATATTAACCTTATCACCTTCTTTTTTATAATAAAGTACAGTTTTCTTTAATGTATGAGGAATAACTGCTATAGAAAAAGTATTATCAGTTAAACTTGCCACTGTTAAACTTATGCCGTCAACAGCAACAGAACCTTTTTCTACTATATATTTCATTAAGTGTTTAGGCACTTCAATAGTGAGTATTATAGCATTGTCATCTTTCTTCATAGACTTAATGCTTCCCACGCCGTCAATATGTCCGCTTACTATATGACCGCCGAATCTTCCACTTAAAGTCATAGCTCTTTCAAGATTAACTTTACTTCCGTTTTTTAAACTTCCTAAATTAGTACGGTTCAAAGTTTCTTGAGTAACATCTGCATTAAATATTTTATTATCAAAACTAGATACAGTTAAACAAGTACCATTAACAGCAACACTATCACCCAAATGCAAATCATCAAATATTTTGCTAGCTTCTATTGTAATAACTTTGCTTTGTACAGATTTAACAGTTCCTATTTCTTCAACTATACCAGTAAACATTATTGTATAATCCTATAATTATAATCTTTTTTTGATGTCATTGAATGCAAAATGGTATAAATGCAGTCCTTTTGCTTCTTTGGGCCACCAAAAGAAGTAGGGGTTTGGGGACTAGTCCCCAATAATTAAATATTATATAAATTAATATTTTAAATAATACTCCAAAAACAAATCGTCTTCTATTTTTGTTATGCTGCCTTCAACAAGTTTAACAGCATCATTAGGATCATCTATCCCTTCGCCTCCTATAGGGCCTTTTGCTTCAAAACCTCCAAATATTTTTGGTGCTATATAAATCAAAGCCTTATTTACTAGCTTTTCTTTTAATAAACTAGCATGTAAAGCAGCACCGCCTTCAACATACACACTGTCAATATTTTTTTCTTCTCCAAGTATTCTCATCAAATCTTTTAAACTTACTTTGCCATTATCATTTTCTATTTTTATTATCTCTATACCCAAACTTTCAAGTTCTTTTATTTTTTTTCCATCATTGCTAATAGTAGCTATAAACGTTTTTATTTCTTTTGCAGTTTTACAAATATTAGAATCCAAATCTATTTTTAATGAACTATCCAAAATTATTCTTATAGGATTTCTAGTATTTGGAAGTCTGCAATTAAGTGTAGGATTATCTTCTATTACAGTATTTATTCCAACCATTATAGCAGAGTATTTATTTCTAAATCTATGAGAATGCTCTCTAGTTTTTTCTGAAGTTATCCATTTTGATTTACCGCTTACAGTAGCTATTTTACCATCAATAGTCATAGCGTATTTCATAACAATGAATGGTCTTTTATTAGCTATATAATAGAAGAAAACCTCATTTAATTTTCTGCATTCTTCTTCAAGCACATTTACTATAACTTCAATACCAGCATCTTTTAATTTTTTTATACCATTTCCTGCAACTTTAGGATTAGAATCAACACATCCTATAATCACTCTTTTTAATTTATTTTTTATAATAGCATCAGCACAAGGAGGAGTTTTTCCATAATGAGAACAAGGCTCTAAAGTTACATATATATCAGCATCTTCAACATTTTCGCCTTTTTCTTTAGCATCTAAGAAAGCATTAATCTCTGCATGATTTTCACCGCATTTTTTATGGTATCCAATGCCTATAACTTTTCCGTCTTTCACTATAACAGCACCAACCAAAGGATTAGGACTTGTAAAACCTTCTCCTTTTTTAGCTTCCTCTATAGCCATTTTCATGTACTTTTCATGCATGTTGTTGTGCATAATGCTAATACTCTTAAAAAAATATTTTTTATTAATCTTTGGGTTTTTAAGTGGCGGATTTTTTGACTTGTAAACAAAAAAACTCTAAATGTTAAAAATAACAATTAGAGCCATTATTTCATGTAGTAGTTTACATTAATTTCATCTTCTACCATCCAGACTTTAACTGTCGGTTTTGGAATCGCACCAAATCTGCCATTTTTGAATAAGGAACATCAAAAAGGCTCGCGGACTTTACCGCCGGTATGGAATTTCACCTAGCCCCGAAGATTTATATTTAATAGTATAATACAAATATTTTATATTGTCAAGTATTTAGCTATAATGCTAAAAACTCATTATTTCGTACCAATAATTATCGAAGTATCTATACATTCCCATTCCAGGCGAATAGTAAGTGTATATTTCATGAAAATCCCTTAAAGCATCTTTAAAAGAAGTATTATCTATATATCCTTTTCTTGCCATATAAAGAAGTGCTATAGATGGAGATCTTGACATACCGAAATTACAATGCACCAATACTCCCATATCATTTATATGTTCATCTATAAACTCCATAGATATCTTTATCATAGGAAAAGCATATTCAAAAGATAAACTGCTTATATCAAGTAAATTCAAATACAAATCATTATTACTTTGATAAACTTTTCTATCTCCTATATTTCCTCTTACACCTCTGACAAAACAACTTTGGCAAGCATGAACTATAGCCCCTTTAAACTCAGCACAATCTCTATCATCACCTACATATAGATTCTTATATATTTGCTTCATAATAAAACTCCAATAATTTCTACATTATAATTAAATAATTCAAATTGTCAATTTTAGTTTTATATATAAATTAAATATAACAAATAATAGTAAAATTAATATTCATTAACTAATTGTTTACATTATTATAGCATTATTATAGAATATAAAAAGTTTATGCAATTTTGGAGAGTATATGGAAATAAGGGCTTTAAAATATTTTTTAACAACTGTAAGAGAAGGCAATATTACAAAGGCGGCTAAATATCTTAATCTTACTCAGCCAAATTTATCAAGACAGATAAATATACTTGAAAGAGATATAGGGCATAAACTATTTGAAAGAAAGCATAATAATATAGTTCTCACTCCTGAAGGTATTTTGTTAAAAAAGAGAGCCGAAGAAATAATAGATATGATAGAAAAAACCAGAGCGGAGTTTAATTTTACAGATGAAGTTATAGCAGGTGATATTTTTATTGGTGCGGGTGAAACTTGGGCTATGAGTTTGCTTGCTTCTGTTATGAAAGAGATGCAAAGTGTTTATCCTCATATAAGATACAATATTTACAGCGGGAATTTTAATGATATCACAGAAAAACTTGATAAAGGATTATTAGATTTTGGTGTATTAATAGATCCGGCAGATTTGTCAAAGTATGATTATTTAAAAATACCTGCTAAAGATACTTGGGGTGTAATTATGAGAAAAGATTCAGAACTTGCAAAAAAGAAGTATATAACCAAAACTGATTTATTAGATTTACCTTTAATTATGTCTAGGCAGGCTATAGAAAATAAATTAAACGACAATGATTTTATAAGATGGTTTGGTGATAGTTTTGATAAACTTAATATAGCAGCTACATATAACTTACTTTACAATGCATTGATTATGGTTAAGGAAGGAATGGGGTATGCTTTAAGTTTGGACAAATTAATAGACAACATGCATAATGAAAATATTTGTTTTATACCTTTAAAGCCCAAATTAGAATCTGGGCTTAATATAGTTTGGAAGAAGAATCAGGAGTTTTCAAGGGCTTCCAAAATATTTTTAGATAGGCTCACAAATGAATTTAATAATAAAATTTGATTCATAACGCACGCTAAACAAATCATATAATATAAATATATTTTCTTTTTATAAAACTTCTATAAATTAAAAAAATATTTAATCGTGCGGTAAGTGCATAACAAATTTACAAAAAACTTGGGTGGGTGCTAATAAATTCTAATTAAAATAAAAAATATAAAATAAGTTTTAATGCAAAATAAAATTATAAAATCTTGAGGGTGGGGAGTTAAAATAAGTTTTAAAATTTAATTACATATGCCCGCCCTTTATACTTTTTAATTTTATTAGTTATTTTTATCTTTATTTCTTTATAGTTTATACTGAAAATATAAAGCCCGCCCAAGCTTTATTTAAATTTATTATTAACATACCGCACGATGAGTAAAATTATAAAAATTAGATTAATTAGTAATTGTAATTGATATTATAATTAAGGCTTTGCTTACCGTGCGTTATTTGATGATCACCATAAATAAAAATCCAAGCATTATAAAAATAACACTTGGATTTAAAGAAAACATTAATAAAAAAATATAATAGATTATTTCAAATTATCTTTGAAGAACTGAGATAATTTATCAAAAGGAATTTTTTCCATATTGTCATATAAATCAACATGATCAGCATCTTCTACTATTACTAATTCTTTTGGTTCTAAAGCTTCTTTATAAACATCTTCAGAATAATATCTTGAATGTGCTCTGTCGCCTGCTATTAAGAGTATAGGAGTAGGAGAAACATCTTTAATATTAACCATTAAAGGAAAGCTCCAAAATGATACAGGCATTGTGGCAGTCCAAGAAGTAACAAAGTTTATAGCTCTAGGATGATAAGCTCTTTTAGCATAATAGTTGTAGAAAGCAGCAAATACAGGATCAGCATTTTCTGGAAGCTCTTCCGGTACAACCATTGCAGAAGCCATTAAATTATTGTTCTCATCAAAATAGGGTTCATGATTACCTAAAGCATAAGTTTTGCTTTCAGCATCTTTCCAACGCTGCTCGCTTAAATATTCTCTTATTTTTCTTCTTTGTTCAGGTGTATAATAGTCTTGATGTCCTTTACTCATATCCCTTGACATATCATACATTGAAAGAGTTGCAACAGCTTTTATTCTAGTGTCAGTTCCAGCTGCAGTGATAGCCATACCGGAAAGTCCGCAAATACCTATTGCACCGATGCGGTTTCTGTCTACATAATCAAGTAATCCCAAATAATCTACAGCAGCACTGTAATCTTCTGTGAATATATCAGGTGAAGAAGTGTTTCTTACATCTCCGCCGCTTTCACCAGTAAAAGAAGGATCAAATGCTAAAGCAACAAAACCATAAGTAGCCATTTCCTGAGCATATAATCCTGAAGCTTGTTCTTTAACTGCTCCGAATGGACCAGATACAACTATTGCAGGATTTTTTTGATTAGTATAATTTTCTGGTAAATATAAATCCCCTGCTATTTCTATGCCGTAACGGTTTTTAAATCTTACTTTTTTCATTTCTATATTTGTGTAAATCTTAAAAACTCTTGTATCCATATTATCTCCTCCTTTAGATTGATTATTTTGTGATTGGCTATTGCTACAAGATATTAAAAAAGTTAGTATTAAAGTTGCTGATAATATTATTTTTTTCATAGAAATCTCCTTATCATTAATTATATTTGTAGTTAATTTTTTTATTATAAATTTCTTATTATTTTGGCAGGTACTCCTCCAACTATAACATTAGAAGGTATATCTTTATTTACTAAAGTACCAGCAGCTATTATTGAATTATCTCCTATTGTAACACCTGGCAATATATTGGCACCGGAACCTATCCAAACATTATTGCCTATTGTTACTTTTGACGGATATGTTGTACTTCTGTTTTGTATCTCTATTCCATGATTAAGTGTAGAAATAATTACATTCATACCAATAAATACATTGTCCCCTATAGTGATTCCGCCTCTGTCCTGAAATGAACAGCCTGTATTAAAAAATACATTCTTTCCTATTTTTATATTTCTTCCAAAGTCTGTATAAAATGGAGGAAAACATGTGAAACTTTCATCTATTTTTTCACCTGTCAATTTTTCAAATAATTTTCTTACCTCATCTGTAGTATGATAAGAATTATTGATTTCCATTGTAACTTTTATCGCATTTTGTGAGCATTCATATAAAAGCGGTGAAAGTTCTTTATCTTCGCTTGATATAGGATTGCCTTCCTTACAGTGTTTTATAAACTCTTCTATATTCATTTGATTTATTCCTTTGTTTTAATTTATTTGTATTTTACAGAAAAAATAAATTATATCAAATATTTATGTGTTATATAGTTTTATACTTAAAAAGTATGATTATTATATTTGAAGTTTGATAGATGACTTTATTGTTATTTATATATAATAATGTTTATATAATTTTATTATGTTATGTACAGTAACAATATTATATACTCTAATAACAAAATTATATATTTATAATATGAAACGAGTTTAATGAATTTGATTTTTCCTTTCTTTTGTACAATACTTATTATATAGCATTTATTTTTGCTAAAAATCATTTTAAGGATTTGCGATGACAGAGAATTTTATACCTAATAAGAAAGTGTTCGTATTTGATACAAATGTTATACTTCATGATTTTAAGTCAATATTTTCTTTTGAAGAAACTAATATAGTTATACCTATTACAGTTTTGGAAGAAGTTGATAAATTTAAAAAAGGAAGTGATACTATCAATTTCAATGCCAGAGAGTTTATACGTGAACTTGATGTTATTGTAGAAAAAAATGAGGAACTTCAAAAAACTAAAGATATATTCAAAAAAGGTGCTTTGCTTGATAATAAAAGTAAAGTATTTATAGATGTTAATAATGAAGAGAGAGAAGAATTCAAAAAAATATTTGCAGGAAATATACCTGATCATAAAATACTATCTTGCGCCTATAATATAAAATGCGAAAATCACAGAGTCATTCTTATAACTAAAGATATTAATATGAGAATGAAGGCTAGAAGTTTAGGAATAGACACTCAGGACTATAATACTGATAAAATAGAAAAATTATCTTCATTATTTACAGGAATAGAAAGCATTTCAGGAGATAATGCAAAAATCTATATAAAAGAACTTAGTGAAAATAAAGAAATAGCTGTTAAAGGTGAACATTCTATTTATCCTAATACATATTTCTGCTACAGAGTAAAAGAAGATGATGAGGCTGTAATAGGAAAATATAAAGAAGACACTAATAGTATAATTCATGTTGATAGCAATATAGATGCTTATGGAATAAAACCTAGAAATGAAGAACAGGCTATGGCATTAGATGTACTGCTTGATAATAGCATACCATTAGTTACTATAATGGGTAAAGCAGGAACAGGTAAAACTCTTTTAGCATTAGCTGCTGCTTTGGCAAAAAGAAGAGAGTACAGACAAATATTACTTGCCCGTCCTGTAGTAGCTCTTTCTAATAAAGATTTAGGTTTCTTACCAGGCGATGTTAATAGCAAATTAGATCCTTACATGCAGCCTTTATTTGATAACCTTTCAGTTATACAGCATATTCATTCTGATGACAGCGATGAAAGTAAGAATATCAAAAAAATGCTTGAAAATGAAAAAATAGTAATTTCACCTCTTGCTTACATTAGAGGAAGAAGTTTGAACAAAATATATTTTATAGTAGATGAGGCACAGAACCTTACTCCTCATGAAATAAAAACTATTATAACAAGAGCAGGAGAAGGAACAAAAATAGTTTTCACTGGAGATATACATCAGATAGATACGCCTTATTTGGATGAAAGAAACAATGGTCTTACTTATTTAATAGACCGTACAAAAGGAGAAGTTTTAAGTGGTACTGTAACACTTGAAAAAGGAGAGCGTTCACAGCTTGCAGAACTTGCTGCTAATGTATTATAAATTATCATATAATAGTGCTATAAAAATAATATATAGCACTATTATAAACTCCTAAATTTATCTCTCAATTTTCTTATAGGTATCCACCAAGATATTTTATTTATTTTAGAATTTAATTTATCTCTTTCCATTGCAACTTGATTAAAAAGTCTGCTATGATAATAAAATATTGGAGAATTATTTACTTCTAAAGATTGTTTTGTAAATATATCAGTTTTTTCTCTTTTTACAAAAAGTAAAATATTTTGAGAATAATAATAATCTACTTTATCATTATAATAAATTTGATTTCTAATAAAATCAAAACAATCAAATCCTTTTTTATTAAAAATATTAACCCAAAATAATAAAGGCTGGCAATTATTATGATCTACACCAGGCTGACCAGGTATAGCAGCAGAAAAAAGTATTATATCTCCATAACTAATAAGTAAATTTATAAAATCTTCAGAATATTCATTGGATATATGTTCTGCAACTTCTAAATAAGTTACCAAATCATACTTTATATTATCTATATTTTTATGCTCTATAAAATTACAAATTTGAATATTTTCTTTTGGGACTAACCTCTTATCTATATTAATACCATCGAGTCCTTTATAATTTCTTATACCTAAATCAGAAAATGCTTTTAACCATGATCCTATGCCACATCCTATATCTATAACACTTGAAGGTTTATAGTATTTAAATAATATATTTAATATTTCCATTGCTGAGTTATACGATATTTCACCACCAAAACTATTCCACATATCCTCATATATTTTATTATCATACATAGAACGCTCCTTATGATTATTTAGTAGATAATTAGATATTTTATCACAAAATATTTAAATTTCAATTATTTAATATTAATATTTATGTATTATATATTTTTTAATATTTATTAAAAAATATAAAAATAGTGGCTGAAACAATTGAAATAATATTAAAGCAAAATAATTTATACCAAATACATAAATTCTATATTATAAACTTACTATTAAATATAAATTAATTTACATTTAATAGTAATAATAAAAAATCATTTTTAATAAATAAAACTATTAAAAACAATAACTTAAATTATTTTTTAAGTTCCTTATTTTTTTTATTATCCTTATTTTTATTATTTGTTATATTTAATAATAACATTTTTGCTTAATAACTATGTATTTTTTTACGAATTCAATATATTATTTATTAGAATTTTTTACTAATAAGGAGCTTATCTTATGAATTTAAAAGGATCTAAAACCGAGGTGAATTTGAGAAATGCTTTTATAGGTGAGGCTATGGCTAGATGCAGATATATGTATTATGCTGAAAAGGCCCGTGAGGAAGGAAAAGAAGATGTTGCTGCTGCTTATGAAAGATTTGCTAGAAATGAACAGGAGCATGCTAAAATATGGTTTGAAAGTTTTCATGGCATACCTACTACAGAAGAAAATTTAAAAGAGTCTATAATAAATGAAAATTATGAATCTATAGATATGTATCTTTCTTATGCTAAAACTGCCCAAGAAGAAGGCTTTGATGAATTAGCTATGGCTTTTATGAATGTGGCAAGGATTGAAGACGGACATAAAAAACAATTCCAAAGTTTACTTAGGGATAGTAAAGCAGATATACCAAGCTGGCAATGTGATATATGCGGATATACAGATTCTGAAAGTAAAAACCCTGCTATATGTCCTGTATGTAAGCATAAAATAAAAAAATAATCATCAATATCGTATTTAATATCCTATTGTAAGTTTTAATAATATATAATAAACAATTAGAGTTATTTGCAATAGGATATTAAAAATTTTATTTACATACCCCGCCCTTTTTGTTTCAATGTTTCCACTAAGATTTCTAGTTTACATATATTCAATGCGTATAAAGAAAAAGCATGCCCGCCCAAGTGTTATTTAAATTTAAAAAATCTATCAACGCACGGTGAACGAAATATTTTATATAATTAACATGTTATTATAAATTAGTTAATATTTATAGCTTTACTCTGCGTGCGGTTAATAGCATCATAATCGCATAAAAAAACTTGGGTGGGAATTATATTTTCTAATTAAATAAATAAAGAATAGAAATATAACAATTATAAAATAAATCAAAAAATATGGAGGGTGGGAATTAGAATAAAGTAAAAAACCATGCTGCATTAATAACAGCACGGTTTAGAATTAATATTGTTTATTTAGCTGCATTTCCAGCAACATTCAAAGAATCCCAAGTCCTTGCAAAAGGAGGAGCATAACATAAATCAAGCATTCCTAATTCATCTACAGTAAGACCTGCATGTATACAAGCAGCTATAACATCAGCTCTCAATACTGCACCTCTTTTTCCTAATATCTGCCCTCCTATTATCTTTCTGCTGTCAGCTAAATATATAAGCTTTATATGTAAGTCCTGATAACCAGGATAATAATGTGTATGATCTAAATCTTTTACAGTAACAGTTTTGTAATTGATATTTCTTTTTTTAGCTTCTTCCTCTGTTATTCCAGTCCTTGCAGCTTCAAGTTCAAATGCAAGTATACAAGCACTAGTTAAACTTCCTATAAACTTTTCATGCCCTCCTACCAAATTACTTGCAACCATTCTTCCTAATTTATTAGCGCCTGTAGCAAGTGCCGCATAAGTCTGATCATCTAATACTCTATCATATATGCTCGCACAATCTCCTGCAGCATATATAGAATCAATGCTTGTTTTTCCTTCCCTATCAACTAATATAGCACCATTATCCATTAATTTGATGCCAGCTTCCTTAGCCAAATCATTATTAGGTGTAACGCCTATAGCAACAACAACATAATCAGCATCATACTTTCCTTTATCTGTAATAACTGCTTTTACATTATTGTTATTATCAGCTTCTAATGATTGTACTTTTTCATTAAGATGTAAGTCAACATTTTCTTTTATATGCTCTATCACCATATCAGAAAATTCTTTATCAAATTTATTTCCAAATACTCTGTCTGAACGCTGTATAATAGTAACATTCTTTCCTATATGATTCAAAGCATGAGCTGCCTCAATAGCTATAAATCCAGCTCCTAATATCACAACATTTTTTATATTAGTATCTTTCATTTTCTCTCTCATATTAATAGAGTCGCTAAAATCTTTTAAAGTTGATACATTTCCTATATTAATATTTGGTATATTAGGAATTATAGATTTTGCTCCTGTGGCTATAAGAAGAGAATCATAATTATCTTCAAACTCTTTATTATTAACTATATCTTTAACTAATACTTTTTTATTTTGAGCATCTATTTTCAAAACTTCATGTTTTACTTTCAAATCTATTCCTGATTTTATAGTAGCCTCAGCACTTCTTGCTATCATAGTATTAGGGCTTTCATAAAAACCGCCCACATAATAAGGCATACCGCATGCTCCCCAAGATACAACATCTGTCTTTTCATAAACTGTAATTACAGCTTCTTTATCTATTCTTCTTGCTTTGGCTGCCGCACTCATTCCAGCAGCAACTCCTCCTATTATTATAACTTTTTTCATTTTTAACTCCTTTTGTATATACCTATATGTAGTATATTAAAAAATAATAGGTTTGTCAATTTTTATTGTTTATTTAAGTAATATAATAAAATTTTTATAAAATTACAATAATATTTTTATTTTTTAAAAAGTATATATCAACATTTTATAAATATTAAAATTAAAAGTTGAAAAAAATAAACTTGCAGATATACTATATAAGTAATAATTGTTTGGGAAAGTAAATCATTATGGAAAATTCATCAGATGATAGTCTTCAAAATAAAGTAAATAACATGATATCACACTATAAAGAACTATGTGATAGAGAACCTAATAATCATAAAGTAAGGGTAGATTTCGGAGTATTTTATACACAATTAGGAAATCATAAAAATGCCATAGAACTTTTTAAAGAAGCACTGTCTATAAATAGCAGCGATTATTCTATATGGAGACTTATAGGAATATCATACACAAAGGATAAAAATTATCATAATGCCATAACACATCTTGAAAAAGCTTATGAAATAGAAAATAATGATTATATAAGTCTTAATTGGCTTGGAAAATGCTATGCAGAAGTTGGAAGATATGAAGATGCAGTGGATGTATTGAATAAATCTTTTATGATAGCACCTAAAGAATATCTTAATTGGCGTACTTTGGGAATAGCTTTATATAATTTGAAAAAAACAGATGAAGCTATAGAATCTTTTGAAAGAGCTATAGAACTTAATAAATATGATTATACAAGTCTTTATATGCTAGCTATTTCATATAAAGATAAATATGAATATAAAAAATCTGCAGATATATTAAAAAAAGTAATAGAAGTAGAAAAAGATAATTATCATGCATATTTTAATATGGGACTTTGTTTTTTTATGCTTAACGATTTTGATAATGCGGTATATGCCTTTAATAATGCTTTAAATATAGATGATAAAGATTATTTATTATACTATTATCTTGGTATTTCTTTATATGAAACTAAAGATTATATAAATGCTATATCATATTTAAATAAATCTATAGAAATAAACAATAGGCATTCATCTTCTTATTATTATTTAGGCCTTTCATATTATTCAGCAGGACTCTATGATAATGCTGTAAATATATTAGAAGAATGTATTAAATTAGATAACAACAATAAAGAAGTTTATATATTGCTCGCTAATACTTATAATGCGATGGGAGATAGAGAAAGATCTATAATAGCATTTAATAAATCTAAGGAAATAATATCTTAATTAGTTGCATCAGTTTGGGTATTATCCAAATTTTCCTGACTTATTATAATACCATATCCGCTGATTTCTATTAAATATTTATCGTCTAATTTAATAATAAAGTTTTTATCCTTTCTCTCTATATCAGTTATTTTAGAATGAGGGTACTCATTATCTATAACATTAACCATAGATTTATGTATGCAGCTTCTAGGTATTCCAATGTTTTTAGTTTCATCATTGATTATAGATATCTTTTTCCAAAGCCCTGTATTATAAAAAATGAATTTATATCCGAAGTCTATATCAACTTCATATCCGCCGCCATTTTGATATAATGAAACTGATTCTATATTATTTCCAGGAAAATTAATATTTAAAAAATTTTTCGCTCTCAAAGGCAGAGAATTTTCTGTCATAGTTTGAGAATATATATTTATATTAAGTATCAATATAATCAAAATTAATTTTAAATATTTCATAGTAGTTATTTTCGTATTTTATAATTATAAAGTTAGAATTTTTTATATCCTTTTTCCCAAAGGAAAATACCGGCTACATAATTTATAACCGGTATTATTAAAATAGTTTAAAGATTATCATTTTCTTGTTCAGATGTATTATTTTTAATAATATCATTATACTCTTCGATTAAAGAATTATAATCATCATCATTAAATATAACAGAATCATTATAATTATTATTTAAAGAATTTAAATATTTCATCATAATAAATCCTCCCCATATATTATATTTTTTTGTGATAATATTATCAAAAAATCCGGAATAATTTACCTTTATATACAGTTAAAATCATATAAACAACAATATCAGAACAGCACATATTATTTAATAACCTTGAACTGTATATTATAATAATAACAAAAAATTTATATTAGGAAATAAAAAAATCTATATTTTTTTTACAAAAATGTAAATTTTTTTAAAAAAATATAGAAAAAACAATAAAAAAGGCCTATACTATAACGTATAGGCCTTATTAACTTTCAATAAATAAACAAAAATTAATTCATAGCATTAATTTTTTTCATCATATCAGATTTTTTAGCAGCTGCTCTATTAGCATGAATAACAGATTTTCTAGCAGCTTTATCTAAAGCGCTAGCATATTTTTTGAATTCTTCTGAAGCAAGATTTTTATCATTGCTGTCTACTGCTTTGATTACTTTCTTTTTTTGAGTATTTAAGAAACTTTTAATTTTTCTATTATAAAGATTTCTAACTTCATTTTGTCTTAATCTTTTAGATGCTGAAGCTATATTAGGCATTATCGCTCTCCATGTTAAAATAAAAAGCGGAGTTGACGGGGCTCGAACCCGCGGCCTCCTGCGTGACAGGCAGGCGCTCTAACCAAACTGAGCTACAACTCCAAATTAGTCAACGAATGGTTTGTATTATATACCTATTTATTTTTTTGTCAAGAACTTATTTTAAAAAAATTAAAATAATTTAAAAAATTCAATAAAAACCACATATAAATTGTTTATAAAAAGCAATAATTTACATATTATCTATAATTATACCATACAAAGAGGCAAAATATGAAAAAAGTAATAACATTTATAATAATATTAATGATATCAGCTAATTTAATAGCACAAAATGTTGTATATATAACAAAAACAGGCAAAAAATACCATCTTCAAAATTGCAGAACAATAAGAGGAGAAGCCTATAAAATTTCATTGTCAGAAGCCAAACAAAAAGGTTATACAGCATGTAAAGTATGCAAACCATATTAATTGACTAATTTAAAATATCAATTAATTTAAAATAAAAAAGCGAAGCTCTAATAAAATATTAAAACTTCGCTTTAATTCTTATTTTAATAATCAATCATCATATCTGAACATCTTGACTATAATCTATACCTTCCTCATCAAAGCCATGCATATTCATATAATCTTTTCTGAATAATTCCAAATCAGCTATTTCTTTTAGATTATCTTTTGTTAATTTATTCCAAGAATCCAAAACTTCTTTTTGAACATCTTCTCTTAATTCCCAGTCATCTAATCTTATTCTGTTTTCGCTGTCAACTGGTACTTCTCCGCCATTATAAAGTTTTTCATTTAAAAGTCTGTACATTTGCTCTATACAGCCCTCATGAAGGCCTTTATTTTTCATTACTTTAAATAATATACCTATATAAAGAGGAACTGTAGGGATAACTGCTGAAGATCTAGTTACTACCGCCTTGTTTACTGATACATAGGCATGTCCTTTGATTTTCTCCTGCATTTCTTTATCCAACTCATGAGCTGTTGCTTCTAAGTGGTCTTTAGCTTTTCCAATAGTACCTTCTCTATACACTGCTTTTGTCATTTCAGGGCCTATATAAGAGTAAGCCACATTAATAGCATTTTCAGCTAATAAATCAGCATTAAGCAAAGCATCTGTCCATAATTTCCAATCTTCTCCGCCCATAACTTTTACAGTAGATTTTATATCGTCTTCATTAGCAGGATCGATAGATACCTCTAATAACTCCTCTGTAAGGAAATCTACACCTATACCATTATATTTTTTTCCTATAGGTTTTAAAGATGAACGGTAAAGTGTTCCTGTTGATTCATCCATTCTTACTGGAGCTGCCAAACTATATATAAGTAAATCTATTTTTTCACCGTTAAAGAATGTTTTAGCTTCTTTAATAACTTCTTCTTTTGAAGCGTTTAAAAAAGCATCTAATATTAAATTCTTATCCTCTATTCCGTCTTTTTTAGCGAAAGCAGAAAAAGCCTCATTATTATACCAGCCTGGAGTAGCTGTTCTTCTTGCTGTAGCTCCTTTTTCAAATGATACGCTCATAGTTTTAGCACCTAGTCCATAAGCTATAGCTATTCTGCTTGCAAGTCCGTATCCGCCTGAAGCTCCCAATATAAGAGCATTTTTAACATTAGATTTTACTTTTGGCTGTGATTTCACATAATTAATTTGATTTTCTACTTCTTTAGCACAGCCTAATGGATGAGCTGTTATACATATATTATTTAATATTTTTGGCTCTACTACCATATTGTTTATTCTCCTATCATTTTTTATTTTCAAAATATATTTCAAACTAATTTCGTAATACTTTATAATAAAATTGTTTTTTTTTCAATTAAAAAGAAATAATAATTTCTTATTATTGCTAGCGATAAACTTTTTATTATTAATAAAAAATCTCGTTTTACAATCTCTATCAGCTAAAGCTGATAGACACTCGATTTTTTATTTGTAAATATCTGACAACTAAAGTTATCAGCTGATCGTTTATCAATTTAAAACTTATAGCATAACTAATATTTAATTTTTATTGCCAGATATAAACTAAGATATTTTTTAAATTTACCATTATGGAAGAAAAAATCTTACCGTTCAGCTTGGTGATACAGATAGTATTCTTGTACAAGTGTTAATTAAATTTGAAATCTCTTTAACGCACGGTGAGCTAATCTACAAATATAATAAAAATTTAAATTGCAAATAATTCTGTATTTTTAGTTTTATTATGCGTGCGGTGGATAGGCTATAAATTAACAAAATCTTGGATTGAAAAATTTAAATCAAATTTTAAATATCATAAATGTCTTTTCTATGTCCTATATCTATAACTAAAATAATCAATTCATTATCAATAATTTTACTCAAAATTCTATAATCTCCAACTCTATAACGCCAATACTCTTTTAATTCACCTTTTAAAGATTTGCCTTTTACTCTAGGGTTTTCTAAAGTTTCTAAATAAGATAAAAAATCTAATATTCTTTTTTGAATATTTCTATCTAATTTTTCCAATGATTTTTTGGCTGTTCTTGTAATGCTTACTTTCATTTTATATTTAAATCTTTTTTTACTTCATCAATAGAATATACTTCTTCGCCATTTTTTAATCTTTCTTCTGCTTCTAAAATAATTTTATAATCATAATAATCTTCTAAATATTCTATAATAGCATTTTCTATTAATTTATTTTCTGATATATTTTTTTCTTTGGCAATATTTTCTATATTTTTCTTAAGTGTTAAAGGCAATTCTAATATCATATTTATATCTCCTCAACATATTATAAAATAGGGATTTATTAAATACAAGTTTTTTAATATAAAAATTTTATTTACATACCCCACCCTATAAATTTAAAGCTTAATTAGAAATTTCAGATTTATTTATTTTGGCATTTAAATTAAAAAAGCATACCCGCCCAAACGTTAATTAAATTGAAAATCTCTTTGACGCACGGTGAGCTAATCTATAAATATAACAAAAATTGTAATTGCAAATAATTCTATATTTTTAGTTTTGTTATGCGTGCGGTAAGTAAGATTTAAATTAAAAAAATTCTGGGCGGTCAGCTAAAATAACTGTTAAAATTTTTAAGAATAATAGTTTTAAATACTATAATTAAAATATAAAAAGCGAGCCGAATCCCTTCCCACAGGGACACAGGCGTGTAACTTAATTTATTAAGTTAAGCCTTTAGGCATACCAAGTAGGCACCTTTACAGGTGGACGAGCATAACAATAATAATACAAAAACATCAGAATTAACTAAAAGCCTAAAGAGTGGGCAAATGTAATCAAAATTTCATAAATACTTATCTACTAATTTTTGATAAGTGCCATTATCCTTTATTTCTTTAAGTCCGCTATTAATTTTATTTAGTAAAATATTATCCTCTTTTCTTACAGCTATACCATAGCCAATTTCTGGGAATTCTATAGTTTCGACTATTTTTAAATCTTTATCATATTGAAGATAGTTAATACAGGTAAGTTTATCAACTACCATAGCATCTATTTTACCTGTTTTTAAAGAAAGAAAAGCACTGCCTGCAATATCAAATCTCTCTACTTTATGAATACCTTCTATTTTTGATGCTGTAAGATCAGAAACAGTATTTTTTATAGCTCCTACAGTTTTCCCTATTAAATCATTAGTTGTTATTATATTTGTATTTTCTTTATTTACTACAATACTTTGACCAGCTGTTAGATAGCTGTCAGAAAAATTTACAAGTTTTTTTCTTTCTTCTGTTATGCTCATAGCAGCTATAATAATATCTATATCCTTTATTCGAAGTGCTGTAATAAGGTCATCAAACTGCATTGGAATAAATTGTATTTTAAAACCTGACATATCAGCTATTTTTTTCATTAAATCATAATCAAATCCGCCTACATTATCATTACTTAAATGAAGCATAGGATAATCATAAATATATATTCCAACTCTTAATGTTTCATTAGAATAATTATTATTCATTTGTATTTCATTAGTTACAATATTTTCTGAGTTATTTGTATTTGAATAATTACGACAGGAAGTAAAACTTATTAAACTAAATAGTATAAAAATAACAATCTTTTTCATTTGTATAAAAAATATTTTTAGATATGCGTTTAACAATAATATATATATAAAAAAAGTCAAGCAAATATTTTTATAATAGATTTTTAATGATAGTATATAGTGGTATTAATTAGATTTGAAATTTATTAAAAATGATAAATAAACTTTCATTTATCATTTTTAATAATAATAAAGAATAATTATATATTTAAAATTTTATTTCTTGTAAGTTTTAATTTAAAAAGCCTTTATCTTCAAAATATCATGTATATGTACTATACCAATAGGATTATTATTATTGTTTACCACTACTAAATTAGTGATCTTTCCTTCCATGATATGCAAAGCCTCTCCAATGAGAGTATCTTCATAAATGACTTTAGGAGAAGTGTTCATAATATATTTAACTTCTTTAGAAAGTATATTTTTTATATCATCGTCTTTGACAAGAAGCCTTTTTAAATCTCCGTCTACTATTATTCCTTTTAAAATGTTCTTATCATCAACAACAATGGCTATTCCAAGCTTGCATTCTATGATTTTGAATAAAGCATCCTGCAATGAAGTATCAGGAAAAATAATAGGCAAATTTTCAGTATGCATAATAGATTTTACTTTTGCAAGCTGTCTTCCTAAACTTCCGCCAGGATGAAATACTGCAAAATCTTCTGCTCTGAATCCTCTTAATTCCATTAATGCAGTAGCTAAAGCATCAGATAAAGCTAAAGAAGCTGTAGTGCTTACAGTAGGAGCTAATCTTAAAGGACAAGCTTCTTCTTTAACATGCGTAAGTAATGTAATCTTAGCATTCTTAGAAAGCGTAGAATTAATATCGTTTGTAATGGCAATGTATGGTATATTTTGTCTGCATAACCAATTTACAAGCTCTATAATCTCACGAGATTCACCGCCTTTAGAATATAGCAGACAATAATCTTCTTTAGTAATCATACCAAAATCGCCATGCATACATTCATTAGGATCTACAAAAAAACTCGGAGTACCAGTGGAAGCAAAAGTAGCAGCAGCCTTTCTTGCTATATGTCCGCTCTTTCCTACTCCGGAAGTTATTACTCTTCCTCTAATATTAAATAACTCTTTTACTGCATTTTCAAAATTGCTATCTAATTTATCCGATAACATTTTAAGATTTTCACTTTCAAGTAAAAGAGTAGTTTTTCCTCGTTCAATTATATTCATACAATTACACCAAAATCCGCTTATTAATTGTTCAATCTATTACTGCACTTATTAAGTGTCCAGCCAATCTTTCTATAGCTTTATCTATATACTTCTCATCTTTTAATTTTTTCTTATAAAGATCTATTTTTTCAGGGTTAATTTTTACTGCTGTTTTCATGTCGATACCCCTAAATAAATATATCTTCAATGAATGATATTTCACGATTATAATGGGTATCGTCTATTAGAACTGCCCCAAAGGAACATTTTTGATTAAAACTTAATCCTTTTTCAATTAAGTATTCCTCAGCTGTCTCATATAGCTTCTTCTTTTTGCGATCTGATATTGAGCAAGCTGCATATCCAAAACTTCCCTGTCTTCGATATTTAACTTCTATAAACACAATAACAACTCCTTTTGTCATTACTAAATCTATCTCGCCTCTTGTTTTTTTACCTTTGAAATTTCTTTCTATTAAAGTATATCCAAGTTTTTCGAGATATTCTAAGGCAATATCCTCTCCTAGATTGCCTATAATTTTTTTGTTAGCCATTTTTTAATATTACTTTTCTTCTTCAACGTCTAATATTTTAGTTCTTACCTCCTCTAAGAAATTATTATCTTTATCAACGCCTGCTATAAACAGCTGATTAGTTTCTAATAAATTGATAGTCTCTCCATCATCTATAAATTCTCCATTCTCATTTGAAACTATCTTTATTATAGGTCTAATTGGGAAATTAGGATTAGTAGCAAAAACAAATCCCTTTCTTTTATCATTCAATAACACTATAGAACCTATAGGATATACAGTAAATATACTTACGAAAGTTTTTGATATATTAGGATCATATTTAGTATTAGCACCATGTATAATCTCTTTAACTGCATCATATAATGATACATCTTTCTTTTTATTTTCATTACTCTTTTCAAGCATTAAGCTGAATGTAGATTTATTATCTTTTAATTTAGAATTAGAAGATGCCATTCTTATAGGCTTAAGCATCTTTTCAACAGCATGTGCTATAGCAATGATTTTTGAATATAAATTTATCTGATTTCCGGCTAGTCCTCTAGGATATCCCTTACCATTATAATACTCATGATGCATAAGAGATATCATAGCCAAATCTTCTTCAAATCTGAAGCTAGTTTTAAGAATTTTATATCCGTAAACTGTATGTTTTTTTATCTCAGCATATTCTTCTGGAGTAAATTTTCCTATTTTATCCAATATCTTATCCGGAACTTTTACAAGTCCTATATCATAAAGTATAGCACCTATACCTAATTTCTTTACTCTGTTTTCGGAGAATTTCATAGCGCGTCCGATAATCATAGATATTAAAGAAACATTTAAAGATCTTACATAATATTCATCAGCTCTAGGCAAACCTGTTAAATTAAAAAGCTGAAGCACACTGCTTAAATTTCTATTAACTATATCCAATACTTCATCTAAAATTTCATTTAATTCATTTAAATTAACTAAATTATTATTTTTGTATCCGCCTAAATTATTTCTAACTTTTTTAATTACATTCAAGTATATTTTTTTAAATACTTTATATTCCCTTAAAAATTTATCAAAATCAGCAGATACTTCCATATCTAAAGAAGTATTATCTTCAATAAATACTTCATTAATATCCCATTTCTGAAGCCTCTGCATGTCGTCTTCTTTTAAATCTATATATCCTGTAGATGCAAGAAAATCATTATACAAGTATATATCTTTCTTTTCAGCTTTTGTTTTTATATCTTGAATATTTATTTTAGTTAATTTTGCCATTATTTATTCTGCCTTTAATTTATATATATATTTTAATATTATACTCACAGCTTCATAAAGTGAATAAGGTATCTCCTCTCCTATTTCTAACTGCATCAAATGTTTAGCCGTATCCTCATCAGAAATTACAGGAACTTTATGCTTTCTTGCAATATCAACCATTCTTTTTGCTAAGTAATTATTCCCTTTAGATACCACTATAGGTGCATTATGTATCTCTCTATTATAGAGTAGAGCAGCAGCATTTTTTATATCCTTATTATTTCTATTCATTACTTAGCCTTCATAATTTATTTTTATATTTTCAAAAATACTCAGCTCTTTATCTATATCTTCTCTAATGCTATTTAATTTATTAAACAACTTCTTATCAAACAATTTCACTGTAATCAAATATTTATTATCATATTCATCTTTAGTTATATCTATTTTACATAAATCCTTATCATCTTCATAAATTGCAAATGTTAATCTATTCTTATTATTTTCATCTTTATTAATATATAATAATACATCTTTAACTTCACCGTCTATAATAAATGGTATAGGAATCATAAATACTGTTTCTTGAAAATTCCTGTTCTTTCTATTTGCAGATAAAACTTTCAGCATAAGCATCATCATATTAGAATTATTCGATGACAATTCACCCTGAAGCATATCAAAGAGCATAAACCATATATTAAAACTAGCATTTGCATTTATATAGTTATTTAAATTTTCTGCCATAGAATTATTAGGATCATTATTATCTCCCTGAATAACACTATTAGCAAGCATTAGTAATATTTCGGTTATTTCAGTATTTTTGTTAGAGTTTTTTATGGCGTTGATTATATCATTAAACTGTTTAAAAATATTTCCTAAAGAGTTTATTTCTTCTACCGTTAAATATACACCGTTAGACATTGCATTTAATATGAACTTTTTTTTATCGCTGTCCAAATCCGGAAGGTATTTAAGTATGGTTTCAAAATATCTTATATTTTCATAACTTGGCTTTATACCTTTCTGAGACAGCATCGATGAAACTTCAGAATTATTCTCAGTTATGTTAAGTAAAACATTCGTATTGTTTTTACTCTGTATGTTTTCTCTTGCTTCTTTCAAACTTTCAGCATTTTTAAGTATAGTTAAAGTTACTTCTCCATTTTTTTTACAGACTAAAGCAAAGCCTTTATCTGTCATGCCGTTTTTAAATAATGCTATTAATTTGTTGCCCATAACATTTATTAATGCCTTATCATTATCCAATTTTCTCATTATAGAATATCTTACCACATCGCCGTCTTTGATTTGGGCATTATTTTTATTAGTTATGAGATTAAAATATTTACTATTTATATTAAGCATATTATCATTATAAAACATAAAAATAATTTTTCAAATATTATGTTATTTTTTATAAAGGAAATTTGAATACTTCCGAATATTAATATAGTAATAAAACTAATAATTAGGAAGTA
Source organism: Brachyspira hyodysenteriae ATCC 27164 (assembly GCF_001676785.2). Classification (NCBI taxonomy): domain Bacteria; kingdom Pseudomonadati; phylum Spirochaetota; class Spirochaetia; order Brachyspirales; family Brachyspiraceae; genus Brachyspira; species Brachyspira hyodysenteriae. The sequence goes on along the minus strand of NZ_CP015910.2, from coordinate 244,403 downwards.
AATTATGGTAAATGGATTAGGCAACTTATTATCTTTTGTTGATACTAATGTTTCATCTAATAATAGCCCTTATAATTTGAATAATTATAGCTATGATGATTCTTTTGCTAATATGTTAAATAAAACTCAGACAGATTATTCTACTCCTTCAAGTGTTTCTAATAAAATAGAAAGACATTTGAATACTGAAGAAAACTATACAGAAAATAATTATAATAATTATGATGATTACTATAATGATTATAATCAATATGATGCTGAAGAAAATACTACTATAGAAGAAAATGTTTCTTCATCCAGTGAAAATACTGCTAAAAAAACAGAAGAAACTTCAGATAATGCTGAAGAGGCAAAATCTATTAGCAGTACCGAAGAACAAACTGAGAACAAATCAGAAGAATTAAATGCTTCATCTAATAAAGATAATAATATAGAAGAAAAAGCAGAGAAATTGGCTGAAGGCAATAAAGAAGAAAATGTATCTGCTAAAGAAAAATTGGCATTAACTAAAGAAAAAGCAAAACTCCTTTTACAAAATACTTCTAATGATAAAAAAACTGATGCAAAAGAAGTTAATACAGCTGATACTAAAGAAAATATTTTAGCTAAGGCTGACAAAAAAGAAAATACCAAAAATACTGAAGAAATAGAAAAAATTAAAAAACAAATAGAATCTTTAAATGCTGAAGAATTAAGCGAAGAAGATAAGAAAGAATTAGAGGATTTAATAGAATCTTTAGAAGCTTTAAAAGCTATGATAGAAAATGACGGCAGCGAAGATAAAAAAGAAGTTTTAGCTGAAAATACTGAAGAAAATATCGAAGTAAAAGATATTGATAATTCAGAAGCTAAAGAAATAAAAGCTGCTTCTATCAAAGATAATGACAAAAATATAGAAACAAAAGATATTAATGATATTGGTATTGAAGATACTGCTATGCAGATTGATAATAATGCTATGGCAGATGCTAATATTGATATGAATATAGAAAATAAATATGCAGATAAAAAAGATGCTGCTGAAATGAAAAATAATAACAGCACTGTAAATAATACTATATCAGATGATAAAGGTGCAGAACTTACTATTATAAATATGAAAGATTCTGCAGAAGGTGCTAATTTGAAAGGATATAATCATTATAACAATAATGTATCCAAAACTCATAACAGCACAAACCTTACTGATAATATGATAAAATTCCAAGACTTAATGGGTAAATTGGTAGAGAAAGCTCAAGTTGCTGTTAATAATGGAAAAAGCGAAGTATTAATGAGTCTTAATCCTGAATATCTTGGTAAAGTAAGATTAAAAATCAGCATGGACGGAGACAATTTAATAGGTAAAATATTTGTAGATAATGCAGATGTTAAAGATATTTTCACTAAGAATTTAGATACTGTTATAACTTCATTAAGCGAAATAGGCATTAATATAGAAGGTTTCGATGTAATGCTTAGACAGGATATGCCTAATGACGGAGGCTTCGGCGAAGAATTAGAAGCTATAGGAAACAGATTCGCTTCTGAAAATAATAATAATGTAGAAGAAGTAAAAGCCGATATAAAAGCATATATAGTACCAGAAAGAAAATTGAATTTACTTATTTAATAGGTTCATAAATATAAATTATGAAGAAATAACTTTGAAGGAGTGTATAAATGATATCAGCAGATGCTTTAAGAATGTCAGATAGAGAGATAAAAATATTAAAACAGGAAGTAGGTGCTTTCAACTTACAGCATAACTTCCAGAGAGACCCTACACAAAATTCTTTGGGTAAAGATGCTTTCTTGAAACTCCTTACAGTACAAATGAGCCATCAGGACCCTCTTTCTCCAATGGACAACAGAGATATGATTGCACAATTAGCACAATTCTCATCTGTTGAACAAATGACAGAGGTTAATAAAAACCTTGACTCTATGAAAACTTTCTATTCAAGCCAAACAGGTTATTCTATGCTTGGTAAGAGTGTTGAGGTTATGGACGAGGCTGGAAACAGATTCTTAGGACCTGTTGAAATGGTTATGGAAAATGATACAGGAGTGGCACTTGCTGTTAGAACTGATAACGGACTTATAACTGTTCGTCCTGAAGATGTTATGATAGTACATTCCAGCGGTGATTTAATGGCTTCTGAGGCTGCTGCAGTTTCTCAGGTGAGAGAAGCCCAAAGCGAAGATGAGGCTGCTAAAGTATTTGAATCTTCTTTGATTGATAAGGCTCAGATTATAAGACCTTCAGGCGATGAGAATAACGGCGAAGGAATCAATAATGAGTTTGGTGATATGAGAGCTGCTATTGAAGCTGAAATAAATACTGCTACTCAAAGCGAAGTTTCAAAAACTGATAATGCTAATCTTAATAAAATTGAGAAAACTCAAGGAATGCTTAAAGCAGAAGAAGCATTGATGAATAGCAAAGAAGGCGGAAATAAAATTATTAAGAAATAAAATATTTAAAGAAATAAAATTGTTGATAAATTAAAGCCTATGGAATTTATTTAATATATTCTGTAGGCTTTATTTTTTTTGTATATTTAAAAAATTGTATAATAATATAAAAAAAGCTCCTGTATTTAAACAGGGGCTTTTTAGAAGTTATTACAATAAAAAAATTTTTCTTGTATATTAAGAAGCCGTCTTTGTCAATTTATCAGATGAATATATTTCAGATGTTCCACTCTTATTATCTTGTATAGTAAGAGAAACATTAACATTACCATTACCATCAAATATCAAAGAGAATATCAATGTAAAACCATCTTCAGTTTTCATAGAGTTATAACTTTTATCATCTGTCATAGTAAAATTTCTGAAAGTATAACTTTTAGAAGTAGATGCAACTTTTAATACTACTGTTGAATCTTTACTTACTACTAATGTCAAATTTTCTTCAGGTTTAGCTTCCGAACCAACTGGTTTATATTTTCCATTTCCTGTGTATGTTCCTTCATAATTGGCAATTGTAATTCCTGAAGAGTCTAGAGGGTTATTTTTAGAACATGAAACTGCTAATATCAAAAAAGTAAATAATAAAAATATTTTTGTTTTCATTTTTATTCCTTATGTTTATCTATATATTAAATAAAACAAATTAATTATAAAAATGTGCTTTTTTTTCTATAAAAATTCACTTTTTTAAATAATCCAAAAATCTTTGAGGCAAATAAACATTATCATATTCATCTTTTAAAGCCTCTCTGAAAAGCTCTGCCATTTCCTCAACTTTAAAACCTGCTATACCGCATCCTATTTCTGTTACTAAAAATTTTAACTCCTTATGCTCTAAAGTAAAAGCTAAAAACTTATCAACATATTTTTTTATTTCTGATACTGCCATCTTTCCGCTTTTTGTATAATCAACAGTAGGTATAGCAAATGTCTTACCCTGAAGCCCGAATGCCTGACCATATACAGCACCGAAGTTCATAGCAAATCTTGCCGCCCCTCCCCCATGTGCTCCTTGAGTATTGCTTCCAAATACAAATACTTCATTATCCTCTAATTTTGTTATATTGCTTGATGATATTCTATTCATAAAAGATTCCTCCTTATGTAATATTATAATAATACAGCAAGTATATATATTATAATCATCATAACAAATCCTGTAATAGTGATTGATAATATAATATTTCTAATGATTACATTTATTATTGGATTATAAGAAAAATTAGCCTTTTTTATGCCATACATAAATGATATAACCAAAAGAAGTATATCATCTAATTTTCCTATTGGTATTCTATCCGGAATCAAGTCTATAGGTGATAAAGTATAAATAACTGCAGTAATAAAAGGCAGCCAATATCTTAATTTCATCTTATTTTTATTTTGATATCTTTTATATACTTCGTACTTTCTATATATTCCGTCTTCGCCTAATATTTCAACATCATCTTCATTTATTTCTACATAATCTTCTTTGTTATTTTTATCATTTGCCATATAATTATCCGTAAAATATCAGCTTATTGAATACTTGCTTTCCTTAATTTTATTATAAAGTCTGTTAGACATTTTATTCAAACTAGTATATGTAAAACCTGCAGATACAGCTCCGCCTATTAGAGGAACAGCCTTTGACACAGATTTCATAAAACTTTTAGAACCTATTTTTATACCTATAGATTTTAATATGCTTGAAACTATACCGTATCCTATCACAGAACTTACTCTAAAACCTATTCTTGCACTCTTTTCAGCTATAGCTTTCCATATACTATTTAAAGCGAATATAGCTTCCTTATCTTCAAACATTACTCCAATATATACGGCAGCAAGACAAGCCTCATCATCTGTCATAGAATCACCTAAAGTAAAACTAGGAAGTCCGTATATATAGCATAGTTTCTGTACTATTCTTAAAGCATGAGCAAAAAACTGTGCCGTATCTGCCGGAACTGCCCCTATACCAACGATTCCTCCGGGAAGTCCTGAAACAAATGATATAGCTGATGATTTGGCTATTTCATAATTAATAGCTTCTCTTGATTTAGTATCTATTATATTTAATGGTACTCCTGCATCATAAGCTCCTTTCTCTAGTATAGTCTGAAGAAGTGAAGGATATTCTGATGCAAATGCTGCAACTAAATATTTATGCTTATCTATTTTTACAAGAGGCATATTGGATACCATCTTTATAAATGATAAAATACTTTTTTCTTCCATAAATAATAAACTCCAACTTTTCAAATTATATAGTATATACATTAATAGTCAATTAAATATTTATTATGCATAAAAAAAGAATAGCTAAAATAATAGCTACTCTTTTTTATATCTATAAAATTAGAATTAATTATTCTTTATTTTAATTATATTTAATTTCTATATTATCAAAATCTTCTTTTGAAAGCACAGAAACACAAAGCGGAATTAATATATTTTCTTCTTTAAATATCATATCTGAAATATGCTCTTTTAATAACTTTATATTTTCTGAATTAATTTTATTATTTTCACTATCATCAATAATATCTTTTAACTCATTTAATATATCTTTATCAACTCTGCTCATAACCTTTGAAGGCTCATCATTGCCATATTTTTTTAAAGCTGTAATAAATAAACTTTCCTTTTTGATGTAATGCCTATTAAGATTATCATAAAGCTTTTTTAATATATTAATATTATCATAACTTTTAATTTCATTGAATAATTTTTCTATAAATCTGTTTTCTTCTTTAAAAATATCTATGGCCTTATGATTAGTTTCTGTATTATTATCCATAGCATCTTTTAAAACAAGCGTTCTTATATAGAAAAATCTTTTAGCTTCATCTATACTCATACCATTATCTATAAGCTCATGCATAGCATTATGAACTTCTTCTGCTGATACTTTAATCAATTTATCTTCAAACTCTCTCTTTATATTTTCTATATTCTCTCCATAATGAAGTTTTACTATAAGCGATTTCAATATATCATTTCTATCATCTTTATTAGATATACTATTCAATTCAAAACCATATTCATTTAATTTTTTTCTTAATTCATTATTATCAATATTTTTCATTTTTGCTGCTTTTTCCAAAGTCATAATCTTTGATACAGTATTAAACATTATTGGATTTTTTATCTTATCAAACCCCAAATCAAATAATGCTTCTTTAATTTTTGGATATTTAGTGCATAGATCATATATACTATCAGAAATATTTATAAATTCTAAAGTTGTCATATATATTTTACTCCTATTTTATTATTGTTAGATTATTCTAACATATTATATATAATATCTAAAAAATAGTCAAATTTTATAAAATAAAAATATTTTTTATTATTGTTTTTATATATTGCTTTTATGATATCAATCTGTTAATATTATTATATTATGTTAAATAAAATCTAAGGAATTTTCATATGAGTAATTTAAACGAAGTAAAAAACGAGTATCTACACATGTTAAAAGACAATATCATTCCATTTTGGCTAAAAAACGGACTTGATAAAAAGCATGGCGGATACTACACTGCCTTAGACAGAAAAGGCGGACTTATAGAAACTGATAAATCTGTATGGTTTCAGGGAAGATTTGCTTGGGTATTATCAACTCTTTATACTGATTTCGAGAAAAAACAGGAATATCTTGATGCAGCAAAATCTGGAATAGACTTCTTAGAAAAATACTGTTTTGATAAAGCAGGCGACGGAAGAATGTATTTCAGAGTTACTGAAGACGGAAAGCCTATCATAAAAAGATTGAGATATTACTTTTCAGAAACATTCTGCTTAGTTGCTATGGCTGCATATTCAAGAGCGAGCGGAGATAAAAGCTATGTTAAAAAGGCTAGAGAAATACTTGATAATATAGACCGCTATCAAAAAGAAAATCTTTTAATACCAAAATTTGATGCAGGCAACAGACCTACTATAGCTTTCGGTCCTCCTATGATAATGCTTGCTACTGTTCAGGAATTAAGAAAGGCTGATCCTGAAAATAAAGATTATTACAACAAATATATTGATAATCTTCTTAAGAACATACAGCTCTTCCTATACGAAGATAAAAAAGCAGTACTTGAACAATGCAATCCTGACGGTACTTTACAAGATCACTTTGAAGGAAGATTATTAAATCCAGGTCATGCTATAGAATCATCTTGGTTTATATTAAGAGAAGCTATAGAAAGAGGACATGATGAAAAATTAAAAGCCCTAGGAGTTAAAATATTTGACTGGATGTGGGAATGGGGCTGGGACAAAGAGTACGGCGGAATCATTCAATATATGGATGTACTTGGAAAGCCTAAAAGCGAATATCATCATGACATGAAATTCTGGTGGCCTCAAACTGAAGCTGCTATTGCTGCTTTATATTGCTACTATTTCACTAAAGATGATAAATATCTAGAAAAGCATGACATGGTTAAAGAATATACTAAAAAATTCATTGATACAGAATACGGCGAATGGTTCGGATATCTTCACAGAGATGGAAGAATCTCTACCGACTTAAAAGGTAATATGTATAAAGGACCTTTCCATATCCCTAGAATGTACATGAAATGTGCTGAAATAATAGATGCTATCAATGCTAAATAATTTTTGAAAATATAATTAGTTAATTAAGGCTAGGTTTTCTCAGTAAAGCCTAGTCTTTTTATTTGCAATAAACAAAGATATTATTATATATACTTAAAATTTTTAACTTTGTCAATTTTTATATTGTTCTTTTTCCCGCCTCATACGCTATGCGACTTCGTCAAAGAACCTTATATCTTCGATAAACTCGGATACGCTTCGCGAAAGTGCAAGCATATAATTAGTACTAAATAATACTATTTTTTGTTTTATATGCAATATAAACTATTAGTTTGAGTAAAAAATATAGCCTTTTTGCTTCTCGACTGCCGACACCGTAGATGTACTTCGTCGGCACGCACAGACACATATATTAAAAAGAAAATATTATTTTATTTTTGACAAAATATAGTTGTTTAGGTATATACTAAAAATTTTTAAAAGTAATATTTATATTGTTTGATAAAATAAGTTTGATGTTTATAATTATAAAAAACATTTGGATTATTTTATGACAGAAGAATTAAAAGATAAAATAGAACAATTGGCATATGATTCTATAGAAAAATATAATGATGATGAATATTTATATTTTAATAGAGGACTTGAAAAAATAGAGTCAAAATTATATGAAGAAGCCATAGAAGATTTTAATAAGATCATAGAATTAAACCCAAAGGATAGAGATGCATATTTTTTTAGAGGACTTACCAAAACTGGGTTAAAGTTATATGAAGAAGCTATAGAAGATTTCAATGAGGCTATAAAACTAAATCTAAAGAATTGGGAATCATATTTTGCAAGAGGAGTTTCAAAATCAAGTCTAAAATTATATGAAGAAGCCATAGAAGATTTTAATAAGTCCATAGAATTAAATTCAGATAATGAAGAAGCATATTTTAATAGAGGGATTGCAAAAGTAAAATTAGCAAGATATGAAGAAGCTATAGTAGATTTTAATAAGACTATAAAATTAAATCCTAAAAATGAAAAAGCATATTTTAATAGAGGAATTGCAAAAATAGAATCAAAAAAATATGGAAAAGATATAGAAGATTTTAATAAAGCTATAGAATTAAATCCAGATAATGAAGAAGCATATTTTAATAGAGGGATTGCAAAAGTAAAATTAGCAAGATACGAAGAAGCTATAGTAGATTTTAATAAGTCTATAGAATTAAATCCTAAAAATGAAAAAGCATATTTTAATAGAGGGATTGCAAAAATAAAATTGGCAAGATATGAAGAAGCTATAGTAGATTTTAATAAAGCCATAAAATTAAATAAAAATTATGAAAAAGCATATTCTAATAGAGGGATTGCAAAAGTAAAATTAGCAAGATATGAAAAAGCTATAGTAGATTTTAATAAATCTATAGAATTAAATCCAGATAATGAAGAAGCATATTCTAATAGAGGGATTGCAAAAGTAAAATTAGCAAGATATAAAAAAGCTATAGTAGATTTTAATAAAGTAATAGAATTAAATCCAAATGATGAAAATGCATATCTTGTTAGAGGTGTATTAAAAATAATTTTAGAAATATATGAAGAAGCTATAGTAGATTTTAATAAGACTATAAAATTAAATCCTAAAAATGAAAAAGCATACTATTATAGAGGCATATTAAAAATAAAATTAAAAAAATATAAGCAAGCCATTAATGACTTTAAAATATTTGCAAAAAATAATAATGATGCTTCTGATATAACTATAATAAAAATTCTTCAAGAGTTTAATAAATATAATGATATTGATAAATTTTTTAAGCTGTTAATTATAGATGAAAATAAAGAATTATGGCAAAATGAACCCATTAGTAATTTAATTTTTCATTTTAAAGAGAGCAAAAAATTTGATAATGAACTTATAAAAAATATTAAATATTTAATTTTATATGAATATTTTTTACTTAAAATATTATCTTTCGATACTGATGATAAAAATATAGAAATATCTCATTATACATCATTAGATATTTTATTAATATTATTAGGGTGTAAAAATGAAAATTTAGATGAAGTAGGGAATATAAGAATAAATAATATATCAACTGCTAATGATCCTAAGGAAGGAAATATTTTAGAAAGTATTTTCAATAAAAATGATATAGATATAAAAATAGGAAGCGATGAAAAAATTGTAACATTGCAAACATCATATTCAAGAAATAGAGATTCTCTTACAATGTTTAGATTATATGGCAAAAAAGAAAATAAAGAAGCTACTGGTATATGTTTAGTTTTAAATAATCAATATTTTACTAATTCATATACTTCTCCTTTTTCTTATTATGACTTTAATGTAAATAATATAAGTATTAAAAATGATGAATATTTTACTGATTCATATACTTCATCTTATGATTCAAATGTAAGTAACATAAATATTGAATATAAGTCAAATATAAAAAAAGAAAAAGATGTAAATAAAAGAAATTTATATTGGGTGCTTTATTATGATGAAAAATTAAATAAACTTGTTTTCAATAAGGAAGATTTAAAATATTCAAGTAATATTATAGATTTAAATGGAATAAAGAATTATAGAAAAAAATTAAAAGAAGATAATACGATTGAAGATAAGATTAAATATGCATTTTCAAAAATATTTGAATATACTAGAAAAATTAAAGAAAAAAAGATTAATCATAAACTATATAATTATTTATTTGAAAATATAAAATACATAATAAAGCATGAAGCATTTTTTGAAGAACAGGAACTAAGAATGCTTGTAACTTCTGATTATAAATCTAAAGAAATAAAAGCAGATAAAATCAATAATAAACTTTATATAGATTATTTAAAACTTTTTGATCAAAACACTAATTATATAAAAGAAATTATAATAGGTTCTAAAGTTGAAAACAATGAATCGCTTGCTGAATATATAAGAAAAATTTTACATGAAAAAAATACTGATAAAAATAAATTAGATTATATAAAAGTCCTTATATCAGAGGCTCCTTTAAGATAATAAAATATAATAATTGATTAAGACTAGGAGTTAAAGAACTATAAAGGCATTTGATTTTATATATTACTTTACTTTATTTCAAAAATATATTTGTAATTTAAATTACTATAGGTTAAAATTATTCTAAAATTTTAATTTATATATAATTATACGATAATAAAAAGTACATTTTTAATTTTTATAAGGAAATATATGTTTTCATTAAGAAAAGAATTGAAGAAAAAGGATTTTGAAACTTTAGACTTATTTACTATTTCTTTTTCTTTATTTAAAGCGAACTTTATTAATTTTATTATACTCTCTTTAATATGCTGTCTGCCTTTAATATTAACAGGAATTTACTTTCCAATAAGCGTATTTGATCCTGAAAAATTAAAAACTATTGAAGATTTAGCAAATTGGTTTAAGAATGATGTTACTGTAGGATTTTATATAAATATATCTCTTTCTTTATTTTTAGATACTATTTCTATCATATCTGTATCATTATTGGTAGAAAGATTGATTTATGGAAATATAAAAAGTGCTACTTGGGCTATTATAAGAAGTTTTAAATTTTTACTTCCTACACTATTTACAACTTTTATATATTTTATACTAGTATTTTTAGGACTTACATTCTTTATAGTTCCGGGTATTGCCTTCATTGTGTTTTTTGTATTCATTAAAAATATTTGTGCTTTAAGACATACTTGGGGAATAAATGCTTTAAAATATTCTTATTATTTAGTAAAACCTAAATTTTTTAAAACACTATTTATATTAGGATTTATATTTTTATTTCAGAAAGTATTCGCTATGACTCTTTTTCCTGTATCTTTAGAAAATAGAGAAGGTTTATTATCATATTTTATTGCTATGATAGTTCTTTATATATTTAATACATACTTTCAAATAATTATAACATTATTCTTTTTAAATAGAGATTATGTATCAAGCAATATGATAGAAGATGACGAAGATGATGAATACAGCAAAGATAATAATGATGAAAATAATAATAAAATCGAAGAATAAAAATTATTTAATATAAAAGCCCTATATATAAAATATATGGGCTTTTATAAGAGACATATATAAATATTTTATTATTTTGATTTTGTCAAAGTACCTATTCCTAAATTATCATCTTCAACTGTTCCTTCTGTATCGGACTTAAACTTCAATGTAACTGAAAAAGTTTTATCTGATGATACACTCATTTTATATCTGTCATTTCCTAAATCTTCTATAGATGAAGCTAGAAAATCATTATATAATACATTTCCTGTACTTTCTATTGTGATATTGCAATCATTATTCGGAAATTTAGCCTGCCAAATACCTATAAAATTAGTTAATCCTTTACTTTCTCTTGGAGGCTCTGCTGCTGCAGATGAAGCTGATGTAGTGCCGTCACTATTAGCATTACAGGATATTAAAAGTAATAAAAATAAATGTAATAATGCAATTTTTTTAATCATAATATAGCCCTTTAATGTATTAATATTTATTATTATATAATAATTATTATTTATAGCAATATTTTTTTTAAATTATCAAAATATCATAATACTTATAATCTCTTATATTTTTTAATTATTTTATAACATATTTTTATAAGGATATTATTTTATGAATCAAAAATATAATAAAGAAATAGAAAAACAAATATACGAAATTATAAAAAAAGAGAATACCACATTTGAAGAAATAAGCAGAAAGTTAAATATAAGTTATGATGATTTAAAAGAATACATAAATAAATCAAGCCGTAAGTATAAAAAAAGTTTGGTAAAAAAAATAAGAAAAGCAAGAGATGAATATTTTTTAGATGCAAAAATAAAAATAGAAAATGCATTGATTAAAAAAGCATTAGGTTATTACAGCAAAGAAATAATAAGAGAAATAAAAACTGATAAAGAAGGCAAAGAATCAAAAAATAAAAAAATAATTTATAAATATAATGCCCCAAGTGAAAGAGCTATTATAGTATTTTTTGAAATTTTAAAAAATAGAAACAATAAAAAATTGGAGGAAGTAGAGTTAAAAAGAAATATTCAAGAAGAAGATAATAAGATTAATATCAGAGTTGGATTTGATAATTAATAATTGAAATAATAAATAGTATTAATTCATAGCAATAAACGAGCAGCTGATAACTTTAGTTGTCAGCTAATCATTAGCGAGTTTATTGCTTAGCAATAATAAAAGATAATAAGATTAATATCAGAGTTGGATTTGATAATTAATAATTGAAATAATAAATAGTATTTTAATTCATAGCAATAAACGAGCAGCTGATAACTGACGAAGGAAGTTGTCAGCTATATTTTAGCGAGTTTATTGCTTAGCAATAATAAAAGAGAATAAAGTTAATATAAGAGTAGTTTTATAATTAAATAATCCTAATTATTAGTTAATTCTTTTATCAAATTATAATAATGCTTTTTACCCTGAAAAATATCCTGTGATAAAATTCTTTGAGCATTTTCATATTTAAATATAGTCATATTTGAAACTTCGCTATTATCTATAATAGAATCATTAGTAGTATAATAAAATCTATTATAAGTGCTGATAGTATTATCAATTTCTTCTTTGTATAAAAGAGATATAACACTATTTGTATAATCAATATTCAAATTAACAGCTATAAATAAAGGTATATTTTCAGGAGTGAAATTTTCATTTACTTTGTATGCTCCATTAGTACCATCCCAAATAAGTATAGGCGAAGGTTTATAATCATTTAAAAAATTAGTTTTTATTTTTTCATCTATAGTAGAACGTTCTATTATAGCCTTCAAATAAGGATAAAGATGATCATGTTTAAATATTATAATTGCATTAGGAGAATGTTTTAAAATGGTATCTCTTATCTCTATAATATTTATAGCAGTCATTGCAGAATTATCAATGGTTTCTATTATATGAAGTTTATCATTGCCTTCAAAATTATCCAAAAACTTTTTATTGTTTTCTGCGAAGTTTAAATCATTAGATAAATGCGAATCAGTATGCCCTAAAATAGTAAAACCTGCAGCAAATACAGGACTTTCCAAATTATCAATATTTGTGCCTAAATATGTATTGATATTTGTAGTTCCTAATCCGAACACCTGAGATTTAAAACCTATTGAAGGATAGAAAGTTTTTAAATTATAAGTATTCAATGCTTCTTCCAATGCTATTGTATTATATCCATTTTTTGAAAGAACATCCGGCAAAGTATTTTCTATCTTTTCTGACTGAGTTTTTGGATAAAGAGGAGATGACCCTGTAAGTCCTGAAAGCCTTGCATAAAAACTTCCGTTATTAACATTAGGAGCTATTTTTCTTGATGAGTCAGCCCATTTCCTATACTCTTTTGGGAAAGGATCTTTATTAAATAATTTTCTAAAATGTGAATAATCATAAAAAGATTCTAAGAATATTAAATATACATCTCTTTTTAAACCTTTTTTTAACTCATTTATTTTTGACAAATCATTTGTAATTGAAGCTTCTAAATTAGTATATATATCATAATTATTATTTTTTAATTGTTCTATATATTCATAATCTATATTTTCATTATTATAAACAAAATTACTGTTTTTAGATGAAGCCTCAATCAATATAGAATGCATATCATCTTCCAATTTTTTTATATTATCAAAAATATTTTTCGTAGATTTTAAATAAAGTTTTGATATATCTCTTTTTGATTCATATTCTTTTAATAATTTTATAGAATCGGATACTAGTTCTTTGCTTGGTTTTATTTCGTTCAATCTATCATAATTTATTCTATAATTGAGTGTATTTATTATACCATTTCTCTTAGCATTTCTTACAAAGTCTATGCTCCATATATCTATATTCTTAGGCTTTAAAAATAAATAAAATGCGGTAAATATTATAAAAGCTATCATCACTAAAGATGATATTCTGCTTCTCTCTATAAACATTTTATATATATTAAAAATAAATAATATTACAAAAGTTAGTAATGAAGAAAAATATATTATGCTCACTGTAATAGTAATAATTTTTAAATGTATTGGAAGAACTGTAATAAGCGATAAATAAAGATTAGGCATATCAGAAAATAATATTACCATATTAAGTACAGTTAAGCTTATTGACTCTATAGCAAAAAATGAGAATATTGAAACTACACAAAATAAAGACGTTAATATTATCCTAATATTTTTTATATTTCCTAAATTAAAAGGATAGCATGAAAACAAATTATAAGCTGTCATCACAAAAAGATAAGTATATAAAAAATCATATATATTAAAATCAAGCTTCATCATAGAAAATAAAGGCATTATTAAATTTGAAGTTATCAAATATAAAAAAGAATTAAGCACAAAAAAGAAAATATATGCTTTATGATGATAATATATATTAGGTATTACATAAAAATAAATTGCTGGAAAAACTATTATAATAAACAATAAAAATAAAAATACATTTTTTTGTATTTTAACTGTATATTTAATATTTTCTATTTTATCATTTTCTTTTAATTGTATGTTTGAATCGCCTAAAACCAAATTTCCATAATAGCTTCCGCTCCATCTTATATTTGTAACATTATCAGGCATTTCATTTGTGTTTGGATATACTCTATATATTTTATTATTCTTAAAAATACTGCTTTCAAATTTCAATGTAAAATAATATTTATTTTCCAATATATGATTGAAATTTGATAAATATCCTACCCTCTCTATATTGCCAAGAATAGAGAAAATAACAATAAATAAAATTATTGCTGATATAAATACTAAATATGATAATAAGAATATTTTTTTATTTTCTTTCATTGTATTTTTTATATTTAAATTTCAATATTATAACAAAAATTATTCATTTAAGTTAAATAATAAAATAGAAATACACTATATTTTATTACATTTGTAAAGTTTTTATATTTATTTAAAGATATTATTTTGTTATTAAAAATATTTTCTTATAAGCAAAATGAACAATTTAGTATACATGTTTTTATTTTGGCTTTTTTCATTGACAAATACCTTTATTATGTTAGACTGAACAATGTTCACTATATGTGAAAAATTCAACAAATTTAAGGAGTTTTTATGACTAAATTCATAATTTTATTATTAGCTGTTTCAATATTTGCTCTATCATGTGCTCAGCATAGGCATTTAATTGGAAAAGGTCCTCAAACCGGAGTTACATTGACAAGAAAACAATGGTATGCACTTTGGGGAGCTGTACCTATAAATGATGTTGATGTTGAAAAATTAGCAGGCGGAGCTGAAAATTATGAAATATATACTAGAAGCAATGCCGGTGATTTCTTTATTAATCTATTAACAGGAATAATCGGATTTACAAGCAGAACTGTAACTGTAAGAAAATAGATAATTTTTTAAATATGAAAACACTATATTTTATACTAACATTATTTTTAATTTCATGCGTTAATAATTCAGAGAAAGATATATTTTCTGATAGAAATATAAATTTTAAAAAGCTAAATTTAAACAATGATATAGCATATGAAAATAAATATGATATACCAGATATAAAAGTAAGACTCATACCTTTAAATAATTCTATAAAATTATCTGATGAAGATAAAAATTATATAATAAAAAATACAGGCTACGTTGAAGATTTATATTATATAGAAAGTATGTTTTGGGAAGAAAAAACGAAAACAACTTGTTTAGTAGGTTATATGAAAGAAGATAATAATTCTTTAGAAAAACTTATAAACTATATAAACAAAATGAAAAGAGAAAACAATATATTAAAAAACTATTTCTATGTTAATGGAAAAAAGAATATACAGTATAAAATACAATTAGATGATACGATTTTATTTTACACCATATTCGAACCAAAAGATTCAAATTATCTAGTACTTAGCTATACTTTCCCTACTCATAGTGAATATACCTCAATGGAAAATATAGCTAATTCTATTAATTCAGTAGAGTTTTATTAACACCGTGCGGGAGGAATTTTTTAAAAATTTCTCCCTTTTATATAAGAAAATTACCAAATAAAAATTAATATAATAAAAATTTATTAAACAATATTAACATTTTATATAAACAAAAATTTTAATATATTTACAAATTAAATAAATTACTAATTACAAAATAAATCAAAATTCTTCAATTCTAAAAGTACCTTTAAAAAATATTTCCTTTTCTTTTATATATTGTTTTGATATACTCCAATAATCATTAGCCAAATCTATATAATCTTTTAAAATATGACACTTAGGACCTTTTTCATTCAATATAGAAATATCATATTCATCAAATATACAATTATCACTTGGAATAACTTTCACAATAATTAAATTAATTCTATTTTGTTTACTAAAAATATAATCCATAGCTTGATTTTTATTTTCAAATACAAAACATGATTCAAGTCTACTTAATTTTTCATTGAAATATTCTTTCCTTATTTTTTCTAAAATAAATTCACCAAACATAGTGTTAGATTTTATTTTTAAATTAGGATCATACAATTTGTATATTTGTTCAAATTCTTGTAAATAAGAATCATATCCATAATATTTATTTAATGAATTATGATAATTATATGCATCTGTACTAATATCACAATTGCATTTTAAATCATCTTCATTTATTACTCTAAAATACTCTTTCATATTTACCCCTATAAAACTTATATATTATAAAATTAGTAAACAATTTATAGTATACTTTATAAAAATATTAATATTTATATATTTTATGAATTTGCAAGCTTTATAAACTCGTCAGCTTCCATTATCTCTACTCCTAAATCCTGAGCTTTTTTAAGTTTGCTTCCTGCTTTCTCACCTACAATCAAAATGTTTGTGTTTTTGGATACAGCAGATTGAACAGTTGCACCTAATCTCTCAGCAGCCTCTTTTGCAGAATTCCTTGTAAAACCTTCTATTGAACCTGTTATTACAACATTCTTACCAGTAAGAGGAGATTCCACTGTTACAACTTTTTCAAATACAGGATTAACTCCTGATGCAAGTAAATCATCGATTAATTTTAATGTCTTTTCATTATGAAGGAAATCGTAAATACTTTTAGCACTAATTTCACCTATACCTTCAATATTTTGTAAATCATCGATAGTAGCTTTTTTGAAATTCTCTATTGACGTGAAATATTTAGCTAGTAAATCAGCAGTAGTTTCACCAACCTGACGAATACCTAATGCATATATAAATCTTTTTAAAGTAGTGTTTTTACTGTTCTCAATAGATTCAAGCATGTATCCTGCCAATTTTTCTCCCATTCTTTCAAATTTAAATAAATCATCTCTTGTTATCTTGTAAAGATCAGCCGGAGTTTTAACAAGTCCGCTTTTTGTAAATACTGCAATCCACTCTTTTCCTATTCTCTCCATATTCATAGCGGGTTTTGAAACAAAATATTCTATGTATCTAGTTATCTTGCTTGGGCATTCTTCATTAATACATCTTACAATTACATCGCCGTCAGTTACTGCAGTATCACCTCCGCAAACAGGACATTTTTTAGGGAACTCGAAAGGCTTACTGTCGGCAGGACGTTTTTCTAATACTACTCTTGTAATCTTTGGTATAACATCACCTGAACGAATAACAACAACAGTATCGCCGATTCTTATGTCTTTTGATTTAATTTCATTAGGGTTATGAAGTGTAACATTTGAAACAGTAACCCCTCCAACTTGAACAGGCTCTAATTTAGCAACAGGTGTTAATGCTCCGGTACGTCCTACTTGAACCTCAATATTTTTTAATACTGTTTCTTTTTCTTCAGGCTTGAATTTGAATGCTACAGCAAATCTTGGAGCTCTTGATAAAAATCCTAATTTCTCCTGATGCTTAACATCATCAACTTTTATTACAAGTCCGTCAATCTCATAATCCATTTTGCTTCTTTTTTCTTGTATATCATAATAAGTTTCTAATACTTTTTTAGCATCAATGTTTGGGTGAACGCCTTCAACTGTGAATCCTAATTCTGACAATAACTCCATTGATTTATATTCATTAGTTAAATCAAAATCTTTATAATTGGCAATCTGATAAGCAAAGAATTTTAATCTTCTCTTTTTACTTTCAGCACTGTCTAATTGTCTTAATCCTCCGGAAGCTGCATTTCTAGCGTTTGCAAAAGGTATCTCTTCAAGCTCTTCTCTCTCTTTATTTAATGCCTCAAAATCTTTTTTTGTTATTAATGCTTCGCCTCTTACAATAAGTTTCTTTTTCTCTTTTATGCTTTTAGGAACATTGCTCATCATTTTAACATTATTAGTAACATTCTCACCAACCTGTCCGTCGCCTCTTGTGCTTGCTACTGTGAGTTTTCCTTTTTCGTAAATAAGCTCTAAAGCAAGTCCGTCAAATTTATTTTCAACAGTATATTTAATCTTACTTTGATTAAGCTCTTTTTGCATTCTATTATCAAATTCCAAAAACTCCTCTTCATTCATAACATTAGAAAGCGAGTACATAGCAATAGGGTGTTCAAATTTCTCAAACTTTTCTAATACAGTACCTCCCACTTTATTAGTAGGGCTGTCATCTTTTTTTAATTCTGGAAACTCTCTTTCAAGATTTTCCAACTCTCTGAAAAGTTTATCATATTCATAGTCTTCTATTTCAGGGTTATCATCTGTATAATAAAGTTTATTATGGTAATTAATAGTTTCTGTTAATTGTTCTATTTTTTTTCTAGCTTCTTCTATGTTCATTTTCACCTCATCATTAATTTAATGTTCATATTATAATATAAAACGAATTGAATTCAATATTCAAAATTAATAAATGAGATATTAAAATTTCATATATAAAAAACTGCCTTAAATATAATAAGACAGTTTTTAAATAATAAAAATTATTCATGCCTGCAGCAAAGTCTATTTCAAATAAACTTGCCCGAGATTCACAATTTTTATAACTAACTTTTTAATATTTTTAAATTATTATTTTACTCTAGCACCTCTGCCCCTTATCTTCATCTTTTTAGATAATCCTGCCTTAACAATCTCATATCTAGGCATAATCAAAAAATCATAATTAGTATCTTTAAGTGCCTCTGCTATAAGCTGTTCTTTTAAAGTATCATCTTTAGCATCATAAGGAAGTTCAGCTGTTAAAACCTCTCCCACAGTAATATCGCTTCCGCTAAGCTGAAGACTTTGAGGAATATTATCTGCTGTTGCTATAGTTGAACATCCTATAATTAATAATGAAAAAACAAACATCATTATTACACCAATAACATTTTTCATTTTGTAACTCCTTAATTTATAAATAAAAAATTATTTTAATGATAAACTTTTTTAATGATTAAACAATGAATAATCAAACTATAATTAATATTGTACCTAGGGTAATTAATAACTTTTTTTATTATTATTAATACTATCTGCTATATCATCAATATACTTTGAAAATTTATAAGAATCAAAAATATCATTATCTATATCATAGCAGTTAAAAGAGCTTAATAAAATCAAAGCAAATATAATAATACCAACATCATAATTTAAATATTTATTTTTAATTAAAATATTTTTTATATCATCATAATTTAATTCTTTTATACTCATCTGCTCTAAAAAATATTTTTTGGCATTTTTTATCATTGGCTTTATAATATACAATTCTTTATCATTAATATTTCTAATAATATCTTTAATATTTTTAATATTCTTTTTGCAGTCTATATCTTTATTTAATAATATTAAATTCTCAGGAGTATTATTAAGAATTACTTTTTTAATATCAGGTATCTCAAAACCCAATGATTTTAATCTAAGTATTTCTATTACAATATTAATATGCTGTTTAGTATAATATCTTACTTTTTCTCTTATAGGACCATGTGCTACTCTAAATGCCTGAAGTAATTTTTTATTATCCCATTCTCTTAAATTTTTTAATGTTACATTTTCTATCTTTTCACATTTTAAAATTTTTAAAAAATCACCTATAGCAATTAACTCTTTTTTATTAATCTTACTTTCTAATTTATATTTCTTATTCTTTATATAATATTCTGAAAGCATAATAATTTTTCCAATATAAATTAATTTGTTTTTATAATATAATTTTTTAATTATTTTGGAATAAATCAAAAATAAAAACTAAATATATACTATAAGGTATATATATGGGTAAATATAATAAAAATGTTTTAAGATATAAAATCTCTAATTTCATATTTTAATCTAATGGAAGGATCATCATAATACTGCCAATTGGAATTTGAATAATATAATTCTCTTAAATAATCAATATCAAATGTACAATACTCTCTTGTATAATGAGAATGATATAATTCATTTACTTTTTTTATATCATTTAATATTTTTTCTATATTTTTATAAATTAAATTATTATCATCTGATAAGTATAAAGAATAATTAAAGAATAATGTGAATATATTTTCAGGTCTGCTGGAATCCTCACTATATGAACTATATATCTTCATCATACCTGATATATTTTCTTCATAATATTTTCTATGCTCAAACATATCAACATTATATGAAGGTATTTTATCTATAATATTATTTTCATTAGCATATTCATCTTTTTCTAAATAATCAACTATATCATCTATTTCATAATCGTTAATAATATTATCAATATAATCTATTTTTTTATCAAGCTCTAAAATATTAGATCTTAATTTTTTTATATTATCATTTTTTATATTTGAGAAATATATTATATTTGTTATTAATAATATTTTTTCAAAATTTTCTCTTAATTCAGATAATAATGTATCAGGCATAATCATATTATTTGGAAGTTTTATAAGATCTTCATAAATTGCCTTTATGGCTCCTTTCTTTATACGATACATTGAACCATTGTAAATTATTATTTTATAATATAAATGAAAAACTAAAAAATCATAATAAGAATATAAATATTCAAAATCATCTGCTATATTTATGACATTATTTTTAAATATAGATTCCAATTTTAATTTCATTTCAGTATCTACATCTTTTTTAAATAAAGATTCAGTTTCATTAGTTAAATAACATCTATATGGATAATATTTATTATTATAATAATAAATATTATTCTCAATGCATTTAATATATATATTTTCAAATAAAATTATATTATTCTTTTTCAAATAAAAATATTTATAGCTGTATAAATCATGTAAATTATTGTAATATTCTATATTGCCATTTTGAAAAAAATCATCAGATAAAAACAAATAATCAAGAATAAATTTAAAATAAAAAAAATGTAAATCATAATTTATAATCTTTTCTATAAGATTTATATTATTCTCATTATATTTATATTCTTCAAGCATTTTATTTATATTATTAAATAAGATAAATATGTAATCTTCTATATATTCTTTAAGTTCATCTCTATCCATATTAGAAGCAGTATCTATATCAAAAAAAACATCTAATTTTTCTTTTTTTACTCTATCTGCTCTGTCTTTTAACTTTTTATCATTACCTTCAAATATTTCTAAAGTATCTTTTATATATAAATGATTTTTTATTAATTGTTGTTCTTTAAGATTTATTAAAACTTTATCTTTATTAAATAATTCTTCTTTAATATCATTAGTATCATCTAAATAGCTTATATTTCTTATAAAATAAAATTTATCCTCTTTTATTCTTTTATATATAGTAAGTATCTCATCAAGAACGACCAAAGACTCTAAAGTATAATATCTATAATTTTTATCATCTTTATTTTTTTGTAATCTGTATGAAGGAAGTATTGAAGATTTACTGATGTCATAATATTCCTGAAGTATTTTTTTAAGCCTTTCCATTTCTCTTTTTTTTATTAAAGGCTCTTCTGTTTTATTATTAATATAATCCTCATTTATTTTGTTATAAATATCATCTATATATTTTTTATCTAGTTTAGTAAAATATGATTTTTCCTCGCATTTCAAAATACTGTTTATCAAAGAATATGTTGTATCTTTATTGTATGTTTTTATTAAATTGAATAAATCTAAAAAAGCTCCTATTTCAAAAAAGCATAATTTATCATTTGTAAGAAAACTTAATATATCATTTTCAAATAAATATTCATCTGCTTCTTCATATTTATATCCTGAAAACTTTATTTGTATATATTTATAATTTCCTTTTTTTCTTTGCGTAATAGTTCCTGAATTTTTTGAAATAAGATATATTATTATATTTTCTTTATCATTTATTTTTTTTAATAATGTTTTTAATGAAGGCAGTATATAATTATCATCAAATAAATATTTTGAAGTTATATTAAATTTATGAGTATTTTCAATTATATAGCATACATCATCATTAATTAAATCAATTTTATCTTTCATATATAATTATTATATATAAAAATTTATAAAGGGCAAATATTAATATTATATCTGCCCTAATTTTTTTAATTAAATTTGCTCATTATATCTTCCATAAACTCATGAAACTTTTTCTTATCAAAATAATCATCTTCATAAGAAGAGAAAGAAGCAAGCATCATCAATATAAAAGATAATATAGGAATATCATCTTTATCCAAATCAGCATTTTTATAATTAAATATCAATTTCTTTATATAATCTTCATCTATTTCTTCGCTATTATTTTCAAAAAAATCTTCTTTCAACTTTTTTATAATTGGTATTATAAATTCTTTTTCAATAGTATTTATATCTGTCATAACTTATCCTTTATATAAATTTTTATTGATATTCTCTATTGTATTAATCATATCATATTTAAAATTTAGTTTATCAAATTTTTTATTTTTATAATTAATACAAGCCTTATTTAATATAGAAATAAAAGTGATTAATGAAATATCCTCTTTTTTTAAAACATCAGTATATAGTGAATTATCATTTAAAATATTCTTAACAACTTTTTTATCTACTGATTTTATAGAAGGTATTATCAATTTAGCTTCCATATTATCTATATTATTAATAGTATTTTTCATTTTATTAAAAGATTCTTTATTTTTAATATTTTTATTTAGCAGAATCATATTAATATTATAATTAAAAAATATTACCTTTTCTATATCAGATATATTAAGCCCTATTTCTTTTAATCTTAATATTTCTTTTACTATTAAAACATGCTCTTTTATATAGTATCTTGTATCAACTCTCACAGCACCTTTAGCAAATCTATATGCCGGTAATATTTCTTTTTCATCCCATTTTCTTAGTAATTTTAAATCTATATTAAATATTTTTTTAGAAATTAATTCTTTATAAAAATCTCCTATCTGCATAAATTTATTTTTATTAATATTGTTTCTAAACGGAAGCAAATATTTTTTGTTTGCTATGTAGAAAACAATATCTTTTTTATTAACATCTCTTTTATTATTAAGAGTTTCATTATTTTCATTTCTTTTAGACATTCATTTACCTCCAAAATTAATTGTTTATATATGCTATAATGGCACCGTATTTTGTATATCTTTTAAACTCCCAAAGCTTTATAAATTTTTCTCTTTTCAAATCATCTAATTTTTCTATTATATAATTTTTTAATCTGCAATAACCATCGATACTATTATTCCCTCTGCCGTAAACTATTTCTAATGGGCATGAAATCTTTTTTAAAAAATAATCATTAAATATAGTATCTTCCAAAGCCTTAATAGCTTTTTCTTTTTTAAGGTAATGCAAATCTATAACATAATATCCGTCTCTAAAAAATTTTTTATATATTATACTGCTGTCATCATAGTTTTCATTTCCTTTATAATGATAATTTTTTATTTTAGACATAAGTATCCCCCTATATTTTTTATAGTGTTTTTTCAAATTAAAGTTAATTGAATGTTTAAAGATATTATTTAATATGCTGACTTATAATAGATTTCTATATAGGAGTTAAGCTTACAATCATAATAATTAACAATATAAATATACACATATATTCCCCCCTGTAATTTATAGGTGCATATTAACATATAAATAAAAATTATCATTTGATACCCTCTGTAGGATAGCAATATTTTTTATATGGTATATATCATAATATATATACATCAATATCACCTAGGGTAATTATAGGAAAAATATAAAAAATATTCTAATTAGATACATCGATGTACCTAATAAAAAAATGATTTTTTTTGAATTTTATTCTACTTAATAAGATGATTCTTTTACTATTTTTGTATAATACAAGAATTCAAAAATATTATTTTTATGATAGTATATATTTAATCTCGTTTCTTCCTTAACAGAATTTTTATTATAGTGTCAATTGATTCTCTTTTTATTTTTGGAAGTGAATCAGGAGGTAATTTTAATGTTTTTTTGATTTTGTCTAATTCTTTTATTGTTTTTTTGTTCTTTTCAATATCTTTTATATAATCTAAATGTATTTCAGCTTCATCATCTGCACCATATAATATAGTTTTTATCTTTTTAAAATCTAATTTATTTTTATAATAATAATTTATATTGTCTGCTATGATGAGCATTTCTAATTTATAATAGATTGTATTTTTAAAAAGTTTATAGCCTTCAAAAAGTTCGTTTTTATGATATTCTCTATATTTTCTCACTTCTTCCTTAACGGAATTTATATTATGCAGTACTTTTTGTTTATCATTTACTAGCTCTACTAATTCAATATATTCTAAATCTTTGTTTTCTAATTCTTTGAAAATATTATTGTATATATCTATAAATAAGCCTATTTCAAAAAGATAAATATTATTACTGTTGAGTTTAATTTCTGAAATATATTTTTCTTCTATTTTATCAAACTTTCCATTTTTATAAATTAATTTTGATATAGAAAAATCTTCATTCTTTTTTCCGCTTCTAGTTTTTTGAATGATATAAACATTTTCTTCTTTTACAAGTTTTTTTATATCTTTTTCGCTGATGTAAGGTATTTTTTTTGTTTTGCCATTTAAATATATTCTTACTTCCATAGTTCAATTATAATATAAAAAATATCAAATTCAATATAGTTATAAATATTATTGTTTAAGTTTAAAATAAAAAAGTTTAATTAATCGAATCAAAATAAATCATGAACTAAATATTGTTTATATTTTTGAATTTAGCTATATAATATCATTGTTTAAAAACTAAATAAAAAATATTTATATAGTTTTTAAATTTATATTTTATAATCGTTATCAATATAAAATATAAATTACTATTGTGTTTTTTACTTGCACTTTTTGGTTCTTTTTGCGGCGGGAAAAAGAACAATAAAAAATGAAATACTTAATTTTTTTAATATAAATTCAAAATATAATAGGATAAAATATGTCTGATAATAACAACACCATAGAAAATACTAATAATGATAATAACACAAAAAATAATAAAAGTAATATTGAAAATAAACAAGAAGAATGTTTTTTCAAAAGGCATTCTACTTTTATATTGTATTCTCTTATATGTATAATATTTTTATTAGTTTTGATATGCAAATATTCTAAATACACAGATGAAAGTAAAACATTGATAGAAAACAGCATAAAACAATTTGAATTAAACTCACAAATACAATTAAGCAATTATTATGAGTTCTTGAGAGAAACTGTTACAAATGAAAGTTTTGAAAATAAAGAGTTTATAAAAAATACATTAGAAGAAGCATTCAAACCTAATATAGATTTACTTAGAGAAACGCTAAAAGACAGTAAAGACTTTTCAATAAATACAGTAACTTTCTGGCTTGCATTTTTATCATTAATAATGATAATATTCACAATTTTAGGCGTATACGCCAATAATAAAATAATGGAAAGCAATCAAAAGCAGTCGGAACTTATTATAAAAGAAACAAAATTAGAATCAAATAAAACACTAGAAGAATTAAATAAAAAAGCTCAAGAAATGGAATTAACATTAAAGAAAATAGAAGAACAAACCAAACAATCAAAAATAAATGCTGATAAATCTAAAGTAAGCGAATTATTTGCAAGAGCATCAAATGAAGAAATTAATAAAAATTATGATGAAGCTATAAAATTTTATACTGAAGCATTAGAAATAGAACAAAAAAATATAACTGTTTTAAATAATAGAGGTAATGTATATTCTTATAAATATAGAGAAACTAAAGATGAAGAATATTTTAATAAAGCATTAGAAGATTATAATAAAATATTAAACTATGATCCAAATAATATCTATACCTTAAATAGTAGAAGTTTTTTATATTTAAGTAGATATAAAGAAACTAAAGATGAAGAATATTTTAATAAAGCATTAGAGGATTGTAATAAAATATTGAGAATTGATAATAATAACAATCATATTAATGCTTTATATAAAAGGGCTGATTTATATGCATATAAATATAGAGAAACTAAAGATGAAGAATATTTTAATAAAGCATTAGAAGATTATAATAATGCTTTTATAAATGATAATGATTTATATTATAAATATATTAATATTTCAATATTATTGGTGAATAAATACGAAATAACTAAAAAAAGCATCGTACAAACAGAAAAATATTTAAATGAAGGTTTAAAATTGTATCCTAATAATTTAGAATTGATAAATAATTATGGTATATTTTCGTATTTAAAATATAAAGAAAATAAAACAATTAATGATTTAAATAATTCTAGAAAGTATTTGGAAAAAGCTCTAAATGACATCCGAATAAAAAAGAACATAGGAGAAACCTACTACTATTTACATCTTGTATACGATGAATACGCTGAACTTGAAGAAAATATAAGCGGATATTCAAAAGTAGAATGCGAAAAGAAAAGTAATAAGTATCTTCAAAAGTCAAAAGATTTAGGATATAAGCATTTTATTGAGAAATAATTTTTAGTATTTAAAATATAATTAAAATTTTTAAGTTTGTCAACTGATGACTTTATATAGATGTTATCTACTTTTTTGCCGCACAAAAAAGTAGCAAAAAACGCATATGCTACAGCTTTATATTAAAAAAATATCTATTAAAAGTAGCTTAATACCCTAAATCTTAATAAAAAATGCAGTCTTTCGCGTAGCGTATCCGAGTTTATCGAGGATATAGGTTCTTTGGGTCACCAAAAGAAGTGGGGGTGTGGGGGCTAGTCCCCACAAATAACCTAAATTTAAAATTGTGTTTTTTGACAAAGTTAAAAATTCTTAGTATATACCTAAATAACTATATTTTATCAATTCTATTTTTTATAACATAAAATATTATTCTGTATTAATAAAATATATTTCAAATGTAAATAAAGTATTTATTTTGTATAATAATAAGTAATCAGCCGCACATATAAAAGACATTTGATAAGAATAATCTATACCGTGCGGGAAGGTGCCTGCGAAGCATACCTACGGTAACAGCTAGTGGTTGACATAACAAAGAAAATTAATTATACTATATAAAAATACTATTGACGAGGTGATATATGGAGAATAATATCAGTAATGAAGAACAAATAAGGAATAAGTTTGAAAGAATATTCCAATATGAAAACAATAAGAATGCATTCCTTGATTATTTTTACGGAAGATCAAAAAGCTGCCCTACTTTAAAAAATTATTATGGTTATGATGCTGAAGACATTCTAAGATTTTATTTTGATGAAAATACTAAAGAAGAAGATAAAAAAGCTCTGTCAAGATATGCTGAAGCTGTGATAAAAGATATATACAAAGGCAAAAATGTTTATCTAATTTTAAGATTATCCACTGGTGAAGATTTAGAAAAAGCATTAATAGAAAGTTATAATAATATAGTTGAAAGAACTATATATGATAAAAAATATTCTAAAGCAACTTTAGCCAACAATGAAGCATCTAAATATATACAAATACAAGTAAATAATTTTTATAAGTTTTCAGAATTAGAAGCCTATGTGTCTAAAGACTTTAATAAATACTTAGAAAAAGTAAAAAATGATAATAAAGCATTATTGAATAAAGAACCTCGTTTATTATTAACTATTTTGGTATACCTCATAAATAGAGATGATGATAAAAGCCTCATCAAACAATTATTAAATTATATAGATTCTCTAAAAATCAATGATGAAGAAACTATATCATTACTTTTTAGTATAGTTGATAAAGATGAAGAAGTTTATAAAAGATTAATGAATATTTTAAATAAAGATAATAATATGATTTATTTTCTTGTGAATATATACAAAGATATGACAAGAACTATAAAATTATATAAAAGATTATTCAAAGGATATTCAGAGGATAAAGGCTATTATTACTACACCCAAAAACTTATACCTGAATATTTAGAACTATGCAATTTCCCTAAAGAATATATTTTATTAAACACTATAGTTAATAATAACACTCTTTTTATTTCATATTTAACAGTAGAAGCAAAAAAATTATATGATGAAGATAAAGAAACATTTTATAGACTTTATGAGATAATAGCAAAATCAAAATTAGAAAATTTATATCTTGATTATGCTATGCTTTCATCAATTATGCTTGCAAACGATGATAACAAATATAATATCGATACTAATTCTATTGTAGAAACTCTAAAAACAATGTGCGTTGAGCTATTAAAAATAATGCAGCCTATTAAAAGTTTTGATGAAATAACTTCTAAAAGCTTTAAATATGTAAAAGAAGAACCTTATAGTAATCATAGTCATTATTTGTCAGCTATAATGTCCTTTGACGGTATAAATGATGAAGCATCAGAAATCACTACTAAATTATTAAAGCATTATGGAATATACGGCAAAATTTCAATTTATGTTTCTATTCAGGAAATATTCTATAATAGAAATATTTTGGAAGCTAAAGAAAAATTAGTTAATGATAAAAAAGTACCATTAAAAGATATTTACTTATCATTATTAGATTCAAAAGATAATGTTATCACTCTTATAAAAAATAATTCAGAAGAAACAAAATCTATTATGGAAGAAAAATCATTTATCACTTCTATAACAGCAAATATTAGCGGTACTATATCATTTATTAATTGTATTTTCAGTGATGAATTAAAAGAACTTATTGATAATAAATTTGATTTTGTTTTCAAAGTTCTTGATACAGCAAAATCCAAAGAAATAAAAAAGTATTGTGTATCAGTAATCAATAATAATGAAAGCATTGTAAGAAGCGAAGTAGAAAAATTAGCAAATGAAGGAAAAGAAGCGTCAAGAACAGTTTATAAAGAAATAATTAAATATTGGGATTTACAAAAGTTTGATGATGATTTCCAATTTACAAGCGTTGAAGAAATAGAATCACATTTAAATAAATACTATAATGAAGGACATGAAAGTTTAATAAAAGATATAGACGAAAATATACTTTCTAATATTCTATTAAAAGATAAAAAAACTAAAGCACCTTTAAAAATAGTTCAGTATGTGTTTATGGAATACGTTGCATTAAAAGAACCTTCTATATTAAAAGACTGCAACAAAATAGCAGAGTTTTTCGATATTGATTCATTTAGAAATGCACTTGATAATATATATACAAATTGGCTTAACAACAAAGCTGATACAAAATTAAAAAATATACTTATTCCATATTGTATTTTCCAGCCTGAAGATAAACTATTGAAATTAAAAACTCAAATTGAAGAATGGTCATTGAATGCAAGAGGAGCATTAGCGGCACATGCAGTATATGCTATAGCATTGAATGCAAGTAAATTTGCATTGGTATTAGTTGATACAATGTCCGTCAAAATTAAAAATAATCAAGTTAAAAATGCTGCTAAAGATGCATTAAAAAAGACTGCCAAAGCATTAGAGATTTCAGAAGATGAGTTAATAGACAAAATAATTCCAGATTTAGACTTTGACAAAAAAGGAATGAGAGAACTTCATTATGGAGGAGAAGCCGACAGAGTATTTAAACTTCAAATAAAAAATGATTTCACTATCGAAGTAACAGATTCAAATGACAAAGTTTTAAAATCACTTCCTGCACCAAACAGCAAAGATGACAAAGAAACAGCTGATGCATCTAAAAAAGAATTAACTTTGATAAAGAAAAATATAAAAATGATAACTTCCAATCAAATAACAAGATTAAATAAAGTTTTATTAAACGGAAGAAAATGGTCTTATAAAACTTTTACTGAGCTTTTTGTGGACAACCCAATAATGAATATATTTGCTTTAAAACTTATATGGGGTGTTTATGATGAAAAAAACAATTTGATAGAAAGTTTCAGATACATGGAAGACGGTTCTTTCAATACTTTCGATGAAGAAGAATATATATTTGAAGACAGTCTTAAAAACAAAAAGAATATTACTTTAGTTCACCCAATAGAATTAGACGATGAAAAATTATCAAAATGGAAAACTCAATTAAGCGACTACGAAATATCACAGCCTATAAATCAGCTTGATTTATTATTTGAAGAAGTAAAAGAAGAACACATAAAAAACAACAAAATCATTTCCTTTGAAGATCAAGAAATAACAGCAGGCGAAATAATGTCAATGGCAAATAAAATGTCATTTGAAAGAAGCAGAGATATTGAAGACGGCGGAAGCTATACTTATTATGAATTAAAAGACTCTATATTAAATATTGCATGCCGTATAGATTTTGAATATATGTGGTTTGGAATAGAGGCTAACGAAAAAGTAACATTTAAAAATATTGCTTTCCACAGACTAGATGAAAACGGAAACTGCAATGAAGAAGAATATATAAATCCTTTAGAGATTAACAAAAGATTTACTTCATCAATATACGGAACAGTAAAATCTTATTTTATGAAGTAAAGACTTTTATAAACTGCATATACTGAAACAAATATATTTTCTAAAAAATAAAATTATATTTATATTTTTAATATGGGGCTTTGCCCCATACCCCAGTTCTTTTATTGGTATAAAAGAACCAAAAGAACTGCATTTTTAATATAAATTTAGGTTATATCCTATATTTAATAGGTATATATTTAATATAAAGTTATAGCAGTTGCGTTTTTTGCTACTTTGGCGAAGCCCGCAGAGCGTGTGCGACAAAAAAGTAGATAAAATTTACATAAAGTCCATCAGTTGACAAAGTTAAAAATTTTCAGTATAACATATTTTTAGAATAGATTTTACTTGTATATAAAAAGCTATGAGGATATAATGATTACAAACCAAATAATAATCACTAATTATACAACAAACTTCATTACTAACTACTTAACTAATATTATAGAAATAACAAATGTAGGATTAAATGATAATACGATATCTATTATTACAAGCAAATCAGTAATTGATATGCTATCTTTAATTGGAAGTATTATTATTCCACTTATAGCATTTATTCATAGTATATGGCTTAATAACAAATTAAATAAAAAAAATGAAGAACAGGCAGAAGAAATAAAAAAAACAAAATCAATCCTATAGAATTGCTTATATAGTAAAGAATTATTTTGAATACCATATTAACGAAATTGAAAATGAATATTTTAAAGTAAAAAATTATAGATATGGAGTACAATATCAAAAATATATGCATATTCATAATACTTTATTGGATGCTAAAGAAATATACAATGAAAATATAGAACATGTTATCAAATCCTTTGAGATGTTTAAAACAGAAATAGATATAAGTTATCATATATATTATAATTCGTTATTATTAATATATGACTATTTATCAGAAATAAATGAAGGAAATTATAAAAATTATTTAAGTAATTTACTAGAATATTTAAAATATACTTTAAAATATATAAAAACTATACCATTAGTTATACATTCAGAAATTCATAATGAGAATATAAATAAAGCAGAAATTAATGAATTATATATAAAAATACAAAAATCACAA
Organism: Brachyspira hyodysenteriae ATCC 27164; assembly: GCF_001676785.2. NCBI lineage: Bacteria > Pseudomonadati > Spirochaetota > Spirochaetia > Brachyspirales > Brachyspiraceae > Brachyspira > Brachyspira hyodysenteriae. The sequence goes on along the minus strand of NZ_CP015910.2, from coordinate 212,642 downwards.
ATATAATAAATATAGAGGATATAAAAATGAGCAAGGAAATTGAAAACTTTAATAGCAATTTTAATGATGAAATTTTTGACATAACATTTGTTTTAAAAAAGCAAAATTTATCAGCTGGTAAGTCAAAAGGAAAATATTATACTTTATTGGTATCTGCAATTGCATATAAAAATATTATTGCCAATGAAATTATAGTAAATGAAAATTTGCTTATAGTAAAAGAAATTGAAGATACAAATCATTATTTTCAAATATTCAGAAATAAAACAATAGTAAGATTAAAAGTAAGAAAAGAAAAAGATTCATCTGGTTTATATATAAGATTCCTGCTTGAAGATATTATTGATACTAACTATAAAGATAATGATTTAAATATTATATTAGAAGAATATTCTAAGCCTGTTTATTATAAAAATGAAGAATTAGGAGATTTTGAGCTTGATAAATCTATTAACTGTTTTGAAAAAAATATGTCTTGGATTGATAATAATGATATATCAGTTTCATTTAATAATATTGATGAAGAAGTCAATAAAAAAAGTGTTGATATAATAAAGAAAATATTCGCTAATAAAAAAGATATTGACAAAAAACTAAAAGACTATATAGCAGAAAATATGCTTGAAAATGCCAACAGCTGGAACGATGATGATGGCAAACCTCATATAAATAAAGAAGAGTTTATAAAATTAATAAGCTTAACATCTATAACTATTATATACGAAAATAATATAACATTTTATTTTGATGATGGAGATATTTTTTCTGGACATGTAATAGTAATAGATAGTGACTATGATTTTAATTTTGCTGAGCCTTATATAATAGGATAATTAATTTTTTATTTACTTACCGCACGCTAAATAAAGCTTAAAATATAATTTTATATATAATTCAAATTTTATTGTATTATATAAATTTTACTCACCGTGCGTTAAAGAAATTCTAAATTTAATCAACACTTGGGCGGGTACTGAAATTTCTAAATAAGTTTTAAAGATAATGAATATTAAAATTTAAAATATAGTTATAAATAATAAAGGGTGGGGTATTAATAAAAGTTTTAAAATTTATTATTGATATTTTATCCTAGCATATTACAATATTAACAGGATATAAAAATGGACAAAGAAATTGAAGATTTTAATAAAGATTTTGATGATGAAATTTTTGAAATGGCATTTGTACTAAAAAGATCATGCTGCAAATATAATAAAATACCTTGGGATAAATATTATACTTTATTCGTTTCAGCTATAGCTTTAAAAAATATTGCCGCTAATGTAATTATAGAAAATACTCATATTATCATTCATAAAAAAGTTAAAGAACCTGAAGAATATTTAAAAATACTCAAAGATGAAAGTATGGTAAGATTAAAGGTGAGAAAAGAAAAAGATCCTGATGATTTCTATATTAATTTTTTACTTGAAGATATAGTTGATAGTAATTATAAAGATGATGATTTAAATACTATATTAGAAAAATATTCAGAGATTATTTATTATAAAGATGAAGAATTAGGAGATTTTGTACTTAATAAGGATATAAACTCTTTTAAGAAAGAGATGGCTTGGATTAACAATAATATTTTAATCTTCTTTGATAATATTGACGAAGAGTTTAATAAACAAAGCGTTGATATAATCAAAAAAATATTTGCTTGCCAAAAAGATATTGACAGAAGATTAAAAGAGTGTGCAGCAGAAAGTATATTTAAGCCTCATAATATGGAAAGAGAAGAATTCATAAAATCAATAAGTTTAACATCTATAAGTATATACTCTGAAAACTGCATAACATTTTATTTTGATAATGTTGACGTACCTACAATACTAGTAAATAGTGATTGGGATTTTAATTTTAAACCGATTACTGAACTAATGTTTTTTTAAATTTGCATATTTCTTTCCGCACGCAGAACGAATTTAAAATATAAGTTCATCTATAATTCAAATTTTATTGTATTATATAAATTCTGTTTACCGTGCGTTAAATACATTCTAAACTTAATTAACACTTGGGCGGGTGCTATAATTTCTAAATAAGTTATAAAGATAATGAATGTTAAAATTTAAAATATAGTTATGAAGAATAAAGGGCGGGGTATGTAATCAAAGCTTTAAAATTTAATTACATTTGCCCACCCTTTAAGCTTATAGTTTTTTCTGGTATTTGAATTTCATTTGTCTTATTAATTTGTTTAGTTATTATGGCTACCCACCCAAGATTTTTTTAAATTTATTGTATTCTCACCGCACGCTGAATTGGTATAAATATATAAAATTAATTTGAAATATAAATTCGATTATGTTATAAATTTTGCTTACCGTGCGTTAATGAAAATTGTTATGAAATAGAAATTAAATAAATGGAGCGGGCGAACGGAATCGAACCGTCATCTTTAGATTGGAAGTCTAAGGTAATAACCATTATACGACGCCCGCAATTGAAAAGAACTTACTTTTAAGTGTTAAAATTATAACATAATAAAATAAAAAATCAATAGCTATATAATTTTTTTTAATTATTAAATATTTATTAATTTTATACCGTATTTACTAGAAAGTTCTTCGTATTTTTGTTCGCATAATTTATTGTCTCCTATAGCACTGCTGCAATTCATCATTATATTAATAGTTTCTGTTACGCTTTTATCATTATGATATACTTCGCAAAACTGTTTTACACTTTCATAAACACAATAATCTTTAGCCTCTCCGCATATATAGATCTTATCAGCATTAGCTATATCATAAACCCAAGAAGTATCATAGTTTTTTGTATACTCTGTAGGCACTTCAGGTCTTATAACACCATACATCTCACTGAAAGCATCCTGCCCTTTTAGTATTTTATTTATATAAACTTTTCTTGAAGCTTCAAAAAATAAAAGCATATTAGCTAGCTGTTTATCTATAAGCCAACCGTCCGTAGCATATATACAATGATAAGTCCATATAATTAAATTCTGAGCATTCTTTTCTTTTAAAGCCTTTACATAATTAATCTGTATTTCCTCATCATAAACAGGTATTATTTCATCATTCAAAATTTTTTCTAAAGTTATTTCTGTAAACGGAGCAACAGGCTTATCATTAAAATCAGTCCACATAATAGAATGAAATATAGAATCATATCTATGAGTATCCAAAGTAACATAAATGCTTGAAAGCCTTTCCATATTATCATATATAAATCTTATTATATTTTTTATATCATTAACAGCTCCCTTTACAGGCAAAGCTCCTTTATCCATATCTATAAAATCTCTCTGCGGATCTACTATAAGCAGATTAATACTTTCATCTTTAAAATCTTTAATAATCTCATTAGTACATTCTTCTGCTATTTTGTAAATATCCTGCTGATTAATCGGATTAACCTCTTTTCCAATAAAATCCTCATTTACTATTTTATCATATGGTATTTTTACTGACATAAAAAATCCTTATTTACTATTTTTAGAATAGTATATAAAAATTTTATTTTAAAGTAAATTAATTTTTATAGAATTTTTATATAAACTAAATAAAAAAAGAGCCCTAAATAATTAGGACTCTTTATCAATAAGAACAAAAATATGTTTAATAATCTGCCATTTCTCTAAGGAAGTTTCCGTTTCTATCTATATAAAGTCTCATATTATTTGCCATTCTCACTTCGAATGTTCCTATCTCTTTTACTTCTACATCTAATATCTGAACATTAGGATATTTTGATGCTGCAGTATCCAAAACTACTTGAGGTACTTTGAAAGGAGTATAAAAATCCTGAACGTATAATGGAGCATTCTGAGTATTTGCAGACGCATTGTTATTATTATTCAAATTTTGATTTTCTTCAGGTGCATAAGCATTATTTTCATTTGCTTTTCTAGTTAATTCTTCTGCAGCTTTTATCAAAGCCTCAGCAGCTATCTTATAAGGATCATCTGACATGTTATTGTTTGTTTGAGTATAATTTTGAGCATTATAATCATATCCGCTGTAGTAGTTATTTTGATATGGATCTTGTGCATTATAATTATATGCATTATAATCATAAGGATTTGAATAATTATTCTGTGCTGTATTATTGTCATAATTTCCATTATATCCATTCTGATTTGCATTAGGGCTGTAATAAGGACTATTAGGATTTTGAGATTCTCTTTCCAATATTTTCATTAATTCTTCATAAGGATTTACATAATTTGCATTATTATTATATCCTTGATTATTATAATTATCATAACCTTGATTATAATTATCATAACTGCTTTGATATGAGTTTTGCGCTGTATTATCATAACCATTGTAATTATAATAATTATTTTGATATGGATTTTGTGCTGTATTATTGCCGTTATAAGGCTGAGTATTATAATTTTGAGAAGCCCAATTCATAGCATTCATAGTATCTTGATATGGATTTCCTTGCATTGCATTATAATTATTATATTGTTCATAAAATCCAGGATTATAATAAATACTATTAGGATTATTCGCCTCCTGAGATAAAGTTCTCATAAACTCCTGATAGTAATTATTGTAGTAGTTATTTGCCGGTACATTGTTATTTTGATATGCATTATAATTATTCTGATTATTTTGATAATTATAATTATTCTGGTAATTATATGGATCATAATACTGAGCAAATAACATACCTGAAGATATTATCAAGGCAGGTATTGCTTTAAAAATCATTTTTCTCATAAACATATCCTTTGTAAATATATTGTAAATTTATTATTTACTGTATTTACATTATAATACATTTATCTTTACATGTCAATTTTTTTTACAAAAAATTTTAAATAAATTTACATTTTAAAATCAATTAGACTTAATCAATCTACCAGATGTAATAGAATTATCTTCATTAATTATATTAAGATGAAAAATATTATTATTAAATGTAAATTTATATTTTTTTAACCCAATAAAATTTATCTCAGCACTATAACTATTATCTGAAATTTTCACAATATATTCTTTTGATAATTCTACATCTTCAGGATTTGAGCCTCCATAATAAGTTACTGAACCTTTTACAGAGCCGTCATTATTAATTGTAAATGTAGCTCTTCCATTTTCTATATTACCATTTTTATGTTTTCTATTTACTTCTGCAGAATATTTTCCTGCATATTTTGCATCTATGCCGTTTCCTGTTTTTGTAACATCATTAGAACATGATAAAGAAAATACAAAAAATATCATCATCAAAATTAAAGAAATTGTTTTTAAAAAAGTATTCATTTTTTATCCTATATCTTTCATTTTATATTTTTAAATATAATAAAAATATATAAATATTATTATTTCTAAATATGATTATTTGCATTATTTTTCATAATAAAAAATTTTAATAATATATAAGTCAATATAAAACCTCATACTAGAAAAGCATGAGGTTTTTTTATAATTATTTCTTCAAAAGGATTATTTTACCCTAGCACCTTTTCCTCTTATTTTCATTTTTGTAGAAAATCCTGTTTTTACTATTTCATATCTAGGCATGATAATAAAATCATAATTTGTATCTTTTAAAGCCTCAGCTATTAACTGCTCTTTTAAAGTTTCATCTTTTGCATCATAAGGAAGTTCAGCTGTTAAAACTTCACCCACTTCAATATCATCACCTGTAAGCTGCAAACTTTGAGGTATTCTATCAACAGTTGCTACAGTTGAACAGCCTATCATCATAAATACTGATATTACAATAAAGCCAATAATTTTTTTCATTTTTATCTCCATTTTACTTAATTAAAAAATAATAAATCAAAGCAAGTATTAAATTACCAATATTATTTTCCTCCTTTTATAAAATTTTAATACTCACTTGAAAAATATGGCTAAGTATACTAAAGAATATAAAAAATGCATTTGAAGTATATATTTTTTTAAATACTTCAAACAAAATATAAAATATATATAACTATATTAATAAAAACTTATAATTTTTGCTTTTTATATGAGGATATTATTTCTATACAAATGAATATCAATCAAATATAAAAATAAATTATGAGAAAAAATTATGAATATAAAATTTAACATATTAAAACCTTTTGAAAAATGGGCAAATACTGAAAAGAGATTAAAAATAGCATTCGGAGGACGCGGAGGAGGAAAAAGCGAATCAATAGCAAGAATATTAATAGCTAAAAGTTTTGAAAAAAGCGGTGTAATATTATGCTCAAGAGAAATTCAAAAATCAATTAGTTATTCAACCTACCCTCTTTTAATAAGCATTATAAAAGAACTTAATTTAGAAAAGTTTTTTAATATAAAAATAAATGAAATCATTAATAAAATCACAAACTGCAAATTTATATTTTTAGGAATAAGAGAATGCTCTATTGAAGAAATTAAATCTATTTATAATGTAAGAATATGCTTTATAGAAGAAGCACAAACTCTCACACAGAGAAGTTATGAAATATTAGAGCCTTCAATAAGAGCTGAAAAAAGTGAAATATGGATAGCATTTAATCCTAGATTTGAAACAGATTTCATATATAAAACAGTAAGCAAATTCAATTTAGAAAATCAATTCTATACAGATAAAAATAATAATAAATACAATTATAAAGAGTATGAAGATAATAATATTTTAATTACATCTATAAATTATGACGGCAATTATTATTTTAGTGATATATTAAATAAGTCAAGACTTTCTACTTTAAAACTTATGCCAAAAATGTATGATCATATTTGGCTTGGAAAAATAAAAAATAAACAAGGAAAAATTTTCTTATATTCAAAATTAAAATTCTATGATGATGATTTAAACGATATAAAAGAAAAAATTAATTCTTCAGAACATAAAGCTGTAGTGGATCCTGCATTCGGTGAATATAATTGTTTTACTTCGGCAATAATATATGCGCAGATAGGAGAAGATATTTATTTAATAGATTCAGGACTTATAAGAAATGATACTAATTCCACAACAGATGAAAGCATAATAAAATTTCTATCTAATAAAAATATAAAAAAAATATTATGCGAAAGTAATTTTGCTCAAAAAGAATTAGTCAAAAGATTAGAAAAGCATTTTGAAGTTACTCCGTTTTATGTGCATAAAAATAAGGCAGAGAGAATAGTAAATGCTAGTTATATTATATATGATAAAGTGTATTTTCCAAAAAGCTGGCAGAAAGTACCTGAAGAATCTGATACTGATAAATGGCTTAAAACTAATAATGGAAGAGGATATATAGCACTTAATCAATTATTAAATTTTGATGATTCTCTTGAAGGAAGCAATATCAAAGGAAATGTATTCAGCTATTTAGATTTTCCTGATGCTTTATCAAGTTTAATACAGTTTGGTATAGATGATATTATTTATGAAGAAAATGATAATAAAACGAATTTAGTTGATGCCATTTTCGGAGAATAAAATATAATAAAAGCGAAGTATAATAAAAATACTTCGCCTAATATAAAAATAATTACTGATTATTGAGATTATTACTCAAAAGATATTTAGATTAAATTATTTACCAAAAACAGCCTCATAATCTTTTTTAAATTTTTCTATACCTTGATCTGTTAATGGATGTTTAGTCATCTGTTCTATAACACTATAAGGTACTGTAGCAATATCTGCACCTGCTAATGCACATTCAGTAACATGAATAGGGTGTCTTACGCTTGCAGAAATAATTTCAGTTTCTATAGCATGAGTAGCAAAAATTTCTGATATAGTTCTTATAAGCTCAAGTCCGTCCATTGATATATCATCAAGTCTTCCTATGAAAGGAGAAACATAAGTAGCACCGGCTCTTGCAGCAAGTAATGCCTGATTAGCTGAAAATATTAAAGTAACATTAGTTTTGATTCCTTCTTTAGATAATACTTTTACAGCTTTTAATCCTTCAACTGTCATAGGAATTTTTACTACCATATTTTTATGTATTTTAGCTATTTCTCTTGCCTCTGCTATCATATCTTCAGCTTTAACAGTAGTAGCTTTAACCTCTCCTGATATAGGACCATCTACTATAGTAGTAATTTCTTCTATAGTTTTTTTGAAATCTCTTCCTTCTTTAGCTATCAAAGATGGGTTTGTAGTAACTCCGCAAATAACACCCATATCATTAGCTTTTTTGATTTCATCAACATTTGCTGTATCTATAAAAAATTTCATTTAAAAATCCCCTTAATAAATTTTTTGAATTATTATATATCTTAAATCATATTTTATCAATATAAATAATAGCATATAAAAAATACAGTTAAACTATTTTTTATTAAAAATTAACTTTATCCGGATGATGTCCTGAACCTCCGAAATATTCCATAGCATTAATTGTTTTCATATCTTCATCGCTTATAACAAAATCAAAAATTTCTGTATTTTCCTTTATACGTGAAGCTGTTACTGACTTAGGCAAAGGTAAAGTATTATTTTGTAAGCACCATCTTATACAAAGCTGAGCTGCAGATTTATTATATTTAGAAGCAATGCTTTTTAATGTTTCATTATTAAGCATCTTACCAGTACCAAGAGGACTCCAAGCCTCAACTAATATATTATTATCATTACAGTATTTAAAAGTTTCTTCCTGCATAAAACCAGGGTGAAACTCTATTTGATTAACCATAGGCTTAATTTCTGTTTCCATTAATGATTTCAAATGATGAGGCATAAAGTTTGAAACACCTATTGATTTTATTTTACCTGATTTATAAAGTTCTGTCATAGCTTTCCAAGTTTCTAAATTTATATTATCCCAATCATTGAATTTATTTACTGATGCAGGCCAATGAATAAGATATAAATCCAAATAATCAAGCTGTAAATCATTAAGAGTTTTTTCAAAAGCAGCTAATGTTGTTTTATATCCTCTGTCTTTATTCCAAACCTTACTAGTTACAAAAAGTTCATTTCTATTTATGCCGCTTTCTTTAATAGCCTTTCCTATACTCTTTTCGTTTCCATAAACAGCAGCTGTATCAATATGTTTGTAACCTGATTTTATAGCTTCTATTACAGAGTTTATTGCAGTTTCCCCATCAGGAGTCTGCCAAGTACCGAAACCTATACAAGGAATTTTATAACCATTATTTAAAGTAAAAGTATCTTTTAAACTATTAAAATTACTCATAATATTATCCTTTATTATTAATTATTATTATTTATTATTGTATGATAGCGATATTATAGTGTAAAACCTATAAAAGTCAACAATAATCACCAATAAAAAGTATAAAACAATAATAAAAAATAAAAAAAGATATTGAAACTGTTAATATTTGATATATAATAAATTAATAAATAATATCAGAGGAATTATATGTCTAATTTAGGTGATGATTTATTATTTGCTGAAGAAAGAAGAGCAAAAATAATAGAATATATAAACAATAACAAAAAGGCAACTGTTAATGAATTAAGCGAATATTTTAAAGTTTGTATATCTACTATAAGAAATGATTTAAAAGATTTAGAAACATTGGGAAAAATAACAAGAACCCATGGAGGCGCTATAACAAAATCAAAATCATCTCAGGAATTAGATTTAGAAAAAAGAACTGAAAATTTAGAAGCTAAAAAAATAATAGCTAAAAAGGCGTTAGAATTAATAGATGACGGCGATACTATAATACTTGATTCAGGAACTACTATACATGAACTTGCAAAATTAATGCATAGCAAAAAAGATTTAACAATAATAACAAATGATTTAACTTGCGTTAATATATTAGAGCCTTACGGATTTAATATAATTATTTTAGGCGGTATTGTAAGCAATGGTTTTCATTGGGTAAGCGGAGAATACACTTTAAAAATGCTTGAGGGACTCAATGCAGATAAAGTATTTTTATCTGCAGGAGGTTTTTCTATAAACAGAGGTATTTCAATAGGTTCTCTTCCTATATCGTATGTAAAAGAAGTTATGATAAAATGCTCGGCAAAATCCATATTAATATCAGATATATCAAAATATGAGAAATACAAATTAGCAAAATTTGCAGATTTTAAAGATATAGATATATTTATAACTGATAAAATAGATGATAATGTAAAAAAAGCAATAGAAGAATTAGGCGGAGAGGTTATTTTAGCCTGAATAAAAATTTTTTAGGAGTATTTATGAATATAGTTTGTTTAGGAGACAGCACTACTTACGGATATATGGTTGGAAGGAATAAGGTTTGGACTAAAATTCTAAATGATAAATTTGCTGAAGAAAATAAAAATATAAAATTTATAAATAAAGGTATTAACGGAGATATGATTTCCGGAATGCTTGTTCGTTTTGATATGGACTGCGTAAAAGAAAATGCTGATACTGTAATTTTAATGGGCGGAGTCAATGATATATTTACATGCAAATACTTAGAAGAAATAGAAAATAATTTTATAAATATTATAAACAAGGCTTTAGAAAATAATATTGATATAATTGCTTTTACACCTATTGCTTTTGTTAAAGAAGTTTTCACCTTTTTTGAATCTAACAATATAGAAGAATTTGAAAGTATTTTGAAAGAGTATGTCAATTTTATAAATGATTACACTGCTAAAAATAATATAAAAAGCATAGATGTTTATAATATATTCGTAAATAAGATTTTAAAAGAAAATAATTATTATGATATATTCTTTGACGGAGTTCATTTAAATGAGAATGGACATAGTGTATTTGCTTCAGAGATTTATAAAGAATTAAAAAAATATTTATGATTTTTATCTTTTATCTAAAAAACCATTAAATATATTAAAAAGTTCTATATGCTTATTTGTTTTACAATCATTATCATCATTTTTTAATTCATTTTCCATTTCAATATAAGAATTAATTAAATTGAGTCCGAAATAAGATTCTATATTTTCAGGATCTTCTTCTATAGATTTTTTATAATATTCCAATGCTTCTTTATATTCGCCAAGTTCCTGTTTTTCTTTTGCTAATTCTAAATATTTTAATGAATTATTATTGTTTGATTTTTTCATAACAAATATAACCTATTTTTTGTTAAAAATTTGCTGAATAAATCATATATTATAATTGAATTTTTTTCAAAAAAGGTATAGAACTAATGCAATTATTTTTGAGAGTTTATTTATGTCTAATAACAATGATGAAAATGTTATTTCAAGCAGCACTTCAGAAAATAGATTATTAGCTATAATTTCTTTAGTGCTTCTTAGTTTTGCTTTAGGTACAAGTGAGTTTATAGTTATAGGAGTTTTAACAGAGATAGCTGAAGGTTTTAACATTACAGAAGTTAAAGCCGGAGGGCTTGTATCTATGTTTGCCCTAGCCTATTCAGTATGCACACCTTTTTCTGCAGCTATTGCCGGAAAATTCAATAGATTTCATTTTATAATATTTGCAGGCATATTATTTATAGTAGGAAATTTCTTATGCTCATTAGCCTCAAATTATACATTCCTACTTATTGTGAGAATGTTTATAGCTATAATTTCAGGAGCATTAATATCTGTTTCAATATCATTCAGCCCTTATATATCAACAAAAGATAAAAGACCTATGGTTGTAGCCTGGATATATTCAGGATTCAGCATAGCTTCAATATTCGGAGTACCTATAGGAACAAGCATAAGCTATTATTTCGGATGGCGTGCTTCTTTTATATTTATATCTATTTTCAGTGCTGTCATGCTTATTTTAATGTTTATTACTCTTCCTAAAAATACGCCTACTCATAAAGTAAAATTATTAGGACAATTTATACTATTTAAAGATGCTAGATTTATATTAAGTACATTTACAATACTATTCGGAGCGGCCTCTTCCTATGTACTTTATACTTATTTAAAGCCTATTTTCCTTAATTATATTCATATACCTAATAAATATGTAAGTGCAGCATTACTAGTGTTTGGAGTAACAGTTCTTTTCAGTAATCTTCTTTCAGGTAAATTAGCAGAGCATAATGGAGTATACAGATTAAGATATGTATTTATGATGCAGTTTTTATGTATGATAGTTTTGCCTTTTGCACTTCTTAATGCTGTAAGCTCTTCTATTGTAATATTAATCATAGGTTTCTTAATGTACCTAATGAACTCCCCTGTTCAGTTAAATATTTTAGATTTTACAGAAAGAGAATATCCTTCATGCCTTACATTAGCCTCATCAAATAATTCTTTTTCATTCAATTTTGGTATAGCTTTAGGATCATTTGTAGGAAGCAGTATATTTGATAATTTTGGTATAAGATGGGTAGGATTTGGAGGTGCCGTACTTTCTGTACTTGCTTTTCTTTCTATTGTTTGCCTTTATAAAATAAATAATAAAAACGATAATATATAATAAATTATATAAAGTTTTATTTTTTACGATATTGATACTTTATCATTTTAAAATATTAAATAACCGATACATAAAATATAAAAATTTCTTTTTTTATGTTTTTATATATTTTAAATAGTAAAATATCTATACTAGTTAATAGGAAAAGAAAATTATTAAGGAGAGTACATGGATCTAAAAAATTCAAAAACAAATGAGAATTTGAAAGCAGCTTTTATTGGAGAGGCTATAGCTAGGTGCAAATATATGTACTATGCTGAGAAAGCTAGAGAAGATGGAATGGAAAATTTGGCATTGGCTTATGAAAAGGCATCAAGAAATGAGCAGGAACATGGAAAATTATGGTTTGAAAGATATCATGGAATTTTTTCAAAAGATGAAAATTTAAAAGATGCTATTACAGGCGAAAATTATGAAGCTACAGAAATGTATTTAAACTTTGCTAAAACTGCCAAAGAGGAAGGTTTTAATGATATAGCCATACTTTTTGAGCATGTAGCTAAAATAGAAGAAGAACATAAAAAAATGTTTGAAAAATATTTAGGAGGAAATGTTGAAAGCATAAATAAATGGCAATGCGGAAAATGCGGTTATGTTCATAGTGAAGCTACTCCTCCAAAAAGATGCCCTGTATGCGAACAGTATAGAGTTGGCGGAGTCAATTAACAAATACAAAACACATATATTAAAAACTATTATTATGGAGGTTCGATATGTATAATAAAAGATCGGAATTCTTAGCAGAATTAATGGGATCTATGTTTATAGCATTATTTGGATGCGGAGTAGTTGCATCAGTTAATATAGGAAATAATGGTGCTCCTATAAATATACATATAGCTTGGGGACTTGCTGTTACTTTCGGTATATATGCTTCAGGTAAAATAAGCGGTGCTCATTTAAATCCTGCCGTTACACTTGCCCTAGCTACAACAGGAAGATTTTCATGGTCTAAAGTTTGGTATTATATATTAGCTCAAATGATAGGCTTTTTTATAGGGGCTGCTATAGTATTTGCTGTTTATTATGGAAAATGGATAGAAGTTGATCCTAATTTTGAAAATACAGCAGGAGTATTCGCTACATTCCCAGCAGTTCCAGGATTTTTATACGGATTTATAGACCAAGTAGTAGGTACATTTCTTTTGGTATTTTTAATATTAGCTACAGGAGATGCTAACAATACTCCTGCAGGTGCAAATTTAGGACCTATAATAGTTGGTCTTATAATAGTTGCCATAGGCACATCATTCGGTTTTATGCATGGTTATGCTATAAATCCGGCAAGAGATTTAAGACCTAGACTTTTTGCTGTTGCTGCAGGATTCAAAAATAACGGACTTACAGATGGAAGCAATATATGGATAGTACCTGTAGTAGGACCTATAGTAGGCGGAGTATTAGGAGCTATTATTTATGATATTACAGTAGGAAGAATATTTGCTAAAAAATAATTTTAATAGAATTATTAAAAAATAAATTTAATAAAGGAGTTTTAATTATGGCTAAATATGTAGTGGCAATAGATCAGGGTACAACAAGCAGCAGAGCTATAGTATTTGATTATGATCAAAATATGGTATCAGTTGCTCAAAAAGAGTTTACTCAAATTTATCCCCATGAAGGCTGGGTAGAACATAATGCAGCTGAGATTTGGGCTACTCAATTTGGGGTTTTGCAGGAAGCTATACAGATTGCCGGAGTTAAGCCGGAAGAAATAGCTGCTATTGGTATTACTAACCAAAGAGAAACTACTGTAGTATGGGATAAAAATACAGGAGAGCCTATTTATAATGCTATAGTTTGGCAATGCCGAAGAACAGCTCCTATTTGCGATGAATTAAAGAAAAAAGGTCTTGATACATATATAAGAGAAAATACAGGTTTGGTAGTTGATGCTTATTTCTCCGGCACTAAAATTAAATGGATACTTGATAATGTACCAGGTGCAAGAGAAAAAGCTAATAAAGGCGAACTATTATTCGGTACAATAGATACTTGGCTTGTATGGAAGCTTACAGGCGGTAAAGTGCATGTTACAGATTATACTAATGCATCAAGGACTATGATATATAATATTAAAGAACTTAAATGGGATGAAACCATTTTAAAAGAATTGGACATACCTATGAGTATGCTTCCTGAAGTAAAAGATTCTTCTTGTATTTACGGATATGCTCATATTAATGGAAAAGAAGTTCCTATATCAGGCATAGCAGGAGACCAGCAATCCGCTTTATTCGGACAAGCTGGATTCAATAAGGGAGATACTAAAAATACTTATGGTACAGGAAGCTTCATTCTTATGAATATAGGTGAAAACTTTATATTAAGTAAGAACGGACTAATCACTACTATAGCTATCGGATATAATGGAAAAATAGAATATGCTTTGGAAGGCTCTGTATTTATAGCAGGTGCCGTTATACAATGGGTAAGAGATGAACTAAGACTTCTTCATGATGCTAAAGATACTGAATATTTCGCTACAAAGGTAAAAGATACCAATGGTGTTTATTTAGTACCGGCATTCGTTGGTCTTGGTGCTCCTTATTGGGATATGTATGCTAGAGGATGTTTAGTAGGTATTACTAGAGGAGTTAATAGAAGCCATATAATAAGAGCTGCTGAAGAGGCTATTGCTTATCAAAGTAAAGATGTTATAGATGCTATGGTTGCTGACAGCGGAGTTAAGCTTTCTTCATTAAAAGTTGACGGAGGAGCTTGCCGAGACAATTTCTTAATGCAGTTTCAATCTGATATTATTAATACAAAAGTTCTTCGTCCTCAAATCACTGAAACTACAGCTTTAGGTGCTGCTTATTTAGCTGGGCTTGCTGTTGGATTCTGGAAAGATAAAGATGAAATCACTAACAGATGGAAATTAGAGAGAGAGTTTACTCCTTCTCTTTCTGAAGAAGAAAGAAATAAAAAATATATGGGTTGGAAAAAAGCCGTTGAAAGATCAAGAGGCTGGGCTTTATAATTTGTCATTAAATTTATGCATATTAATATTTTATTTTTATAAGATATTAATATGCATATATATTCTTATTTTTGAAATAAATTGTATAAAATTCAAAGGAAATATATATTATGTATGATATATTGATTATAGGTGCTGGAGTTTCAGGTACTTCCTCAGCTAGAGAATTATCAAGATACAAAGCTAATATATGCGTTGTTGAAAGAGGAGAAGATGTTTGTTCTGGTACTTCCAAATCTAATAGCGGAATAGTGCATGCAGGTTTTGATGCTGCAAATGGTTCTCTTATGGCTAAATTGAATGTTTTAGGAAATAAGATGATGCCAAAAATAGCAGAAGACCTTGATGTTCCTTTCAAACAGAATGGTTCTTTGGTGGTATGCACTAATGAGGAAGATATGCCTAATTTACAGGCTATATATGAAAGAGGAATAAAAAACGGAGTTGAAGGACTTCAAATATTAAACAGAGAAGAGGTTCATAAAAGAGAGCCTAATTTAAATGATAATGTATGTGCGGCCTTGTATGCCCCTACCGGCGGTATAGTTGATCCTTTTATATTAAATATTGCTTATGCTGAAAATGCTTATGCTAATGGAGTAGAGTTTAAATTTTATACTGAAGTTATCAATATAAGAAAACTTGATGACGGAACTTTTGAGGCTGAAACTAATAATGGAGTTATAAAAGCTAAATATATTGTAAATGCTGCTGGTGTTTATGCAGATAAATTCCATAATATGATGAGTAAAAATAAAATACATATCACTCCTAGAAGAGGAGATTATATTTTACTAGACAAAGAAGTTGATAATCTTGTAACTTCTACGATATTTGCTCTTCCTACAAAATTAGGTAAAGGTATTTTGGTTACTCCTACAGCCCATGGCAATATAATGCTTGGGCCTACTGCAATTGATATAGAAGATAAAGAGGGATTAAACACCACTGCTGACGGACTTGCTCAGATTATAGAAAAATCTAAAATGACAGTAAAAAATATACCTTATAATAAAGTTATTACTTCATTCTGCGGACTTAGACCTCATGAAGATAATCATGAATTTATTATTAAAGAACTTGAAGACTGCGAAGGATTTTTTGATTGTGCCGGTATAGAATCTCCTGGACTTGTTTCTTCTCCTGCTATAGGGCTTATGGTTGCTGATATAGTAAGCAAAAAAGGAAATTTCGAGAAAAAAGAAAACTTTATAGAAACAAGAAAAGGCATTACTCATTTCAATGCCCTTTCTAATGAAGAGAAAAACGACCTTATAAAAGAAAATCCTTTATACGGACATATAATTTGCAGATGTGAAAAGGTTACAGAAGGTGAAATAATAGAAGCTATACAAAGACCAATAGGAGCTAAATCTCTTGACGGAGTAAAAAGAAGGATAAGAGCAGGGCTTGGAAGATGTCAGGGAGGTTTCTGTTCCCCTAAAATAATAGAAATTTTAGCCAGAGAACTTGATGTTTCTCCTTTAACTATTACAAAATGCGGTAAAGGTTCTGAAATAGTTATTGGTTATGACAAGGAAACTTTATAATATTATTGAATATAAGTTAATAGCTTATTTTAGGTTAAAAATGCAGTTATTATCGAAAGAGTATGCGAATGTATTAATGTTCTCGCTGTATACGGAAAATATCTAAAGCTACATTGATACTGTATGCATAGCAGAGGTAAAATAACTAGGCTGCTGCACACTGTATAGTTTGTAATGGCAAAGCATACAAATATAAAATTTAAAAAATTGCTTTTTAACAAAAAATAAAATTTTTAGTATATAAAAGTAAAATAAAGTTTATAGATAAAAAATAAACGAGGTAAAAAATGGAATCTTATGATGTTGTTGTTATAGGCGGAGGACCTGCCGGACTTGCCGCTGCCATTTCTGCTAAAGAAAATGGAATAGATAATTTACTTATGTTGGAAAGAGATGCCGTACTTGGAGGCATACTCAATCAATGCATACATAATGGTTTTGGACTTCATAGATTTGGTGAAGAGCTTACAGGACCTGAATATGCTTATAGATTCATAGAAAAAGTTATAAATCTAAATATAAATTATAAGCTTAATACTATGGTTTTGGATATTGTACTTAATAATGACAAAACTAAAAAAATCACTTATATAAATAAAGAAGAAGGTTTAATTGAAATCAATGCAAAAGCTGTAATACTTGCTATGGGATGCCGTGAGCGTTCAAGAGGAGCTTTGAATATACCAGGATTTAGACCTGCCGGAATATTTTCTGCCGGTGCTGCTCAGCATTTAGTTAATATTGAAGGATATATGCCTGGTAAAGAAGTTGTAATACTTGGTTCTGGGGATATAGGTCTTATTATGGCTAGGAGAATGACTTTTGAGGGTGCTAAAGTTAAGGTAGTAGCTGAAATACTTCCTTTCTCCGGAGGGCTTAAAAGAAATATAGTTCAATGTTTGGACGATTTTGGAATACCTCTTAAACTTAGACACACAGTAATAGATATTAAAGGAAAAGACAGGCTTGAAGGTGTTACAATAGCTAAAGTTGATGAAAATATGAAGCCAATTAAAGGTACTGAAGAATATTATTCCTGTGATACTTTACTTTTATCTGTGGGACTTATTCCTGAAAATGAGCTTTCAAAAGAGATTGGTGTTGAAATTAACCCTATAACTTCTGGAGCCTTCGTTAATGAAAGTTTAGAAACTAATATTGACGGAGTATTCTCTTGCGGCAATGTTCTTCATGTTCATGATTTAGTAGACTTTGTATCTGAGGAAGCTGAAACTGCAGGAAAGAGTGCTGCTTCTTATGTTCTTAAAAACAAAAGAAGAAATGACAGCAACTCTATTTCTCTAAAAGGCTCTAATGGAGTAAGATATACCGTTCCTTCTATGATTAATGTTGATAATGTAGATGATCATGTAATGGTGAGATTTAGAGTAGGCAATATATTTCAGAATAAATTTTTGAATGTTTATTTTGATGGTGAGAGAGTAATACATAAAAAGCATTTGATATTTGCTCCAGGTGAAATGGAAACAGTAAAGCTTGATAAAGATATGCTTTCAAAAGAAGGCTTAAAAAATATTGAGTTTAAAATAGAAGATAATTGATTATCGGGGTTAATTAATGAGTAAAACTATAAGATTAATTTATCCGCAGTGGCAGGGAGGAATTATATCTCATTGGATAAAGGAATTAAAGCCTGAAGATTCTTCAAGAGGTTATTATCTTGGGGCAAAATTATTAAGCATACTTGCCCCTAAAAATGATAATCATGAAACTTTAGAAGTTCCTGTCTCTTTAGATATAAAAAATAGAGAAATAAAAAACGGTATTATTGATTATGATTTTATAGTATCTCAGACTAAAAATGCATTGTATATTTTAAGCAAAAATAATCCTGATAAAATAATAACTTTCGGAGGCGAATGTTCTGTTAGTGTAGTGCCTTTCACATATTTAAATAAGAAATATGATAATGATGTTGCTTTAATTTGGATAGATGCTCATCCTGATATTACTTTGCCTGAAGATAATACTTATGCCGGATATCATGCTATGGCTGTTAGTGCCTGTATGGGTAATGTTGATAAATATATAAGCTCTATACTTCCAAGCAAAATTTCAGCTGATAAAATATTATTTGTAGGGCTTAGAGATTGGGAAAGAGATGAAATAAAAAAACGTCAAGAGGAATACGGCATAACTCATTTCGCTCCTGAAACTACTTCCTCATCAAGTGAAGTTGTAATAGAATGGTTAAAAAAATCTAATGCTTCTAAGGTTTTGATACATTTTGATTTGGATGTGCTTGACCCTAATGAAATAATAGCTGCTGTCGGAGTTTCTCCTAATGGAATGAAGATAAATGAAGCAGTAAGAATAATAAATGATATTGCAAAAGAAAAGGAAATTGTTGGCTTTACTATAGCAGAACATATGCCAAGAATTGAAATAATGCTTAAAAATATGATGGCTGATTTGAGTTTATTTAATGAGCTCAATAAGTAAAAAATAAAAAACAATAAAAAATATATAAGGAAGTAATTAATTATGGAAAAAAAAGAATTAACTTGTATATGCTGCCCTATGGGATGTGCTTTGTCTGTAGAGTTAGAAGGCAGTAATGTTTTAAGTGTAAGCGGTAACACTTGCAAAAGGGGCGACACTTATGCAAGAGATGAAGTTGTACGTCCTGTAAGAATGGTTACTTCTATAGTAAGAGTAAAAAACGGAAAATTAAAGATGCTTCCTGTAAAAACTAAAGAGCCTATAGACAAATCAAAAATACCTGAATGTTTGGAGGCTTTAAAAAATATTGAAGTTCAAGCACCAATTCATATAGGAGATATCATACTTCATAATGTTACAGGATCTGATATAATAGCTACTAGAAATGTGGATGCAATTTAATCAATAAATACAATATTTTTTATAGTTAAATCATAATAAAATTTAATTATTACTTGAATTATTAACTATAAATTGCTATCTTTTAAATAAAGGAGTAGTAATTGTATGAAAAATGATTTAATTATTAAGTTTCTAGCACCATTTATAATTTTCTTAACTATAGTATTAATATCTGTATATTTTATTTATAAACCAATATACAGAAACCAATTTTTAAATAGCAGTATGTCTCAAGCTATGAATGTTGATATTGTAGCTGAAAATTATTTAAATGATATAAAAAACGATATATTATTACTTTCCAAAAGTCTAGAAATATCTTCCGATTATTATTATTTCGGAAAATTTATAACAAATGTACAAAATACTTATAAAAATTATCTAAGTATCTATTTCGGAGAAACTATCTCTTATTCAAAAGGCGGTATGTTTATTAATACTCTAGTAGTACATCCTAGAACTTATGATCATGTAAGCAGAGGATGGTATCAGGATGCATTAAAAACTAAAGATATAGTGATAAGTGCACCTTATGTGGATGCTGCATCAGGAAAAATAGCAATTACTTTTAGTAAAGCTGTATATACTAATTCAAATCTTATGGGTGTTTTGGGTATAGACTTTGATAATATGGAAGATTTAATATTAAAGGCTAAAAAATATTCAGATTATAATTTTTATTTAGTTTATTTAGATGGAACTTATGTAACACATAATAATAAAGATTATATTTTAAATAAAGATATTACTTTATTTAATGATCCTATATTTGAAGAGTTTAAAGATTCTTTTTCATCTATAGATTACAAAATAGGTTTAGTAAAAGATGAATGGTTTTTTATAAAAAGAATACAGGATACTCCTTTCTTTTTGGTATTCAAAAATAGTGCTAAAGAATTTTATAACAATTTTAATAAGATAATGTTATCTTTTTTAATAATTATAGTTATATTAATATTATTAGAATTATTATTAGTTTCTAAAATAGCAATACCATTATCTAAAAACCTAAATAACGCCATCAATACAATATTTTTAATGAAAGATGGTAATTTCAATAATAAATTTGAAGAAAATGAATTAAATAAATCAGGTGTTGCAGGACAACTTAATAATTCAATTAATGATATGCAGTCATCTATAAATAATTTAGTTTCTCAGTTAAAACTTAATATACAGGCAATAAATAATGCTTCAAATGAAATATCATCAGGAATAGATAATCTATCTAATAGAACTTCTTCAGAAGCTGCTGTTGTAGAAGAAATATCAGCATCTGTAGAAAGTTTATTTTCTGCTATATCATCTACTGCTAAAAATTGTCAATTAGCTAGGGATATGAGCTATGAAGTAACACAATCTGCTAATAAAGGTTTTCAATCAGTAAGTGAAATTACAAATAATATGGGTGAAATTTATGAATCTAGTAAAGAAATATCTAATATTAGTAAAGTAATACAGAATATCGCTTTTCAAACTAATATATTAGCTTTAAATGCTGCTGTTGAAGCTGCACGTGCTGGTGATCAAGGAAGAGGTTTTGCTGTTGTTGCTTCTGAAATTAGATCTTTAGCACAAAACGTTAATGAAGCTGCTGTTAATATAACTAATATTATAGATACTACTGTATCAAAGATAGATATAGGAAATGATTCTGCTAAAAACTCTTTGAATATTTTATCTGAAATAGAAAAATCAACTAATGATGTACTTGAGATATTGGTTAATATTGCATCTTCAGTTAATGAAGAGGAAGACAGTGTGAAACAAATAGGAAGTTCTATGAATGAGCTTAACAATATCACACAGGAAAACTCAAGCTTGGCCAGTCAGAGTTCTGATTTGGGAAGAGATATTGCCAATAGCACTAATAATTTGCAGCAATAACTTGTTTACTTTAAGTTAGAATAAACTTTTTATTTGTCTTTATTTATCTTTTATAGTATATTATTATATAATAACTATTCGGAGTAGTATATGGACAAAGATTTCAAACAACAATTCAATAAAGTAAAACATTTGCTTTTGCCTGGTTTTGATTTGGATAAGCCTTTTAGAGATAAAAAATTTAATGATACAGAGCTTGATATATTAGATATAGGAGAAGTTAATTTATCATCAGGTAAAATAATTGCCTGTGATCCTTTAGCATATATGTATGATGATCAAGTAACTCCATTTATTCAAACTGTAAAACCTGATAAATATAAAGTTTCTCTTCTTATAATAAAAGATGAGGAGAGAATTTCTATAGCTAAAATTTCTTTCTCTGACAAAGAACCTAAAAGATATGAACTTGCCGTTACAGGAGAAGAAGATTTATCTGAAGTAGAAGAAGGTGAGTTTTTCGGATATCCAGTAGATGCTGGTATGGGTTGTTTTTGCGATTATGACGCAGCTAAAAAATATTTTGAATATGAAAACAAACTTGAAGAAGAAAGCGGCGGAGATTTCGATAACAGATACGATGATTTATTTTCCGACTTATTAGAGGATAATGCCAAAAATAATCCTAAATATCAATCTGAATATGGTGATTGGCTTAATTGGAATGTCCCTGAAAGCGATTCTAATATAGTATTATTTACAAGCGGTTATGGTGATGGTTATTATCCTTCATATTTTGCTTATGATGAAAATGACAATATATGTGCTTTATACACTATATTTATAGATTTAAACGATGAAGATTATGATGATTAATAATTTTTGTATATATGGTTTAAAATTTAAAAAATCTTGGGCGGGCATCTAAAAAATCTAGTTTGATAATAAGAGAAAATAAAGTTTATATTACAGATAGAAACTTTAAATATAAAGGGCGGGCAAATGTAATTTAAGTTTTAAAACTTATATTAAATTCCCCACCCTTCATTATTTATAATGATTTTTTAAATTTAAATATTAACTACATTTATAACTTAATGAGAAATTTCAGCACCCACCCAAGTTTTGCTTAAATTTGCTGCATTATTATCGCACGCAAAGTGATTTTATAAATATAAGCTTAATTATTAATCCAAATTATATTTATTATAAGAATGCATTCTGCGTGCGTTGAGGATAATCTTAAATCTAATTAATGCTTGGGTGGGCAGCTAGAAAATCTAATTTTGTAACAAGAAAAAATAAAGTTGTATTTTTATTTTGATATTTGGGGCTTTGCCCACCGCTCTGCGTGCTTACGCAACACCCCACTTCTTTTGGACGCTGTCCGCCTTTGGCGTGCCACAGTCGAAGCTCGCCTTCGGCGAAAGGCTACATTTTGACTTAAATTTAGTAATTTATCTTACCTATAAAACATAATTAGTATGATTTAATGCTAATTTTATACTTGCACTTTTTGGTTCTTTTTGCGGCGGGAAAAAGAACAATAAAAAATTGACAAACTTAAAAATTTTCAGTATATAAATAAATTTTATTGTAATATAGTTTATAAAATGTATAATTTTATATAATTAAAGAATTAATATTATAGGATAAAGATATAAAATGTATAAAGATTTATCACACTTAAATGAAGAAGAATTAGACATTTTGATAGAAAAATATTACAGCGGCTATAATGTTAAAAAGATTTTAGAAGAATATAATTTAGATATAAAATCTTCCAAATTATATACTTATTTCCCAGCAAAAGTTGTTCCTGAATATAAATGTAGACATTGTAATAGTAATATGATTTATAATAGAAAATCTAAAATGTATGGGGATAATTATAATATTCAAGATTTATTTTGTCAAAATTGTGGTCATAAATATGAAGATAAATATTGTCAATGCTATTATTGTCAACAAGAAAAAATAAAAATATTAAATTATAAAAGAGAGATTATAAAAAAAACATATAGTACAGAAAATATAGATAGTATAAATTTTAATAATTTAAATTTTTTTAATAAAGTTTATTTAGGTTCTATTGTAAGAGCATTAATATCAGAGGATTTATCATATATAAAAGATCTTAATAGTTCTAATATAAAGTTATCTCCATATGATAAATTAACTTTTAGAATGTATAGAGAATTAATAAAAATACAAGCTTTAGTTGTTAGTCCATTTTCTGACGTATCATCATTTAAAGATTGTGAAGAATTTCCAAGTATATATTATATTGATCAAGTTATGTATATATTAAATATAAATGATGATTTAAATTTAGACAATCTTATTAAAAAAATAATAAATCCTGATTATTATAATTTAGAAAATATTAATGATGCATATAATTTATGGAAAGATATAGCAATTAATGAATGTATAGAATATTTAATATATCAAATTAAGCAAATAAATTTTGAATTTAATCCAGCAGATAAAACATATAATATTATTGAGCTAATGTTAGAAAATTTTTCTGTTTCTCAAATATATAATATCATAGATAAAAGTGTAAAAAATGCTTCAAAATTTTATTTGGAGAAAAAAGTTTCTAAACAACATGCTGCTAATTCAATAATAGGTGGATGCGAAAGATATGCCAATAGAGCTATTGTTGAAAAATGGGATTTAACAAGATATAGACGTAACTACGATTTGCCACAAAGTGAAATTAGTGAATTCTTTTTTAATAAAGTTATAAAAATAGGAAATTTAGGATTTGATATATCACCAAATACAGAATTATTAAAAACTAAGTTTCATAATAACGATTGAGAATTAAATATATTTTGTGTAAAAACTATAAAACAAAAATATTTATTTATGTTATATATAATAAAAAATGCCTGCACTTCCAAGAATAAAAGTGCAGGCTAAGGTCTATGAAAAGTTTACGAAATGTCATACATTTGCATAAGCTGGTTCAGAATTATTTTCACTATTATTTTCTTCTTCAGTTAATTTCTTTTTCATTTTCTTATAAATATATATGTACATAATACTAGCCATTATAACAGTAACTATATCAGCTATAGGCTGAGCCCATATAATGCCTTTTATGCCGAATAATTTTGTACCTATAAGTATTGTAGGAACAAATGCTATACCTTGTCTGCTTATAGAAAGCACCAAAGAAGGAATTGACTTTCCTAATGCTTGGAATGTAGACATAAATACAAATTGGAAGCCTATTATAGGAGCTATAGAATAACTAGCAACTAAGAATTTTACACCATAATCAATTACTTCTTCATTGTTGATAAATACAGCTACTGCTAATCTTCCAAATATTAAAGATAAGCCCAAAAGTAAAAATCCTATTACAACACTTACAGCACAAGATATTTTAATGGCTGCATTCATTCTCTTATAATTTTTAGAAGCGAAGTTGTAACCCACAAAAGGCTGAAGCCCTTGAGAAAGCCCTATAAATACTAATACTACAAGAGTAAATATTCTTTGAGCTACTCCAAGTCCTGCTACTGCATTATCACTGTATCCTGCAGCCAAATTGTTTATCAATATGTTTGAAGCACTCATAAGTATATTATTAATTGAAACAGGTATTCCTATTGCAAATACATTTGAAAGTATATCTGATTGTAAAGAAAACTCTTTAAAATGTATAGATAGGAAAGATTTTTTTCTTAGAATATGGTATATGTAGTAAACAGTAGAACAAGCATTACCAATAATTGTAGCAAGAGCAGCACCGGCAACACCCATATTCATATAAAGTATCATAATAGGATCTAATACAATATTCACTACAGTACCTATCATCATACCTATCATAGCCTCTTTTGAAGAACCTTCAGCACGTATAATTTGCCCCATAGCCATCTGATTAACTACAAAAGGAGCTCCTAATGCTACTATTATTAAATAATCTTTAGAAAATTGATAAGTATTTTGGCTTGCACCTGATATCTTTAATATATCTTTCATAAATATAAGATATACAGCCATAGATATAAAACCTACTATAATGCTTGCATAAAAAGCAAATGCTGATATCTTTTTTACAGATTCATAATCTCTAGCACCTAATTTCCTTGATATATATGATCCGCCGCCTATACCGAATATATTACCGAAAGCCATAAGAAGCAAATATATAGGCATACATAATGATACCGCAGCAACCTGATTAGGATCGCCTGTCTGTCCTACGAAAAAAGTATCTACCATATTATAAAAAACATTTACTAACATTCCTAATATTGTTGGAAGTGCTAGCGTAATTAGAGCTTTATGTACTGGATAATTTTCAAATAATTCTATTTTTTTATCTGTCATACGTTTGTACCTCCTTTTTATTATTGCCAATATATATAGTATACTATATATTTAAATATAGCAAGCTATGTAGTTGTAAATTTTGTAAATTTATTTATTAAATTATCAATTAACTTTATAACCAATAATACAAATACAACATCAATACTGTAATAAAATACTTGATTTTTTATAAATTTAACATATAATAGACTGAGGTATATTATTATATTTTATTAGAATAAACCATTAACTATTAACAAGAAAGGCTAATATGTACAAATTGAATACTTATGTTGTATATCCTATGTACGGTATATGCAAAGTTGTGGGAATATCAGATAATAAAGTTAATTCTAATCTAGTAGAATGTTATGTTTTAGAATGCGAAAGTGAAAATATTACATTAAAAGTGCCTATAAATAGAGTTAAAGAATATCGTATACGAAAGATTATATCTAAAGCAGAAGCTGATAATCTTTTAAATATATTACAGACAAAACCTCATGATATAGAAAATAATTGGAAAATAAGATACCAAGAAAATGAAGAAAAGCTAAGAAGCGGGGATATTAAAGATACGATAGAAGTTGCAAGAAGCTTATTCACAAGAAACAAATTAAAAGAACTTTCTGCAAGCGAAAAGCGTTTATATGAAAAAGCTTATATGTTTATAGTTAATGAAATTAGTATAGCATTAAAAAAAGACAGAGATGAAATTGAAGATATAGTATCAAATGCTTTAGAGAAGTCAGCTAAAAAATTCAAAACTAAGCCTTTAGAAAAAGAAAAAGTAGTTAAAGAAAAAGAAACTGCTAAAAACGGCAAAAAAAAGAAAAAAGAGGCTGATAAAGAATAGCACCTACTCTAGTTTATATTAGTTTATTCCATTAAAAAAATAATATGCATATAATATAAAATTAAGGGGAAATTATGTGGAGAGTTGTGTATTTTGTACTATCTTGTATAGTACTAGCTGTGGATTATTTTATACTGAAACATTTTAATTATCAAACATTAACAGTATTTATAATTAGTGCAATATTGGTATTTTTATTTGAGTTTTTATTTATTAGAAAGAAAACTTCTAAAATCATATTAGGTTTTTTTATAGCATTTTTTTTGACATTAATCACTGTACTTTTAACCATAAGTACAATTAATACTGTAGGAATAAGTTTATCATTAAATGAAAAATTAATTATTCTATTCGTAGAAGGATATTTAATTTTCGGTATTATTATAGCTTTTATACCAAGTATATCAAATATGTTTAAGCTTACAAAGCAGGATAAAACAAAAACTGCAAAAATATTAGATACTTCTGTTATAGTAGACGGAAGAATATATGATATTGCTGAAAAGAAATTTTTTGATGGGCTTCTTATACTTCCTGAATTTGTTATAAAAGAAGTGCAGTTTTTAAGCGATGCAAGAGATCCTCAGAAAAGAATAAGAGGAAGAAGAGCTTTAGAAATATTAAATAAAATGAAATCTTCTAAAAACATACTTCTTTCAATAACTGATATAGATTTTCCTAATATCAAAGAAGTGGATTTAAAACTTATTGAGCTTGCTAAAAAAATGGATGCTAAAGTAATAACAAATGATTTTAATTTAATGAAAGTAGCTTCCATACATGAAGTAGATATATTAAATATTAATGACTTAGCTAATTCTCTTCATGTAGTAGTTTTACCGGGTGAAACTATCAATATAGATTTGATAAGAGAAGGAAAAGATAAACAGGCTTTAGGTTATTTAGAAGACGGCACCATGATAGTAGTTGATAATGCCAAACATTTAATAGGAAAAAATGTTGAAATAGAAATAGATAATGTGCTTCCTAAAGAGGCTGGAAGAGTAATATTTGCCTCTCTTGCAAACTCAAAAACTACAAGCAATAGTAATAAAAAAAGACATGATAATAAATAAAGTAAAAAAATATGATAATAGATCTTTCAGCTGAAATATACGACAATATGCCTCATTATCCTGATGATATTGATGTTAAAGTTTCAGCTGAAAATTATGAATACTTTAATATTACAAATATATCTATGTGCGTGCATACTGCAACTCATATTGATACGCCTCTTCATTGCATAAATGATAAAGATTCTGCAGCAAGTATAGATTTGAATTATTTCATTGGAAATGCATATTGCATAGATATAATACCTAATAAAGATAATCAAATAAATTTTGATGATAATTTTGATTTCAATATAATAAAAGAATGCAGTATACTTCTTATTAATACTTTCTGGCATAAGAATATTAATTCAGAAAATTATTATAAAAACTTTCCATATTTGAGTAAAAGTTTTGCATATAAGCTGATAAATTTAAAAATAAAAACTATAGGAATAGATACTCCTTCAGTTGATTCAATCTCAAATAATAACTTGATACATAATATTTTATTTTCGCATGATATATGTATTGTAGAAAATCTTACAAATTTAGAAAAAGTATCCAATAAAAAATTCTTTTTCAGTGCTGCACCTTTAAAAATTAAAGGCAGTGAAGGTTCTCCTGTAAGAGCTTATGCTATTATAGATTAATAATAAAAAAACCATGTCAGAAATTCTGCATGGTTTTTATTATTTAAATTAAAATTATTAGAATCTTATACCTATTTGACCGCCTATATCAAATCCTCCAAATGTTATTTTTGGAGAAACTTCTTTATATTCCATAACAGGGAAATCATAAGACATATAAATACCTAAAGTGAAATTATATAATAAAAGAAAATCTAAAGTTGCTTTAAGGTATGGTATATATAAATTATTATATTGATTTTGTAAATCTTTTAAAGAGTATGAATTCCTTTGTTCTCCGCCGCTATTTTCTTTGGAATAACTGCTTCCTCCGAGAGGGAATTTTACACCTGCTCCAACACCTATAGACAAAAATAATATATCAATTTTAGGCATTAATCCAACACCCAAACTATCAAATGTTAAGTTACCTTTACTAATATCTGATTTATAGGCAAATACATCTCTTTGATATCCAAAATCTAATGCTATTCCCAAAGATAATACACTTAAATCAAAATAATAATTAGGCCTTAAATATACACCGAATTCAAACCCTCCGTCAGGTTTATAAGTTTTACTTTCTTTACCGTCTTCATAAATAAAACCAATACCTGCTCCCAAAGGTACAGTTAAATCAACTCCGAATCCGCTTTTAGCCATAAGATTTGCACTTATAGTTATTATTAACATTGCTGTTATAAGTAAAATTTTCTTCATAATATATATCCTTTTTATATAAAATTGAATGCTTCTTATAATATAATAATATTATAACTTTTTTCAACTATTATATTTATATTATTTCATCATAATATAAATAACAACTATAAAAATAAGAATGAGATAAAATATATATAATTATAGTTTTTCTATTTCTTCTATACTTAAATCTGTATTTTCACTTATTATTTTTATATCTATGCCAGATTTTTTTAATTTTTTAGCTATAGATATTTGCTGCTCCTTTTTACCTTGTTCTATACCTTCTTTTATTCCCTCTTTTATACCCTCTTCTC
Organism: Brachyspira hyodysenteriae ATCC 27164; assembly: GCF_001676785.2. Classification (NCBI taxonomy): domain Bacteria; kingdom Pseudomonadati; phylum Spirochaetota; class Spirochaetia; order Brachyspirales; family Brachyspiraceae; genus Brachyspira; species Brachyspira hyodysenteriae. The sequence continues at coordinate 183,228 of NZ_CP015910.2, read as the reverse complement.
TTTCTCTTTTAAGCATTATGGTTTGTCCATATAAAAATGCATCTCTGGCATTATAAACTTCCATTTCTTCCTCACTAGATATAAATCTTTCATATTTATCTATTACTTTAGGCATAATATAATTAACCTCCTTTAATTTATCTTTAACTTTGTATAAATCTTTAACTGTAAAAAACTCAATCCAAGATAATATTTTATTTTTCTTAATATCATCTATATTTGAATTATTTAAAATTTTTATAAACCTTGGTATTTCTATTATATGCATCTGCATCATATCTAATGATACATTATGATTTTCAGTGTCTATTAATTTAAAACATCTATGAGCTTTACCTTCATCATTAAAGTCCATATTAAAATTCACAAAATTAATACTTATAACTTGACTAATAATATCATAAGATTCATTTTCATTAAGTTCACTAACAATATTTTTTGATATATAATAAAATATTCTTTTTACAAAATCTATATTTCCTGATAATTGCACTTCTATAATAATTTTTTTATTATCTTTAGTAATTGCCTTAACATCAAGTACTGATTCTTTAAGATTAATATTTTCAGGCAGATTATGAGGATTGATAATTTCTAAATTATGTACTTCTTCAAAACCTGAATCTATAAGCACACAATTTACTATATTTTCAAGTATATCTTCATTACCAATAGAGCCTAAAAGATAACGCACAAAATAATCGTTCATTCTGTTAATATTTCTCATAATAAAATTATAACAAATAAATATATAAAAGTAAATTAAGAATAATATCTATTAGTCAGTATAATTTTTTAAATAAAATATAATAATGGCAATTTTTGTCATTGGTATATGATGTAATATTAATATAATAAATAATATTTATAGGAGTGTTTTATGCCCGAATTTTATTATGCTAGCATTGAGATAATAATATTTGCTAAATTATTATTAATTATTATATTAATACGCATTGCTCTATTTATAAACAGTAATTTTTATAATTATCGTAATGATTTTTTAAACTATTGTTATAATCATAAAAAACCTTTTTTTAGAAGTGAAAAAAAACACCATGAGAGAGAGTTGGGTGTATTTAATTCTTATTATAAACCTAAAATGGTAAAAATTAAGAAAATATCTGGAACTGTACTAATTGTTTTATTTGCTTGTATATTTGGTACAGCTTTTGATTTTGCTTTTCTTCTTTTTAAAAAAGATATTATTATAACTTTATTTTCTAAATTTAATATATATTTTATAAATAATATCATTTCTAATAGTAAAACTATGTTTATACTTTTTATTGTATATTATGCTGTAATAGCTGTTTATGGAATAATAAGAATAATAATTATTTTTAATACTGATTATCATAATAAATTACATGAACATCAATAATTAATTTTCATTAAAAGTCTTGAATATTTTATAATACTCGAGACTCTTTTTTAGTTGGTTAAATTATTAAAATATTGATATTAATTAATCTCTGCTTTTTTATTTATAAATAAAAAATTAATCGTAAAAAGAGCCTGCCATTTTTCAAATAGCAGGCACTCGTAATTTTTTATCTCAAACTTTTTTATTGATTAAATACTTTCTTCTATTAAGACACTAAATCCTTAACCGCATCGCGTCCGGCATTTAAGGCCTTTTTTATTTATTAAAAATTTTCTTATATTAAGATACCAAATCCTTAACTGCATCACGTCCGGCATTTAAGGCCTTTTCATTAGACGGAAGAAAATCTTTCTTACGCTCTCCGAATACCTTCAAAAATGCCTGCTGTACACTGTCAAATGATACTATATTATGAAGTGTAAGCAAAGCACCAAGCATAACCATATTGGCAGATTTTGGATTGCCTATATCGCCTGCAATTTTATTTGCTTCAACATAAGCCACTTTTATATCATCTCTTGAAGCCTTTTTATCTATCAAAGATGAATTTATTAAAAGTATTCCATTAGGAAGAACATCTTTTTCAAATTTGGTAAGAGAAGGAAGATTCATAATAACAGCAGCATTGGCATCATGAGAAATCATAGGAGAACCTACAAGTTCATCGCTTACAACTACAGAACAATTAGCAGTACCTCCCCTCATCTCAGGGCCATAAGAAGGACACCAAGTAACATGCTTATTTTCTATCATTCCGGCATAGGCTATCATCTGTCCCATAGACATAACACCCTGTCCGCCGAATCCTGCAAAAATAATTCTTTCTGTACTCATTACTGCCTCCTTATTAAGCGTCATTTCTAAAATTTCCTAAAGGATAATGAGGAATCATATATTCTCTTATCCATTTATGCGATTCAGTAGGTGCTATTCCCCAGTTAGTAGTACAGCTTGTAAGCATTTCTACTATAGAGAATCCCTTTCCTGCCACCTGATTTTCAAAAGCTTTTTTAGTTGCCATTTTAGCCTTTCTAATATTTGCAGGACTGTCTAAAGCAACTCTCTCAACAAAAGTAGCTCCTTCCAAAGTGGCAAGCATTTCGCATACTCTTATAGGTTTGCCTGCTCTGTGGAAATCTCTTCCAGCTTGTGTTGTAGTTGTTCTTTGTCCCTCCAAAGTAGTAGGAGCCATCTGTCCGCCTGTCATTCCGTAAATAGCATTATTCAAAAATATTACTGTAATATTTTCACCTCTTGCAGCTGCATGTACTATCTCAGCAGTACCTATTGCCGCTAAATCTCCGTCTCCTTGAAGAGTGAATACTACACTGTCATGAATAGCTCTTTTTATACCTGTAGCAACAGCCGGAGCCCTTCCATGTGCCGCCTGCTGCATATCGCAATTAAAATATTTATAAGCAAGTACAGAACAGCCTACTGAAGCTATTCCAACAGCTCTGTCAAGTACATTAAGTTCTTCTAAACATTCAGCTATTATTCTCTGAGCAGTTCCATGCATACATCCATGACAATAATGTGTCCTGGCATCTGTTAATCCTTTTGATTTTTCAAATACTGTCATAATAAACCTCCTGCCAAAGTTCTCACATTATCTATTATCTCATGAGAAGTAGGCACTAAACCTCCAGCCTTTCCATAGAATTTAACTGGAACTTTACATTCTACTGCAAGTTTTACATCATCAACCATCTGCCCCATACTAAGTTCAATACTTATATACATTTTGCAATTAGGATTATCAAATGCTTTAACAGGAAAAGGCCATAAAGTTTGAGGTCTAATCATACCTACTTTTTTACCTTCCTCTCTAAATTTATCAACAACACCTCTTACAACTCTTGAAATAGTACCATAAGAAACAAATATTAATTCTGCATCATCAGTATTATATTTTTCTGCTCTTGCCTCTTTCTCTTTTATTTCATCGTATTTTTTCTGCAAATGAATATTATGTTCATATAATAATTCAGGCTCTAAATAGAGAGAGTTAATTATATTATTATTTTCTCTTTTTCCCCTTTTTCCGCATGCTGCCCAAGTTTTTTCTTTTATCTCATACTTTGGCTTATACACTATATCTACAGGCTCCATCATCTGTCCAATATATCCGTCAGCAGCAACATAAACAGGTGTTCTGTAATGATCAGCTATATCAAAAGCCTCCATTATCATATCTGCTGCTTCCTGTAAATTGGCAGGTGCTAAAACAGGACAATTATAATCCCCATCTCCTCCGCCTTTAGTCATCATATTATAATCGCTTTGAGAAGGCTGTATACTTCCAAGTCCAGGACCTCCTCTCATAACATTAAGTATAACAGCAGGTACTTCAGCACCGGCAAGATATGATATACCCTCTTGTTTTAAAGCTATACCAGGTGAAGAAGAAGAAGTCATAGCTCTAACTCCAGCACCGCCTGCCCCATAAACCATATTAATAGCAGCAACTTCGCTTTCTGCCTGTACAAATGCACCGCCTGATTCATACATAGCTTTAGACATAAATTCAGGTATCTCATTCTGCGGTGTAATAGGATACCCAAAAAAACATTTACATCCTGCAGCAATAGCCGCACTAGCCATAGCCTCATTTCCTTTCATTAATGTTCTAGCCATTATTTAGCCTCCTCTTTATCTAACCTTTCAACTGTTATACATATATCCGGACACATCATAGCACAATTAGCACAGCCTATACATTTCTCCATATCAGTAACAGCTGCTGGATAATACCCCCAAGAATTCATATTTTCTTTATCTAAATACAGTATCTTAGTTGGACAAACAGATATGCAGTTAGAACATCCTTTACATTGTTCTCTATCAATAGTAACTCTACCTTTAGCCATATACCCTCCTTTTATTGATATTAAACTTTATTAATATAATATAATAAAAAAACATTTCGGTACAATACCGGAACAATATTATATTATATTGAAAAATATTGATTTGTCAAAATTTATGATAAAAATTAAAATAAATCAATGAATAGTATTAACTATTATTATGAATAATATTAACTATTATATATAGTAATTATTGTAATTTTGTATATAATTATAAGGATAAGCTATTATTGGAGTAATGATTGATGAATATGGATGATAAAAAGAATATAGAAAGACTATTTGATTTGGGAAATGATGCCTTTATCAGTAAAGATTATGAAAAAGCAATAAAGTATTTAGATGAGGTGATAGATATATATAATAGAGATATTATCGCATATTCAGACAGCGAATTTATAATATATAGTGATTCTTATGATAATGAAGATGAGGAAGAAGGAAAAAATATAAATGATGAAGATATAAATAATACTCATAATATTTTAGTAGATACTTACTATAATAGAGGGCTATCATATTTCAATTTAAAAAACTATGAGGAAGCTATTAAAGATTTTGATAAGGTAATAGAATTATCACCGGAAAAATCAAATGCATACTACAATAGAGGACATTCTAAATCATATTTAGGAAAATATGAAGAAGGTATTAAAGATTTTAAGAAGGTATTAGAGTTTAATGAAGATGATGCTGAAGCTATATACTATATAGGATTAGGATATTTTTATTTGGGAAGATATCAGGAAGCCATAAAAAACTTTGATATAGCTTTATTATTAGATGATGAAATCGATGATGCATACTATTACAGAGGACATTCCAAAAGATATCTTAATATGTATGAAGAAGCATTATCCGATTTTAATAAAATTGTAGAATTAAGAGATTATGACAGTGATTCATATTATTCCAAAGCTTTAACAGAATTTTTCTTAGGATTATATGAAGATGCCATTAAAGATTTTGATAAAGCTATTGAATTAGACGGTAATTATTCTAATGCCTATTATTTCAGAGGGCTTACTAAAAATAGTTTAGAATTATATAAAGATGCTATGGACGATTATAAAAAAGCATTAGAATATGCAGACGAGGATAATATTATCAGCATATATAATGATATGGGACTTCTAGAATACAAGTTAGGAAATTATAAAGAATCTATTAATTATTATACAAAAATAATAGAAATAAATGATGATATATATTATTCATACTATAACAGAGCATTAGCTGAAGAATCTTTACAGCTATATGAAGATGCTTTAAAAGATTATAATAAGGCTATAGAATTAAATCCTGAAGATACTTATTCATACAACAATAGAGGACTTATAAAAAATGAAATGCAGATGTATGATGAGGCATTAGAGGATTATAATAAAGCAATAGAATTAGAACAAAATGATGCATATTTATATAATAATAGAGCGTTACTAAAAGGCAGGATGCATTTATATAAAGAAGCTATAGAAGATTTTGATAGGGCTATTTCATTGTATGATAGAGACTGTGAATTTTATTATTATAGAGGGCTTACTAATTCATATTTAAATGAGCTAGATGAAGCTTTACAATATATAAATAAAGCCATAGAACTAGATCCTAACTATATTAATGCATACAATGAAAGAGGTCTTATACATTATAGAAATAGTAATTACGACTTAGCTATTAAAGATTTCAAGAAAGTAATAGAGATGGATAATGAAAGCGTATATGCTAATTATCATTTAGCTTTATCTTATGATGCTTTAGAAGAATATGAAACTGCTTTAAAATATTATGCAAGAGTTATTGAACTTGATCCAAATACTCCTGATTCATATTATAACAGGGCTTTAGCAGAAATTGAAATGGAATTATACAATGAAGCTATAGAAGATTTTTATAAAGTAATTGATATTGATAATACTATAATAGATGCTTATTTTAATATAGGAATATGTTATGATTCTTTGAAAGAGCATCAAAAAGCTATAGACTGCTACACTAAAGTTATTGAAGCTGATAAATCTTCTATTGATGCTTATTATAACAGAGGATTAAGCAAAGTAGAATTAAAACTTTATAATGAGGCTTTTGAAGATTATATAAGGGCTTTAGAAATTGATCCTAAATATGCTAATGCTTATAATGGCATAGGTTTTTCAAAGACAAAATATTCTAACAATGAATTTAAAAACGGCAGTACTCAAAGAGCTATAGATTTACTCAATGATGCTTTATTATATTATGAAAAAGGATTAGCTTTAAAGATAAATGATAATTTAAATAATGCTTCAATTTATGATAGTATGGGATATACCACTACAAAATTAGCTAATATTTATTTATCAATGAAAGATAATGACAATGCTTACAAATACTATAATAATGCTTTATTATGTTTTAGATATGCTTTAAAACTAAATAGTAAACATGCTCTGGCTCATAACAGCATAGCGTACATTTATATACAATTAGACAAAATGAACAATAAGAAAAATATTTTTAATGAAGAGGCTTACAAATATTTTTCTGATGCATACAGCTTTGCTAAAAAAGATGATAAAAAATTAATAGAGAAATGTATCATCTCATTAGCCAAAGACAATATAAAAACTGCTGTAGATTTTTGTGCTAATAACAATATAGAGTTTTAATTTACGCACGGTAAACTAAATAAAAAATATAAATTAATTTAGTATTCAAATTTTGCTATATATAAAAATAGATAAATCGTGCGGTGTATTAAATTAAAAATCTAATCTGCACTTGGGCGGGTGCTATAATTTCTTCATTAGCTTTAAGTATAAATAAATTGAAAATAGCAGATTACAGCAATAAAGAATAAAGGGTGGGGTATGTAAATAAAGCTTTAAAACTTAATTACATTTTCCCACCCTTTAGACTTTTTAATTTATTCTGTCATTTTTAAATTATTTTTCTTTTTAGTTTTAACATGTTATTTTAGCCACCCACCCAAGTTTTTTTTAAATTTATAGAGAATATACCGCAACCATAACAAAACTAAAAATATAAATTTATATTATAATTCAAATTTTATTATGTTTTTAAATTTTGTTCATCATGCGTTTATTAGAATTTTGATATTTAATATAAAAATAGGTATCCCAATTTGTTTGGAATACCTAAAACTTTTATTATAATATTTTAATTAATTACATAGCTTCCGCTTCATTAGAACCGGTATTATCACTAGAATTGAATTTGTCCATATCCACTTCCTTGCAGATTTTTCCTGTAACAGCAGCAGTAACCATACCATCATTAACATTAAGCATAGTTCTTCCCATATCAATAAGAGGCTCTATTCCTAAAAGTATAGCTACCAATCCCACAGGAAAACCTAAAGCTGAAAGTGTAATCAAAGCAGCATTTGTAGCACCTCCTCCAACTCCGGCAATACCAAAACTTCCAATAGCAATTATTATAACAGCTTTTATTAAGAATGCAGGTTCAAGAGGATTAATTCCTAAAGTAGGTGCAATCATAGCAACTACCATAGCAGGATAAATACCAGCACATCCATTCTGCCCTATAGTTACGGCAAGAGAAGCTGATAAATTTGAAACTCCTTCAGATATCCCCATTTTATCTTTTAAAGCTGAAACAGTTAAAGGCAAAGTACCTGCACTTGTTCTTGATGAGAAAGCAAATGTTAAAACTGTAAATGCTTTAGTGTAATATTTGATAGGATTATATCCAAATATCATAAGTATTATACTATGAACTATAAGCATAATTATTATGGATATATAAGAAGCTAAAAGGAATTGACCTAATTGAGCGAATGCATTCAAATCGCTAGTAGCCATGAATTTAGCCATAAGAGCTAATACACCGAATGGAGTTAATCTCATAACGAAAGCTACTATCTTCATAACAACATCATGTAAAGACTGCATAATCTTTTGAAAGAATTCAAATACTTCAGGCTTTTTCTTTCTAAGTCCCAAAGCAGAAGAACCCACTAAAGCTGCAAAAAATACAACTGAAAGTGTAGGCGATCCTCCCATACCGGCTAATGCTGCAAATGGATTTGTAGGTATAATATCTAATAATTGCTGAGGGACAGGTCTTGATGAAAACTCTTCCAATCTTCCCTCATAATTTGAAGCCCCTTTTGATATATCTCCTACCAATGACTGAAGTTTTGAAGCATCTAAACCAAAACCTTTAGCTGCTAAAAATCCTACTAAAGCAGATATTGCTGTTGTTATCATTAGTACAGCGATGATTATCATAGTCATTTTACCTAGATTGTTACTATTGCCTTTTATATTAATAAGTGCCATAGTAATAGAAACAAAAATCAAAGGCATGACTAACATTTGTAGAAGTCTTACATAACCGTTACCTACTACATTATACCAAACAATACTTTGATTTACTATTTCCATATTTGATGCATAAACAGTTCTAAGTACAAATCCCAAAGCCAAGCCTAAAACTAAAGCTGACAATACTCTAATTGTGAAATTCATATGCTTCTTTTGCATAAAATATAGCAGTCCAATTAGAGCCAACAATATTATAACATTAATTACAATATAAAGTCCCATATAAATACTTCCTTTTAATATTTTTAATGCGTTCTAATATAATATAGTTTTGAAAAAATTGATAGTCTTATAATCAGGACTCTTTAACGTACGGTGAGCTTATTTTTTAATATAAATAAAATTTCGATTTTTAATTAGCATAAATTTTAAACATTATTCTGCGTGCGGTGTATACCATAAAAATTTAAATAAATCTTGGGTGGGCAGCTAAAATAACTGTTTGAAATAAAAAAGAAAAATAATTTAAAAATTACAGAATAAATTAAAAATCCTAAAGGGCGGGCATATGTAAGTAAATTTTAAAACTTAATACATACCCGCTCACTTTATTATTTTTTAATTTAATTAGAATATATGCTTACTATTTTTAATATAACCTCTGTCATTTTTTCTAAAGACTGAACAGGAATGTATTCAAATCTGCTATGAAAATTTTCTCCTCCGGCTGATAGATTCGGACAAGGCAATCCTCTAAAAGATAATCTAGCACCATCAGTACCTCCTCTAATAGGTACAATTTTTTCTTTTATACCGCATTCATTAAAAGCTTTTTTAGCATTATCTATCAAATGCATATGAGGAAGTATTTTTTCTTTCATATTAAAATAGCTATCTTTAATATTATAAATGAATGTATTATCCACATATTTCTTATTTAGAAAATCACAAATATCTTTTATTAATTCTTTTTTCTGATTAAACTTCTCTAAATCATGATCTCTTATAATATATTCAAGTTCTGCTTTCTCTTCAGTACCTTCTATATATGATAGATGATAAAAACCTTCATACTTTTCTGTATACTGAGGTTTTTGTTCTGCTGGAAGCATAGAATTAAATTCCATTGCAAATAAAATAGCATTCTTCATTTTATTTTTAGAATATCCTGGATGTACATTGACACCATTAACTGTTATCTTACAAGAGGCAGCATTGAAATTCTCATACTCTATTTCTCCAATCTCTCCTCCGTCTATAGTATAAGCAAAATCTGCATTAAACTTATCAATATCAAAATATTCTATTCCCTCTCCTATTTCTTCATCTGGAGTGAAAGCTATTTTTATTTCTCCATGTTCTATACTTTTATCATTCATTAGAATTTCAGCCATAGTCATAATTTCTGCAATACCGGCCTTATCATCAGCACCTAAAAGAGTAGTTCCATCTGTTACTATTAAATCATTGCCTATATATTTATTTAAATTATTAAATTCTCTGCTGCTCAAAACTATATTTTTTTCTTTATTTAAAACAATATCTTTACCGTCATAATTTTTGATAATATTAGTTTTTATATTTTCTCCCGGTGCATCTTCATTTGTATCTAGATGTGCAATGAATCCCAATTTAGGTTTATTCTCTTTTCCTTTAGAAGCAGGTATTGATGCATATACAAAAGATTTATCATCGACATAAGCATTATCAATACCCATTGTTTTTAATTCATTTACTAAATATTCAGCAAATACTCTTTGTCCTTCTGTACTTGGAGTTTGATTCTCATTTCTGCTGTTTGAAGTAGTATTAAAAGATGTATATTTTATAAATCTCTCATAAGTTTTCATATAATAGTCCTTAAAAATAATACCTATATGTTAACAAAATTATTTAATAATTCAATACATGATTTTTGAATTTATTTACAACCCCACCCTTTAAAATTTTCTGCTTAATCTACACATTTTAACTTAAATTAACTTTATTGTTTTATTAGAAATGTTAGCACCCGCCCAAGTGTTATTTAAATTTAAAAACATATTTAACGCACGTTTAACTTATTTATTTTTTACAGTAAAAATTGTATTTATAAATTAGTTTATATTTATAGTTTCACACTTCGTGCGGTGTGGAAATAAAAAATTTAAATAAGCCTATGGTGGGAGCTATATTTTCAGATTAAGCAATAAAGAAAAAAGAAGTTAAAATTTTTAATTTAAATTTATAAGCATAATGGGTGGGATTCATAATAAAGTTTAAAAACAAAAATAACGGCTGCTAATATTTAATTAACAACCGTTATCTTTATTTATATTCTATTTCTAAGCTATTAACTTATTATAGAACAGGACTTTCATGCATAGCTTTGATTCTAGTCCATCTTCTGTCAACTTCTTTTTGGAAAGAGTCAAGTAAGTCTTGATGTTTAAGAAGGTGTTTAGTTTTACCCATCATTTTCAACCATTCAGTAACAGGTATTTTCTTATCATCAGCTACCATAGTAGTAATAGTAGTGATACCATGTTCAACTTCATATAATGGGAAGAAGCAGCAATCAACAGCAGCTTTAATAACATCTTTACCCATATCATCAGGAGATTTCCAGTTCAATGGACAAGCGATAAGAAGTTTAACAAAAGCAGTACCATGATGATTAGCATACCACTGAGCTTTAGCAGCTTTCTTGATCAAATCTAAAGGATAAGATTCACATCCAGTAGCAACATAAGGTATATGACAACCAGCGAAGATTTGAGCAACATCTTTGTGGTTAAACTGTTTACCAACTTCAGCTTTACCAACGTTAGAAGTAGAAGTTCTATGTCCTATAGGAGTAGAGAATGATAATTGGTTACCAGTGTTCATGTATCCTTCATTATCATATTCTAATATAATCATTTTGTGATTTCTAATAGCAGCACCGATAGAAGGTCCCATACCTATGTCATGACCACCGTCACCAGTAACCATTATGAAAGTAGGATCTTCAGGTCCTTGAATTTCTCCTCTTCTTTTTCTTTCATGATACATTTCAACAACACCAGAAAGAGTAGCAGCACCGTTTTGGAATAAGTTGTGAACATAAGTAGTTCTATAAGAGCTGTAAGGATAACCAGTAGTAACAACCATAGAACAACCAGTATGTACTAAAAGAACAACCTCACCTTCGATACCTTTCATGAAAGTATTGATACCAGAGAAGATACCGCAACCGTTACAAGCACCATGACCTTGAGCATAACGATAAGCTTTACCAGTTAATTCTCTAAGAGGTGGAACTTTAACTTCAAGTTTATGAGTTTGTTCGTTCATAGTAACAGTAATACCAGATTTTTGGCTCTCTAAAGTAAGAGGTTCATGTATAGGTTTCATTTCAACACCAGCATGACCCATATATTGTTCTAAGTAAGAATGTTTTTCAACAGAACCAGGGTTAGCTAATTCTTTTAAACCTAATTCAAATAATTCTTTAGCTTTTTCAAGAGTAAATTCAGTACCGCCAAGACCATAAACTCTGCTCACAATAGAAGATTTATTGTTTACATCGTTTTTCAAAGCAGCTCTGATTTCAGTAGACATATTACCGCCCATACCAGAGTATGAATCTTGTCTGTCACCTACTACTACAACTTTAACATTAGCTAATAATTTTTGTAATTCTTTTTCAGGGAAAGGACGAATTTGAGTGATAGCAAATGCACCTATTTTAAGGTTAGGATTAGCTTTTTTCATTTCGTCAACAGCTAAAGTGCCAGTTTCATAAGCAGAACCGCAAAGCATTAAAGCAACTTCAGCACCTTCCATGTTGTAAGTTTCTATAGGAGAGTATTTTCTTCCAGAAAGAGAAGCAAACTCTTCAAATACATCTAAGATAATAGCTCTAGAATCTTCTAAAGCTTGAGAAAGCTGTAATTTACTTCCAGTTAACTCATCTTCGTTCATGTAAGGTCCAATTGTAACAGGATTTTTTCCTGGTTCAACTGAAGTAACTTCAGGAGTATAAGTACCTAAGAAGTCTTGTACATCCTTATCATTTTTGAATAAGTGTATTTTTTTCTTCTGGTGAGAAGTAAAGAATCCGTCAGAAGAAACTATGATAGGAAGTTTAGCTCTTTCAGCGATTTTTAAAGCAAAGATATTGAAGTCATAAACCATCTGAGTAGTGTGAGCCATAATGATGATCCAACCAGTGTTAAGAGCCATCATAATATCAGATTGGTCACATTTAATATCTAATGGACCAGAAACAGTTCTGTTTACAACGTTTAATACCATAGGGAATCTAGTACCTGCTTGAACAGGTAATTGTTCCATAGCAAAAAGAAGACCGTTAGCAGAAGTAGCATTGAATACTCTACCGCCAGCAGTAGTAGCACCATAACAGATACCAGCAGCACCATGTTCACCGTCACCAGGGATCATGCAAACAGTGTGTCTTCCATTAGCTTTCATTTCATCCAAGTACTCAGCAATTTGAGTAGATGGAGTGATTGGGTAATAACCCATAACGTGATAATTGATTTGAGCGGCTGCAATGGCTGCTAATTCATTACCACTTTCAAGTATGTTTTCTTGTTCAGCAAGATTATATTTGTTAGCCATTTATTCGCTCCTTATTATTTTTTATAACGTCTGTATGTAAGTTCATCAACATTACATTCTGCTTCTACTTCTATTCTTAAAGCTTGTTCTTCTTTAGGAAGCTGTTTAGGAGCATAAGGTCCTTTAGGGCAAGCTCTAACGCATTTTAAGCAGCCTTTACAATATTGATAATCAATACCCATCATATTCATAACATTTGTTTTAGAAGCATCTTTTCTATCAGTACCTCTTTCCCAAACGATACAAAGGTCTGGACAAACAACTTCACAGTTAGCACAGTCTATACAGTTTTTAGGATTGAATACTGGTATATTACCTGTACGAGTAACTTGCAAATCTTTCAAAGTAGAGTTACCAGCAGCATTGATATAACCGCCTGTTAATTGGTTGTTTTTACCATATACAGGTTCTGGTTTTTTGTAAGGTATATATGGATATTTACCATCTGCAGGGAAATCTTTTACTACAGAGTCGCTTCCGCCTCTTCTGAAAGCTTCAACGTTAGGTTCTACTAATTCTGGTTTTTTACCAGAGAATTGCTTTCTAATTTGCTCTTCAAATTTAGCAGAATCTATAAAGTCAAGCTGATTAACCATAGCACCCATAATGATAGTGTTAGCTGCTTGTGAAGGAAGTTTTAAATCATTAGCGATTTTAATAGCATCAACACAAACTACTTTACCACCATGTAATTTAGCAAAGTCTCTTGCTTCATCAGGTGTTTTATTAGTGTTAAAAATAACGATAGCATCTTCTTTAACACCAGCTAATGTCATAGGGTTTTTAAGAAGATTCATATGGAATACAGCCACAACATGAGGCTCTTCTACTGTAGAGTTAACTCTAACTTCTGTATCAGAAAATCTTACGAAAGATTTAACTGGTGAACCTTTCTTTTCTGAACCATAACTTGAGAATGCAGCACCATAGAAACCTTGAGTCAAAACACCTACTTCTGCAAGCATTTTACCAGCACTATTAGCACCCATTCCGCCTATACTTTCGAGACGAATCTCGAAAAAGCCTAAATCATTGACTTTTGGGAGTTTCACGATTTTTTTCTCCTTTATTTAATTAAAATGAGATTTTGGGAATAAACATTAAAAGCATACTACTTATAAAATTAATATACTGTCAATGTTTATATATTGTACTATAAATAAGATAAAAGTCAAATTAATTATCATTATTTTAATGTAGTATGTATATATTTTTATATAAAACATTTATACGATATATTTATGAATATAAAATTTGACATATAATACTTTAGTTATTATACTATATAGTGGTGTTAAGAGTTACTAGGTTTTTCATTAGTAATAATAAAAATTGTTTATCCAAGAATAATCAAACATATTTGATGTATTCCTACAGTTTTTTATATTATAAATCACTAGTATTTTAAAATAATCATTTTTATATATAATTATTGGGGTATATTATGAAAAAGCGCTTTAATAGTCTAAGTATACAAATACCTATTGTAGTTAATATTTTCATAGCAGTTCTTTTGATAGTTTCTATATCCACTTTGGTACATATGTCCAAAACAGCAATAGATAAAGCTTCATATGATGGATTTGCAACTACAATAAAAGGATATTCCACTTTTTTTGATTCTTTAGTAGAAAACCAATTAATTTTAGCAGATACATATTCTTCTTTTACTTTCGTTATAAATTATATGCGAAACAGAAATGCTGAAGCTGAAAACAATATGCTTACCGTATTAAAAATTATGGGAGCAAAAAACCCTTATGTAAAAAGCCTATCTTTGATAGAAGCTAATGGAACTATATTAAATAATTCAGAAGGCAATAATGCTGATGTGGGTAAAAAAGTATCTGATTTATATCCGGACTTATGGAGAAGATACGATGCTGTGAAAAAACCTACTCTATCAGATTCTATATACAAAGATAATAACGGTAAATGGATTACAGCTATAATTGCTCCTGTCAAATCTAGAACTGATAATACTTATCTTGGCGGTATAATGATTATATTAGATTGGCAGAAAGTTATAGACGAAATATCAATAACTGCTGGTGAAGTACTTACACATTGGATAAGATTATGGGTATTTAACAAAGATACTTTACTTGTAATGCATAATGTACCAAGCGAAGTTGGTAAATTAGCTCCTGTAGAAATAAAAACAATAGTTAATAACACTGAAGGAAAATTAGAATTCCAAAATGATGGTATGACTAAAGTATGTTTATATAATTCTCTTAAAGATCAGCCTTGGAAAGTTGGTTTTTCTATGCCTTTAAGCTTCATTGAACAGCAAAGCAGCAGAATATTATTGATAGGAATTATAATAGGAATTGTTGGTATAATATTAAGTTCTATCATAGGATTCTTATATATCAAAAATCTTATCAGTCCTTTGAAAGTACTTGTAGAAGAAGCTGAGGAAATGTCTAGAGGACAATTTGTACTTAGAAAGTTTAAATTCAAAAGAAATGAAATTGGTGATATAGCATATTCATTTAAAAATATGAGAGATGCTATGGTAAAAATTATTAATGAAGTTAATCAGACCTCAGAAAAAATTAATAATGCTGCTTCTAGTTTAGCTCAGGGAAGTGATGATTTATCTGCTAGAACAGATGCTCAGGCTTCTAGTCTTGAAGAAACTGCTTCTGCCATAGAAGAGATGGCTTCTACAATTAAATCATCAGCAGATCATTCTGTAGAGGGAAATGATATGATGATAGCTTCCAAAAAGGCTGTTGAAAATGGAGCAAGTGTTATTACTGAAACCACTAGAAACATAGAAGAAGTTTATGAATCAAGCGAGAAAATTAAAAGCATTACAAAAACAATAGAAGATATAGCATTCCAAACTAATATACTTGCTTTGAATGCTTCTGTTGAGGCAGCAAGAGCCGGAGATCAGGGAAGAGGTTTTGCTGTAGTAGCTTCTGAAGTTAGAAACTTAGCACAAAACTCACAGTCATCAGCTAAAGACATAACTTTACTTATAGAAAACATATACGAAAAGATTAATAAATCTGCTGAAACTGCAAGAGAATCACAGGCTATATTTAATGATATACAATCTAAGATAGACGGCACAGCAAAAATAATGCAGGAGATAAGTACTACAGCAGTAGAACAGCAAACAGGTGTTGATCAAGTAAATATAGCAGTTTCTAAAATAGATGGAATAACTCAGCAAAATGCTGCTTTAGTAGATGAGACTACAAACTATGCTAGAGAATTATTAGAGCAATCTGAAAACTTAAAAAGTATTATGACTTTCTTTAAAATGGATTAAAAAACTATGTAAGATATATATTTATTAGGAGGTATGTATAGCCATGAGAAAAAAAATTAATAGTTTAAGTATACAAATACCTATTGTAGTTAATATTTTTATAGCATTGCTTTTAATTATTTCCATAGCAACTTTAGTACATATGTCTAAAACAGCAATAGATAAAGCTTCATATGACGGATTTGCAACTACAATAAAAGGATATTCTACTTTCTTTGATTCATTAATTGAAAATCAGTTAATCCTGTCAGACACTTATGCTTCTTTTTCTTCTGTAATAAATTATATGGAATACAGAAATCCTGAAGATGAAGCTATTCTTATAGATTCTATGAAATTAGTTGGTGGAAAAAATCCTTATGCTAAAAGCCTATCTTTAACAGAAATTAATGGAACTATAATAAATAATTCAGAAGGCAATAATGCTGATGTAGGTAAAAAAGTATCTGATTTATATCCGGATTTATGGAGAAGATATGATCCTGTAAGAAAACCTACTTTAGCAGATGCTATATATAAAGATAAAGATGGTAAATGGATTACCGCTATAATTGCTCCTGTACATTCAAAAATAGATAATCGTTATCTAGGAGGTTTATTAATTGTAGTAGACTGGCAGAAAGTTATAGATGAAATATCAATAACTGCTGGTGAAGTACTTACACATTGGATAAGATTATGGGTATTTAACAAAGATACTTTACTTGTAATGCATAATGTACCAAGCGAAGTTGGTAAATTAGCTCCTGTAGAAATAAAAACAATAGTTAATAACACTGAAGGAAAATTAGAATTCCAAAATGATGGTATGACTAAAGTATGTTTATATAATTCTCTTAAAGATCAGCCTTGGAAAGTTGGTTTTTCTATGCCTTTAAGCTTCATTGAACAGCAAAGCAGCAGAATATTATTGATAGGAATTATAATAGGAATTGTTGGTATAATATTAAGTTCTATCATAGGATTCTTATATATCAAAAATCTTATCAGTCCTTTGAAAGTACTTGTAGAAGAAGCTGAGGAAATGTCTAGAGGACAATTTGTACTTAGAAAGTTTAAATTCAAAAGAAATGAAATTGGTGATATAGCATATTCATTTAAAAATATGAGAGATGCTATGGTAAAAATTATTAATGAAGTTAATCAGACCTCAGAAAAAATTAATAATGCTGCTTCTAGTTTAGCTCAGGGAAGTGATGATTTATCTGCTAGAACAGATGCTCAGGCTTCTAGTCTTGAAGAAACTGCTTCTGCCATAGAAGAGATGGCTTCTACAATTAAATCATCAGCAGATCACTCTGTAGAGGGAAATGATATGATGATAGCTTCCAAAAAGGCTGTTGAAAATGGAGCAAGTGTTATTACTGAAACCACTAGAAACATAGAAGAAGTTTATGAATCAAGCGAGAAAATTAAAAGCATTACAAAAACAATAGAAGATATAGCATTCCAAACTAATATACTTGCTTTGAATGCTTCTGTTGAGGCAGCAAGAGCTGGAGATCAGGGAAGAGGTTTTGCTGTAGTAGCTTCTGAAGTTAGAAACTTAGCACAAAACTCACAGTCATCAGCTAAAGACATAACTTTACTTATAGAAAACATATACGAAAAGATTAATAAATCTGCTGAAACTGCAAGAGAATCACAGGCTATATTTAATGATATACAATCTAAGATAGACGGCACAGCAAAAATAATGCAGGAGATAAGTACTACAGCAGTAGAACAGCAAACAGGTGTTGATCAAGTAAATATAGCAGTTTCTAAAATAGATGGAATAACTCAGCAAAATGCTGCTTTAGTAGATGAGACTACAAACTATGCTAGAGAATTATTAGAGCAATCTGAAAACTTAAAAAGTATTATGACTTTCTTTAAAATGGATTAATATTGAAATTTTATCAGCTATGAAATTTATTAACAAAAAAATCTTTACTTTTTATATGTTTTAAATTATCATAGCTGATAATTTTATTTTAGGATTATCTATGAAAAACTATATTAAAATAGTGATAACCTCTATCACATTCTTACTGCTATCTAGTTTATTAAATGCTCAAGAAAAATACACAAATGCAATAATGCCTCCGCTTCCAAATGCATTTGATATGTTTATAGGAAGAGAAGGAAACAATGAACTTCCTCAATATATAAAACCAGATTATTTCAGAGATGATTATAAAAGAGAACTTCCAAATCCTAATGATACAAATTTAAGTTTCTTTCAAAAATATCCTCTTGAATTTCATTTAACTACTACCTTTTCTTATGCTGCCCATACTAATACTTTTAACTTGAGAGATACATTTGCAACTATAGGACAAACTTTTCATAACAACTATATACAATTTACAGGGTTTATAACAGCATACGGATATTTTGATACTCATAACCCTGATATAGAATATCCGTATATAAAAGGAAATGCAGGACTTTATGACGGAGGAGTACAGGCTATATTTGTTGATAGAATATTAGTATCAGCTAGAGGCAGAGCAACATTCGATATTAACACTACTACTTTCATGCTTATGCCGCACTATTATGATACTACATTAAATCCTGCAAATATTGATACTCCGGATTATTATATACCTCAAGTATTAAATGGTCCTGGAATAAGAGTAGGATTCATCGGAAATCATTATGAGTTAGCATATTCTCAGGGAGATTTCAGACACAGCATACCTAAGGCAGTTTTATTTAGATTTAATATACCTAATATTGAATTTAGATTCTTATACGAACATGAAAACAGAATGGAGCCTCAGAATTATCATATAAGTTTATTTGAATCATTAGTTCAGGCTTCTGCAACATTAAGATTCCCTTTTATGAATGAAACTATATGGCTTAATGCTATTGCTGAATATACTTGGAGGGAAAATGATGCTCATTATGTTCGTTTGGAGCAGGGTTTTGAATGGTATATGTTAAACATTGCTTTAAGAGAAATGGTGCATATAAAAGATAAAAATGCTAAATTATATTTAGAATATGCTATATTCGGTAAATTCAAAGCAGGTCCTTCTGAATTTAATATAGGTTTCCAAGGCTCTACAGACGGAAGATACTATATTGCTGGAAACGTTAAATTTTAATAACTTGTAGTATTTTATTTATAATATATAATCTACTCTAATAATTTCAGGAGGGTTATAATGAAAAAAATAATATATACAATATTAACTTTATCTATACTATCAATATATGCTTACTGCGGTTCTGTAGCTTTAAGTGAAGTACCAGATGAAGCTATAGCATTTGCCGACAAATATTTTGCTGATTATTATTTATTTAGGGCCACTGAAATGGGAGGTTCTTATACTTTAATATTTAAAGGCGGACTTAAAATATATGTTAATTCATATGGAGAATGGAGAAATGTAAGCGGAGGCGGAGAAGAAATATCTATCGCATACGTAGAAGATAAAGTTCAAAGTGCTATTAAAAAAGAATTTCCTGATGAAAAAGTTGTAAATATACAAAAAAATAGAAAAAATTATAGTATAGAGTTCAAAAGCAGAAAAAAAATAGTTGTAGATTTTGAAGGAAATATCACTAAAAAAGGAAGAGGTTAATTTTTTAAATTAAAAAATAAAAGTACAAGCATAAATTAATATGTTTGTACTTTTTTATTTTAACAATTATTATATTTTCTATTAAAAATAAAAGCATATTTAATAATTAAAGATTTTTATAAACTCAAACAATTAAAGAAAATTGGAGATAATGGGGCTCGAACCCACGACCCTCACAATGCCATTGTGATGCTCTCCCAAACTGAGCTATATCCCCCTTAAAGATTCAAGCATTTTAAATTAATTTTAATTAAAAGTCAATCTATTATACAAGTTTAAATTTTTACTACTTACTAATTCAAAATATTTTAGGGATTAAATCTTTCAAATAACAATTACTTTATTAAAGTAAAGCAAATTATTGTTCTTTTTTTGCTTGCCCAAAAAAGAAACAAAAAAACGGCATTTCTTTTTTGTAAAAAAGAACCAAAAAACAATTACATTATTAAAGGATAGTCTTATATTTCTAGCAAGCCTCAAAAATATAGCCTAACCAATATCAGCATGCGGGCTGTTAGCCATTGTTTAGAATTTTTAATCATCTTATATATTGTTGCTGATTTATATATTTGGTTTATAATTGAATTATAATTTTTAAGTTTTTTATTCAACTTTTATCAAGACTTCGTCAAAGTTGCTTATATACTCGATAAACTCGGATACGCTTTGCAAAAGTGCAAATTTATATAATATTAAAACTTATAAATTTACAATGAAAATTTTTTAAGAGTTTTTTATGACTATTTTAAATGTTAATGATTTAAAAGAATTTAATGAGCAGCCTACCGAATATAATACAGAAGAAGAACTGATTGATTGGCTTAAATGGGATTTGTATCAACAGGCAATTAGAAACGGTAAAATACCAAATGAAAATAATATTGTAACTATCACAGATGAAGAAGAAAAAGAATTTGAAATATTAATAGGAAATATAAATAAAAAAATAATTATTAATGATTACATTGATTTAGAAAATATATTAAAAGATTTTTTAAATAATAGAGAAATTAATTATAAAATTACTTTTTCAAATTTAGAATTAAAAAATACAATAAGAATACATGAAATTATATTTAATAACATTGTACAATTGTTAGATACAAAAATAGGAAAAGTATATTGTGTATATTCACATTTTTTTGATGAAGTAATAATAAAAACTTCTACTTTTGATAATGATATATATTTTGAAGATTGCCATTTTTATAATTCTTTTAAATGTATTAGTTCTAAATTTAGTATGTTCAGAATTATAAATTCAATTTTTAATGAAAAAATTAGATTTGATAATAATGTATTTAACGGATTCACTAATTTTTCTAATTCTATATTTAATAACGAAGTATTTTTTAATGAAAGTTATAGCTCATATTCTAATTTTAATGATATTATTATAATAAACTGCTGTAAATTTAATAATGGAATAATTTTTGAGAATATAGATATAAATGAAGATATGTACATTAGTAATACTAATATTATAAATAGTATAAAGTTCTTTGAAACTTCAATATGTAAAAATATGGAATTATATAACTTAAATATAGATTATATTATTTTTAATAAAATAAAAATGAAAAACAGTAGTACGTATTTATCTTTAATTAATTCTAATGATATAAAAGAACTTTCTTTTGTTGATATTAATATTGATGGGAAAATTAATTTACAAAATATAGAAGTTAATGAAGCAGACTTCAAAGGCTCTATTATTAATGGAGGTTTAATCAATCCTGTTAACTTCAAAGTGAATAAATTCGCTAATCGTGAAAGCGCTTTATTTCTTAAACAGCAGGCTTATGCAGTAAATAACACAATTGATGCTTTACAATATAAGTCTAAAGAAATCGAATGCCATAAAGATGATTTAATAAAATCAGCAAAAGACATTATACAAAATAAAGAATATTCGTTTAGTAAAAAAATAAAAGAATTATATAAAATTGTTGGAGATATAGCCTCAATATATTTAAGTTCTCTATACAGCGATAATGGTCAGAATTGGATTAAGGCTTTATTTATGACTATATTCATAACCATTATTTGTTTTACTGTTTTTTATATTCCTGATTTAACTAAAGCTAATATAATACGTTTATATTATAAAAATCTATTTCCAGAGTTAATAAAATATTTTATACCTACTGATTACAGCCTTATAATAAAATATGCAGCATCTAAACTGAATTTATTTTTTAAAACATTTGGAGTTTTAGTTTATTTTTTAGGTAAAATTTTATTCTGGTACGGCTCAGTGCAGACTGTTCAGGCTTTTAGGAAATTTGCAAAAGGTGCTTGATATAATCAAATTGATTTTTTTAATTTTTCGTATTCACCTATAGCTATATTTATGTATTTTAAAATTTTCATGATTAAAACTCTTGTATGAATTAGTATAACAGTAATAAGGCATTTATCATCAATAAAAAATTTATGACTTACTGATAATAATCTTCAGTATACTTACATCCAAAGTTTTTATTATATTTAAAGCACTTGATATATAGTTTTTATAAAGTATAATGCTAAAATGATAATAGACATTCTTACACTTTTTCCAAAATTTTATGAAAGCACCACTTCTTTTGGTGTTATATCAATGGCTCTCAATGAAAAAAAAATAGATTTAAATATTGAAGATATGAGAGTATACGGAGAAGGCAATTATAAAAAATGCGATGATTATCCTTATGGCGGCGGACCTGGAATGATTATGACTTATAATATTTTTAAAAAATATTTTGACAATCATAAAAAAGGATATACTGTTATTTTTTCGCCATCAGGAAAAACTCTCACTCAGCAAAAAATAAAAGAGTTAGCAGATAAAGAGCATATAACAATGATACTAGGTCATTATGAGGGAATAGATTACAGAGTTGAAGAGAAATATGCAGATGAGGCTTTGAGTATAGGCGATTATGTATTAAGCGGAGGAGAGATACCTGCCCTTTTATTACTAGACGCTATTGCAAGATATAAAGGCGTTATGAATAATGAAGAGTCTGTAATAAGCGATACATTTGAAGAAAATAGCAATGGACTTTTAGAATATGAACAGTATACAAGACCGCCTGAAATAGATAATATGAAAGTACCTGAAATACTTCTTTCAGGAAATCATAAAAATATTAATGAGTACAGAAGAAAAAGAAGCATTATAAAAACTTTTGAAAATAGAGCGGATTTATTTTCAAAAATTAATCTTAGTAAAAAAGATATAGAAACTATTTTTGAATATTTAAAAGAAAATAATAATAAATAATCGGAGTATTTAGGAATGCAGATAAGAAAAACTACAGTTAATGATATTGATAAAATTTTGGAAATATTTGATTATGCAAGAAAGTTCATGGCAGAAAATAATAATGCTAATCAATGGATTAACGGATATCCAGGAAAGAAAGATGTTGAATCAGATATAAAAAATGACAGCAGTTATGTATGCTTAGAGGACAATGGAGATATAATTGGTACATTTTCTTTTGCTATAGGAGAAGATGAGAATTATGATAAAATATATAATGGTAATTGGCTTAATGATAAAGAATACGGTACTATACATAGAATAGCTGTGATGGGAGGAAGAAAAGGAGTTGCTTCATTTTGTCTTAATTATTGTTTAAATATATGCAGCAATATTAGAATAGATACTCACAAAGATAATATACCTATGCTTAACTTTCTTAAAAAAGAAGGTTTCAAACAATGCGGAAATATAATTTTAAAATTGAACGGCGGAGAGAGAATAGCATTTCAAAAAACTGTTTAATAGTTATGAAATTTAATAACTCCATTTTCTACCATAAATCCATAAACAGAATCATCAAACATATGTATTCCTCTTAATTTAGTAAATCCATCTGTACCTAAATATTCTTTAGAATGGTTTTGAGATAGAAAAGGATTAGTTTTTATAAAGAAATACATTCCATTATCCATTCCTGTATATGTAACTCTGCCTGTACTAGATATGCCAACAGCCAAAGAATTATCCCGGCATGGTATTTTATAAGATTCTTTTAATTTAAAATCATCTAATTTTGAAGTATATATAATATCTTCCTGATGCTTTCCTTCAACTATATTCATTGTAAGTATCGCCAGCACCTCTTTTTCTGGTACATAAACACAATCAACTATTTCTCTGTATGACATTTTACCTGCATCCATATATTCAACATCTTTAAGAGAATATCTGTTTTCCATTTTACCGCTGTTCATATCATATATATCAAGTAAAGGTATTCTGTCTTTATCTCTTTTTAATATAGCAAATTTATGATTAGTCAATGTTAATAATTTTACTAAAGATTCATATTCATTATCTATAACAGTGTCTATGCTGTAAAGTGTATTTCCTTCCGGAGATATTTTATTTAAAGAAACTAAACCTACTTTGGTATAATTAGTATTTGTTACTTTAACTGTATATGTTTCTATTTGAGGTGCATCATCTCCCTCTGTAGAAGGACTTTCAGAAGGTAAAGACATCATCACATTACTAACTACAACATCGCCTACATATCTTAAATTGTATCCTGTTATATATATATTAGAATTAGAATCTATAAGAGATATTTTTGAAGTTTCAAGATTTTTATACTCTAATGGAAAATATCTTACATTACTTCCTGAAGCTATTACCATTCTTGAATTATATAAATCTAATGCATAAACTGTATCATTCTTTACCCTATAAAATTCACCGAAATAGTATTCATTATCTACTTTGTATATTTTAGGGCTGTCTAAATCTACAAATTCATTGCTGTAAATTCCTATATCTTCACCAAGAGATAATTCTGTAACAACCTTAGCAGGAACTATTAAAGGTCTAGGTAAACAAGAAATAAAAAACAATAGTATAAATAATAATATAAATATTTTTTTCTTCATAATAATCTTTATAATATTTCAACCTTAATATATAAAATTACTTAGCTATTTTATAATTCACTATAGTACATCAATTAATTCTTTCAAACTTAAAGTAGAAGTTCCCCTCTTACCTACCACAACTCCAGCTGCAGCATTAGCAATTTCAGAAGATTCTTTAAATGATAAACCAACTGATAAACACATAGCAAGTACAGATATAACAGTATCACCAGCACCTGAAACATCAAATACGCTCTTTGCCTTTGTAGGTATTATATAAGGAATATTTTTATCTTTAAGTTTTATGTCTTTATCAAATAGAGCCATTCCATTAGCTCCCAAAGTTATCATTAATTTTGATAAACTTAATTTTTTAATAATATTTTCTCCTAAAACTTTTATAGCTTTTGCATCAAATTCATAAAAAGGGGCTTTACTTTCTGCACCTTCTACAGCTTCTTTTAAATTAGGAGTCATAAGAGTAGCTTTCTTATAAAATGAAAAATGTTTTATAGCAGGATCAACTAATACAGGCTTATTTTTTTTATTGCAGGTATCTATTATCTTTTTTGATAATTGTTTTGTAATTACTCCCTTATTATAATCACTTATTATAACAACATTATAGTTATCTACATTATCCATAAATGCTTTTTCTATATTCTTTACTATATTAGAAGAAAATGGACTTGTATCTTCTTCATCTATACGAACTATCTGCTGAGTTCCAGCAACTATTCTAGTTTTTGTTA
The DNA here is from genome assembly GCF_001676785.2 of Brachyspira hyodysenteriae ATCC 27164. Taxonomy (NCBI): domain Bacteria; kingdom Pseudomonadati; phylum Spirochaetota; class Spirochaetia; order Brachyspirales; family Brachyspiraceae; genus Brachyspira; species Brachyspira hyodysenteriae. The sequence continues at coordinate 157,571 of NZ_CP015910.2, read as the reverse complement.
TAGTAGATCTTGTATCATCTATTACAATTCCTTTTGATGATATATTAGCATAATTTATATTTTCCATTATGATATCTGCAGATTTATCTTTTCCAATTACACCTATCATAAATATATTATCACTATTACTATTTCCAATCAAAGCGGATATATTTCTAGCCACATTTCCAGCACCTCCTAAATAACTCTCTTCATTCTTTACATGAAGTATTGGAACTGGTGCTTCAGGTGATATTCTTATAACATCTCCGTAAGTAAATCTGTCAAGCATTAAATCGCCTATAACAAGAACTTTGGCATCTAATATTTTTTGGGCCTTATCTTTTAAGTCCATACAATTATTAATTCCTATAAATTTATATTTTTTTAATTATAACATAAATTATAAAAAAAAGTAAATACAAGTATATAAATACATATTATTACATATTAAAAAAACTTGTAATTTTTACGAATATAAATTATTATTATTTTTCATAAAACTTCAAATGTACAAGCATATTAAATTATTTGCTGCTGCTTATATAATAAATTAACTTAGAGATGAAATAAAATATGATAAAATTAAATACAATTAAAGAAGAAATAAAACAGAAAAAAATATATTTTTTGACAGCTATGCTAATTTTTATAGCTGATACAATATCTAAATATTTTATAGATAAATATTTGCAGGAAACTATAATTAAAAGAGTAATAGGAGATATATTAATATTTATATATACAAGAAATTACGGAGTATCTTTCGGATTTCTGAATAATGTTCCTGAAACAATTCAGCATATAATACCTGAATTATTAAAAGTTATAGTATTTATAGCCATGATTATAATTTTCTTTATAATGATTTCTATCAATGTAAAAAAACAAAAATTATCTATGATAGGTTTTACTATGGTTCTTGGAGGAGCTATGGGAAATTTAGTTGATAGAATTATGAGAGGATATGTTACAGATTTTATAAGCATGGGTTTTAATGAAACTATAAGATTTCCTTATAATTATAATATTGCTGATGCCTCTATAACAATAGGTATATGTATTATAGCAATAGGAGTATTCTTTTTCAAAGAAGATTTTGATAAAAAGAAAAATATAGAATCTAACAATAATACAGAAAATAATTAATTATGAATTTAGAAAATAAAAACGGAATTGATGCAGAAGAAATCGAAGATGATGAAATTGATTTAAATAATTCTGATAATAAAAAATCATTCATTATAACAGAAGATGATATAGGAAAAAGATTAGATACATTTATAAGCGAAAAATTAAATATTACTAGAAGCCAAGTAAAAAATTATTTAACTTCTATAATTGTTAATGGCATAGAAAAAAAATTATCATATTCTCTCAAATTAAATGATAATATAATAATTGATTCAGAAAACATCTTTAAAGAAAAAACAGATACAGCAAATCCAATACCTGAAAATATTGATTTAGATATACTTTACGAAGATAAATATTTACTTGTAATAAATAAGCCTGCAGGTATGAGTGTTCATTGTTCTCCTTCTGAAATGAGCGGAACTTTAGTTAATGCACTTCTTTATAAAATAAAAGATTTTGATTTTGTTGGAAATAAAGAGAGAGCTGGAATTATACATAGACTTGATAAAGATACTTCAGGACTTATGATTATAGGAAAAAATGCTAATATAGTATCAAGTATTCAGGAACAATTTAAAAACAGAACTATAAAAAAGATTTATCATGCAATTGTTGTAGGCGTACTAAAAGATAATTATTTAGAGATTAATCTGCCTATAGGAAGGCATCATGTATATAGAAAAAAAATGACTGTAAGAGAAGATGGTAAAGAAGCTCTTACTCATATAAAAGTTTTAAAAAGATTTAATTCCCATACTCTTATAGAAATTAATCTTAAAACAGGCAGAACCCATCAAATAAGAGTGCATTCATCATATAAAGGCTTTCCTGTAGCGGGAGATAAAATATATTCTAAAAGTTTTTCTAAATATTCAGGGCTTATGCTAGTTGCCAAAAAAATCGAGTTTATGCATCCTATAACTAAAGAATTATTAGACTTTGAAATAGATTATCCTGATTATTTCACAAATTTCTTATACTCTGATAATATATAAAAATATGCCAAAAAATATACAAAAATATATATAAATGTCATTTTTTGTCATAATTCTATGTTAATATATTATTATGAGGTAAGATAATGACGGATAATGATTTTCATAAATTAATTAAATGGGCTAAAAAAAATAAAATATATCATATTTCAAGTATGACTAAAAAAAGAATAACTTCATTAAAAGAATTAAATTTAAGCAATTTAGACATTGAAAAAATACCTATAGAAATTTTTAAACTTACAAATATAGAAAAGCTATATTTATCTTTAAACTATATAGAAAAAATACCAAAACAAATAAAAAACTTAAAAAAACTTAAAGTACTTGATATATCTGCTAATAATATAAAGATTCTTCCTAAAGAAGTATTTTATTTAACAATGCTTGAATATTTGAATATATCTAATAATTATATTGATAAAATTGATGAATATATAGAAAAGCTTATAAACTTAAAAGAACTAGACATAAGCAGCTGTAATATATCTTATCTTCCTGACGGCATATTCAAATTATATAATATTGAATTCCTTGATATATCCTACAATAAAATAAAAAAGATAGACAGGCAAATAAAAAATTTAGAAAATTTAGAAGAACTTATTCTTGATTCAAACAAGTTAGAAAAAATACCAAAAGAGATAAATGATTTAAAAAAATTAAAGATATTGTCAATCTTTTAAATCCCGCCCTTTTAAGTTTAAAGCTATCGTTGAACTAAAAATTTTATTTATGTTAAAAGCTTATTTAGAAAAAAGCATACCCGCCCAAAATTTAATTAGACTTTTAATCTGCTTCACGCACGGTGAATTAGATTTTTTATATAGTTGCCATGTTATTATTAATCAGCATATACTTATATGCTTAACTCAGCGTGCGGGAGGATACGTCATGAATTTAAAAAAATCCTGGGTGGGCAGCAAAAATAACTGACAAAAACTAAAAGAAAAAATAATACAAAAATCACAAATAGTTTAAAAAATATAAAGGGTGGGCAAATGTAATTAAATCTTAAAACTTAATTTACATACCCCGCCCTTTTATATTTAAAGCTATCACTGAATTAAAAATTTTATTTATGTTAAAAGCTTATTTAGAAAAAAGCATACCCACCCTAGCGTTTATTAGATTTAAAATCTGCTTTCCTAGTACTTTTTTTATTAATTGATTTATTATTTTTTTTGCTTGTAAGTTTTTTATCTTTTCTATTTTCAGAAAATTCAGATTTACTACTTTTCTTCTGCATTTTTCCTTTAAATGTAGAAGACTTTTTTGTAACTAATCTTTTTTTCTTTGGCTTAGCCTTAGCCCATTTCGATTTATCATGAACTTTTTTCTTTTCTTCTTTATCGTTGTTACTGCTATTTAAAATACTATCTTCATAATTTTCATCTTCTATATCATCTATATCATCAGGAATATTTTCAAATATACTTTCAATATCTTTTAATTTTTTATCTTTTTGTTTGAAGAAGAAATCTATCTCTTTTTTAGTTAAATCTCTTATATGACCAGCCTCTAAAGTTCCGGAAACTTCATCGTATTTGCTTACACAGCCTACGGAAATTCTCTCCAAATCTATAACTTTATATCCAAGGTGATCGAATATCTTTCTTATCTCTCTGTTTTTTCCTTCGTTTATAGTTAAGCGTATTTTACTTTGTATTCTGCCCTTTGATAAAATTTTAAATTTAAAAGGCGAATATGAAACATTTTTAATTGTTATACCTTTGCTTGCATTCAAAAGAGCTTCAGAATCTATTTTGCCATTAACAGTAACATCATAAACTTTTAAAATTTCGTATGAAGGATGAGTAATGATATTAGCAAACTCTCCGTCATTTGTTATTATCATTATACCTCTTGATTCGGAGTCAAGCCTTCCAGCATAAAAAAGCCTTTCTTTAATACCTTTGAAAAATTCTGTGATGATTCTTCTTCCAGGTAAATATTTTGTAGTGCTTACAACACCTATAGGTTTGTATAATGCCATATACCTTTTAGTCTGTCTTTTTATTAATTCTCTGTCAATAGAAACAGAATCATCTTCTTTAACTCTATAAGCAGGATCGAGTATAACCTGATTATTTACCCTAACTCTTCCCGACATTATAGCCTTCTCGCAGTTTCTTCTGCTTGCAAAACCGGATTCTAATATAACCTTTACAAGCCTAACAGCTTCTTCATTTTGTTGCTTTTTCATATTTATTAATAGCCTTTTGAATTTTATAAGTTTTATACTATACTGAAAAAATCTAAGTTTGTCAACTATTCGCCTATACCCATTGGGTACGCTTCACAGAGGATTTCCGCACGGTATCGTAAATCATTATGGATAGCCAACTATAAGTGCGGCTGATTACTTGTTATTATACAATATATACCTAAACAAATATACTTTGTCAGAAATAATTTTTTTAATTTTAAATATCTGCAGGGCTTTGCCCCCCACTCTGTGTGCTTACGCAGCACCCAAGTTCTTTTATTAGTATAAAAGAACCAAAAAAACTGCATTTTTAACCTAAAATTAGGGTATTACACCATATTTGATAGATATTCTTAAAATATAAAGTTCTAGCAATTGCGTTTTCGCAAAGCGTATCCGAGCTTGTCGAGGATATAGCAACTTTTTTGTGCGGCAAAAAAGTTGATAATTTTATATAAAGTGCATCGTTTGACAAAGTTAGTTTTTATATTGCTATTATTTTCAGGGGCTAGCCCCCGAATCCACAGTTCTTTTGCGACCGAAGGAAGTAGTGTGGCGGGAAAAAGTTGAATAAACAATTACAAAGTTAAAATTTAGATTTTTAATTTTATTATTTGTTGTACACTATATTCAATACATATTTTGAAAATATTAAACCGTAGTATGTGTATTTATTGTACTATTGTTCATATAATTATTTAGCTATATACAAAAACTATAATTCTATAAAAAATTATAAAGAACTTTCATCTACCTCTGTAGCCTGCAATTTGCTCTTTAATTTATCTATCATGTTTCCTTCAACTGCCTTCTGAAATTGTATAGCCACATCTTTATTCTTAGTGAAATGAGGTATAGCTTTTGCCACTAAATCATTTATGCGTTTATCTGTCTGAGTCATATCATATATATGATCCGGTAATGCCACTATTAAAACAGCACCTTTACTTTCTATAGGGTTTCCTTGAGATAATAAAGAGTATATAGTAGGGCTTTCTGACTCTATAAATGAAAGTATTTTATTATAGAATATTCTTCTCTTATCGTTTGGATTCAAAGGAACATCATATTGAGGTTTAGGCTGATTTACTGCTGAAGAATTATTAACAGCAGAATTATTGCTGCTGCTTACACTTTCAAATCCATAATCTTCATTAACAGAAACAGAAGAAACAGACTGCATATTTGAAGATATTATATCAACAGGACGAATCAAATTATCAGTATTAAGAAGTAAAAGCATACGCATTTCAAATATAGTTCTAGTATTCGAAGCACTTCTTATACGCTCTTCAACAGATAATATATAATCAAGTATTCTCTCTATTTCATCATCATTATAATGATTAGCAAAAGTCTTTAAATCATCTCTCTCATTTTCAGTTATCTCTAATAATTTTATATCATCAATACCGCTTTTTATCATAAGCACAACACGTATATACTCTATTATGCTGTTAATAAAAGTTCTCGGATCAACTGCCTCTTCAAATAATTTCTTTACAAATTCAAAATATTTTCTTTTATCACCTTCAATCATAATATCAAAAAAACCTTTGACAAAAGAAAAATTATTTCCTCCGACAACAGCATTAACATCTGCACTAGTTATATACTTTTTATCTGTAGTGTAGGCTATCATTTTCTCAAGTATAGTTTCACTGTCGCGTACAGAACCTCTGGCCTGCTTAGCTATTAAGAAAATTGCTTCTTCATCATATTTAATATTTTCTTTATCAAGTATGCCTTTTAATATTTTTTCTAAGTCTTCTATACCAAGAGATTTAAAAGTATATTGCTGACAACGGCTTCTTATAGTAGGAAGTACCCTTTCAGCTTCTGTAGTAGCAAGTATGAAAACTACATGAGCAGGAGGCTCTTCTAAAGTTTTAAGAAGTGCATTAAAAGCTTCATTAGTTATCTGATGCACCTCGTCTATGATATATACTTTATATTTTCCAGCAACCGGAGATATTCTTACATTTTCTATAATAGTTCTTATATTCTCTATACCTCTATTGCTGGCGCCGTCAATTTCTATAACATCAAGAGGAGTACCATTTTCTATTTGAGTACAAGAAGGACAAACTCCGCAAGGCTTATCAGTAGGGCCATTAACACAGTTTAATGCTTTAGCTATAATTCTAGCAAGAGAGGTTTTACCTACACCATGAGCACCAGAAAAAAGATATGCATGAGCTATTTTTTTCTGAGCTATACTTTTTGATATTGTTTTAGTGATATGTTCCTGTCCTATAACTTCTTCAAAAGTTTGAGGACGGTATTTTCTTGCTATTACCTTATAGTTTTCAGCCATATTGCATATTCCATTATATTATTTTTAATTAAGCTATTTTAACAGACTATTATTATTTGTCAATTTTGATTATAAAAAAGGCTAGGCATAATAACCTAACCCTCTTATTAATAAATTATATATTTATTAGAATCCTCCCAATGTAATACTTAATATTAAAATCAAAATAGATACTCCAACAAATACATATTTAGACATAAAATCAAACCATTTAGGCAAATGTTTATTCATTCCCTTTTCAGCATTTTCTCTGAAAGTTTTCATTCCTATAACCCAGAAAATCATTACAGCAGAAAGCATAGCTCCTGTAGGAACAATATACATAGAAACAAAATCCATCCATGATCCTACTCTATCAGCTCTTTCTATAAAAATACCTATAGCTATCATGATTATTCCAATAGTAATAACAGAAACCTTTCTTGATAATTTCAATCTATTTTCTAATGCCTCAATAGGACATTCCATCAAATTTATCAAAGATGAAATAGCCGCAAATAATATTGATATATTAAATAGTATAGAGAAAAAATAACCGAAAGGCATTTTTTGAAATACTAAAGGTATAGATATAAATATTAAAGGAGGCCCTGCATTAGGATTTATTCCAAATGCAAATACAGCAGGTATAACCACAAAAGCACATAATAAAGCACCTAAAGAACTAAAAACAGCAGTTTGAATTGCAGACTTTGGTATGTTTATATCATCTTTTAAATATGATCCGTATACTACCATTCCGCTTCCGGCTAAAGATATAGAAAAAAATGCCTGACCAAGCGCCATAGCCCAAGCCTTAGGATTATATAAAATCTTCCAATTAGGAAATAATAAATAATATATTCCTTCTTTTATATTGGGTAAAGTTAATACTCTCACTAATAATATAATAAACAATATATAGAATAGAGGTATTAATAACATATTAGCTAGTTCTATTCCCTTGCTTACTCCGCCAATTAATATAATAACGCAAATGAATATTCCTGTAATATGCCAAGGTACACTTCCAAAATCAGTTATAATAGATACAAAATATATACCAATATCTGAAGATGAAAATAAACTGCCGTCTATAGCACCTACAGTATATCTTAATATCCACCCTACAACTACAGAATATCCTATAGCTATACCAAGAGCCCCAATCATAGGAATGATGCCTATAATAGCTCCGAAATTTTTATTTCTAGTTTTTAAAGCATTTTCAAAAGAACCTATAGGGCCTGTTTTATTCATTCTGCCCAATGTAAATTCGCCTATTAAACCTATTACACCTAGAGCAATAACGAAGAAAAAATATAATATAAGAAATATTGCCCCGCCGAATTGCCCTACTCTCCAAGGAAACATCCAAACATTCCCTATACCAACAGCTGATCCAACACAAGCTATAATAAAACCTATAGAACTGCTAAAATTTCCTCTCTCTTTATTCATATCTACACACTTATTCTATTATTAAGATAATGGTTCTAATTTGGATGTAAAATGTCTTAATATAGGAGGCTCCCAAGTTATTCTATATCCTCTTATAGAAGAAGCTCTATCCTTTATTGATATCAAAGCCTCAGCTACAACATCCATATGTGCCTGTGTATAAACTCTCCTAGGTATAGCTAATCTTGTTAATTCCAATTCAGATTCTATTTGCTTTCCTGTTTTAGGATCATTTCCTATCATGTAAGAACCTATATCGCAGCCTCTTATTCCTGCTTCTCTGTATAATTCTATAGCCAAAGCCTGTCCAGGAAACTCATAATAAGGAATATGAGGAAGAAGTTTTTTAGCATCTACAAATAAAGCATGTCCTCCTACAGGATATTGAAAAGGTACTTTAGCTTCTCTTAATATATCACCTAAATATTCAATCTGTCCTATTCTATAATGCAAATAATCAACATCCAATCCTTCATCTAAACCTATAGCAAGACCTTCTAAATCTCTTCCGGATAATCCGCCGTATGAAACAAATCCCTCATTAGGAATAGTAGATATTTTAATTTTTTCATATAAAGCTTCATCATCTTTTATACCTATTAATCCGCCCATATTAACTATAGCATCTTTTTTAGCACTCATAGTAAATCCGTCAGCATATTGGAAAGTCTCTTTTACTATTTCTCTTATTGATTTATTTTCGTAGCCTTTCTCTCTTTTCTTAACAAAATAAGAGTTTTCAGCATATCTGGCAGCATCTATAATAAGAGGAATATTATATTTCTTGGCTATTTCAGAAGTTTCTTTTATATTTTGTATAGATACAGGCTGACCTCCTGCTGTATTATTTGTAATTGTCATTATAATAATACCTACATTCTCAGGCTTGTACTCTTTTATTAATTTCTCTAGTCTTTCTACATCCATATTACCTTTGAAATCAAAATAGTTCTCTGTATCCAATGCCTCTTTACAAACACAGTCTACAACTATACCTCCAGCTAATTCAACATGTCCTCTTGTTGTATCAAAGTGCATATTTGAAATAGAATACTGACCTTTTTTAATTATATTAGGAAGCAATACTTTTTCAGCTGCTCTTCCTTGGTGAACAGGCTGAAAATATTTGTATCCGAATATAGATTTAGCAACATCCATAAGATGAAAATAACTTCTGCTTCCAGAATATGATTCATCACCCATCATAATTCCAGACCATTGCTTATCGCTCATAGCACCGGTACCTGAATCAGTTAATAAATCAATATAAACATCTTCAGCTTTCAAAGCAAATACATTATAATTCGCTTCTTTTATTTTTTGCTCTCTTTCTTCCCTAGATATCATTCTTATAGGTTCTACCATCTTAATTCTAAATGGTTCTGCAATATACTTTTTCATATAATTTACTCCTCTTATTTTAAATAAAAAGATAAATAATTTATAAAATTAATATACCTTATAACAATAAAACTATATAAATAATAGATAATAAAAAATTGATATCATAATTATATATGATTTTTTTTATTTTTATTAAAAACAAAAAATCCGTAAGAGTTATTATCACTCCTACGGATTCTTATTTATTCACTTTTATTAATTACTTAATTAAGCACCTAAAACACCGCTGATTAAGAATGCTGTAGCGAAAGAAACGATAGCGTAAAGCTCTGGGAATACAGCAACGATGATAGTGTTACCGAATACGTCATAACCATTACCTATAGCTTCAACACCGTTAGCACAAACTTTACCTTGGAATATAGCTGAAACCATACAAGCTAAACCAACAGCAATACCAGCACCTAATATAGCAGCACCTTGGAATATGCTTATGTCAGCTGTTAGATAAGGCTGCATAATGAAGAAAGCTGCGAAACCATAAAGACCTTGTGTACCAGGTAAAGCGCTCAATACAAGACAGCTACCGAAAGCATCTTTGTTTTTCTTTAAAGCACCAACTGTAGTCATAGCAGAAATAGAAGTACCAACTGCACTACCAATACCAGACATACCTACCATTAATCCTGCACCTAAATATCCTAATAAAAGTGCTGTGTTCATTGTAAAACCCATAATAAAATCTCCTTTTTTAGATTATTTTCTTTTTTAATTATTTTTATATAAACTAATTAAGCCGCTTTTTTGAGAGGCTTATACTCTTTTCCGCCGCCTTCAAAACCAACGTTATTGTAGAATTCTACAAATGTTAATCTCAAAGGGTGTACCAAAGCACCAAGTATATTTAGTAAGAATATAGCTATATGTCCTACTACAAGGAATACAACCATTATCACTACGCCAACACCAGGAATAGCTTTGAAACTCATACCTATCTGATTTATTACCAATGCCAATATAGAACCAGATGCACCTAAAGCAAACAAACGTATATAAGAAAGTGTATCACCCATTATACCAGTTGCCGCAAAATAAACTCCAAGTATAGAGTTTAATACATCAGGCTTCTTACCAACATTAGAAAGTATTACTAAGAATACCAGACCAACAGCTATTAAAGCATAATATACGGTGCTGAATTGTTTGATAACTTCCATTTTCTGCATATCTCCCAAGAACCATAAAACAAGTCCCGGTATGAATAGAAGTTTACCTATAGCACCAAGTATATCGCCTATAGGGCTAGTTTTAATTCTGTCTATAACACCTACCAATAAAGCAAAACATATATGAAGTACGCCTATAAGCAATGCTGTATTAAATGGAGTTAAGAACCAATTTTCTTTTAAGTCTGTAATTATTAAATACTTACTTAAAGTAGCAAATATAGGTATTTGTGTATTTGAAGGTATGCTTACACCAAAGAAACTACCTCCGTTTATAACACCCATAATAGTAGTACATATACCTAATGTTAAAGCAAGTATGCCTACTCCTCTTAATTGTCCTTTTAATACTGTAAATAAGCCTATTAAAGCTACTATAGTTAATACTATACCATATCCTGAATCACCGAAACAATAAGCGAAGAATAATGGATAGAAAACTGCTATCATAGGAGTTAAATCTATCTCGAAATAATTCGGTAATTGGAATAATTTTGTAATAAGCTCATAAGCACCTGAATACTTATTATTTTTAAGCTCAACAGGAACTCTATCATCTCTTGAAGGATCTTCCATTATATAAGCTATTTTCTTGCTGTCGAGTACAGACTTCACTTCGCTTTCTTTATCTTTAGGAACATAAGCCTCTACATAAAGGATTTTTCCTTCAGTGCCTTCGCTAGCTACAAAGCTCTCTTTAGCTTCTTCAAAATGATTAGAAATATTAAGATTATCTATTTCTTTATTAATAGCATCTATAAATACCTGATTTTTTATAATCTCAGTATCATTATTTTCTATTTCTTTATCAAGCTTAGCTATTTTCTCACTTATTTCATTATAAGAATGAGAAGGCATATTAACTATATCGAAAGGAATAGTCTCTTCGCTGCCGTCTTTTTTGAAAGCAACAAAATAAACTTTTCCAGCTTCCTCTTTAATAGGATAAGTAAATATATCCTTAACTTCAGAGAAATTATAGTCATTATACTCTTTAGCATTTGCTGTGTAGAATAGAAGGTTATAACCTGTTTTTTCTTTTAAGCCATTAACTTTATCAAAGCTAAAATCTCCGAAAGGAGCTATAACAGATAACTCTTTTTTGAGCATATCTCTTTCAGCTTTTAATTTATCAGAAGCCTGAGAAGTACTTATAACATTTTCTACAATTTCGCTGGCTTTTTTTGATAAATTATCAGCTTTCAAATTAGAAACATCTTTTTTAGCCTTTTTAGCATCAGCCAAAGCATTATTAATAATATTTTTAGCTCTTAAAGCATCATTTTTCTTACTTGAAATATTCTCTATATTTTCAGATGAAACACCATTAGCAATTTCAATATGCACAAGTCCAAGTGATGCCAAATCGCTTAAAGTTTTTTCCCTATCCTCATGAAAGACAAAGAGAGAGAGTTTCTTCATTTTTCTAATCATAAAGATGCCTCCTTAGCTCTGTTTCTTTCTTTAACTATCTTTTGAGAAGATTTACTTAAATTATCTTCATCTTCCATATACCTTTTAATCTTGATTATGGCTGTTTTATACTCAGGTATTTGTACTTTCTCATAAAGGTTAACTTTCTGAGTAGTTTTTTTCCTAGCATAAGCCAAAGCATTAAGTCTTTCCTCAGTCATTTCAATTTTTACTTGAATAGTCATAAGGCGTTCAAACATACTTATAGCAAGTCTTATCCAAGAAGGCATATTAAAGAGGCTGACATTTTCAATAGCAAAATCTATATTAGAAAGTATATTAACTTTAACACCGGCAATATTTTTCAAGTCGGAATTGATTTTCTTGATTTTTACTATTTCAGGAAACTCAGTCCAAAAACCATTGTAGTTTTGATTTTCTTTAACTAACTTTTGGTATTCTTCTTTAAGTAATTCAATCTCAGCGGTAATCTTTCTTACCTCAAGACGAAGAGCTGCCTCTTTACTTTTCAAAGTAGGCAATGCTTTCTCACGAATAGAAAGCTGGCGTCTTAGGTTTTGAAGAGCCGTTTTATTGTATTGAAACTTTAATGCCATATTTTTACCTACTTTTTAAATTAGTTTTTCCATTTTCCAAATTGTTCTACTAGAGAGTCTTTAATACCAACCTCTGCTTTACTGAAATATTTACCCATTAACTCCCAGCCTGTTTCCAACATCTCATCGATTTTGATGTTAATGTCTATTGCTAATAATCTTTCAGAATATTCAGCAGCATATTTCAAACATCTTTCATCATACTCTGTTAAGTCGAAACCGTTTTCTTTTTTCATTTTAGCATTAGCAGCATCTGAATAAAGACGAACTAAAGTGTTCATTACAGCAGGGTGATCTTCTCTAGTTTTCTTACCTATAACCAACTGTTTCAAACGTGAAAGACTTCTGAATGGGTCAATGATTGTTTTACCTATATCAGAGTCACGTCTTAAGTAAAGCTGACCTTCAGTGATGTAACCAGTGTTGTCTGGTACAGCGTGAGTAATATCACCTTCGTTAAGAGTAGTAACAGCAATAATAGTAATAGATCCGCCGTCTGGGAACTGAGCTGCTTTCTCATATATTTTAGCAAGGTCTGAATATAAAGAACCTGGCATAGAGTCTTTAGAAGGAATTTGGTCCATCTTGTTAGATACGATAGCTAAAGCATCTGCATAAAGTGTCATGTCTGTAAGAAGAACAAGAACTTTCTGCTTATGCTCAACTGCGAAATATTCAGCAGCTGTACAAGCCATATCAGGTATCAAAAGTCTTTCTACTGGAGGGTCATCAGTAGTATTGATGAAACATATAATTTTATCTAATGCTCCAGCTTCAGTGAATGTATTTTTGAATGATAAGTAGTCATCGTTAGAAAGTCCCATACCTCCAAGAATGATCTTATCAGCTTCAGCTCTCAAAGCAACCTGTGCAAGTACTGCGTTATAAGGCTGGTCTGGGTCTGCGAAGAATGGTATTTTCTGTCCTGTAACAAGTGTATTGTTAAGGTCGATTCCAGCAATACCAGTAGCGATAAGTTCGGAAGGCTGTTTTCTTCTAACAGGGTTTACAGAAGGGCCTCCGATTTCTACTTCCTTACCTTCAATTTCTGCACCTCCGTCAATAGGCTCACCATAAGCATTGAAGAATCTTCCGGCAAGAAGTTCGCTTACTTTAAGTCTAGGAGGTCTGCCTAAGAATACAACTTCAGCGTTAGTAGGTATACCTTCAGTACCTTGGAAAACCTGAAGTGTAACAATATCTCCAATCATTTTTACAACCTGAGCAGGTCTGCCGGCTACTAGAGCCATCTCATCGTTACCAACATTTTCTGCTCTTAAAGATACAGTTGCTTTAGTGATCTGTACTAATTTTGTATATACTTTTTGAAATGCTTTAGGCATGTGTTATACTCCTTTCAGCAAATATTGATTCCATCTCAGCTGTGTATTTTTTGTGATCATCAGACTGATATACAGAATAGTTCATCTGTTTGAATGCGTTAATAAGTCTTTTGAAATAAGTACCTACTTCGCTGTAATCATCAAATCTGTAATCAGCTTCTACAACTTTCATAACTTGATTTAATAATTCTTTTTGTCTTTCTATAGGACAGTTCTTATCTACTTTATCGAAAGCGTCTTGCTGTAAGATAACGAAGTCTATAAGTTCTGCTTTCCATAAACGCTGATGGTATTCAAGAGGTACTGCGTCATCACCAAGAATGCTTATTTGGTCATTAGCTTCTTGTCCTCTTCTAGCAATATCTTTTGCTTTAGTTACTTTATCAGCCCAGCCTTTTTCTATATTAATATCTGAGAATTCTATGAACTCTGGATATTCAATATATTTAGAATAAGAATCTAATGGATCAACAGCAGGATATCTCTTACTATCAGCACGTTTCTGTGATAAAGCGTAGAAACATCTAGCAGCTTTACGAGTAGATTCTGTTACAGGCTCTTTCAAGTTACCGCCTGCAGGAGATACTGTACCTATGAATGTAATAGAACCTGTTTCTCCGTTATTTAAGTATACGAAACCTGCTCTAGCATAGAAACTAGAAATAATAGCTGGCAAGTCGATAGGGAATGCGTCTGGTCCTGGCAACTCCTCAAGTCTGTTAGACATCTCTCTTAAAGCCTGTGCCCAACGAGAAGTAGAGTCAGCAAGAAGAAGAACTTTAAGTCCCATTGATCTGTAATATTCAGCTATAGTCATACCTACATAAACTGAAGCTTCACGGGCAGCAACAGGCATGTTAGAAGTGTTACAGATGATTGTTGTTCTTTCCATCAAACTTCTTCCTGTTCTAGGGTCTATAAGTTCTGGGAATTCTGTAAATATTTCTACTACCTCATTAGCTCTCTCACCGCAAGCTGTCATTATAATCAAGTCAGCATTTGCGTTAGTAGCTAAAGCGTGCTGTAATACCGTTTTACCTGCTCCGAATGGTCCCGGAATAAATCCTGTACCGCCTTCAGTAATAGGGTTGAATGTATCTATAGTTCTTACACCTGTTTCTAATAGTTTGAAAGGTCTTGGCTTTTCTTTATATGCTTTAATAGTAAGTTTTACAGGCCAAGTTTGTATCATAGTTACATTTACTTTTTCACCATTAGCTGATTTGATTACAGCTAGTGTATCTTGTAAATGATAAGTGCCTGCTGAAGCTACGCTTTCAACAACACCTTTACCTTCAAATTTGAAAGGAACCATTATTTTATGGTCAATCCAACCTTCTTTAACAGCACCAATCCAATCTCCAGCTTGTACTTCCTCTCCTACTTTAGCTATCGGAGTAAAGTCATAAGTTGATTCTTTATCTTCAGAAAGATCATTATATTTACCTCTTTCTAAGAATACACCTTGTAATTTGTCAAGGTCATTTTGAAGTCCGTCAAAGTTTTTACCTAAAAGTCCAGGTCCTAATTCAATCTCTAACATTGAACCAGTAAACTCTACGGCATCACCTAATTTTACACCCCTAGTAGATTCAAATACCTGAGCACTAGCACTAGTACCTGATATTTTAATAACCTCAGCCATAAGTTTCGCATTACCGCAAGATACATAACATATCTCGTTTTGTGAAACAGGACCGTCTACCTCTATTGAAATTAGGTTTGATATAATAGCAGTTACTTTACCTTTAGTCATTTCTATCTCCTAATTAATTATACATACATTACATAGCAGACGCTTTTGCCTTCAAAGAACCTATTAGCGTCTCCAAATGTTTTTTACCTTCCTCTTCGTTTCTTCCATTTATACTAACAGCATAAGTGAGATTTATATAATAAGCAAAAACATTATCTGTTGTGAAAGATTTTATAGATGTTAATTTATCTAAAAATTCTCTTACCAAAGAACATTCTATGTTTTCCATATTATATGGATCTGCTTTATCTGATGAATTGAATGTCTCTACAATAGTATTAATATATGGTATCTCTCTGCCTACTCCGAAATCTGAAGCTGTAGATTTTGTCAATGCAGATATTAAAGAATAATCTCCTATAAGCTCTTTAGCTATCTCATCACTGCTGAAACCTAAACCTCTTCCATTTAAAGCAGCAAGAACATTCTTCATATCTCTCATAAATAAAGCATAATTTTTTATAAATGAATTACCGCTTTGTATCATCTCTTCATAATACAAATTTAAAAGAGTATTTTCTATATGTCTTGCATTTTCCCATTCAACATTCTTACTGTCTTCTAAAAATTTACTCATATATAATGGCAAATTTGATATGCTTGAATATTTCTGCATTTCTTCTTTACTGAATATTGATGGTTCTATATGTTCTATATAAGGAGTAAATAATCCCTTTTGTTTTGCTATAGCACTTACTAAATTTTTATTATCATTTTGATATACAAGATACTTAAAAAATTTAGCATCTTTAGCACTTAAACTAGATAATATGCTTTGAGTAATTTCATTAATATCATACTTAGCCTTAGCATCAGAAAGTTTCACTTCGGGAAGACCTGAGATAAGATAATAATATGATCCCATACTCACCCCTCTTATTTACTAAAAATCACTTCTTCCGTTTTTGCTTTAATATAATCACTGAAAAACTCTACGAAATCCTCATCTGTAAACTGCAGCTGATAATTTCCGCCTTCAGGAACAATTTTGAAACCATTAGATAATTTTTTATCAAAATTAATAGTAGCGTTCTTTATAGCACTTTTTATAGATTTCTCAAAAGATGAATCTATATCTGCTTTTTTTGATTCTGGGAAATATACTGTTACATCTGCATCGCTTGAAGTAATATCCCATTTTTTTACTACCTCAAGAATTAAATCTTTCAAGAAAGAAGTATCTGCAAAAGCTCCTTTCAAACCTTCTTCTAAAACTTTAGCAGTTACTAAATCCTTTATTCTTTGTTTTAAAGCACTGATTGACTGCTCGCCTGCCATACGAACATCTGTTATTGTATTCTTCTTTAGCTCTTCTGACTTTCTTTCTGCCTCTTTAATAATTTCTTCTGATTTTGCTTCTGCTTCTTTTATAATTCTGTCAGCTTCGCTTTTAGCATTTGAGATTATTTCATCAGCTTTTTTGTTGGATTTTTCAACACCGTCTTGATATATGCGCTCAAGAAGGGAGTCTAATTTTTTCTCTTCAGCCATAATAACTCCTTGACTTTTTATAAATTGATTTATAGAATTTTAAAAAATTTCTCCAAAAACACTATTCTAATAGTGTATCAATATTTTTAAAAAAATCAAGCAAAATAAAAAAATATAATTTGACATATTATTTCCACTATTTTATTAAATTATATAACATAGCTATATAATTTTAAAATTTAACAATATAGAATTCACTAAACACAATTTATTATTATTTTTAAAAATATTTAAATCCCGCACTAACATAATACTAACTATTCATGCACATAACAATTTAAAAAAATATTTTAAATTTTAAAACTATAATTATAAAGTCCGATATAGAACTATTTTTATTATGCTTTTATAATAATAAAAAACCTATATCAAAAAATTATAATATAGAAAAATATTTTATTTAATAAAAACATATCTTAATAAAAGTAATTTTTGAATATAATAAATAATATAGTAGTAATAATTTTACTTAATAAGTACAAAAAGAATAAATAATAACAAATAAATATAAAATTCATTATTACTGCCAATGATGAACTTTCTAAAAATTCATTAGTTATTTATTTTGGATGTTTGTTTATAGTCTAAAAAATAAATTAACTAAAATTTTAATTAATTAAGAAATTATTAGTAATTGAGGTATGATAATAATCAATATTCAATCATATAAAACATAAAAATAATTTTATAAAAAATTCATTAGCTATTTATTGTGGCCGTTTGTTTATAGCTTAAAAATAAAGTAACTGAAATTTTTAATTAATTGAGAAAGTATCAATAATTGAGGTATAACAATAAGAATATTCAATCATATAAAACATAAAAATAAATTTTCTAAAAACTTAATCAGCAATTTATAGTCTATTTATTATTACTTAAAAATAAATCAAACTTAAGCCGCTTATTTAATTTATTAAAAAAGAAAATATATTTATCATAGCAACAATAAAAAATAAGTATTACAAAAACAATTCAAAGTTTAATTAAAATACTATTTCTAATTAGAAATAAAAAGCTTAATTATTTTATAATATTTAGAATTGAATTTATATAAAAAGAATAAAAAACTAATTAAATATTATAACTTTCTCAATACATTTTTAAGCAAATCTATAGAAGAAATTGCTATAATTAAGGAAGATTAAGTAATAATAAAACACAATATTTGCTTAATTTTATACATTTTTTGTTTTAAAATTAAACAAAAAACCATTTTTATCATATTATATGATTTGATTTTTAATAAAAAATATATTATATTTTAAACAAAAAAATAAATTAACTAAAATTCAAAAATTTTATTTTCAAAGATAATCATCAGGAGGGTTAGAATGGAATTTAATTTGCCTAAAACACATCAACTTTTCAGACAAATGATTAGAGAATTTGCTGAAAAAGAGGTAAAACCTTTAGCGACAGAACTTGACGAGGAAGAAAGATTTCCTGTTGAAACTGTTAAAAAAATGGCTGAAATCGGACTTATGGGTATTCCAATTCCTAAAGAATACGGCGGAGCTGGCGGAGACAACTTAATGTACGCTATGGCTGTTGAAGAATTATCAAGAGTTTGCGGTACTACAGGTGTTATACTTTCTGCTCACACTTCTCTTGGAACTTGGCCTATTTTACAATTCGGTACAGAGGCTCAAAAACAAAAATATGTTCCTAAAATGGCTAGCGGCGAATGGCTTGGTGCATTCGGTCTTACTGAACCAAATGCTGGTACAGATGCTGCAGGTCAGCAAACTGTAGCTGTATTAGACGAAGCTACTAATGAATGGGTAATTAATGGTTCTAAAATATTCATAACAAATTCAGGATATGCAAATGTATATGTAATATTTGCTATGACAGACAAATCAAAAGGATTAAAAGGAATTTCTGCATTTATAGTTGAATCAACAACTCCTGGATTTACTGTTGGTAAAAAAGAGAAAAAATTGGGAATCAGAGGATCTGCAACTTGCGAATTAATATTCGAAAATGCAAGAATACCAAAAGATAACCTATTAGGAGAATTAGGAAAAGGATTCAAAATTGCTATGATGACTCTTGACGGAGGAAGAATAGGAATTGCTTCTCAAGCATTAGGTATCGCTCAAGGTGCTCTTGATGAAACTGTTGCTTATGTAAAAGAAAGAAAACAATTTGGAAGAACAATAGCTAATTTCCAAAACACTCAATTCCAATTAGCTAACCTTGAAGTAAAAGTAGAAGCTGCAAGACTTCTTGTTTATAAAGCTGCTTGGAGAGAAAGCAACCATCTTCCATATTCAGTAGATGCTGCAAGAGCTAAATTATTCGCTTCTGAAACTGCAATGGAAGTAACAACTAAAGCCGTTCAGCTTCATGGTGGATACGGATATACAAGAGAATATCCTGTTGAAAGAATGATGAGAGATGCTAAGATTACTGAAATCTATGAAGGTACATCAGAAGTTCAAAGAATGGTAATAGCAGGCAGCCTTTTAAAATAAGCCAATTAGTAAATAAAATATTTATGGAGGAATAGAAATGAAAATAGTAGTTTGTATAAAACAGGTTCCAGATACAACAGAAATTAAACTAGACCCTGTAAAAGGTACATTAATAAGAGATGGTGTTCCTAGTATAATGAACCCAGATGATAAAGCAGGTTTAGAAGAAGCTTTAAAATTAAAAGATAAATACGGTGCTCATGTAACTGTAATAACTATGGGACCTCCTCAAGCTGAAGCAATATTAAGAGAAGCTTATGCTATGGGAGCAGACAGAGCTATTCTTATAACAGATAGAAAATTCGGCGGTGCTGATACATTAGCTACTTCTAATACATTAGCAGCTGCTTTAAGAACTTTAGAATATGATATTATTATTTCAGGAAGACAAGCTATAGACGGTGATACTGCTCAAGTTGGTCCTCAAACAGCTGAACACTTACAAATACCTCAAATTTCTTATGCAAAAGAAATTCAATATAACGAAGCTGATAAATCATTAACAGTAAAAAGAGTAATAGAAGATGGATATTACCTACTAAACGTTCAATTACCAGCATTAATAACAGTATTATCAGAAGCTAATAGCCCAAGATACATGAGAGTTAAAGGAATTGTTGAAGCTTATGATAAAGAAATTGAAATTTGGTCTTCTGAAACTATAAAAATTGACCCTTCTTTGATTGGTCTTACTGGTTCTCCTACAAAAGTTAAAAAATCATTTACTAAAGGAGCTAAACAAGCCGGTAAAGTATTTGAAGTTGATACAAAAGAAGCTGTTAATATCATAATTGAAAAATTAAAAGAAAAATTTGTTATTTAATTAAATTAACAAAGAACCTTAGAAAAAGGAGATAGATAATGAATTTAAGTGATTACAAAGGAATATTAGTATTCGCAGAACAAAGAGACGGTGTAATTCAAAACGTAGGTTTAGAATTAATCGGTGAAGCAAAAAAACTTGCTGCTAAATTAAATGTATCTGTAACAGCAGCTTTAGTAGGACATAAAATAGAAGGTTTAGCTCAAACTTTAGTTGAGTATGGTGCTGATGAAGTAGTTGTTGTTGATAATGAACTTTTAAAACAATACGATACTGAAGCTTATGCTCAAGCATTAACTGCAATAATAAATGCTAAAAAACCTGAAATAGTTTTATTAGGTGCAACTACTTTAGGAAGAGACTTAGCTCCTAGAGTATCTTCAAGAATATCTACAGGACTTACTGCTGACTGTACAAAATTAGATATAGATGATGAAACTAAAGTTTTCGGAATGACAAGACCTGCATTCGGCGGAAACTTGATGGCTACTATTGTTTGTCCTGATCACAGACCTCAAATGGCTACTGTAAGACCTGGTGTAATGCAAAAGCTAGCTAAAGAAGAAGGAAAAAAAGGTAAAGTTGAAGTATTACCTTTAACTATAGACACTTCTAAAATGAAAGTTAAAATCTTAGATGTAGTAAAAGAATCTACTAAGAAAATTGATATTACAGAAGCTAAGATATTGGTATCTGGAGGTAGAGGTGTAGGTTCTAAAGAAAACTTCAAGAATCTTGAGGCTGTAGCTTCTAAAATCGGTGCTATCGTTTCTGGTTCAAGAGCTGCTGTTGATGCTGGATTCATAGAACAGTCTAGACAAGTTGGTCAGACAGGTAAAACAGTAAGACCTAATATATACTTCGCTTGCGGTATTTCTGGTGCTATTCAGCACATGGCTGGTATGGAAGAATCTGAATATATCATTGCTATAAACAAAGATAAAGATGCTCCAATGTTTGGAATTGCTGATTTAGGTATAGTAGGAGATGTTAATAAAGTACTTCCTCTATTAGCTGAAGAGTTAGCAAAAGCTATAGAAGCTAAAAAAGCTAATTAATTTAGAATAATTTAAGCTTTTAATAAAGTACAAATCCGACAGATAAAATATTTTATCTGTCGGATTTTTTAATAATATAAACTTTATCTTATTTATATAATCAATTCATTCATTACAAATAATTTAAAATATATTTTTATTTTTAATTAAATTATTATTTATATACGATAATATATAAAAAAATCACTATAAAAAATTAAGGGATAATTTATGAAAAAAGATGAGCATATATCAAAAGTACTTATATCCGAGGAAGATATAAATAAGAAAGTTAAAGAATTAGCAGAACAAATTTCTAATGATCTTAAAAATAAAGAAAATATACCATGTATAATAGGACTTTTAAAAGGTTCTTTTATATTCATTGCTGATTTATCAAGATATATTAATGTACCTGTGGAAATTGATTTTATGATAGTATCTAGCTATGGTAATAATAAAATAGGTTCTGAAATTAAAATACTTAAAGATGTTGACATCCCTCTTACAGGAAGAGATGTAATTATAGTAGAAGATATAATAGATACAGGATACACTTTAGAGAAAATATGCGAAGTATTAAAAACTAGAAATGTTGCTTCTCTTAAAATATGCACTCTTCTAAATAAACCTTCAAGAAGAAAAGTTGACATTAAAATCGACTATAATGGTTTTGATATTGAAGATGAGTTTGTTGTAGGATATGGAATTGACTATGCTCAGAAATACAGAAATCTTCCATACATTGGAGTAGTTGAATAAAAATAAATTACCGCACGCAGAGCAGATTCATAATTATAATAAATTTATAATTCTAATTTTATTATCTAATAATATAAAATTAACCGTGCGTTGAGCAGATGTTAACTCTAATAAAAACTTGGGCGGGCGTTTTAATATCAAATTAAAATTTTAAATATTAATAAAATTATAATTTAAAATGAAATTAGAAAACATAAAGGGCGGGAATGTAAATAAAATTATATTTTTATAAACTTTTACTATAGACATGCACAAAATTACAGATTAATAAAATTAAAATATAATAAAGTTTGAAGAGTAATTATATATTCTTAATTATAATATTTATGATCTCCTAAACTCTGATAAGGATATACATCTAATATTTTGAGACTTTGCTTTATTTTTTAAATTATTATCTTCTGTTACTATAACAACATTTTTATTTGAAAATTTCATTGCCGTTGCAAGTATTTTATTATCATTATTTCTCATATCAAAATCTTTTGGTAAAACATGTTCGCTATATTTTTCTATACGAACATTTGATTTATTAATAGCTCTTATAGCATTACTTGCTTTTTGCGATCTATTTTTATCCAATTTTAATTTATCCAATTCTTCTAAAACAACAATAGGTACAATATAACTGCTATTTCTTTTTTGTATAGTAATTAAATTAGGATCATTCATTAAGGCATTAGTATCAAATACATATAATATACCAGATTGATTTTTTAATTCATCTACTACAACCTTAGAAGTCGTTATTATTTTACCTAAGACATTGGCTACCGTGCCTATATCAGAAAATAATTTTTTTACATCCACTTTATTTGTATTATTTTTATTATTGTTTCTGTTATAATTATTATTTGTTTTATGCATATATCATCCTAATTTTAGATGCACTAATTATAAAACAATTCTACAAAAAACATTTAATTTGTCAAACTTTTTTATAAAAATAAAATAAATATATAATTAAAAAGTAATTATCAAATCTTGTATACTTGTATAATAAAAAAAAAAATATATACTATAAACCTAATATGAATATATATACTTGGGATTGCATATATAATGAATAAAAAGAATATAGTTATAATAGGTGCTGGGAATGCAGGTGAAACTCTTGCATCTGAAATATTAACTTCTGATAACAATAACGAATATAATATACTTTGTTTTTTGGATGATGATGAAAATAAGAAACAAGTAAATATTGAAAATCACTCTATCGATGTAAAAGGCAAAGTTAAAGATATAGAAAAAACAATAGATTTTTATAAAAATCAAAATATTGAGATAGAAGAAATCATAATTGCAATACCAACATTAAAGCAAAAAGAACTTCTTGAAATATTAGATATTATATATCCTACAGGAATAAAATATAAAATACTTCCTTGCTTCTTTGAAATAATAAAAGGAAATGCCTCTATAAAAGATATTAGAAATATAGAGCCATCAGATTTGCTAGGACGTGAAGAGATTGGATTTGATGAAAAAGAAATATCTGCATACTATCAGGATAAAACAATACTAGTTACAGGAGGAGGAGGCTCTATAGGAAGCGAGCTTGTAAGACAATTGATTACATTGCCTGTAAAAAAAGTTATGGCTTTAGATAATTCTGAAAGTGCAATTCATTCCCTTATAATGTCTATAAATGACAGAAAAAACGAAAAAAACAAACATAAATTTACTTATATAATTTCAAATGTAAGAGATTACGTTAAAGTTGATAAAATATTAAAAGAAGAAAATCCGGATATAATTTTCCATGCAGCCGCTCATAAACATTTGCCTTTTATGGAAGCTTATCCTGAAGAGGCAATAAAAAATAATATACTAGCCACTGAAAATATAGCTACTCTTGCAATTAAAAATAATATTAAAAATTTTGTATTTATATCAACAGACAAAGCAGTTCGCCCTACTTCATTAATGGGAGCAAGCAAAAGAATATGCGAAAGAATGATAATGTCCTTATCTCATGAACAAAACAGTACTGCATTTAAAATAACAAGATTCGGTAATGTTTTAGGAAGCAGCGGAAGCGTTATACCTGTATTTGAAAAGCAGATTAGAGAAGGTAAACCATTAACTGTAACTCACCCTGAAATGGTAAGATTCTTTATGTCTATAAGAGAAGCTGCAAGACTAGTTATAAAGGCATGTACTTTAAATGACGGAATAATATTTACTTTGGATATGGGAAAGCCTGTAAAGATTTTAGACTTAGCTAAAAACATGCTTAAAATGTACGGACTAACAGAGAAAGATATTCCTATAATATTTACAGGGATCAGAGAAGGTGAAAAACTTTATGAAGAAATTTTAATGGACGATGAAACATTAATACCTTCGCAGTATAAAAAATTATTCATAGCAAAAGATCCTGTAAAATGCTTAACACCTGAGGAACGCAAAATAATGATTGATGCATTTGATATTGCCTCACTTGATGCCGACAAAGAAACAATAAAAATGCTTATGCGTAACTATATAGAAGAGTATACCGGATAATTTTTTTATTATTGTTAATTTATATATTAAATTTAAAATAACGCGGTAAATTTAATATGTAAGATATACAGAGTAATTTAAAAAAATAAATGGCGGTGTATGTTAATAAAATTTTGAACTTATTTTTATCAACTTTTACCGGACTTCGTCAAAGTTGCAAAAGCACATAATTAATACAGAAGTCATATAAAATAATTTTAATATTCTAGTTTTATTTAAATAAAAAATGTATCATATCATTTTTATTTTGTCTTTTTTGCAAATTAAGATATTAAATTTAAGAAGGCGGGGTATATAATTTAAGTTTTAAATCTTATTTACATACCCCACCCTTTATACTTTATAATTTATATTTGATATTTTTGTTTTTTATTCTCTTGTTGCTTAATTACAAATGTTAACGCCCACCCAAGATTTTTTTAAATTTATTGCCTACACACCGCACGCTAAGTAAAATTTCAAATATAATAGATATTTAAATTATAATCTAAACAATAAATAAAAGCGTATCTACCGTGCGTTAAAGAAATCTAATAAAATTATTTGGTATTGTCATCTGTTTTAAGTACGCTTATGAATGCATCCTGAGGTATCTCAACATTACCAATAGCCTTCATTCTCTTCTTACCCTCTTTCTGCTTTTCAAGAAGCTTTCTCTTTCTTGTGATGTCACCTCCATAACATTTGGCTGTAACATTCTTTCTTAATGCACTTATATTTTCACGCGCTATAATACGTCCGCCTATTGCAGCCTGTAACGGAATCTGGAACATATGCTTTGGAATAAGATGCTTTAATTTTTCTATGATTTGTCTGCCTCTAGTTTCAGCATTGCTTCTATGCGACATAAATGATAATGCATCCACTACTTCGCCATGAACAAGTATATCAATTTTTTCTATTTGGCTTTCTCTGAAATCTGAAAAATCATAATCGAATGAAGCATATCCTCTAGAAATAGATTTTAATTTATCATAGAAGTCGTAAACAACTTCTATCAAAGGCAAGTCGAATTTTATCTCTGCTCTTTTATCATCTAAATAAGTTAATGATGTTTGTGTTCCCCTTCTGTCTATACAAAGAGAAATGATGTTTCCTAAATAATCGGTTGGTACTATTATAAGAGCATTTATGAAAGGCTCATAACATTTTTCTATATACTGCCCAGAAGGAAAATCTGCAGGGTTATCAATTAATTTTTCTTCACCGTTTGTGAGTTTTAATTTTACTTCTACAGAAGGACTAGTTATTACAAGGTTAAGATTAAACTCTCTTTCAAGACGCTCTTGAACAATCTCTAAATGCAAAAGTCCTAAAAATCCGCATCTGTATCCAAACCCTAAAGCAATAGAACGCTCAGGCTCATAAACTAAAGAAGCATCATTCAATTTTAATTTTTCCAAAGCCTTTTGTAAGTTTGTATAATCCTCATCTTCTGCAGGGAAAATACCCGCAAATACCATAGGTAAAACTTCTTTATATCCTATCAAAGGTTCATCTGAAGGGTCTTCTTCAAGTGTGATAGTGTCCCCTATTTTTATATCAGATATGTTTTTAATGCCGGCAATGATATATCCTACTTCACCGCTTTTTAATCCATTAGCAGATTTAAGCCCAAGCAAAAGAGTTCCGCATTCTTCAACTTCATACTTAGCCTTAGTTTCCATTAGAAGAAGTTTATCATCTTTCTTTATAGACCCGTCAAATATTCTCACTATCATAACGGCACCGCGGAAAGGATCATAATAAGAATCGAATATCAAAGCTCTTGTTTTTTTATTAGTATTATCTTTAGGAGCAGGTATCATTTTTACAACAGCTTCAAGTATCTCATCTATACCTATATCATTTTTTGCACTTGCCAAAACTATATCATCTTTATTTACTCCAAACTCTTTTTCCATTTGCTCTTTACAAAGCTCGATATTGGCGGCAGGCAAATCTATTTTATTTATAACAGGTACAATCTCCAAATTATTTTCAAATGCAAGATAAAAATTAGAAATAGTTTGAGCCTCAACTCCTTGAGCAGCATCAACTACAAGTATAGCACCTTCGCAAGCAGCAAGAGAACGTGAAACTTCATAATTAAAGTCAACGTGTCCTGGTGTATCTATTAAATTAAGAGTATATACTTCTCCGTCTTTAGCCTGATATGATAATTTAACGGCCTGACTCTTTATAGTTATTCCTCTCTCTCTTTCTATATCCATAGAATCCAATATTTGTGCTTTCATCTCCCTGCTTGATACTGCTTTCGTATGTTCTATAATTCTGTCAGCTAATGTACTTTTTCCATGGTCAACATGTGCTATGATACAAAAATTCCTGATTTTTTCTGCGTATGACATTTATTAAAATATATCCTTATATTAAAAATTGATAAAATTATTCTTATTATTGATGATACATTATAATATAGTGATTATGTTTTTGCAAATATTTTTTATGTATATTTTTTTTACAATTCTATATAAAAAATATTGACTTTTTTCTATAAAATATTATTTTATAACTACAACATTTAATACTTAATAAATATACTTTTCAAATGAAAAACATTATTATTTTTATATTATTAATCTTTATTACTGCCTGTAATAATTCTTCAAATACAAATATATCTGAAAATACTAATGAAACAGATAGCATCACAAATAATATTTATTCCAACAAAACATTAAGAGTAGGAATATATCTTTATGATTATCCAATGCTTTATGTAAGTAATGATAATATAAATGGTTTTGATTATGATATAATAAATTCAATAGCCAATGAAGAAAATTTAAAACTAGAATTTGTACCGATTCAATTTTCAGAATTAATACCAGCATTACAGACAAATTATATAGACCTGATTATTGCCGGTATGAGCATAACAGAAGAGAGGAAACAGCTTGTAAATTTCTCCGATAAGTATTGCAGCTCCGGACAAGGTATTATACTAAATAAAGAAAATGATGAAATAAAAGTCAATGATGATTTAATAGGAAAAACTGTGGGAGTTATAAAGGGTACTATATCAGACAATATTATATCTGAAGTAGAAGGAGTTAATGTAGAAAGATTTGATGTTGCAAGCAGTGCTTTACTTTCATTAAAAGTAAATAAAATAGATGCTGTTATGCTCGATACAATTACTTGCGAAGACTATGTAAAATTTGATAATACTATAAAATTGGCTGAAAATATATCATTTAAGTTAATGGATTATGCAATAGCTGTGAGAAAAGATGATGATATTTTGCTTCAAACAATTAATAGAGGACTTCATGCTATAATGTCTAATGGTGTATATCAAAAATTAGTTGATAAACATTTATAATTATTGTTTTTAATGAAAATAAACTCTTGACTTTTTTATGTATACATATTAATTTATTATACAGAATCTTGAACTAAACAATATTTGATTTATAGAAAACAAATAGGAAACAAAAATGAAAAAAATCATATTAATTATTTTAATGATTTTATCATTATTAATATCATGTAAAAAAACTTCAGAAAATACTCCCATTAAAAATGAAATTTCCACAAATCAATATGTAAATGTTGGAATATACGTTTATGATTATCCATTCGGTTATTTATCAAATGGAAATATAGGCGGATTTGATTATGATTTAATGAATGAAATATCAAAAATATCCGGATCAAATATTAACTTCATTCCTATGCGTTTTGAAGAACTTATGCCGGCTTTAGAATCCAAAAAAATAGATGCTATTATAGCAGGAATGACAGTAACAGATGAAAGAAAACAATATCTTAACTTCTCTGATAAATATTATACATCAAGCCAGGCTGTTTTGGTAAAAACTGATAATGAATCAATACAAACAGAAGAAGATTTGATAGGCAAAAAAGTCGGTGTTATAAAAGGTACTGTTGCTGATACTATGATTTCTGCAAAAGAAGGAATAGATATAGAAAGATTTGATACAGGAAGCAGTATAATACTTTCATTAAAAGTAGGAAATGTTGATGCTGCTATATTTGACAAAGCAACTTGCGATCATTTTGTGATGTATGATAAAAGTATAAAACTTGCTGATCAAATAAAATATCCTGAGGAAGATTATGCTATAGCTTTTAGAAAAGAAGAAAATATATTTTTAAATGAAGTAAATAAGGCTTTATCACAAATAATGACTAATGGCTTATATAATAAATTAATAGAAAAGCATTTGGGCAGTAATTAAATATAACAAAATATCAACCCTATCTAAATTGTAAAATCAATATACAAAACTACTCTATTAAGCAAATTTTTTTTTCAAATTTAATTGAATAATAGAAAACAATTATTATATTATATATAAAGACAATAAAATGTGAATGGGGGGATTGATTATGAAACCTAATTTAATATTAATGAGTCATGGCAATTTAGCATCCACACTTATTGAATCGGCAAAAATGATCTTAGGCGATTTACCAGATAATGATTATGATGTAATACATTTGTATACAGATAATACTTTTGCACAAATAGAAAATCAATTAAAAACATTACTAGAAAAATATGAAGATAATCAAATCTTAATAATGACAGATATATATGGCGGAACTCCTTTTAATATAGCAAGCAGATTTTATAGAAAAAATGATAATATCTGCTTAATAAGCGGAATGAATTTAGATATGGTTATTGAATATTTTTCTTCAGACCTTTATTATAATACAAAAAAGTTTATAGATGAAATCATAAGTGTTTCAAAAGACTCTATAGCATTATATTCAAAAAATGAATCTGAAATATATGCTGACATAGATATATAAACTGTAATTATTAGTGTTTTTTTTCGATAATACTAATGTTCATATATATTATATATTTATTATTTGGATATTATTTTATGTTTATAGAATACATTAATCATGCATTAGGGGACTTTAGTATTTTAGAAATAACAACAAGAATATTAGTAGCATATATTATGGGTATATTTATAGGCTGGGAAAGAGAACAGCATAAAAAACCTATAGGAAGCAGAACTACAAGCATTGTTTGTATGGGAGCTGCTCTTCTATCTTGTTATGAAGATGTATTTGCACGTGCTGTAATATTGGAGAATGCAGAACTTATTAAATTAGGAACAGACGCTTTAAGTAAAGTACCTGATTATAATAGAATATCAGCTCAAATAGTTTCCGGAATTGGTTTTTTAGGTGCAGGAATGATTATACAAAACAGAGGTAAACTGCATGGTATAACAACTGCTGCTATAGTATGGGTTACTGCATGTATAGGAATAGTTATAGGTTCAGGACAATGGGTATTATCTACTATAGGATGTATATGTATATTTTTAAGCACTTCCATTTATAGATTTTTTATACCATATTATATATCTAATAAGAAAAGATCTATAGTATACTTAATCGAACATTCTTCTAAAATAGATTTTGAAACTGAATTAGGCGAATATGGAATAAGATTTATTAATTTAGAGATAGTTGGCTGGAAGGAAAGTAAGGAAAATAATGATAAAAATACTCCTAATATCATAAGCAAAATAAGAATATTCGTGCCGCAATTAGATTTTAAAAATATAGAAAATATTTTTAAAAGTTTAAATGTAAAACCTTTAAAAATGCTGCGTAATATGAGGGAAAAAATTGATTTTGACAGTATTGAATAAATAATTATTATGAATATAAGCGTATATATAGAAAATTTAAAAATAGAAAATTATTATTTAAAAGAAAAAGAAATAAAAATATCACCTATAACTATATTTTCAAAAAAAGATTTTAATTTAGTAAATTTGATTTGGTATATAAATAATTTCCGTTTTTTTGATTTCTATAAAATAAATGATTATGAATTATTATCAATAAGCAAAATAATAAGTGCTATAATGGAGAATTATAAATATAATGGAAGTATTGATAATGATACAATATTAGAATGCATTGATTTTCTAAACAACATATTAGAGTTTTCAAAAAAAGAAATAGTTTCTAAAATATTTAAAGAACATAGCAATACAGATATAGAAAAAATCTATTTAAAATTGAATTATGATGCTGAAATTAATATTAGTTCATACTTTGAATCGGATAATATAATAAATATTATTTTTATGTATAAACAAAAGAGTTTTTCTTCAAAAATATTTTTCAGCAGAAAGATTGATATTTTCTTTACGGTTATAGAAAATATATTTAAAATATTGATTAATAATAATATATTAAATACTTTATATATATCTGATTTTCAAAATATTGATTTAGTAAATGCTAATAAAAAAGATATGCCTGAAATGGATTTTATATTTAAATTAAATGAAATATCACAAAAAGAAAATATTCAAAATATAAATAATAAATTGGATTTAATAAAAACATTTATGAAGTATTACAATCATAATATTATAATAGAATATTTTGAAAATAAAGAACTATTAAATATTATTTCAAACAATATTAACAAAAGAAATTTTTTATTAGTATCTGATAATATGGAAAATTTGAATAATTTAATTTCCAATATCCAATCTAATAAATGAATTTTCATTTATTATTTAAATTACAGCTTAAAATAATCATAAAGTTAAAATTTATTCTGTGGCGGTGTAAAAGTAATAAATTTAAAAAAACTATTGGGTGGGCAGTTAAAAAATATAATTAAAATAAATAAAGAAAATACAAAGCAAAAATTACAAAATAATTTTTTAAAGACTAAAGTGTGGGATTTAAAATAAGTCAAAATAAAATACCTGACTAATAATTATAATCAAGCCATTTTTAATTAATTTATAATTTATTTTCTTTTCACGATATCAATAGTCTTAGAATCTGGAGCACCTTCTGCTATAATTGTAACTTGGCCATTATCAGCATCTGTAAATGTTATTTTTACTACTGCATTAGTATGAGTTTGAAATGTGTAAGTAACAGTATATGAACTTCCGCTTCCTTCTACTTTTTTATCAGTAGGACCTTGTTTTTCTATAGTTGGGAATGAAATGTTTCCATCAGCAGATATAGTCATAATCATATCAATATAGCCTTGATCACCTTTCTCATACCAATCACCTGCATATTTAGCAGCTGAATTTCCATCTACACCTGTTTTATCTTTATTAGAACAGCTTACAACTAAAATACCTACTAAAAATATAGTAAATAGAATATTAAATAGTTTTTGGCTCATATTATGTTCCTTTATAGATTCACAAAATATAAATATATTTTATAAATTTTTCTTATACACAAAATGATAAAATATTTAATTATTATGTCAATATTTAAAATAATTTTTTATTATAACAAAATTATCATAATCTTCATATTTACCATAAATTATACCGAAAATTATCAGGGATAATAATATTTAAAAACAAATAAATTTACAGTGTTTTT
This sequence comes from Brachyspira hyodysenteriae ATCC 27164, assembly GCF_001676785.2. NCBI lineage: Bacteria > Pseudomonadati > Spirochaetota > Spirochaetia > Brachyspirales > Brachyspiraceae > Brachyspira > Brachyspira hyodysenteriae. The sequence continues at coordinate 125,317 of NZ_CP015910.2, read as the reverse complement.
ATATATTATTTATTTAATAATTGATTATTTTTCAATAGAATTGTATAATTAATAAATATATATTTAATACAGGAAAAGAGATGTACATAAAGAATCTTAATTTGCACGGATTCAAATCATTTGCCATAGAAACAAATATAGAGTTCAATGAAGGCGTTACTGTAGTGCTTGGTCCTAATGGAATAGGTAAAAGTAATATAGTAGAGGCTTTCCTATGGGTTATGGGCGAGCAGTCCGCAAGCAGATTAAGAATAGATAGTGCTAAAGGTCTTGAAAGTGTTATATTCCATGGTACAGATACTAGAAAACCATCATCATTGGCACAGGTAGCACTCACTTTAGATAATAAATCCAGATGGATAAAAAAATACGATATTGATGAAGTTATAGTTACACGTAAATACTATAGAAAAGGATTATCAGAATACTATATCAATGATGAACAGGTAAGATTAAAAGATATAGTTGATATGTTCTTGGATACAGGACTTGGTAAAAATGCATATTCTGTTATAAAGCAGGGTACTGTTTCTGAAATAGCAAAACAAAAACCTGAAGAGAGAAGAAGCATTATTGAAAATGCTGCAGGAATCAGTAAATATCTTGAAAGAAGAAGAGAAGCTGCTAAAAAACTAGAAGAGTCCGAAAGAAATCTTGATAATGTAAAAATAGAAATAAAAAACGCTGAAAAACATTATAAATCTTTAAAAGAACAGGCAGCAAGAACTGAAAAATATTATAATCTTAAAGATGAACAGAAAAAAATAAATATAAGTTTAAATGTTAATCAGGTAAAAAAATTAAAAATCACTTTAGAAGAACAGAACAAAAGCCTTGAAGAACATACAAATAAAAAATCAGAATTAGAAAAAGAACTTCAGGACTTAGATAAACAAAAACAGCAGGAACTTTTAAAATTTGAGGAAACAAGAACATTATCTATAGAGCTTGATAAACAGGTTTCTCTTATAATGACAGAGCTTACTCATATAGAGAAGATGTCTAATCAATTAAAGAATCAGCTTGATAATGCAGGTAAAGATAAAGAAGAAACTATCAATAGAAAAAATTCACTGTTAAAAAGAATAGAAGAAGATAAAAAGCAAATAGCTGAACTTGAAGAAGAAGTAAAAACCATAGCAGAAAATATAGAAAAATCTTTAAAAGAACAAGAAGCAGAAGAAACTAATATTGCAAATGAACAAAATAAAATAGCAAGCTTAAATGATCAAATATCCACTTTAACAAATGAAAATCAAAATGCCACATTAAAAATTGCAGATGCCAGAGAAAGACAATTAGAAGTTATAAATAAAATAATCACAGAAATAGATGAAAAGAAAAAAGATGTAATGGGCAACAGCTTTTATCAGAATATAGGAAAGCATGAAAGCGATATTGATATAGGATTTAATAATCTTCTAAATGCTATAAATATAAAGATGAACACCATAAAAGAATTCGAAGAAGATGGTGTATTATCTAATTTAAATGAACTTAGCTACAATTCATTATGCAGTTTTATTAGGAATTTAGGAGAGAGTTTAGATACAGAAAAAAAAGATGCATTATTTTTGCAAGGTATATTTAAAGAGTATACAAAAATAAAAGACCCTTTTGTTGATTTACTTTTCGACAAAGAAGGTACTTATATGCAAAAAGAAGCTATAGACAAAGAAATAGCCGATTTAGAAAATTTTATAAAAACTAATATAGAAAAAATTGAAGAAATAAATAATGAAATAAAAATAGCCACTGATAATATTAATAGAGGGAATTCTAATCTCACCACCCTAACAATAGAAAGAGCAAAATACGAAACCAATAAAAAAGCATCTGAAGACAGAAAAGAAATGATATTAAAAAGTATGAAGATGATAGAAGATGAATTTGCATCTCTTAATGATAAAATAAATAGATTGGAAGAAGAATATAAAAAACTTAATGAAGAATATAAAGAAAACTCTATAAACTATAAAGAATTAGAAAAGAAAAAATCAAAAACAGAAAGCGAATCAAGACATAAAGCAAATGAAATAAAAAAAGCAGAATCGGCATTATCTAATTTCGAAACTAGTTTAGCAAAAAGAGTAAAAAGACTTAATGAGATAAATGAAAATATAACAAGAGTTGGAGAGAGAATAAATCAAAGCAATGATAAAATAAAAGATATTTATAGTCATTTCTATGAAAATTATGCTCTTAACTTAAAAGACTTTGAAGAGAATACTCAAAACTTAATAGATGAAGAGTCTTATAAAAATAAACTCAATACTATTAATGAAAGAATAAAGAATCTTGGACATATAAATGAGATGGCGCTTGATGAATATCAGGAAGCTAAAAACAGATTCGAATTCCTTACAAAACAAAAAGAAGATTTGGAAAAATCAAAAGAAGAGATATTAAAAATAATAGCCGATGCCAATAAAAAAGCCGGTGAAGATTTCTTAAAAACATTCAATGAAATAAATAAAAAATTCTCAGAAACATTTAAAATATTATTCGGTGGAGGAAATGCCGGACTTAAAATACAAAATGAAGAAGATTTATTGAATAGTCCTATTGATATATTTGCTCAGCCTCCTGGAAAGAGAATGGAAAACATTGTATCATATTCAGGCGGTGAGCTTACTATGACAGGGCTTGCTTTAGTATTTGCGATATTCCTTTATCGTCCTAGTCCTTTCTGTATACTTGATGAGGTAGATGCTGCACTTGACGGAGCGAACATTATAAGATACAAAAACATGGTTAAAAACCTATCAGACAAAACTCAGTTCTTAATCATTACTCATGATGAAGTGTCTGCCACTATAGCTGATGCTTATTATGGAATAACTGCTGAAGAAAAAGGTGTTTCAAAAATATTCACTGTAAAAGTAGATAAAGACGGAAAAGTTAATGGCAGTGAAGAAAAGCTTGTAAATCAAGAATAATACACTACGCACGCAGAGTAAAACCAAAAATATAAGTTTATATACCATTCAAATTTCATCATATTAAAAAAATTATCTATATGTGCGTTGAAAAAAAATTTTTAAATCTAATAAACGCTTGGGCGGGTGCTATAAGTTATAATTCAAATTTAAAAAATAAATAAAGTTTATATTTTTATAAAAGTACAGAATCTAAAAGGGCGGGTAAGTGTAATTAAGTTTTAAAAATTTATTTTCATCCCCCACCCTCTAAGCTTTTTAATTTATCTTGAAATTTTAATTTTTTATTTCTTTATAATCTAATTAGAATTTTTTGGCTGCCCACCCAAGTTGTAATGCATTCACCGCACGCAGAATGTTATTATATATTTAAGTATATTTATTAATTACGATTATCATTATATATAAAACTTTACTTACCGTGCGTTATGGAAATTTAAAAATTTAAATAATTTTGCTTTTATAAATAAATATAATATAATTATAATATATGGAGAGTTTAATAAATTATATAAAAAGATTTCCCTATTTATTTGCAATATTAATAGGACTTCTATTTATTCTAGCAGCAATTTTTAAATGGAATTGGCTTTTAAACAATAATAGCTCAAATTTTATGATAAGCATATATGAAATGTTCGGTGAGATTGGAGTTAGAATACTTACTGGCATTTTAGGAGCTGTAATAATAATAAGCTCTATAATTATTTGGATAATAAGAAAATGAATATTGAAAAACATTTATTTGATGATATAAATTTCTTTCCTAATAAAATGAAAATTTTGATATTAGGTACTTTCCCTGTTCCATTATATTCTAATATAGAAAAGTTTGAAAAATTAAGTAAAGAAGAACAAAATAATGCTTGGTATTATTCAAGTAAAAGAAGCGAGTTTTGGAAAATAATTGCTGATAGTTTTGATATAGATTATAAAAACTCAAATGATTTTCTTTTTAATAAAACTAAGAAGAAAAAACTTTTTGAAGAAAATAAAATAGGTATAGCAGATGTGTTTTCAAAATGCAAAAGAAAAAATGAAAATAGTGCAAGAGACACTGATTTAATAATACTTGAATATAATAATATACTTAAGAATCTTATTACAGATGAAAATAATTATAAATATTTAAACCTTATAATATTTACAAGCCGTTTTACAGAAAATAACTTTTTTAAAATAATTAATGATATTAAATATAATATTGAAGAAAGCAAAGAAGTTTATGAATATTACAATAATGGAATAAATGAAAAATCTATAAGTATTGAAATAATCAATGCTTTAAAAGAAAGATATTTACATACCAATGCTTCAAGAAAGATTAAATTGGCTACTATAACACTAAAAATAAGTCCGATAAAAGGAGTAAGCTTATACTCTACAAAAAAAGAGCTTTATAAATATTATTTAAAAAATGAATAATATATAAAATAAATCATAAACCCATTAAAAATTAATATACCTTATTCCGAAATTTGATAATAGCAAAAATTCTATACTTATAAGGAAGAATTAAAAATGCGTTATTTAAGTTTTATTTTAATATTTTTAAATACTTTTTTTGTATTATTTGCACAAATGCCTAATACAGGAAGATTAGATCAGTTATTGGAATACGCCAATGCTGGAGATACAAACGGCATAAAAAGATTAATATCTCAAGGTCCCATTTCAACTTTTATAGACTTTGGAGATAATCAAGGTCATAATGCTCTAATTACAGCTGCTTCAAAAGGATATAAGGATATTGTACTTCTTCTTCTATCTCAAAATGCAAATGTTAATCTTACATGCATACATGGAAAAACAGCTTTAACTTATGCTGCTGATGCTGGATATGTTGATATAGTTTCTTACCTACTTGCTAAAAATGCTAATCCTAATATAAAAATAAATGGAGGCACAACAGCTCTGTTGCAAGCAGCAGGAAAAGGATATTACAGCATAGTAGAAATGATAGTTAATGCCAATGCCGATTTAAGAATTATGGGAACTTATAGAAGCGGAAATGAAGATGGTATAAATTATAATATGACTCCTTTAATGGTTGCTTCTTATAATAACCATGACTTGATAGTAAGATTATTATTAGATAAAGGAAGTGATATTAATTATATAAACGAATATGGTGCTAATGCTTTATTCTATGCTATAGCCAGAGGAAATAATGATATAGCAAGACTTCTTTTAGAAAGAGGTGCCGATGCTAATATAGTTGCATCTTATGGTCCTTATGGTAATATTACACCTCTTGCCTTAGCTTCTACATTAGGCTTAACAGATGTAATATCATCATTGCTTATAGGAAAATCTAATATAAACTTCAAAATGAGAGATGGAAGAACAGCTTTAATATGGGCAGCTATTTCAGGAAAAAGCGAGGCTGTTAATGCTCTTATTATGAATAAAGCTGATTTAAATATTGCTGACAATGATGGAAGAACTGCTTTGATGTTTGCTGCTGAAAATGGAGATTATGTTTCAGCAGAATATTTGATTAATGCAGGTGCTCATCTAAATACTTTAGATAAATTTAAAAAGACTGCTTTAATGTATGCTATGGAAAATGGCAATACAGAAGTTGTTGATTTACTTACAAGAGCAAGTCTAACTTATAATAAATAATGCATTAATAATATATATGTAATAAAAAAATAGGGGCTGTTTTATAACAGTCCCTATTTTTTATTTTATAACTACTATATATTATTTTTATCAGATTTTTCTTTATTTTTCTTGCTTGAAGAAGAACTTGTATCTTTCACATCATTTATAAAATAGAATAAAGATTCAATCTCATCAGCTATATTAACATCATTTATTATACAATCAGGTCTTTCTAAAAGTTTTATAGGAGCAAAATTCAAAACTCCTTTTATGCCAGCATTACATATAACATCAAACATTCTTTGAGCTTCTAAATCAGGAACAGTTAATATTGCTATTTCTATTTTATTATTAATTATAAAATCTTTTAATTCTTCTATAGGAAGTATTGGTGTAGATGCATTTCTATCTATTTTTTCAGGATTATGATCGAATGCTGCAACTATTTTTATAGATTCGCTTTCAAATCCTCTGTAATTAATCAATGCTTTTCCTATTTTACCGTATCCAACTAATATAATATTATGTGAAATTTGTTTTCCTAATATACTATCTATTTGCTCTAACAAATCATCTATATTGTATCCGCCCTTCTTATTTCCAGAGATATTAAACAAAGAAAAGTCTTTTCTTACCTGAACTGAAGTGATACCTATTGCATCCCCCAAATTATTGGAATATGCTTTTATAAATCCGAAACTCTTCATGCGTCTTAAAGCATTCTTATATTTTAATAAACGCATAATTTGTGTTCTGCTAATCATAATATATATCCTTAAATTTTTTCTTCTAGTTTACTATTCAGTAATATGTTATATTATAACATATTAAAGTTATCTGTCAATAAAAATATTATCATAAAATGTTTATTTTATGAGAAATTATATATGAATTAAAGAACATTAATAAGATTTTTTATATTATTCTTATTTTTTAAAAACAATTAATAATGTATAATTTTATTTTTAAGTATTTATTTTTTATTTTGCTGGAAAAAAATTCATTATTATTATATAATAAATCATTATGATAGACTACAAATTAATAGCAAAAACAATAAAAGAATCAAGATATGCTGTATCTTTTACAGGTGCGGGCATAAGCGTAGAAAGCGGTGTACCTCCTTTCAGAGGTGAAAATGGGCTTTGGGAAAAACATGGAAGTCAGTTCGCTGAAATTTCATATTTTGTAAAGCATCAAAAAGAATCTTGGAAATCTTTGAAAAAAGTTTTTTATGATCCTATAACAGATGTAAAACCTAACAAAGCTCATATAGTACTAGCAAATTTAGAAAAGATGGGGATTATGAGAAGTGTAATCACACAAAACATTGATAATCTTCATCAGGAAGCCGGAAGTAAAATAGTATATGAACTTCATGGAACAGCTCAATATGCAGTATGCATGAAATGTAAAACAAGATATAAAATAACTAAAGAGATTCTTGCTATGGATCCGCCTTCATGTGAGAAATGCGGAGCTACTTTGAAACCTGATTTTGTATTTTTTGGAGAACAGCTTCCTGCAATAGATTTCAATTCTTCTATAGAAGATGCACAGAGAAGTGATTTATTTATTATCGTAGGCACTGGAGGAGAAGTAATGCCTGCAGCACAAATTCCTCATATAGCCAAAAAAGCAGGTGCTAAAATTATAGAAATTAATCCTGCACCTTCTAATTTTACAAATTATATAGTTGATATTTATATTCAGGAAAAAGCTGGAAAAGCTTTCGCAGAAATAGAAAAATATTTATAAATAAAAAACAAATAAAGCCTTATAATTAAACTATAAGGCTTTATTTATTAATAATTAATTTATTTCTTCCTCATACATTTTACTCAATGTAGATTTAACTTCAGATATAAATTTTTTATCCTCAAGCACTATATGATTTAATAGCCAGTCTTTCAAAAAAGTAATAAAATCTTTAATTACTAAATCATCGCCTTTCTCATATCTATCAACTTCATCTACTATTTTTAGAGAAAAAGCTCTATGTTTAGAAATATGATCTTTAGCCGAAGAATAATTTATAGCATTCATTATCTTTTCTTCATAAGAGAAGTGATAAGTAGCATAATCTATAGTTCTTTTTATAATTTCTTTAAATGATTTTTGAACCTCTTCATCGGATATATCACCTTTGACCCCTGTTTCATATAGATCATTTATGATATTTACCAATTCTTTATGCTGATTATCTATTCTTTTATAACCAGTTTTGAATCTCTCCTCCCATTTAATCCAACCTTTTTTTACAATAACTTCTGCTATTTCTTCCATAATAAAGCTCCTTATTCTTCTTTAGAAAGCTTTTCTAATGCTTCCTTAACTTCTTTTATAAATTTTTTATCTGTAACTAAAATATGATTTAAAAACCAATCTTTTAGATACTGGACTAGATTATTGATAGCATCTAAAGAGCCATTTTCATAAGATTTAACATAATTGTAAATTGTATTCGTAAATTCTTTATGATATGAAGAATGTTCTATTATTTTATTGTATTTAATAGCATGCATTATTTTCTCTTCATAGGAAAAATGGTATGCTACATAATCTACAGTTTTTTTTAAAGCTTTTTTAAACTCAGCTTTAAGAGATTCATCTTCTGAATCTTTATTATCCATACAATCATGTAAATCATTAATTATTTCTATTAATTCTAAATGCTGATCATCTATTCTTTTATATCCTACCTTATACTTATCTTCCCATACTATGTATTTATTGCTCATAATTATTCCTTAAATATAAAAAAGACAATTATGTTTAATATCGTAATATATATACTATTTAATTATATAAATATTTTGATATTTTTAAAGATAAAAATTAAATTTATTAAAAATTTCACTTTTTGTTAGAAGAATCAAACAATTAAAACTAATATATATATTTTTTTATTATTATACTTACAAATAAATTATATATAAATCTCATAAGTAATTAATATTTGTGCATATCAATTTATTATTATTATTGCTATGCTCATGACGAAGTCCACCTTTGGTGCCGCCATTAATAAGCTAGTGAGCAAACTTACTAGCTGGCTCCGACTCGCTTTTTTATTCTTGGCAATAAATTACATAAAAAAGCTGATAACTTCTTTGTGTCAGTTATCAGCTCTAGTTATAGATTTAAATCTAAGTTATTAGTTAATTTTAATTATATTATTTTATAACATTATAGAATGCTTTTTTACCTAAGTAAACAGCTCTGTTACCTAATTCTTCTTCGATTCTTAATAATTGATTGTATTTTGCAATCCTATCACTTCTTGAAGCAGAACCTGTTTTGATTTGACCAGCATTAGTAGCTACAACTATATCAGCAATAGTAGCATCTTCAGTTTCACCAGATCTGTGAGAAACTACAGCAGTATAGTTATGAGTTTTAGCAAGTTCAATAGAATCTAAAGTTTCAGTTAAAGAACCGATTTGGTTAACTTTGATAAGAATAGAGTTAGCAACATTTTTGTCTAATCCCATTTGAAGTCTTTTTACATTAGTAACGAACAAGTCATCACCTACTAATTGAACTTTTTTACCTAATTTTTGAGTAAGTAAAGCCCAACCTTCCCAATCGTCTTCAGCAACACCGTCTTCTATTGATATAATAGGGTATTTGCTGCATAAATCAGCATAGAAATCAACCATTTCAGCAGGAGTTAATTCTCTGTTATCAGATTTATGGAATACATATTTTTTCTTATCTTTGTTATAGAATTCGCTTGAAGCAGGGTCCATAGCGATCATTATATCATCACCAGGTTTGTATCCAGCTTTTTCTATAGCTTGCATAATTACTTGAAGTGGTTCTTCATTATCTTTAAGAGTTGGAGCGAATCCACCTTCATCACCAACAGTAGTGCTTAATCCTCTGTCATGAAGTATAGCTTTTAAGTTATGGAATACTTCAGCTACATAACGTATACCTTCTTTGAAAGTAGGAGCACCAACTGGCATAACCATATATTCTTGGAAGTCTATTGGAGCTGATGAGTGAGCACCGCCGTTTAATATATTAGCCATAGGTACTGGTAAAGTTTTAGCATTAGTACCGCCGATATATCTGTATAATGGCATACCTAATTCTTCAGCAGCTGCTTTTGCTACAGCAAGTGATACACCAAGTATAGCATTAGCACCTAATTTTCCTTTATTTTCAGTTCCGTCAAGTTCTATCATAGTTCTGTCGATTTCAACTTGATCTAAAGCATCCATATCAATAAGTTCATTACAAATAATTTCATTAACGTTTTCAACAGCTTTTTGAACGCCTTTTCCTAAATATCTTGATTTATCTCCGTCTCTTAATTCTACTGCCTCATGTTCTCCTGTAGAAGCTCCAGATGGTACAGCTGCTCTTCCCATAACACCGCTATCAAGCCATACATCTACTTCTACTGTAGGGTTTCCTCTTGAATCTAATATTTCTCTAGCTACTATATTATCTATTAAAGACATATTAAAACTCCTTATAAATTATAATTGTATATATAATATAACATAAAATATAAATTTCAAGTGAAAAAAATGAACATATAAAAAATATACATATTGAAACTATTATAAAACCACTTTATATTATTTTTTATAATTTTATCTGTTTTATATTTTAGGAGTGTACTATTATGAAAAGAATTGGTTTGATTTTATTATTTACACTAATATTTTTAGCAGGCTGCAATATGTATGTCAGCGATAAAGTAAGTATTTTGATGTTTGATGAAGATACTAAAGGAAACAGACTAACAAATGAAACTTTAAATTTTATTTTGGTTAAAAGAGAAGATACTAACAGTTTCAATAAATTAACATATATTTCAGGTACTATTAATAATAAAAGCGGAAATCAGATTATAAAAACCATAGAAGAAGCTAAATATATAGAAGATATAAAAAATACTAATGATGTTAAAGATTTGAAATTTGATAATACTAAAATGAATATTAATTATAGTAAAGATAAAATAATATTCACAGATATTGATGGTGAAAAATACACACTTCCATTAAATAATTCTGAAAATACTTGGTTTTATAAACTATTAAATAACAGTACAAATTTATAATAATTTTATACTAAATTATAAGTTGACATATTACAAAAAAAATGTAATATTATAATGAGGATTTATATTATGCCAAAATATCTTTTACCCCAAGACGAACTTTCAAGGGCATCTGATTGGATAAGCAATTTTTTGATGCGTGAAGGCTATCATGCTGATTACACTATAGAAAGTTTATCTGAAATAGATAAATTTTTTAAAGAAAAAATGAATTTAGTCTTGGAAAGAGATGATAATAGAAATTTTATATTTTCTATAAGTGCTTATATAGGTGAAGTTATAAGGAAAAAATTTAATGGTCATTGGGAATTGTCCAGAGATATAGATTTAGATGATGAAACTATAGGAATTGGTTTCAAAAATCATAAAACTATATATCCGCTTAATATCACATTAGAACTAATACAAAAAAAATATACTATGAAAGAATATTTAAAAGATAATTTTGGAATTTAATATTAATTTTTTATATTAAATTATTATATTATATATATAATGAAGGTTAAACTATATGATTTCATTAAATGATGTTGAAAAATATATAAATAATTCTTATGTTATTTTAGATTTAAAAGCAGACAATAAAGATGAAGCTATTAGTGAAATGTTAATATATTCAGAAGCTAATGGACTTAGAATAAATATAACTCAAATAATTGAATCTATGTACAAAAAAGAAGATATCATAAGCAGCGGATTGGGATACGGAGTAGCTTTTCCGCATGTAAGAACAAATCAAGTTGAAGATAATGATATAATATTTGCTATATCAAAAAAAGGATTAAACTATTCTGCTCTTGATAAGAAACCCGTTCATTTACTTACCATGTTTTTAACTAATAAAAATAGTAATGAAAAATATTTAGGACTTCTTTCTTTATTTACAAAGATTTCAAGAATGAGTATGTATCCTGTTGTATTATTAGAATCAAAAACAATAGAAGAATTTAAAGGAAAATTAATAGATATATCCAGAGAAATGCTAGGAACAAAATAAAAATTAATAAAATAATTTAAATATTATTGGAGTAAATAAAATGCCTAAAATAACAGCAATAATACCAGCCAGATATGAATCTACTAGATTTCCAAAAAAATTAGTTTATGAATTATTAGGAAAACCTATAATAATAGCAGTTTATGATAATGTTAAAGCTACTAAAAAAATAGATGACTGTATTGTTGCAACCGACTCTAAAGAAATAATGGATATATGCGAAAAAAATAATGCTAAGGCAGTAATGACTTCATCAGAACATACTTCAGGAACTTCAAGAATCATCGAAGTTGCTAAAAAAATTGAAAGCGATATTATTATAAATGTGCAAGGTGATGAACCTTTAATAGATGAATCTGTACTTAATCCGTTAATAGATGCTTTCGATGATGAAAATGTTGATATTGCCACTCTAAAAACAAAAATAGATGGTGATAGTCCTTTAATAAAAGATGAGAATGCTGTTAAAGTTGTTACTGATATAAATAATTATGCAATGTATTTTTCAAGAGCTACAATACCTCATAAAAGATTCGATCAGAATATAAGTGCTGAATACTATAAACATATAGGTGTTTATGCTTTTAGAAAAGATATTCTATTAAAAATAGAAAAATTAGAAGAATGCCGATATGAACTAATAGAAAAACTTGAACAATTAAGATGGTTGTATAATGGCATGAAAATAAAAGTTTTAGAGACAAAAAAATTCCTTCATGGTATAGATACAAGAGAAGATTTAGAATTCGTACAAAATTATTTAAGAAACTTTGCACAAAGTGAATTAAATAATGAAAATTTATATAAGTAATTACAAAAAATGTCATCATTAAAATGTATTATTCCTGAATACTACTTACTTTAAGGATTTAATATGCTTAAAATTATTTTTATAGCATCAGCTGTAAGTTTATTTTTATTTACAGACTTTGAAAAAATTTTTATTGTTATATTGGATACAGTCTTTGAACTTATTAAGAGTGTATTCATTATTATATTTTTAATTAAAAGATTTTTAGTAACAAATATTAGCCGATTCTTATATGATATTTTTATTGAGCCTATAATTTATATATTTGGTTTTCTAAATAAAAAGAACAATTAAAACTAAATATACAATTTAATAAAAAAGGAAGTCTTTTATTATTTAAAGACTTCCTTTTATTTTTTACTAAATAAAAAACTATATATTTTTATTATTTTTTCTTACCTTGATTTGCTACTGCTTCCATAGCTTTTTTAACAGCCTCAGGATCTCCTAAATACTGTTTATTAACTGCTTTGAAATTATCATCAAGCTCATAAACTAAAGGCATTCCTGTAGGTATATTAAGCTCAGTAATATCAGCATCAGAAATATTATCTAAATATTTTACTAAAGCTCTTAAGCTGTTACCATGAGCAGCAATGATTATTTTTTTACCTGCTTTAATATCTGGAAGTATAACATTTTCCCAGAAAGGCACTACTCTTGCAACTGTATCTTTTAAACATTCAGTAAGAGGAAGTTCTTTTTCTGATAAGTTTTTATAGCGTGGATCATGTCCAGGATATCTCTCATCAGATTTTTCTAATGCTGGAGGAGGAGTATCATAACTTCTTCTCCAAATTTTTACTTGATCTTCACCGTATTTTTCAGCTGTTTGTGATTTGTTTAATCCCTGTAAAGCTCCGTAATGTCTTTCATTTAACTGCCAGCATTTGTCTACAGGTATCCATAAAAGTCCCATTTCTTCTAATACTAAATTTAAAGTTTTGATAGCACGAGTTAGTGTAGAAGTGTATGCTTTATCGAAAGTAAATCCTGCTTTTTTTAATTCTGCTCCGCCTGCTTTAGCTTCTTCTATTCCTTTTTCTGATAATGTAACATCTGCCCAGCCTGTAAACAGATTTTCTTTGTTCCAAACACTCTCACCATGACGAATTAAAACAACTTTTGTCATCTTTATAACTCCTTATAATGATATTAAGTTCTATTATATACTAAAATCATAAAAAAGTTAAATAAAAATATATTGTTTTATTATTATAAATATATTATATTTTACAAATAATAAATAAGGATTTTATGCATGAATAATGAAGAATTAGATTTACAATTTCATAAATTATATGAGGAAGGAAATCATAAAGGTATTATTGAATTAATACTTTCATTACCTAAAGAACGATTAAATGATGATATTAAAGGTCAGCTTGCAGTGGCCTATAATAATACTGCAGAATTTGATTTAGCTATAGAAACATTAAATTCCTTATCTGAAGAAACTAAAAGCCATCATACTTGGTTTTATAAAATTGCTTATGCATATTCAGGAAAATCTGATATGAGCAATGCCAATTTAAATATAGACAGAGCATTATATACATTAGAAATGAACAAATCTTTAATAAGCAATGAAGAATATGAGTACTTCAACAATTTATATAATAATTTAAAAGAATATATACAAGGCGGAAGTATGCATTATGAAGCTAATTCCGTTAATATTGATGATCCTGATTCTATCATAAAGGATGTATCATCTATTTTATCAAATGATATAGATAATGAAATAATAGAAGGAAGCATTGTAATAAAAAAATGGAATATATTTATAAATGCTTATTCTGATACTATAACAGATAAAAGTGCCGTTATAAACTATTATATATCCAGTCCTGATTGGGATAGAGATATATTTGAATGCTGTGCCAGTGCAGGAAAAGATGCCAATACTTCTGTAGGGCTTTCAAATGGAAGTTTTATATTCGGAATAATGACAGGCATAAAAGCTATGAATGAAAACAGAATACTTGATGAAGTAGAAACTGAATTTGCTGGTAAAAAACATAAATGGAAAGTTTATACAAGTAATTTAGTTAATATGGGCGGCGATAATGGAAAGCCTAAAAATGTTAATATTTATTGGGACATGTTCAAAGATGATATTTTAAAAAGAATAGGAAATCAAAAAATATGCTACATTAAAATATATGGAGCTAAGGCTGGTAATGATTATTCTATAGGAGAGCTTAGAATCAATGATGTTAATATACCAGTGCTTGCCGACAAAATGAATGAATATGTTAAAACTTGGAATGAAACAGATTTTTCATCAGACAAGCAGTTTTTCTTTTTAGTACAGGACAATGAAACATATACTCCTTATCCATTCAGTAATGATGAGATTTTAAAATTTATTAGAGAATATTCAAATATAGTTTTAAATTTAAAAGAGTCCGAAGAAGCTTATGATAAATTAGGAAATTTAGCAGAAGAGCTTACAAAGGATTATAGTCTCGCAAGTGATTTATTTTTATTCTTACCTGAAATATGTGCTGATAATGAATTTTATAATGAGCTTCATTCCGGAGAGATTGTTAATTTCAATTTTCAATCATCTCAAAAAAATTGTTCCGTATACAAAACTCAGCTTTATACATATCATTTAATCAATAATTATCTCTTTGAACTTTTTAGAGAAGGGGCATTTAACGGCAAGGAAAATGATATATATTTAAGATTTATAAATATGAGTGCAGGATACAATATATATTCTCAGATTAAAGCTGACTATGAAAAGAAAAATCAAAAGTTAGAAAATTTTGAAATAAATTTAGGTTTTAATGTAGATGATGATTATGAGATTAGATAACGCACGGTGAGTAAATCAGCAAATATAATAAAAACTATATTTAAGTGAAAATAATATTTTTTAATTTTGTTTATCGTGCGGTGAATGCAATTATAAAGTTAAATAAAACTTGGGCGGGTGCTAAAATTTCTTTTTAAACAATAAAAAAGATAAAATTAAAAATAACAAATAAAAACAATAAATATAGAGGGTGGGGAATGTTAATAAATTTTAAACTTATTTTTTATCAACTTTTCCCGGACTTCGTCAAAGTTGCAAAAGCACATAAAATTTATTAAGAATAGTTACAAATATAATCAATCTTTGCCGCTATTTAATATACTAGTCTTTATCTTAATTAATTTTTATTACAATGAGATTCTTTTAGCTTCTTCCATATAGAGTTTAATTTCTTTTGCATAATAATATCAGGAATAAGCAGCATAGCAGTAATTACTATAACAATAACAATGAGTGCCAATATAGTACCAGAAAATACTAATAATACTTCAGGATTCAAAGTAAAACTATTATAAGCTCCTCCATAAAGTACTGCCATACCGCTTACCAATACTCCCATAACAAAAGCAAATATTAATCCCCCTATAATTGGCATACCTACAAATAATACGATAATAAATGAAAGCATAATTGCTTGAGTAACATCATTTTTATCATTTTCATCAATTTTTAAAGCTATTTCTTTATGAATAATATTTCCGTATTTATTATACCAATATATGCTGTAAAGATTGCAGGTAATAATACTAAGTAAAAGTTCTAATGAAGGAGATATATCTTTTCTTTTGGTAAAATTCTTCACTTCTAAAGTAATATAATAAATCCAATAGTAATGGTATATTCCTAAAGTAAAGAAGTTTAGAATAAACATTGTAGGAATTGATCTTACAGCACCTATATTCATATTGTTTCCTATTGTTGTTATGCTTGCCTACACCTGCCAAAGGCACGCTTCGCGAGGTGGACTTCGTCGGCTCACTTGGTTGTTGCTATGCCACCTGTAAATTGTGCATACTTCATCAGCACGCAAAGCATTGCCTGTATAGCCTTTCTATTTTTAGTTATATCTAGTTTTTATCTGCGAACCATGAACAAAGCCATGAATCGTACCTTTGCCGTCATTATCATCAGGAGGTAAGTAATACACTTCAATCCAGTTTTTTTCCCAATCACTTAAATCGCCGTTAATATCAACTAATAATAAAAGCCCACCATTATTAATCATATCGTTTTTCAAAATCTTTCCTATTATTTTTCCATTTGCTTTATCTCTTATATTCACATAATTGTCTTGAGAATTATATTCAAGAATACTATAAATAGCTTCTCCTTTAAATTCATAATTATACTTATCAAAATACTCTGTTTTAATATCTCCCAATAGTTTGAAATTTACAAGCTCTCCATAAGCCTCTCTTCCTGCTTCACCTTCTCCATAAAAAGAATAGTTTCTTATTGTTACCTCTGCCCTTACAGCTGATACTCCTAAAAATGCTTTATTCAAAGGAGATGGTAAATTTACATTTTTATCATCTAATAAAATACCGAAGTCTAATCTTTCAAATTCTTTATAATCATCTATATTATGGGCATCTGTACTAAATAAAAAAGGCAAGTCAATATTATTATCAGGATAAAATCTTAAAGCATTATTAGTCTCAAAATCATCGGCTCTTTCAAGTACCCCTGTTAATGTAACCTCACCATCAAAATAAATTTTAGCAGCAGAATAAGTGCCGTCAAGTTTTTTTACTTTAAGTGTATTTTTTGTCATTTTACCATTATCACTTAAAAGTTCATTGAAGTATGCCGCATCAGGCGGAAATGCCCATAAAAAATTAATGCTTAAAAGAAATAAAATAATTTTTTTCATTTAATCCCCCGTTCGCCTACGCTAATATAAGCCAGCAACTAAAGTTACTGGCTGCTTCGGATCACTTTTTTGTTATATATAGTTTTCAAAATCTTGTAATTTTTTATTTTGTTGTTATGTCGCATTGCCAATACCATAGGTGGACTTTGGCAGGTAGGCTAACTTTTTTATTATCGCTATGCTCTTTTAATAGCCTATGTTTTCAACTTTTATCTGTGAACCATGCACAAAGCCATGAATTGCATCTTTTCCGTCTTCAGCCTCTGGAGGAAGATAAAACACTTCATGCCATTTTTTTTCAAAATTTTCATAATTCATATAATCAATACCTTCTCCATTGATAGATAATAAAACTCCCCCATCATAAAGCATATCGTTTTTCAAAATCTTACCTATTATTTTTCCATTTGCTTTATCTCTTATATTCACATAATCATCTTTAGAATTATATTGAAGTTCGTTGTAATGAACCTCCCCTACATTATAATTATATTTACTAAAATACTTTGTTTCTACATCACCTAAAGCCTTAAAACCTACAATATCACCGTAAGCCTCTCTAGATGCTTCACCTTCTCCATAAAAACGATAATTTCTAATTGTAACTTCAGCTCTTACAGCAGCAGCACCTAAAAATCTTTTATTCAAAGGTTCTGGTAATTTTACTTCAATATTTTCTAATAAAACACCGAATTCCAATCTGTCAAATTCAACGCCGCTAAAATCCCAAGAATCACCATATTTAGAAGCACCTTGATTTTTCAAATTCATTTCAGATGAAGCATATAAAAAAGGAAGATCTACATTATTATCAGGATAAAATCTTAAAGCAGTATAATTATTTCCCATATCATAATTATCAGATCTTTCAAGAACTCCTGTTAATGTAATCTCTCCATCAAAATAAACTATACCATAACTTTCTACATTATAGGCTTTAAGTGTATTTTTTGTCACTTTACCATTATCGCTTAAAAGTTCAGAAAAATACGCTTCACTAGGCGGAAATGCCCATAATAAATTAATGCTTAAAAGAAATAAAATAATTTTTTTCATTGTAATAACTCCTATTGTTGCTATGCTCGCCCACCAAAGGTGCCTACTTGGTCGCTAATATAAGCCAGCAACTAAAGTTACTGGCTGCTTCGGCTCACTTTTTTATTAATATAATTTTCAAAATCTCGTAATTTTTTATTCTGTTGTTATGTCACCTGAGGGGTGCCTTGCCTACACCTGCCGACACTTGCCGAAGGCACGCTTCGCGAGGTGGACTTCGTCCATCACGCAAAGCGTTGGTCGCCTTAAAGCAGTGAATAATCACGTCTGTGCTCGGCTCACTTTTTTATTATATATAGTTTTCAAAATCTTGTAATTTTTTATTCTGTTTTTATACCCCCCGTAAGTGTGTCTTGCTACATTTTTTATTATATATTAAAAACTTATTTTTTACTACATTCACAAGTTTTTTATTAGTTCTATATAGTTTTAATTTTTTATTATTTTATCTGTGAACTATGCACAAAGCCGTAAATTGCATCTTTTCCGTCTTTAGCATTTGGAGGCATATAATATACTTCACACCAATCTTTCTCTCCACTTCCATAATAATCATCAATAGCTAATAAAATCCCTCCATTATTAATCATATCGTTTTTCAAAATCTTACCTATTATTTTTCCATTTGCTTTATCTCTTATATTCACATAATCATCTTTAGAATTATATTCAAGTTTAATATAATAAGAATTTCCAGCATGATAATAAACGTCAGAAGAATTATCTTTAGAAAAATATTCTATTTGTACATCATCAAGTAATTTAATATTTACAAGATCGCCATAAGCCTCTCTTCCTGCTTCACCTTCACAAAAAATAGAATAATTTCTTATTGTTACCTCCGCCCTTACAGCAGCAGCACCTAAAAATCTTTTATTTAAAGGTTCTGGTAATTTTACTTTAATATTTTTTAATAAAACACCAAATTCTAATCTTTCAAATTCTTTATAATCATCTATATTATAGGAATCTGCACTAACTAGACTAAATAAAAAAGGCAAATCAATATTATTATCAGGATAAAATCTTAAAGCACTATAAATAGTATCAACATCAGAATTATCAGTTCTTTCCAAAACTCCTGTTAATGTAATTTCACCATCAAAATAAGCAGAATAATTGCCGCCGTCAATTTTTTTTACTTTAAGTGTATTTTTTGTTACTTTACCATTATCGCTTAAAAGTTCAGAAAAATAGGCTTCACTAGGCGGAAATGCCCATAAAAAATTAATGCTTAAAAGAAACAAAATAATTTTCTTCATGATAACTCCTTGCTTATAAATAACAATTATTAAATTCTTACTACTGATTAAAATTATAAGAATCAATAAATTTTATATTCTTTCAACTTTTTCCCGCCGCACACCTGCCAAAGGCACGCTTCGCGAGGTGGGCTTCGCCAAAGTTGCTGCCGCAGGCACGCTTTCGCGAAAGTGCATATTAAAAACCTATTTATTAAATGTAAAAACTTGTTAGTCTAAAGCTAGTAATTTTTTATTTTGTTGTTATGCCACCCGTAAGTATGTCTTGCCTACATTTTTTATTATATATAAAAAACTTATTTTTTACTACATTCACAAGTTTTTTATTAGTTCTATATAGTTTTAATTTTTTCTTATCCTTATATATAAATTAAAACATAAATATTATAATTTTATAAAACATTCACTATTTTACTATTTTATAACCGTACTCCTTCGCTATATCATTAGCTGTTTTACCTTCTTTATTTTTTATATTCACATCAGGATTTAATTTTAATATCTCATTTATAAGAGGCTCATTGCGAAGTGCTATAGCATACATTAATAAAGTGTTTCCTTTATTATCCTGGGCATTAATATCTGCCCCATTAGATACTAATAACTTTATAAGTCTTATAGCTGTATCTGTCTCTTCCATTTTCTTTTGATTCATATAATTTTTTACATAGTCTGTTCTGGCATAATCTCCAAACATATTTTCTGTCATTGACTTAACATTTTCTAAAATACCAAAAGATGATATTGTATGAAATAAAGCTGTTTTTCCTTCATTATCTTTTATATTAATGTCTGCCTTTTCTGACAAACATATATCTATTATTTTTGTTTTATCAGTTTGAACGGCAAACATCAATGTTGTTACGCCTTCATTATCCTGAGCATTAATATCTGCACCTTTTTCAAGTAAGAACTTAACATGATCTTGATTTTCATAAGCTAAAGAATGCTGTATTAAAGGAGTTCTTCCAGATTTATTTTTTTTATTTATGTCTGCACCATTTTTAAGTAAATAATTAACTGTTTCTACTTTTCTAGTAAAAAACAAAGCATTAGAACCATAATTATCTGACTCATTATAATCAGGATTATATTTTTCAAATAGTTTTAACATTTCAAGTTCATCTAAAACAGCAGCCCAGAAAAATGCATTTCTTCCGCTATTATCTTTTATTTTAGTAACATCTGCATTATGCTCTAATAAAATTTTAACAGCCTCTATTTCTCTCTCTCTTATAGCATTCATTAAAGGAGTATATCCTTCTTCTTCATCTTGAACATTAATATTAACTTTATCAATTAATTCTTCAATTACATACATTTGACCATAACGGCATGCATGCAAAAAATTCTTTTCATCTTGAGATATACCATAAGAAGCATTTACCATAAAAACTACTCCAACAATAATTAACACAATATATTTTTTTATCATTTGAATCCTACTATTACTAATAAAAATTGTTCGCTAATCAAACTCTAGCAAATAAATTTGCTAGAGGCTCACAATTTTTATAAATTATATTTTTTATTATTACTATGCAAACCATAATTGACATTACCTACAGCACACAAAGTACTTGTCGCTCCAGATTATTACTAATAAAAATTGTTCGCTAATCAAACTCTAGCAAATAAATTTGCTAGAGGCTCACAATTTTTATAAATTATATTTTATTATTACTATATACCTAAACAACTATCTTTTGTCAAAATAATTTTTTAAATTTTAAATATTTGCAGGGCTTTGCCCCGCACCCCACTTCTTTTGTTGCCACATACGAAGTACGCCTACGGCGAGAAGCAAAAAGGCTATATTTGAACTTAAATGTAATAAATTATTTTACATATAAGACAATTTTAGTATGATTTAGTATTAATTTTATACTTGCATTTTTTGCAACTTTTTGCGGCGGGAAAAAGTTGAATAAAAAAATGACAAAGTTAAAAATTTTCAGTATATATAAAATTATCTACTTTCATATATTGCTATGCCTCACCAAAGGTGCCTCATCAAAATCGCATACGGCATCACCAATATAAGCCAGCAACTAAAGTTACTGGCTGCTTGTTATTATTCTTATCTTTCTGCACCAAGCTCTATTAATTTTTCTTTAGCCTCTTTTTTCCTAGATAAAAGAAGAGCAGTTACTCCTAAATCATCCATGTGATTTACATCAAGACCTAAATCTTTTACTAAATATTCAAATACATCTATATTACGAAAATCCGCTGCTATAATAATTCCATTAGCA
Source organism: Brachyspira hyodysenteriae ATCC 27164 (assembly GCF_001676785.2). Lineage (NCBI taxonomy): Bacteria > Pseudomonadati > Spirochaetota > Spirochaetia > Brachyspirales > Brachyspiraceae > Brachyspira > Brachyspira hyodysenteriae. Next base: position 103,607 of record NZ_CP015910.2, on the reverse strand, counting down.
TTATTTCCTGTTCTTGAATTAACTAAATTAGGATCATGTTCAACTAACATCTGTATAATTTCAACATTACCAGCACCGCAAGCCCAAAGAAAAGCATTTCTCTCTCTGCCGTCATAAATAGAAGGATCAGCACCATTATCAAGCAGATATCTTATCATATCTTTATTTCTACTAAGTACAGCTAATATGATGGGAGTTTCTTTATTAATCTCATAAGATCTATCTAATATAGAAACCTCATCCTTTATGGTTATTCCAGTATTAATATTTTCTTTGTTTATTAATTTTTTGAGACCTTCTAAATCATTATTTACTATAGCATCTAATATATTATTATTATTATTTGAACAAGATATAGTAAAGATACTCAATAAAAATGATAGAATTAAAATTAGTTTTTTCATTATACACCTCCATTATTGTTTATATTTTTATAAGTATGCGAGCTTACTTACTAATTTGGTAATTAGCTTTATTATTTTTTAATATTATTTATGATGTTGTGTTTGAATATGCAATTAATGACATAATACAACTTTTCATAAAAATAAAACCTCGTTTAATAATATATATTATCAAAATAAAAATGTCAATATAGGTATATATGGTATATATCTAAACTAATATATTTTGTCAAACTAATTTTTTTAATTTAAAATATTTGCAGGGCTTTGCACCTACGAAGTACACAGAGTGCAGCACCCCAGTTCTTTTGCGACCGAAGGAAGTACTGTAAGTATTGGCACATACGAAGTACGCCTACGGCGAGAACCTATATCCTCGACAGGCTCGGATACGCTTCGCGAAAGACTGCATTTTTATAGGCCATACCCTATATTTAATAGGAATGTTTTTAATATAAAGTTCTAGCATTTGCGTTTTCGCGAAGCGTGCCTGTGGCAGCAACTTTGACGAAGTCCGCAGAGCGTGTGCGTCAAAAAAGTTGATAATTCTATATAAAGTGTATCAGTTAACAAAGTTAAAAATTTTTTGTATATACAATTTTTTATATAAATAAACTAAAACACTTTAGAAAACATGCCAAAGCATATTTATGCAATTAAAAAAGGTGATAATATTAATAATACTATCACCTTTTTATATTAAAGAAATTAAAACTTATTAATTTTCTTCTTTTTCATTTGACCAATTTTCTCTAGGCTCTTCTTTATCTTGAGGAGGCTCTTTACCTGTTTGTAAATATTCAATAGCAGCCTTCAACTGTTTATCATAACGAAGATCATATATCTCTTTATAATTATCTAAGTTTCTTTCATTATATATTAAACGCTCAAGTAAATAATCGCTAGCCATTATATTTTGTTTTCTAAGCTCTTCTTTGAAAGCAGGTAAAGCTGTAGCATCTGAACTTTCACTAGGGTATTTTTTAGCATAAGCAGAAATCTGTCCGCCTTTTCTAAGCTCTGTTAAAGCTGTTATATCTGTGCTTGAAAGTTTAGGCTCTACTACGACGAAGTCAGGAGTTAAACCTTTACCATGAAGTCTTCTTCCATTTGGTGTATAATAATGTGCTACAGTGAATTTGAAAGAAGTATTATCTCTAGCATCCAATGGAAGCACATACTGAACACTGAATTTTCCGAATGTAGTTTCACCCAAAAGTTTAGCTCTTCCGCTGTCTTGTAATGCACCTGAAAGTATTTCAGAAGCTGAAGCACTGTATTGATTAACTAAAACTAATGTATCGCCTTCAAGCCATTCATCTCCTTTCTTAGAAGCATAATAATCCTGATTTTCATTTCTGCTTCTTCCTCTTGTATAAACTATTTTTCCTTCAGTAAGGAATTCTTCTACTATATTTATAGCAGTATCAAGTCTTCCGCCAGGATTATTTCTTAAATCAAGAATAAGTTTTTTCATACCTTGCTTTTTAAGATCTATCAAAGCATTTTCTAAATCTCTAGCAGTTTCATCACCGAAAGTAGTTATTCTTATATAACCTATATTATTATCAACCATTTTATATTTAACGCTTTTTATTTCAATGATTGCTCTTGTAAGAGGATACTTAATAGGCTCTGCAACACCTTCTCTTACTATAGTTAAAGTTACTTTACTGCCCTCTTTTCCTCTCATTATATTAGCAGCATTATCAACAGACATATCTTTTGTACTTTTACCGTCTATCTCTGTTATAATATCGCCTGATAATATACCAGCTTTCTCACCAGGACCATCTTCTATAGGAGAAACTACCATTAATCCTTTATCAGCATTCTTTGAAATAGAAAGTCCTACTCCGCCGTATTTTCCAGACATCTCTGTATTTAATGCAGTATTTAGTTCCTCATCAAGAAGGAAAGTAAAAGGATCTTCAGTTGCCTCAAGCATTCCTTTTATTGCACCATACATAAGTTTTTTTGTTGTTACATTATTAGTATCAACAAAATTCTGCTGTAATGTTGCAAATACCTTTTGAAATAATCTGCTGTAATAGTAAAAATCATTATCAGACTGAGCATTTCCCTGCTGCGCCATTGCAAGCGAAGGACTTTTAAAATTGAAAAAAGAAATTGCTACTACAAAAATTAAAAGAAATATCCATAAAAGTCTTTCTTTGTTTTTCATCATGTCTAAAATCCTTATATTAAAAATATATGTATAAAAAATATATTGATGTTCTGAAATTTTATACCTTATATAAGTAAATTATAACATAAATAGTAAAAAATTTATATACATAAACTTTAAAATATTATGATAACCTACTATTGATTAAAAAAATTAATAATAAAACTACTTTTGCTTTACTTAAAAAGTTATTTTTATTATAATTATAGAATAATATAAACCATATAATGTTCTAATAATTTTAAGGTTATAATTTATGATTAAAGTATCAGTAGTTTTACCAATATACAATGTAGAAAAATATTTACCTAAATGTTTGGAAAGTATTATTAATCAAACATTAAAAGATATAGAAATAATATGCATTAATGACTGCTCTCCTGATAACTCAGAAAATATAATAAAAGAATATATAAAAAAATATAATAGAATAAAACTCATAAATAATGAAAAAAATATAGGGGTTGGACTTTCAAGAAATATAGGTATTGATTCTAGTAATGGAGAATATATTTCATTTATAGATTCTGATGACTTTATAGAAAGTAATTATATAGAGAATTTATACGGCACAGCAGTAAAATATAATTCGGATATAGTTTTTACTAACAATATATATACAGTAAATGAAAGTAAAGGATATATAAAACCATACTATCATAATAGATTAGAAAAATGGAAAAAAGATTTTAAAGATAAATGTTTTGAAGGAGAAAGCAATTTTAATGTAAGCACAACGGAAAAAGAAAATACTCCTGAATATCCTCTTGTAGCTGTTTGGAATAAATTATATAAAAAATCATTTATTACAGATAACAATTTAAAATTTCAAAATTATATAGTAGCTGAAGACAGTGAATTTTTTTATAAATATTTAGTTTATAAACCCAAAATGCATTATAATAATAATGCTAAATATTATTATGTTCAAAGAAAATCATCCGCAGTTCATTCAATAGAAAAAGACGAGAGAACAGCATCAGATGCTTTATCGGTATTCAGCAATATATTTAACTTCTATAAAGAAAAAAATATTAATCTATTAAAAGAATCTAATTTTTATAATTTCAATTCTTTTTTATTTGTATTCAATAATTATAAAGCTCCCAATAAAAATGAATTCTATAAAAAATGCCATGAGTTAATAAAAAAATTAGATGTTGAAATAGACAGAGAAAAACATGCATTCTATGCCTACAGCGTATATATAATGAAAACTTATGATGATTATAATATTTATTTAGAAAAGATTGAATCAATTAAAAAGAAAGTTTTTGATATAGCTTGGTGGATACCTTCAATTACTTTGAGAGAAAAATATAAAAAAATAAATCTAGATAAACTTGCAAACAAAAATTGGAAATAACAAAATAAACTAATACTTGAAAAAATATTCAATTATACTATACTAATAAAAATTATTTTTTATTAGTGCTTATATTAGTAATAAAATATATCAACTTTTCCCGTTGCACACCTGCCAAAGGCATGCACAGCGAGGTAGACTTCGTAAAAGTTGCAAAAGCACATATATAAAAGACTTATATATAATTAAATTTAAAAAGTTATTTTATACACATAACTCTTTATCATTTAATATTTTATTATAAATATATTAGTTTATTATAAGTTTTTTAAAGCGATAAAAAAAATCGAGCGTCTATCAGCTAAAAGCTGATAGAGATTTTAAAGCGAGATTTTTTATATATAATAATAAGTTTATCGCTAGCAATAATAAAGGACAAAACATAATGAAAAAAGAATATAAATACAAATTAACAGAAGATGATTTTATAGATTTTCAGCTTCATTATTTGAGAATTAATTCAAATATGACTTCATCAATAAAAAAAACTATTATAATACTTATAGCTCTTTATATTGTAGTATTTGTATCTATGGCAATATATTTTAGAGATAATGCTTTTTTAATAATAATAATAGCATTATTAGTTTCAGCATTTTCTGTTCTTCAAATAGTTACATATAAAAAGCGTCTTGAAAAGAAGATAGTAAAAAAAGTGAAAGAGTATGTAAGAAGCGGTAAATTGGATAAGGTTTTCGGAGATAAAGAATTAACTATATATGATGATAAAGTAATTTTTAAAGAAGACAGAGGAACAAGTGGATTCAATAAAGATGAAATAAAAAAAATAGATTCTACAAATAAATGCATATTTTTCTATATAGATGAAATGTCTGCTATAATAATACCTAAACAGATATTGAGTTCTGAAGATATAGATTTTCTTTTATCATATAAAAAATAAAATTTTAAATTACACTTGAAAAACTATTTATATTTATTATACTGTTTCTATTATGGTTATTTTAAAAATGAAATTAAAAGGCGATAAGATACATATCAAAGTATCGGGCGGAGATGTATTCACTATACCAAAAAACGGACTCTATGAATTAGATTTATATGAGGGAATGGAGCTTGAATATGATGAAATACCTCATATAAGATTTAGAGCTTTTGAGTCTGCTGCAAGAAAATCTGCAGTATCTATATTAAAACGCGGATTTATAAGCGAGGGTATGCTCAGAGAAAAGCTCACAAAAAAAGGACATAAAAAAAGATTCATTAAGCATGCTGTAAACTACTGCAAAGAATATGACTTGATAGATGATAAAAGATTCGTAAAAATAGCAATAAATAGTTTGAAACTAAAAGGTAAAAGCAAAAGACATATAATAGATTATTTAAAGAAAAATAAAGTAAAGCCAAGCTTGATAGAAAAAGCACAAAATTCTATAAGCGACAGAATAGATGATAAAGCATTAAAAGATGCCATAAGAAAATATTATAAAGTATATGAGCATAAAGAAAGAAAAGAAGATTATATTATAAAAACATTAATGCGTAAGGGTTTTAAATACGATAGAATAAAAACTTTAGTAAGAAAATATATAGATAAAAAAGAAAATTATAAAGATTAATTCTTATTATAATCATATTGCAAATATATAAAATAAAAATTATATTCAATATTGAATTATCAAAATAAAATAATATAATATATAAAAATATTTCTTAGGATTTACCTACATGATAGATAATAAAGTTAAAGAACTTGCAAGAAAAATAGAAACTGAATCAAAAAAGCTTGATAAAAAAATAAAAGATATAGAAAAAATTAAATCATCAATAACAAAAGATTTAAAGAAGAATGTTAAAGAATTGAAAACAAATCAGTTAAAAAAACTTCAGGAAGAAAAGAAAAATATCACAGAAAAAGTTAAAGAAATGAAATCTAATCTTTTAAATGCTAAAAAAGAAAATACTGAAAGAGAAGTAAATAAAAAGATAGATAAAAAAAAGAAAGACATAGAAAATAATATAAATAAAAAACCTGTAGATAAAGTAGCAAAAAAAATTATGAATATGATGGCTTTATACAATAAAAACGCCAATAAAAAACTTTCTGAGATTTTAGAAACAGTCAAAGATAAAGATTTAAAAAAAGAAACAAATGCATATTTTAAATCTGTATACGGAACATTCATACATATTATTCAATGCGATATATATTTCTTTAATGTATACAGAAAATATTCAAGTAAAAAGAAAATAGAAAATGAAGATATACTAAACTATTTAAATGAAGATTTTACTTTCAATACAGATATAGATAAAGATTTAAGCAGTTTAATAGATATAAGAAAAAAATTAGATGATGTTATAATAGCTATAGTTAATAGTATAGAAGATTTTAATATATCCGGCAAAGTGGCTATTCCAAACGCTGTAATAAAAAAGCCTAGATACCATTTGATAATGCATGCATTAAATCATAGTACTCATCATAGAGGTGAAATTTCTGTAATGCTAGATCAAATGGGATATAAAAACGATTATTCAAATTTAATGACTATAATATAAATATAAAAAATTAATATATAGCTAAACAAATATATTTTATAATTTTTTGTTTTTATGTATATTTTTTTATTGTTCTTTTACTGCCGCAAAAAAAACCATACGAAGTACGCCTGCGGCGAAAGTGCAAGTGTAAAATTAATACTAAATCATACTAATTTTATTTTATATGTAATATAAATTATTAAATTTAAACTAAAATACAGCCTTTCGCGAAGCGTATCCGAGCTTGTCGAGGATATAAGCTTCTTTGTGGCAATACCACAGGCACTCCCTACAGTCGCAAAAGAAGTGGGGTCTTACCCTGCGGGTACGCTTCGCGGTGGGCAAAGCCCCAGATATCAAAACAAAAAGATAGTTGTTTAGGTATATAATAAAACAGATATACAAATAAATACATGCATATCTGTTTTTTATTTAACTAATAATAAATATTTACAAAAATTATTTTAAAAGCCCTAATATATATAAAACAAGATCATTAAAATCAAGATTTATATGCTTAGCCATTGCAGGTATATCAGAAGTATTTGTCATACCGCCTTGAGTATTTACTTCCATAAGATAAACCTCATTATCATTTCCTACTATAGCATCTATTCTTGAAAGTCCGCTGCATCCTAAAACTTTATATGCTTTTTTGCAGGTTTCTATTACTTTATTTTCAATTTCTTTTGATAATTTAGCAGGCATTTCCATTTCTGTTTTTCCAGGAGTATATTTTGCTTCATAATCATATATTTCATTTTTGGAATTTATACCTAGTATTGGAAAGACATAAATATTTTCATCATCTTGTTTTACTAACCCAACAGTAATTTCTTTTCCTTTTATATAAGGCTCTAAAAAATAATTTTCACTATCTTTTATAGAGCTTACAACACTTTCAAACTCAGTCTTTGTTTTTATTAAATGAACTCCGACGCTTGAACCATCTGATATAGGCTTTAATATTAGAGGGAAATTAAAAGTTAATGCACTTCCTTTTATACCGCTATCATTAATTTCTTTAACATCTTTAAGAAGCATAAAATCTGCAGTAGAAACATTTGATGATTTCCATATTCTTTTTGTATAAACTTTATTCATACAAACAGCACTAACTAAAATATTTTCACCTGTATATTTAATATTAAGACTCTCCAAAAGCCCCTGAACAGTTCCATCTTCACCTGATGTGCCATGTAAAATATTATAGCAGTATTCAATATTATTTTCTTTTAATTTTTTTACTAGTTCATAAGAATCTTTAACATCTATTAAAATACAATTATCTTTAATTTCATCGAAGCTTGTTAATGCTTTATAGACATTCTGTCCGCTTCTGAGTGAAACTTCTCTCTCAGAGCTTAATCCGCCATGTAAAACTGCTATTTTTTTATTTTTAAACCTATTTAAAATATTTTGTTTTAATTCGCTGTTTAATATCATTTTATATACCTATTATATTTAATTGTATTTATCAAAAAATAATCTTAATATTATTATATCGTATAATTTTATATTTTTATAATGAAATTTTTAAATTGAACAATTATTCTAATATGAAAAATAGTTATAAATTACCATTTACTTTATTATAAATAAGGTTTATTATATAAAACACTATGAATGCTGATTTGAATAATAATATAGTAAAGAATTCTGTTTCTAAGATAAGTGCTGTTATATGCATAATATGTGCTAGTTCGGCAATAGCTGTCTTAGTGCTTTTAATAATTAATTCTAAAACTGCAAGGGAAATTACTTCATTTTCTCTATACTCAAGTTTTTTAACAATATTTTATATAATAAATTCGATATATCATTTTTTTCCTTTTAACAATAAAGCAAAAAAAGTTTTTTATATATTATCCCATGCATTTTTTATTATGATGATATGGGGTATATACATTCCTCCATGCCTAATATCATTACAAAATGGATGGGGATGGAGTTTCTTTGGTATTATTACAGGTTTATGTACATTAGGCATCACATTAAGAAGCGTATTCGGATACAGATGGCGTGGTGCTACAGAAACTATATATTATTTTCTATTAAATTGGGTTTGGCTTATAGCAATTTCAAAAATATCTACTGCTGTAGGTGAATATGGAGCGATATTATATTTAACAGGTTTTCTTCTTTTGAATATAGCAATGGTATTTTATAGGCTTGCTATGTATGAAGCAAACAGAAGATATACTTTATTTTTACCTTTATTTTATTCGCTTTTAATAATATCTAATGTATGCCATGCAGTATTTATGTTTAGATATGTTGCTAACATTTTCTAATTTTGTTATATTTTATATATGAAAAATACATATTGAACGGGAGGAGATAAAATATGATTAAAGAAAGACTAAGCGACTATATTCAAAATACAATAAAAGAAAATTGGGATATAAATGCATTTGCTGATTACGGCACTAATAATATATTAAAATATTCTGATGTGGCTAAAAATATTTTAAAAATACATATTGGTTTTAAAAAGCTCGATATACATAAAGGTGAAAAAATTGCAATATGCGGTGCTAATTCCGTTAATTGGGCTTTAATGTATATATCTATAGTTAGTTATGGTGCTGTTGTTGTTCCTATACTTGTGGATTTTTCAAAAGAAGATATAGCTTCTATATTAAAAGATTCAGGAGTAAAATTTTTATTTGCTGACTCAAATATTTTAAAAGGAATAGATACTCAAACTTTATCTCAGCTTAATAAAGCTTTTCATCTAAATAATTTTGATACATTTATTATAGAAGAAAATACAGAAGAAAAAAAAGATAGTAATAAAAAAACTGAAAACATATTCAGCGATATAGAAATAGAAGATATAAAAAAAGAAGATTTCAATCTTACTATATTTGAAAATGATACATTAGCTACTATTATATACACTTCAGGAACTACAGGATTCAGTAAAGGGGTTATGCTTAATCATAATTCATTAGCTGCCAATATTAGATTTGCCATTAATAATATGCCTATAAAACCTAATGATCATATACTTTCTTTTCTTCCTCTTGCCCATGTATTTGGATGCTTATTCGACTTTTTATTTCCATTTTCAAGAGGAGCATGCATATATATGCTTAATGCTATACCTAGCCCTAACATATTACTTAAGGCATTCGATGAGGTAAAACCAAATCTTATATTGATGGTTCCTCTTATCATAGAAAAAATTTATCTTAAAAAAATACTTCCTACTATAAGCAAGCCTTTAATTTCTAATTTATTAAAGCTTCCTATAATATCATCTTTATTGAAATCAAAAATAAGGAATAGTCTTACACAATCTTTCGGAGGCAATTTCCATGAGGTTATAATAGGAGGAAGTGCTTTAAATAGCGATGTAGAAAAATTCCTTATGGATATAGGTTTTAAATTCACGGTAGGATATGGAATGACAGAATGCGGACCTTTAATTAGTTACGGACCTTGGGATAAACATGTACCTAGAAGCTGCGGATGCATAATAGATACTTTAGAAATAAAAATAGATGCTGAAAAAGAAGGTGATGTGGGTGAGATTATGGTTAAGGGTGAAAATGTTATGCTTGGTTATTATAAAAATTATAAAGCTACTGCAGATGTTCTTTCTAAAGACGGATGGCTTAGAACAGGGGATTTGGGTGTTCTTGGCGAAAATAACAGAATATTTATAAGAGGAAGAAGCAAAAATATGCTGCTTGGTGCCAGCGGACAGAATATTTATCCTGAAGAAATTGAAAGCAAGTTAAATGCTATGCCTTATATATTAGAGTCTTTAGTTTTACAAAGGGATAATAAACTTCATGCTTTATTATATTTAGATGCTGAAAGAATAAGAGATGAAAAATTAAGCGAAGAAGATGTTAATAAACTTATAGAAAATAACAGAATAGAAGTTAATAAATTACTCCCTGAATTTGGAAGGATATCAGGCTTTACTATTCAAAAAGAAGAGTTTATAAAAAATCCTACTAAAAAAATAAAAAGATTCTTATACAAATAAAAATTATAAATAAAGGGTTTGATAAATATTTATCAAGCCTTTTATTTTGATCCCACCCTTTAGGCTTTTTAATTCTATTTGAAATTTCAGCATGATTTTTCTTCTTAATGTTAATCTGTCATTTTAGCTGCCCGCCCAAGATCTAATTAAATTTATTACTTTCACAACGCACGCAGAGAAAAGTTTTAAAATTATGATTAATTAAAAATAATAATTTAAACAAAAAATAAAAATTAGTTTACCGTGCGTTAATAAAAATTTTAAAATTAAACAAAGCCTGGGTGGGTACCTTAATTTCTAATTTGGCTTTAAATATAATGAAAACTAAAATTTAAAATATAGCAATAAATTTTAAAGGGTGGGTATGTAAATGAAATTTAAAAAATACAATTATAAAATTTTTATATAAAAATTATTAAAAAATATAAATAATTAGGAACTTTTATTTGTATAATTCGTCTAATAAAGCAAATAAAACATTTAATTAAAAGAGAGGTTTATTATGAAACGTATTTTTAGTATTATTTTATTTACAGTTATTTTATCCATATCAGTATATGCCAAAGAAAAAAAATATGACTGGAAAGATTATAACGGAAAATGCAATTATGAATATTTTATTTATAATGAAGCAGGACTTACACAGGAACAATTAGCAGAAGTTATGAAATTAAAAACAGAATATCAATCAAGATTCCATGACTTAAAAGAAAAAATTTATTTAGAAAAAACTAAAATGGATTTAGAAATGTCTAAAAAGAATTCTGATCCTAATATTATAAGCAATTCTATGAATTTAAATATTCAGTATTCAAAAGAACTTCAAGATTTAGCAGATGAATTTTTAGCAAAATATAATGATATAAAAAACAATAAATAAATACTCATTAAAAAACTACCTTAAAATAAAAAATAGAGATGTAATTAATTTTATATCTCTATTTTTATTTTTAAAAATTTTAATCAAAATTAGTACTATTATATTTAATATATGCTGTAATAAATATTTCCATTTTTATTTTTTATTTTTTCTAATATAAAACTTGTTTTGTTATGCATTCTCACACAATCAAATATTACAGTATTTCCTTTATGATCGATAATATCCTCTTCTTTACATTTACTGCATCCTACTGACATACTTTTAGGACAGAAAGCAAAGCTCATAGCAGGTATAAAACCTTCTTTTACAGATAAAGTATGTTTTAAATTTTTACCCGCTTCTATAGCCGATATAACAGTGTCAATTCCTAATTTGTATAAAAGATTCACACTGTAATTATTAATCGCATTAAGCCCAATGCCTGCCCATAATATAGCTTTTCCTTTTAATGCTTCAATATGTCCTAAATTATTGCATATTACTATCATGCCATTTGTTTTTTCTACTATGTTTTTTATAACCTCAATATCTTTATCGAATGTAACATGCGGTAAAAGTATACCGTCTATTTTTTTAGCCTCAAAAAGCTTAATTATATTTTCATCATAAACATTTGGAAATAATATTTTTTTGTCATAATGAATATCAGAATATAAATTAATTTTTTCTTCGCTATTTGCAATCAAAACTTTTATATCAGTGTTTGGATAATTAATATTTTTTTCACAATCTTTATTATAATTAATTTTTTTGGACTGCATTAAAATATTTTCAAGTTTTTCAATTATGCATCTTCTAGCCTCATTTAAAATTTTAACAGGTATAAAAGGATTTTGAAATTTTTCTTCAATATTAATATTCTCAAATTCAAATATAGTGCCTCCAGTTTTTGAAAGAGAATTAAAAATATCTTCTTTAGTTGTTGATTTAGTTTTAGCTTCTTGAATTGTATAATCGCTTATATATTCTATGTTGTTTAGTCTGTCATCATATTTGCTATTGACTGTTAATTTTATTTTTTCATTATTAAATCCAATTATACAATTTAAATCAAGCAGATGTTTAAAATGATCGCTTTCAATTATTTTATCTGCTTCATCCATTTGTAATTTATCAGTAGTTCTATAAACTTCATCACCAATATTTACATTTTTTAAAACAGCTGAAAAACTTAAATTTCCTTTTGCTCTTTTTACTCTCGTATTATCTTTATATAAATCAGAAATCTGCATTCCAACTTTTCCGCTATCTCCAAATGAGAGTCCGTCATAAACATTTAATTCTTTTTCTGCTTTTATATATATTTTATTTTTCTTGTATGCAGTAACTTCTCCTATATATTCACCATCATGGCTAGGCTTATAATTTTCAAATATATCTTTTGAATTATAATAATAACCTTGAGAAAATCCGCCTCTATTAAAAATTTTCATTAAATCTTCTTTGTATTTTTCAGTAGGTATATCTTTATTTTCCAAAGCCAAATCAATAGCATGCCTATATATTGAAGTAGTAACTGCAACGTATTCGCTTCTTTTTGCACGTCCTTCAATTTTAAAAGATGTTATTCCGCTTTCAAGTAAATTTGGAATTATATCAATAGTCATTAAATCTTTAGTACTCAAAGGATAATCGGTTTTTCCTCCAGCGTATTCCATTCTGCAAGGCTGGGCACAAGCTCCGCGGTTTGCACTTCTTCCTCCATGCAAATAAGAATAAGCACATTGACCTGAAAAACTTACGCATAAAGCTCCATGCACAAAAGTTTCAAGTTCTATATCTGTATTATCTCTGATATATTTTATATTCTCTAAACTCATCTCACGTGCTAGAACCACTCTATCAATCCCAATACTTTTAAGTAGTTTAACACTATCTAAATTATTACAAGACATCTGTGTGCTTGCATGCATAGCAATATTTAAATTATTTCTTACAATATCAATTATTCCTAAGTCCTGAACTATAATGGCATCAGCTCCTAAATCAGAAACGCTTTTTATTAATGGAAGCACTTTATCAATTTCATCATTATAAACTAAAGTATTAACAGTTATATAAACATTAACATTTCTTAATTTTGCGAATTTTATATTTTCTTCAAGTGCCTTTTCATCGAAGTTTTCAGCTGCTCCTACCCTAGCATTAAAACTTTTAGTACCGAAATATACAGCATCAGCTCCAGCATTAACAGCGGCCTTCAAACCTCTTTCATCTCCGACAGGTGCGAGCAGTTCTATTTTTTTGTTTTGTGTTTTTATATTCAATTTGTTTTCCATTTATTTTAATTAATGTTTAAAATATAGCATATAAGAAAATGAATTCAAGTATTAAATAATTTTTATATATACCTAAACAAATATATTTTGTCAAAAATAAATTTACATTTTTGCTTTTATATCTGGGGTTTTGCCCACCGCGAAGCGTGCCTGTAATGTAACACCCAACTTCTTTTGTTGCCACAAAGAAGCTATATCCTCGACAGGCTTGGATACGCTTCGAGAAAGGCTACATTTGGCTTTAATTTAATAAATTATTTTACATGTAAGATAATTTTAGTATGATTTAGTACTAATTCTATCCTTGCACTTTTTGCAACTTTTTGCGGAGGGAAAAAGTTGACTAAAAAAATGACAAACTCTAAAATTTTTAGTATAAATTAATTTATATTGAAAATATATTTTTTAAGATATAATTTTAAGATTTATTCAACTTTTTTGACACACACGCTCTGCGGGCTTCGCCAAAGTTACTGCCTACATCACAGGTGGACTTTGTCGGAACGCTTCGCGAAAATGCAAGTAATTAATATTTTATAAATCATTCTAATATATTAATTAGAAACTCTTTTAAATCATTCAAATAAATATTATCAAAATCAACATAAGGCGTTAAATCAAAATCTTCAGCTTTAATATTGTTCTTAAAACCAAATCCGCTCATATAGGCAAATACTTTTGATTTTTTGTTAATGAGGATTATTAAATCTTCCGCTATTTATCAAACTTGATATTATATGATTTTTTGATTTATCTTTAGCTTCTAATATTTCATTAACATCATTAATAAAATCTTGAAAATGTCTATTATAGCAAAGTTTATGCATAGTATCTATATCTAAATAATTTCTTTTTTTAGCTGAAAACAATATTTCTGAATCTTCAGGATTGTCATAATCTAATTTAATTACACCTACTCCGAAAGATTGATTTAATCTTTTAATTTCTTCCATTAATTCATCGTAATTGTTTTCATCTATTTCCATAGCAACAAGCCAAGCCTCATTAGCCCAACCAGAATTTGATAATGCCTGAAAATAATATTCTGTTAAACTTCCAAGTGTAAGTCTTAATTTCAATTCATAAGCATAAAGCTCTGTAGTTGGTAAATTTATATGATTAAATAATTCCAAAACTGATTTATTAATATAATCTTTGAATGTAACAGCTACTATATCAGGAGTACCCCATTTCATTTTTCCTTTTAAGTTAACATCAGTAGCATTTGCATTTATAGTTTTAGAATATATTTTCATTGAGTATAAATATTTTGTAAGAGGTATATGCAAATCTTCTTCTAATATTTTTTTATTTGTAATTGTATTTTCAGTAATCTCTTCTGTATCATCTTCTTCGCTTAAATTATTAATTTCATTTATCAAACTTTGATTGGTATTATTTATTTTGCTTTTTAATAAAAATTGTCCTCTGCCAACCTTAACAAATATTGTAGTATCAGGATTATATTTAATATCTACATAAATTACAGATCCTAAACTTGCAATAGGAGTTTTACTCATTTTTCCATTTAATGTTTCAGCTATAATTTTATCATAACCTAATTCACAAGCTTTCTCCCATATTTCATTAACTTTCATAGGAACATCGCTTTGCTCTAAAACTTTTTTAGCTGCATCATAATATGTCATAATTAACTCCTAAACTTAATTGTCGTATTATAACATATCTACATAAAAATTAAACCAATTATAATATACATTTTTACAGCATTTATGTTTGATATATACACATTTAAATGATATAATATAACGATTCACTTAAAAATATTGGACTTTTATGAATCATTTAATTACCGGACCTATGTTCGCAGGAAAATCAAAATATTTAATTAAAACTTTAGATTATCTTTTACTTGAAAATAAAAATATAAAAATATTATTCATATATCCAGCAATTTCTTTTAGGGGATATTTCTGCCGTGATAAAAATGTTTATTTAGATAAAAGAATAGATATAATCACCGAAGAAGAAATTGAAAATAATATTGGAAAAGATGTTGAGAATATTTATAATTATATTGCAAGATATGATATTGTAGGAATAGATGAATTTTGTTTTTTGAATGATACTTCTATTTTTATAAAGCTCATAAAAACCTGCACTCAAAGAAACACTAAAACTAATTTTTGTATAGCTTCTCTTGATATGGACTATAAAAGAAATTATTGGGAAAGTGTATCTGCATTGATAGAAGAAGATTTGATTGATATACATACAAAAGTTTTTGGGAAATGCGACTGCGGAAGAAAAGGTATATATTCAAAGAGAATTGTTAAAGATGTTGACAGAGTTGTAATTGGAGATGATATATATAAATGCGTTTGCAGATATTGTTATGAAGGCGAAGATGAAGTAAAATTTAATTTATAAAATTTTAATTACATACGCCCGCCCTTTATATTTATTGTTACAACTTGAAATTTTGATTTAATTATTTTTTTTACTTGATTAGAAATTAAAGCACCCACCCAAGATTTATTTAAATTTATAATATCCGTCCGCACGCTGAGGAGAATAATAAATATAAGATTGCATATTAATTAAAATTTAAATTATATCTAATAATACATTCACCGTGCGTCTGAATAGATTAAAAATATAAATATTGAATGGCTGTTTTTTTCTTAATAATTAATAAAAATAAAAACTGGCAGATATTTTTAATACATACCAGTTTTTCTATTATATAGAACGATTATTTCTCAATTCTTACTACAGGTTTAATTAAATCAGCAGGTTTATCTCTCATCATAAATAAAGCCTTTTCAAGATTTTCCCAACCCTCAAATACATGAGAAACTAAATGATGAACATTTAATTTTCCAGAAGCTACTAATGCACCAAGTTTTTCCATTCTTAGTCTTCCGCCAGGCATAAGTCCGCCAAGTATAGCTTTATGCCCCATACCAACACCCCATTCAGCTCTAGGGATTTGTATATAATCACCTTTACCTAAATAGTTAACATTTCCGATTTTACCGCCTGGTTTTAAAGAACGAACTGCTTCAGCAAAAGTTTCAACACCGCCGCCAGCAATAATAACTTTATCAACACCTTTACCATTAGTCATTTTCAAAACTTGCTCATCAATAGTTCCGTTTTTATAGCTAATGAACTCTTCAGCACCATATTTTTTAGCAGCTTCAACACAATTAGGTCTAGTACCAACAGCAATAATTCTTGAAGCTCCTCTCAAAGCAGCGCCAGCAACTCCCATAAGACCGACAGGTCCAATACCAATAACAAGTACACTATCTCCATATTGTACATCAGCTAACTCAGCACCATGGAAACCAGTAGGCACCATATCAGAAAGCATACAAGCATCTACAGGATCAATATTGCTAGGTAAAAGAGCCAAGTTACCATCAGCATCATTAACATGGAAGAATTCTCCAAATACACCATCTTTAAAGTTAGAGAATTTCCATCCGGCAAGCATACCGCCTGAGTGCATAGAATATCCAGCCTGAGCTTCTACACTATTCCAATCAGGAGTAATGGCAGGAACTAAAACTTTATCTCCTGGTTTAAAGTCTTTTACTAAACTTCCAACTTCTACAACCTCACCACAAGCTTCATGACCTAAAATCATATTATGTCTTTCACCTATAGCACCTTCCCATAATGTATGTACATCAGAAGTACATATAGCAACAGCAAGAGGTTTCACAATAGCATCAGCAGGACCGCAAGCAGGTCTTTCTTTCTCAATCCAACCTGATTCACCTATTTTTAACATAGCATATCCTTTCATATTTACACTCCTTTTTTTATTTTATATATATGATTTTAAAAGTAAAAAACTATACATTTTATTTAAAATAAAATACCGTCATATAAAAAATCTATATATTAGTACCCTATTTATTATTACTAGCTTTTATATACAAAGCATTATATAATGATTATATAACAGTATTAATGGAGAAATGTAATATATGAAAATATTGATTGTTTCAGGATTTTTAGGTGCTGGAAAAACTACCCTCATAAAAGAAATGGGCAATAAAACCAAAAGAGATTTTGTTGTAATGGAAAATGAATATGGCGATGTCGATATAGATTCTAATATATTGAAAGATGAAGGCATGAATATCTGGGAACTTACAGAAGGATGTGTATGCTGCACTATGAAACAAGATTTTGCTTCTTCTATACTCACAATAGCTAATTCTCTTGATCCTGAATACTTAATAGTGGAACCTACAGGAGCTGCTAAACTAAGCAATATTATCAACAATATAAAACAAATTGAATATGAAAGAATAGTACTTTTGAAACCTATAACTATAATAGACGGAAATACATTCGACTCTTTTATTAATTCCTATGATGATATTTATACTGATCAAATTTTAAACGGATCAAAGATAATAATATCTAAAATAGAGTCAAAAGAAGAATATGAAAAAGAAGATCTTATAAAAAAAATAAAGTCATTGATTATGAGAAACAATTTACCATTAGATAATATAGAAATACTTGAAGAACATTATTCTAATAAAGATAAAAAATGGTGGGAAAACATTTTAAATTCATTTTTAGATGATAAATATGCTATAAAAGAATTGGAAAAACCAAAAAATGAAAAAATGCCCGACTCTATAAGTATGAAAGGATGCTGTGTGGAAAGTGAAAATAAATTTATGACTTTACTTGAAGATATTATTCACGGACGCTTTGGATTCATAGCAAGGTCTAAAGGTTTTATAAAATGCGGTAGTAATTATTTTAGATATGATGTTGTAGGAGAAAGATATGCTGTTACAGGAGCAAATGAAAATGATAAGCTTGAAGTAGTATTTATAGGCAAAGATTTGAACAGAAAACTTTTAAGGGAAGAATTTCAGCCTGTATATAGAGATAATATCAAACATAAAGAAGAACATTGTGAAGACCATAAGAAATAGTTTTTTATTTGATTGCATTTAGATTTAATGAAAAATAAATAATTTATTTTTTAAATTTTACTTACATTCGCCCGCCCTTTTTCCTTTTTAAATTAATAAGTAATAAAAATACAAAATTTCTTTTTTATCAAATTAGAAATGTTAACACCCGCCCAAGCGTATATTAAATTTATAGAATTTATATAAAATAAAAAAAATAAAAAATCCTTTAATATTAAATGAATAATATTAAAGGATTTTTTTATATTTAATTATCTTTTTATTTAATTAGCTTTTTTAAAACTTGAAATTTTATCATAAAACTTAGGAGCAAGTAATGCAAGTACGCACATTACTATGAAACCTGTTAATAATGCAGCTATAGGATTTAAAGTTATTCCTCCAATTATTACACCTATGAAAGCAGATATAGCAACCAAACCAGCATAAGGAATCTGTGTTGCAACATGCTCAAGTAAAGGACAGTTACTTCCAGTAGAAGAAAGTATTGTAGTGTCTGATATAGGAGAACAGTGATCTCCAAATACGGCACCAGAAACAACAGAACCAACATTTATAAGAAGAACATTAAGAAGAGCATTATCAGTATAACCATTAGCAGCAGCAAGACCATTAGCAATAGGTATTACTATAGGAATAAGTATAGCAAAAGTACCCCAGCTTGTACCAGTAGAGAAAGCTATAACACATCCAAGTAAATAACCTATAGCAGGAAGAATCCAAAGAGGGAAACCGCCGCCTTTTACAGCTTCAGATAAGAAAGCAGCAAGTCCAAGTCCGCCGTCTGCAGGAGATGATTTTATAACACTTCCTATTGACCAAGCTAATGCTAAAACGACTAATGCAGGAACCATAGATTTAACACCTTCCATAATGGAGTTTCCTGCAGAACGTACACTCAATAATCTTCTAGCTATGTAATATATGTACATTATCATGATAGAAATAACAGCACCATAGAATAAAGCTTTAGAAGCATCTGTATCTAAGAATGCCTGATTCAATGATATGCTTGACATAGCTTGAGAGAAAGTTTCTATTCCATCGCTTCCAACTAAACCCATATATGTTGTAACAGGGAACATCACTATACAAACTATTATAAGTACAAGTATAGCTATAACCATGTCATACCATTTAGCCTTATTGTTTGAAGAAGTTTCCATATTTCCAGGACAAGCTCCGTATAATTCCTCATCAAAAAGTTTTCCATTTTGAGCATTGTCTTCACTTCTTTTCATAGGTCCGAAATCTTTAAATACTAAAGAAATAAGAACTACAAAAGATAAAGCAAGAAGCGGGTAAACAGAATAAGGTATCATCTTTATAAAAAATACAAATTCACTTATATTCAAAGATTCAAAACCTTGAGAATCTCTTATATAACTCATAACAGTTACTACCCAAGTTGATATAGGAGCAAGTATACATACAGGAGCTGCAGTAGAGTCTAATATATATGCGAGTTTAGCCCTTGAAATTTTATTCTGATCTGAAACAGGACGCATAACAGTACCAACTGATAAGCTGTTAAAATAATCGTCTATAAATATGATAAGTCCGAAAAACCAAGTAAATATAAGTATGCTTTTCTTAGTTTTTAAATATTTACTAGCCCATAAACCGAAAGCCTTAGTAGCACCAGTTTTTGAAAGCATACTAACAAAAGCACCAAGTAAAGCGCAGAATAAAAGTATTCTTATATTCCAAGCATCTCCGCTCATCTCTGCTACCTTATCAGTAAATATTGTAATAGCAGTAAATACATTTCCATGCGCTATTATAAGAGTTCCTGATAATATACCAAGAGTAAGAGAAATAATTACTTCTTTGGTAACTAATGCAAGTATAATAGCTAAAAGCGGGGGGATAATACCTAACAAACCATAATGTTCCATAAAGTTTACTCCTAAATAATATATACACTTTTATAATCTTGAATCATCTAATAAAATGAAATTGTTAAAAATATAAAAAAGCCCCCTTATTTAGGGAGGCTAAATATAAAAATTATTCTATTTTTTTATATAGATAATTTAACACTCCCAAGAACAGAAGCTTTTTTTTAACTTTTTATACAAAAAAGAATTATTCATAAAAACGATGTCCAAAATTACTCTTACTTTTTATAGTAAGAATGATTTTATATTAAAAATATTACTTTGTCAATAGTATTTATCAATTAAACTCATAATGCAAAGTATATCTATCTATAATATATTTATCCCCATAACATACCAATGCTATATAATATTTCTTATTTGATTCAAAAGTAGTACTTAATTGATTTATGCCTTGTTTTAAATAATTATAATTTCCATCAAATAATATAATATCTATATCTTTTGTATATTCTAATTTAATATTTATAGAAGTGTTTATATCCGTATCATTATTTATTTCATAAAAGTCTATATCTATTAATCCTGATTCTTTTATATATGGTTTAATATATTCATCTATATTAAAATAATTTTTTATAAAATATCCGTAAATAACTTCATTAGGATAATTAATATTATCAGCTTCATAAATATTATTATTAGGTTCTGCCTCATTCGATGGTATATAATCATCCCTAAATATGAATTTCAAATTATATTTACATTCTTTGTCAGCATTTAATTTCAAAAAATAAACTTCATCATGGAGCAGAATATCATTTAATTCCACAAATCCTTTATAATTAGAAACATCCTCAGAATTAATACTAAACATTATATCATTATTAGTAGATATAATATCCATAGAAATATTAGCTTCCAAATTATAAAAAGACATAGAAAAATCCATAACAAAACCATTGGTAGGATTTATTTGATAAAAATCAATATCATTATAATCATCAATATTTCCACTGATTAAAGTATTGCAGTCTATATATTGTGAATATTCAATGGAATTATTTGGCTCTATTTCATCCCTTTTTGAAATATTTTCAATAGATGCATCATTTTTATTATTTGTACAAGATATAAAGAGTATTATTAGAAGTATTAATTTATATTTCATTTTTATTATTTCTTTTAATTTTATTATATTCAACAATATATATTTTTTTATAAAAGAATGCAAATCTTAAAAATAAAAAAGCCTATAGAAATTAATCTATAGGCTAAAAATCACATAATATAAATATTTACTGCACTTTAAAGAAGGACATAAGTTCTTCCAAATGATTTGCCTGATCTAATAAAGACTTAGATGCTGCTGTAGACTGCTCTACCAAAGAAGCATTTTGCTGAGTTATACTATCCATTTTAGATACTGCACTATTAACTTGATCAACTCCTGCTTCCTGCTCTACTGCTGTATGGCTTATATCACTCATTATTTTAGAAGTTTCTTCTATTTTTGCTTCTATGTCGCTGAATATCTCTTGTGAATGTCTTGCCATTTCTGCTGATTTATTTATTTTCTCGTATATATCATCTATAAGTAAAGTGATATCTTTAGCTGAAGTCTGTGAGTTTTGTGCTAAGTTTCTTACCTCGCTTGCTACTACAGCAAAACCTCTGCCCTGCTCCCCTGCTCTTGCTGCCTCTACTGAAGCATTCAAAGCTAATATATTTGTCTGAAAAGCAATATCTTCTATAACTTTTGTAATATTTTTTATTTTAGCACTAGCATCATAAACATCTTCTATCATTTTTGTAGTGTCTGCTATAACACTTCCGCCTTCTACTACAGCATTTCTTGAAGCTATCATTACCTCATTACCGTCTACAGAATTCTGTGCTGATGATTTTATTGTAGAAGCCATCTCTTCCATAGATGAAGCTGTCTCTTCCAAACTAGAGGCCTGATATTCTGTTCTGCTAGCTAAATCTTCACTTCCTTTATGAAGTTCTGAAGCAGCACTTGCTATTTCCTTAGAAGCATTAAGTACCTCAGAAATTACCTCTACAAATCTATTTCTCATAGTATCAAATGACTGTGATAATTCTCCTATTTCATCCTGCCTATTAGTCAATGTAGAGTGAAAAACAAAATTTCCATCAGCCATTTGATGAGCTTCATCAACTATATTTTTTATAGGTCTAATAGATTTACCAATATAGAATCCTGATATTATAGAAGATATGATAATACCTATTACTCCTAATAATGTTCCAATTATAGTTATTTTTTTACTTTCAGCATATAACAAAGTCTCTGTAATACCTGCCATCATAAACCAAGGCTGAGTGTTCAATTTTTTAAAGAATGCTATTCTAGTAACATCATTAAATGTATATGAAAATATACCTGAAGTTTTTCCTTCTGGAGGCATAAGCGATTCATTTGCATTAATACCTATTGTAGAATTAATATTATGATATACACATTGCAAATCAAAATCATTTACAACGAATATCGTTTTATCTTCTGACAATTCATTTCTTGTATCTTTTAAAGTAGAATCTATTATTCTGCTCCAATCTACAAAAGCTATAAAACTTCCTATAAGCTTATTTTCCAAATTATAAACAGAATGCACTATAGGAAGTACAAATCCTTTATTTATATCTGATTTATATATAGTATCACTAGTAGCATGATCATATCCTGAATCAACAAACTCTTTCCATAATTGAGGATATGCTGCTGACATATCTAAGCCGGAATTCTTTGTATCTCCATTATAAGATTCTATAACTTTTCCGTCTAAACCTATCAAATCTAATGTAACTATATAATCATTATTATCAAACAAATTAATCATAGTTTGTATAGCTCTATCTTTTATATAGTCATTTCTTGTTTCCATATATTCAATTACACTAGGTACTCTTGAATATGCATCCATTATAATAAGCTGATCTTCAAGTATAGTATCCAACAAAGTTGAATAACCGTTAACAGAAGTTTCAAATCCTGAATATGTTGCATTGTTTATAGCTCTGCTAGCTATTTGTATGGAAGAAAATATAATTGTAAAAGATAATACAACTATAACTATGTTAACAATTAAAGGAATTTTTACAGTTATACTATTAAATCTTTTCATAAAGACCTCTATTAAAATAAAAAATTATTGATATAAAAAACATTATTTGAAAGAATAATAAACCTCTAACACTATCTTAATAGTATAATTTACTTAATAAAAAAAGTCAATTGAAATTCAATAATAAAAAAAATATAGTTTTTATTATTATAAATAAGTACAAAAAAGTTTTTTATCATAGAAAATAAAAAATAAATTTAATTAATTTTAATAAATTTTGTTAAACTCTAAAAAATGACATTAATTCTTCTAAATGTTTAGCCTGATCTAATAAAGACTTAGATGCTGCTGTAGACTGCTCTACCAAAGAAGCATTTTGCTGAGTTATACTATCCATTTTAGATACTGCACTATTAACTTGATCTACTCCTGCTTCCTGCTCTACTGCTGTGTGGCTTATATCTCTCATTATTTTAGAAGTTTCTTCTATTTTTGCTTCTATGTCGCTGAATATCTCTTGTGAATGTCTTGCCATTTCTGCTGATTTATTTATTTTCTCGTATATATCATCTATAAGTAAAGTGATATCTTTAGCTGAAGTCTGTGAGTTTTGTGCTAAGTTTCTTACCTCGCTTGCTACTACAGCAAAACCTCTGCCCTGCTCCCCTGCTCTTGCTGCCTCTACTGAAGCATTCAAAGCTAATATATTTGTCTGAAAAGCAATATCTTCTATGACTTTTGTAATATTTTTTATTTTAGCACTGGCATCGTAAACATCTTCTATCATTTTTGTAGTGTCTGCTATAACACTTCCGCCTTCTACTACAGCATTTCTTGAAGCTATCATTACCTCATTACCGTCTACAGAATTCTGTGCTGATGATTTTATTGTAGAAGCCATCTCTTCCATAGATGAAGCTGTTTCTTCCAAACTAGAGGCCTGATATTCTGTTCTTTTTGCCAAATCTTCACTTCCGGCATATAATTCTGAAGCAGAACTAGCTATTTCTTTAGATGCCATTAATATTTCTTTTATCATATTAGAAAATTTATATCTCATATCAGAAAAAGAATTAAGTAATTCTCCAATTTCATCATTACTTGCTTTTATATTAGAATATGAAGCAAAATTTCCTGAAGATATTTCTTTAGCTTCTTTAACTATATATTTTATAGGATTTATAGTTTTTCTTATATAAAATACTGAGAATAAAACAGATATAATTATTCCGATTAAACCTATAATACTTCCTATTAAGAGCATTTTTTTTGGTGCTGAATAAATTATTTTTTCAGATACTCCATTAGCTAGAATCCAAGGCATCATTTCCATTCTTTTATAAAATGCTAGTTTAGATTCGTTAAAATAATTATATTTAACAATTCCGCTTGATTCATTTTTGGATATACCCATATCCAAATTTTTTCCTAATTCTGAAGAAAGATTGTGAAATACACATTTATTATTATCATTAATAATGAATATTGAATTATCTTTAGAAAAAATATTTCCAAATCTATTTAAGCTGTCCTCTATAATTAAAGACCAATCTATAAAGCCTATAAAAGCACCTAAAAAAGTATTATCATAGTCAAAAATAGGACAAAGTATAGGCAGAACAAATCCATTATTAATATTTGATTTATATATATTATTTGCTATAGTAATTTTATAATTTTTTGATACAAAATCATTCCATAAATCAGGATATTGTTCAGATATTTTTATACTGGAATCTTTTAACTTTCCATCATAAGACGATATTAAAGTAGAATCATTTGCAAGTATATAAGCATTTGTTACAAATTTATTATTATTTAATACTTTCTGTAAAGTAATAAAAACTGTACCTTCCATCCAAACATAATTTTTTAAATAATCTATTATTACAGGCATACTTGAATAACTTTGCATTAGCAATGTTTGTTCTTCCATAGTTTTATCTAAAAAATTACCATATCCATTTGCAGAAGTTTTTATATTAGTATTGACATATCCATTAATCTCTTTAACAGATACATTTAATAATGCCAATATTATAAAACCGCATACAATAATAGTTATAATATTTACAATCAATGGAAGTTTTACTGCTATACTATTAAATCTTTTCATAAATAAAAAAACACCTCTAGTTATATAAATGATTTTTGGATAATTAACGGCATAAATTAAAAATATTTCATAGTTAGACGTTTAAAAAAACAAAAAGTTCCTTTAATGAAATATTTTAATAAAATTTATGCTGCTAATACCATAATTACTTATAGAAAAAATAATCAGCAGTAAACTTTCCAATATTAGTAAAATAATATTTTATTTAACTCTAAAGAAAGACATAAGCTCCTCTAAATGTTTAGCCTGATCTAATAATGACTTAGATGCTGATGTTGCTTCTTCTACCAAAGCAGCATTCTGCTGAGTTATACTATCCATTTTAGATACCGCTGTATTTACCTGATCCACTCCTGCTTCCTGCTCTACTGCTGTATGACTTATATCGCTCATTATTTTAGAAGTTTCTTCTATTTTTGATTCTATATTGTTAAATATTTCCTGAGAATGTCTTGCCATTTCTGCTGATTTATTTATTTTCTCGTATATATCATCTATAAGTAAAGTTATATCTTTAGCTGAAGCTTGTGAGTTTTGTGCTAAGTTTCTTACCTCGCTTGCTACTACAGCAAAACCTCTTCCTTGATCTCCTGCTCTTGCTGCCTCTACTGAGGCATTCAAAGCTAATATATTTGTTTGAAAAGCAATGTCCTCTATAACTTTTGTAATATTTTTTATTTTAGCACTTGATTCATAAACATCTTCTATCATTTTAGTAGTGTTTCCTATAACAACAGCACCCTCTTCAACAGCATTTCTTGAATCTATCATAACATTATTTCCATCAACTGAATGCTGAGCTGATGATTTTATTGTAGAAGCCATCTCTTCCATAGATGAAGCTGTTTCTTCCAAACTAGATGCCTGATATTCTGTTCTTTCGGCTAAATCCTCACCGCCTTTATATAATTGAGTAGCAGCATTTGCTATTTCCGTAGAAGCATCTAATACATCTGTTATAACACTTACTATTTTATCTCTCATAACCTGAAATGAATGTGATAATTCGCCTATTTCATCAGTTCTATTTTCTATACTAGCACTTAATGCGAAATTACCATCAGCCATATCATGTGCTTCTTTTACTATGAATTTTATAGGTTTAATAGTGCCATTTATATATAAAACTGTAACAAAAGCAGATACTATTACTCCAATAACTCCTATTATAATACCAATTAATACCATCTTTTTACCTGGTGCATATAATAAATCATCAGTTGTTCTTTCTACCATTGTCCATCTAGTTGTAGATAATTTCTTAAAAAATGCTGATATCCCTACACCTTCTCTTATATAACTAAGAAGTCCTGAAGTTTCATTTTCTGGTATTACAAGAGAATCTGTAGCTTTAGAAAATAATCTATCTTTATTATTATGATAAACTATTTCTGAATAATCGTTTATAATAAAAAGTGTTTTATCTGTTGAAAATTGATCCTTTGAATCTTTTAAACTTTCATCGATTATTTTTCCCCAATTCACATAAGCTATAAAAGCTCCTACTACAGTATTATTATCATCTTTAACACCTTGCAAAACTGGAAGTATTATATCATTTCCCTCTTTATATATGCTATATGATAATGTTGTTTTATAATTTTGAGCAATAAAAGATGTCCATAATCTATTATACTTTGTAGATATATCTGTACCTGTTAAATTTTTGCTTCCGTCATAGCTTTCAATTACTTTTCCATTCAAATCAAGCATAAGTAAATCTATTATATAGTCATTATTATCAAATAATACTGTCATAGTTCTTATAGCTCTATTTTGAACTTCTTCACTATGACTTGAAACATATTCTTTTATTGTAGGAATATTTGCATAAGATTCTATAAGTGTAGACTGATAAGATAGTATGCTATCTATTAGGGATGAAAAACCATTAACAGAAGTCTCAAATCCAGATGCTGTTACATTATTTAATTCCTTAGTTGCTAAACTGATTGAAACACTTATAATCGTTACCGATAATATAAGTATCATTACTATAACCATTAGTGGTATTTTAAACATTATACTATCGAATTTACCCATTTTAAAAACTGTACTTGCTTTTGGCAATTTTACATTCTTCATAATAAAATTTTACCTCATGTGTTTTGATGCAAATATTTTATACAAAAAACAATTATATGTCAATATTTTGTTCTAAAATATTATTTTAATATAAAATTTTATTAATTAATTGTAAAATTAATTTATATTTGTTTGAACATTATACCAATTTTGCCATTCACTTATTTTCATTAAAGAGCGTTTATATTCGTTAATAATATCCTTTTCAGTATATACTATACCCGGGTTATATATATCTGGAGGTGTTGTTAACGGAACTGTAATATATTTAGTTGAGCAACAGCTTATCACAAAAAAATAACATAAAAAAATCAAATATTTCATATATTTTTTATTATCCTATTTTAATGTTTCTCTATAATCATTAATAATAGTATTTAAAGCATTTATACTATCATCACTTAATTTTTTATTTTTAATATTTTGTATAGCATTATCACTATTTGTAAAAATATCTAATATCATTAATTGCTTCTGTTTAAAATTAATATTCTTATACAATAATAAATTAGTGGCTTTTAAATTTATTAAATCATTATTTAACTTATCTATTTCTTTATATTTACTATCTAATTTAATATTTAAAAATATTATATAAACAGCTATACAAACGGATATAATAAAAAATAAAAAATATTTTGACTTTAAAAAATCAATAAATTTAGATTTAAATAAGTCAAAAAACATACTAATCATTATCATTTTTTTTACTATCCTTATTTTTTAAAAGCTTTATAAATCCTCTTAAGTCGCTTCCAAAACTGACGGCATTAAGCCCAAGAAGAATTATAACTACCGCAATAGATTCTTCTTTTGTAATTATTCTTCCTCTCCAAATTAAATTAACAAATACCCAAATACATCCAAGTAAAAAACTTATTATGCTGGTATATATAGAAAGTTTTTTGTTGGCATTATGATTATCTGTAAAATTAAATATACTCATATTAATTTAATATCCTTATTTATAATTATTTTTAAGCATATTAAGAAAGTTGCCTAAAATAAATTCTTTTAATTCTTTTATATCTTTATTTAATATGCTGTCTTCTATCTCTCTTAAAGCCTCATTAAAATCATTAATATTTTCAAGCTCACTTTCAATAATTTCTCTATTATCATAATTATTTTTTATTGATAAAATATTAATTTCTTTTCTGTTATTTTCTGCATCTATATGTCTATTTTTAATATCATCAAATATTCTATTAAGCTCCATATTAAATAGAAGCATATTAGTATTAAGTATTATTTTTATTTCTTTATTTTTAAGACTTTTTATTTCGCTTCTTTGTAATAATTGATTAAAAGCTAAAATTATATTATCAATATATTTTTGCTTATACTCTGAATATTTATGACCTTCATATTTACTTATTCCATTTTTATAAATTACTTTTCTGAAAACTTTACGTGTATAAACTTCCCAATTAAGTACTATATACAAAAAAGCTATATAAATAGTTTTACTGATATATTTATTTTTTAGATTATATATTTCAGCCTGATATTTTCTTATAGCTTCCTGATAATTAAATTCTTTTTCTGTAGGTACTTTAATATTTAAATTATTAAGAAGTTTTTCTTCGTTTATATCATCATTGTTTAAAATTTCTTTTTTTACTTCTTTTATTTTATTATCAAAATTAGAATTAATATTAAATTGATGTCCGTCTTTATGCTTAGCTTCTATATTAATATCTTTCATTTTATCTTTAAAATTTCCAAATATATAATAAAGAAATTTTAAAAATATAATAAAAGCCAAAAATCCAAGAATCATAGAAATAAAAGTATATAAATCCATATAATAATTTTATTAACCTTGTAATATTTTAAGAATAATATCAAATCTTTTCTGCCTGTCATCAAGTCCGTTATATCCGCCGTTTATGAGTTTAGTTACAGTTTTTACATCTCCAATCTTGGCGTATAATCCGCATTCTTTTTCTTTCCAAAAAAGCAAAGCTATTTCTATTGCTGTATCAGGTTCTTTTGCTAAATGAGGATTATTCACCAAATCAATATTTAATTTTTCTCCGTAATATTTATAATTGTTTTTTCCGGTAAGCTGAATTATTCCTCTGCCTCTGTATTTATAGCCTTCATCTTTGGCATTTCCTAATCTTCCGCCGTAAACAAAATCAGCTATATACTTAGCTCCTTCATTACATAATTTTTGAGCGTTTTCTAAAGTACCAACTCTTTTTCTAAATACTTCAAAAAGTCTTTGAGGAGTGTATCTAAAACTTTCTTCAAGCCTTTTATAATCATTGCTTTCATGTGTGGTCTGTGCCAAGAACATTGCTTTTTCATTAATATCTGTTATATGATATTTTTGAAATGCTTTATTTAAATGCTCTAACCATTTATCATCTATTCCTATTTTTTCTAGCTTTTCTTTTTTTATCATATTATTAAACTCCTTGATTTTGTTTTGGATATTCCTGTTTTATTGTTTCTATTTCTGTATTTATACTATCAAGAATTGTTTTATCATCATTAGATAAGCTGTCTTTATTTTTATTTAAAAAGTTTCTCATTAATTCTATTACTTGTTTATCTGTTTTACTTTCATATTCTTTTTCTCTTTTTTCATTTTGTATATTGTTATATTCTTCAGAAGTGATTAGTCCTTCATTTAATTTTTCTTCATTTGTTTTCTCTACTATTTCATTATTTACAACTTTTTGAGTTTTATCTATTGTTACTATGTTATCATTAATTAAAACTTCATTATCTTTTAGTTTAATTAATCCTTTTTCAATAGATTCTTTATTTGATAATATAATATCATTAACTACACGGTTTAAATTAAGTCCTTTAAACATATAGTCTTTTCTTTCTTCTATTCTATATGTTTCTTTATAAATACTTAATTTTTTTATATTTTCTTTATCATCAATTTTTATCATTTCCACAATGATATTATTTTCATCTATTAAAACATATTCTTTTTTATTCATTGTTAGCTATGCCTGCCGTATACTATATTTACCTGCGCTTAATAGAAATCCGTCAAACAAGTTTAACGGACAGCTTACCCAAAGGGTATCTACTAGGTTGGCTCACTTTCCTCCTTTTAATTATTTTTTATTCATCAGAAATTAATACTCAAGGCTGTCTATTGTTCTTGTATATTTTATCTTAAATAATCCTGCTCTATGTGTTGTACCTGAATATTGTTCTATATATAATCCAAATCTTTTAGTTTTTGAATCAAAATATATATGGGCATCTCTTATTACATTATTTACAAAGTCCCCCCTAGAATTAAATTGATAAAAATAAGATCCATTTCCTCTGATATCATATCCCATATTATCATTGCAAATTAAATCAATGTTCCATTCATTTGATGATGTATTAAAATCTTGAGTATAAGCTGAATAAGAACGTAAATCCAAATATCTATAATAAATAGGCTTTCTACCTCCGTCAGCATTGTAATAATAGGTACCTGTAGGATGCTCCTCACCGTCAGCGATGAGGTCTAATTTATCAAGCCTTTTAGCTAATGCCTCACCTAAGTGCTGAACATTATTTACTGCCGAATAAATTGGCTCTGCCTTAAAATTTTCATCCGGAGTTATATTCAATGTAAATACTTCGCCTTGGTATATATAACTGTCATCTTCATAGCTGATAACTAACATATAATATAATTCTGATTCTTCATTTGTTTTTTCTATAATAAACTTTACTGCTTTACCTGTACTTGAAGTTATGCCTTTTGTTGTTTTAGAAGACGATAAATTAAAATAATTTTCTATTATAGGGCTATAAAATAAATATCCTACAGCTCCCAAATTATTTTTTAAAACATTTACTATCATACTTCCTGATAGTTTAATATCTCCATTATTTTCTTCTAATGTTAATACTTTAGGTTTGGCATATTCATCTGTACCATATTCCATAACAAATAAATTATTATCTTGATTCCTAAGTACTTTATTTTTTATATTTAATGTTAAATTATAATTTGATTTAGGTATTAAACTTTTTGAACCTATAATTAAACCTACAAAATTTTCAATTACAGATATGCCAAATATATAATCTTCTTTATCAAGTCCTGATATATTTATTTCATCAGATGTTAAATTATATGGATGCTCAAAATTCAAAGAAGTAGAAAATTCAAAAAATTGTGATAATTCAGAATAAATCCTATATATATTCATATCATTATCCAAACTTTTAATTAATAAAAGTAATGAATCTTCTATATCTATATTATCTAATTGACAATTTAAAATATAACTTCCGTCTTCATGCTTTTTGATTATTGCTGCATATTCTTTTGTTTTATTAATATCTGTTAGGACTAAATTAATAGTATTAGGAATTTGAGCTTTAAACTTTGGAAAATCGTACCCTGAAATATATTGTAAATTAGTTCTGCTATTATCATATTCTACTTGAGAAGCCTCTGCTGCTATGCTGCTTCCTCCTGAACTTATTAAAGTAAGTTTGTTTCTATCTTTAGTCCAATCTGCAGCGACAAAATTTTCATTAACTTTATACAATTTACTGTCATATATTATTAAATCATATATATTATAATTATTATTGATTACATATTCTTTATTAGTACCGCCTATTACACTTATAGTGTTTCCGTTTAAATCAATATTATTTCCTGATCTTAGACTACCTTGTTTATCATATTTTAATTTCTCTATTGCCTTTTGAACCGTATTTGTATTATTTCCGAAACTAGAATTAGTATCATCATAAAAAGTATTTGAAGCTTTATTTAAATAATCTATTTTTTTAAATTTTAATAATTCATCAAAAGTGTAATTTTCCGAAGCAGATAAAACTAAATAACAAAAATCATCTTTTAATATTATTTGATTTTTATAAACTTTTTTTATATTATCATTCCATTCTATGATTTCATGAATAGGTTTTAATACATCATTTAAATTAGTAGCTTCTTCATAAGTAAAATCACTCTGTACAGTAAAGAAATTATTATTATATTCAATTAAATCATTTATTTTATATTCAGTATTTAATTCTAATTTTTTGAATGGTGTTATTAAATTACAATTATTTATTAAATAATAATCTGTATCATCGCTTGTAAAGTCTTTGAAAACTCTATAAAGATAACCATTATATTTTATAATATCATTAACTTTATAATCTACATCCTCATAATAATTTTTTACAGGAATGTTTATATCAAATGAGTTAAACTTTTTAGCTATCTCATCAAACATAAATGATGAAAAAGTAGAGCTGTAAGTTGTAATATTAAATTTAAAATTTTTATTAAAATCTGATAACGGAAAGAAAATTATACTTTTAAAATTAATATCTTCTTCTATTAAATATATTTCATTATCTTTAACTTCTGCATTTTTTAAATCTTCTAACTCTTCCAAAAGAACAGGATAAACTTTAATATCATCAATTAAAAACTCCATTTCTTCTAAAGGTCCGTCAACAGTATAACCAATATCAGCACAAAAAAGTCTTTGACCTTCAAAAACTTTCACCTGAACATTATCAGTATTAAGTTCTAATTCTCCATTTCTTTTTAATAATTCAAAAGTATTTTCACTTATTTTATATTGAAACGGAGCTTGTATATTATTTTCATTAAGAATCATTTTTATACTTCCTTATAGATAATAGATAAAAGAATAAATGTTGAAAAAAGAAATAGAAAATTAGTGAATGGGGTTATTTGTATCTTACTAAAAAATATAATTTAGCAGTTACAGTATTTTCAGAATTATTTTTTATTCCTAAAATAGGTTTATTATTGAGTATTGGAAACCATTTTAAATTAGGAAGCCCTGCCTGATAATTTATGGATTTTTTTTCAAACTCTCCGCCATAATAATAATAACTGCTAGAGCTTCCAAAGTATCCTATAAAAGGGGCTTTATCATCTATAGTTTGATAAACTCCGAAAGATGAAAGAGATTGTAACGACTTTATATTTCCGCTTACATAACCTGATACCTGCAAATATTCTAAATCATCCCTCCAATTTAATTCCCATTTTTGAGTGCCGATTCCTGATTTTGTAATAGTTTCTGATATTATAAAGCTAGAATTATTTTTTATATCATAAATCATATTATTAATCTCCTCTATATATGAAGGCACTCCTACAGTTCTTTCAAACATATCATTTAATACACCAGATGTTATAGAAGTAGTTATATATCGTCCACTTACTAATTTTAATTTTTTACCAGCATAAATACTATTTAAAAAATAAGTTCCTCTAAGTCCGTCTTTATTAAACCAAAATATTTGATTTTCTTTAGGCATATATTTATCATTTCCAATTTCTCCTATAACATTTTGCAAATCTGCAATTTTAGTATCATTATCATATATTTCAAATATACAGTCATTAAGAAATGAAAGTGAATTAGTTAAAAGTCCTGTAGATACTGCAGCATAATTAGAATTTTCAAATGGCTCAAGCGGTATTTCAAAATATAGATTCTCTGCTATCTGCAAAGCATTCTCATCTTTAAAAGGATTATATGTATTTGAAAGCCCGAAATAATTTAATATTGTTCCTTTAGTACTAGAAATCATGATATCTCCAAAATATATTAATGATTTTATTAAATAGAAATTAATTAAAAAAAAGAAATTATTTATTATGAATTGATTTATCTATTAAAATTTTAAATCTGAATACTGCATAATTAAGTCCAAGCCTCAAATAATCATCTTCATCATAAACACAATTAATAAATCTTCCGCTTATTATTTGATACCAAGCCTCTAGTATTATTTTATTCCAAAATAAAGAAGCTGTATACAAACTTATAAGTCCATTATTGAAATAACAAAAGTCATCATATTTAACTTCTCTATTATTAAAAGCATAATTTACAAGATTATCAATTTCAGTCTGCTCTATTACAGAAAACTTAGAAAAATTATTTATTACATAATTCGTCTCTCCAGCAAAAAACTTTTTATCACCTGAGCAAATTCATTAATATCTTTTGTGCTCCATTCATCAAGAAGACTTGTAGCAAGATTATTATTTATTCTCACATCAAGCCATTTAAAAATATCATCATCAATAATCTTTTCTTCTTTCTCTCTCACATATTTAATATTTTCATTGAAGCTAGGACGATTAATACTTATAACATCATCACTTTTAAATTTATTTCCCAAAGTAGAGCGGCTAAATACTTTAATAGGAACAATATTCTCTCCATCATCTTTATAAACAATTTCTTCTATAATATATCTATTAAAAAAATCAACACATTTAAATTCAAGTTTTTCCATTTAAATTCTCCTTAATTTTTTTCGCTGATAAGCTATATTTTAACTTAAACTAATAGTTTATATTAGATGTAAGACAAAATTAGTATTATTTAGTACTAATTTTATACCTTGCACTTTCGCGAAGCGTGCCTACGGCAGCAACTTTGACGAAGTCCGCAGAGCGTATGCGGCGGGAAAAAGTTGAGTAAAAAAATTACAAACTTAAAAATACAATTTTAAATTTAGGTTATTTGTGGGGACTAGCCCCCACCCAGTTCTTTTATTGGTATAAAAGAACCAAAACAACTGCATTTTTAGTCAAAATATAGTTTTTATCTTATATTTTCAAGAAAACTTAATAATATTTTATGCTATTAATAAATAAAAATTACATTCATAAATAATTCAAAATTGACAAAATGTAGTTGTTTAGGTATATACCAATTTTCAATCATTATATGTTCAAAAATACAAAGAGAGTTTTTAAATTCTCCTTAATTTTTTTTAGCTGGTAGGCTATGCCAACTTTCAATTATAAATACAAACATAATAAAATTAATTTTGAATATTCAAACAGTACATTCCTATCAAACATGACAACATTAGAAAAAGATAAATATAATTCATTAATAAAAAAACAAATTAAAATAAATCTTCTCTGTCTGTAAATGCAATCAAATAATTACTGTTCATATCATTTGATTGTTCAATAGCTTTAAAATTATTCAAAGATATTGAAAGTTCTTTAGGTTCTATTGCTGGAAAAGAAGGACTTCCTCCAACATCTGTACTTACAAATATAAAAGGATAATCTTTATTTTTAAATCTTGTTTTTGATGATATTATAAATGATTGTCTGTTACCATTTAAAACTCTATCATAAAAAAGTTCTTTTGACTGAATATTAAAAACGGCATTGCCTGAAAAACTCAATGTAAATTTAGAATTTGGAAATCCATATCTTTTTGCTGAAATATTAAACTTTTCTTCCTTAGTCCATTCAAAAGATAAAGCAACATCGCTTACAGAAGTAGCTTCAGTGCCATTGATAAAAAGTTTTGTAGGATACTTTGAAGTCTGAGCCATAACAACATCTCTTTCTTCTGCTCTATCCTCATACAAAATAGAATCTTTATCTATTGTTACTTCATCTAAAGCCCATAAGGAAGAACTAATTTCTGTCATAGCTTTATTAGCAAAATTAAAATTCATAGATTTACTTTCACAGCCTATATATTGATTGCCGTCCATATTTTTTGAACTGTCATACAATGCTATATTATAATATTGCGCCTCTCCGAATCTTGGAGCTATTATACTCTGATATTTTGGATATTTCTTTTTAGCCTCATCATTAAATATACCGCTTTCTATAAGTCCAACTCTTTTAAAGCTAAGTAAATATTCTGTTTGATTATTTTCGATGTTATACTCTTTTAACTCATTTATTAAATTTGTAAAATCAACTTCATCTTCTTCGCTTCCTGTTATTAAAAATGATTTCATATCTTTTATTTTATTTATAGATTCAATTAAATCTTTCTGCTTCATTGAATCATATACATCAATAAAATTAGTATTATAACCTTCTTCATTTTCAATTATAATTTCAAGCATATTAATACTTTCATCTTCTGAAGATTTATTAAACCTTACAGCAAAATTATTAAAAGAGTTAATACAAAGTAAATTACCAGTAGTTTCTTTTGTATGAACATTAGCCCATATTAAACTAGCGTAATATGCATTTGTATTTGGGAAAGCTCCGTAAGAAATATCGCCCGCATAAGTAGTAGCACCTGCATAACTTTCTGAAGAAGGAGCACCTACATATTCTTTGCTCATTGATTCTGTAGTAGGAGTAAGTCCCACTGATGAAGGATATATTAAATATTTTCCTTTAACATCATCAGAAGTAAAATCTACTTTTTCATTTCTATTTTTTGTTTTTGCTATTCTAACTTTATAACTAGAACCGCTTACAACAGTTAAGCCGTCCTCATCATTCATTAAATTACCTTTCAAATCAAAAATGCTCATTGTTATACTCTCACAAATAAAAATATAATTTTTAAATTATATTTTTTTATTTATATCAACTTTTTTGACGCACAAAAAAGTTGCAAAAAACGCAAATGCTATAAGCCTAATTATTTCAATGTATATTAATATATAAAATCGAACCAAAACCAAACCACAGGGGCCGACGTGCAAATAAATTTATTTATTTGCTTGCTCCAACTCGCTTTTTAAAATATTATCCCCCGCCCACCCGCCCCAAGATTTAACTAAATAAACACGCGTTAAACTCATATAAAAATATAAATGAAACTATAATACACATTTAAACTACATATCAAATTTTGCTCACCGCGTGCTTAAAAAATTAATATATTAATATTAAATCAAACACTTTCTAAAAACACATTCTCCAAAACATCTCTATTATCAACTGTTATACTTCCATTTTTTGTTTGATAGCCCTCAAGACTCACTTGATAATTTATAACTTCTCCATTTTTATAAGCACCGAAATATTTTTCTTCTTCATTCATTGTAATAACAGCATTTTCTGGTGAAGAAGTAATTTTTATTTTATAAAGTTTATCTCTGTTTTGAACATAATCATAAACTTTTTTATTAAATGCTTTATTAATTAAATTAGTAAAGAACTTCATTTAAATAACTCCCAGTCATAATTCTAAAATTAATATCAAGAGAAAAACTCACGCCTCTAATAGATGAAAAATCATTAAATTGTCTTTTATTATTTTCACTGTCAAAAGAAGGAGATTCCCATTTAATAACAGGCGATAAAGCTATGCGTTCACCTTCATCATTTAACTTTGATATCCAATAACGCGAAGCCTGATTGAGTGCTAAAGGAATCATAGTATATGCTAGAAATGATTCACCTGCTTTAAGCTCTTTATATACTGTAGCTTTTAAAGATATATCATCTGCAAAACCTGCTGAATCTCCTATATATGAATTACTCCCTCTGCTTTCGCCTTCGGATATTGTAGCCCAAAGAAATGATTTACTCATAGATTTAACAGCACCTAAACTAAAACAATCTATTTTCAATTTATCATCTAATAGACTGTTTAAATTATTTTCTCCCTGAACTTTATTTCCTGAAAAATCTATATATTCATCAGCCATAAAATTCATGAAATTATCCAAAACATATATAACACTATTTTTGAAATGTATCATATCATAACCTTTTTTATAATTACTAATATAATATGGATATATAAAAACTACATAATATAAATATGCAGTTCTTTTGCTTCTTTTATACCAATAAAAGAAGTGGGGGTGTGGGGGCTAGTCCCCACAAATAATAAAAAAATTAAAATTGACAAGCTTAAAAGTTTTAAATAGTATCAATATTTATTAAGGCTTCTTTATATCGCCGTCCAAACGAACACTGTCATAACTATTTTCTCCAACTACAATGCTTGATAAATCTTTTATAGCAATCTCTTTTAAACGCAAACTTTCTGTACGTATAAAATTTATTAAGTCGCTGTTTGAAACAAAATTAACAGTTAAAAGTCTCGCTGCCTCATAGCATATATAATTTTTTATAGATATAAAAGGAAGTCCGTTTTCTTCTGTAGGTTCTGTATAATTCATATTTAAAATCATTCTTCTAAATTGAATAGTATAATTTTTTAGCTGATCTTTTAAAAATTCTGTATCAATATCATCATAGTTGAACATTTTAAATATGCTTTTAAAATAATCTATATCAGGCTCATAAATATATTCCTGCATATTAATTCCTTTTCAATTTTAATGTACTGCCTCAAAATATAATTAAATATAATTTAAGACAGCACATAAAAAATAAATCAAGCCTCAAGCTCTTTTATTTTCTCTTTTAATTTTTTGTTTTCTTCTTTAAGATAATTTATTACATCATTAGGCTTCATCTTCTCTCTTATAAGCTCCTCTGCTTCCTCTTTGCTTATAATCAAAAACGAATCGCTTAAAGATATATTTAATTCGCTTTCCACTATAACTTTGCATCTTCTTTCATGCACATCTCTAAAGAAATAACCCACTCTTGATACAACATAATCATTAGCTTTTATTTCTTTATTTGTAATACTATTCTCTAAAAAAAATAATAAAGATTTCTTTGACATACTGCCTCTTTTTATATTAAGTTTTTCCCCAATATCAATTTATTAGTAGAATCAATAGACTTATTATTGCAGTCTTTTTGCTTCTCGCCTGCCCTAGGCACACTTCGTGAGGCGGGCTTCGCCTGTGCCACACCAAAGGCACTCCCTTCGGTCGCAAAAGAAGTGGGGGTGTGGGGGCTAGTCCCCACAAGAATAAAAATTAAAAAAACTTATTTTTAACAGAATATAGTTGTTTAGGTATATATACTTAATTTAAGACAAGCTCAAATCTATTTTACAGAAGCCGTAAGGGTTAGAAGCTACTGTGCATCTCTTTGTTCTTGTTCTCCATAAATTATTGCCTAATATATCAACCTCTCTTATATCATGATTTAAATATACTACCTCTTTTATTGAAGCCATATCTAATATATTAGATGAGGTTGTAAACATATAAATTGATGAGCCTGTCCATATATCTGTAAGATTTTCTAATTGATACCTTTGATCAACTTCATGATCATCAGCAACTCTGAATGCAGTTCCTACAACAGTGATTCCGCTTGTTACTGCATTAAAAATATCTGGTCTGAATGCTTTATATTTTCCATTAGCATCATTTCCTATCATTGATATATAATTAGAAAATAATCTAAATAACCCTTGAAGTTTTATATAAACATCTATTGGAATAACTATATAAAGTTTCTGTCCATTATCCTGAAGCTCCATTTTATCATTAAATAAATTTCCACCTACAGCATAATTCAAATATTTTGCCAAATCTATAAATGAAGAAAAGAAATTATCAATATCAGCCTCTGTCCAAGTGCTTATTGGTTTGGCACTTAAATCAACAGTGTTTGTGCTTCCATAAAGTTCTGCATCTGTAACTTTTGCCGCTAAATTTCTTTCTCTTAAAAGCCCAAGTCTTGAAACAAGTTTTTGTGCAATATAATTTAAAATTTCTTCTCCTGCTTTTTTCTCATCTCTTGCATAAAGCTCATTGATTTCTTCTATTCTGTTAATATCTATTCCAATATAATATTCTTCAGGCTCCATTTTAAAAACTCTTGCCTCATGTTTAGGATACTCATTAAAAATATTTAAATCTCCTAATGAAGTACCTCCATACATATTTTTTAAATTGAAAGCTGTATTATCTAAATCGCCTCCAATAGCTCCTTGAGAAACACCAACAAAAATTTCAGGTATATATTTACTTACGAAATTAGTCTGCCCCATATATCTAGGCATTTCTTTATTGATTATTGGAAAAAGTTTATTTTGTATATTTTGTAAATTAGGTATACTCATATTTGAATCCTTTATAAATTAAATTTTGATTATACACGCCGCAGGTACATCCCACATACAGCAAGAAACAAAAAGACTTATTTTTATATTAAAAATAATAATTAGCTATGAATATAAAATACTCAATATAATAAATTCTAATTTTATATTTGCACTTTCGCCGCAGGCGGACTTCGTCTGGTTCTTTGACGCTGTCCGCCTATGGCGTGCGGCGGGAAAAAGAACATTAAAAAATTAATAAAATATAGTTGTTTAGATATATAAAAAATAAAAAACTATATTTAATAAGTTATAAGAAATTAATATTATAAACTTTTTAAAAGTATCTCTGCATAATTACTTCCGCCTCTTATAACTATTCCTACTCCATGTCCGTCTAATGATTTTTTGAATCCTTTATCTGATGCCGTTACAATATCGCCAGCTATAACGCTTTCAGCTACAACTGCATTCACTATTCCTTCATAGCATACTGATATTGTATTTGGCTTTAATCCGAATTCTTTATAAGAGAATGCATCTTCCAAAGCAACTCCTACAAATACTGAACCTTCACTATAAAGTGAAAAAACTCCTTTCCCATTATCATCTTTTATTGATACAGGAAATCCTCTTTTTGGTAAATTAGCTTCATCGCTATGAATACCAGCTTTTATTATAGAACCTTGTGCCATTCAAACTCCGTTAAATTTATTATAATTTTTATATTTGAAAAAATTTATAATCTATCAATTTTATACTTTCACTTTTTGCAACTTTGGCGAAGCCCACTTGTAGTGTGCGGCGGAAAAAAGTTGAACAAATACTATTTATAATAAATTTACTTCATAATTAGCTTTTAAATTTCATTTACGGTAAACAAAACTAGCCTACAAATAAGAAGCAAAAAATGAATTCGTATAGTTAATATCAATAGTTTTTCAATGAATATAATTTTATAATTATCATTTAAATAGTTTTGCTATCTCGCTGTATTTGTTCTCTTCGCTTAATGCTGATAAGTTGATTTTCTCTCCGCCTCCTACTCCGATAGGTACTAAATCATTTCTTACTATTGACATTATTTCTTCTTTGCTTAATCCTGCTTTGAAAAGTTTTCTTGCTTTTATAAATGTAGAGCTTTCTGATTTTGAAGAACATCTAACTGCATTCTGACTCTCGGCGTATTCATTGCACCAATCTCCATAAGTTATAGCTGATAGATTTAATTCTTTATTGCTGTTATCTGAATTATTTGAAATTTGTTTATCTGCATTACTTGATTTATCATTTGAATTATCCTCTTTTAATTTCTTCACTATCATATCAATGATAATATTTTGAATTTCTTCATCATTTCTAAACAAATAAACAAACTCATCTATTGCTTCTTTTTGAATTTCTTTTTCTTCGCTAATTAATTTTTCTAATACATTTTTTAATTTTTGCATATACTCCCCATTAATATTTTCTTCATTACTGATAATTGCACTAGCACAAAGCAAATCAACATTACGGCTTGCAGGATATTCTACAGCAGCAACAGCTTTTATTTCACAATTTTCCCAGTAAATAAAATTTTCATCTTCATAAGATTTTTTTCCAACCATCTCAATAGAAGGATAAAAAGATTTTTTCTCCGTTATGCTGTCATCAAACCATTCTATAACAGCATAAAGTCCGACAAACTCATTATCTTTTTCTAAACTTACAACTTTTCCAATAGCATCTCTTTCTTCATCTTCTTTATGCCCTTTATAGACAAATATTTCTATGCTCTTTTTTTCAAATGATTTG
The DNA here is from genome assembly GCF_001676785.2 of Brachyspira hyodysenteriae ATCC 27164. Lineage (NCBI taxonomy): Bacteria > Pseudomonadati > Spirochaetota > Spirochaetia > Brachyspirales > Brachyspiraceae > Brachyspira > Brachyspira hyodysenteriae. The sequence goes on along the minus strand of NZ_CP015910.2, from coordinate 61,413 downwards.
ATTAGCTCATCAATATTTTTTTCTGTGATTTTATTAGTTTTAGTTTCAGCAAAAGTATTTTTTGAAAGCGGTATATACTGCTTGAAACTATCACCTAAAATTTTATATTTCTTTTTAATCATTTTATCTCCTTAAAAATTAATTATATTGAAATGATTTTTAATTATCTCTATATCTATAGCAAAAAAGTACTCGCCGTACTGGCATCCCGCACGGTAATACTTATTATTATACAAATCCAAAAATATGTGCAGTTTAATACCAATCATTATTTTATTTAATGCTGTAAGCAGTCAGAGATTATTTATTATCTCTATACCTATAGCAAAAAATATAAGTGATTATAAGTTACGGCAAAACAAAAAAGTCTCAGTAAATTAATACCAAGACTTTTATTTTAATTTTATTCAATATTCAGTCTTATTCTGATTTATTAATTATAGAATGAGAAATCCTGAAATAGTCGCATTGTCCTGACAGTCTTAAACTTTTGAAATTCAAATCAAAATATCTTTTAATAAAACTATTATTTATATAATTGATTATACCTGAAACTATATCGCTTGCCATAAGAAGGGCATTATCCTGAGTAAGTTCCGCTAATGATTTAGTAGCCCCTTTGTTTAGACCAAGTGCTTTAATATCTACACCTTTATTTTTGAACAAGGTGGAAAGCATGCTGTCTCTAAAATTATACCATTCATTAGCATCAATACTTTCTATTTTTTCTATTTTGCCGTATTTGGAAATAAAAATTCCGCCGCCGTTATTTATAAAATTTCTTATTTCACGCTCTGCCTCCTTACGCTTTGAATCATTAAGTTCAGTGTTCGCTATAAAATTAAAACTATGCTCACCTATATTTTTTAAATTACGGTTGAAACTATTATCCATAGATTCTAAAATCTGCCAAAGTGAATATGCACTGTATAAAAAAGGCTTTCCTATAATATCGCCTTCAATACTTCCGTAACTTGCATATCCTGCTAATGCTAAATCAAAATCTATATCTATAATACTTGCTTCATCATAATTATAATAAGCATTAAAAATTTCTTTATGTCTTTTTATAATGCTTATACTTTTTATTTCATCGCTGTCATACTCATCAAAATTGAATCTATATATTGAAGAAGGATCATAATATTTAAATCCTTTTAAACCGTCAAGTCTTCCTTTAAATCCGTAAACCTTAGCAGGCAAGACTTCTAATTTAGGAGTAAAAAAACAAAATCCGTAAACTAATGCATTGTAAGAAACATTAACTATTAAGTTTTTAAGTCCGCCTGCTCTTTCAAATTGGCTTATAAAAAAGTTATATGCATTGTTTACTTTTTCATTATCTTCGCATTCTTTTGGCTTCTCTACAAAATAATTAAAAGAATTAAAAACTCCTCTATAAAACTGAAGTATAGGCTCAAGATAAATAGAGTTCTCCATTCTCTTACAAGTTAATGCCCATTTATAAGGAAATGAAAAATCATCGCTTTCATCTCCCCTATTTGATATCACATTTGGAATGCCTGAATTATAATTATTAGTAGATACTCTGTTTAATTCATCATTTAATTTTTCTATCTCTCTGTTTTTATCTTTCAATTTATTATCATATTCTTCAATAATTTTTTCTATTTTAGATTGTTTATTTTCTATATTTTGCATAAATAAAAACCTTAAAAATTAATCTTTATATTAATAATAAAAAATATAAGTGATTATAAGTTTTTATTTAATTGGTAATAAACTCAATTTAAAATACGCACGGTAAGAAAAATAAAAAAACAAAATTATTTTTCAATACTTTTAAAGCTATAAAAAATAAAACTATTAATCGTGCGCTAAAGAATTTTAAAATCTTATAAAAACTTGGGCGGGCTACTAGCCGTATGGGCTTGCCGAACGGCAATGCTTTTTCTTACAGAAAGTACAATGTACGTTCGGGATAATGCATTTTAGTTCAAACAGATTTTAAATTTAATAAACGCTTGGGCGATGCTTTAATTTATAATAAAGCAATAAAGAATAAAGGGAAGGGAATGTAATAAAAGTTTTAAATCTTAAATTACATTTGCCCACCCTATAAGTTTATAATTTCAATTTGCAATATAATTTTTTATTTCTTTACCACTTAATTAGAATTCATTAGCACCCACCCAAGCGTTATTTAATTTTATAGTATATACCTAAACAACTGCATTTTTGAGCTAAAACTATGGTATTACAACATATTTAATACATATTATTAGAATATAAAGTTTTAGCAATTGTGTTTTTGCTACTTTGACGAAGTCCGCAGAGCGTGTGCGACAAAAAAGTAGATAACATTTATATTAAGTCTATCAGTTGACAAACTTAAAAATTTTAAGTATATATCAATCCTTTATATCAATATTATAATCTTTTAAAGTATCAAGTATTAAAAGCATTGAGATTTCATCTTGATTTGTTAAATCGTATTTGTCTATATTGATTATATTTTTTATAGCATTCTGACTTCTTCCAGAAATAAATAATACATCATAATTTTTTAAAGCAGGCATTATTCTGCTTAATGAGTTTACATTCCAAAAAATTATTCTAGGAAGCTTATAATTATTTTTATTAAATATTTCTTTCCAATATTCAAAGTTAGTTTTATTTTGAAATTCGCATTGATTAAATTCCATATCAGAAATTATTATTATATATTTAGGAAGTTCTTCATGCGGTACATGATTTTTTATAGCAGTATCAAGCAAAGCTTTAAATACAGAATCTATATTTGTACTGTAATCAACAGATGATCTTAAAACATAATCAACTATATCAACAATATTATTTATATTTGATATATCATGCATTTTAGAATCCCCGCAGAAATCTATAAAATGATTATGAAATGCAGATTTATTTAACTGTGCTATATATATTCCCAAAGCTACAGAACATATCAATGGTTCCCCATTCAAAGCCATTCCCATACTTCCAGATACATCGCATGCTACTATTGCATTTAAATTACTATCTCCAAAAATGTTTGGAAGATTTTTCCAAGTTAAATCGAATTCTTCTTTTCTTGAATCTATATCTTCCTCGGCACAGTCTAAAATCTCTCTTATAACATCAAAAGGAGTTAAGACGCTTGTATTTAATTTAACTTTTCCTGACTTTACATCTTCAAAAAATTTATTGTATCTTTCTTCATCATTTCTAATAAATGCTTTTGAATATTTTCTCATAGCAAGCGAAGGAACTGAAGAATAATTAAATGTATAATCTTTTTCTCTTAAATTATTTTCTATTATTTTTATTTTCTTTCTTAAAGCAGATAAAGTTTTTCTATATTCTTTAGTATTTATATTTAAAAGTTTTATTAATTCTCTTGCAATATTTCTTGTATTCTTTGATGAAGTATTTTCACTAGGAAGCCATTTAGCAAGAAGAGAAACATTATTAGAAATTTTATCTTTTTCTAATTGCTCTAATATTATATTTTTTGTAAAATTAGAAATATTTTTATTTTCTCTATTCTCATACCATATATAAATGATATCGTCCCATCTTCCAAGCTCTGGTATAGTTTTTAAAATTTCTATTGCAGTGAGAGTATGATTTTGTTTAATCATAATATTAATATATTTTCTAAAAACTTCTCTCTCGCCAATACCTTTTCTTATATCTCTTAAATACATTATACATTTAGCTGTAAGTTCAGGACTTTCTCTCCAAGCATCTATAAAATATTTTAATAATTCATCATCTTTTTTTAATCTGCTTGCTCCCATAGTTGCAAATAAATCTATTACATTGCTTAATGATGAAATATTAGTATCAGCGAAATTCTGCGTATAAGTTTTATTAAAAGAATTTTTAAGCAAATCTAAAAAAGACATAAAATGAATTCTCCTATAATAAAAAGTTCTATAATAAAAAAATATTCTATGCCTATAATTAAATAAGCATAGAATTAAAAACTAGACACAATATACACCATTAAAAATGGCTAAAGGAGTTGAACCTTCTTACTACCAGAAAATAAATTGCTGTTCGTGTCTAAAAAATATTATTTCCAAAATAAAAAACTAGATTACATTTAACCCAGTATTTATGGATTTATATTATTTTGCTGTTGGAATCTGCTTTTTATTTTATTATTTAGTATCAATTTTGTCAATATAAAATGCCGCCATAACATTTGAAAATAAAATAATTTGAAGTTAGATTCTTGTCTAAATTTGCAGCAAGTCTAATATAAAAACTAACCTGTTATATCGGTAAACAGTATCTTAATAATATTTTGCATACTAAACATATATCAGGATTAAGAAATTCAGAAAATATGGATATTAAATTCTCAAATATAAATAAACTGTTATATATTAATTATAATTTAAAAAAATTTAAAAAATAAAAATATCATATACTTAATCATAAAGATAAAATATAAACTTTATATAATAACAGCAATATAGCTATCTATTTTTATTTACAATAAAAATTCCAAAATAAATTATTAGCACTCCTATAACAATGCTTAATATATAAGAAATACTATCAGAAAAAGGAAGTTTTATATTTTTTGGTTCATCAGGATCATACCATAAAGGCAATTCATCTCCTACTTTTCTAAATGGATAATGACTTCTTAAAGTAGCATATAATGTTCCATGATTATCAGTTTCATATCTTATTACCATTACCTTTTTATATCCAATTTTTCTAGGGTTATATACTATTTTTTTTCTATCTAACTCTTCAACCACTCCTACAGTATGAATATAATTTCTTGTATTAATAAAAGAAAAGAATCCTACTACCCCATCAAAAGTTAAAACTATTCCTACAGAACATATTAATATTTTTTCTATAATTGAAATTTTTTTTCTATTCATTATTACCCACACACTATTTTTTAATAATTTTACTTTTGTTATTGCTTTAATAAACACATTATCTTTTGAAATAAATTTATCAAAAAACTAAAAATATTCTTTCTTCATAAAAATGTATTTACTGCATAAATTTATATCAGGATTCTAACATATAAAAACTAAAAATCAATATACATTATAATACTTTTAGTTTTGAAAATTTATGCTATACTAAAAGAAGTATGCAAAACAAAGATAATAAACAAAATAATAAAAATTACTATTCATTTTCTGATTATGTAAAAAATAAATTCGGAGTGAAAGTAGGAAAAATTTCAATAGACACAGATTTCGGCTGTGCCCATAAAGTTAATGAAGGCGGATGTAGATTCTGCAATTTAAATAGCTATAAACCTCCTTATGTAACAGAAGAAGATATCAATAATCAATGGATTAACGGATTAAAAAATTATAAAGGAAGATATCAAAAATTCTACGGATATTTTCAGCTAGGCACTCCATTATCACCTTTAGCTTCTAAAGAATCTTTAAAATATGCTAATAAATTAGTTCATTTTGATGAATGCGTTGGATTAATGTTTGGAGCTAGAAGCGATATGCTTGAAGATGAGGTACTGAAAGAACTTAGTGATTTATCTGAATTATTAGGCAAAGAAATTTGGCTTGAAATGGGACTTCAATCTTCTAATGATGAAACTTCAAAATTTATTAATAGAAGCCATGATTACAAATCATTTGCTGAAACGGTAAATCATATAAAAAATAATTATAATAATATCATAATATGCACTCATATAATATTCGGACTGCCTAAAAAATTTAATGATAACGACAAAAAAACAATAGAATTGGAAAGCAGAGATGATATGATAAAAACAGTTAAAGATATATCTACTTTGAAAATTGATGCTGTAAAATTTCATCAGCTTGATATAGTAAAAGGATCTTATTTTGAAAATATGTATAAAGATTGCGAGTTCCCTACTTTAGATGAAGATTTTTATATAGATTTGATGAGCGATGCAATTTCTTTTACAAGATCGGATATTATAATAGCTCGTTTAATGGGTGATAGTTTGGGAGATAGTTTAATCGCTCCAAAATGGAAAAAATCAAAAGGTGAAATAATAAATCTAATAACAAAAAGAATGAAAGAAAAAAATATAATTCAGGGTATAAATTATAATGTTTAAAAAATACGGCAGGAATTAAAAAATTAACTCCTGCCTAGTTTTAGATATTTGGTTTATTTATGTATAAGAGATCAATCAAATTTATATTGTTATAATCATTTTTAAAGTAATTAATAATAGGAGTGCAAGTTTAGAATATAATCTAGTGCACTCGACTGATTATTTATTAGCGGGTAATCCGACTTCGTTAATTTAGTATTAATAAATTAAACTTTACGGTTGCGTGCCAGCGAAGGACTTTCACCCTCATTCCCCCCATATAAAAACAGAATAATATTATATATGAAAAAATAATTTTTATCAAGCTTTTTTCATATAATTTTCAAATATAAAAATTCTAATTAGAATAAAAAAAATTTATTAAAAAATTAATTTTATTTGCAAATGAATGTAAATTGAATATACTATCTTATAATAATAAAAATTTTGAGGATATTTTTTATGGAAGAGCTAGAACAAAAATCCAAAAAAGACTACTTATTAATAAAACTGCTATTAGGTATAGCTTTAGGTGTTGTAATAGGAATGTTTTGCAATGAAGCCGTTATCAATGTCATACAATCTATAAAATATGTGCTTAATCAAGTGATATCATTTATGGTTCCATTAATTGTATTAGGTTTTATTGCCCCTGCTATTACAAGAATGGGAAGTAAGGCAAATAAGATGTTAGGAGTTATTCTTGCTTTAGCATATTTCTCTTCAGTTGGTGCTGCTTTATTTGCTACTATTGCCGGATATATAATAATTCCTAATTTAAATATTGCTTCAAATGTTGCAGGCGGTAAAGAACTTCCTGAAATAATATTTAAATTAGATATTAACCCTATATTTCCTGTAATAACTGCATTGTTCTTGGCTATATGCGGAGGAGTAGCTGTTATAAAAACTAAATCTAAATATTTTGAAAATTTATTAGATGAACTTAATAATATAATATTATTTCTAGTAAATAATGTAGTAGTACCAGTATTACCGTTTTATATAGGAACTACTTTTGCTACTTTATCATATGAAGGTACTATAATTAAAAGTGTGCCTGTATTTTTAATAATTATAATAATAGCAATAGTAGGACATTTTATATGGCTTACTGTTTTATATTCTATAGCTGGTATTGTTTCAAAGAAAAATCCTGCAAGAGTATTTAAACATTATGGACCTGCTTATTTCACTGCTGTAGGTACTATGTCATCTGCTGCAACTTTGCCTGTAGCTTTGAAATGTGCAAGCAAATCTGATGCATTAGATAAAGATATAGTAAACTTTGCAATACCTATGGGAGCAACTATACACTTATGCGGATCAGTACTTACAGAAACTTTCTTTGTTATGACTATATCAAAAATATTATATGGACAGCTTCCTGCTATTGGTACTATGATTTTATTTGTTATATTGCTTGGTATATTTGCTGTTGGAGCTCCGGGAGTACCTGGAGGAACTGTTGTTGCTTCTTTAGGAATAATAATTTCAGTTTTAGGTTTTAATGATGATGGTACAGCTTTGATACTTGCTATATTTGCATTACAAGATAGTTTTGGTACTGCATGTAATGTAACAGGAGACGGTGCTTTGGCCTTAATACTTCAAGGTATATTTAAAAAAGATAATGCAAGTTAAGTTATAAAATATTTCTCCTATCTTTTTATAAAAATAAGCGAGCTTAATTTTAAGCTTGCTTATTTTTGTATTTTGCATTAACAAACAATAAATAATAATTTTTTATTATTGCTAGCGATAAACTCGCTAAAATGAAGCTGACAACTAAAGTTATCAGCTGCTCGTTTATCGCTTTAAAACTTATAGCATAACTAACATTTATTCTAAACATAAAACAAATTTTGAATTATAATTTAAACAATATATAAAGATGCACTTATCGTGCTAGGAAAATATTTTTAAATCTAGTTAAATCTTGTTTTCTAATAATGCTTTAAATATAATTAAAGCTAAAATAAAAAATATGTCAATAAATTTTAAATGGGGGATATGTAATAAAAGTTTTAAAGTTTAATTACATTTGCCCACCCTCCATACTTATAATTTAAATTTTACATTAAAACTTTGACTTCTTTATTACAAAAATAGAATTTGTAAACACCCACCCAAGTTTTTTAAATTTAAAAATGCATTCACCGCACGTAAAAATAAAATTAATACATTAAATAATAAAAAACATATTAACATAAATTACAGTAAGTACGTATTTGCAAAAAATCAAAATTATAATATACTTTCTATCAATTTTATTAATTAAAAAACAATGTCAAATAAAACAGAATGCAAAGTTATTTTAATAAAAAATAATATTAGGTTTTAATAATGAACAAAAAAAAAATTTCAATTATAGGAAAAATACTAATAGTTTTTGCAGGAATAGTTTTAACATTGGATGGTGTAGCAGGATTGTTTTCTTTTATTGATACAAAAAATTATATTCATACTGTAGGAGTAGTTGAAGAGTGCGATAGAAGAAAAAGGGTATATGAATCCGGAGAAACTAGATATGAAAAAACAATGGTAATAAGCTATGAAGCTGATAATCATGGAACATTATATGCTACTTTAAGAAGTTATTATCCATTTAGAAAAGTAGGAGATGAATTGCCTTTATGGTATGATCCTGATGAACCAAGCAATATAAAACTTCCATTTTCTGATAGTATTTCTTATATACTAAGCATTGTTATAGGATCGCTAATAATTCATTTTGGACTTTATATTATAATAAAAAATAAATAGCTATTATGATAGTTTAAGTCTAAAATCTGATATTTCTTATTTATTCAATTTTTTTTAAATTATATTTAAGTTATATATAACAATTTATTGCAAAAATGCTAAACTATAATATACTATCAATCACTTATTTATGAAAAAATTTCTTATATATTTTGCTTTAATATTTATTATATACACTAATCTTTGTGGTCAAGTTTTTAAACCATTTAGAAATCTCTATACCATACAAACAGAAAAATTTGAAATAATATTTCCTATGGAATCTAGAAGAACAGCAGAAAATTTGGCAAAAGTAGCTGATGATATATACTATAAATATTCAAAAATTTTAAATAGTACAGTAGCAGGAAAAATTCCAATAACAATAACACCGGATGTAAACTTGTTTAATTCAATGGCTATGACAATACCATATCCAAGTTTAATACTTTATGATACTAATTTAGATGAAAATTTTACAAGCTATAGTAATAATTTTGAATCTGTATTTATACATGAACTTACTCATTTACTTTCTATGACTTCAGAAAATACAGGACTATCCACTAAAATATTCGGTACTTGGGCTTCTTTTGTACATATTAATGCTATGCCTTTTATGATTGAAGGAAGTCCAGTTAGTATGGAAAGTTTAACAGGTTTTGGACGTGCTAATGATCCTTTGGTGAGGCAAAGATTAAGGCAGGATATATTTGAAGGAAATTTCAGAACTCCCATTCAGGCATCATATTTATGGACTAAAAGCCCTTATGGAAATGTATATTATGAGTATGGTGGATTATTTTCAAAATATCTGCAGGAAAGATTCGGAATGGAAAAATATGCAGAGTTTTGGAATAGAATGCAGACTAGTCTCAGCTTTTCTTTTCTTATTTATAATTCTGGAGTTTACGGAGCTTTTAAAAAAGTTTATGGAATGAAATTCACTGAAGTATGGTCAGACTTTCAAAATTCGCTCGCATTAGAAAATGTTAATCCTAGCGAAAACTTAATAGTAAATGATAAAGAAACATTTATTAATGATATTTCTTCCTATGTAGATACTGTTTATTATATAGATGGAGATATAGGAGCTTTATATTCTTATAAAGAAAAAAGAAATAATCAAAATAATAAAAAAGATTTAAAATTAGAATTCTTAATAGACAGAAGTTCTGAAAGTTTAGATATATCAAAAGATGGAAGCAATGCATTAATAGTTTCTTATATGTTTAATGGAGGACTCTATAAATATATAGTAAAAGAATATGATTTAAATAAAAAAACTAGAACTAGAAGAAAATGGTTTGATATGCAGTATGCAAGATATTTCAGAAATGGAATCATAGGAATATCTAAAGATTTGCATAACTCTATTTTAATATATATAAATGAAAATAATGAAAAAGAAATTTTATTACAAGCTAATGATAATTTCGGATACAGTTCACCTACAGTTATCGATGATGATAATATAGCTTTAATAGTTACTGAAAACGGAGTAAAACATATAGCAATATTCAATTACAATAATAAATCATTAAGATATATTGATACAAAAGATAATACTTTAAACTATGTAAGATATTTAAGATATTCTAATAATAAACTTCTATTCTCATATAATAATAATGATAGATATTATAAATTAGGTGAAATTGATTTAAATAATAATCAAATGAAGCTTTATACAAAAGATTATTCAGGCGGAGTATTTTCACCGGTTTATGCCGGAAATAATATTTATTATAAAGGAAGATTTTCAGAATTCGACAGACTTATGAAATATTCTGATAATGAATCTGTAACAAAAAACTTTAACTACACAGACAAAACAATAAATAAATATGAATTTACTCCTCAAATGGAAATCGGATATTATAATAGCTTTAAATATTTTAAGCCTTGGGCTATGTGGGTTCCTCTGCCTCAAATGAGTGATACTTTTCCATTTTTCATTAATGGACTTGGAATATTATCTGCAATATCTTCACCTTCATCTGATAATATAGCTTTAATATGGCTTGGATATGATATACCTTCAAACTTTCTGCAAACCGAATTAACAGTTACCTCCTATAAAATGCTTTATCCTTTTTACTTCGGATTAAAAAGCGATGTTGTTTATTCCGATTACAATTATTGGAGATTAAACACTTATATAGCCATGCAGTTTATGCTTAATACCGAAAGTGATAAATTATACTTTATGCTCGAGCCTACAGTTTCAGGAGCTTTATTTTCTGAATTTGTTAATCCTCAAACTAATACATCAAGTGCTTTTAATTGGAAATATTCTTCTTGGACTTTTAATGTTTCTTTAAAAGCTTCAATGATATTTAGAGTACAAACTGATAAGCCTTATAGAGATGATTTAGTAAATATTACAGTTAGTCCTATATATTCAATTAAATACAATAAATTTGCACTAGATTTTAGTACAAAGTTTCAAACAAGATATATTCCTATTAGAGCTAGCTTCTATGGTTCTTATGCATTCGATACAAATGCTGCATTCGATGGTACTTCTGTAGTATTCGGTTCAAGAGAAATAAAAGCTCCTGAAGAATTCTATGCCTATGTAAAAAATAAAAAATATAATGCAAATTATTTTTTAGGAGGCGATGTTGAGCTTTTAGGTTATTTAAGTTCGCATTTTAATTTAAGCCATATATATTTTGATAATTTCTTTGCTTCTCTTTCATACAGATTTGCCTATTACTCAAAAGAATATATGCATTCCGCTGCTCTAAAAGTTGGAGTTGATGCCAGCATACCTATATCCGGATATCAAAATATTGTAACAGGAGAGCCTTATATATTGCTTGCTCTAAGACTTCCTACAACTTTAGATAAAAATATCATAGGAAATTATCCCACTTTAAATGATATATATATAGGTTTCGGACTTCAAATGTCTTGGTAATGCTAAACAAAAAATTGTTAGTTTTACTTCATATTTATAATTTATTTAATTCATAATTTTATTTAAATATATTTAAAATATTTGGGAACTTTTTACAATACTATTCGTCTAATAATATAATTAAAATTAGTTTGAGGAGAAAACCATGAAACGCGTTATTTTGGTTCTTTTTGCCGCTATTATAATGTCTATGTCATTATTTGCAGAAAGTGAAGATTATTATTGTCCTGAAGAGCCTTACACATACTTTATTTATAATGAAAATTCTATTACAGAAGAACAATTAAATGAAATAATTGAATTAAAAAGTGAATATCAGCCTAAAATTTCAGAATTAAGAAAAAAAATGTATTTGGAAAGAACTAAAATAGATCTAGAAATGTCTAAAAAAAATCCTGATGAGCTTATTATTAATAATTCTATAAATTTAAATATGGAATATGCCAAGGAATTAAGAAAAATAGCCAGTGATTTTCTAAAGAAATATAATGAAATAAAAAATAACAAATAATTTTATAATAAATAAAAACCATATTTTACTAAAGGAGAGATTAATTATCTCTCCTTTTTTATATAAAATCATTTTAATATATTTCAATAAATTGCTTTTATATGTATAATATAATCATTAATTAGTTTTAAGGATAAGTTATGAAAAATATTTCTGCTGCCGCATTATTATTTATTTTTTCATCTTATTTATTCTCTTATTATTGTCCGTATTTTAATAGTAATTATGATTATTTTATAATAAATGCAGAAGGTTTAACAGAAAAACAATTACAGAAAATAATTCAGTTAAAAGATCAATATCAGCCTAAATTTCATGAATTAAAACAAAAAATTGCTATAGAGAAAATAAAAATAGATATAGAGATGTGCAAAGAAAAAAGAAATCAAAAGCTTATAGATGAAAGTATACAGCTTAATATAGAATATAATAAAGAATTAAAAAAAATAGCTAATGATTTTTTAAAGGAATATAATAGAATAAAAACAGAAAATTAATATATGGATCATTATAACTTTATTCATAATATGAAAGCAGATTCTGCTCTTTCCTTTCTTAAAAAACTTAATTTTGAAACATTAGAAAATAATGATTTATTTTTTTATGATTTTACTGAAAAACTTAAAAATGATAAAAAAATAAATATACGATATAATGATACTGCAATACTTCAATTATTAATAGATTCTTATATAGATGAATGTGCTTATAATGGAGATAATGAAAGTTTTGAAAATGTTATAGGAAGCATAAACTCAATACTTATAAAAAATAGCAATAATCTGTATGCTAGAAATAAAGCAGCATTTTTATATTATACTAAATATATTTATGATTATGATGATATTTACTATGATATAGTTTCAGATCATATAGAAAAAATAATTCATCATAATAATGAAACCAGCCATTTTATTTTAGCAATATTAAATCATCTTAAATATGTAAGAACTAAAAATAATAAATATTTTTATAAGGCATTAGACTCTTATAAAGAAGTATTAAATTTAATAGGAAATGATATAAATTTAAGCTATAATATTTTTTCATTATATAAAAGCAAATATATAAATGCAGAAAAAGAAAAACATTTTGATATAGCAGCAGAAGAATATTTAGAAATTTTAGATTTTGATAATGATAATATATTCGCCTTAGAACATATAGCCAAATTATATAAAGATCAATTTCTTTTTACTAAGAATCCTGATTATTATCTTCTTTCTATAAATTATTATATAGACTTATATTATACAGCTAATGATATTAACATACTTATTAATGTAGGTTTTCTGCATACTATTATGTTTAAGTATAGCAAATACATACATTTTTCTGATGATGCCGTTTCTGTTTTTAAAAAAATAGAAGATACTAATAATGGCAATAATATATTATATAATCTTTTAGGGTATGCTTATAGTATAAGATACAGTTTCACTCAGGATAATGAAGATTTTTCTTCTGCTATGAATTACTATGATAAAGCTAAAGACTTAGATAATAATGCATATTATTTTATAGCATACCTATATATTTTATGTTATAAGAATACAAAAGATGAATTATATTTTAATGCTTCTTTATCTGCCTTCAATCATTTAGATACAGATGATATTGATATATTGAATTCACTTGCATATTTGTATGAATGCAGATTTTCAATAACCAGAAATAAAGATGATTTTGATAATTCTCTATTTTACTATAATAAAGCATTAGCTATAGACAATGATTATTTTTATACATATATTAATAGATTTGAATTATACAGATTAGCATTTTATTATTTTGATGATGTGAACTATTTTAAATTTGTTGTTAATGATTATGAAACATTGCTAAATGACGGACAATTAAATACTGATAATACATTAAATTACTATATGAATTATAATTTGGGATGCTTTTATCATTTTTTATATTGCAATAGTTTGGAAGATAATTTTTCATTCTCCAATTATAATATAAGAGAAGAATTTTTTAGTAAATCATTATTATTTTTCAGCCATTCAAATTCTCTTATAGCCATAAGCGATCTTTATAGACTTAAATATATTGAAGACCATAACAGCAATAAATATTTTAATTTATCTCTTTCATATATAGAAAAGAATTTTAATAATTTCAGATACGATATAAAAAATTTATTACAAAAAGCCATACTCTATTATGAAGCATATAAAATAGAAAAAGATATAAAATATTTTAATATCTCTTTGGAAAACTTCAATTATGCACTAGAAATAAATGAATATGATAAAACCTTATATTATAATTTGGCTCTTCTTAATCATTTTAAACTTCTTGAAAGTAATTTTGAAAATTATCAATTAGCAGAAAAAAATTATCTTAAAGCTATTGAACTTGACAGTACATATTATATTGCAAGAGAAAATTTAGGTTTTTTATATAATAATCTATACAGCAATTATAATGTTGAAGAAATATTTAATAATAGTTTATCCTGTTTTGAAACAGTATTATATAATGACAATAAATCATTAATAGCATTAGAAGGTTTGGGAGATATATATAATTTAAAAATTTCAAATAATACTTTTGATAAAGAAACTAAGTATGATCTTATTATGAAATGTATTGATTACTATAATGATGCTTTAAATTATGGAGCAGGTATAGACATTATATATAAAAAATTAGGAAATATTTATTTTATATTATTCAGCGAATATAATGACAAAATTATAATAAATGATTATTTTGATAAATATATTAATTTTCTTCAGGAAAATAGAATACTTGCAAATAAATATTTATTTATTTTAAATAATGTTATGTATGATATTTATAAGAATAATAAGTATTTGATAAAAGCAGGAAAATGTTTAAGCAGTTTAAATATAGATATATTTTCTATAAGATTATGCATAGATTTTTTCAAGCATTTATTTGATATTACAAAAAAAATAAAATATGCATTGTTCTCATTATTTTATTTAGAATATATAATCAATATAGAAAAAAATAATATAGATTATTATTTTGATATGGGAATGCTCCATTACAAAATATTTCTAAAAACTAAAAATTATGAGTATGCTGTAAACTCTTTTCATTGCTACAGCAGAGTTTTGGATATAAACTCTAAATATCCTAAATGCAATTATAATAGAGCCTTAATATTAAAACATTTATTTGAAAAAACTTCAAAAATGTATTTTATAGAGAATGCTTTCAATAATCTGATTTGTTCTGTAAATTTAGGAAATATAGAAGCATATTCATTAATGGGAGATATATATTTGCTTTTATACAAAAAACAAAAACCAGATGAGGAATATTTAGATAGGGCAATATATAATTATAATCTATCCATAGAAAATAAATATTATGGAAAGAATAATTATGAAGTTTATTTCGGTATGGGAATATGTTATTATTTTAAATACAAGAAGCATAGAGAAATAGATGAATATTACAACAATTCTTTAGACTATTATAAAAAAGCATTGAATGCCAATAAAAAAAATGTAAAGATAAGAAGATTTATCAAGTATCTTCAAATAATTAAAAGATTGCCTCGTTCTTCATAATAGATTATATATATTTTATATGATAATAAATCAATTTGATTTAAATAAAAAAAAAATATATAATAGTAAACATAATATATTTGTATTAATTTTATAAGGGGTAGTAATATGAATTTTAGTTTTTATATGCCTAGTAAAGTAATATTCGGATGCGGTTCTTTAGAAAAACTGCATAAACAAAAATTACCTGGAAAAAGAGCATTAATAGTTACAGGCGGTACATCTGTAAAAAAATACGGATATTTAAAAAGATTGGAAGAACAATTAGATAAAGCAAATATAAATCATGTTTTGTTTGATAAAATACTTCCTAATCCTATTAAGGATCATGTAATGGAAGGTGCTGCTTTAGCAAAAAAAGAAAATTGTGATTTCGTTATAGGAATAGGCGGCGGAAGCAGTATGGACTCTTCAAAATCTATTGCTATAATGGCTACAAATGAAGGAGACTATTGGGATTATATATTCGGCGGTACTGGTAAAGGAAAACCTATACCAAATGATCCTCTTCCTATAGTAGCAATAACTACAACTGCTGGTACTGGAACAGAAGCTGATCCTTGGACTGTTATTACTAATGGAAATGAAAAAATAGGATTCGGATATGAAAAAACTTATCCATATCTTTCTATAGTAGACCCTGAACTTATGAAAACAGTTCCTCCAAAACTTACAGCTTATCAAGGTTTCGATGCATTATTCCACAGTACTGAAGGTTATATAAATAAAATTGCTAGTGAGATGAGCGACTTATTCGCTTTAAAAGCAATAGAACTTATAGGCAAAAGCTTAGCTGATGCAGTTAAAGATGGAAATAATATGGAAGCTAGAGAGAATGTTGCTATGGCTAATACTTTATCTGGTATAGTAGAAAGTACTTCAAGCTGCACTTCAGAACATTCTATGGAACATGCTTTGAGTGCTTATTATCCTAAACTTGAGCATGGTGCAGGACTTATCATCATTAGTAAAGAATATTATACAGTTATTGCTAATGCTCATGACTGTGATGAAAAAATGATAAATATGGCTAAAGCTTTGGGCAAAAAAGATGCTAATAAGGCTATAGATTTTGTTGATGCATTAGTAGAACTTCAAAAAGCATGCGGAGTTGATAATTTGAAACTTTCAGATTATGGAATGAAAAAAGAAGATTTACCTGCTATAGCTAAAAATGCTAAATTTGCTATGGGAGGATTATTTGAAACAGATCCTCATAACTTCACAGATGAAGAAGTTTTAAGTGTATTAGAAAAATCTTATAAATAATTTTATATATTAATTTTACAATAATAAAAGCTATGGTATATTTTACTATAGCTTTTCTTTTTGCATATCTTTATTACTTTGTATTTCATCATTAGCTTATATATTATTTTTATTAATTTTTTAATAAAATAAATTGTATTTTGAAAAAAAATTGTTAAATTTTATTTTTTCTTTATCAAAAATAATAATTATTTGTTACTATATATATAATAATATTTATTTTATTGTAAATAAATTTTTATTTTGGAGAATAATAATATTATGAAGAAAATAAATAGCTTAGCATTTAGAATGCCTTTCGTTATATGTATAATGGTTGTTGTTATAATAATAGCAATGCTAATATCTTCTATAAGAATAGGAAGCAAAGGCATAAGCGACAGTAAACTTGGAGGATTCAATAGTACTATAGCAGGATATGCTTCTGTTTTAGATACTTGGTTTGGACTTGAAAGCTCTTTAGTAAATACTTATGCTGTAACACCTGTAGTTGTTAGATACTTGGAAGGTTATCCAGATACTTCATTAGAATTATTAATAAACACTATAAAGAATTTCAAAAACAGTAACCCTTATATAATTAATATGGGACTTACAGATATGAATGGAAATATAATTGCAGATTCTGTATCATCTGCACTCGTAGGCAGAAATTTAAAAGACTATATTCCTAATACTTGGTCAAAAGTATCAGCAAATAGCGAAGAAATTGTATACGGCGATATTTTAATGCAGTCTGAAGTTACAGGTAAATGGGCTATGCCTGCCATAAAAATTGTTAAAGACAGTAATAATCAAAATGCCGGATATATATATGTTCTTTTTGATTGGTCAATACTTCATCAAACACATTTTTCTAATATAGATTTAGGAGAAACAGGCGGACTCTTCATAACCAGCGAAAACCTTTATAATATAATGGATTCAAAATATGAAAATATAGCTAATATGAAGATTAATCCTATATATAAGCAGGCATTCACTGGTGCCGGAAGCGGTATAATTACTTATGATGTAAACGGTGAACAAAGAACAGCTGCTTATTATAAAATGAAAAGCAGACCTTGGATAATAGCACTCGCTATGATGGATTATGAAATATTTGCTCAGAATACAAAATTAATAATAGCAACTATAATAATCGGAATTATATCAATAGTAGCACTTGCAATATTTGTAAGTATATTTATTGGAACTATAACTAAGCCTCTTGAAATAGTAGTTGAAGAAGCTCAGGAAATAGAGAGAGGTGATTTAAGTAATATTAAGCAGCGTATAAAACCTAGAAAAGATGAGATAGGAGTTTTATCAAAATCTTTTGTCAGCATGAGAAAAAAACTTGCTGAAACTATTACAGAGGTTAATACCGCTTCTAATAATATAGTAAAAGCTGCTCAGGAATTATCTCAGGGAAATACCGATTTATCAAGAAGAACTGAGTCTCAGGCAGCAAGTCTTGAAGAAACTGCAAGTTCTATGGAAGAGATGGCTTCTACAATTAAATCTTCTACAGATCATGCTGTTGCCGGAAATAATATGATGGTTGCTTCAAGAGAGGCTGTTGAAAATGCTGGTAAAATTATTGCTGAAACTACTACCAATATAGAAGAAGTATATGAGGCTAGTACAAAAATTAAAAACATTACTAAAATTATTGAAGATATAGCATTTCAAACTAATATACTTGCTTTGAATGCCGCAGTAGAGGCAGCAAGAGCTGGGGATCAAGGTAAGGGTTTCGCTGTTGTTGCTTCTGAAGTTAGAAACCTGGCTCAAACTACTCAGTCATCTGTTAAAGACATTACTGCTTTAGTTGATAACACAAATGAAAAAATTAATAAAGCTACTGAAACAGCCCGTCAGTCTCAGGATATATTTATAGATATTCAGCAAAAAATAGAAGATACTGCTAGAATAATGCAGGATATTAGTGCTACTGCTATGGAACAGCAAACAGGA
This sequence comes from Brachyspira hyodysenteriae ATCC 27164, assembly GCF_001676785.2. Taxonomy (NCBI): domain Bacteria; kingdom Pseudomonadati; phylum Spirochaetota; class Spirochaetia; order Brachyspirales; family Brachyspiraceae; genus Brachyspira; species Brachyspira hyodysenteriae. The sequence continues at coordinate 42,403 of NZ_CP015910.2, read as the reverse complement.
GTAGATCAGGTTAATAGAGCTGTTGCTGAAATGGATACTGTAACTCAGCATAATGCTTCTTTAGTACAGGAAAGTGCTAATACATCTGAATCATTACTTGCTCAGGCACATGTTCTTAAAGATACTGTAAGCTTCTTTAAATTAAATGCTGATGATGTAAAAAAAGTTAATATGCAAAAAATAAAAAAAGAAACTAAAGAAAATGATAGTATTCAAAAACAAGAAACAAAAACTGAAAACATAAAAAAACAAAATGTTGATAAACAAGAGAGCATTAAAAAAGAAAGTCCTAAAAAGGAAACTATTAAAAAAGAAAATGCATCAAATGAAAGCAGTAAAAAAGAATTAAAAGTTCCTCCTTCTGTAGAAAGAGCTAGAGCTATGGAATCTCAAAAACAAGATAACTCTACAGTAAGAAATGATGAATTTGGTGTTACATATTCTTCTACTTCTACAGGTATGACAGATGATGGTTTTGCTTCATTCTAAAATTATTTTATAAATATTAAATTCAAAGCATCCGGTATTTATTTACCAGATGCTTTTTTATTTTAAAAAATTTTAATGTACAGCCTCCAGAATAAATCCAAAAATATAAATCTATTTTAGTTTAAAATTTTTTATTGAATTTAGTTAATCGTGCGTTAAATAGATTTTAAATCTAATAATCACTTGGGCGGGTGTTAACATTTCTAATTCAGCATCAAAACAAATTAAAATTATCATTTCAAAATTAAGCCAGAAAAACAAAAGGGCGGGGGTATGTAAATTAAGTTTTAAAATTTAATTACACTCGCCCACCCTTTATGCTTTTTAATTTATTTTGTTATTTTTACTTTCAACTTCTTTATTGCTTCATTAGAAATTATAGCACCCACCCAAGCTTTATTTAAATTTATAATCTGCACAACGCACGATAAACAAAATTTTAAATATATGATTATTAAAAATTCTAACTTCAATAATAAATAAAAATCTACTTACCGTGCGTTAAAGAAAATTTTTTTTAATTATAGAATTAATAATGCTTATAAATCCTTATATTTTTTACTATTAGTATAATAATTAAGGAGTTTTTATTATGGCTTTTGATTTTAAACTGATAGTAAGGGATAAATATTCAGAAGAGATTTTTGATATTATAAATACAGTTCAAAGCATAAAGGCTGATGATATAAAAACTGATTATAAAGTAACTGACGGAAGCAGATCATACTCTATAAAAACAGGCATAGGAAATATTGCAAGCGGAAGAACTTTTAATATAGGTATTCCTATTTATGAATATAAAAATGAATTAGGTTCTTGGGTAAGAATAGAAGAACAATATACTAAATATACAAGCATGGTTTTATCAAGCAATATTAAAAGATATTTCATAAGAACTATATTTGAAGATGAAGTTTATGAAGCAGAATATATCATGAAATCAGTTGGCGGATATAATATAAAATATATAAATAATTTGGGGGTGATAGATATTTCACTTGAAGCATTGGACAAAGTTTTTCTAAGACAAAAAGAAGAGGAATATGAACTGCCTATTACAGAAGAAAATAAACAGGATATAAATTATAAATCATTAAGTTTAGTTCCTGTGCCTGTAAATTTTAATTTGGAGTTTATAGTTGTAGGCGGAGCATTGGAGTTCTTATTTGCTAATAGACAGAACTTTGGAATACAATTTAATGCGGAGCTAAGAAATGGAGTTTATAATATTGATTTTGATGGTGAGAAATTAAATGTAAATGGAGTCTCTTATAATTATAAAGGAGTTCAGCCTGAATTAAATGTTGGTAATAATATATTTTATTTAGAGAGTAATCAAACTTGTGTTAAGGCTTCTATAAGCTATAAAAGAGGAATATTAATATAAAAGGAATTTTTAATATGATGAAAAAAATGCCTTATCATTTTTTGAGAAATAAAATATATAAACTTCCTCCAGCCCCTTATATTAATTTTGAAGAGTTCGGTACTTATATAAAAATTAATGGAAATATATATTCAGAAAATGCTTATAATACTTATTCAAGTTATGAGTTTAAAGTTAATAAAAGAGGAGGCGATGTAAGCAAAGTAAGTTTTAGTACTCCTCTTAATTATTTTAATATAAATGATAAAGTTGAATATTATTTAAACGGCAAAAAAAGATTTGCAGGATATGTGGAAAGTATAGATAATGCCGGACTTAATTTAAGTATTATTCCAATATGGGGAAAACTTCTTCATCAATATATACAGGGAGATTTAATATTAGAAGCAACAAAAGGAGCATTGGATATAGTTTTATCTTTAAGAGAAAAAATTGAAGAAATGAATATAATATTCGATGAAAAAAATATCACTCTTAATAATGATAAACAAATAACAATGTCATTCAGCGGAAAAAATATTTCTGACATACTCGATGAGGTAGAAGAAAATTTATCAGATACTTGGTGCTGGGGAGTGGATTTTGATGGATATTTTTATTTTAAAGAGTTCTCTGATATACCAAATAAAAAATTAAATTGGCATAATAATGATTTTTCAGATAGTGAATATGAAGAAGATTCTGCTGATTTAGTAAGCCGTTATATTATTAAGATGAAAGATACTATTACAGATGATGAAGGAAATGAAGAAGAAGTATATAGAACTCTTCCAAAAATAGTTGGTGCTGATAAACTATATCCACAGATACCATTAGAAAAAGAGATTGGAATAAAAACTGATATATTTGAAATAGAATATAAATTAGAAAATTACGATTTAGCTTATGAGTTTGCTTATCAATTTTTAACTAATCAAACAAAAAAAGAAATTGTTAAAATAAAAACTCTTAACAGCAAAAATTATGATTTAAATATTAATGAATGTATAGAATGCATATTAAAGCCTACTAATAATTTTTATCAAATTATAGATTTTAATGATTTCACAGAAACAGAAAGCAGATTAAATGAAGTTTATTCATCGGATATAATAGACATTGATTCAAGTATAGAATATAGAAAATATCCTAATTATAAACAGCAGCAGTCAGTTACGCTTACAGATATAGACAGATATTATAAACAAATTTGCAATCAAAGTTACAACATTACTAAGATAGTGATATTTTTTTCTGACGGTATTCAAGATGAAGAAAAAAACAAAAACATTTCAGCGGTATTTCAAATTGAAGACAAAGAACATTTTCAAAGAAAGTATTTTACTAATGGTTTCGGTGTATTTGATGTACGCGGTTATGATAAAAGAAATATTATAATAACTTCAGAGAGAGGAAATATTTTATATGATAAATTCATTTGCTTTTTTGATATAGGGTCAAGAGTTGTTGATATGAATGTGCGAACAATAGATTATAAATTTGAAAAGAATGCACTTAATATAGATTTGGAACTTGCAAAGATGAATATTAATCTTACTAATTATTTATATAATCAGGAAGAGCGAAGAAAAAATCTTGAGAGAATATTAAACAGCAGCGGTTTTTAATTATAGTTAGTTAATTAATAAAAGAGGTTTATAAATATGAATAACAATCTAAACAAAAATATTTCTGATACAAATAAAGAATTGCAGAATATAGAAAACAGTATAAAAAAAATAAATTCATCATTTGAATCTTCTTTATTTTTTAATGATTCATCAAATAAATTTAATGACTTCACAATATCGGCAGAAGAAGCAAATAAAGCTATAGATAATACATCATCATCTATAAACTCTCTTGATGAAAGCATTAAAAGTATTAATATAAAAAATTTCACTGACGGAATAAAAGATTCTCTTTCAAGTGTATCAAGTATATATAAAGATTTAAGTGCAAGTTTTTCTGACTTTTTTCATTATGATTTAAGTTCTTATGATAATGCAATCGAAGAAGCCAAAAATAAACTTCAGGAATTCGATGATTATCAAAGGAAATTAAAAGAAAATAAAAAATTAGAAGATGATGAAGATTATGAAAACTATTTAGCAAGGCTCGATGAAGAATTAGAATTAGCTATTGAAAATAAAGATGCTATGAGTGCCGAAGCTATAAGAATAAAAAAAGAAGAGTTAAAGAAAAAACAGGATAAAGAAAAAGAAGATTTACAAAAAGAAAAAGAAATAAAAACTCAAAGAGAATTATTAGAAAAAGAATTAGCACAAGCAGAGTACAATAAATCTTATGCCGAGTGGGATAATAATGTAAAACTTGCAGAGATGGAAAAATCAAAGGCAATAGCGGATGCGGTTTTAATACCTTCACTTGCCATAGCCCAATCAGCTTTAGGAGTTGCATCTTCATTTGCACAAGGAGGCCCTGCAGGATTTGCAGCTGGGCTTATAATATCAGCAACTGCAATATCATCAGCGATTTCTGCCGCTTCTGGTATAGTATCATCAGCTAATGCATTGGATGCAATAAAATCCAATCCTCCTCAAGCTCCTCAATTTGCATTCGGTACAACAGGATACACTATTCCAGACGGAGGATCTGCCATAGTTGGTGAAATGGGTGCGGAACTTGTAAGCAATAAATCAGGAAGAATCACAGTTCAAAGTAATGCACAACTTAAGGAACAAAATTTTTCTAAAGGCGATATTTGGAATGTTACTATAAATGTAGAACAGGCTTTGAATCCTGATGAAGTTTACAGGCTTATGAACAGCTACAAAGCAAGAAACAGTCAAATGTATTCAAGATAATTTTTTTATATATTTTTAAACAATTTATTATCTTAAAGGTGCTTCCGATATACTAACCTTTATATCATCTAATTTATTCATCTCTGTATTTTTTGAGTGAAGTACCTTTCTTATATACTCTGCAACTGCCTCATTGTTTTCTACTTTAGAGCCTATTATTATTTCTTTTATATAATTGCTCTTTTCATCAAAAAGTTTTATATAATCAATATAAAGTTTTTTATTATCATTATCAATTAATATCTCATCTGATTTATAATCATTTGTTACAAGCATTCTAAGTTCCTGTTCTTCAAAGAATGCTTCATGCTTTATTATGTATTTTATATTTTCAAATAAATAGCTGTATAATTGATTTTTAATATTTTTATAAATTTCATTTTCTTCTATTTGTTTTTTTATCTCTTTTGTATAATCAAATATTTTTGCAAATGCATATTTAATCATATCTTCTTTTTTATCATCTTCTTTTAACTCTACTTTATAATTAGGACTATTCAAATCATTTAAATCAATAATATTGCTTGCATATTTAGATTTTTCTTTATTGTAAATGAGCTGATTTTCTTTCTCGTTATAATAAAGCACCCAATATAAATTTCTTTTATTTTCTTGTAATTTTTCTTTATTAATTTTTTCATCCATTTCAATTTTATTATTTTCTATTTTTAATTTGAATTCATAAGAATAAGGTGAAGTATATGTATTATTAAAATATTTATTATCTAAAACTAAACATATCCCTGTAGCTTCTTTATTTTCTTTTTTACCATAAAGCCTAAACATCGTAAGAGAATCTTTATTCCTTGAATATGATGTTTGTAATGTTAAAGCTTTTTCATCATTTTCTATTTTTATATCTATATTATTTTTATTTAAAATTCTTTCTAAAATCTTTCCTTCTTTAGGATCATTAGCAGTTGTTATATTATTTATTCTTATATTTCCGCTTTCTTTTGTACTTCCTTTAACATTTAATAATAATAGCAGAATATCTAAAGATGTATAATGAGATATTTTTATATTATTATTTTCTTTTTCAGAATAATCCGTATCAAAAGTTAAAATTTTAAGTAAAAAATATTCATATAATAAAATATATTTTATATTTTCTTTAAGCTTATCATCAAAATTTTTACTCTCATCAAAGCGAGAAATTAAATTTGTTATTGGTTCATTTTTCCATAATTCATTATTGTTTATATCAACTATAAATTTAAATAATATTTCAATATTATCATACTCATCAAACTTCTGTAATATGGTAATTATGTATATATTATAGTTCTTATTAATTTTAAAGAAATTTCTAAAATCTTCTATAGCATTTTCATTATTTAAATAAATTTTGCAAATACCTCTTAAAAAATATGCATTTTTATAATCTTTATTTATCTCTATAACTTTATCAAAATCCTCTATAGATTCTTTATATTTTTTTAATATTGCTTTTGAAAATCCTCTACAAAAATATGCTTTATCATAATTTGGATTTAATTCTATAACTTTATTAAAATCTTTTATAGCTTCTTTATATTTTTCTAATTTTAATTTTGAAAGTCCTCTATTAAAACAAGCATATATATTATTCTTATCCATATCTATTAGTTTATTTAAATTTTCTATTGATGCATTATAATTTTCTAATTTAAAATAGCAGTTTGCTTTTATAAAATATGAATACTTATCTTTATCATTTTTTTCAATGGCTTCATCGCATAGTTTTATTGCTTCTTCAAAATGTTCTTCGTTTATTAGTTTTTGTACTTTTATTCTTAATTCTTCAGTCATAAAATAATCCAAAATATTTTTAATTATTATAAGGCATTATAAAAATATTAAAACAATATATAGTTTATTGACATCTAAAATTAATAAACTTGTATACTCTTCACTAAAGACTGCATAAAAAATGCACTTTTTGCAACTTTTTGCGGCGGGAAAAAGTTGAACAAAAAACTTAAAAATCATACTTCTATTATAAACTAAATATGTAATAATAACACGTTTTACAAAAAGTAGTTTTTAATTATATTTATAATAACATCTTGTAAATACCATTATGATAAATGATTGTTTCATACTATAAAATTATCAACTAGCATTATTATGAATAGAAATTTCTAATCAAATTCGCTTGAAATTCTTAAAAAATATTAATATAATAGCCCTTGTGTGTTTTATAGAAATTTTTTATTTTTACAAAAATTTTCATAAAATATCTATTTTTTAATAATAGAATAAGGAGTTAAAAATGGCTTCAGTAATTATTGTAGGCACTCAATGGGGTGATGAGGGTAAGGGAAAAATAGTTGATTATCTTGCTGAAAATTGCGAATATGTTGTTCGTTCTCAAGGCGGAAGTAATGCCGGTCATACCGTTGTTGTGGATAATATTAAATATAAATTAAGACTTTTACCTTCCGGTATACTTCATAAAGATAAAGTTTGTGTAATTGGTAATGGTGTGGTTATAGAGCCTAAAGTTTTTTTAAGTGAAATTGATTCTTTAATAGAGAAAAAAGTTAATATATCAAATCTTAAAATATCAGACAGAGCTCATGTTCTTATGCCTTATCATAAAATTTTAGATGAGCTTCAGGAAGAGGATCTCGGAGAAAATAAACTCGGCACTACTAAAAACGGTATAGGTCCTTGCTATATGGATAAATCAAGCCGTTTGGGTATAAGAATAGTTGATCTTATGAATAAAGAAACATTCGCTAAAAAATTAAAGTTTAATGTAGAGTTAAAAAATAAATTACTTAAAAAACTTTATAATCATGATGGCGTTAATTATGATGAGTTATTAAAAGAGTATTTAGAATATGCTGAAAAGTTAAGACCTTTTGTTGCTGACACTACTACTATATTAAATAAGGCTATAAAAGAAAAGAAAAATATATTATTTGAAGGTGCTCAGGCTACTATGCTTGATTTAGATCATGGTACTTATCCTTTTGTAACATCATCTTATCCTGCTGCAGGCGGAGCTTGTACAGGTTCAGGAGTTGGCCCTAGAAAAATCGATAATGTTATAGGAGTTGTTAAGGCTTATGCTACAAGAGTTGGAGAAGGTCCTTTCCCTTCAGAGCTTTTTGATGATGTAGGACAGTTTATAAGAGATAAAGGCGGCGAATACGGTACTGTTACAGGAAGGGCTAGAAGATGCGGCTGGCTTGATGCTTGCGTTGTTAAATATGCTTCTTATGTTAATGGACTTGATTCCATTGCCATAACTAGACTTGATATATTAGATGAATTAGATAAATTAAAAATATGCGTTGCCTATAAATATAATGGTGAAATATTGGAAGGATATCCTGCAGATTTAGATATACTTTCAAAAGTTGAACCTGTTTATGAAGAGTTTGAAGGATGGAAAACAAGCACAAGAGATATTAGAGAATATGATAAACTTCCAGAAAATGCTAAAAAATATCTTAAGAGATTAAGCGAAGTTATTGAAACAGATATATCTATTGTTTCAGTAGGTGCTGGAAGAGATGAAACTATAATAATTAAGAATATTTTTTAATTTATATATATAATATAGAAATTATTGAGCCTGTGTTTGTATAAATCAAATGCAGGCTTTTTAATTTATTTCTAATTCCCTGCCCTCTTTTCTTCAATATTTTACTATGAAATTTTAATTTATTTTATCTTTCTACGCTCTTAGAAATATTAACGCCCGCCAAGTACTAGTCGTACGTACTTCCCGAACGGTATTGCCTTTTTTTATTCAAAGTACAATGCACGTTCGGCAGATTGCATTTTAATATACGAATAATCTAGGTTTAGCAATAAATTTAAAAAAATCTTGGGCTGAATATTATAATAGTGGTAAAGGATAAATAGAAGCGTAATACAAAAATAACTATACATATTATAATTTAAAAAGAATCTATGGTGGTAAATTATAAATTCTATTTTTGAAACAAATAAATATAAAATTTTATTTAAAAATAAAATTATATATTTATAGGGTGGAAAATGTAATGAAGTTTAAAACTTTTAATAAAGTTATTTAAATAATAAAAATGCGGTAAAGTATATAATACTCTGCCGCATTTATTTTTTATATTATAAAATACTATTAAATTATAATTTTTCTAAAAGTTTCTTAGCAAATACAGCTCCAAAACCTATAACAGCTATCACTACTGCTAATTGGAAAATACCTTCTACAATATCATCTAAATTGTAAAGCATATAATGCATTCCGAAAAATCTTGAATAAAATACAAACAATGATATTAATGCCAATATTCCAATTACAGCAAATATAATAATAAGGCTTTTAGATTTATTATTTTTATCTTTAACAACTATAAGATCCTTTTTTTCATTATTAGATTCACTTTCTTTTGATTGTTTATTGTCTTTTGAATCTATTTTTTTGAATAAAACAATAGCAAACATTACCATTACAGCGAAAACTGCTATCTTTAATAATGCCTCTAAGAACTCATCAAAATCATGCATTAAATAAAACATATAATACTGCAAACCTAAAAATCTTACAGCAGATATAAATAATGCAGCTGCAGCTATTGAAGCAGAAATAATTATAAACTTTTTTGATTTCACAACTGACATTATATTATTTTTCATAATATCCTCCTTTATAAAAAATAAATTATCTTATTCTTTTTTTATCATCTTTTAATTTGTATTCAGGTTTTAATTCATAAACTTTCTCATATCTAGGGTCATTTTCTCTGCTGTCTATATTGCTTTTTATATTATTTGGCAGTCTCCTCTCTCTTCTGTCATAATCTCTCATATCATATTCATATCGTATATCATCTTCTTTTATTCTTTCTCTTCTGTTAGTTCTTTCATTTCTATAATCATCTTCATAATCATCATAATTCCTATCATTTCTTACTCTGCTGTCATAATCATCTTCATAGTCATCATAATAATCATCTCTTATTCTTACTTTTCTTCTTCTGCTTGGTCTTCTGTAATCATCATCCCTATCACTCTTTCTTATCTTTCCTGAAGTATTATCATCTTTCAAAACTTTTTTTATGAAGTATATCACGGCTAGTATTACAACAACCATGAGTATAAGCTTTATTATATCTTCAATAAAATCATCTACATCATCTATTAAATCGAAACAGTATAGATTTGCAGCCATAATCAAATTGAAAATAAAAGCTTTTAATCCTAATTTTTTCATTACTTACTTTCTCCCATTATTTTTTATTATCTGTCATCAGAATTATTATCTTTTTTAACATATTTTTTGAATACATATACTCCCGCTGCTATTATTACTACAATACCAATTATTTTTGCTAAATCATCAAAAATAAAGTCAAAAGTATCTTCTATTAAATCAAAAGAGTATAAATTGACAGTCATAATAAAGGCAGATACTAAAGCCATTAAACTTAACTTTTTCATATTATTACCTCCTTATTAATCCCTTATAATTAAAGTATAGCACATTAAATAAGTTTTGTAAAGGTGAATTTAAATAAATTTTACAAAAAATATAGTATTGTAAATTAATTGTAAATTAATATGTAATACAAATAATACATTTTTAAGAAATTTAAAATAATTTATTATATATAAAGTATAAAATTTATGAGCAGATTAATTATTTTAGATAAATATGTTTAAATGTAAAAAAAATCATTGATTAATAGTTAATATAAAATATAATACTTTTAAATAAAAAATATATAGGATAACAGCTATGAAAAAGATTCTAATTATGATTTTATCTGTAATCATGATGCTATTATTTATATCATGCGGCGGAAAGAAAAATGAAGAAGGAGCTATATATATTAATGTAGGACCTGAGCCTAAAACTATAGATCCTGCTTTAAATTCTACTGTAGATGCTAATATCTATATTCAGCATGTTTTTGAGGGGCTTGCTACAAGAGACAAGGATAATAAAATAGTACCGGGCGTTGCTGAAAGATGGGATATAAGCGAAGACGGACTTACTTATACATTCCATATAAGAGATAATGCTAAATGGTCTGATGGAGAAAAGATTACAGCAGAGGATTTTGTTTATGCTTGGCAGAGGGTAGTTGATCCTGTTACTGCAAGCGAATATGCTTATCAGTTTGAACCTGTATTAAATGCTATGGACATTAATTCTGGTAAGAAGCCGGTTTCTGAATTAGGTATTAAAGCTATAGATGAAAAAACTTTGGAAGTAAAATTGAATACCCCTACAGCTTATTTTTTGGAGCTAGTGGCTTTTTATACATTCTACCCTGTTAGAAAAGATATGATAGAAGAAAATGGAGATAATTGGACACTTTCTCCTGATACTTATATAGGAAACGGACCTTTTATAATGACAGAGAGAAGAACAGATGACAGAATAGTAGTTGTAAAAAATACTAATTATTGGAATGTTAATAATATAGTTCCTAAAAAATTGGTATTTATACTTATGCAAAATGGTACAGCTGCTGTTGCCGGAATAAAAGAAGGTTCTTTACATTTTGCTAATAATCCTCCGCTTCAGGATATTGAAAATTTAAAAAGCGAAGGTTTAATGCATATTTCTCCTTACTTGGGTACATATTATTATTGTTTGAATATCACTAATGAAATATTAAAAGATGCTAGAGTTCGTAAGGCTTTAACTTTAGCTATAGATAGAAATTATCTAGTAGAACAAGTAACAAGAGCCGGACAACTTCCTGCAAGTGCTTGGGTTCCTAGCGGAGTAAATGATGTTGAAGGAGCTGATGGAGATTTCAGAAAGGTAGGCGGTGATTATTACAGTATAAAACCTGAAGATCATCAAAAGAATTTAGAAGAGGCAAAACAACTTCTAGCAGATGCCGGTTATCCTAATGGTGAAAATTTCCCTGTTATAGAGTTCAAATCAAATTCAGGAGAGCATATACAAATCTTTGAAGCAGTTCAGCAGATGTGGAAAGAGGGTCTTGGTATAGACTCTACTATAGCTCAGGAAGAATGGGCTACTTTCCAAACTACAAGACAGGAAAAAAACTATGTTATAGCACGTCATGGCTGGATAGCTGATTATAATGACCCTATGAGTTTCTTGGGTGTATTTTTAAGCTATAGTATACAAAATAACGGCGGTTATTCTAATAAGGCCTATGATGATAAATTGAAGCTTGCTATGTCTACAATAGATCAAGATATAAGAATGAAAGCTATGCATGAGGCAGAAGATATACTTATGGAAGATATGGGATTAATACCTCTTTATTTCTATACTGACCCTATTATGATTAGTAAAAAGTTATCTGATGTTATTTTTGATCCTCTTGGAGCCCATAAATTCTATTATGCGAAATTAGCTGAATAATAAAATTAATTGATTTTAATAATAAAAAAGGCGGATTTCTTAATATATTTTAGAAAATCCGTCTTTATTTATGTAATTTTCAATATTAGACACTTTTTTAAATTTGTCTTTTTTTAAAAAAATGTTATTATATTTATATAAAAATTATTCGGGAATTATATTATGTTATTAAAAGATAGAAAAGGCCTTTACAGAGGCAATGCAACAATAAAAAATTTTCTTAGTTTCGATATAGATATAGAAGCTTTAATAGACGAAAAAGGCGAAATAAAAGTAAGCACTATAGCACCTATAGTTGGTAAGATAAGTCATAGTATATCTTTGGGTCCTAACTATGACAAAGATAATTATGATATGAAATTTGGAGAAGATACATTCCATATAAAATTTGATTCTAATAAATCTATAGAAATAGAATTACCTGAAAAAATTAATGGAAGTTTAATAGTAACAAGGAATGTAACTTTAAGCCGAACATAAAAATCAGTTCGCTCAAAATAATTAAGAGAACTGATTTTTTATATATTTAGAAAAAAGTTTTATTATCAAATGGTATTATTTTTTTATAAATAACTCACATTAAAATGAAAAATTGGTAATGTAAAATATGATAAATGGTATTTAGGGTATTGGGCCAGCAGGGACTTGAACCCCGGACCCGATGATTATGAGTCATCTGCTCTAACCGACTGAGCTACTGGCCCCTAATTCTTAAGAAAATTCTTCTTTAGATTTAGTTATTATATAATAAATAAAAAAAAAGTCAATACTTAAACGGATATTTTTTTATTTTTTCATATAAAAGGAATATTAAAATACTTTTTTATGCTTTTACTATTGACTTACAGAAATAAATTTACATAATAAATTATTATATAGCAAAAAATACATGAAGGGAGTATATTTATTATGAAAGTTGATAAAGTCTATTCAATATATTATAGTGCCACAGGTACTACACAGAAGATAGTTTCTTATATAGGCGAAAATATAGCAAAGAAACTTAATGTTGACTTTGAAAAATATAATTTTACTTTGCCAAAGAAAAGAGAAGGAATATTGGAGTTTAAAGAAAATGATTTAGTAATATGCGGAACTCCTACATATGCCGGAAGAATACCTAATGTAATGCTTCCATACTACAAGAATAATATTAAAGCTAATGGAGCTTTAGCAATACCGGTTGTACTTTATGGAAATAGAAATTTTGATGATTCTTTGATAGAACTTAGAAATACTATGCAGGAAAATGGTTTTTACACTATAGCCGGTGCTGGATTTATAGGAGAGCATGCTTTTTCTTATACTCTTGGAGCTGGAAGACCTGATGATAAAGATATGGCAATTGCCGCTGAATTCGTTGATAAAGTTGTTGAAAAAATCAAAAATATGACTGATATTCCTAAAGAACCTATTAAAGTTAGAGGAAATGATCCTATACGCCCTTATTATATGCCTAAAGACAAGAATGAACATGCTATAGATATATTAAAAGTTAAGCCTAAAGTAGATACTTCAAAATGTACTAATTGTAAGACCTGTGCACATGTATGTCCTCTAGCTTCTATTGACTTTGATGATATAACTAAATATGTAGGTAAATGTATTAAATGCGGTGCTTGTATTAAGAAATGCCCTGAGCATTGCAGATATTATGATGATGAAGGTTTCTTATACCATCAGCATGACTTAGAAGATGAGTTCAAAAGAAGAGCTGAGCCTGAATTATTCTATTGATATTAGCCTATAGTAAAAAAAAAAGCCCTGAAATTATTTCAGGGCTTTTTTATTATTATAAATTTTAAAATTATTCCTCTTCTGATGAATCTCCATCTTCTTCTTCAGTATTTCCAGAGGCTTCTCTTAGAACCTGTTTTATTGCATCAAATATTTCTCTTGCTTTTACTTTGGTTACATCCGATGTTTTAGTTTTCTTTGTAATAGATGCTTTCTTTAATATCATATCGCCATATACATTACCTATTCCGCTCAATATCAATGGATTTTTTATAAGTTTCTCTACTGTTGTATCATTATCTGCTAGTAACTGACAGAATAAATTATAATTAAATTGTTTAGTTAAAGGATCATACCCTATTTGAGGCATTGTAGTAGAATCTTTCCAAATAGGTATTATTTTAGTAATTTCATTCTTATCTTTACCATCATCTACAACAAAGAAATTACCATGATCTGTTTCTAATTTTAATATGCTGTTTTCGTATGTATCATCTTCAGTAAGTACAAAAGAGCCGTTAGGTCCCAAATCTACTAGCATGGCATCTTGAGAAAACTGAAAATGCATATATCCTCCATATCTGAGAACATCTATTATTTTCTGTCCTTCTATATCTTCCATTTCTTTATATTGTTTATCTATAGCTACTATTTTATTAATATAAGAATAGCAAATTTCGCTTTTAATAGAATTTATTAATGTAATTAAATTTGGCAGTTCTTTCATAGCTTATAATCTTCCTCTTATATTATGTTTACTTTATATTTTAGCATGAAAGAAAAAAAAATCAAATTTTATGATATAACTACAGGGGTATATTATAAATTTAATAAAAGTTTGGGCGGGTATTAACATTTCTAAATTAGTATTTAAATAAAATTAAATTAAAATTTCATAGTAAAATACTAAAGAATAAGGGGCGGGGCATGTAAATAAAGTTTTGAAACTTAATTATTTAAAATTTCATAGTATTATAATTTATATATTATTTTGAAACTTTTATAAAATAATGGAAAAGTTGATATATTTTTATTATTAATCATTTAAATTTTTTTTATTAATAAAACAATCAATAATCAAAAGCATCTTCATCTATATCCATATAATTACCAGAATAATAATTAGCTTTTTCTTTGATAAGCATCAATTTTTTAGGTATCTCTAATAAGAATGATGAAGGAATCTGCTCCATTATACCTGTACTTACCCTTCGTTTTTTTGAGTATGTGAGATAAAGTTTTCTTCTTGCCCTTGTAATCCCTACATAGCAAAGCCTTCTCTCTTCATCAATTCCTTTTTCTTCTTCAAGTGAGAAATAATGAGGAAAAACACCCTGCTCCATTCCTGTCATAAATACCACATCAAATTCCAAACCCTTAGCATTATGAATAGTCATCAATGTTACATAATCTTCCTTTTCATCATTAGTATTTAAATCTCTGTACAAAGTATTTTCTTCTAAGAATGTTATTAGTGTAGCATTAGCTTCCATTGATTTATAATCATAAAAACCTCTGAAAAGTTCTTTAATATTCTCTTCTGCTGTTATTACTCTTTCATTACCATCGCCTTTAAATATTGAAAAATAATCTATCTCTTTTAAAAACTCGAAAAATAATAACTCTATATGAATACCGTCTTCATTTATAATGTCTTCTTTTATTTTTACAGCATATTCTTCTATAATACTTTTGTATGCTTTTATATTGGAAATAGCCTTTTTAGAAAGTCCTGATTCATCAATATAATCAATAGCATTGTAAAGGCTCAATTTTCTGCTATTTGCAAAAGTTTCAAAATTATTAAAACTTTTCTCCCCTATTCCTCTAGGCGGAACATTTATAGTTCGTCTTACGCTAAAATTATCTCCGAAACCTGTCATAAGTCTTAAAAAAGAAATTGAATCTTTTATCTCTATACGATCAAAGAACCCTACACCGCCAACTATTTTATAATTTATAGAATGAAGCCTCAACTCTTTTTCATAAGCTCTTGATTGGCTATTAGTTCTAAATAAGACAACAATATCTCTTGCCTCAAATCCATTATCAAATAAAGATTCTATTTCATTGACTACACTTCTAGCCTCTTCCAAATCACTATAGCAAATCCAATTTTCTATTTTAAACTCATTAGGCTTATTAGAAAATACATTCTTTTCATGACGATTACTATTATTTTTTATTACACTCAAAGCAGCTTCTACAATATCCTTTGGACATCTGTAATTCTCTTCAAGACGAACTATCTTTGTATTAGGATAATCTTTTTCAAAATCAAGGATATTTAAAACATCTGCCCCTCTGAATGCATATATACTCTGATCATCATCACCTACAACCGTTAAATCATTCTCTGCATCCTGAGTTAATAATTTTATTAATTTATACTGCTGAGGATTAGTATCCTGGAACTCATCTACTAATATATATTTAAATCTGTTTCTATAATAATTTAAAACCTTATTTTCTTGTTCAAATAATTTTATAGTATTTAAAATTAAATCATCAAAATCCATCACATTTTCATTAAACTCATATTCTGTATATTTTTTATAAACATTTTCAAAAATATCTCTATCGAAAACTATACCGTCATCCATTCCATTTTTCACATTGGATATAAATCTTGTTATAAGTTTCTGTCCTATACTTTTTGGCACTTCTTCTTCCTTCATTATTCTTTTAATAACAGAAGCCTTATCTCCTTCATCTAAAATAAGAAAATTAGATTTATATCCCAAAAAATGTGCATTCTCTTTCAATATTCTTAAACATGCAGAGTGAAAAGTTCTTATAAATAATCTGCTTGGCTTTATATCCGGAAGCAAGCTGCATACTCTCTCTTTCATTTCATGTGCTGCTTTATTTGTAAAAGTTACAGCCATTATATTTTCAGGAACTACTTCTAACTCATTAATAAGATAAGCTATTTTTCTGGTAATAACTAAAGTCTTACCGCTTCCTGCACCAGCCAAAAGAAGAAGCGGACTTCCGGTATGCAGTATTCCCTCTCTTTGAACTTCGCTCACATTTTCAAGTATATCCATATATGCACCTTAATATAAAAATAGATACTAATTATATTTTATATTCTTTAATATTCAAGTTTTTATTATCGTTATATTGAAAAACATTTATAAATTTACTATAATGTATGAAACACTATTGATTAAAAAACTTTAAAAATTATCTCAATTTTTTATTAAAATGATAATCGTATAGAGAAGTTTAATATATCAATAAAAATATTTTTCGGAGTTATAATAATGAAATTAGTATCTTTTGTCGAATGGAATAATACTGAATCTGTAGGTATATTAAGCAAGGATGGAAAAAAAGTTATTGCTATTAATGAAATAATATCTGACTTTAAATGTTATTCTAATCCTATGATACAATTAATAAACATGATAAATGAAAACAATGATATTTTAAATAAACTAAAATATGCTGAAGAAAATTTTGAAAGAGCATACTCTATAGATAATGTTAAAATATTATCTCCAATAAGAAAGCCAATTCATGATATCATATGTGTAGGTGTAAATTACAGTGATCATTTAGGCGAAATAAAAAAGGATATGAAAGATTTTAAAGAGGTTAAAGCACCTGTATACTTTTCTAAAAGGGCCATAGAAATAATTGGTTTCGGCGATAAAATAAAAGCAAGATTTGATTTAGATGAATGTCTTGATTATGAAGTTGAATTAGCTGTAATCATAGGAAAAACTGCAAAAGATATAAAGCCTGAAGAAGTTAATGATTATATATTTGGCTACAGTATATTCAATGATATATCATCAAGAAATATACAAAAAGAACATTCTCAGTGGTACAAAGGAAAAAGTTTGGATTCATACAGTGCTATGGGACCTTGCATAGTTCATAAAGATGATTTTAAATTACCTTTGAAACTCGATATAAAAAGCATTCTAAATGATGAAGTAAGGCAATCTTCAAATACTAAGTATATGATTCATGATATAAATTATTTAATATCCGACATATCAAAAGGTATGACTTTAGAAGCAGGAGATATAATTGCCACAGGAACTCCTGGAGGTGTTGGAATGTCTTTTAATCCTCCTAAATACATGAAAAAAGGAGATAAGATAATTTGCTTAATAGAAAATATAGGCGAGCTTATAAATTTCGCCGAGTAATTTTTTATTATTTATTTTATCTTAAAAACGCACGGTAAGCAGGCTTTATATAATTTATATTGCAATTATTAATAAGCAGATGCTCTAAATTTACATCGCGTGCGGTGTGTAATATTCTAAATTTAAATAACGCTTGGGTGGGCAGCTAATAAATTCTAATTTAGTAATAAAAAAATTAAGAGTTTATATTGCATATAAAAACTATAAACCTTGAGGGTGGGCTTGTAATTAATTTTTAAAACTTTAATTACATACCCCGCCCTTTATTCCTTTTAACATTCATTCTAAAATTTCTGCTTAATTATTTTCTTATATATTAACACTGAAATGTTAATACCCGCCCAAGTTTTTATTAATTTTTTAATCTCATTCAACGCACGTATGATGATTTTTTATTAATTGTTTAAATTATGAATTAAAATATTTTTATATTTTATAATGTAATTAG
The DNA here is from genome assembly GCF_001676785.2 of Brachyspira hyodysenteriae ATCC 27164. NCBI lineage: Bacteria > Pseudomonadati > Spirochaetota > Spirochaetia > Brachyspirales > Brachyspiraceae > Brachyspira > Brachyspira hyodysenteriae. The sequence continues at coordinate 24,036 of NZ_CP015910.2, read as the reverse complement.
CGTGCGTAAATTTTGACAAATATAAATATTTAAGTATAATAAAATAAAATAATTTAATCAGGATATTTTTATGAGAACTCTATCTTTAAGAAAAATAAATGTCAATATTTTTATATTGTTTATTCTAAGCATTATAAGTTTGGCTTCCCCTATTATAACTCATTACTTCGGATTTAAAGGTACAGAATTCCTCCCTATATTCTTTGCATTATCTTTGGGAGCTTATATATTAAATCCTATATTTTTAATAATGCTTAGTTTTATATCTCCTCTTTTGAATTATTTTCTTACAAATATGCCTATGCCTCCAACATTATATTTTTTAATACTTGAAGGTTTAGTATTTTCTATTGTTATAAGTTTAATGAAAAATAAAAATATATCTTTTATATTAACATCATTACTTGCTTTAATACTAGGAAGATTATCATCTGTAATTCTTACATTTATTTTTGATATAAGCATTAATACTTGGTTAAACGGAGTTATTCTAGGATACAAAGGAATAATAGTAAATTGGATTTTTGCAAGTGTGATGTACTTAATACTAAAAGATAAAATTAATGAATAATATTTTCACTGCCTATAAAAAATTCAGTATAGATAATATAGACATAACCGCATTAGGTGATTTGGACAAAGAGCTAGGAGATGAATTAAGAGCATTCAAAAAAAAGTCTATTGATTTCCCTACAAAGATAACAGAACAAATAAAAAATTATTATTCTGATTATATAAAAACAAATAATAAAAAATTTGATATTATACTTTATGTACCTTCAAATAAAAATAATGGTGTAATGGATTTTTTTGCTGATTATATTTCTAAAGAATTTGATATAAAAAAATGCGAGTTTATAAAAATAAATAAGAATATAAAAGAACAGAAATTTTTAGAAACTCTAAAAGAGAGAAGTGAAAATATTAAAGATGCCTTTGAAATAATAAATTATGACAAACTCAAAAATAAAAATATACTTTTAATAGATGATGTTTATGCCTCTGGTGAAACTATAAAAGAAATTATCAAAATATTTAAAGGATTTCAATTCAATTATAATTTAGAAATATTAATTTTCTGTTATAGGAATCATATTTTTAGATAATTATAAACTATTTCAAACATAAATCTGATATTATTCTTTTATATAAGTCAATAAATTACTATAAAAATTGATACATATTTTGTTAGATTGTTGATTTTTATACCTATTTATAATATAATTATTATGTTTATTCAAAAAGAAATATAACTTATTTTTATAATAAATTTTTAAACAATAAAATAAATAATCAATTAAAAAAGAGGAATCAATATGCGTTTTAAAAGTGCCTATAATGGTATATTAACAAAAGATGATATCGGTAAAGAAGTTAAGCTAGCAGGCTGGGTTTTAAGAAGAAGAGATCATGGCGGAGTAATATTCGTAGATTTAAGAGACAGAACAGGATTCGTACAAATAGTATTCAATCCTGAAATAAGCAAAGAAGCACATAATGACGCTCAGGATTTGAGAAGCGAATATGTTATCAGTGTAGAAGGTAAAATCAGAGCTAGAAGTCCTGAAATGATTAACCCTAAAATTCCTACTGGTGAAATTGAAGTTATGGTTGAAAAAATGGAGCTTCTTAATACTTCTGAAACTCCTCCTTTCCTACTTGAAGATGATATTGATACTGGTGAAGATATAAGATTAAAATACAGATACTTAGATTTAAGAAGACCTACTGTATTCAACAACTTATATAAAAGATTCCAAATTACTAATGCTTTTAGAAAACATTTATCTGATAATGGTTTTATAGATGTAGAAACTCCTATATTAAATAAAAGTACTCCTGAAGGTGCAAGAGACTTCCTAGTTCCTTCAAGATTAAATGCTGGAGATTTCTATGCATTGCCTCAGTCTCCTCAAATATTCAAGCAAATACTTATGATAGGCGGTTTTGACAGATACTATCAAATAGCTAAATGTTTCCGTGATGAGGACTTGAGAGCAGACAGACAGCCTGAATTTACTCAGGTAGATATTGAAACTTCTTTCCTTAATACTGATGAGTTTTTATCTATTATGGAAAATGTTACTGCTAATATAGTTAAAGATGTTTATGGTATTGACTTACCTACTCCATTCCCTAGATTAAATTATTATGATGCTATGGAAATGTACGGAAGCGATAAACCTGATACTAGATTTGAATTAAAACTTATCAATGTTGAAGATGCTGTTAGAGGATGTGATTTTGCAGTATTCAAAAATGCATTAGACAACAAATTTATAATAAGATGTTTGAATGCTAAAGGCGGAGAGAAATTAAGCAGAAAAGATATTGATGACTTTACTAAATATGTTGGTATATTCGGAGCTAAAGGACTTGCTTGGATGAGAGTTACTGATAAAGGACTTGAATCTAATATAGTTAAATTCTTCTCTGAAGAAAATCAAAAGAAAATATTAGAAGTTACTAAAGCAGAAAAAGGCGACTTATTATTCTTCGTTGCTGATACTCCAAAAGTTACATTTGATGCTTTGGGTAATTTAAGATTAAGAGTTGCTGAGAAATTAAACTTAATAGATAAAGATAAATTAAATTTCTTATGGGTAGTAGAATTCCCATTATTTGAATATGATCATAAAGAGAAGAGAATATCAGCTACTCACCACCCATTCACTGCACCAGTACCTGAAGATGTTGCTATACTTGAAAGCGAGCCTTTAAAAGTAAGAAGCGATACTTATGACTTGGTATTAAATGGTAATGAAATAGGTGGCGGCGGTCAGCGTATTTATGACAGCAAAGTACAGGCTATAATATTCAAACTTTTAGGCATAGATGAAGAGAAAGCAAAATTGAGATTCGGATTCTTGCTTGATGCTTTGAAATATGGTGCTCCTCCTATGTGCGGTATGGCTTATGGTATAGACAGAGTTGTTATGCTTTTACAAAAACAAGACAGCATTAGAGAAGTTATAGCATTCCCTAAAACTCAAAAAGGTCAGTGTTTGATGAGCGGATGTCCTTCTACTGTTGATGCTGATCAATTAGAAGAGCTTCATTTGAGTATAGAAGAATAAGAATAAATAATAACTTTTAATAAAAAAGTCCCATTATATTTTATATATTGGGGCTTTTATTTTTTTAAATTTATTTTAATTCCCCACCCTCTAGGCTTATTATTTAAATCTGTAAATAAAGTTTTTTATTTTCTCATTACTTAATTAGATTTTTTAGCACCCCAATAGGATTTTAAATTTAAAAAATATGAATATACCCAAATAATTATATTTTGTAAATCTCTATGCTTTATAAATATATTATCTACTTTTTTGCCGCACACACTCTGCGGACTTCGTCAAAGTAGCTGCCTCAGGCACGCTTCGCGAAAACGCAATTGCTAGAACTTTATATCAAATATATACTTATTAAATATAGTATACAACCTAAATTTATATTAAAAATGCAGTTCTTTTGGTTCTTTTATACCAATAAAAGAACTGGGGTGCGGGGCAAAGCCCTGCAAATATTTTAAATTAAAAAAATTACTTTTGACAAAATATAGTTGTTTAGGTATATATACTTTTAATTTTTTAATACTTACATTTTATATATTGTTTAATAATTTTCATAATGCTGTATAATATATCAAATCATCTAAGGTTTATTTATGGAAGATAATAATACAAACAACAATAATACAAATAATAATTCTAAAAACAATGGTAAATATAAAAATAATACATGCATAATGATTATATTATTTATACTTGCTTTTGGAGCATTTTCGGGAATATATTTTTTACATACTAAAAACATAGAAAGCAGATTTAATAAAGCATTAGAAAATTATTCTCTAAATATACAAACTATAATAAGCAATACAACTATAGATAAAACTGTTACAACTAATGAATCAGAAAATACAATTACAATAAACAATGAATTTATAATTAGTGAAGAAATAGCAAATAATTTCAAATCAACATTCGATATAAATACAAGAATGCTTGAATCATCAATGGCAGAGATAATGAAAAACTCAAATGATGTTTTAAGTTTCTGGTTTGCATTTTTATCAGTAATAATGATAGTATTTACATTTGCAGGAATATTTATCAATAATAATATTTTATCCGAAAGTAAAGAAAATCTGGAATATATAGAAAACCTTAAAAAAGAAATGGAAGAATTCAAATATGAATCCAAAAAACTTATATCTGATATAGATATAGAAACACAAAAAAATATTAATAAACAACAGGATAATATCAATAAATTTATTCAAGATGTTAATAAACAATATAAAGAAACATCATATTATATAGATAAAGAAAAAATGCATATTAATGATACTATGAATTCTATAAAAAATGAATTAGAAAAATTAAAGTTTGAAAATGAAAAAGCATTTGATAATATAAATAAAATAAAATATGAATCTTATAAATCAATAGAAAATATAAAAAAACAAGCAGAAGAAGAAACTAAAAAACTAATAGAAGAAAATAATATAAACATACAAATATCAAATTTATTTAATTCAGCCTATCAGGCTTATAATAATAAAGAATATAATGAATCTATAAATTATTATAATCAAATCATAGAAACGACAGATGATTTATTGAAAGAATATGATGAAAACTCTGAAAAATATTCTCAATATAAAAATAATTACTTGATAGCTTATAATAATATAGGTAATGCTAAAAAGAATTTAGGATTATATGAAGAAGCTATTAAAGATTATGATAAAGCTATTGAGTTAGATACTAACAATAGTATGGCTTATAATAATAGAGGTATTGCTAAAAAGAATTTAGGATTAAATGAAGAAGCTATTAAAGATTATGATAAAGCTATAGAATTAAATCCTGATTATTCAAATGCTTATAATAATAGAGGCAATTCTAAATATAATTTAGAATTATATGAAGAAGCTATTAAAGATTACGACAAAGCTATTGAGTTAAATTCAAATAATGCAAGTGCTTACAACAATAGAGGAAATTCTAAATATAATTTAAAACAATATGAAGAATCTATTAAAGATTATGATAAAGCCATAGAATTAAATCCTAATAATTCAGATTATTATTATAATAGAGGTAATGCTAAAAGGATTTTAAAACAATATGAGGAAGCTATTAAAGATTATGATAAAGCTATAGAACTGAATACAAATAATTTTATGGCTTATTATAATAGAGGTTTAGCTAAATTATATTTAGGACATAATGAAGAAGCTTATAATGATTTAATTAAATGTTATGATTTGGCTGATGATACGTCTAAAAAAGAGTACGAACAAAAAATTATTGATTTAGCTAAACACAATAATGAAGCTGCTATAAAAATATGCGATGAAAAGGGTTGGGAGTTGTCAAAATAATTTTTTAATGTAAAATATTTGCAGGGCTTTGCCCCACACCCCAGTTCTTTTATTGGTATAAAAGAACCAAAAGAACTGCATTTATAATCTAAATTTAGGTTATATCCTATATTTTTAATAAGTACATATTTAATATAAAGTTCTAGTAATTGCGTTTTCGCGAAGCGTGCCTGAGGCAGCTACTTTGACGAAGTCCGCAGAGTGTGTGCGGCAAAAAAGTAGATAATTAATTGTATTATATAATTAATCAATAATTTTATTTTTTTGAATTGAAGGAATATAAAATATGAATAAATTAGATTTAGTAATATTCGATATGGACGGTCTGCTACTTGATACTGAAACTATAAGTTTGGCTGCTTGGAAAAAATCTTTTAAAAATTATAATGTCAATATAGATGTTGAAAAATTGTTTTTCAGTAAAATATTAGGATCAAATGAAAATGCAATAAAAAACATAATAATGGAAATTTCAAATAATAATGAAAAATTATTTTATGATATAATTAAAAGCCAAGTTGATGAATCTTTTAATATAGTTAGAGAAGATGGTATCAATATAAAAAAGGGAGCCAATGAATTAATAAAGTTTTTAAATGATAATAATATAAAAAAAGCTATAGCTAGTTCAAGCATAAGAAAAAAAGTTGATTTGTATTTAGAAAAAACTAACTTGAAAAAAGAATTTGATTATATAGTTTGCGGGGATGAAGCAGAATTCCCTAAGCCTTATCCTCATTTATATAATAATGCATGCGTTTATTTTAATGCTGATAAAAATAATGTAATAATATTAGAAGATTCTAAAAATGGACTTCTATCTGCTAAAAATGCTGATATAGAAAAAAGATTTTATATTCCAGATTTGCTTTTATTATCTGAGGAAGATGAAAAAGAATTAGCATACAAAAAATTTAATGATTTAATAGAAGTAAAAAACTATATAGAAAATAATTTTAAATATAATTAAATTTTATTCTAATTCCCCGCCCTTTAAAGTTTGATGCTGTATCATGAAATTTTAATACTAATTATATTTAAAGCCTAATTAGAAATTACAGCACCCACCCAAGTGTTTTTTAAATTTTAAAAATCTCACAACGCACGTTTAGCTAAATTAAAAAATATAAATAGATTAATAATACAATATTTATTATGTTTTAAAATCTGCTCACCGTGCGGTAAGTGGATTTTAAATATAATTAGAACTTGGGCGGGCGTTACAATTTCTAAATAAATAATAAAATAATGCAGATTAAAATTTGAAAAATGTACTATAAAACATAAAGGGCGGGATTTAAAATACTTTTATCTTATCTTTGTTAAATTGCCTTCGCCTGAAGTATTATTGTTGGCATAAAAAGAAAGATTCATAGAATTATTATTGAAAGATAAAGTAAAGTCATACTTATTTCCTGATGAAGTAATAGAAACTTTATACACATTATCAGATATTTTTATTATATTTTCTTTGTATGCTGTACTATAAACATTAATATTACTTCCTGTAATTCTTATAGATATAGCACTTCCGCTGCTTACTACCACATTAGCTGTAGCCTGCGATGTAAAATTATTGTTTTCTTTTATTGTTATTGAACTTTCGTAAGTTCCATAATATTTGCTGTCTATTCCATCATTATTAAACGATACTGAACCTGTATTAAAATTAAGACAGCTGCATATAAAAAATGCAGAAAATATTATTATAATTTTTGATAATCTGTTCATATTTTACCCTTATGGATATATAATACTACAAAATAAATTTATGTCAAAAGAATTATAGGAGAATATTTATGAAACTAGGAGAAGCATTATTAAAAAAAGATGAATATGTAAAAAAAATAGATAATCTAAAGAAAAGAGTAAAAAATAATGTTGTTATGAAAGAAGACAATGAAAATAATGAAGACCCTAATGATTTAATTAAAGAATATATAGAAACAAATAATGAATTATCTGACTTGATTATGAAGATAAATAATAAAGAAAATACTACAAGATTAGAGATAGGCATATCAATATCAGAAGCAATTAATATAAAAGATAAATTAACAAGGGAAATTGATATTTATAAAAGTATATTAAAAGAGGTAAACAGTAAAGACTTTAGAACAGCAAAGAATGAATTAAAAATGAAAGTGCTAATTAATGTAAAAGATATACAAAATGAATTTGATAAATTATCCAAAGCATTAAATGATATAGATATTATGATACAGTCTGCTAATTGGAATACTGATTTATAATTAGTAAAGAAATAAAAAAACCGGTACAGATAAAAAATATCTATACCGGAATTAATTTAATATTCTAATCATTTCTAAATTCTGATAAAACCATTGATTAAATCATAAGTTTTTTATCACATAATTTTTTACTGTTTTATCATACTTCTACTATATTAATTCCATAATCTTTCTGCAACTGAATATACTTTTTATCAATTTCTTTGTTATTGTATATGCTGCTGCAGCAATTTATCATAACATTAATTTTCTTTGTGATAGTTTTATCGTTTGAATAAACATCGCATATCTGACATAATGTATCATAAAGACTAAAATCTTTTGCCTCTCCGCAAACGTATATATATTTATAATTTTTTAATTCATAAACCCAAGCCATATCAAAAAATCTAGTTTCAGGAGTAACAATTTCAGGTCTTACAGCTCCGTACATTTCTGTTAAACGTTCAGTACCTTTTATTATTTTATGTATCTTTTTTTCTCTCGCTCTCTCATAAAATAAAAGCATATTATTAAGCTGCTTTTCTATAAGCCAGCCATCTGTGCCATGAATACAATGATAAGGCCATATTATAAGATTTTTTAAATTAGATTTCTTGAGCTTCTTCACATATTCTATTTGCTCTTTTTTATATATAGGTATAATTTCATGATTATATATCTTTTCTAAGGTAATTTCAGTAAAAGGATCCGCGTCCTCTCCATTAGGCTTCTTCCACATATAAGGATGAAATATAGAATCATAATAATGAGTATCCATAGTTACATAAATTCTGGATATATCTTCTAAATTTGAATATATAAAATTTATTATTCTTTTGATATCTTTTACAGCACCTTTCACAGGTAAAGAACCCTTTTTAGGATCTATAAAATCCCTCTGCATATCTATTATTAATAATGCTATATTATTATTATTTTTAGAAGTTAATTTCTTTGAATAAGTATCAGCAATATTAAATATATCGCTCTGATTTATAGGATTAACTTCTTTTCCTATGTATTTTTCATTAACAATTTTTTCATATAAATCACTCATTCTACTACCCTCCATGTACTATAAAATCATTTAATTTACAAAAGAACTATCCTCACTATATTTATGTTCCTTAGAATAGTATAAAGGCATTTTATCTATTCTATAAATGCCCCAAGTCTTTATACCGAATTTTAAATGATAAAAAACTTCCTTTGTTTCTTTATCAACTTCCATTATCTGAGCATTATTTCCAAAATCAAGAAGCATATGTCCATTACTCAAAAAATCTATATCTGATATATAATGAGAATATAATTTATTTTCTGTTTTATACTCATAAATCTTTTCAGCTTTCCAAGAACCATGAGAACCTGTTATTTTATATTCTACATATCTTGAGCCATTAGGATTTGTATCTTCATCTCCTTGATTATCAAACATAGCTATTACATTTGTTGATATTAAAAATAAAGCATGCTGACTTTTAGGTCCGTCAGTATTTCCGTCTCCTAATACTTTATAAGGATCAAATGATTTTAAGTCTTTCAAATATCTGCCATAAGGATTATATGATTCCATAGTATCTAATGTGTCATCAGCCATATACCATATAAGCTCCCATTCACTATAGTCAACAGCCATAACAGCTAAACTTCTAACAGATAAATAAAGTATATCATTAAACTCATCATAAACTAAAGAATTACAATGCGCCCAATCCATAGGAAAATCTTTTTTTCTTCCTATGCTGTAGTATTTATTGTCTTCATCGAATATTAATTTTTTTAAATACTCTTTTTCTGCCTCATCACCATTTTTATTAACTATCTTTTTTATCAAATCACCTACATATAAATCTCTTATCAAATTTCCATTGCTGTCAACTTCACAAATTCTATCTTCAACACCCCACTGTGAATTGGCAAGCATTATATAATTACTGTCAGACTTTTTTCTTATAACATCATGATGAACACCTATATTCAATTTAGTAACATCAAGTTTTGCATTTCCAAGCAAATCACTTACACCCATAGTATCATATATAACAATATCATCATCTTGATTTATTACTTTTGCTATTTCATTAGTAAGATAGAAGTTTGAATAATTTACATAACGTAAATTTCCATTTCTGCTTACACCCATTAAAAATAATCCTTTCCAGCTTCTATTTATAACAGGACTTGCAAAATATAATTCTGCATTATTATCCTGTAAATTACTTATGGAAGTTTCATCATTAATATTAAAGAAATATACATCTTCTTCAGGTTCTAAATTTCTTATAACTCTGTTTGTAGCAGGAATATATAGTCCATCTATAGAAAGTTTGCCTACTGATATATTAGTTGATATTCTATTTGTACCATTAATAATATGAATGGTATTTGTATTTTCTGAATAAAGTCCATGTATTGCAAAATTAGATCCGTAATTCTTAGGATAAGTAAAAACTATATCTTCATCGCCTAATAATCCTTTCGTGATTACAGTAACAGGATAATTATTATTAGTCTCTGTTTTATATACCAATGATAAAGGAGTCTGGCCGTTAGGATTTAATATGAGCTCTCCTATTTTATCATCTGGAAGAGGTATTTCCTTTTTTGAACATGAAAAACATGAAAATAATATCATTAAAAAAATTATAAATCTTTTCATTTTTAAATACCATAATTATCATAATTAATGTAAAGTTTTTTTGATATTCTAAATAATAAAATAAGTTTTTGCAATAAAAAAATGTATAAAAAAATATAAATATAATTGAAAATATTAATTTTTTATATAAAATACTGTCTTTATTTTTTATAAGTTAATTTTTTAATAATAGTTCAAAGGAGAAAAAATTAAAAATTAAAATTTCACACGTAAAAGATAGTTTACTTATGGAAAGCCTTTGGAAAGAAATGCTTACCACTGAAACTGCAAAATCAAATAATAATATTATTATAATATATGTTATCGCTGTAATATTAATTACTGTTAAAAGCATTATAATATACTTTATTGTTTTACATGTAATATAAACTATTAATTTAAGCTAAAATATAGCCTTTTTGCTTCTTTGCGGCAACAAAAGAAGTGGGGGTGTGGGGGCTAGTCCCCACAAACAATAAAATTAAAAAAACTAAAATTGACAAAATGTAGTTGTTTAGTTATATATTAACAATTAAAGATTTAATTAAATATTTAAACTTCATAATAAATAAAGGTTTTTAATAATATGAAAGAATTTTTTGATGCTGCTAAAAGCGGAGATTTAAACAAATTAAAAGAATGCTTGAATAAAAATATCAATATAAATATATTAGACGATGAAGGCTTTACTGCCTTAATGCTTGCCTCGATATTTAATAGAATCAACATAGCTGAAGAGTTAATAAAAAATAATGCTGATATTAATTTGCAAACCGATGAAAATTGGACTGCTTTGATATTTGCTTCATTTTACGGGCATAGTGAAATCTCTGAAATTCTGCTAAAAAATAATGCTGACTTAAATATAAAAAACAAACAGGGTTTCGATGCATTTCTTACTGCTGTATTTTATAAAAGAATTGATATTGTTAAACTATTATTAAAATATAATGCTGATGTTAATACAAAAAATGATGAAGGCTTTACTCCGCTCATTTATGCCTGCAATCATGATAATACCGATATATTAAAACTTCTTATAAATCATAATGCAGATATTAACAGCAAAACTAATGATGGTGTTAATGGACTTATGTATGCATGCTTAATGCTTAAAGAAGATATAGTAAAAGAACTTCTTGAAAATAATGTAAATATTAATGAAGTTGATAATAATGGAGATAATGCTTTCATATATCTAAAAAGTAATGAAAATAATGAAAGCGATGAAGATTTAAAAACTATGAATAGAATAAATGATATGATATCTAATTATAAATAGAAATTATATTTTTTTTTACATATACTGCCCGCCCGCCCCTAAATATTAATTTGTAATAATATTTTTTTTGTTATATAATATTCAGAATTATAAATAAATTTCAAATAGTTGTAAGATTTATGCAGGATATATGTATAATAACAGATATAGGAACAATATATGGGTTTGGACATATTACTCGTATGAAGTTCATATCAAATAAATTAAAAGAATATTATAATTTTACATTTTCTTCTATTAATGATAACAGCGGTATATTTAAAGATAATACTATAAAAACATGTAAGTATAATGAAATAGAAAATTTAAATCCTTATCTAATAATAGTAGACAGCAGAGAAGTAGACTCAAAATATATAAAAGAATTAAAAAAAATAAGCAGTGTTATAATAATAGACAGTGTAGGAAATGAAAGAGCATTCGCTGATATAGTTATAGAAATGCTTCCTAATATAGATAATTCTAAAGAAGTAAATATAAAGCCTTTCATAGCTACTATATTAAACTCTAATGTAAAACCTAAATATGATGCTGATGCCCCTATTCTTCTTTATCTTGGATTTAATAATGAATTAAAAAATAAAGCTATAGAAATAATAAGCAAAATAGAGAATAAAAATTTTGTATTGATAGATACAGAAAGAGAAAGCGAATATAATAATATAACTTATAAAAATTTCGGAACTGATATATTTGAAAATCCATATAGTGCAGTTATAACCTATTTCGGACTCACTGCCTTTGAATGCCTAGAATCTTCTATACCTGTAATATTGCTTTCACCTACAAAGTATCATGATGACTTGGCTAAAAGTCAGGAAGAATTATTCTTTAATTTGGGATTCTTCCAAAATATAGACACTGATATAGCTGTAAATAAATTGAGAGAATTCCTATTCAATAATGATATGCAAAATAAATTTAAAGAAAAAGGTAAATTAATCAATACAGATAAATCTTTGGAGCGTATAAAAACTATAATAGATAATATAAAAGATTTCAAAAATATAGAATGCCCATTTTGTAAAAGCAGAAATATAGAAATGAAAAATAGAAATTTGGAATCTAATTTATATAAATGTCAAAAATGTAATACATTATTCAGAAAATATTTCCTTCCTCCATTTACAGATTATTCATCTAAATATTTTGTTGAAGATTATAAGAATCAGTATGGAAAAACCTATGAGGAAGACAGTGACAATTTAACGGCTTTGGCTAAAAGAAGATTAGAAAAAATAAAAAAAATAAAACCTAATGGAAAAATACTTGATATAGGAAGTGCTATGGGATTCTTCCTTAAAGAGGCAAGAGAATACGGATATGAAACAGAGGGAATAGAAATAAGCCAATATGCATCAGACTACTGTATAAATACTCTTAATCTTAATGTTCATAATTGTTCTTTACTAGATTTCGAATATAAAGAAAAAGAATATGATATAATCACAGCTTGGTATGTTGTAGAGCATATATACAATTTTGAAAGTATTTTGGAGCGTATTATTTACTCTCTTAAAGATGACGGAATATTAGCTTTTGCCACCCCTAATGGCAGCGGTTTAAGCGGAAAATTCAATAAAAACTACTTCTCAATAGTACCTTCTGATCATGCCTTTGAAGCTAATCCTAAATCTCTTGATATACTTATGTCTAAATATTCACTAAAATGCATAAATTTAGAAAATCAAAGTGTATATTATAATAGATTCTGTGATATATTCAGTTTCAATTTTATTAAAAATAATAAGCTTTTATCAGGAATATATAGTTCATTAGCTAAAAGCAAAAATTTAGGCGATACATTTGAATGCATATATCATAAATCATAAAAAACGTATTAAATGTAGTATATTAACAATGTATTAAATGATTAATTACTACTATATGAAAAATACTGCTGTTTTTGGCATTTTACGAATATTGTATTATTTTTGTTATAAATATATATTATGTTAATTGTTTTAATGTAATAGTATACAAATATGATTCTTAAGGAAAGATAGTTATGAAAAAAATATTTTTACTTATGTCAGTAGTTATTATAGCAGCTGCATGTAAAAGTGCTCCTGTTGCAACCGGTCCTGAAGACACAAGCGGTTTCAAAACAACAGAAGCTAATAATCAAAATGCTAAAGGACTTAACTTACCTGACGGAGCTACTGTAAGAGAAACTCCAAGAGGTAAAGTATTAGTATTACATGATCCTAAATCTAAAACAGATGTTGGTAAACCTGGTTCAACTTATGAGGTAAAATTTGGATTTGATAATACTATAGAAATAGGAACATATAAAGAGGCTTATAATTTAGTTTATCAGATAATAAATAATAATCCTGGTGTTAGAATAATGGTGGAAGGTAATTCAAGTAAAGAAGGCCCTGCTCCTTATAACTATAAACTATCTCAGAGAAGATCTGATAAAAGCTTCAATTATATAATAAAATTAGGTGTAGAAAACAGCAAATTATTAAAAAATGCTTTTGGAGAGGCTTTGCCTGAATACCCTACTCTTAAAGAAAATAGAAGAAGCGAATTTATAATAATAATGACTGAAGATGATTTGAAAAAGTATAACGATTTTGCCAAAACTGTCGACATTAATAAGGAAACAAATTAATGCCGAGGTTTAAGTAAATAATGAAAAAACTTTTATTTATTTTTAGTTTATTGATCTTTGTCATAGCAGCATGTAAAAGTACGCCTACAAGTACAACACCGGAAGATGTAGTTATAGCAGATGATCCTGCCCCTGCAGTAGCAGAAGAAGAACCAAAACCAGAAGAAGTAGTAGCTGATACTAAAACATTGGCATCTGGTTCTGAAGAGCTTTATCTACCTATGGATACTTCTATAAGAGATACTGAAAGAGGAAGAATACTAGAAACTACTCCAAAAGTAATATTCAAATTTGTAGAGACTAATATGCCTGCAACAGCAGAAATGTCATTCAATCAAGTTGTAGAGTTTTTAGAGAAAAATCCTAATGTGAATATAGTTTTGGAAGCTCATACAAGCAACAGAGGTAAAGCTTATCCTTACAATTATAACCTTTCTGTTGTAAGAGCTAAAAACGGTAAGGCATACTTGCTAGCTAAAGGAATTCCTTCAGAAAGAGTTATAGAAAGTCCTCTTGGAGAAGCTCTTCCTGAATATCCTACTCAAAATGAGCTTAGAAGATATGAGTTCGTTATAATAGCAAATGATGAAGATTTAGTAAAATATAATACTTATATTTCCAATTTGGATGTAAGAAATGAAAGTACATATCAGGGAAACTGATTATATTCTATAAAAAACACTAAAAACAAGCCTCCTTTATCATTAATACTGTAAAGGAGGTTTTTTATTATAAACTTTAAGGAAATTTTTATTTTATGAGAAATATTACTATTTGCACTTTATTATTCACTATACTAATAAATTTTACAGCTTTTTCAGAAAGTCCTACTAATGAAGCTCCTACAGCTCCTACAATTTCAACAAATACTTCAGCTGCTGAAACATCAGGAATGCTTAATGCTGAATATGAAAAAGCTTTTAAATATGGAACTCCTACTCAGAAAATAGCTACTATTGCTAAAATAAAAAGAACAAAAAATGAAGCCGATATTGCAATGCTTGCAAATCATTACCCTGAAGAAAAGAATAACAGAGTAAAAAGCGAGATCATAAATTTCTTTAAACAGAACAAAAATGATAATGCAAAAGCTATAATAGAATATGCTATCAAAGATGAAAATGACAGCGTAAGAAAAGATGCTTATTATTTATGCTCTATTTATCCGGATATTCAATATGAAGTTCCTATAATGTCAGAAATCACAAATGCTACAGGGCTTGTATTAGACAGTATGGTAAATGCCTTGGGAGCTATAAAATCAGAGATGGCTGCTGATTATTTATTAGAGATATATACAAATAATACTGTTGGATCAAGTACTAAAGTTGAGATATTAAGATATTTCAGCGAAACTAAAAATACTAAAGGTGAGAAGATTTGTCAGAATGCCGCTCAAAATGCCGGAGAACCTGCTTTAGTTAGATATATGGGGGTTGTGGCATTGGGTGCTTATCCTAGTGCTGAAAATTATGAGATACTTCAAAAACTTCTTGCTGAAGATTTACCTGAGATTATACCGCAAGAGTTATATATGTACTACCTGAATACAGCGCTTATGGAGATGTAAAAAAGGATGTAATAGAGGCTGCTAAAAATGACAGTGATTCTGTACGTATTTATGCCATTAAGGCTTTATCCAATTACAAATCCGAGCCTGAAATAGAAGAACTTCTTCTTTACAGACTTAAAAACGATAATTCAGAGGCTATCACTGTAGAGATACTTAATTTATACAAAGAATCTGCACCTACAGGAAATATGTACGATGCTATAAAAACTTTAGCAGATTCATCAGCCAGCGATAAAATAAAAAATCTTGCTAAATCTGTTATAGGAGAAGACGGATCATCTTCAGCTACAACTATAGAAGAATCTCTAACAGGTATAAAAAACGATTCAGCTAACACTGCTAATTAAAAAGTTATATATATTTTTATTAGGCTTGCTGTTTATTTAGAAATAGTAAGCCTTTTTATTTTTTTAAATCTACTCTGCCCACCCACCCTCCCCTAACTTATTTTAAATTTTTTAATTCATTTATCAACTTTTCCTGCTGCACATGCTCTGCAGACTTCGTCAAAGTTGCTGCCGCAGGCACGCTTCGCGAAAGTGCAAATATTTTATAATGCCTATTTTTAGCTTAAAATGCAGTTCTTTTGGTTCTTTTATATCAATAAAAGAACTAGGGGTGTGGGGGCAAAGCCACCACAAACAAAAAGCATAAAAAATATTCAAATTTTCCATATGTTTTTAAATACTTAGATGAATTAAAAATTTAAATATAATGTTAATATAACAATTTCAAAATATTGATGAGGTTTATAGGAAAATTGATAATTAAAAAATGCTAGACTTAATTTATATATTGCATCATATATCCAAATGAACAGAGCCCTGACGAAGTACTTTATTTGCTAAGCAGTCATAAAGTGTAGAAGGCATTTTATTTTCTAAAACTCCGGCATTAACTATTAAATCAGCTTTGTCTTTGTAAAGCTCTGCTAATTCATTGCCGTCAAGTATAACACCATAACCGCTTGGATTGGCCGAAGGAGCTACCAAAGGATTAGTGCCTTTTAATATAATCTGCATATATTTATCATTCGGTATTCTTAAGGCTACCTTATCTTTTAAATATGAGAACTTATTTTTTAACTCTTCTAAAAGAGGAACAATGAAAGTTAATTCTCCCGGTATATTATTTTTTATTATATCAGGAACTTCTTTATCGGAGAATTTTTTTACGCTTTCTAAATCTTTTGATAATATTAAAAGAGGCTTATTCTTCTCTCTATCTTTTATAGTATATATTCTATTTACAGCATCAGTATTAAAAGCATCGGCAAGCATTCCATAAACCGTATCTGTTGGAGAAACTACTATTCCGCCATCATTAATAACTTTTATAACTTCATTAGCTGCATACTCTATACTTTCAGAATTATTTTTATCGAGATTGATTATCATATAATGCCTTTAAATATTATTTCTTTATCAAAGTAGGATGTACAAATAAACTTGCAAATCCGCGTCTTTTAGCATTATGAAGAGCAAGCAATACAGGGGCTATTTCTTTTTCCATACCTTCTATATGATAATTCTTTTTATATGCTGTATATGATATTCCAGCTGATATTGTATACTTAATTATAATTCCGTTATATTCTAATTCATTTTTATCAACAAAACTTCTTATCTCTTCAAGCTTCTTATCATATAATTTTATATTCATTCTATTGAATGCAACCATAAACTCATTATTATCAAATCTTGCTAAAATATCTTCTCTTCTTGTTGTCTTTCTAAGAACTTCAGTAAATTTAAGCATTATTTCTTCGGCTGCAATTATACCGTATTCGCTTATGATACTATCAAGTCCGTCTATAGAAAAGCATGCAAGTACTATAGTTTCTTCATGCCTTACTGTTTCATAAAGAAGCCTTGTAAACTGCTCATAAAACTCTTTTTTATTCCAAAGACCTGTTTCTAAATCTACATTCAATATATCATCATATTTTTTCTGAGCATCCTTATATGATTGATAATTTCTATTGGAAACTTCTGTCATGTCAGTTAAAGAATTCTGTAGATAATCAGCCTGTTTAATTAGTTTTTGATGCTCTACATATAATTTTCTATACTTTAAACAGCTATTAACTCTTACAACGAGTTCCATCTCATCAAATGGTATAAATATAAGTCCGTCAATCCCTAAATTTATAGCTTCCTCTATAAATTCCATTTTTCTATAGGGTGTACTTAAAAGAATTACAGGAGTTCCTTTAGTAGATTCCTGGTTTTTAAAAGTATCAAGAAGCTGCAAACCCTGCGAGTCCCCAATATCTGCATCCAATAGTATCAAATCTAATGTACTTTCATTGGAAATATTAACTGCCTGAGCTCTGGATTTAGTTGCTATAGGGTTATAATGTCTTTCTCTTAATAGATCAACAAACCTGTCCAAAAGGTCTGCTCTATGCTCTACTACTAAAATATTCTCATTCATAATTAATTACATCTTCAAAGTATATAAATTCTTATATTAAAGTATCGTAAATTTATAGAATTTATTAAATAAAAAATAGAGTTATATTAATAATATAAAGTAGAGTTATTAAACAATAAATACTATTATTTTATATAGTCTAAACCAATTCCAAATTAATACAACGCACGGTAAATAGATTCTACATATAACTTAAATTATAATATACTATTATCATATATTTTTAGCATCATCATACGTGCGCTAAATTAATAAAAAAAGCTTGGGTGGGCATTAAAACTCTAATTAAACAACAAAGAAATAAAATATAAAAATTCCAAAATATATTAAAAAGTATAATGGGTGGGAAAGTGTAATTAAATTTTAAAACTTTATTTACATTCCCCGCCCTTTTATATTTTCTATTTAAATCTTAAATTATAATTTTTTTTAACTTAATACTTACTCATAAAAGCATGCCTGCCCAAGCGTTCATTAAATATAAAAATTATACTTGCAGAAGTTCTAATCTTTGATATACTCTATATACTAAAAAATATTTTTACTTTTTATGGAGAGCATATGCTTAAAAAAATTATCTCAAATATCTTAAAAGAAGCATTAAAAGAATATTTAAAAGATACTGATGTTAAAGACATAGAATCTTATATAGAAATCGGATATGCAGTAGATGATAAATTTGGTGATTATGCTTGCCCCGTAGCCATGAGACTTGCTAAAGTTTTAAAGAAAAATCCTTTAGAAATAGCAAACTCTATAACAGAGAAAATAGATAAAAAATATTTTGAAAAAGTGGAAGTTGCAAAACCTGGATTCATCAATTTAACATTATCATATAATTATATAAATGAATGTATAAATGACCTTATCAACAATGATGATTATGGAAAAAACACAGTTGAAGATAAAAAGAAAATATTAGTAGAATATGTTAGTGCAAACCCAACAGGACCTCTTCATATAGGACATGGAAGATGGGCTGCTATTGGAAGTGCATTGTCCAATATACTTAAATATGCTGGCCATGAAGTTTATCAAGAGTTCTATGTTAATGATGCAGGAGAACAGATAACTAAATTAAATGAAAGCGTTAAGGCTGTTCAAGAAGGAAGAGAGATACCTGAAGACGGTTATCATGGTGAATATATAAAAGATGTCGCTAAACAAGACGGAGTTCCTAAAGATATAATATTAGAAAGTCAGAAAAAACTATTAGAAAGATTCGGCACTCATATGGACAATTATGCCTCCGAATTAAAAATACGTGAGGGCGGAGAATTAGAAAAAACTATGGACTTTCTTGATAAGGAAGGACTTTTATTTGAAGAGGATAATGCTGTTTGGTTTAAAAGCACTAAATACGGAGATGATAAAGACAGAGTTGTTAAAAAAAGCAATGGAACATATACATACTTCGCTCCGGACATCACATATCATAAAAATAAAATCGACAGGGGATATCATTATTTAATAGATATATTAGGTGCTGACCATCATGGTTATGTACCTAGAATTACTGCTGCTGTTAGGGCTGTTAGTAAAGATACTGCTTCTTTAAAAGTTATATTAGGGCAATTAGTTCGTCTATATAGAGGAAATGAACTTGTGAGAATGAGTAAAAGAACAGGCGATATGATTAGTCTTGAAGATGTTATTGATGAGATAGGAGTTGATCCTACTAGATATTTCCTACTTATGCGTTCATATTCTAGTTCTTTAGATTTTGACTTGGAGCTTGCTAAGAAAAAAGATAATGACAATCCTGTTTATTATGTGCAATATGCATATGCAAGGATTTGTAATATATTCTTCAAATTAGAAGAAAAAAACATGTCTTATGATGATAATAAATCACTTGATATTTCAAAAATTGCTAATGAAAGTTCTTTAAAACTTGCTAAAATAATATTGAGATTCCCTGATGAAATATATGAGGCTGCTAAATCTTTAGAAGTTTATACTCTTATTAATTATACTTATGAAATAGCCAGTGCTTTGCATAGATTCTATTATGATAATATTGTACTAGAAGAAAATGCGGAAATAAGACAGGAAAGACTTACTCTTATTAAAGCAGTTAAAAAAATACTTGGGCTATGCTTCGACATAATAGGAATATCCAAAGTAGAGAGAATGTGGTCTGAAGAATAATTTTTATTAAAAATTCGCACGGTTAGTAAAACTATTATTTATAGTTTAAATTGGAATTCTAAATAAATATATATTCTAAATTTTATTTTGCGTGCGGTGTATTTGCTTTAAATATAAAAAATTCCTGGGCGGGCAGCTAATAAATTCTAATTTGATTATTAAGAAAAATTAAAGCTAACATTAATAATAAAACTATAAATATAAAGGGCGGGCAAATGTAATTAAGTTTTAAAACTTCATTCTCACTACCCCACCCTTTATGCTTTTAAAATTTTTTAAGATATTTTTATGCTATTTTTATTTTAAAACTTTTTCTGTTATCACAACACCCACCCAAGATTTATTTAAATTTATAATTCACACAACGCACGATTAACTATAATATAATTACTAATCTATTTATAATTAAAATAAAAATTAAATATTATAATCTACCAACCGTGCGTTAATTATAATATTTTTTAATAAATAAAAGAAAATAATTTTATACATTTCCTTGATTTTTTAACTAAAATATTATAGCCTATTATTAGTAATAAAATATAGGGGTGATTACTATGGGCAAAAAACTTCCTCTAATCATTTTAAGCAGTACAATCATCACAATATCAGCAGCTTTAATAGTATTAAAAAGAAGAAACTCAAAAGGTGAATTTTACATCAAAAGTTATGATGGGAAATTTGCTCTAATATTCAATAATGAATGGAAATTATCTAAAGTAAAAAATGAACTTAATGAAAATTCTAATTTAGAAGCTATAAATAATAAAAAGGGCGTATGTTTTATAATGTTCTCTAAATCTAAAGAGAACTTAAATAATATCAGCTTGGAAAAATATAATACAAGTATTTTAAATGGCATAAATGGAGAAAATATCATATCTTCCAATAAAATAAAAGTTAATAATAAAGAAATGTATGTAACAGAATTTGATTCATATTATGAAAATACTTTAGTTCATTATCTTTTATATACATTAGAAACAGAAAATTACTATCATCAAGTTATGGTTGCCTTGATAAAAAATGATTATAAAAGACAATCAAAACAAATTAATAATATTTTATCTACAATAAGAGAGTTATAATATAAAACTTTAAATGAAAAAAATAATATTAATATTTTTATTTAATATCTATGCAATAGCTGTAGCCGAACAGAAAATATTTGTATCTACAAAATTAAAAGGTAATGATTTAAGAAAAGAAATCCTTAAATGGGTAAAAAATGAAGCAGGAAATAATAAATTCAGCAGCTATGATAATGGACTAGTATATTTATTCTTTGTATCTAATAATATAACTGATAATAATTCATTATGCTTTGATATAAACTTCCATTTGGAATATGATAAATTCATTGTAAACTTTTCTAATACAAAACTTTTAGATAATACTACAGGAAACACAAAAGATTTAAAATTCAGCACTTGGGATACACTTACAAATAGCGGATGGTTCAAAGAATATAATGAAATAATATCCAATATAATAAATGAACTTGAAAATATAGTAAGCTGATAATTTTTAAATATCTATACCCAAAAACTGCTTCACTAAAAGACCTATTAAAAAACTAATTCCGGCAACAGTCAAACTAATTCCTGCCATCTCAAAGAATCTCTTTTTGAAAGGAAGACTTTTAGCCACAGATATATAATAAGTGAAGAAAAATATTATAAGTACAACTATACAAAGCATAGTTATCAAAGCATATAAATAATGATTGCTTGGAAAAATAAGATAAGGCAATATCAAAAGTGTTACTGTTATTAAATACATTATTCCTGTATATGAACATGATTTAAATGCATTTTTATCTCCTTCAGCTTTAGCAGATAAATATTCAGAAGAAGCCATTGACAATGTAGCAGATATACCTGTTATGATTCCAGATAATGCAACTAATTTATTATTCTGCAAAGCAAAGCTCAAACCAGCCAATGTACCGCTTATCTCAACTAAAGCATCGCTTAAACCCAAAACCATAGAACCTGCATATTTTAGTCTGTCTTCATCTAATATTGATATAAGCTTATTTTCATGCTCATCTTCATCAAAAGCTATCTTTTTGGCATCAGGGACTTCAGATACTATTCTTGAATATATATTCTCAGCGTTCTTCTCCCCTCCCTCCATTATCTTTATTACAAATGTATATCCTAATATAAAACTTAATATAAAATATTTTAATACTTTTAATTTCTGAGGTCTCAATTTTTTATTTGTATATTTCTCTAATATTTTTGAATGAGCATATTCTTCTTTTGCAATATTCTCTAATATTTTTCTATCGTCTTCTTTTTTCACAAATTTTACAAGATTTAAATAAACAGCATGTTCTGTTACTTCATTTTGCTGCATCTCTAATAAAAGCTTCATAGTGTTTTTAGAAATATTATTATCCATTTTTATTTCCAATAAAATATTTTATATATCTATTATATAATAATATAAAAGAAAAATATAGTGATAAATTAATTTTTAATATAAATCTTATTTTTATAAAAATAAACCAATAGAGCGGCAAATATTGTAAGCAGCATTCCAATTATAGAATAAATATCTACCCTTTCTTTAAATAAAAATACACTAAAAATATATGAAAATATAACACCTGTATAATTATATATACTTACAGCAGAAACAGGAGCTTTTTTATATGCTATAGTTAAAAAGAATTGTCCGAATCCTGCAAATATTCCTATGAGCAAAAGAAGAAATAATTCAAATAAATTTGGTATTACAAAGCTTTTTACAAAGAACAAAGAAAATAAACATGAAAATAAAGAAAAATAAAATATTATCAAAGAGTTGCTTTCTTTGCCTTTTAGTGAACCTATTATAGAATATGAAATGCCTGCAAAAATAGCAGCGGAAAGAGCTACTATAGCAGGAAAAACATTAGAATTCATACTAGGCTTTATTATAAATATAGATCCTATTGCAGCAATAATCATTCCAAACCATTGCATCTTAATAACCTTTTCTTTTATCAAAAGAAAAGCAAAGAAACTAGACCAAAATGGAGAAGTTTTTTGAAGCACTGAAGCATCCGCAAGCACCATGTTATTAGTAGCATAAAAATAGGATATAATACCTAAATATCCTGATATACAGCGGCATACTATTGATAAAATATTGCTCTTATTTGGAAATAGCCTTTCTTTATCTCTAATCATAACAAAGGCACTTATAAATAATGTTATTAAATTACGTACAAAAACCTGCTCCATCACAGGTATATTAGAACCAGAAATTTTTACTGCTATTTCCATTATACTAAATGAAAGAGCTGAAAACGTTATAAATAAGGAACCTAGTTTTATATTATTATTTGAATCGTTAATCATATCATTTTCTTTAGGTTTGTAAATATCGGAAAATATTATATTAAAATCATCTAAAAATCAATAATTATATGTTTATAAAAATTTCAAAAGAACAAATAAATTGTTTATGGTATTTAGTTTTAAGTATGATGATAAAATAAATTCTTAAAGTACATCATTTAAAATAATATTAGTTGATAAGATGTTAATAAACAATAAAAAACTATTAACATTGCAAACAAATTTTCATTTTATGAAAATTCTGAATTTCATTATAAAATTTATTATCTTTTCATTATTTCATATCTGTTAATATCAACATAGTTATCAACATCATATTTATATGTTTTTTTTAATTTCTTCTTATATGCAAAA